>ABHC01000008.1 GCA_000171835.1 alpha proteobacterium BAL199 | reverse complement strand
CGCCTACGGGCTGGAAAGCCAATGCCTGCCGCGCACCGAGATCGAGCGCCGGGTAGCGGAACTGCTGGAACTTGTCGGCTTGCCGGAGCAGGGAACCAAATATCCCGCTCAGTTGTCCGGTGGCCAGCAGCAGCGCATCGCGCTCGCCCGAGCCATCGCCACCTCCCCGGGCCTGCTTCTGCTCGACGAACCGCTGTCGGCGCTGGACGCCAAGGTTCGCGTCCATCTGCGCCACGAAATCAAGGCGCTGCAGCGCCGCCTCGGCGTGACCACCGTCATGGTGACCCACGACCAGGAGGAAGCGCTGTCGATGGCCGACCGGATCGTGGTGATGAACCACGGCGTCATCGACCAGATCGGCACCCCGACCGAGATCTACCGTGAACCGGCGACCCTGTTCGTCGCTGATTTCATCGGGGCCATGAACCGGCTGCCGGTGGTGATCGTCGATGCTGACCACGTTCGGCTCGGCCAGACAGTTCTGCAGTGCCGGCCGCATGATCTGGATGCCGGCGCGGAGGCCACATTGGCGATCCGTCCGGAAGACGTCGTGCCGGTCGAGGCTAGCGGCATTCGGCCCAAAGGTGGCAACCGCTTCGATGTGACGGTTCACGCTCTTGAATTCTTGGGGTCGTTCTGGCGTGCGGTGCTGACTGGCCAGGCATTCGGCGCCGTGGAGGTTGAGGCCGACTTCTCCGTCAACGCCATCCGGCGCCTGGACATTGCGGACGGCATGGCTCTGTCGATTGAGTTGCCGGTCGACCGCCTGCACGTGTTCGCGGGCCGTGATGCCAGCGGGAGCGACGCCGATGGCTAGCCTTGGCCTCGGCGCGCGGGTGGCTCGGCCCAAGCTGGACCGCGACGCCTGGCTCATCCGGCTCTTCCTGCTGGCGATCGGGCTCTATCTGGTGCTGGCCCTGGCGCTGCCGCTCTACACCATGCTGTCCAAGTCGTTCACGACCTACCGGTTTGCGCCGTCGAACTACGAACTTCAGATCGACCGAGGCGAAGGCTGGACCAAACCGGTGACGCTGGCGGCGCTGATCGAAGCTCTGCCGGCAAGCGCTCACCCGGAACTGGCGACCAGCCACGATGGCCGGCTGTCGGTGGTCGATCTGTTGCCGGATTTCAGCTTCCGCAGCACCACGCGCTACCAGTTCCGCAGCGCGGTGGACGGCGCGGTCTTCCTGATCGGCTCGGAGCGGATCGCCGATCGGGATTGGCACACCTTCACCTCCAACGAGTTCCGGCGGGTCGTGATGCGACCGGCCGCGAGCCGAGGCATCGAGAACTACTGGACCTATTTCTCGACACCGTCGCTGGTGCAGTCGATCGAGAACTCGGTGAAGATCGCCGCCATCAGCACGGTGATCACGGTGACCCTGGCGTTCGCCTTCGCCTATGCTCTGTCGCGAACCTGCATGCCGTTCAAGGGTACCTTCCGGCTGATCGCGATGATCCCGATCCTTGTGCCGTCGCTGCTGCCGGGCATTGCGCTGATCTACCTGTTCGGTAACCAGGGTTTTCTAAAGGACGTGCTGTTCGGCCATTCGATCTACGGGCCGATCGGTATCGTGATCGGATCGGTGTTCTTCACCTTCCCGCACGCCTTCATCATCATCGCGACGGCGCTCGCGATCTCGGACTCCCGCCTGCACGAGGCGGCGGTGTCATTGAAGGCCAGCGTCTGGCGACGGTTCTGGACTGTGACGATCCCGAGCGCGCGCTATGGCTTGATCTCGGCGGGCTTCGTGGTGTTCACCCTGGTAATCACGGATTTCGGTCTGCCCAAGGTGATCGGCGGCCAGTACGACGTGCTGGCGGTCGACATCTATAAGCAGGTGATCGGCCAGCAGAACTTCGAGATGGGGGCTGTGGTCTCGGTGGTGCTGCTGATCCCGGCTGTTCTGGCGTTTGCGGTCGACCGGATCATCCAGCGCCGCCAGGTAGCGGCTCTGTCGGCGCGCGCGGTGCCGTTCGAGCCGAAACCGGAACAGGCGGCCGACTGGACCGCCCTCGGCCTGTGCATCGCCGTTGCGGTGTTCATTGTCGGCATCCTGACGGTCTGCCAGTTCGCGGCGCTGGTGAAACTGTGGCCCTACGACCTGACGCCGAGTTTGCGGCAATACGATTTCGATCGCACCGACGGTGGTGGGTGGGATGCCTACGGCAACTCGATCCGGCTGGCGGTGTACACCGCGGTGATCGGTACCGGTCTCGTGTTCCTCGGCGCCTATCTGGTGGAGAAGACGCAAGGGCTCCGGGTCGGGCGCACCCTGTTCCAGTTCCTGGCGATGATGCCGATGGCGATCCCGGGGATGGTGCTGGGCCTCGCCTACATCTTCTTCTTCAACGACCCCGCCAACCCGCTGAACTTCCTGTACGGCACCATGGCGATCCTGGTGCTCAGCACGGTTACCCACTTCTACACCGTCGCCCACCTGACGGCGGTGACCGCGCTCAAGCAGATGGATCAGGAATTCGAAAGCGTGTCGGCCTCGCTCAAACAGCCGGTCTGGCGGCTGTTCGCCCGGGTCACCGTGCCGGTCTGCCTGCCGGCGATCCTGGACATCTCGATCTACCTGTTCGTGAACGCCATGACCACGGTGTCGGCTGTGGTGTTCCTGTATTCACCGACCACCAAGCTGGCCTCGGTTGCGGTGCTGAACATGGACGACGCCGGTGATGTGGCGCCGGCGGCAGCCATGGGGATGATGATCTTCTACACCAACGTGGCGGCCCGGTTGCTCCATCTCGCGGTGACGCGCGGTCTGTTGGCCCGTACCCAGGCTTGGCGCTACCGGTAGACCGCTTCAGAAGCCGTAGAGTTCGACTGGATTGTCCACCAACGCCAACCGGCGCGCGGCGTCGTCGGCGAACCAGTCGAGCACGGCGTCCATCAGGCCGGCATCTTCCGGTCGGTTGGCTTGGGCGCCGGGGTGCGGGAAGTTGCTGGCCCACAAAACACGCTGGGGCGCTTGGGCGGCCAGCGCCCGGCCGAGCACCGCGACGTCCTCGTAGGACGGCGGACCGGTTCGTGATGTTTCGTATGGCGCCGACAGCTTGACCCAACAGCGGCCGCCATCGAGCAGTTCCAGCAGTGCCCGGAATCCCGGATGGTCTATGCCGACCGGCTCCAGGAACTTGCCAATGTGATCGATGACCAGCTTGCAGGGAAGGGAGCGCAGTTGCTCGATGTGATCCGGCAGTGTCCGGCCGTCGAGCTGCAGGTTGATCGTCCAGTTCAGCGCTGCGGCCTGGGCGGCCATGCCGGGCAGGTCGTCCCAGTCGAGCAACCCGCCCGGCATCATGTGAAAGCGGATGCCGCGCACCCCGGCGCGATCCAATGCTGCAAGCTCGGCTTCGTCCGTTCCAGGCGGCACCACGACGATGCCGCGTGCTCCTGCGCCGTAGTCGCGGATGCCGTCAAGTGTGGCTGCGTTGTCGAAGCCATAGGCCGACGGCTGCACGATCAGGGCGCGCTCGACCCCGAGGCGCCGGTGCAGTTCCATCAGAACGGCCGTCGTGGCCTGTACCGGTGGAGGGAGCGGCGAGGTGGGCGCGACCGGGTAGGCCGGACCGTAGACGTGGACATGGCTGTCACACGCCCCCGAAGGGATGAGGTGCCGGGGCCTCGGACCGGCTCCGATGGCGCTGTAGTCGGACATTCTCAGAACCCTTTGGCCGGATCTCCGCCTGCCTCGGCTTCGACGAATGGTCCGCCCTGGTAGATGTTGGCGGCAGCGTTCGGATCGAACGGCTTCTGGTTGATCTCTTCGGCATAGTCGGCCGCGTCGTCGAGCGGGACGTAGCCGAGGCGGTCCGCGGTGCTGTTCACCCAGCAGGATCCGGTGTTGCGGGACATGCCGAAGACGACTTCGTAGCCGAGGTCCGGCTTCTCGATCCCGAGACGGACCAGTGCGGCAAGGTCGCGGGGGCTGAGCCACGAGGTCAGGCGGCGGCGGTCAACCGGCCTTGGCCCCACGTTGCCGATGCGCAGGGCCAGAACGTCGAAGCCGTATTTGTGGGCGTACAGGCTGCCAAGAGCCTCGCCGAAGACCTTGCTGACCCCGTAGCGGCCATCCGGCTTGAAATAAGCGTCGGCCTCGATCGTCTCGTCCAGCCGATAGAAGCCCACCGCATGGCAGGAACTCGCGAAGACCACCCGGGTGACGCCTTCGAGCCGGGCCGCCTCGAACAGCTTGTAGGCGCCGACGATGTTGCGATCGAGCACGTCGCTCCAAGGTCCCTCGATCGATTGGCCGCCGAGATGCACGATTGCGTCAACCCCCGGCATCAACCGGCGGAGAGCCTCGAGATCACCGAGATCCGCACCGCGAAAGACCTCGTGGGGTGCAAGGTCCTTGATCGGGTGGAGGTCGGACAGGACCAACCGGTAGGCATCGCCGAGTTCACGGCGAAGATGGCCAGCGACACCGCCGGCAGCGCCGGTGATCAGAACAGTTTTTGGCACGCCATGCTCCGCTGTTGCGCCGGGTGAAGTGATACGGTTATATGATGAATTACGAGACTGGCGCAACCGATGCCGGTTCTCCGGAGACGGCAGAAGTCGTTACTTCGAGAACAATGAGACGATATAAATCTACAGGGAGGAAGTAACCGTCATGATGATCTCACTCACCGGGATGCGCCGTACCCTTGCCGCATCCCTGCTTGCCGGAAGTGTTCTTGCTGCGCCGGCGGCTCATGCATTGGAAATCAAGTCCAGCGACGTGCACCCGATGGGGTATCCGACGACGGATGCTATCCAGTACATGGGCGATCTGCTGGATACTTGGACCGCGGGTCGTCTCAAGATCAAGATCTTCCACTCGATGCAGCTCGGCGGCGAGAAGGAAGCGCTCGAACAAGTCCAGGTCGGTGCGCTGGAAATGACCCGGGTCAGCGTCGGTGTGGTCGGCCCGATCGTCGAAGAATTCAATGCGTTTGCGTTGCCGTACTTTTTCCGGAGCGTTGACCACATGCACAAGGTGGTTGACGGTGAACTCGGCACCAATCTGCTGAACAAGTTGGAGAAGGGCGGGCTGATCGGCCTCGGCTACATGGATGCCGGATCGCGCTCGTTCTACAACAACACTCGCCCGATCAAGAGCATCGAAGACCTCAAGGGCTTGAAGATCCGGGTCATGCAGAATCCGATCTTCATCGAGATGGTCAACGCCATGGGCGGCAACGGCCTGCCGATCTCGTTCAGCGAACTCTACACGTCGCTGCAGACCGGCGTGGTCGATGGCGCCGAGAACAACCCGCCGTCCTATGAGTCGGGCAAGCACTACGAAGTCGCGAAGTACTACACCCTGACCGAGCATCTGATGGTACCGGAACTCTTCGTGTTCTCGAAGAAGGTGTGGGACACGCTGACCCCGCTGGACCAGCAGCTGATCCGCAAGGCGTCGGTCATGGCGGTCGAGAAGGAGCGCGAGCTGTGGGCCGCCCGGGAGCAGAAGTCGCTCGCCGCGATCAGGGCCCTCGGCTACGAAGTCATCACGGACGTCGACAAGGCACCGTTTATTGCGGCTACCGAGCCGGTCCGCATGAAGTTCGGCGAGAAGTATGCCGACCTGATCAAACGCGCTGCTGCTGTTAAGTAAGCAGCAGACTCCAACCTGGGCGGAACGGCCGACTGGTCGTTCCGTCCGTCTGGTTTGCTGGTCGGGGACGAATCATCATGCGTGATTGCTACGTTGCAGCCATGGATAAGCTCTACATGGCATGCGTATTCCTGTGCTGCGCCTCGGTCGTCGTCATGACGATCTTGATCGCGTTCGGCGTGTTTTCCCGCTACGTCTTGCATATCGGCGCGTTTTATTCCGAGCCGCTGTCGATCTTCCTGGCTGTTCAACTGACGTTCTACGGTGCCGCAGTCTGCTATCGGGCGGACGCCCATTTGCGCCTGGAGATCGTCGAGAACGCGGTGTCGCCGGCGGTCGGGCGGATCCTGCGGATGGTGATCGACCTGCTGATGGCCAGTGTGTCGGTGTTCATGATGTTCTATGGCATGAAGCTCGTGGACGCCACGTTCTTCCAGTCCTATCCCGAGTTTGAGTATGTCCGCGTCGGCGTGGTCTACACCGCGATCCCGATCGGCAGCTTGGTGACGTTGCTGTTTGTCATCGAAAAGGCGCTGGTTGCGCCTAAGGCGCGTGCATCGGCCTTTGTACCAGATGACACGAGCGAGAGGGCGGTCTGATGGGCGGTGATGTCGGACCGATCCTGCTGCTTGGCAGCTTGTTTGCGTTGATTGCGATTGGGACGCCGGTTGCCTACTCGCTCGGAATCTCCTCTTTGGTCACCGCCGCGTTCGTCGGCTTGCCGCTCGAAGGTGTGCTGTTGAAGATCTCCGACGGCGTCGACAATTTCGCGCTGCTGGCCATCCCGTTCTTCATTCTCGCCGGCGCTCTGATGGCTGAGGGAGGAATGGCCTGGCGGTTGGTCAATCTTGCCAATGTCCTGGTCGGGTTCATGCGCGGCGGGCTGGCGATGGTGAACATCCTCGCCTCCATGTTCTTCGGCGGCATCTCAGGCTCGTCGGTGGCCGACACCTCGTCGATCGGGTCGATCCTAATTCCGATGATGAAGCGAGCAGGGTATGACGACACCTTTGCCGTCAATGTGACGATCACCTCGTCCACCCAGGGCGTGGTCATTCCGCCGAGCCACAACGCGATCATCTATTCGCTGGCTGCGGGTGGCACCGTGTCGATCGCTCAGCTGTTCCTGGCCGGAATCATCCCCGGGATCATGATTGGCGTCGCGCTGATGATCCTGTCGTACATCATCTCGGTCCGGAAAGGTTACCCCAAGGGCGAACTGGTGCCGTTGCGCGAGGCGCTGAAGACCGCCTGGGAGGCGGTGGCCGGCTTGGCGACCATCCTGATCATCGTCGGCGGTGTTGTCGGAGGCATCTTCACCCCGACCGAGTCTGCGGCCGTTGCGGTGGTGTGGGCGTTCTTCGTCACGATGTTCGTCTACCGCGACTACAAATGGAGTCAGGTGCCGGCGCTGCTACACAGCGTCATCAAGACGGTGGCGATGGTGATGATCGTCATCGGCTTTGCCGCCGGGTTCGCCTATCTGATGACTCTCATGCAATTGCCGCTGAAGGCGTCGATTTTCTTGCAGTCGCTGACGGACGACAAGATAACGATGCTCCTCATGATCAACGTGCTGTTGCTGGTTCTCGGCACGTTCATGGACATGGCTCCGCTGATTCTGATCTGCACGCCAATTCTCCTGCCGCTGGTGACGGCGATGGGCGTGAATCCGGTGCAGTTCGGTATCGTGATGATGTTGAACCTGTCGATCGGACTGTTGACCCCGCCGGTGGGGACAACTTTGTTTGTCGGTTGTGCGATAGGCAAAGTCTCGATCGAGAAGGTCTCGAAGACGCTTTGGCCGTTCTGGCTCGCGATGCTGGTAGTGTTGCTGCTGGTGACGTATATCCCGGCTCTGACTCTGTGGATTCCGAGCCTGAAGTATCCAGGAGTTCACTTTTAACTCTCGTACGGGACGGTGATGCAGCGATGACCATGCCAAAATTCAGTCCATTGCCACCGTCCCGGAACCTGACCGAAGAACTCACCGCTACGCTGGCCGAGAGGATCCGTAGCGGTGAGCTGGTTTCGTCGGAGAAACTGCCGACCGAACAAGAGATGATCGCCGCATTCGGGGTCAGCCGAACCGTTGTTCGTGAGGCAATCGCGGCGCTTCGTGCCGAGGGTCTGGTTGAATCCCGGCAGGGTGCCGGTGTGTTTGTTGTTGGTGACAAGCGGCGGCGACCGTTCCGGATCGAGGCGGACGGGGCGGCGACCGTCGAGGGCGTGATCGCCATCATGGAACTGCGTCGCAGCGTGGAGATCGAGGCCGCCGGCTTGGCCGCCGAGCGCCGCACCGACATACAGCTCAAGGCGGTCCAACAGGCGGTCGCGGCGTTCGATGCGGTCATCGGAACCGGTGACGTCGCAGTCTCGGCCGATTTTGAGTTTCACAAGTCGATCTGCCAGGCGACCGGCAATCCGTACTTCGAGTCGTTCCTGGAGTTCCTGGGCCATCACATCATCCCGCGTCAGACCGTGCGGGTGCAGGTGTCGTCGGCCGAGGAAATGACGCGCTACCTCCAGAAGGTCTCGCGCGAGCATCACCAGATCGTAACGTCGATCGAGGCGCGGGACGGCGCGGCGGCCCGTCGCGCCATGGGACGTCATCTGACCCGCGGCCGCGACCGCTACGCCAGCCTGGTCTCAACGACCGCCGACCAGTAATCCGACCAAAACGTGGGTGGACTCTCGACGCGTGGAAAAATACATCATATGACATGATGATCTGACCGCACTGATCGAGGAGACCTACGATGGCGTCCACCCCCCAGGAACTGAAACAGCAGGTAGGGGCGGGGCTGCTGTCGTTCCCGGTCACTGATTTCTCGCCGGATCTCTCGTTCGATCGCAAGGGCTACGAAGCCCGACTCGAATGGCTGAACGGATACGGCGCGGCGGCGTTGTTCGCCGCCGGCGGGACGGGCGAGTTCTTCTCGCTGACGCCCGGCGAGTACCCGTCGATCATCGAAACCGCGGTGTCGGTCTGCCGGGGACGGACACCGATCATCGCGGGGGTCGGCTACGGTACTCGGCTGGCCGTCGAGATGGCGGTGGTGGCCGAAAAGGCGGGTGCCGATGGTCTTCTGGTGTTGCCGCAGTATCTCATCACGGCCGAGCAGGAGGGCCTGTTTCGACATGTGAAGGCAATCTGCGATGCCGTGAAGATCGGCGTGATCGTCTACAATCGTGACAACTGTCTGTTTGCGGCGGAGACGGTCGCTCGCCTCGCCGATGCATGCCCGAACCTGGTCGGGTACAAGGACGGTGCCGGAGACATCGAGCGCATGGTGCGGGTCCGTCGGCGGCTGGGCGATCGTCTGGTCTATGTCGGCGGCTTGCCGACGGCCGAGATCTATGCCGAAGCCTATGATGCCATGGGTGTTACGACTTACTCTTCCGCAGTGTTCAATTTCATCCCGGAGACCGCCGTGGCGTTCTACGCGGCACTACGCGGCGGGGACGGCGCCACCGTCGGGCGGTTGCTCACGGAGTTCTTCTTGCCGTACATCGCGATCCGAGATGAGGCAAAGGGTTACGCGGTCAGCATCGTGAAGGCGGGAGCGCGGTTCGTCGGGCATGGCGCTGGACCGGTTCGGCCGCCACTGCTCGATCTCAATGACGACCAGATGACCCGCCTCGGCGCTCTTATCAAGTCGCTGGGCTGACAGTCAAACCACACGGCGCAATTGCGTCGGGCCCGATCCAAGGCACAGGAGATGAAGGCATGAACATCTGCATGGTCGGCTACGGCATGATGGGGGTCTGGCACAGCGACGCGCTCCAGGGAGAGGGTTGTCGCTTCCACACCCTGGTTGGTCGGCGGCCGGAGCAGTCGCAGGAGTTCGCCGAACGCTACGGTTACCAGAAATGGACCGCCGATCTGGATGAAGCGCTGGCCGATCCGGAGATCGACATCGTCATCATCGCGTCGCCCAGCGAGAGCCATCCGGACTTCGCACTGCGGTCGATCAACGCCGGCAAGCACACGCTGCTGGAAATTCCGATCGCGATGACGTTGGAGGAGTCGGAGGCCGTGGTGGCCGCCGCCGAAGCGCGCGGCGTCACATTCGGACTATGCCATCCGATGCGCTTGCAGCCGGAGTATGCCCCGATCCGCGAGCGGTCCCTGGCCGGCACGGATCCGATCCGCCACATCTCCGGCCGGTTCTTCATCCACCGCCTGTCGAACGTCGGTGCCACCGGTTACCACCGCAGTTGGACCGACAACATCCTGTGGCATCACTTCACCCACTTCGTGGATCTGGGCCTGTGGCTGCTCGATTTCGAGGGTGAACTCGCCTACAGCTTCCTCGGACCGGTCAATTCGAAGACGGGCATTCCGATGGAATGCATCCTGTCGATCGAGACTCAGCGCAACCAGACCCTACTGGTCTCCGGCTCCTATCATTCGCGCGAGCGGATCTACGACAACGTGATCGTCACGGATGCCGATTCGTACCGTCTCGACATCCTGCGGAACCAACTCGTCACGGGGGCCGGGGCGCAGGAGGTTGCCGCCGAAAAGGAGAATCTGTCGCTGGTGACCAAGGACTTCGTTGCGGCGGTTCGCGAGGGGAGACTGCCAGCGGTTCCAGGTCGGTCGGTGTTGCCGGCCATGCGGATACTGGACGCAGCGCAGCAGCGCTGGGATGCGATTTACGGCCGCCAGTCTCTACCCGGTCGCCAGTTGGCTGGGTGATTGCCTTCGGCTTGCGGTTGAATGCTGCCCAAGCTGGCCGGAGTGGTGCCGATTGGACCGGTAGCCGGCGACGAGTGATCGCCTGCGTAGATTGATATTGGGCTATTACGGACTTTTGGGGCGAGGTAGGTATAATCCACCAAGGCCGGAGTCGCAGTGTGGGGTGGGAGTGATCGTCGTCGCAATCAAAGTCAGGAAGTGTCACTCGTGAGCACGCCCTGCGCCTATGTGGTCGATGACATCGAGTTGAACCGCGAGATGCTGGTTGGGCTGCTCGGCCTTGCCGATATCGAAACCCGCAGTTTCGCTTCGGCGCAGCAGTTCCTGGATGCGCTCGATCCGACCCTTCCGGGATGCATTCTCCTCGACATTCGAATGCCGGGTATGAGCGGTCTCGATCTGCAAAAGACATTGAACGAACGCCACGTTGTCCTGCCGGTGGTGATGATCACGGCCCATGCCGATGTTCCGATTGCGATCGAGGCGATGCGTGACGGAGCTTACGACTTCATCGAGAAGCCGTTCGACAACCAGCACCTGGTCGACGTGGTGAGGCGGGCATTTGTTGATTGCGAGGACCGCCAGCGCGTTCAGGTCGAACTGGACAGCGTCCGATCGTGTTACGGGACTTTGAGCGCGCGGGAGCTGCAGGTTCTCGAAGCCATGGTCGCCGGGCGCCTGAACAAGCAGATCGCGCACGATCTCGGAATCAGCCAGCGCACCGTTGAAGTGCACCGGGCCAACGTGATGGAAAAGATGCGAGCAAGCTCTCTTGCCGAGTTGGTGAGAATGTCGGTGCGGCTAAACGACAGCGGCGAACGGCCGGGGTAACGCCACGGCCGACCGCTAGGCGGTGCGTACCGCCACCAGCGCTCGGTCGATCAGCGCGTCGTTGCATCCAAGATAGCAGGCGGGATCGCGCAGCCGGCCCCAGTCGACCGTGGCGGTCGTACGGGAACGCAGTGCGTCGACCAGATGCCCGCCGTCATCGATCACCGCGCGTGCCGCCTGCTTGACCAGTGCTTGGGCGTCCGGACGCGGCATGTACTCGGCCAGTGCAAAGGTCGCGGCCTCGGCTAGGATCAGCCCGTTCTCCGGGCCGAGGTTGGCGCGCATCCGCTCGATACCGACGGCCAACCGACCGAGCAGCGCTTCGGTCTTGGCAAGTGCGGCGCCGGAGGTGACGACCATGGTCGGCAGGGTCGCCCATTCCATCTGCCAGCCAACCCCGCCGCGTTCATGCTCCTGGATCTGCCCTTGGTGCAGATTGCCGAGCAGAGTGGCGTTCAGACGAGCCGCTGCGACCAGGGCCTCACCAGTCACTGGATTGGTCTTCTGTGGCATGGTGCTCGAACCGCCACGACCGCCGCCGGCGCTCTCATCGAGTTCGCCAACCTCGGTCTGAGCCATCAAGACGGCATCCTGACCCAGCTTGCCGAGCGCCCCGGTGACCAGCGACAGCCAGGACCCGAATTCGGTGATGCCGTCGCGCTGGGTGTGCCAAGGGGTGGGCGGGCAGGCAAGGTCGAGGTCGGCGGCCATGCCCTCCATCACCGCAATGCCCTTGTCGCCCAGGGCGGCGAGCGTACCGGCTGCCCCGCCGAACTGCACCATCAGCAGGCGCGGCCGCAACTCTGTCAGCCTCTGACGGCAGCGGACCAGCGGCATCAGCCAGCCGGCGCACTTCAAGCCGAAGCTTGTGGGAAGCGCCTGCTGGTAGCGGGTTCGCGCGGCCATGACCGTGTTGCGGTGTGTGTCGGCCAATGTCGCGAGCGCTGCGATCACCCGATCCAAGCGCTTGCTGATCAGTTCAAGCGCGTCGCGAAGCTGCAGGATCAGCGCGGTGTCGACGATGTCCTGGCTGGTGGCACCAAAATGCACCCATTGCGCGGCATCGCCACCGACGTGGACTCGGAACTGCTGGACGAATGCGATGACCGCCACACCGGCCTGTTCGGAACCTTCTCCAAGCGCTTCAAGGTCGGGCACAAAGCCCTCGGTTGCCTCGGTTATCCGCTCGGCTGCGGCTTGCGGCACAATGCCAAGCTTGGCCTCGGCCCTGGCCAGCGACGCTTCGACCTGGGCCATGGCGCGGACCGTCGCGTCGTCGTCAAACAGCTGGGCGATTTCGGGGTCGCCGAAGAGCGGACCGAGGATTCGGGAGTCGTAGACGCTGACCATGTCGGACGGCTCCCGTATCGACCTTGCGGTCAGGCTGCGGCGGGAAGGGACAGCAACGACCGAGCTTCGGCCACGCTGGCCGGTCGTCGGTCATACTGTTCGCACAGATCGACCACCCGCTGCACCAGCGCCGCGTTCGATGGCGCCAGTGTGCGGCGATCGAGGCGGACGTTATCCTCCAGCCCGGTACGGCAGTGGCCGCCGAGCTCCAGGGACCAATGGTTCAAGGTGATCTGGTCCTTGCCAATGCCGGCACCGGTCCAGGTGGCGTCCGGTGCCAGGCGCTTCAACGTACTGACGTAGAACTCGAAGGTCGAACGATCGACCGGCATGGCGTTCTTCACACCCATCACGAATTGTACGTGCAACGGCCCTCGGATCTGGTCCGCAGATGCCATTTCAACGGCCTTGAATATCATCGATAAATCAAATGCTTCTACTTCAGGCTTCGCGTCATAAGTCAACATATCCTCAGCCAACCAACCGACCAGATCGGGTGAGTTATCGTACACCCGGGTCGGAAAATTGACCGAGCCGGTAGCAAGCGACGCCATGTCCGGCTTCAAGGGCAACATGCCGCCGCGCTCCCGACCGGCGCCGGAGCGACCGCCGGTCGACAACTGCACGATCATGCCGGGGCAATGCTTGCGCAGCCCCTCCATCAGGCGCGCGAAGCGTTCCGGGTCGGACGTCGGCGTCCCATCGTCCTTGCGTACGTGGCAATGCGCCAATGTGGCCCCGGCCTCGAACGCCTCCTGGGTGGATTCGACCTGCTCGGCAATGGTGATCGGCACGGCCGGATTGTCGGCTTTGGTCGGCAGTGAGCCGGTGATCGCGACGGTGATGATGCAGGGCGCGGTCATAATGCTCTCCTTCATTGGCTCAGGCATCGAAGAACACGGTTTCGGCGTCGCCCTGCATGTGGATGTCGAAACGATAGACCGTCCCGGTCGGGCCGTCCTGGCGGCGGGCGATCAGAGTTTCCCGACGGCTGTCCGGCACGGTGCGCAAAACCGGGTCGCTGGCATTGGCTTCCGTCTCATCGGAGAAATACAGGCGGGTGAAGGTGTGGAGCAGCATGCCGCGCATGAACACGATGACGTTGATGTGCGGGGCCTGGCCATCCCCGACCGCACCCGGCTTGACGGTATCGAAGATGAACCGGTTCTTTGGATCGGTTCCGGTGCCGAACCGTCCGAAGCCGCGGAAGTCGGAATTGGAGCCACGTGGATCGGCCGGGTGCGCGTAACGGCCTTGGGCATCGGCCTGCCAGATCTCGATCATGGCGTCGGCGACCACGGCACCGTTGCCGTCGAACACCTGGCCTTCGATACGGATGCGCTCGCCTTCGGACGTGTCGTCGGCCAGACGGCCGCCGGCAATCGCCTTCAGCGGGTAGCCGTACTGCTCCGGTGTGAGGCCGTAGGCGAAATACGGGCCAACGGTCTGGGATGGAGTCTGTCCGAGCGTGTCAGCCATCGATCAAGCCTCCACCGGCGTGGCGGTAGCGCCGCGCAGAACGATGTCGAAGGCGTACCCGAGCGCGAAGTCCGGTTCAGTAAGGTCCAGCGAGAACTTGGCGACCAGCCGGTCGCGGGCCTTGGCCGGGGTACCGAGGAAGATCGGATCCAGGTCCAGCAATGGGTCGCCTGGGAAGTACATCTGGGTCACCAGACGCGTCAGGTAGCTCGGCCCGAACAGTGACAGGTGGATGTGGTTCGGCCGCCAGGCATTATGGTGGTTGCCCCAGGGATAGGCGCCCGGCTTGACGGTGTAGAAGCGGTAACAGCCCTCGGAATCGGTGACACAGCGACCGCCGCCGAAGAAGTTCGGGTCGAGCGGCGCGGCATGCTGGTCGATGATGTGCACATAGCGACCGGCGGCGTTGGCCTGCCAGATCTCGATCAACGTGTTCGGTACCGGCCGGCCGCGCTCATCCAGGACCCGCCCGGCGACCACGATGCGTTCGCCCAGCGGTTCGCCGTTCTTGGCGCCGTTCTTGGTGAGGTCGGCGTCGAGCGCGCCGAGGCTGTCATGGCCGTAGACTGGCCCGGTCAACTCGCTCAGCGTTGCTTTCAGCGGAATCAACGGCTTGGTCGGCCCGCGCAGCGCGGTCGATTTGTACCCCTGATCGACGTAGGGCGGGTGGCTGCCCCAGTCGCGAGGACCGTAGCCCGTGACCTCGGTCATTGATCGGCTCCTTTCTCGGCGTCCTCGTCCTGATAGACGCCCTTGGCCAGTCCGTAGGCGCGGTTGGCGGCCGGCACACCGGCATAGACCGCCACATGGAACAGCGCTTCCTTGATTTCGTCGCGGGTCGCGCCGGTGTTTCGAGCCGCGCGGATGTGCATCACGAACTCTTCCCAGTGACCGAGGCTGGCCAGGATCACCAGGGTCAGCAGGCTGCGCGTCGGCCGCGGCAGGCCGGGCCGGGTCCACACCGAACCCCAGGCGGTCTCAGTGATGTAGCGTTGGAAATCGCCGTCGAAAGCGGTCTTGCGGGCCTCGGCCCGGTCGACATGGGCGTCGCCGAGCACCGACCGGCGCACCGCCATTCCGGCCTCGAACCGCTCATCAGACAAGGCCGTTCTCCTTGAAGAAGGTCAGCATGTGATCGACCAGCGCGGCCGGCTGCTCCACACAGGGCAGGTGGCCGGCGTCGGCGATCTCGCGGTACTGCGCGCCCGGGATGCTTTCCGCCAGGGCCTTCACAACGGCCGGGGTCGTGGCGCCGTCTTCCGACCCGCAGATCGCGAGGGTCGGTACCGCGATCCGGGCGGCATCGGCCGTCAGGTCGGCATCACGGATCGCTGCACACGCGCGGGCATAGCCTTCGGCAGGGGTGCGCACCAGCATCGTGCGCCACGCCGCCAGTTCGTCGCGCCGGCTGAGCCGGAACGACGGAGCGAACCAGCGTTCCATCACGCCGTCGGCCAGGCTCTCCAGGCCGTTCTGCTCGATCGCGGTGATCCGGGCCTGCCACATCTCGGGCGTACCGATTTTCGACGCGGTGTCGCACAGCACCAGCGCGCGAACCCGCGACGGGTGATCGCGAACCAATTGCAGGGCGATCAGCCCGCCAATCGACAGGCCGCAGACCAACGTGCGGTCGAATCCGACGTGCTGCAGCAGGCCTTCGAGATCGGCGGCCAACCGCGGAATGTCGAAGTCCCCGCTGCCGGCTCCGGTCAGCCCGTGTCCGCGCATGTCGTAGCGCAGCGTGCGAAATCGATTGTCGAGGTGCGAGAGCACTCGGTCCCAGATCCGGAAATCGGTGCCGAGGGAGTTCGCGAACACCAACGCCGGCGCGTCCTCCGGGCCCTCCAGGGCGTAGTGGACGACCGTTCTATCGATGGTCACCGCCTGCATCGTCGCCTTGCTCCTGCGTTTCGGTCGCTTGCGGCATGCTGAACCGCTGGATTAGTTATGTAAAATGAGTTTTCCATCGCGCAGATATAACTGTTTCTTACCGCTTGGGCGGCTTGAGGCCGACCGCTGGAGGGAATCGTGATCGATCGGCCGGTGAAGATCAGGCACCTTCACTGCTTCGTAGAAGTGGCGCGCCTCGGCAGCGTGAACCGAGCCGCCGACAGCCTGTCGGTCACTCAGCCTGCAGTGTCCAAGACCATCCGCGAACTCGAGGAGATCCTCGACGTACCGCTCTTCGAGCGCACTCGCCGCGGTGTCCATCTGACAGAGCAGGGCACGGTGTTCCGCCGTCACGCCGACGCGGTACTGAGCGCGCTGCGTCGCGGCCTCGAGAGCGTCGACGCGGTGCGGGCGGCGGGCGGCGGGTACGTTACCGTCGGTGTGTTGCCGACCGTCGCGGCGCGCTTGATGCCGGAAGCGGTCCGATCCTTCATGACTCGCCAGCCGGAGCAGACGGTCCGGGTGATCTCCGGGACCAACCCGGTGTTGATCGACCGGCTGCGCCAGGGCGAACTGGACATGGTGGTCGGTCGGTTGAGCAATCCGGAACGGATGGCCAACCTGAACTTCGAGTACTTGTACTCGGAGCGGCTGAGCTTCGTGGTGCGGCCGGGCCATCCGTTGCTGAGCAGCCCGATGTTCGATTTCGCCCGGTTGCGCGACTTCGTGGTGATCCTGCCGACTCCGGAAATGATCATCCGGCCGGCGGTCGAGCGGTTGCTGGCCCAGCACGGCCTGGAAACCCTGCCACGGTCGGTCGAGAGCGTGTCGAACGCGTTTGGCCGTACCTACACGCGCTCCGGTGACGCGATCTGGATCATCTCGCATGGGGTGGTCGCGACCGACCTGGAGGAGGGGGCGCTGGCCGAACTCAAGGCCGATACCGGCGACAGCCGAGGTCCGGTCGGCCTGACCACCCGGATCGATACGGTCCTATCGTCGGCTGCTCAGGTCTTCATGGACACCGTCCGAGCGTTGGCGGAACGGGTGCGTGCGTAGGGTCGCTGAAATCATCTCTTGCAAAGGCTTGGCCCCAGCGCCGCGGGCGTCGACAATCAGCACAACAAGACAACCCGAGGGAGGCGAGCGTGGATCTGCAGGTGGCTGGTAAGCGGGTGGTGGTGACGGGCGGTTCGAAAGGCATCGGACTGGCCGTGGCCGAGGCGTTTTTGGCCGAGGGCGCATCGGTGACCTTGGTGGCCAGAGATGCAGGTCGGCTGACCGAAGCGGCCAAGGGTCTTCAAGGCCGGGTCGAAACGGTCGCGGCGGATCTGTCGAACCCGACGGACCGTGAGAAACTGGCGACCAGTCACGGCGACGCTGACGTCCTGGTCAACAACGCCGGCGCCATCCCTGGCGGCGGATTGTTCGACATCGACATGGCGCGTTGGGAGCAGGCCTGGGCGTTGAAGGTCATGGGCTACATCCACATGACCCAGCTGTTCCTGGCGCGCATGAAGGAGCGGCGCGACGGTACCATCGTCAACGTCATCGGCATGGCCGGCCGCCAACCGCGCTGGGACTACATCTGCGGTGCCACTGGCAACGCCGCCCTGAACGCGTTCACCAACGCGGTTGGCGGCCGTTCGCCGGAATGGAACGTGCGGGTGTTCGGCATCCATCCGTCGGCGACTCGCACCGACCGCATCATCACGCTGTCGAAGACCCGGGCGAAGAACGAGCTTGGGGACGAGGGGCGGTGGCAGGAGATGCTTGGGCGGCTGCCGTTCGATCGCATGGCGGAGCCGTCGGAGATCGGTGCGATGGCGGTTATGTTGGCATCGCCGCGCGTCACCTATCTGTCGGGTACGGTGATCGACATGGACGGCGGCGCCCAGTTCCGTTGAGGGGCAGGCGATGAACCAAGGATCGGCTGTACCGTCCGTCGCCCGCAGCGCGCAAAGCACCGTTGCGAGCCTACTGCTCCAGCAGCTGCGCCTGAACCCGCATCGGGTCGCTGTTGACGACGGCGACCGGCACCTGACCTACACGACGTTTGTCGAGCGGGTGCGCCGGCTGGCCGGCTTGTTGGCGGGTCGCGGTGTTGGACGCGGCGACCGGGTGGCGATCCTGTCGGAGAACCGGCTGGAATACCTGGAAACCTATTTCGCCGTGGCCTGGCTCGGTGCGATCCTGGCCTGCCAGAACTGGCGTCTGTCCGGGCGGGAGTTAGCGCACTGCCTAGATCTGGTCGAGCCCAAGGTTCTGCTGGTGTCGGCTCGCCATCGGCCGAAGCTGGTCGAACTCGGTCGCGAAACCCGGGCCATCACGTTCAGCCCGGCCTATGAGGTTGCCTTGGCCGCCGCCGAACCGGCTCATCTGGATCTGCTGGAGACGGTCGAGCCGGAAGACCCGCTGCTGATCCTGTACACCAGCGGCACCACCGGTCTGCCGAAGGGCGCGGTGATCAGCCATCGTGCCGAGATCGTTCGCAATCTTGTCATCCGCGCGGAGTTCGGCGTCGCACCGGAAGACACGTTTGCCGCCTGGTCGCCGCTGTACCACATGGGCGCGGCCGAGTGCTCAATCGGAGCCTTGATGACCGGCGGCAAGGTTACCCCGGTCGACGGCTTCGACCAGGATCGTCTTGCCGAGGTCATTGCGACCGAGCCGCTCGGCTGGCTGCTGCTGATGCCGGGCATGGTGGGCGCGTTCGCCGACGAACTGGAACGGCGGGGAATCGTGGCTCGGGGGGTAAAGGTCTGCGGGGTGATGGCCGACCTAGTGCCGCCGGCCGACATCGCACGGATTACCCGGCTGCTGGATGCGCCCTACGCCAACACCTTCGGAGCCACCGAGACCGGGTGCCCGCCGTGCTCCTCCAACCTGATCCCGGTCGGTGTCGCGCCGGCCCGACTGTCAAAGCAACAGAGCCCGTTCTGCGAGGTCCGCCTGGTCGACCCTGACGACCATGAGGTTCCGGACGGTTCGGCCGGCGAACTCTGCATGCGCGGGCCGACCTTGTTCAGCGGTTACTGGCGGGCGGCCGAGGTGAACGCCCAGGACTTCCGGGGCGGTTGGTTCCACATGGGCGACGTGTTCGTACGCAACCCCGACGGCACCCTCGATTTCGTGGACCGGGTGAAATACCTGATCAAGTCGGGCGGCGAGAACATCTACCCAGCCGAGATCGAGCGCGTGATGCTGGCCGACCCGCGGGTGACGGAAGCGGCCGTGGTGCGCCGATCCGATCCGAAATGGGGCGAGGTGCCGGTGGCCTTCGTCGCCCGCCGCGACGAGTCACTGACTGCGGACGACCTGCACCGTCGATGCCGCGACGAGTTGGCCGGCTACAAGCAGCCGAAAGGTATCCACTTCATCGATCACGATGATTTCCCGCGTAGCGCGTCCGGCAAGATCCAACGCCACGAATTGGAAAAGCGGTTGGCCGACCTCGGTAACTGATCCGGTTCGTGAGTGGGTCTAGGCCGACCGTATGCGGGCGATGAACGTCTCGACCTGACCTTTCAGCGAGCCAAGTTGCGTCTCCAGCCGTCCGGCCGCCGATGACACGCTTTGCACCGAGCGGCCGGTTTCTTCGGCCTGTTCGCTGACACGACGGATCGTCTCAACGGTTTCCTGGACGTTGCTGGCGGCCTCCTGGGCGCTGCGGGAGATTTCCTGGGTTGCGGCTCCCTGTTCTTCGACCGAGGCGGCGACGGAGGCCGTGATCGAGTTGATCTGGTCGGTGGTCGCCGTGATCCGGCCGATGGCATTCACGGCGTTGGTCGTCGCCGACTGGATCGCGGCGATCTGCCCGGAGATCTCCTCGGTGGCGCGCGCGGTCTGGTTCGCCAGGCTTTTGACCTCGGACGCCACGACCGCGAAGCCCTTTCCGGCCTCGCCGGCCCGAGCCGCCTCGATCGTCGCGTTCAAAGCCAGCAGGTTGGTCTGCTCCGCGATGTCCTGGATCAGGGAGATGACGTCACCGATCTTGTCGGCGGCGGCGGCGAGGCTGCGGACCTCGTCATTGGTCGCTTGCGCGGTGCTGGTGGCTTCCTGGGTTACCTGGGCCGACTGGCTGACTTGACGGTTGATCTCGGCGATCGAACTGCTCAACTCTTCGGCTGCGGTTGCAACAGCCTGAACCGCTCCGCTGGTCTGCTCCGAGGATGACGCGACGGCGGATGCCTCGCGCACGGCCTCTCCGGTTGCTTCGACAGCATGACCGGAGGCGTCGCTCATCTCGTTCGCCGTCGCCGAGACCGTGTCAACCACGCTCTTGACCGAGGCTTCGAACTCGGCTGCCAGCTTCATCATGGTGCTGCGGCGCTCCTCGGTGGCCGCACGTTCTTGCCGTTCACGGTCGTCCCGCAACCGGTTGATCTCGCCTGCATTGTCCTTGAAGACCTGGACGGCACCCGCCATCGTGCCCAACTCGTCTTTGTGGGTGATGAACGGAACCACGGTCTCGAGATTACCTGCAGCCAGACTGGTCATTGCAGTGGTCAGTCCGGACAGTCCGCCCACCACGTTGCGGGTGACGAAAATCACCAGAGGCAGGAAGATCGCAAGTGCGGCAAGTGACGTCGCAACGGCCGCGGTCACCGAGCGTTCCACTGCTGCTTCGGCTTCCACGAGACGGCTTTCCAAGAGTTTGTTGGCGTTCTCGTTGATCAGCGTCAGTGACTGAGTGAATTGTTCACCGGCGGCGTCAATCACATCGTCGATGCGCGCGAAAGCGGCATCGTCCGCGTTGGTTTCGATCGCCGTGCGCAGATCGGTCTGGATTGCCTTGGCGAGGGCGGCGAAGTCGGACTTGAGGGCCTTGACCACCGGACCGGCATTGGTTCGATTGCCGAGCGCGATGATGCCGTCCAATTGGGCGTTGATGTAGTCAACGGCCTTGCCGATTACCTGCTGGCGCTCGGGCTGAATCACGCCTTCGGCGCGGTCGACGATGGAGTCCATCGCTGCCAGAACCATCTCGACGTTCTGCAGGCGGGCTTCGTTGAGCAAGGAGATGGCATGATTCAGGCCCGTTGCGTCGGCGGTCTTGGTTCGGACGGCCTCAGCCGAGAGGTATTGAATGCCGCCCAGTGCAATGATGGCCAGCACCGCTGCGGCTGCTACTCCAATCATCCGATTCTGGATATTCCACAGACTCTTCGACACGCTGACAGCCCCCTCGCTGATATTACGACGGGATTTTGATCAAAAATAAGATAATAAAATGTTAACGTGTTTGGGCTGAAGTTTCGGACTGTTGTGCCATTGCATTCCAGCGACTCCAGCGTCCGTGATAGTCGGCACGCCCGAGCAGCAGGGATTTGCCGCTCGGCCAGAGGGAGAGTCGGATACCAGCCGAGCCCGGAACGCCGTCCGGTTCGACCCTCAGCCAGGCGAGCGGCGCGTCTCCAGAAGCGACTTCGCCAGCTTGGTATACCGCGGCCTCGATCCTGCGCTGGGTATCGGCCGGCAGGTATTGCCAGACGATGGTGTGCATCAGGACACGAGCCCGGCCGGGCGTGCATGGCCGAGCAAGGCGCTGTTCGACCCAGTCGGCAGCATCGGCTCTGTCGACGTTCTGGTTTGCGCTTGCCGCGACCTGCAGGGCGGCGTCGATGCGGGCGAGGCGATTGCTCTGGTCCGGCCAGATATAGGAGAGGAGGCGATCCCGGTCGGCCGAAGAACCGGGATCGAGCGGATTGCGGTCGCACCCTTCGCGCCGGACGACCGTCAAGGGAACGTCCAGCGGTACCGGGCCTTCCCATTTGGTGACGATCCGGACCTTGGACGTCGGCGATCCCCAAGACCTCCCGCCAAGGTCGTAGTGATAGTGGTCGAAACCAAGGTTCAGTCCGGCGCTGGAGCCGATCTCGTAGATCTCAAGCGGCAAACGGAAGGTCTCAGCGATGGTCAGGCAACCGCCCAGGATCATGCTGGATCGGGCGACCTCGTTAGTTTGCGGAGGACTGTCGAGGTACCGGGTCAGAAACCCGTCTTGCTCGGCAATCGCTGTCCGGATCGCCGTCCAGACAGCGTCCGGTGTACCGGGGGTAGGTGGGTAGGCGGCCATGAGGGCCGGGCAACGACCCGATCGGATCAACCCATGCAGGCTGCCGCACGCGCGCAATGCCAGGGCGTCGGCCACCGGCTGTCCCGGCCAGTTCGCGATCCGCTGACCGAAGGCCGAACCCGGCTCCAGCCTGTCGCTCAGTAAATCACAGACCATCGCGTTGAATGGGGAACCCAGGTCGCGGCACGCGTCGGCCTGTTGTCGAAAAGCGTCGACGATCGGATCGGGTAGGGGCAAGGCGGGGATCCTTCTTCAGCGGAACGGTCGACGCAAATCACGATACTGCCCGCTTGCTCGCCGGGCTTGGTTGATTCCTGCAATCAAGGCGTTGCCGGATCGGCCGGTTCGTCGGACTGTCGCTCGGAGAGCCCCGCCCGAGACGGAGTACCCCTGATGAGTTTCATGCCGGATACCCAGACCACCAGCATCGCCACCCACACCAACGAGGACATCTACATCCGCGACCGGAGCCTGTGCCGCGAGTTGATCGGCAAGCTCAGCTTCACGGACATGATCTACTTCCAGATCCTCGGTCGCATGCCGACTCCGGCCCAGAGTTCGGTCGTGGACGCCTGTCTGGTGACGCTGATGGAGCACGGCCTGACACCGAGCGCGCTGGCGACCCGGCTTATCTACTCAAGCGCACCGGAAGCCATGCAAGCCGGGGTGGCGGCCGGATTGATGGGCGTCGGCAGCGTGTTCGTCGGTACCATGGAGGGCTGTGCGGCGCTGTTGGCCGAGATCCTGGCGGCACCGGAAGGTGTCGCCGGCGCAGCGCTGAGGATCGCGCAGGATCACCGCACCGCGCGCAAGCCGCTGCCGGGCTTCGGCCACCATATGCACAGGCCCGACGACCCGCGTTCGATCCGGCTGTTCGATGTGGCGAGAGAGCAGGGCATCGCCGGTCGCCATGTCGACGCGATCCTGGCCCTGTCGGCGGCGATCGACCAAGTCTACGGCAAGCACATCACCATCAACGCCACCGGCGCCATCGCCGCCTGTCTCGGCGATTGCGACGTGCCGGCCGAAATTCTGCGCGGCTTCGCCCTGATCACCCGCTGCGCCGGGCTGGTCGGGCATATCCATGAGGAGCAGCACAAGCCGGCCATGCGGGTGATCTGGGAGACCGCCGAGCATGCCGTCGCCTATGACGGAACCATTCCGGAGAAGTGACGATCAGCCGGTGCGGGTCGTGAGGGCTTCAGAGATCGATCGAGCGGTGGCGACCACCATCTCGGCCAGGATCGGCAGGCGGTTGGTTGGCAGGCGCTCGGTCGGACCGGTGGCGCTGATCGCTCCGATCACGGCACCGTCCGGGCCACGGATCGGGGCGCCGACGCAGCGGATGCCGTACTGCCGTTCCTCCAGGTCCAGCGCGTAGCCGCGTTCGCGGACTTGGTCCAGATCCTCGCGCAGTGCTTCGGCGGTGGTGATGGTGTTGCCGGTGAACGTCTCGAGCCCGGCAGCAATCACCCGGTCGACCACGGCGTCTGGCTGGAACGCCAGGATTGCCTTGCCGGTGCTGGTGCAGTGCGGTGGCTCCCGCTCGATCGTGACCAGTTCGTTGCGCGCCGGTTGCATTTCGCGCCGGTCGATCGACATGACGTTGAAGCCGTCGAATGCACAGAGATGCGCGGTCTCGCCGCTCTGGTTCACCAGTCGCTCGGCATGCGGTCCGGCGACATGGAACAGGGCTAAGTCCGACAGAACGACGTTGCCCAGCGCAACCAATTTCAGGCCAAGGCGGTAGCGGTCGCGGGTGCCGTCCTGGACCACCAACCCTGCGTCCCGCAGGGCAGCAAGCAACCGGTGGGCCGTTGCCTTCGGGAGCTTGAGACGACTTGCGATGGCGCCGAGTGTCATCGACGGTTCCGCACGGCTGAAACCGTCGAGCACGGCCACGGCCTTGTGCAGAGACTTCATGGCGGATGGCTGTTGATCAGTCATTGTTCCATATTATGGAACGACTGAGTTGTGTCCAGAGCTTTCGTGTCCAGTTGTTGACGAATAAGTCGGATAAATGAATACTCATTGGAGAACCGTAACCAAGTATTATTCCATATTGTGGAATTCGGAGAGTGTAATGTCGGATCTGGCAGGCGTGATCCCACCGGCGACGACGCCGTTCAACGCGGCGGGTGATATCGATTTCTCGGCTGCGACCGAACAGATCGGCTGGCTGATCGCAAACGGCGCGCATGGTGTCGCGGTCGGCGGGTCCACCGGCGAGGGCCAGACCCTGGAGGCCGAAGAGTTCAGGGACCTCGTCCAGTCATCGACCGAAGCGGCGGCCGGCCGGGTTCCGGTGGTTGCCGGGATTATCACCGACAGCACCCGAGAAGCGGTCCGGCGCGGACGCATGGTTGCGGATCTCCAGACCGCGGCGCTGCAGGTGACGCCGGTGCACTATCTGTTCCGCCCGAGCGACGAGGCTATGGTCGAGCATTTTCGCGCCCTTGCCGGCGAGACCGGGCAGAAGATCATCATCTACAACGTGGTGCCGTGGACCTACCTGTCGCCGGCGCTGTTGCTGAGGATCATGGACGAGGTGCCGGACGTCATCGGCGTCAAGCAGTCGGCCGGCGACCTGAAGCTGTTCGCCGACCTGATGGCCGACGTGAAGCCCGGCAAGCGGATCTTCAGCGCAGTCGATGCCCTGATGTACCCGTCCTATGCGCTGGGCGCGCACGGATCGATCGCCGCGATCCTGTCGGCGGCGCCGCGTCCGTCGGTCGATCTGTGGGAGGCGGTGAAGGCCGGCGATCACGTCAAGGCGCTCGACCTGCACCTCAAGCTGCTGCGGTTGTGGAACGCGCTGATGCCGCACGACAACCTGCCAGCCTCCACGAAGTACGCGCAGAGTGTCCAAGGTTGTCCCTCGGGTCTGCCGCGCCAGCCGATGACGATGCCCGACGCATCACATCAGGGACGGATCCGCGAGGCACTGAAAGGACTTGGTCTGGCTGGCTGACTCTGCGCACCGAGGAGCCGTCACCCGGGCGTGACGTCCCCTCTCGCCTTGGCTCCGCAAATCGGCTAATAGCCATTGGTCCGGTCGATCGGCCGGGTTTGTGTCGGCAGAGGTGTGGACCCGGAACGGTGCTGGGGCGCGGCGGTTTTATCGCAGCAACAATTCTTCTGATTGTTTTCGGCGTTCTGGCCGACGTGGCACCGGTGCGGGCTTCGTCGACGGTCGCCGGACCGTACTACGATACCAAGGTGTTGAGCGCCGAGCTGGTGAAAGCGTCGGATGCGCTTGACCAGATCGCCATCGATCTTCCGGACGACGTGTCGGTTCGCGACGTGCTGCTTCTGGCCCTCAACATTTATTACGAGGCACGGGGCGAGGGTGTATCGGGTAAGGCCGCGGTCGCCCACGTCACGTTGAACCGGATGAAGGACGGGCGCTGGCCGGGCACGCTGACCGGTGTGATTTTCCAGCCCGGGCAGTTCTCCTGGACCCGCAAGCCGGGCAAGATCGAGGATCCCGAAGCGCTGAAAGCCTCGGTCATGGTGGCGGCCAAGGCGCTGATGGGCACGTTGCGGGATCGTACCGGTGGTGCCCTGTACTTCCACGCCGCCCGGCTTGGCGATCCCGATTGGACCCAGGGCCTAACCCGGGTCGCCCAGATCGGCGCTCACACGTTCTACGCCGACTGACGACGGGCATTCGCTCAATCGGGCGGACCGCCGACGACACCGGCACCGCGCAGGTCTCCAATATCCGTCTCACTCAGTCCAAGTCCGCGCAGAACCGTATTGCCGTCCTGGCCCAGCACCGGCGGTGCGCAGGATGCCGTCGGCCCGTCGGCGTCGGTGGTGAACGGCGCCCCGGTCAGTTGCATCGGCGCGTCGAAGCCACGCGGCGCCGGTACCTCCATCAGGATGTTGCGGTGGGCGAGTTGCGGCTCGGCGACGGCCTCCGCAATCGAGTTGACCTTGGCGATCGGCACCCCGCGCCGGCCGAGCCGCTTGGCCCAGTTGGCGGCGGTGTCGGCGGCGAACGCCTCGATGATGGTGGCGCGGACGTCGGCGGCGTTGGTGCGGCGGGATGCGGTGTCGGCGAAGCGCGGGTCGGTCAACAGATCGCCGATGCCGGCTTCGTCGAAGATCGCTTCGGCGTGGTGCTGCATGGTGGCCGACATCAGCACCAGCCCGTCGGCGGTCGGAAAGCAATCGGCGGTCGGCAGGTGGGTGGCCGAACTGTTGCCGATCAGGTCCGGCACCGTGCCGTCGACCGTGTACTGGCACACCGACGGCGCCTGGATCGCCAGCGCGGCGTCCAGCATCGACAGGTCGACGTACTGGCCCTCGCCTGTGCGCTCGCGCCGGAACAGCGCGGCGGCGACCGCGAAGGCGCCGCAGGCTCCGGTGAACAGATCGACCGGGAAGTAGCCGGTGCGGGTCGGTCCGGAGGCGGGGTGGCCGTTGCTGGCCATCATCCCGGACGCCGCCTGCACCGCGCCGTCATAGGCAGCCTCGGCGGCCTTCGGCCCGGTCGAGCCGTAGCCGGTCAGCGCGCAGTACACCAGTGTCGGATTGACCGCCTGCACCGCCTCCCAGCCCAGATCGAGCCGGTCGATCACGCCGGCGCGGAAATTGTGCACCACCACGTCGGCGCCCCTGATAAGGTCGAGGGCGATCAGCCGGCCGTGCGGGTCCTTCAGGTCGAGGGCGAGGCTCTGTTTGCTGTGGTTTAGCGCCAGGAACGGCGACGCCATCCCGTGCGACGCGTGCGGGCTCGGCAGCATGCGGTCACGCATCTGGTCCCCGCCGACTGGCGGCTCGACCTTGATCACCTCGGCGCCGAGCAGGGCGAGCTGCAGGGTCAGGAACGGCCCCGACAGCACCTGGGTGAAATCGATCACCCGAATTCCGTCGAACGCCTGTCCCATTCTGTCTTCCTCCCTGTACGCGGCGCGATTGTTCCGCTTGGATGCAAGCTAGCACGGGGAAACGCGCAACCAAGGAGGCCGAAATGCCCGACACTCTCGATCCGATCCCGCCGCGGGAGACGGGACCGATGCCGACCGGGATCGAGCTGAAGGCCGAGGCCGAGGCGTTGTCGGAGCTGCTGCGGCTGCGCACCCTGCCGTTCGGCATGAAACTGTTCGAGGACGCCGCCGAGATGGAGGCGATTCCGGGCCTGCGCAAGCCAAGCGATGGGCGCGACTTTACCACCTGCCAACTGGTCACCCAGGTTCGCACAGCTGGGTTCACGCTGGGCATCGTGCGCGACAACCTCAGGCCGAACGCCAGTTGTGGTGCCAACATCGGACTGGAGCCGGTGCCGGAGAAACTGTCCTCGGGTGAGAACATGACCGGGGTGTGGTTTGAGAATCGGGAGGCCGCCGCCGCCCACCAGGCGCAGATGCCGCGCGTAGCAGCCGGCCGCTATTCGGGACTGGCGGCGTCGCCGCTGCGCTCCGGCCGGCTCGACCCGCCGGACATCTGCCTGTTCTACGCAACGCCGGGCCAGATGATCCTGTTCATCAACGGCCTGCAGTACCGGTCCTACCGGCGCTACGACTTTCAGGTGACGGGGGAGAGTGCCTGTGCCGACAGCTGGGGCAGGGCGCTGGCGACGCGGGAGACCAGCCTGTCGATCCCGTGCTACGCCGAGCGACGCTACGGCGGGGTCGCCGACGATGAATTGCTGATGGCCTGTCCGCCCGACGAGTTCGCGCGCGGTGTCGACGGCCTGCGGGAGTTGGCAAAGAACGGCTTGCGCTACCCATACCCGCCCTATGGCGCGTTCGCCGACCCGTCGGCCGGCATGTCCAAGAGCTACGGCTCGCGGTAGCGATCAGGGACCGAACATCGTTGCAAGGCCGATAACGGCGCCCAGCAGCAGGACGACCAGCAACAGCTTGGTGGCAATGCTCTGGCTTGGCGCCGGAGCGCCGTGCTCCTCGGCGCGCACAGCACCGATGTTCGATTGGACGGTGTGAGCGGCCGGCGCGCGGTCCTCGACGGCGCGGTCCGGCGTCTGTGATGCATCGGTCATGGCGTCCCCACTGATCGGTTTCGACGAGCAAGTCCCGTCGGTAGATTGGGGAACGCCTGGGGCCCGGTATTGTTCCCCGAGGCGGTTTGCTTGATCTCAGGCGGCGGCCAGGAGCTTTCTGACCGAAACGTGCAAGCCGGCGCTGGCTGATGCGACGATGGCGCCGGAGCTGTGCAGGGTCAGCGCTTTGCCGTTCCAAGCCGTGATCGCGCCGCCGGCACCTTCGATCACCGGGACTAGGGCGCAGATGTCGAAGGGGTCGAGGTTAGGGCCGTTGACCACGATGTCGACCGCGCCGCGCGCCAGCGACGCGTAACCGAGACAGCCGGTGTCCCAGACGTTCCAACGCGTTGCCGTGCGCAGGCGCTGGATGCCTGGATCGTGAGCGGCGTCGAAGGCGTCCGGGTCGGCGATGGCGGCGATCGTCTCGGCAATATCGGTCTTGCCGCTGGTCATCACCTCTCGACCGTTCAGCCAGCAACCTTGGCCGACGATTCCCAGGGTGCGCTCGCCGGTCAGCGGTTGCTCGATGATGCCGAGCACCGGCCGTTCGCTGCGACAAAGTGCGATAAGCACCCCGAAGGTCGGCAGGCCGGCGGCGAAATGCTTGGTGCCGTCAATCGGGTCCAGTACCCAGACGTACTCCCGGTCCAGTCCCTGGGGCCCGAACTCCTCGCCCAGCACCCCGTGGTCCGGCGCCTCGCGCGTCAGGGTATCGCGCAGTGCCTTCTCGACCGCTCGGTCGATAGCGGTGACCGGGCTGCCGTCCGCCTTGATGTCCATGGCCAGCCGGTCGCGACCGTCGCGCACGATGGAGCGAGCGGTGTCGGCCAGATGCTCGGCGAGGTCGCGCAGACCGGTTGGAACACTCATACCTGTGCGTCCTCCAGAATCATCGCCGAGCCTTTTTCGCCGATCATGATTGCCGCCGCGTTGGTGTTGCCGGAGACCAGGGTCGGCATGATCGAGGCGTCAACCACCCGCAGGCCGGGCACGCCATGGACCCGCAGGCGGTCGTCGACCACCGCCTGTCCATCGGTGGCGGGGCCCATCTTGGCGGTGCCGACGATGTGATACAGGGTCTGGCCGGTCTGCCGGGCATAGGCCTCGAAATCGGCGTCGGTGGCGCAGTCCGGTCCCGGCGTCATTTCGAACGCCCGGTAGGGGTCGAGCGGGGCGGCCTCGGCGATCTGCCGGCCGATCTTCATGCCCTCCACGATCGCCGCGACGTCGACCGGGTCGGACAGGAAATTGCCCCGGATCGCCGGAGGAGCGGCGGGATCGGCCGACTTGATGTGGATGCTGCCCCTGGATTCCGAACGTAGCGGGCAGACGGCCAGGGTCATGCCCGGCTCCTTCTCCAGCTTGCGGGTGGCCGCGTCGGCGTAGCTGGCGTGCGCCAGGTGGAACTGCACGTCGGGGGTCTCCAACTCCGGCCGGGTCTTCACGAAGCCGAAGATGATGCCCGCTCCATAGCCCAACACGCCCTGGCCCGTCAGCCCCCAGCGGATCACCTCCCGGACCAGATTCGGCCCGCGCGTCAGTTCGTTCAGGGTGATCGGCTTGGTGACCCGCCAGCGCATCCTTGTGCCGTAGTGGTCGCGGTAGTTCTCGCCGACGCCGGGCAGGGCGTGGCGAACCTCGATGCCCTGGCGCTTCAGAATCTCGGGCGCGCCGATCCCGGACAACTCCAGCAGTTGCGGCGACTGCACCGCACCGGCCGCTAGGATGACCTCCCGCCCGGCCCGGGCCTCGCGCTTCTGGCCGTTGACGGTGTAGGCGACTCCCGCTGCGCGGGTGCCGTCGAACAGCAGGCCGGTGGCGAAGGCGCCGGTTTCGATCGTGAGGTTGGCCCGCCCCTTTGCTGGGTGCAGGAATGCCTTGGCGGTGCTTACCCGCCGGCCGCCGCGGGCGGTCAGCTGATAGTAGCCGAAGCCTTCTTGATCGCCGTTGTTGTAGTCGCTGTTGCGTGGAAACCCTTGGGACTCCGCCGCGTCAACAAAGGCGTCCAGCAACTCGTGGCGCTCGGTCGTCTCGGTGACCCCGAGCGGACCGTCGGTACCCCGGGAATCATCGCCGCCGTTGGTGTAGGTCTCCGATTTGCGGAAATACGGCAGCACCGAATCGTACGACCAGCCGCGATTGCCGAGCTGGCTCCAGGTGTCGTAGTCGAGCGGCTGGCCGCGCACGTACAGCACGCCGTTAATCGCGCTCGACCCACCCAGGGTCTTGCCGCGCGGCGTGGCGATCGGCCGGTTGCCGGTGCCAGCCTCCGGCTCGGTCACGAATCCCCAGTTGTAGGTTTTGCTGGTCAGCAGCTTGTAGAAGCCCACCGGCATGGGAATCCACAGGCTGCGGTCCTTGGGGCCGGCCTCCAGCAGGAGCACCTTGTAGCGGCCGTTCTCGGTCAGGCGGTTCGCCAACACGCACCCGGCCGAGCCGGCGCCGACGATGATGTAGTCCCAGGTCGCGTCGGCGGCCATCGGCGGTATCTCCCTCAATGACTGATTTTTCCGGTCGGAGTGTAGTCGATGCGCGATCCGACGAAAGCAGGATCGCGTTCCGAGGTTCCCAATGGTAGGAGGTTCGAGGCGGAACAACGGTTCGTACCAGGAGAAGGGCCGACGATGCCGTTACCCAGCTTTGCGCCGGTCGTGGTCGAGCAGGCATTCTCGGCGCATCAAGTGACCGAGCTGCGTTCGGCGATGGACGCCTGCCGACCGTTCATGAGTGATCGGCAGAACCGCGCCAACTCGATCGGTTTCGACCAGCTGCGCCGTCGCAATGAGCCGGCACCCCTGACAGCAGTGATCGGGGCGTTCCTAAACTCCGGCGCCCATGATTTCGCCGCCGAGCAGTTCCCCGACGATTACTGCTTCCTGCTGTGGAACTGCTCGTTCCGCTACCACGACCCGGCGTCGACCAAGAGCCATCTGGAGATGCACTTCGATGCCAGTTTTCTGGGGCTGGGCGGCAAAGTCTACAACGTCTGGGTGCCGCTGGATGACCTCGGAAACGGTGTTCCGGGTTTGACCTTCCTCAGCCCAGAGGCGGACCCATTGAAACTCTATGGGATCTGGCGTGCCGAGTACGATGCGCGAATCGCCAAGCACGGGCCGGGGGCGGCCGTCGATATCTTCTTTGATCGGCGGACGGTCGAACGGATTTACGAGGACCTCGGCGGTGAGGCCTTCGTGGCCCCGCGGATCAAGGCGGGTGGGTTCATCGCGTTTCACCAACTGGTCGCACATTCCACCGAAGTCGTTCGGGAGACTCCAAAGCCGCGGGGGTCGCTTGAATTTCGCATCGCCGGAGTTCGGTCTCTGCCTGATGTCTACAGCAAACGAGACCTCTGGGCCGCTGTGGTGCAGACCGACGGCGTCGGACGCCGGAGCGTCCGCATTGTCGAGACCAGTGAACTGGTTGCCGAGGCAGGCGATCACACCGCCTGACCGGCGGCATGGCCGGACGCCCAGGCCCATTGGAAGTTGAAGCCGCCGAGATGGCCGGTCACGTCGACCACCTCGCCGATGAAGTACAGGCCCGGGACGGCTTTTGCCTCCATGGTTTTCGACGACAGGCCGTCGGTGTCAACGCCCCCGAGGGTCACCTCGGCGGTGCGGTAGCCCTCGGTACCGTTTGGGATGATCCGCCAGCGGTTGATCCGGTCAGCGACGGCCCGCAGTCGCTTGTCGCTCAGATCGGCCAGCCGCCCGTTCACCGCGGTCTCCTCGACGATGCGGTCTGCCAGGCGTTTCGGCACGATGCCCGCCAGCACGGTGCCCAACTCGCGCTTGGCGTGTTCAGTGCGCGCCCGCTTCAGCATGTCGAACACATCGATTCCGCGCGCCAAATCGACCTCGATCGCCTCGCCGTCCTGCCAGTACGACGAGATCTGCAGGATCGACGGGCCGCTGAGCCCACGGTGGGTGAACAGCAGTCCCTCGGCGAACCGGGTCTTCCCGAAACCGACCTCGGAATCGACCGAGACACCGGAGAGGTCCTTGCTCCACGCCAGCACCTCCGGGCCGAAGGTCAACGGAACCAGGGCGGCGCGTGGCGGAATCACGGTGAGGCCGAAGTGGCGGGCGACGTCGTAGCCGAAACCGGATGCCCCCATCTTCGGGATTGAGGGGCCGCCGGTCGCCACCACCAGCGACTCCGAGCGGATCAGCCCGGCGTCGGTGCTGATTGAGAACCGCTCGTCCGGCTTGGCCGCTCCGCGGATGCGCTGGCTAAGGCGGATTTCCACGCCGACAGCCGCGCATTCCGCCAGCAGCAGGTCAATGATCTGCTGGGCCGAGTGATCGCAGAACAACTGACCCAGGGTCTTCTCGTGCCAGGTGATGCCATGTGCATCGATCAGGTGAATGAAATCCTGCGGAGTGTAGCGGCGCAGCGCTGACACGCAGAACCGCGGGTTGTTCGACAGGAAGTTGGCCGGTGTGGTGTGACGGTTGGTGAAATTGCAGCGACCGCCGCCGGAGATCCGGATCTTCTCGGCCGGCTTCGACGACTGGTCCAGCACAACCACCCGGCGGCCGCGCTTGCCGGCCTCGATCGCGCACATCAGCCCAGCGGCGCCGGCGCCGAGGATCAGGACGTCGGCATCGTCCACTGACCAATTCATCCTTCGACCCGGCTGGTCGAGGTCGAGTTGAAGATTACAAATGATTTAATCTGGCAGAAACTCTGGAAATACGGAGCGGAATGCCCGATCTTGTATGTGGCAAACAACACAGTCTTTGACTTGGCAGAGGAGACAGTGCGATGGCGACAAAATCGGTGGATCCGCGCTTGCGTATTGCGCCGCCGTATATCGGTTGGGTTCCGGGAACCGTCAACCTGCTGAAGTCGGCTCCAAAGCTTCCGCCGGGCAGTGACAACACTGCGGGTAAGGCGTCCGGCTCGGGTACCGGTAGCTCGGCTGCCAGCGGCGGAGGTGACTGGGCGACGATCTCCGGTCGGGCTTGAGGAGGACTCAGCCAGTTTCATCGAGTGACGTGACTGGCCGTGCCGATCCAGTGTCGCCGCCTGGTGGTTATCGGCGCTGACGCAAGAGCAGCGACATTGCACGGGCCTCTCTAGCTCCCTGATGACGCGGGCGTTTCGCGTTGCTGGTCCTGCCAGTTCGGCGCGATCCAGACCGGCAGGTTAGCCGGTGCCAGGGGCTGCTTGCCAAGAATGATGTCCGATGCCTTCTCGCCGACCATGATGGTGGGGGCGTTCAGATTGCCGTTGGTGATGGACGGGAAGATCGAACTGTCGACCACTCGCAGGCCGTCCACGCCGATCACCTTCAGGTCTGGGTCGACGACGGCAAGCGGATCGTCAACCGCACCCATCCGGCAGGTGCCGCTTGGGTGGTAGGCGCTCTCGACGTTGGCCCGTACCCAGGTGTCGACATCGGCGTCGGCGGTGATACCGACGCCCGGTTGGATCTCGTCGCCCCGATATGGCGCCATCGCCGACTGCGCCATGATCTCGCGGGTGATCGTGACCACCCGGCGCCAGTCCTCAACATCCTGGTCGTGTGTCAGGTAGTTGAACTGGATCGACGGTGAATCCGTGGGTGCGGCACCCCCGATGGTGACGCTGCCCCGGCTGCGCGGCTTGTTGGGTCCGACATGGACCTGGAAGCCGTGGCCGTCGAACGCCGCGTTGCCGTCATAGCGCATGGCGCCGGGCAGGAAATGGTACTGGATGTCCGGCCACTCGATCCCGGCGCGTGAGCGTACGAAGGCGCAGGATTCGAAGTGGTTGGTGGCGCCGAGGCCATCCTTGAACAGGATCCAGCGCAACCCGATCAGCAGCTTCCGCCATGGCGACAACTCGGCGTTCAACGAGATCGGCTGGGTGCAGCGGAACTGGAAATAGACCTCCAGGTGGTCCATCAGATTGCCGCCGACACCCGGCCGGTCGGCGACCACTTCGATGCCGTTGCTTCGCAGCAGATCCACGGGGCCGATGCCGGAGCGTTGCAGGATGGTAGGCGAGCCGATCGGACCGGCGGACAGGATCACCTCGCGCCGCGCTTTGGCTGTCCGGATTTCGCCGCCCACTGAGTACTCGACACCGGTTGTCCGGCGGCCCTCGCTGGTCAGGCGATGGGTGAGGGCGCGCGTAACCAGGTGCAGGTTCGGTCGCTTCAGGGCCGGCTTCAGGTAGGCGTTGGCGGTTGACCAGCGCACGCCGTTCTTGACGGTCATGTGCATGGCGCCGAAACCCTCCTGGCGCTCGGCGTTGTAGTCGTCGGTGGCACCATAGCCGGCCTGGACGCCCGCCTCGATGAAGGCGCGGTACAGCGGGTTGCGCATGGCGTTGCCGTTGTTGGTGGCGAGCGGTCCGTCGCCGCCGCGGTAGGCGTCTCCGCCGCCGATCCAGGTTTCCGCCCGCTTGAAGTACGGCAACACATGCCGGCCGCCCCAGCCGGTTGCGCCTGACGCTTCCCATTCGTCGAAGTCGCGGGCGTGACCGCGCACATAGACCATGCCGTTGATCGAGGAGGACCCCCCGATCACCTTGCCGCGCGGGCAATGCATCTGGCGACCATTCAGCCCAGGCTCCGGCTCGGTCTCGAAGAACCAGTTGAACCGCTTCATGTTCATGGGGATCGACAGGGCCGTCGGCATCTGGATGAAGATCGAGCGGTCGCTGCCCCCGGCCTCCAGCACCAGGACGTTGTTCTTCCCGTCAGCGCTCAACCGGTCGGCGAGCACGCAGCCTGCTGACCCGGCGCCGACGATCACATAGTCGAATTCGCGGGTTTCCATCGTGCCGGGATGCCATGGCACGTCAGGGGAGGCAAGGGGGACGATTGATCGACGCGCCCGCGGGCGGATGCACGTCAGGCGCGTGCCGGATCAAAGTAGTGATCGACGAATAGCTTGATGATCCGTCCAATCATCTCGGTGTTCGGGTGACGGGGATTGCCTTCGCCGTCGTACATCGACTGATCGAGATGTGCGCCGAGCGAGCGAAAGGCCTCGAACGACGGCCAATAGCGGGCGTGACTACCAGGCGCTCTTACCACCGCTTCAATGGCCAAGCGCAGAATCGACTTGCTCACGGTGTCTGCCGCGAAGATCGACGTCCCCTTCTGCATGGTGGCGAGCAGCGGCACCGGGGACAGTGTTAGGACAATCGGGACTTCGCCGGCGATGCGCCGCAGGCCGTCGGTGATGGCCTTAAGGTTTTCGATGTTCTCTTCAACCGTGCTCAGCACGTGCTCGTGCCGTGCTGGATCGTACTGGTCCTCGGGAACGCCGCGCCAGTAGACCCCGCCAGTCAAACGATCCCGCCAGACCTCAGCCACCCCGATGGTGACGATAAACGCACCCGCGCTTTTCATCGCAGCACGGAACAACCCTCGGTCCTTATCAACGTCCCATCGCTGCATTCGGCCGTCGGTGCTTTTCTCATAGGAGAAAACCAGTTCGTCCCGACCTTCGATCCAGTCAACGAATTGACGGACCGCGAATGTGTTGTTCAGTCCCTCCGGGATCGGGACATGCTCCGAGAGTCTCCCGTGTCGGATAAGGAACTGCCTAATGTGTTGTGCAAAACAGGACCCCATAGCCACGGTTGGCTTGTCGTTGGGGATGAGAGGACGCTCCGGCAGGTATCCGTGGAACACGTCACGCTGCAGGACTGTATCCAGATCGTCAAACTCCTCACGGAGACGTGGAAAAAACCGAGTGGTGTCGGTTCGATAGAACTGCTCGTCGTCGTCAAGCGCATCCTTCAGCGTGAATCGCCCGACCATACCGCGTCCTTCCCACCCCCAGTTTGAGCGGACCTTCCAGAGCTGCTCCTTGGGTTCACTGGCTCGCGGGTTGATTGCCTGGGCACGGGTCAGAAGTCGCTCAGCCTCGGCCAACCGGTTCTTGTTCCTAAGGTGTATGCCGCCGAACAGAAGTCCGTAATATGAATCCGGATTGGTTATGAGGCATCGAACCATGCGTCGAAGGGCGAGCAGGTTTGTCCCCCGCATGATTACGAATATCTGCTCGTTCGCATAAACATTGAGCGGCTCGACCAGCAACGCTCGTCGGTACAAGACCGTACAGGCGGCCGCATTGTTGTCGGCCCCGATTGCTTTGGCCAACTTTAGATAACCTGCGACCTTCGAAGGGTCTCTCAAGATCGGAATGAGTGGGTGACCCAGGTTCATCGGCGCTTTCGGTTTGCATATGGTTTGTCAGAGATGAGGAGCCACACTGTGGTCGACTTGGTTGGAAATCCCAAGACCGGAGTTTGCTTGAATCGTGCGCTTTTAGGTGCGTGTGGGTCTTGATCTTGCGCACAGGCATTGTGTCTTAGGTGTTCCCGTCTGATCGTTGCTGTCTCGCGGCGAATCGCGACAGCTCGCAGATAGCCGCCCAGCGCTAGCCGGCCCGTCCTGCTCACCAACGCCGCCGGCGACCAACTCTCGCTACGAGGCAACGGCGTCGAAGTCCAGCCCGGACAGCAGCATGGTCACGGTCTCGCCGTCGTCGGACAGCGGCAGGATCAGCCGCTCAACCCGATAGCTGATGTCACGCATGGTCCAGAAGGTGTGCTCCGACACGTACATGCTCTTCGTGCGGTAGCAGGTCATGTAGTCGTGGAGGATCGCTTTGCGGCGGTCTCCGAAGTCGATCTCGTCCAGGTATTGGCCGGTGTAGTCGGTGCCGTACATCTCGACGATCCTGGTACCGACCAACCGAGCCTTCAACCGTTCAGTGTCCGGTTCGACATCGAACAGAATCAGAGTCGGCAGAAGGCGAGGGATATCGACCGGGTCGAGATCCGCGCGTGACGGCATCGCGCGGCCGGCGCGACACTGATCCCAGTACGCACAGAGGTCCCGCAACAGGGTACTGGCGATGCTCAGGCTCGCGCGGGGTGTCAGCGTCATGCGGGAAAGCCGTGGTGGTCGGCGGTCATGTCTGGGCTCCGCCGTTGGACGCGATCATCTGTCCGTTGATGAAGCCGCCAGCATTGGAGCATAGGAACGCGGTCAGTGCCGCAATGTCGTCGGGCGTGCCGAGCCGGCCGACCGGGATCCGGCTCTTCTGCTCGCGGATGTGGGCGGTCATCGCGGCATCAGCGTGCTCGGTGTCGATCGGCCCGGGCGAAATGGCATTGGTCGTCACGCCGTTCGGCCCCAGTTCCTTGGCGAGCGACTTGGTCAGCCCCCACAGCCCATGCTTGGCGACCGAGACCGGCGCCCGGCCACTGTAGCCGTGCATCGCGTTCATGCCAGTCAGGTTCACGATCCGGCCCCATCCGGCCTCGACCATGCCGGCTCCGAAGGCGCGGGCAGTGTAGAACGCGCTGTTCAGGTCGGTGTCCAGCACCCGGTGCCAGTCGTCGTCGGTCATTTCCAGAAACGGCTTCTGCGGCCGGATCGCGGCGTTGTTGACGACGATCTGGATCCGTCCAAAGGTCGCCAGCGCCTCCTTGGCCATGCCTGCAACAGCGTCGGGTCGGCCGACATCTCCCATCAACACCAAGGCGCGACGACCGAGGGCTATCACCTCAGCCGCAACATCGTCGCAGACCTTGCGGTCGGAGCGGCCGTTGACTACGACGTCGCAACCTTGCCGGGCCAGGGCAAGCGCGATGGCCCGGCCGATGTTTCGCCCGGCGCCAGTGACGAAGGCAACGCGGGTGGCGTCGGCCATGTCTCAAATCCTTCCTCGAGTGTCCTTATCGGACATTAGGTCCTGGTGCGCACGCTGCCAAGTTGCCCGGAATTAACGTCAACCACTGGACAGAACGTCCGGCTCATTTCACGGCATTCGGATAGAAGAGTTGCTGTCCATCGATCTTGTAGGCCGCAATCGCTGACTGGCCGTTGACCGACAACAGCCAGTCTATGAATGCCTGACCGTCCTTCGCCTTCACATGCGCGTGCTGGGCCGGGTTCACCAGAATGACGCCGTACTGGTTGAACAGGATTGGGTCGCCTTCGACCGCGATTGCGTAGTCGCCCTTGTTCTTGAACGAGATCCAGGTGGCCCGGTCGGTCATCGCGTAGGTGCCCATGCCGACGGCGGCGTTGAGGGTCGCACCCATGCCGGAGCCGGTTTCGCGGTACCAGTCGCCGCTGGCCTTGCTCGGGTCGATGCCGGCGGCCTTCCACAGCGACTTCTCCTTCTTGTGGGTGCCGCTGTCGTCACCGCGCGATGCGAACGGCGCCTTAGCATCGGCAATCGCCGTCAGCGCCTTGGTCGCGTCGTTGCCGCCGTTGATCTTCGCCGGATCGGCGGGCGGGCCGACGAAGACGAAGTCGTTGTACATGACGTCGGAGCGCTTCACGCCCCAGCCGTCGGCTACGAACTTCTCCTCGGCCGGTTTGGCGTGCACGAACAACACGTCGCCGTCGCCGTTGGCAGCGTTCTTGATGGCCTGGCCGGTGCCGACCGCGACCACCCGTACCTCGATCCCGCTCTGCGTGGTGAATTGCGGCAGGATCGACTCGAACAGGCCGGAGTTCTGGGTCGATGTCGTCGATTGCACGGTGATGAAGCGCTCGGCCGCAGTGGATTCCTGCAGCGGCAGAGCCAGCAGCGCAGCGGACATCAGCGTCAGGCCAAGACGTTTCATGGCATCAGTCTCCCTTCGATGAATGCGGCGGCCGCCTCGCTGGACGGCTGTGCAAAGAATTGGGCGGCCGGCGCGTGTTCCGCGATCCGGCCCTGGTGCAGGAACACAATCTGATCGGCAAGGCGCCGGGCCTGGCCGAGGTCGTGGGTGACGAACGCCACAGTGGTCCCGGCCTGGTGCGCGCGCCGGACCTGATCTTCGATCGCCAGCGTTGCGGTCGGATCGAGATTGGCGGTCGGTTCGTCGAGCAACAGGATCTCGGGCCGGGTGGCAAGCGCACGGGCAATTGCCAGCCGCTGTTGCTCGCCGCCCGACAGCACCCGGGCCGGCGATCCGGCCAGCCGGTCGAGTCCGGCTCCTGCGAGCGCGTCCAGCGCGCGGCTATCGCGCTCGATACGCGGCACTCCAGCGACCTTCAAGGCGTAGCGCACGTTGTCGATGGCCGATCGGCGCAGCATCACCGGCTTCTGGAACACGAAGCCGAGCCGGGGCGCCCGGCGTCGACTGGGCGCGGTGCCGGCCCAGGACACGGCACCGTCGTCCGGCTCGATCAGGGCCGCCAGGACCCGCAGCAACAGGCTCTTGCCGGCGCCGTTCGGGCCCATAATCACCGTCAGCGGCCCGGGCTCGATGGTCAGATCGACGCGATCGAGCAGGGTGCGACCGGCGCGGCGGATCGAGACCCCGGATCCGCGGATCGGCAGCACGCGATCCACCGGCTGGTCGCCGACACCGCCGCCGGTGGCGAAATCAAGCGAAGGACGCATGTCCTGCCGTCCGGCGCAGGGCCATGACCGCAGCGTTCACGGTGATCGCCAGAACCAGGAGGATCAGGCCCAGGCCAAGCGCCAGCGCCAGGTCGCCTTTGGAGGTTTCCAGGGCGATGGCCGTCGTCATTACCCGGGTCACGTGGTTGATGTTTCCGCCGACGATGATGACCGCCCCGACCTCGGCAACAGCCCGACCGAACCCGGCGAGCATGGCGGTCAGCAAGCTGAATCGGGCATCCCAAAGCAGCGTAGCGACCATCCCGAACGGACCGACGCCGAGCGCACGCAGCTGCTCGTCGTACTCGTCTTTCATGTCCTCGATGGTCTGTCGGCTGACCGCGGCGATGATCGGAATCACCAGGATCATCTGGGCAATGATCATTGCAGTCGGGGTGTACAGCAGTCCGAGCGGCCCGAGCGGTCCGGCCCGCGACAGGGCGAGGTACACCAGCAAACCAACCACGACCGGCGGCAGCCCCATCAGCGCGTTGAGCCCGACCAGGGCCACGCTGCGGCCGGGAAAGCGGACAACCGCCAGGGCAGCACCGATCGGCAAGCCGACCAGTCCAGCGGCCAAGACTGCCGTCAGGCTGACACGCAGGGACAGGGCGACGATCTCGACCAGGGCCGGATCCAACACCACCACCAAGCGAAACGCTTCCCCGAAGGCTGAGCCGAAGTCCTGCACTGTCCTGTTTCCTTCCGTGGTGCAGGATTCTAGGCATTGAATGCACTCTGTACAGATCGGATGATTGACCGGTATTAAAGACAGGAAAATGCCTAATTTCGTACATCGACGATGCACGGTTGCATCGATTGCGGGTCCCGGGTACGGCCCCTACAGTGCGCAAAACACGATTGGGGAGGATGACACGATGAGCGATGACGCATTCGAAGGATCGGTGCGCAAGTTCCTGAAACAGGTCGGTGTGACCGGTCATCAGGAGTTGGAGCGGGCAGCGCGGGCGTCGAACACCGGCGGTGCGCCGGCTACCCGCAAGGCGCGCGCCGTCATCACTCTTGAGGGCACCGATCTCCAGCATGTCGTCGAAGCTGAGATCGTCCTGCCCAGCCCGCATGGCTGAGATCACCGAGGACGCCGTTCTGACGGCGTTGCGGACCGTCGTTGATCCGTCGCGTGGCGTCGATCTCGTCAGTGCCGGCATGGTCGAGAGCGTGACGATCCGCGGCAGCAATGTCGGGTTCACCCTGCTGGTCGATGCGCATCGCGGCGCGGCGCTGGAACCGCTGTGCCGGCGGGCGGAAGCGGTGGTTCAGGCGTTGCCGGGGGTGACCAGCGCCACCGGTCTGCTGACGGCACACTCCGCCGCTGGAGCCGCGCGGCGGAGCAGCAACCCGATGATGGAGCCACCGGTTGCGGTTTCGTCCGAACCGCTTGCCGAGTTCCACTATGTGATTGCGGTGGCCAGCGGCAAGGGCGGGGTCGGGAAGTCCACCACCGCGGCCAATCTGGCGGTGTCGCTGGCGTTGGAGGGCCGGTCGGTCGGCCTGCTCGATGCCGATGTGTACGGCCCGTCGCAACCCCGCATGCTCGGGGTGACCGGTCGCCCGAAGCCGCTATCCCAAGACACCGTGGCGCCACTGGAGAACTACAACGTCAAGCTGATCTCAATGGGCCTGCTGGCAGCCGAGGACACGCCGATTGCCTGGCGCGGCCCGATGGTGCAGTCGGCGCTGACCCAGATGTTGACCAAGGTGGCCTGGGGCAAGCTCGACTATCTGGTGATCGACCTGCCGCCGGGCACCGGGGACGTGCCGATCACCATGATTCAGCAGACCTCGGTGGATGGCGTGGTCGTGGTGTGCACGCCTCAGGACGTGGCACTGCTCGACGCCCGCAAGGCGATCGCCATGCTGCAGCGGGCCCAGGTGCCGATCCTCGGCGTGATCGAGAACATGAGCTTCTACCAGTGCCCGGATTGCGGACGGGTCGACCACATCTTCGGTCATGGCGGTGCCGGCAAGGAGGCGCAGCGCCACGGCGTGCCGCTGCTTGGGGCAATCCCGCTGGACGTCGCGGTCCGGGAGAGCGGCGACTCCGGTACGCCGATCGTGATCGCCCGTCCGAACAGCATCCATGCGCAGGCGTTCCGCGACGCCGCGCGCGCCGTGATCCGGGCGGTTGAGGAAGCGGCAGCATGACCGACGAATGGGTGGAGGCAGGATGGCCGCCGGTGTTTCCGCCGCTGCTGTCCGGGCAGGAGGTCGGGCAGGGTGACGATCCAACGGTGACCGCGGCCCGTTCGATGGTCGACGGTGGTGATCCGGGGCTTGTGGCCTACGCCGAACCCGGCGACCGGCTGCGTTTCGCGATTGCGCTGGCGCCGGAGGTGCCGCTCGACCGTGCGGTGCAGATGGCGCACACCTTGATGGTCGCGATTGGCGATTCAATCGGGGCGCTGGCGCCGCCGGAGGTAGCGGTCGAGTACCGCTGGCCGACCACGATCCTGGTCAACGGGGCCGCCGCCGGGAGGGTTCGGTTGGCGGCGTCGCACCGCGATGCGGCGCTCGAACCGGATTGGCTGGTCGTTGGCCTCGACCTTCGCCTGGAAGACGATGGATCGGCGGAACCAGGCGACCGTCCTGGTGAGACGACGCTGTATGAAGAAGGTAGCGGCCCGATCGCGGTGTCGCGTTTGCTGGAGTCGATGTCCCGGCATTTCCTGACCTGGCTGCGCCGGTGGGAGGAAGACGGATTCCGTCCGATCCATGATGCCTGGCGAGCCCGGGCGGAACCGGGAATGATGGTCGGCGACGCCGTCTTTGTCGGTCTGGATGAGGACGGCCGGGCGTTGCTCAAGGATGCGGTGGGCACGCGGGCCGATTCCCTGGCGAACCACCTCGAGGACTTGACGCTGTGAAGCTGCTGCGGGCGGTACGGTTCGACGATTCCGACGGCCGGGTGTTCGAAACCGCCGCCGAAGACGGCGAGTGGGCGGTTCCGGGTGGCTTCGAATTCGCCAACGACACGACCGAAACGTTGATCGGCAAGCGCCGCCAGGCTTTTGCCAATGGGTTCCTCGGGTTGGCGGGGTTCGGGCGCACCACTTTCGTGGCGGTCGCCACTGCCGACGATACGGTTCATGCCCGGCTCGTCGATGCCTTGGCCGACCACTTCGTGGAACGTTACGGTGCACCGAGCCGCGAGGCCGCCCGCCCGGTGGCGGCGCAGGAGATCGGTTTCGCGATCGAACTCTGCGAGCCCTACGAGGCCGGGACGACCTTGACCGTGACCCGCGAACTCGGGCCGGATGGTGTTCGCGAGGCCTTCCGCCGGGTGGCGGCAGCCGATCCTGGCGCGGCGCAATCGATCTGGTCGATGTTCGACGAGGATGGAACCTTCCGATGACGGTCGCACACGATTTTTGGCTCAGTTCGGGCTTTCGTCTTCTCGACCGGGATGAGTCCGGCCGGCTGACCCCGACCCCTGCCTTCGTCGCAGCGTATTGGCGTCGACCCGAGGTGGCGCCGGTCGATGAGTCCTGCGACCGCGAACTGGCACTGCATGCCGCGCTGCTGGACGATCCGATGCGTCCGGTCCCGGAGGCCGAACTGCAGGCGCTGGCCGATCCCGACGCGGCTGACAACTACCGCGCCATCCTGCGCTTCCGGGCGTTTCTGACGCGCTTTCCATCGATTGAGGCAGCTTATCTCCACGTGGTGCGCGAGGGCGGAATCGATTTTCCGCCGATGTTCGTCGACCATTTGACCCACGTCATTCTGCGTTCGGCCCTTGACGGCGCGCGCGACCCGTTCCGGGTGCGGGCTGGTGAACTGTTCTTTCGCCCGCAGCGGGTCACCCTGGGCGACGAGCGCGTCATGGTGGCCGACCTCGCCGTAGTCGACCTGCACGCTCAGTCCGGCCGTGCGCTGCAGGCTGGGGACGGCCGGCCGGCGATGGTCGACATCGACGTACTGGGCGAGGAGGCGAGCGACGAGTATTGGGCGCGCTCAGACGGCTTCGACACCGCCATCGACATCGCCTATCCGCAACCGGGCCTCGATGGACTGGCGCGGGCGCTGGAGGCCTGGGTCGCTCATCTGGTTGGAATCACCTGTCGGGTGACGCCGATGCGCCGGATCGATGACGAGCGGTGGGTCTGGCACATCGGGTTGGACCGGGACGCGAACGCGATCCTGAACGCGCTGTACGAGGGTCAAACCCTGGACGAGGGACGCTTGCGGCAGATCGTGGCGCTGTTCAGCATGGAGATCGACGACACGGCGGCGGTGCTGGACAACGTGGCGGGACGGTCGATACACCTCGGCCTTGCCATGGACCCCGATGGTGTCATCCGAATGAAGCCACAGAATATCGTTTCAAATCTGCCGCTTAAGATATCAAATTAATCTCATGAATGAGAACGATTCATCTCATCCGCTGGATCGGCCCGCTGCCCGGTTGGCAGCGGTTGCGGTGATGCTGGCGGCGGTCGGTGCGCTGGCCGTCATCCATCGCGACGATCTGTCCGCTTGGCTGGCGGGGCCGGGGGCGGTCAAGGACGACCCGCTGGCGCGATGCATTTCCGAACACCACGCGACCATCGACAAGGGCGTGACCGACGGGATCTTCAAATCCGACCAGGCGGCTCTCTTCAAGTCCCGCGCCGAGGCGTTGTGCCGGGCGACAACTCCGAAATAGCCGTCAGTCGTCCTCCAACTCTCGGCCCTCGGCGCGTGCCTGCTCGTAGTCGGCAGTGGTGCGCGGCAGCCGGCGGGGTGGGCCGGCGAACGGGTTGTCCTTGCTGTGGAACTGCGTGGTGACCCGGCAGTCCTCGCACATCCGGATGAGTTTGGTGCGGTCGTCGGTCGCGAACATCCAGTGCTTGCCGGACAGGCGGGTGACGATGGCCTCGATCGAGCGCTTGGTGCCGAACGGCTTGCCGCACGACACGCAGGGGTAAGGTTCGTCCTCGAACACCAACTGCGCCGAGAGTGCGGAGTCGGCGAGCGCGTAGCGCGGCTCCAGCGTGATGACCTTCTCGGGACAGGTGGCGGCGCACAGCCCACACTGCACACAGGCGTCTTCCTGGAACAGCAACTGCGGCTTGTCGGGGTTGTCCTGCAGCGCGCTGGCCGGGCAGGCGCTGACGCAGGCCAGGCACAGCGTGCAGCCCTCGGTATCGACAACGACGCGGCCATACGGCGCGCCAATGGGTAGGGGCAGCGGTTCGTCCGGCGCCCCGAGGGCGGCGGCAAGGCCTTTGACTGCCAGTCGGGTGATGGCCTTCTTGCGACCCAGCGGCACGAATGTCGCCACTGGCAGCGTCTGGGCGGGTCGGTGCCCGTACAGCGCATCCGACAACGCGTCGGGATCGGGGGTGTCCAGAACGCGTACGCGTCCCCCGACATCGCCCAGGCCGGTCAACAATGCCTCGACCACGCCGATCTGCGCGTCCAGGCCGGCGTAGTCGTCGGGTCGACGCGGATCGGTCAGCAGGACGATCTCCTGGAAGCCCTGGGCAAGGGCGCTCAACAGGATATCGTGGCCGACTTGGCCGACCTCGTTAATAGACAGCGGAATCACATCCGCTGGAAGACCTCGGCCATATCGCGCTGATAGTTCAATAAGTTGAAATCCTGTCTTGTCGTCATGAATTAAGATACGTGGTGCCTTGCCGCCGGCTCCCCGGTATGCGCTGGCCAGCGCCATGATCCGCTGATGCACCGACTGCACGTCTGGGTAAGCGTATGTGATCGCGCTGGTCGGACAGGTGCCGGCACACAAGCCGCAGCCACCGCACAGTGCCGGGTCGACCGATACCACATCGCCGGCCGGGGCGATTGCGCTGGCGGGACACAGGTCGAGGCAGCGGGTGCAGCCGGTCTTGCGGTTGCGTGAATGAGCGCACAGGCTGTCGTTGACGTTGACGTAGATCGGTTTCTCGAACTCGCCGACCAGGGTCGATGCTTCCATCACGACCGACATCACCGCGGCGGGGTCGCGCGGATCGGCCCGCAGGTAGCCGTCGCGCTTTTCCGGTGCCGGGAACAGCGTCGGGTCGCCGGTCAGGTCGACGATGACGTCGCACTCGGACTCAGCGCCGTCGGCCGGGCGCCCGAAGCCCAGACCGGTACGGGCTGACGGGTTTCGCTCGGCGAACCGATCGATTGTCACCGCGAACGCTCCGAAGCGGCCGGTTGCCTGTCGGATTCGGCCGGCGACGATCGGGAAATCGACGACTGCAGGCGGAATCGTATCGTCGGCGTCGATCAGCATGCAGGTAACCGACAGGCCGTCCGACAATTTGACTGCCGCGTCGAGCGCCACCTGGCCGCGACCGTAGACCAGACACGTGCCCTCCGACGTCAGGGTAAGGCTGCGCGACGCGGGAACTGGTACGGTGGCTTCCGCGATCAGTGCCGCCATCTTCGGCAGGGCGGAGGCGCCTTCGTCGGACCAGCCGGCGGCTTCTCGGATGTTGAAGAACGACACCCGGTCGCCGGCGTCATGCTCCTCGGCGACCTCGGAGAACACCGGCGCTTCCTGAGTGCAGGCGACATCGACCGAACCGGTATTGCCGAGCGCGTCGGTGAACCGGTTGATTTCGCGTCGACACAATGCTGTGAACACGGTTCCGCCGGTGCCCCCGCACGCTTTCGACAGCTTGGCACCGTCGATGTCCATGGTCCCGCCGCAGTCGCAGATCAGGACAGTGCGATCGCCTCGCTGCATGCCGTATGGTCTCCTCGCCGGGGCGCCTGTTGGGTTCTTCGGTCCCTTGCGATCGACACTAAAGTGTGTCGGACTCGTTGCATAGGAGCGCGCTTGCGGGACATGGTCCAAGACGGGAGCAGGCTGTTGCAGGAACGACCGACAGGGATGGACAGGCAGGAGACGATGATGGTCGGCATCATCGTCCAGAAGCGCCGGATCAATCATCGCTGGCAGGAATGGGCCTGGGAGCCCGTCGGGGTGCTGCCATGGGCTGACAATGGCGTTCGCTGGCGGCTTCTGACCGAGGAGCCCGACCGCATCCAATATCACGCGGCCACGCTGCCGATGCATGTCTATCGCTCCGATACGGAAGCCTATGTCGCGAATCTGGAGACCGGGGCACCGGCGATCTATGTCGGATTGCGTGAAGGCGAACCCGGGACCGATGAGTGGGATTTCGAGCCGAGCTTCGTGACGGTGTCGCCCTACGAAGTGCAGGACCGTCTGGACAGCGCCGAGGAGATCATCGAGCGGCTGATCTTGCCGCCGGTGCTGCTCGAGTGGCTGGAAACATTCGTCGCCACCCACCACCACGATACCGAGTTCGTGAAGCGTCGGCGTGACCGGGTTGACGTCGACCTGAATGAGGATGGCAAGGGCGACCCGCGCATTCGCCAGACCGCCGACGTGTTCCGAGCTCCGACGGTCAGGAGGCCACGATGAGCCGGCCGACCCGCGACGGTGGAGACGACGGCGGGTTCCTGGCCCGCTGGTCGCGCCGCAAGCTCACACCCAAGGAGCAGCTCCCGGAAGAACCGGACGATTCCCTCCCGCCGGAAGCCGCCAGAGTCGTGCCGACGGTGGCGGAGACCGAGGATGCGGTCGACGAGGCGGAACTCTCCGACGAAGAACTGCTGGCTCGTTATGAACTGCCGGATCCTAGCAGCCTGACCGTCGCGGACGATGTGTCGGCGTTCATGCGTTCCGGCATCCCGACGCGATTGAGGAATCTGGCGTTGCGGCGCATGTGGAAACTGCACCCGATGCTGGCAAATCTCGATGGCTTGGTGGAGTACAATGACGACTACACCGACGCTGCCACGGTGATACCGAACCTCAAGACCACCTACCAAGTCGGTCGGGGCGCGGCGGCCTACCTGCAGGACGCGCTGGAGAAGGCGAAGCTCCTGGGCGAGTCCGAGGAGTCGGAAGACAGCCCGATGGATGCCGACGATGCCGCACTGGCGAATGAGAACGATGCTGACGCGTCGGCAATCACCGACGACGGGTCCCCTGAGCTGGATGCCGAGCAAGAGCAACCGGTGGAACGCCCGGTCGAAGAGGCGGTCGTTCGCCGCCGTCACATGGTATTCGCTGCGCCGGGGGCTCGCGACCAGGACTGAACTCACGGGCATTTTAACAATTAGATCTGGCGAGACGTTGAAATTGGCTTAAGATTGTACACAACCGCTGGCCGAATGAATCTGGGACCGCGGAACGAACAGGTGGGAGGGATGAGTGTCGGCCACTGCCGAAACGTTTGATCCCGATGCGACCTCGGTGTCCGAAGAGGACGCGCTGCGAGCCAATGTCTACGACATGCTTGCGGCGGTGTTTCGGCGTGAACCGGAGTCCGCACTGCTTTCCGAACTGACACGGTTGCAGGGCGACGACACCCCGTTGGGGCAGGCGTTCGCCGGGTTGGCGACCCGTGCGCGCGCCACGAAGCTTGCGGTGGCGCGACGGGAGTACAGCGATCTATTCATTGGCCTCGGCCGTGGCGAACTGGTGCCGTACGGATCATTTTATTTGACCGGCTTCCTGAACGAGAAGCCGCTGGCGGTTCTGCGGGATGACATGGCGCGCCTCGGTATCGTCCGGACCGAGGGCGTGAGCGAGCCGGAAGACCACATCGCTGCGCTGTGCGAGATGATGGCGGGTCTGATCCGTGGCAGGTTCATTGAGGCGGCGCCTGTCAAGCTGCAGCGCGCGTTCTTCGAACGCCATCTTGCACCGTGGGTGGGGCATTTTTTTGCTGATGTCGAAGCCGCGAAGTCTGCGGATCTCTACCGACCGGCCGGGACGATTGGCCGGTTGTTCATGGAGATCGAGACGGCGGCCTTTGCCATGGAAGAGTGAGTCTGGCTGCCGGTAAAATCTGTCGGCAGCCGTGTGAAGAGGAGTGAGACATGAAGGATCGGAAGGACGACCAGAAAGTCTCCGCACGCCGCGATTTCCTGAAGCTGTCCGCGCTCGGCGTGGCGGCGGCAGGGACCGCGGCGGCCATCCGGCCGACGACGGTCGAGGCGGCGGAACCCAGTGGAACGGGCTATCGCGAAACAGCCCACATCCGGACGTATTACGAGACCACCCGCTTCTGATTTCAGGATTGGGCTAACCGGTTCGCTACATCCCGAAGACTCAATTCAGGGATGGTGCAGGGAGGGATTGGAAATGCTTAGGAAGAAGGCTAGCGAGGTTGCGTCACGCCCTCGTCTGTCGACTTTCGCTGCCAAGACCGCAGAGAAGACCTATGACCGCCGGAGTTTCCTCCGGAGTTCCGGTCTTGCCGTAGGCGGCCTTGCCGCCGCGACGGCGTTCTCTGGCGGTTCGGTCCGCAAGGCCGAGGCAGCGGCGGCAGGCAAGGGTGCGGTCGAGGTCATCAAATCGGTCTGTACGCATTGCTCCGTCGGTTGCACGGTCATGGCCGAGGTTCAGAACGGCGTGTGGATCGGGCAGGAGCCCGGTTGGGACAGCCCGTTCAACCTGGGTGCCCACTGCGCCAAGGGCGCGTCGGTGCGCGAGCACGCGCACGGCGAGCGCCGCTTGAAGTATCCGATGAAGATGGTCGGCGGAAAGTGGGAGCGGGTCTCCTGGGAAACCGCGATCAACGAGATCGGCGACAAGATGCTCGAGATCCGCGAGAAGTCGGGTCCCGACTCGGTGTACTGGCTGGGCTCGGCCAAGCACAGCAACGAGCAGTCCTATCTGGTTCGTAAGTTCGCGGCCTACTGGGGTTCCAACAACGTCGATCACCAGGCGCGTATCTGCCACTCGACGACCGTCGCCGGCGTAGCCAATACCTGGGGCTACGGCGCGATGACGAACTCCTACAACGACATGCACAACAGCAAGGCGATCCTCATTATTGGCGGTAATCCCGCCGAGGCGCATCCAGTCTCGCTGCTGCATCTCTTGAAAGCGAAAGAGCAAAACAACGCGCCGCTGATCGTCTGCGATCCGCGGTTTACCCGGACGGCGGCCCACGCCGACGAGTATATGCGGTTCCGGCCCGGCACCGACGTTGCCGTGATCTGGGGCATTCTCTGGCACGTCTTCGAGAACGGCTGGGAAGACAAGGAGTTCATCCGTCAGCGCGTCTGGGGCATGGACCAGATCCGCAACGAGGTGAAGAAGTGGACGCCTGAGGAGACCGAACGGGTCACCGGCGTGCCGGGCTCGCAGATGAAGCGGGTTGCCCGCCTGATGGCCAACAACCGACCGGGCAGTATCGTGTGGTGCATGGGTGGGACTCAGCACTCCAACGGCAGCAACAACACCCGTGCTTACTGCGTGTTGCAACTGGCCCTCGGCAATATGGGCAAGGAAGGCGGCGGCACCAACATCTTCCGCGGCCACGACAACGTGCAGGGCGCTACCGACCTCGGTGTGCTGCAGAACACCTTGCCGGGCTATTACGGCTTGGCGGACGGCGCATGGAAGCACTGGGCGCGGGTCTGGGGCGAGGATTACGAGTGGCTGGTCAGCCGCTTCAAGTCCAAGGAACTGATGAACGCCGACGGCATTCCGGTTTCGCGCTGGTTCGACGGTGTGCTCGAAGCCAAGGAGAACATCGATCAGCCCGACAACATCCGGGCCATGGTGTTCTGGGGCCACGCGCCGAACTCGCAGACCCGCCTGAAGGATATGAAGGCGGCCATGGAGAAGCTTGATCTCCTGGTCGTGATCGATCCTTACCCAACGGTGTCGGCGGTTCTGCACGACCGCAAGGACGGTGCCTACCTGCTGCCGGCCTCGACCCAGTTCGAGACCTACGGCTCGGTCACGGCGTCGAACCGGTCACTGCAGTGGCGCGAGAAGGTGTTTGCACCGCTCTTCGAGTCCAAGCCTGATCACAACATCGCGTATCTGTTCGCGAAGAAGTTCGGGTTTGAAGACCGGATGTTCCGCAACATCAAGGTCAATGGCGACGAGCCTTTGATCGAGGACCTGACGCGGGAGTTCAACCGCGGCATGTGGACAGTCGGCTACACCGGGCAGTCGCCGGAACGGCTGCGGTTGCACATGGCCAACCAGGCGACGTTCGACCGCACGACGCTGCGCGCGAACGGCGGTCCGGCCGATGGCGACTACTATGGACTGCCCTGGCCGTGCTGGGGAACGCCGGAGATGAAGCATCCGGGATCGCCTGTGCTGTACAACACCTCTCGGTCGGTGGCCGATGGTGGCATGGGCTTCCGCGCCCGGTTTGGCGTGGAGCGGAACGGCGACAACCTGCTGTCCGACGGCAGCTGGCCGGTCGGCTCCGAGATCGAGGATGGCTATCCCGAGTTCACGATGGCCATGCTTCAGAAGCTCGGCTGGGATGTCGACCTGACCGACGACGAGCGCAAGGCCATTGCCGAAGTCGGTGGCGAGAAAGCCAACTGGAAGGTCGACCTGTCGGGCGGCATCCAGCGGGTTGCCATCAAGCATGGTTGCGCTCCGTACGGTAACGCCCGGGCCCGCGCTGTGGTCTGGACGTTCCCGGATCCGGTGCCGACCCATCGTGAGCCGCTGTACACGCCACGGCGCGATTTGGTGGCGGACTATCCGACCTATGACGATCGGAAGTTTATGCGCCTGCCGGTGCTGTACAAGTCGATCCAGGACAAGGACTTCGCGAAGGATTTCCCGACGGTCCTGACCTCTGGTCGGTTGGTCGAGTACGAGGGTGGCGGTGATGAAAGCCGATCGAATCCCTGGCTCGCCGAACTCCAGCAGGAAATGTTCGTCGAGATCAATCCGCGCGACGCCAACAATCTCGGCGTTCGGGACGGTGAGATGGTCTGGGTGCACGGACCGGAAGGGGCCAAGGTGAAGGTCGCGGCGATGGTGACCGAGCGGGTTGCCGGCGGCGTGGCGTTCATGCCGTTCCACTTCGGTGGGCATCTGGAAGGAAAGGACCTGCGGAGCAAGTATCCGCAGGGAGCCGATCCGTACGTACTCGGCGAGTCCTCCAACACTGCGCAGACTTACGGCTACGACGCCGTTACGCAGATGCAGGAGACGAAAGCCACCCTCTGCCGCATCGAACGAGCGTAAGGGAGACGCGATATGGCACGCATGAAGTTCCTGTGTGATGCCGAGCGCTGCATCGAATGCAACGCTTGCGTCACCGCCTGTAAGAACGAGCACGAGGTTCCCTGGGGGGTCAACCGGCGTCGGGTCGTCACGATTAGTGACGGCAAGCCCGGCGAGCGGTCGATCTCGGTCGCCTGCATGCACTGCTCCGACGCGCCGTGCATGGCTGTGTGCCCAGTGGACTGCTTCTACGAGTCCAACGAAGGCGTGGTCCTGCACTCCAAGGACCTCTGCATTGGCTGCGGTTACTGCTTCTACGCCTGCCCGTTCGGGGCTCCGCAGTACCCGCAGGCGGGCAACTACGGCTCGCGCGGCAAGATGGACAAGTGCACGTTCTGCGCCGGTGGCCCGGAAGTGGACAACTCCTCGGCTGAGTTCCAGAAGTACGGCCGCAACCGTTTGGCAGAAGGCAAACTTCCACTGTGCGCGGAGATGTGCTCGACCAAAGCCCTGCTCGCCGGTGACGGCGACATGGTGTCGTCGATCTTCCGCGAGCGGGTGGTTGCCCGTGGCTTCGGATCGGGCGCTTGGGGATGGGGCACGGCCTACGGGCTGAAGGGCTCCTGATCGAAACCGGGGGGCGTGTCGTCCCGTTGGAGGATGCGCCCCCTGTCCATCACGCTGGTTGCACATCGGACGACCCTGCCGCCGTGGGATGACCTCTTGCGGCGGGGTCGGTTCGCTTGTCGGATGGGACGGTTACGATGAAGGCGAAGCACGGCAAAACCGCAATGGTTGTTGGTCTGGTCGCGCTGGCAACGTTGGCCGGATGCCGCGAGCATGAACAGGAACGTCCCCTGAGCTATGCGAAAGGGACCTATCAGGGCAATCCGGATACGGCGTTGTCCAGGGATACGCTCGACGCCCTGCGGCAGCGTGCACGAAACCAAAGCTACTACTGACAACGACGATCGCCTCGGGTGCGGATAGCGCCTGGCGCAACGGAGGCGGGATGGCCATGATCGCTCGACGCATTGCGACGGTACTTGCACTTTTAGCCGTGCTGGTGACCGCATCGGTCGCCGTCATGCATACCCCGGCCATCGCGCAAACCGATGGCAAGGTTCCGGGCGAGACACTGGGCACCAGTTCCGACGCCGACTTCTGGCGCCAGATCCGCCAAGGCACGCAGGGTCAGGTCTCGATCCCTAACAACCAGTCGGGCGTGCTGATCCAGTCCGAGGGCGATAATTGGCGATCGGTCCGCAACGGACCGGTTTCCACCTACGGCGCCTGGGCGCTGCTCGGGGCGGTGATTGCCGTCGCCGCGTTCTTTGCGATCCGCGGCCGTATCCGGATTCACGGCGGACCGTCGGGCGTGACGATCGAGCGTTTCAAGGCGGTCGAGCGGTTCGCTCATTGGCTGATGGCCGGCTCCTTCGTGATTCTCGGTCTCACCGGGTTGAACATTCTCTATGGGCGTTACGTCCTGAAGCCGGTGATTGGACCGGATGCGTTCGGGGCGCTGACGCTGTTCGGCAAGTATGCCCACAACTATCTCGCCTTCGCGTTCATGATCGGCCTGGTACTGGCATTCGTGCTGTGGGTTGCACACAACCTGCCGCACAAGAGCGATCTCGTCTGGCTCGCGAAGGGCGGCGGGATGATCGGCTCGGCGCACCCGCCGGCGCGCAAGTTCAATGCCGGTCAGAAGATCCTGTTCTGGCTGGTGATGCTGGGTGGGCTGTCGATCAGCATGTCGGGCATCTCGCTGATGTTCCCGTTCGAACTGCCGCTGTTCGCCAAGACATTTGCTGTCCTGAACCTGGTCGGGTTCGACCTGCCGACCAGCCTGACGGCCATGCAGGAAATGCAGCTCGGCCAGCTCTGGCACACCATCATGGCGGTTTTCCTGATCGCGGTCATCATCGCCCACATCTACATCGGCTCGCTCGGAATGGAGGGCGCCTTCGACGCCATGGGAACCGGGCAGGTCGATGTGAACTGGGCGCGAGAGCACCACTCCCTGTGGGCTGAGGAAGTCGAAGAAGGCGAGGCAGCCCGCCGTCACAGCGCTGCGGAGTAGGTGGCAGGGCGATGCGCCTCGGGGCGGCTGGCCTGATTGCGGCGGCAGCCCTGGGCTGTACGGCTGGAGCTTGGGCGGCCGAGTTGCCGGAACATCTGACCGGGCACGGCGGACCGGTGAAGGGCATCACCGTCGCCCCGGCCGGTGACCGGGTTGCGACGGCCAGCTTCGACTACAGTGTCATCGTGCGGTCCTGGCCGAGTGGCGTTGAGCAGTCCATCCTGTATGGACATGATGCCGCTGCAAACGCCGTTGCCTTCACGCCGGATGGCCGCCATTTGGTCACGGTCGGAGACGACGGGTTGGTCCTGGTGTGGCCAACCGGCGGTTCGGGTGAGCGGCGCGAACCGCTGGCGCGCCTGACCGGGCATCAGGGCAAGATCCTTCAGGTGGCGGTGTCCATGGATGGCGGGCTGGCCGCGACAGCCAGTTGGGATGGCAAGGTCGGCTTATGGTCGCTGAATCCACCAGCGCCGCTGGCGATGCTCGAAGGCCACCAAGGCCCGGTGAACGCGGTGGTCCTGTCGGACGATGGTACCCGGCTCTATTCGGCGGGCTACGACGGGACGGTCAGGTTGTGGAACGTGCCGGAGCGGCGGGAGGTCCGGACGCTGGTGCGCCATGGTTTCGGGATCAATGTCATCGCGGTGGACGAGGTTGCCGGTCAGTTGACCTATGGGGCGCTCGACGGCGGAATGCGGGTTGTTGATCTGGCCAGCGGTGAGGTTCGCACCGGTTTCGAGCACGATCGCACGCCGATCCTCGCCTTGGCCGAAAGTCACGACGGTCGACGGATTGCCTTTGGCGACGGGCACGGGGTTGTCACCGTCGTCGACACCGCTCTTGGTCAGGTCACACAGGACTTCCCCGCAGCCCGGGGTCCGATCTGGGCGCTGGCGTTCGGACCGCGCGATGAGAGCCTGCTGGTCGGCGGGCTCGGGTCGAGCGTAGCGGTGTGGCCGTTGGACCCGTTGCGGCGACCTTCCGATGTCGCGACCCGCACTCGCGCTGGTGGGGCGCCGATGACTAATGGCGAGCGGCAGTTCGAACGGAAATGCCGGATCTGCCATACTCTGTCCCGCGATACGGCGCGGCGGGCGGGCCCGACGCTTCACGGCCTCATGGGACGGCGCGCTGGCACCGTCGACGGATATCCATATTCCGGTGCGCTGACTGGGATCGACCTCGTTTGGACGGCCGAGACTGTAGACCAGTTGTTCGAGCAAGGGCCCGAGAACTTTGTTCCGGGAACCAAGATGCCGTTGCAGAAGATGACGAACGCTCGTGACCGGGCCGACCTGATCGAGTATTTGAAGAGTGCGACCCGCTGACGGCGGGATCGACGAGGGAGGATCGGATGAAAGCCTTCGTGTCCGCGTGCATTGCGATGCTGGCTATTGCGGCTATCAGCTGGGCCGTACTGGATAATCTCGACGGCTCGTCTCAGACCGCCAACACCGCCGATCGCGGGTCGGTTCGCCTCAACTGAGCATCGCCGACGATCGGGTCATCATGGATCGCGGCCGACGTCCGTCCGAACTGATGACCACCCGCGAGGTGGCGGTTTATCTCAGAATCAAGGAACGCAAGGTCTACGACCTGGTGGCGGGCGGCGACATTCCGGTCAGCCGGGCGACCGGCAAACTGCTGTTTCCGCGCGATCTGGTCGAGGCCTGGGTCCGGCGCCGCGTTGAGTACAAGGAAGACACCGCCCCCTTGATGCCGCGGCCGACGGTGTTCGCCGGCAGCCATGATCCGCTTTTGGACTGGGCGTTGCGGGAGTCCGGATCGGAGATCGCCACGTTTTTCGACGGCAGTCTCGATGGGCTGAAACGGCTGGCCGCCGGGCGGGTGATCGGCGCCGGTGTTCATCTGTTCGAACCGGACATCGGCGACTGGAACGTCGGTCACGTTGGACGGCTTCTGCCGGATGAACCGGTCGTGCTGATGGAGTGGGCGCGGCGACGTCAAGGATTGGTCGTCCCGGCCGGCAACCCGCTGGGGATTTCCGGTGTCGCGGATCTGTTCGGGCGGCGGGTGGTGGCCCGGCAACCGGGGGCGGGCAGTCGGGTGTTGCTCGACCATCTGCTCGAACGGGCCGGTCTTGCCTCCGGTTCTATCACCCTTCTGGCCAGTCCGGCGCGCAGCGAGGCCGATGTGGCCTTGGCGGTCGGCGAGGGCCGCGCCGACGCCGGGCTGGCGATTGAGGGAGTGGCTCGGCAACACCGGCTCGACTTCGTGCCGATCGCCGACGAGCGATACGACTTGGCACTGTGGCGTCGCGATGTGTTCGAGCCTCCGATCCAGCGCCTGCTGGTGTTCGCCGATACCGAAGCGTTTCGCACGCGCGCCGAGGTTCTTGGCGGCTACGACCTTTCGGGATTCGGCCGGATTCACCGCAACGGTCCGTGATCGGGCGACATAATCGACGGACATGAACAAATGTTCATGTCGACGTAAGGCTGTGGATGGGTTGCTGGTCCATCTTCAATGGTGAGCGGCAGACGAATGGCCGCGCACCGTTCGAAGGAGGATGTTGATGATCCCCATCACTGATTTGCGCCGGGACGCCAGTCGAGGCGGCCATGCACCGAAAATCGTCCGGCAAAGAACCGTCGGGGCGGCCGTGGCGGGTGCCATGCTGCTGGTTTGGTCGAGCGTGGCGTCCGCGGCGACCGGCGGTTATGCCGACCTGGTCGAGAAGGTCGCGCCGGCGGTGGTCAACGTGTTCACCACGCAGCCTGCGCCGACGGCCGATCCCCGCCAGTCACCATTCGGCCCCGGCAGTCCGTTCGAGGACTTCGCCAAGCGCTTCGGCATCCCGACTCCGCAACCGGGTCCTCAGGGACCGATGCATGCCCTGGGGTCCGGTTTCGTGATCGACTCCAGCGGTTACGTCGTCACAAACAACCACGTGATCGACGGTGCCACCGAGATCAAGATCAAGATGGCCGATCAGCAGGAGTATCCGGCGACGCTGGTCGGTACCGATCCGGACACCGATTTGGCGCTGTTGAAGGTATCGGCGCCCAAGCCGCTGCCGTCGGTATCGTTCGGGAAGTCTTCGGTCCTGCGGGTCGGTGATCCGGTGATCGCAGTCGGCAATCCGTTCGGGCTGGGCGGTACCGTAACCTCCGGCATCGTATCGGCCCGCGGCCGCAGCATCGATGACGGTCCCTATGTCGACTTCATTCAGACTGATGCATCGATCAACCGCGGCAACTCGGGTGGCCCACTGTTCGACACCGAGGGCCGAGTAGTCGGCGTGAACTCCGCGATTCTGTCGCCGAACGGCGGCTCGGTCGGTGTCGGCTTTGCCATCCCGTCCGACACGGCAAGCGCGGTGATCGCGCAGTTGAAGGACAGCGGTCAGGTGGAACGCGGCTGGCTCGGTGTCTCGATCCAGCCGGTGACCCCGGAGATCGCCCAAGCGCTCAACCTTCAGGACGAGAAGGGCGCATTGGTTGCCCAGGTCGTACCGGGTGGTCCGGCCGCCGATCGTCTGCAGTCCGGAGATGTCATTCAGGCGGTTGACGGCAAGCCAGTCGACTCACTGCGTGACCTGCCGAAGCTGATCGCCGCATCGAAGGTCGGTCAGTCCGCAACCCTCGGCGTGATCCGTGACGGCAAGAGCATCGACGTGCCGGTGGAGATCGGTCGCCGCCAGCAGAAAGTTGCCAGCGCGGCGACGGGAACCGAACCTCGGTCGCAGAATGCGGCACTCGGTCGGCTCGGCGTGACAGTGGCTCCGGTCACCGACGAAGTTCGCTCTCAGCTGAGTCTGGAGCGAAATGCCGAAGGTGCGGTGGTGACCAGCGTCAAGCCGGACGGTGCCGCGGCAGACGCCGGTCTGACGGCAGGCGACGTGATCCAGAAGATCAATGGTCGAGTGATCAAAGGTCCGGGAGACGTCGTGGCTGCTGTGCAGGATGCGAAGACGCCCAGCGTTCTTGCGCTGATCAATCGTCATGGCAACACACTGTTCGTTGGCATCAAGCTTGCTGATGCGTGACCGCGTGCCCCACGCGCGGTATCCGAACGGGTGTTGCCTGAAGCCCGGTCGCCTCGGCGGCCGGGCTTCCCTGCATCCGATGGGGCTGGGGCGATGTACACTGTTTCGGTGTTTCAACTTCGGGGGGCGTTGTGACCCGCAAGATTCTGATTGTTGAGGACGATATCGAGACGGCGGCCTACATGGAGCGCGGATTCGTTGAACAGGGCTATGCGGTCGACCGTACCGCCGATGGCCGTGAAGGGCTGTTCCTGGCGACCGGCCAGGATTACGACGCGGTCGTGCTTGACCGGATGCTGCCCGGCCTGGACGGACTGTCCGTACTCAAGGCAGTGCGCGCGGCGGGGGTCCAAACGCCGGTTTTGATTCTGTCGGCGATGGGCGCCTTGGATGAGCGGGTGCGCGGTCTGCGCGCCGGCAGCGACGACTATCTGGTGAAGCCGTTCGCCTTCGTCGAGTTGCACGCTCGCATTGACGCCCTGATTCGGCGCAGCGCTGCGGGTACGGAGGCTCCGCCTTCGCGGCTGGTCGTCGCCGACCTCGAACTCGACCTGCTGTCCCGCAAGGTGACGCGAGCCGGCCGTCCGATTCCGCTGCAGCAGCGGGAATTCCAGATGCTGGAGTATCTCATGAGGCATGCCGGCCGGGTGGTGACCCGAACCATGCTGCTCGAGGGTGTGTGGAACTACCATTTCGACCCACAGACCAACGTGATCGACGTGCACATCAGCCGGTTGCGTCAGAAGGTCGACAAGGACTTTGACAGCCCGCTGATTCACACCGTGCGCGGTAGCGGCTACATGCTGGCGCTCGACGGATGAGTGTCACAGGACAGCGTCGCGTCCCGGTGCGCCTGTGGCGGTCGGTAACGGTCCGGTTGGTGGTGGCGTCGGCAGTGTTGTCGACTCTGACGATCGGCGTGGTGTTCGGCTTTCTGTACTGGCGAGCCGTCGGAGTGGTCGAAGAGCAGGCTGCCGACACCGTTGCGTCCGAGATTCGCGGCTTGGCCGAGCATTTCGGTGACTCGGGCCTGTTGGGGTTGGTGCGCTCGGTCCAAGAGCGGTCGGACATCACCAGCGAGGCTGAGCCGGTTTACCTGATCGTCGACGGCCTGGGCAACTATCTGGCGGGAAACCTCATGGCGTGGCCGCCAGTTATCCCTCCGGACGGCCGTTGGCGAAAAGTAGAGTTGTATCGGCGTGGTGGTGGCCAGCCGATCCTGATCGGCGCGCGGGCGCACGCGCTCCCCGGCGGCGTTCGCCTGCTGGTCGGTCGTGCGCTCGACGGGCGGGTGAAGATCCAGGACGCCATCGGCGAGGCGGTGCTTTGGGCATTGGCCGCACTCTGGGCGATGGCTGTCGGTGGCGGGTTGCTGTTGTCGCGTACGATCCTGCGGCGGGTCGACGAGGTGGCGGCCATCAATCGTGACGTGATGGTGGGAGACCTGGGGCGCCGCGTTCCGGTCCGTGGCTCCGGCGATGAGTTCGATCGGCTGGCGGCGTCGATGAACGCGATGCTGGACCGGATTGAGGAACTGATGGTCGGTATGCGAACCGTTACCGACAGCATCGGCCATGACCTGCGCAGCCCCCTGACCCGGCTGCGCAGTCGGTTGGAGCGGATCCAGCCCTCCGAGACCTCGCCGACGGAACGGGATCAGGCGCTTGATGACGCTTTGGGCGACATTGACGCCACGCTGGACCTGCTCAACCGGTTGCTGGAGATCGCTCGGGCGGAGTCGGGCCTGCAGCGTGAACAGATGACTAAAATCGACGTCGCGTCGGTTGCCGTCGACGTTGCCGAACTCTACGACCCGACGGCGGAAGAGGCAGGTCTGTCGATCGAGGCGACCGCCGACCAGCCGGTAATGCTGATGGGCCATGGCGAGTTGCTGGCGCAGGCCGTGTCCAATCTGGTCGACAATGCGACGAAATACGCGCGTCAACACGTGCGCGTGGAGGTCAGCCTGGCGGATGGATCAGTCAAGGTGAGCGTGGTTGACGATGGACCCGGAATCCCGGAGGAGGACCGGGAGCGGGCCATACAGCGGTTCGTTCGGCTCGATCCGAGCCGGACGGGCAGGGGAAGCGGATTGGGGCTCAGTCTGGTTGCCGCGGTTGCCCGTCTGCACGGCGGCTCGCTGGTGCTATCGGACGCGGAGCCTGGGCTCCGTGCGGATATGGTGATGCCGATCAGCCGAGGGTGAGGCAATTCGCCTCGACGATCGCCACTAGTCGATTGTTCCAGGACGGCGGTAAGAGTATTTCCAGTTCGGACGGCGCTGTCCGTTTCGTCATCACGCTCGAAGGCTTCTGCAATGTCGGCGTTGTATCTTATCGAAATCGAGCTGGCGGTCGGACTGGGTGCCTTTGCGCTGGCGTATGGCGCCATCTCCTTCGTCCTATGGAGGTTGAGCCGCGGCTCCGAGCGCCGCCTCCGCGAGCGGGCAGCCGAAGCGGCCAGATCCGCGTCCGGCGGAGAGTCCAGCTCCTCCAACTCCTGACCATCACTGCTGTTTTCCTGGACACCGCCGCGTTGGGCTTGGCGGTCATGGGCGGGGTGTGCAGACTGTGCCGTCCGACGCCGTGGGTGTGGGGCTTGGCAGGCGAGTTATTTTAAACTTAAAGTATCTGCCTGAACGATCGGGATGCATCGGGAGACGGACGCGAGAAGCCGTTGCCCGGGTATCGGACGAGGCTGTGGTACTAGGGAGACGGACATGCGCAAGGTTTTGACGGCGGCCCTCGTGGCGGCCGGCGTGGGGATGGGGGTGTCGGCACACGCCGCCGATCCTCTGAAAATTGGAATGATGGTGACGCTGTCGGGGCCACCGGCGGTGCTCGGCAAGCACATCAACGACGGCTTCCAGCTGTTCGTCGATCAGCAGGGCGGCAAGCTCGGCGGTCGCGACGTCGAGATCATCGTTGCCGACGACGAGTTGAAGCCCGATGTGGCGTTGACCAAGGTCAAGGGCCTGCTCGAGCGTGACAAGGTCGACTTCGTGGCCGGTATCGTGTTCTCGAACATCCTGCAGGCGGTCTTCCGCCCGGTCACCGAGAGCGAGACCTTTCTGATCGGCGCGAATGCTGGCACCTCGACCTTTGCCGGCAAGGGCTGCAGCCCGTACTTCTTCTCGACTTCCTGGCAGAACGACCAGATCCACGAGGTCATGGGCAAGTACGCGCAGGACAAGGGCTTCAAGAGCGCCTTTCTGCTGACCCCGAACTATCAGGCCGGCAAGGACTCGGTCGCCGGGTTCAAGCGCCATTTCAAGGGCACGATCGTCGACGAGGTCTACACCAAGCTCGGCAACCTGGATTTCTCGGCTGAGCTGGCGAAGATCGCGGCGGCCAAGCCGGATGTGGTCTTCACCTTCATGCCGGGCGGCATGGGCGTGAATCTGGTCAAGCAGTTCCGCCAAGCGGGCCTCGACAAGAACGTGAAGTTCCTGTCGGCCTTCACGGTGGACGAGACCACTTTGCCGGCGACCAAGGACGACGCGGTCGGCCTGTTCTCGTCGTCGCAGTGGACTCCGGACCTGGACAACGCCGCCAACAAGGCGTTCGTGTCGGCGTATGAAGCCAAGTACGGCTACGTTCCGTCGCTGTACTCCAGCCAGGGCTATGACGCGGCCCAGCTGATCAACTCCGCCGTCAAGGCAGTCAAGGGCGACCTGTCCGACAAGAAGGCGGTCACCGCCGCCTTGAAGAAGGCTGACTTCGCCTCGGTTCGCGGCGACTTCAAGTACAACAACAATCACTTCCCGATTCAGGACTTCTATCTGGTCCAGGCGGTGAAGCGTGCCGACGGCAAGTACGCCACGTCGGTTGTCGAGAAGGTGTTCGACGACTACGGCGACGTCTACGCCAGCGAATGCGCGATGAAGTGATCCGGGTTTGACCCGGCGGGCGGGCGGAGCCGATTGCGCTTCGCCCGCCATCTGTTTCGGAGGGGGCGGATGACAGCGACTCTGGTTGCGGTCCAGGTGCTGAACGGGCTTCAACTCGGAGTGCTGCTGTTTCTGGTGGCCGCCGGCTTGACGCTGGTGTTCGGCGTGATGGACTTCATCAATCTGGCGCATGGCGTGCAGTACATGCTCGGTGCCTACCTAGCGGTCACGTTCTACGGTCTGACGGGCAGTTTCTTCATGGCCCTGATCCTGGCGTTGCTGGCGGCGCTGGCATTCGGCCTGTTGTTGGAATTTCTGGTGTTCCGCCACTTGTACGACCGGGACCATCTCGATCAGGTCCTGGCGACTTTCGGCGTGATCCTGTTCCTGAACGAAGGGGTTCGGATCGTCTGGGGGGCGGCCCCCTTGTCGTATCCGATCCCGGATCTGCTGAAAGGCACCATCCCGCTGATGGACGGCTTCGGATACCCGATCTACCGGGTGGCGATGATCCTGTCCGGCTTGGCGACGGCTGTCCTGCTGTGGGTGCTGGTCACCCGGACCCGGGTCGGGATGCTGGTGCGGGCAGGGGCCACCAACCCGCGCATGGTCGCTGCTCTCGGCGTCGACATCCGACGGCTGTTCATGGTCGTGTTCGGCTTCGGCGCCATGCTGGCGGGGTTCGCCGGCGTGATGGCCGGCCCGATCTTCTCGGTCGAGCCCGGCATGGGCGACGGCGTGCTGATCCTGGCCTTCGTGGTGATCGTGATCGGCGGTATCGGCTCGATCCGCGGCGCTTTCGTGGCGGCCCTGATCATCGGATTGGTCGATACCCTCGGACGGTCGTTCATGACCGACATTTTCAAGACGATGATGGCGCCGGCCGCGGCCAACCAGGTGGGCCCGGCGATCGCGTCCATGCTGATCTACCTGCTGATGGCCGGCGTGCTGTTCTTCCGGCCGACCGGCCTGTTCCCTGCCGCCGGACGATGAGCGCGCCAAGCTCACCCGTGAACAAGCCCATCGGCGCAGCTCGGCAGGTTGCCCCGGTTCTGCTGATCCTGTTCGCCGCCGTGCCGGCGCTGGCGAACGCGGCCGACCTCGGTTTCGCGACTCAGATGGTGTCGCGGATCATGATCTACGCGATTGCCGCGCTCAGCCTCGACATCATCCTCGGCTACGGCGCGATGGTCAGTTTCGGTCACGCCGCCTTCATCGGGATCGGCGCCTATGCCGTCGGCATCGCCTCGGCGCACGATCTGTGGGACGCGTCGATCACCTTTCCGATGGCGATGCTGGGCGGTGGGCTGTTCGCCCTGGTCACCGGAGCGATCTGCCTGCGGACCCGCGGCGTGTACTTCATCATGATCACGCTGGCATTCGGCCAGATGGCCTACTTCACCGCCAGCAGCCTGTCGGCCTATGGCGGCGACGACGGGCTGACCATGTGGGGGCGCAGCGAGGTCTTCGGCTACTCGCCGCTCGAGAACGAGACGACGTTCTACTACGTCGTCCTGGCGTGCTTGGCATCGTGCTACGTGTTTGCGAAGGCGCTGGTTGGGTCGCGTTTCGGTCGGGTGATTGTCGGCGTGCGCGAGAACCGGCTGCGGATGCAGGCGGTAGGCTTCAACCCGTATGCCTACCAACTCGTCGCCTATGTGATCGCCGGGATGATGGCCGGACTCGCTGGTGCGTTGCTGGCGAACCACACTGAGTTCGTCAGCCCGTCTACCATGTCGTGGCAGCGCTCCGGCGACCTGATCATCATGGTGGTTCTGGGCGGCACCGGTACGCTGCATGGGGCGATCCTGGGCGCCGTCGCCTATCTGGCGCTCGAGGAGATCCTGTCGCATGTCACAGAGCATTGGCGTGTATTCTTCGGGCCGATGTTGATCCTGGTGGTGCTGTTTGCACGCGGCGGTCTCGGGCGGCTGATCGGCGGGAGGGGCGCCGGTGGCTGAACCGATCCTGGCCCTGGAAGGGCTATCCAAGGCCTATGGCGCGCTGACCGTCACCGATGACCTGACGATGACGGTCGAGGCCGGGTCGATCCACGTGTTGATCGGGCCGAACGGTGCCGGAAAGACCACGCTGATCGGCCAGATTTCCGGGCAGATAGCGCCGGATGCCGGGCGAATCCGGTTCGACGGCCGCGACGTCACCGACCTGCCGATGCATGCGCGTTGCCGGCTCGGCTTGGCCCGTTCGTTCCAGATCACCACCATCCTGCCGAGTTTCACCGCGCTGGAGAACGTCGCGGTCGCGGCCCAGGCGCATGATGGGCACAGCTTCCGGTTCCTGCGCCCGGCTGCGGCCGAAGCACGCTTGAACGAGGCGGCAATGGCCTCGCTCGAAACCGTTGGCCTGAAGCATCGGGCCGGGGTTCGCGCCGGTGCGCTCAGCCATGGTGAAAAGCGTCAACTTGAGATCGCCATCGCCCTTGTAATGAAGCCGAAGCTGCTGCTGCTAGACGAGCCGATGGCGGGCACCGGTCACGAGGAGAGCGAACGGCTCGTCGCCACCCTGGAGGCATTGCGTGGCAGCCTGACGATCCTACTGGTCGAGCACGACATGGACGCTGTCTTTGCGCTGGCCGACCGGATCTCGGTGCTGGTCTATGGCCGGGTGATCGCCGATGGCAAGCCGGACGCGATCCGGGCCGACCCGGAGGTCCGCTCGGCCTATCTGGGCGAGGAGGCCGCGCTGTGACCGCGCCGATGCTCAGCGTGGAGAGCCTGACCTCGGGCTACGGCGACAGCCAGGTGCTGTTCGGCATGTCGTTCGAGATTGCGGCCGGCGAGGTGGTCACCCTGATGGGCCGCAACGGCATGGGCAAGACCACCACTGTCAGTACTGTCATGGGGCTCGTGCGCCCGACCGGTGGCTCGATCCGGGTCGACGGCGTGCCGGTGCAAGGTCAGCCGCCTTACCGGATCGCGCAGCGAGGCCTTGGCCTGGTGCCGGAGGGGCGGCAGGTGTTCCCGACCCTGACGGTCGAGGAGAACTTGGTTGCAACCTCGGCCAACCGCGGCGGCGGGCCTGCTCGGTGGACAGTGGACGCCGTGGTCGAGTTGTTTCCCCGCCTGGGCGAGCGCCGGCGTCACCTTGGCGGTCAGTTGTCCGGTGGCGAGCAGCAGATGCTAGCGATCGGCCGTGCGTTGATGACCAACCCCAAGCTGTTGATCCTGGACGAGGCGACCGAAGGTCTGGCGCCGATCATCCGCGAGGAGATCTGGAACTGCCTGGGCCGCCTCAAGGCCGAGGGCGAGGCCATCCTGGTGATCGACAAGACAGTGTCGGCGTTGCTCGGCTTGGCCGACCGGCACTACGTCGTCGAAAAGGGTCAGGTGGTCTGGCAGGGCGACAGCGGGGCGTTTCAGGCCGATGCCGGCATCATCGACCGATACCTGCATGTCTAAGCGGTCAGTCGCCGGGGCGCTCGTCGTCGCCGACGCCAAGCGCCCGCTGCATGATCACCACGTCGACCCAGCGTCCATGCTTGAACCCGACGGCCTTGAGGTGCCCGGCCTCGTGGAATCCGAGGGCAGCGTGCAACGCGATCGAGGCGGTGTTGCCGCGGTCGCCGATCACGGCAACCATCTGCCGCCACCGTCCGGCCTCGCAGATCTCGATGAGCGTGCCGAGCAGGGCGCGTCCGACACCAAGGCGGGTCGCTTCGGGAGCCACATAGACCGAGTTCTCGACGGTGTATCGATAGGCGGGGCGCGGGCGGTACGGCCCGACATAGGCGTAACCGAGCAGCCGGCCGTTGGCTTCTGCCACGAGGTGCGGCATGCCGCGTTCGACGATCGCCAGCCGGCGCTCCGCCATCTCGTCAATTCCCGGCGGCACTTCCTCGAACGATCCGAGCCCGTTGGTCACATGATGGGCGTAGATCGCGTGGATGGCGGCCAGATCATCGGTCGTCGATGGGCGGACGTGGACACTGGCATCGCGGTCGGTCATCGCGGGTCCTCTTGTTCTCTCAAACCATACCGTGGCGGGCGATGGCGAAGCACGCAAGCCGCTCCTTCCCGAAACCGCAATCGATATGCTTCACTCTGGAACGAAACGCCACAAGGAGGTGCGCGATGACTGTCATGACCGCGGGGATCACGCCGGCCGGCAAAGGCCTGGACGGTGTTGCCTGGAACATCCTGGGCCAGACCTATTACCCCAAGCAGGAGAGCGTTTCCTCGTTTGCGTTCGAGACGCTGTTTCCGGTCGGAACCTTCGTGCCGCCGCACATCCATCCGACCCAGGACGAATTCATCTACATGCTGGACGGTCGATTCGAGTTGATGCTGGACGGCCAGACCGTGCACGCCACCAATGGCGATCTGATACGGATGCCGATGGGCCTGCCGCACGGGATCTTCAACAAGTCCGATAAATCGGTGAAGGCTCTGTTCTGGGTGACCCCGGCCCTGTCGCTGCGCACGCTGTTCGAGCGCATTCACAACGTTGCCGACCCGGCAGAGGTGGTGCGTATCGCCGCCGAGCACGACGTGGAGTTCTTGCCGCCGCCTCCGGGCGCGTAAGTGTCTAGTGGTGGGAATCAGACAGATGAAACCCGTGCATCAGCAAACGCATGGCGGAAATCTGCCGATCCAGACGGACTCACCCGTTTGATTTTCACCACTAGCCAACTGACAACCTCGATCGAACTTTCACCGACAAGCGCTGGGGCGCGGGGTCTGCTGCTGCGGATACCAAACCTCAGCGGCGTCGCTGGCCACCGGAGTGTCTTGATCTCCAAGTAGGCTGCACCAGGTTCATCGCGTTGCCATCCGACCTGTTGTAAGGCACCCTATCGGTTTCAAGAATGTTCCCGGCAAGGGACGCGCTTTATGAGGGTGTGGCTCAAAGATAGTGTTCGAAAAAGCCTAGCGGTATTGCTCGGGTTGACTTTCGGATTGTTTTCTTCCGGAGTTACAGAAGCTCGGGCTACTCTTCATGATGAAATTTTGGCGCTCCAGCAAGACGTTAGAAATGTAAGATTGTCGGATCGGATTATCGAAAATCCTGATGCAGGCATTCGATATGTGTATTTGAATAAATGTCAGATTGAAGGCGAGCGTGAATTATTTGAACTGACCTTGCGATCACCAATCGAAGAATCTTATGTATTTGTTCCAGAATTATGCGTTTGGTTTGAAACGGGATATGCCGAAACTGAGCGAACAGTCCAGTTTGATAGGTTGTTTTTTGATCTACTCATAGCTCAGTTTGACATTTTATACATTTATCATGTGCAGTGGTAGTCATCGTAATTTAGAACTGTATTTTCCAGCATATCAAGATTTCATAGCAATGACCTTGATAAATTCCGATTTCATTGAAAATTCAAACATTCAAATCAAACACAAAATTATTACTGGAGTAGCGATGATGGATTATGATTTCGCAAATATACTGCCGTAAAAGAGCGATTAAGGAGGTATATCGAAATGGGTTTTAGCAAATTCTCTGCTCAGAATTTATCGTATGATTATATGCGTAAGATATATATTAATGAATACATTGACTCGGTGAAACTGTGCGTGGAAATGACAAATAACAATTCTGATAATATAGAGGCTGTTGCAGAATCACCGGTTCCACCGACGATCTCCGCTTGACCCACTGACGGGGTCCTGATTCCGTTGGGAGAGGCAATTTGAAGGGGGGGGAGATGGCAAATTTTTACCGAGAACCAGATCGTAGGCAGCGGTTTCTTCTGCCGGTGGACATGGCGGATTGGGTTCCGGACACAGACCTCGTGCACCTTCTTCTGGATGCCGTGGGTTTGATGGATCTATCGGCATTCGAGACGCACTACCGGAAGCGTGGGTCGGGAGCGCCACCGTTCGCGCCGAGGATGATGGTTAGTCTCCTTGTTTATGCGTATGCGAACGGGCAACGCTCAAGCCGCAAGATCGAGCGCCTGTGCGTGCGGGATGCTGGGTTTCGGACGATCGTGTGCGCCGAGGTTCCCGACCACAGCGTGATAGCGCGGTTCCGCAAGCGGCACCGGGGCGACCTGGAGACCCTGTTCGTGGAGGTCCTGAAGCTGTGTCATGCGGCGGGGCTGGTGCGGTTGGGCGTGGTGGCGCTGGATGGGACCAAGGTGAAGGCAAATGCGTCGCTTGCGGCGAACCAGACCTCGAAGTCCCTGGAGGCGGAGGTTGCCGCCATGCTGTCGGAGGCCGAGGCGATCGATGCCGCCGAGGACGGGATGTTCGGGGAGGGCCGAGGTGACGATGTTCCCGTCGGGCTGAGGAAGCCGTCAGATCGGCTGTCCCGTCTTCGCTCCTGTCATGAACGTCTCTTGCGCGAAGCCGACCATCAACGGGTCGAGCAGCAGGAGAAGATCAACGCCCGGATTGCCGAGGAAAAGGCGAACGGAAAAGCCAAACGCGGGCGGAAGCCGAAGACAGCCGAGGCGGTTGTCAAGGAAGAGGCCAAGGCCAACGTGAGCGACCCGGACAGCCGGATCATGAAGAGCCGCAAGGGATATCTCCAGGGGTACAATGCCCAGGCGGTGGTGACGGCGGACCAGATCATCCTCGCCACCGATGTGACGAACCAGGCCAACGACGTTCGCCAACTGGCCCCGATGATTGCCCGGACCCTGACGATGATGGAGGCGGTGACCGGCGACGAGGCGGTGCTGGGGGTTGGCCTGTTTGACGCGGGCTATTGGTCTGACGAGAACGCGGCCACGGAAACAGCGGAATGCGAATACCTGATCGCCACCACTAAGGATTGGAAGCAGCGCAAGGCGATGCGTGATGCTCCACCACCCCGGGGCCGTATACCCAGGGACATGAGTGCCCGTGACCAGATGGAGCGTAAGCTCCTGACCCAACGGGGCCGAAAACTTTACCGGCTGCGCGGCCAGACCGTGGAACCGGTGTTCGGGCAAATGAAGGAGACCCAGGGCGCAGACGGATTCATGATGCGCGGGGAGCAGGAGACCCAGGGTGAATGGAACCTGCACTGCGCCGCCCACAACATCAAAAAACTACACTCGGAGTCCGTCCGCAGAGGAAGAAAGGGTGGAAAATGGCTCTTGAACTGAAGCAATTGGACAAGAAAAATGCCGTCTGAGGGCAAAATCACCGGATAGCTGCTTCATGCCGTCAAGCCAGACTCATTCAGCAACAGGCTCTATAGGTGCGTGCAACCCCATTGTGACCAGTTTGTTCGTTATAAATGTCGAGTCATCGGGGGCGTTTTTTTCGATGTTAAATTCGACGAATCGAAAGGTACTTCCAGTTACTCCAACTCAGCACACTCAGTGAACGTGCACCGAAAACGGTGTGGTTCCGCCCACGATACGAAGGTCGGCGACAAAGCTGTCGCCCGATTGCAAGGTTGTTGTCAGACCGCAAAACTCGAACCATCGGGATCGTGAGAAGTCGATAGTCTCTCCAGCTGGAATGCTGACTGACTCGAGAGTGACTGTGTCTCCAGTGCCTATCTTTGCGACCAGCCTGCTTCTGGACGTGATTCCAGCATCGAGTCCGAGGACTTGGAGATCTTCTCTACCATCATTGACGAGTTCGAACCGGACCTCTGTGCACGAACCCGCAAGGGCCGGTTCGGCCATCGCGGCTGTGACCTGAACCGCAGACGTCACGTCGGTTGTCTCGTCCGCAGCGGCCTGCTCAGATATGGTGATGACGGTTGCGGCAACTGCCAGTGCAAGACTGAGGCACCGTAGGTTACCCATGATCTTTGGGCCGACGTTCATCGGATACCGCTGCTTTCTGTGAGTGAGTTGCTATTGCCTCGGAGGCGACAAGTCCGCGGACTTTAGCCAGATCGCAGGTCGCGCGAAGGCATAGCGACCCGGTTCCAGGGGACGGCTTGGTCCCTGAAGGACAAGACAAAGTTCGGAATTTCGGTGTGAGGCAGAGAAGCGGCAAGCGGGATAGACCGCTTGCCGCCTTTTATGGTCAGTCGAGCAACTTAAGTGCTGCATCTCGACTTCGATCGGTGCGGCATTGACCGGATGAGAATAGGCCATGGCGATGATCCGCCCGATCATGGCCAGCGGTCATAGTTTGGATTTTCGCATCCATTCACCTCCGCGTGGGTACTGCCTTGACCGGTTCAGAACATGACCTTGACGCCTGTCACAAGGCGCACTGCGTCGGTGTCCTCGCCTTCGCTGCGGGCGATGGTTGCAGTTTCTCCGAGCTTCTTCTCCCAGTGTACCCCGATGTACGGGGCGACGGTGCGGTCGATCAGTTCGTAGCGCAGCCGCAGTCCCGTCTCGATGTCGGTGATCCCCTGGCCCTGTCCGATTTCGCGGTCGTCAGAGGCGGCCAGATTGATCTCGGCGACCGGCTGCAGGATCAGCCGGTTGGTCAGCAGGATGTCGTACTCGGCGCTGAACCGGGAGGTCAGGTCGCCCTTTTCACTGAGGAACAGGTCACCATCGACTTCAAACCATTGCGGGGCCAGGCCCTCGAAGCCGATGACCCCATAATATCGGTTTGGTCCGGCTGGGGTGTCGACCCGGATACCGGCTTTGACGTCGAAGAAGTCGCTGACCAGCCGGCGGACTACCAGTTGGTTCTCCAGCGTTTCGAACGACTTGGATCGGGTGGCATATTCGCCCTCCGACTCCAGCGCCAGCTTCCAGTAGTCGCCGCCGACCCAGGCTTCTCCGTCCCAGGCGGCAATGTTCGATCCGTCACCGACGCGGTATTCGAGATGGTCGAACCGGACCGAGGTGAACAGCGCATCATCCAGCATCTCGGCCTGAGCCGGCAGGGCTGCCGCCATCAGGGCCGCCCCACCGAATGCAGCCAGTCGTGTCAATAGTCGCATGTCATACCCTCCGCTCAGTTGGCGAGCGCGGCCGACTGCGGCCCGCCCTCGACGATCACCTTGCGGAACATGCCGGTGGCCATGTGGTACATCAGGTGGCAATGGAACGCCCACTGTCCGGGCGCATCGACCTCGGTTTCGGTGTACAGAGTGGTGCCGGGGGCGACGCTGACGGTGTGCTTGATCGGGTCCCACTTGCCTTTGTCGGTGTCGAGGATCGACCACATGCCGTGCAGGTGCATGGGGTGGGTCATCATGGTCTCGTTGACAAACTTGAAACGTACCCGCTCGCCGTACTTCAGCCGGATCGGCTCGGCGTCGGAGTATTTCACGCCGTTAATCGACCAGAAATACCGCTCCATGTTGCCGGTCAGGCGAATCTCGATTTCGCGCGTTGCCTCGCGGTCGGGGTACAACGGCTTCTGGGCGCGCAGATCGCTGTAGGACAGGAACTTGCCGCCGGCCGCCGCGGTCGGGGTGAGGCCGCTTCCGGGCGCGTAGAAGGCGTCCGGCTTGTCGCCCATTTTCATCTTGGAGTGGTCCATCCCGGCCATCGAGCCCTGGTCCATCCCAGCCATTTTGGAGTGGTCCATTCCAGTCATTGAGCCTTGGCTCATCCCGGCCATCTTGGAATGATCCATGCCCGCCATCGAACCGTGATCCATACCCATGTCGGCCATGGTCAGCAGCGGTGGCTGGCGCTGGTCGGGGATCTCCGCTTGCAGACCGTCGCTCGGGGAGAGGGTTCCCCGGGCAAACCCGGTCCGGGCCATCGACTCCGCGAAGATCGTGTAGGCTTGGCTGTCGGTCGGCCGGACGATGACGTCGTAGGTCTCGGCCACGCCGATCCGGAATTCCTCGACCTTCACCGGCTGGACGTTGTTGCCGTCGGCCTGCACCACCAGCAGGTCGAGACCGGGGATCCGCACGTCGAAATAGGTCATCGCCGACGCGTTGATGAACCGCAGTCGCACGCGCTCACCAGGGGTGAACAGACCGGTCCAGTTGCCGTCGTCGTTTTTGCCGTTGACCAGGAAGGTGTAGCCCTGGACGTCGGCGATGTCGGTCGCCATCATCCGCATCTCGCCCCAGCCGGCGCGTTCCTGAAGGGTGGCCGCGAAGCCCTTCTCCTGGACGTCGCGGAAGAAGTCGCCGGCAGTACGCTGCTGGCGGTTGTAGTAGTCCGACATCTTCTTGAGGTTCGCGAGGATCCGGTCGCCGCTGTCGTCGTGCGAGTCGGACAACAGGACGACGTAATCGCGGTCGTACTTGAACGGCTCGCGCTCGGCGGACTCGATCACGATCGAACCATAGGCGCCGTCCTGCTCCTGCATGCCGGAATGGCTGTGGAACCAGTAGGTACCGTTCTGGACGATCCGGAACCGGTAGGTGAAGGTCTCCCCGGGCTTGATCCCGTCATAGGTAATGCCGGGTACGCCATCCTGTCGGAACGGCAGGATCAGGCCGTGCCAATGGATCGACGTCGTCTCGTCCAAGGTGTTGGTGACATTGATTGTAACGTCTTCACCTTCCTTGAAGCGCAGGGTCGGGCCTGGTGTCTCGCCGTTGTAGGCGATCGCGGTTTTCGGCGTGCCGGAGTGGTTGACGGTGATCTCACCGATCGTGATGTCGTAGGTTGCGGCCCGGGCTGATTGGGCGGCCGCCAACGCGGCTGCCATGACGACGATCGTCGCCATGGCAGCCTCCCTTGCAAGGTTCAGGGTCATGATGATCCGATGCCTCAGGACGACTTCGGCTTGATCGACAGCTTGCCGACCATGCCCGCGTCGTAGTGACCGGGGACGTTGCAGGCAAACTCAAGGTTTCCGGCCTTCGTAAAGGTCCAGACGATCTCCGCACTCTCGCCCGGCTCCAGCAACGCGCTGTTCGGGTCGTTGTGCTCCATGGTCTTACCGTTGCCCATGTCCATCTTCATCTTGTCGCGGTTGATCTTGTCGGGCTCCAGCGCGCCGTGCTCGACCATCATCATCATTTCTTCCTGATGCTTGGCGTGCATGGCGGGCGTGCCGATGTTGAACTCGTGCACGAACTCGCCTTTGTTGGTGATGACGAACCGGATGGTCTCGCCGGCCTGCACCGAGATGGTCTCCGGCTGATACAGGTTGTCCTTCATCACGACGTTGACCGTGCGGGTGGCCTTGGCCGCCGCTGCTGGCTGGCCGAACTCAAAGCCCGTCGTGGAGCCATGGCCGCCGCTGTGCGATCCGGCAGCGAAGACGGATGCGGCGCCAATGAAAGTGCCGGCGGCAACCACGAGGGGGAACAAAACACGAGAACTCATGCTGTCGACTCCATGTGTCGAAAGGGACAGAAAGTGGGTGTGGAGAGTGTCAGGAACGGCAGGCCGTCACCGTGGGGTGCGCACGTGGCGCAGCTGGCTCGGGCTCAGTCCATGCCTGAAGGTGCTCCGGCGAAGCTCGCCGGAGCGTCGGTAGTCAGATGGTTCGGGGAGGTTGGTCTTCCACCGGCGGCTCGGTACTCCGGGGCGTACTGGCGACCGTGAACATGGAGACCCGGACCACTTGCTGAGGGACTGGGATGCGATAGGTCTCGCCGAGCACGCTTCCGGCTCCACTGCACCCACCGACCGCTAGGCAGTCGGATGTCCCTGGTGACCCGTGACGGTGTTCGCCGGTTCGGTCAGGGGTCAAACTGCCAGTCGCCGGGGCGGCCGCGGTGTGGGTTGCTGCGATCGCTTCCTGGGCCTGTAACGCGGCTCCTTCATGCGCCCACGCCTTTCCGGAGCCGAAGCTCAGGAGAATTGTGAGAAGCAAGATTAGGATGAAGCCGAAACGCATTGGTTAACCGAACTACTCCAGGCATTGCGACCATGGAGATGGGGGTTCCCCCCGGTGGAAGGTCAAGGGGTGATCTGGCAATCGTCGTCGATTTTGGCCAAACGCTGTCGCCAGCCGATGGTTCCCATGGTTCGATCGACGGTGACGAACCATCGCAACGTTCCTACGCCTTGGGCCGATTTACATCGCGCTGGCTGAACTTGGCCAAGCTGGCGTAGCCGCGCACCATCGCCTCCAATTCCTCGTGGGTTGCCACGTCGGCGAGCTTATCGAAGCCGTCCGGTGCGCGCTCCTCCACCAGGTCGATGACCTGCTCGGGGCCGCCCTTGCGGTTGGTGCGCACGATGTCGGCGGTCATCGGCAGGCGCTCGGCTTCGTAGGCCTTCAGCGCCCCGGTCACGTCGTCCTTGCAGGCGGCCAGCAGGGCCGCCAGACAGCGGGCGTCGAGGATTGCCTGCGACGCGCCGTTCGAGCCGACCGGGTACATCGGATGGGCGGCGTCGCCCAGCAAGGTTACCCGACCGAAGCTCCAGCGCTCCACCGGATCGCGGTCGCACATCGGATACTCATAGAAGTCGACCGTTGAGTTGATGATCGCCACCGGGTCGATGACGTCCAGGGTGAACACCCCATCGACGTAGCGCATCAGTTCCTCGCGCTGGCCCAGCCGGCTCCAGTCCTCGCGTCTTGGGGGCGGTGACGAACCATCGCCGATCCGGGCCACCACCGCCCAGTTGATCAGCGTCCGCCCCGGCGTGTCGGGATTGTTGTAGATCGGGTAGCACACGAACTTGGCGTTCATGCCGCCGGCGATGATCATCGACCGCCCGGTCAGGAACGGTTCACCTTCGACAGCTCCCCGCCACAGCATCAGCCCGTTCCAGCTTGGCGGCCCCTGGTCCGGGTAGAACGTCGAGCGGACGGTGGAGTGGATGCCGTCGGCGCCTATCAGCACATCACCGGAGGCGGTCACGGTGTCGCCAGCGTCGCGTCGGTCGAAACGGGCGGTGACGCTGCCTCCGTCGTCCTCGAACTCAACCAGTTGATGGCCGGGGTGCACGTTGTGGCTGCCGATGCGCTCCAGCACCGCCTGATGCAGGATGCCCTGCAGCTTGCCGCGGTGGATCGAGAATTGCGGGAACTCATAGCCGGCGTCGAGGCCACGCAGGTCACGCCAGACCTGCTGACCGAAACGGTTGGTGTAGATGAGCTCGTGGGTGCGGATCCCGACCCGGTCGAGGGCGTCGAGCAGGCCGAGTGCAGCCAGTTCCTTGATGGCGTGGGGCAGGGTGTTGATACCGACGCCGAGCTCCCGGATGGTGCGCGACTGCTCGTAGACCGCGACCTCGATGCCCCTCTCGTGCAGGCTGAGCGCGGTTGCCAGTCCACCGATCCCGCCGCCGACGACGATAGCTTTCATCGCGCGTCTCCTCGCTTCGAACCGCTCTACTGTGCGCCTTCAGCGGGCGATTGGTGATGAGATTTCGGTCGGGCTTTTCGTCGCAGCTCCAGCAGGTCGTCGCGTTCGCGCGCAGCGGTCCGGTAGAGTTGCTCCATCCCGGCCAGATACTGCGGCGGGCAATGCACGTCACGGACACCATAGAACGCAGCAGCCCGCACCAGGAACCCCGGGTCGACCAGATGCGGCCGGGCCAAAGCGACCAGATCGGCACGGCCGGCTGCCACGATGGTGTTGACCTGGTCGGCCGAGACGATATTCCCGACGCACATGGTGGCCAGCCCGGCTTCGTTACGGATCTGCTCGGAGAACGGGGTCTGGAACATGCGTCCGAACACCGGCTCGGCGTCGTGGACGGTCTGACCGGTCGACACATCGATCAGGTCGCAGCTGTGCTCGGCGAAGGCCCGGGCGATCGCCACCGCATCGTCGCCGGTGATGCCGCCGTCCTTCCAGTCGGTGGCCGAGATCCGCACCGAGATCGGCTTGTCGTCCGGCCACGCCGCGCGCACCCGGTCGAATACTTCCAGGGGGAAGCGCAGCCGGTTCTCCAGCGATCCGCCGTACTCGTCGGCGCGTTGGTTGGTCAGCGGCGAGACGAAGGAGGCCAGCAGGTAGCCGTGAGCGACGTGCACCTCCAGCATGTCGAAGCCGCAGCGCTCGGCCCGTTCGGTTGCCTGCACGAAGTCGGCAACCACCCGGTCCATGTCGGCGCGCGTCATCTCGCGCGGCACCTGGCTGTGCGGGAAGTAGGGGACGGGCGATGCGCTGAGGATTGGCCAGTTGCCGTCGTCCAGCGGCTCGTCGATGCCGTCCCACATCAGCTTGGTCGAGCCCTTGCGCCCGGCGTGGCCGAGCTGCAGGCAGATCTTGCCGGCGGAGTTGGCGTGGACGAAATCGACGATCCGTTTCCACGCGGTCTCGTGCGCGTCGGTGTAGATCCCGGCGCAGCCGTGCGTGATCCGCGCTTCCTCCGAGACGTCGGTCATCTCGGTGTAGATCAGCCCGGCCCCGCCCAGCGCGCGGGCGCCGAGATGAACCATGTGCCAATCGGTCGGGCAGCCGTCGACGGCGGAGTACTGGCACATCGGCGACAGCACCAGCCGGTTGGCAAGCGTCATGCCGCGCAACTGAAATGGTTGGAACATCGGTGGGACCGGCCGCTTCACGTCGACGTCGAAGCCGAGCCGGTCGCGCACCTGGGTCGCAACCATCCGATCCACCGAGGCTACGAACTCGGGCGCGCGCAGACGAAGGTTGTCGTACGTGATCGACTTCGAGCGGGTCATCAGCCCAAACGCGAACTGTACCGGATCCATCGGCCAGAACCGGTCGAGATGCTCGAACCAGACCAGCGACACGTCGGCGGCGTGCTGGGTCTTCTCGACGTCCTCGCGCCGTTTGGTTTCGAACCGAGCCAGCGCGGCGTCGACTGCGGACTCGGCCTGCAACGCCTCGAACAGTGCAATCGCGTCTTCCATGGCGAGCTTGGTGCCGGAGCCGATGGAGAAGTGCGCCGTACCCTTGGCGTCGCCCAGCAGGACAACGTTGTCCTTGACCCAGCGGGCGTTGCGGATGGTTGGGAAGTTGCGCCAGATCGAACGGTTGGTGATCAGCTTGTGGCCGGCCAGTTCCTTGGTGAATACGCCCTCCAGGAACCGCGCCGACTGGGCTTCGTCCATATGGTCGAGGCCGGCACGTCGGAAGGTGGCCGGGTCGGTCTCCATCACCCAAGTGCTGTGGCCCGGTTCGTACTGATAGGTGTGAGCGATGAAGATGCCGTGCTCGGTCTCGCGAAAGAAGAACGAGAACGCGTCCAACGGCCGGTCGGAGCCCATCCAGGCGAAGAAGTTCGGCCGCAGGTCGACCTCCGGCTGAAAGTGGTCCTCGAAGCACTTGCGGATGCCGCTGTTGATACCGTCGCAGGCCACCACCAGGTCGCTGTCGACAATCAGCGCATCGAGATCGCCCACTTCATGCTGGAACACCAACTCCACGCCGAGCGTTCGGCAGCGCTGGTGCAACAGCTGCAGCAGCGTTGGCCGCGCGCAGCCGCAGAATCCGTTGCCGCCGATCCGGTGCACCGTATCCTTGAAGTGGATCTCGATGTCGTCCCAGTAGGCGAACCGCTCGGTGATCAGCCGGTAGGTTTCCGGGTCGTAGCGCTCGAAGGTCTGCAGGGTCTCGTCGGAGAACACCACGCCGAACCCGAAGGTGTCGTCCGGTCGGTTGCGCTCGTACACCGTGATGCGGTCCGCGGGGCGCGCCGCCTTCATCAGGATGGCGAAATACAGACCGGCGGGTCCGCCGCCGACGATCGAGATTCGCATGGCTCGCCTCCCAGCGTGCCGCCGGAACCAGGCGGCGTAATGTAAAAACTTTAAGCTTAAAATATAATCCCCACAACCGGCTCGCCTGCTTGTCGGGCACGATCCATTGTTTTAAGCTTCAAATATTGAATCGAGAGGTCGTGCCAATGGGCTTGGACGGGCGTCACGCTCTGGTGACCGGCGGCAGCCGAGGGATCGGTGCCGCGATCGCCGACGTCCTGGCACAGGCCGGCGCTCGGGTGACGGTGCTGGGGCGAGACCGCACTGCCCTGGACGAGGTCGCCGACCGTGTCGGGGGGCAGATGGTGGTCGCCGACGTCACTGATGCGGCGGCCCTGGCTACTGCGCTCGCCGAGGCCGAGGGTGGTCTGGGTCCGATCGACATCCTGGTGAACAACGCCGGTGCTGCCGAGTCCGCCAAGTTCCAGAACGCCGACGACGCGCTATGGGAGCGGATGTTGGCGCTAAACCTCACCAGCGTGGTCCGTGCGACCCGCCATGTGTTGCCCGGCATGCTGGACCGCAACTGGGGCCGTATCGTCTCGGTGGCCAGTACTGCCGGCCTGAAGGGCTACGCCTACGTCTCGGCCTACAGCGCGGCCAAGCATGCCGTGATCGGGCTGACCCGGTCGCTGGCGCTGGAGACGGCACGAACTGGCGTGACGGTGAACGCGGTCTGTCCCGGATACACCGACACCGATCTGGTGCGTGGCAGTGCGGCACATCTCGCTGAGCGTACCGGAAAGGACCCAGATGCGCTGATCGCAGAGATGGTGTCGGGCAACCCACAACGCCGGCTGATCGACCCGGTCGAAGTTGCGCGAACGGTGCTGTGGCTGGCCGATCCGGATTCCGGCGCGATGACCGGCCAGGCGATCGCGGTCGCCGGCGGCGAGATTATGTGAGGATGCGATGAGCGCCGAGCCGGTTGAAACCCACTCCCTCGACTCCGAATCCCGCGCCCGTGGGGGCCATGCCGACCACAAGGCCGAGTTGCGGCTATGGCTGCGCATGCTGACCTGCACCACGATGATCGAGGGCGAGATCCGCCGCCGGATGCGCGACCGGTTCGACATCACTCTGCCGCGCTTCGACCTGATGGCGCAGCTGGAGCGCATGCCGGATGGCATGACCCTCGGCGAGCTGTCGCGCCGGATGATGGTGTCCAACGGCAACGTCACCGGGCTGGTTGACCGGCTGGTGACCGAGGGGCTGCTGCAGCGCCGGCAGTCCGATGCCGACCGGCGAGCCCACTATGTCAGCCTGACCGAGGCCGGCCACCAGACGTTCGCGGTGATGGCGGCCGAGCATGAGGACTGGGTTGCCGATCTGTTCGCCGACCTCGGCCCGGTCGAGGTCGATTCCCTGATGAGACTGTTGGGAGCGGCCAAACGGTCGGTCCAGCGCAGCTCCCGTAACCCGGTGCCGTCATGACCCACGCCAACGCCACGATCCTTCCGGTGCGCGAGTTCACGCCGAAGCACTTCAGCCTGGAGGTCGACGGCAAGGTTGCGACCGTCACGCTGAACCGACCGGATCGCAAGAACCCGCTGACCTTCGAATCCTATGCCGAGCTGCGCGACTTCTTTCGGGCGTTGCAGCACGAACCCGAGGTCAAGGTGGTGGTGATCACCGGGGCCGGGGGGAACTTCTGCTCCGGCGGCGACGTGTTCGAGATCATCGGTCCGCTGCTCGACCGCGATACGGTCGGCCTGATCGAGTTCACCCAGATGACCGGCGATCTGGTGAAGGCGATGCGCAGCTGCCCGCAACCGGTGCTCGCCGCGATCGACGGTGTGTGCGCCGGTGCTGGCGCGATCCTGGCGATGGCGTCGGACATGCGCCTCGGCACCGCCGCTGCCAAAGTCGCTTTCCTGTTCAATCGGGTCGGGCTGGCCGGCTGCGACATGGGGGCCTGCGCGATCCTGCCGCGGATCATCGGCCAGGGCCGGGCAAGCGAGCTGCTGTACACGGGCCGGTCGCTGGGCGGCGAGGAGGGCGAGCGCTGGGGCTTCTTCAACCGGCTGGTCAAACCGGATGCGTTGCAGGCCGAGGCGCGCACGCTGGCCGGACGGATCGCCGACGGGCCGAGTTTCGCCAACGGCATCACCAAGAAGATGCTGCACATGGAATGGGCGATGGGGGTCGACGAGGCGATCGACGCCGAGGCGTTGGCCCAGGGCATGTTGATGCAGACCCGCGACTTCCAGCGCGCGTTCCACGCCTTCGCCGACAAGCGCAAGCCCGAGTTCGAGGGGAACTGAGGCGATGGCCGACCGCAGTTTCCTGTCCTGGCCGTTCTTCGAGCCGCATCATGCCGAGCTTGCGAACGGCATCGACGCGTGGGCCCGGGAGAATGTAGCCGGGCTGATCGATCACCACGACGTTGACGGCTCGTGCAGGCGTCTGGTGGCGGCCCTGGCCGATGCCGGGTGGTTGGATCTTGTGGTACCGGCGTCGCACGGCGGCTGGTACCCGAAGCTTGATGTGCGCTCGCTGTGCCTGGCGCGCGAGATCCTGGGCTATCACGCCGGGCTCGCCGATTTCTCCTTCGCCATGCAGGGGCTCGGCACCGGCTCGATCTCGCTGTTCGGGACCGACGCTCAGAAGGATCGCTGGTTGCCGCCGGTGCGTGAAGGTCGGTCGATCGCTGCATTCGCCCTGTCCGAGCCGGACGCCGGGTCCGACGTTGCCGCAATGACGACCACGGCCACTCCGGACGGCAACGACCATCTCCGGATCGACGGCGAGAAGACCTGGATTTCCAACGGCGGGATCGCCGGTCACTACGTGGTGTTCGTGCGCACGGGCGAGGCGCCGGGGGCCAGGGGCCTGTCGGCGTTCGTGGTCGACGCCGACACCCCCGGATTGGAGATCGCCGAACGGATCGAGGTGATCGCACCCCATCCGTTGGCGCGGCTGCGCTTCAACGGTTGCCGGATTCCGGTGTCGAACCGGCTCGGCCAGCCAGGTGAGGGCTTCAAGGTGGCGATGGCGACCCTGGACGTGTTCCGCGCCACTGTCGGCGCGGCAGCGCTCGGTTTTGCCCGGCGTGGCTTGGACGAAGCGCTGGACCGCGTTGCCAAACGCCGGATGTTCGGAGCGCCGCTGGCCGATTTGCAGATGAGCCAGGCGGCGCTGGCCGACATGGCGACCGAGGTCGATGCCGCTGCCCTTCTCGTCTACCGGGCCGCGTGGGCCAAGGATTCCGGTGCCGCGCGCGTTACCCGCGAGGCGTCGATGGCCAAGCTCTACGCCACCGAGGCTGCCCAGCGCGTGGTCGACCGGGCGGTTCAGCTGCACGGCGGGCTCGGTGTGACCACCGGCGTGAAGGTCGAGGAGCTGTACCGCGAGGTCCGCGCGTTGCGGATCTACGAGGGTGCCAGCGAGGTTCAGAAGATCGTCATCGCGCGCCAAGTCCTGGACGCGCGGACCGGGGGAATGGCGTGAAGGATCGTTCCCGGCGGTACGGATGAGGACGGGCTGTGTGATGGGAGACCGAGCGATGGGAGACTACACCGCGCATGTCGATACCTTCGCGCGTGACAACCTGCCGCCGAAGGAGCAGTGGCCGGACTTCCTGTTCGACCTGGATGATGTCCGTTATCCCGAGCGTCTGAACTGCGCTGTCGAGTTCCTGGACCGCCACGTGGCCGAAGGCCGCGGCGAGCGCACGCTGTTCGCCACCCCCGAGGGCGATGTTTCATACGCCGAGTTCCAGAAGACCGTGAACCGGATGGCCTGGGTGCTGGTCGAGGATTTTGGCCTGGTGCCGGGCAACCGGGTGCTGATCCGCTCGGCTAACAACCCGACCATGACCGCTGCCTTGTTCGCCGTGATCAAGGCTGGTGGGATCGTCGTGTGCAGCATGCCTCTGCTGCGCGCGGTCGAGTTGGCCACGATCGTGGAGAAGGGGCAGATCCGCTTGGCGCTGTGTGACAGTCGACTCAGCGACGAGATGGAGAAGACCGGCGCCCGGCGGAACAGTACCCTGGAGCGGATCGTTTACTTCACGACCGACGCACCGGATGGGCTGGAAGCCCGGATGGCCGGCAAGCCTGACACGTTCGATGCGGTCGACACCGCGCGCGACGATGTCTGCCTGATCGGTTTCACCTCCGGAACCACCGGGGAACCGAAGGGCACGATGCACTTCCATCGGGATATGCTGGCGATCTGCGACGCGTATTCCAAGCACGTGCTTCGGCCGGAGCCGGACGACCGGTTCATTGGTTCGCCGCCGCTTGCTTTCACCTTCGGGCTCGGCGGGCTGGTGCTGTTCCCGATGCGGGTCGGCGCCTCGGCGGTACTACTGGAGAAAGCCGGACCCGATCAGTTGATCGACGCGATCGAAGCCTTCCGGCCGACCGTCTGCTTCACGTCGCCGACCGCCTACCGTGCGATCCTCGGCAAGCTGAAGGGTCGAGACCTGTCGTCCTTGCGCAAATGCGTTTCGGCCGGCGAGACCTTGCCGAAGCCGACCTGGGACGACTGGTTCGCCGCCACCGGCATCAAGATGCAGGACGGCATCGGCGCCACCGAGATGCTGCACATCTTCATCTCCGCCACCCTCGACGAGATCCGACCGGGGGCCACCGGAAAGGTTGTTCCGGGCTATCAGGCCAAGGTGGTGGGACCAGATGGCGCCGAGCTGCCGCCCGGCCAGATCGGCCGGTTGGCTGTGCGAGGCCCGACCGGATGCCGCTATCTGGCCGACGACCGGCAGCGCAACTACGTCCAGGACGGCTGGAACCTGACCGGCGATACCTACCGCATGGATGAGGACGGCTACTTCTGGTATCAGGCACGCAACGACGACATGATCGTATCGTCCGGCTACAACATCGGCGGCCCGGAGGTCGAGGCCGCGCTGCTGTCGCACCCGGCCGTGGCGGAATGCGGAGTCGTCGCGCAGCCGGACCCGGATCGCGGCTCGATCGTGAAGGCCTATGTGGTGCTGAAGCCCGGGCAGACCGGCGACCCGGCCCTGACCAAGGCCTTGCAGGATCATGTGAAGGCCGAGATCGCACCCTACAAGTATCCGCGCTCGATCGAGTACCTGAGCGCCTTGCCGCGCACCGACACCGGCAAGCTGAAGCGTTATGAACTGCGCGCCATGGCCGAGCATGCGGCGGCCTGGCACAAGGCGCGCGGCGCCGCCTGACTTTGGAGACTGACGGAATGGATCTTCGCAAGCCTGTGCCGGGAGACGACCGGCCGACCACCCTCAACCCGGTAGGCTGGCCACGCCCCAAAGGCTACGCCAATGGCATGATGGGGCGCGGCACGGTGGTGGTCACCGGCGGCCTTGTCGGCTGGGATGCCGAGGAGCGGTTTGCCGACGGTTTCATTGCCCAGGCCAGGCAGATTTTCGAGAACATCGTGGCGATCCTGGCTGCCGGTGGTGCAGGACCGGAGCACCTGATCCGCCTGACCTGGTATGTGGTCGACCTCGACGAATACCGCATCTGCTTGCCGGCGCTCGGGGCCGCCTACCGCGAGACCCTGGGCCGCAATTTCCCGGCGATGGCGGTGGTCGGTGTCAGTGGCCTGGTGGAGCGGGCGGCGCGTCTGGAAATCGAGGCGACGGCGCTGATTCCCGATCCGACCTGACCGACGATGGCAGTTTTCACCAAGACCGTGCCAGTGCGGTTTGAGGACTGCGACCCGGCGGGCATCGGATTTTACCCGCGCATTCTGATGATGGTGAACCGGCTGATCGAGGACTTCTTCGACGAAGCCCTCGGCTACCCGTGGCGGCAGTTGCACGGCGTGGAGCGGCGGGCGGTGCCGACGGTCCGGCTGGAGGTCGATTTCAAGGGACCGCTGCGCCAGGGTGATGCGCTGACTCTCGACCTCCGGGTGCTGAAGGTCGGCCGCAGCGCCTTCACGGTTGCTGTCACGGGAGCGGTAGGCGGCGACGAACGGTTCGTGTCGACGCAGGTGCTTGTCTACACGACCGCCGGCTCGGAGGTCGCTGCGCTGCCCATGCCGGACTCGCTGAGATCGGCGCTTGGACGATACCACCCTCAGTGAGCTGAACCTTGATCAGGCTGGCAGGCGTTGAACGAGACCGCAGCAGCCGACGGTGCGCAGGTACCGGAAGCGGTAGTCTTCCAGCAGGGTCCGGACGGCCGGATACACGCCGTAGGCGTCAGGTTCGGTGCGGTGGCGGGTATCGTTGAAGTCGTGGAACAGCGCCATGCCACCGGGCCGCATCAACTCCGGCAGCGCGCGGCAGACCGTGGCGGTGGCGGGCCCGGAGTGGTCGTGGTCGACGAACACGAGCCCGAACCGGCGATGCTTGTCGATCAGGCGCCTGATGACTGTTGCGGCCTCGCCTGGCATCAGGCGAAAGCCGCCCGACAGGCCCCGGCGTCGGATCGTGCGGGCGGTCAACCTTTGGAACTGCGGGTCGATCTCGACCGATACGACACGCCGCCCGCGTCCGGCGTTGCGTGCCGCTTGGCACAGGATTGAGGTGGACAGGCCCCAAGCGGATCCGAGCTCCAGGATGTCAGCGTTGGAGAACCAGGCTAGTTCGTACAGCGCCAGGGCGTCGGCTGGCCGCAGGAAGCCGGGTGTCTCTGTCTGGATCAATCCGTCCCGGACAGGCAGGGATGCGATCGCCGCGTGAGCGTCGTCGATGAAACCCGACAAGGTCGGATGGATCGGCCGGTATTCCGGGAACACCTGCCCGAGGTCGTCGACTGCCGGGATGGGGTCCGACTTGATGGCAATTGCAGACTGCTGGACGGGTTCGGCCGGCTGTCTATGTCGCAGGGCCCACATCGCCCGGTCCGCGATCGTCCGCAAGGTATCCCAGTGCCGGCTCAGCGCAGCCAAGGGAGCCGCCAGAGCCAACGCATGAACGGGTGCACCGACCGGATCACGCGCGGATGCCGCATCACTGCCAGGGTCAGCGCACGTCGGGTCCGGCGAAACCAGGGGAGGTGCATCATCGCGCTGTAGCGGCGCATCAGGTCGACCGACATCACGCACTGCTCCCACCGCTCGTGCGGCAGGTGGCGGATGTACTCGGCATGTCCGGCGCGATAGAAGCGCGGCGCGATGATGTCGCGCACATAGTAGCGCACCAGGTCCCGATCGTCGGGGAAGGTTTCGATCAGTTTCTGGGCAAAGATCTCCCGGCTGATCCACATGCGCTCGGAAAAGCCGCTGCTGGTCGGATGGCGGCGGTAGCGGACCTGCGAGTCCGGCTCGAAATGGTTTAGCCAGCCGTTGCGGAACAACCGCAGGAACAGGTCGTCGTCCTCATAGCCGGACAACCGGTTGTCGAACCCACCGGCTTGGCGAAACGCGTCGGCCCGCACGATCGCCGCCGACGGAAAGATGAACATGTCGGATTCCAGCATCTTGAACAGGCTGGTCTTCGGATGGTCGAAGAACTCGCACAGCGACTTGAGTGCCCTGATCTCGATCAATCCGCCATCGCCATCCATCTCGTCGATGTCGCTGTAGGACCAGCCCAGCCGGGCGTCGGCTTCGAGCGGGCCAACCAGAACCTCCAGATGGCGCGGGTACCAGACGTCGTCGTGGTCGAGGAATGCCAGATACTTCCCGGTGGCGTGGGATGCCGCAAGGTTCCGCGCCGCGCCCTGCCGCCGGTTGTCCAGGTCCAGGATGGTCTTCGGGAACGGAGTCTCGATCGCCTCGACCAAGGCCCGGGAGCCGTCGGTCGAGCCATCGTCGACGATGATCAGTTCGCTCGGTGGCAGGGTCTGGGCAATCACGCTGGCGATGGCTTCGCCGACATGCCGCTCGCCGTTGAACAGCGGCATGATCGCTGAAATGGTTGGTTCTGCCATTGAGTCTTCCTGGGCGGTGGTATCCGTCGGCGAACAAATCCGCCCACGTGTCACAAACGGCACGGTTGGCTCGTCATAGAGGTATCTGTGTATCTCTAGAGAAGGAAACGATCGTGAACAATTCCCAGCCGTTCAGCTATGGTAAGACCGTTCCCGACGTCCTCCAGGCCCTGGGCCAGGTTCACGCCGCTGTGGACACTCACGGCCTTGATCGGACCATCCACCATCTCGTGCAGCTGCGGGCATCGCAGATCAACGGCTGCGCCTTCTGCATCAAGATGCACCTGCGCGAGGCCCGCGAGGACGGCGAGACAGAAGCCCGTCTTGATCGCGTGATCGTCTGGGAGCACGTCAGCGACTTCACGGCCCGTGAGAAGGCCGCACTGGCGTGGACCGAGACTCTGACCACGATCGAACCCCGGGCCGATTACGGATCCCTGCGGGCCGAACTGCGCGAGCATTTCAGCGATGAGGAAGTCGGTGCCCTGACGGCCTCGATAGCGATGATCAATCTGTGGAACCGCATCCAGATCTCGGCGCACTGACATGATCCGTCCCGACAGCGCGGCATTGTTTGAGGAACGCAGACGACACCTGCTCGGGCTCGCCTACCGCATCCTCGGCTCGCTTGCCGATGCCGAGGATGCGGTCCAGGAGACGTTCCTGAAATGGCGCGGGGCCGACGTGAACGCGATCGACAATCCGGCGGCGTGGCTGACCACCGCTTGCACGCGGCATTGCCTGGACCTTCTGAAATCGGCTCGGCGCAAGCGCGTGGATTATGTCGGAACATGGCTGCCGGAGCCCGTCCACACGGTGACCGATGAAACCCCCGAGAGCTCCCTGGAACTCGCCTCCAGCCTGTCGACCGCCTTCCTGCTGCTGCTGGAGCGGTTGAGCCCGAAGGAGCGGGCAGCCTACCTGCTGCACGACATCTTCGACAGATCGTACGAGGATGTCGCGACGTCCCTTGGCCTGCAGGAAGCCACTTGCCGCAAGCTGGTGTCCAGGGCACGGGCCAGCGTCGGGCGGTCAACGAACCGATATCTCGCTCCGCGGCAGCGCCAGGAAGCCCTTCTGTCGGCGTTTCAAAGCGCCCTGCTGACCGGGGAGATCGGTGGTTTTGCAGCCATGCTGTCAGACGATGTCTCGCTCTGCTCCGATGGTGGCGGAAAGGTTCCAACCCTGCAGCGTACCCTGCGTGGCAAGGGCGAGGTGCTGGAGTTCATCATGGGCTCGTTGCGTGGGTACTGGAGTCCATACGAGTGGCGGCCGGCTGACATCAACGGCGGCCGCGGCGTTCTGTTGATTTCCGGTGACGGCCATGTCGGCGCGTCCGTGACCTTCGGCTATGACGCCGAGGGTCGGCTGGCCGATATCTACATCGTTCGCAATCCGGACAAACTGGCCGGACTCGAGCGTGAACAGGCTTGGCTGGCGTGAGCGTGTCGGGGACAACCAATCGAAGCAGTGAAAGGGTGCCTTTGGAGCTTCAGCGGCGCAGCAACGCAACACCGCCGCTGACCAATCCAAGCGCCAGAATAACGTATCCTGCGATCGGATTGTTGGCTGTCAGGCAACCTATTCCGATCGCGGTCAGCGCCAACGCCGCTGCGCCCCAGACGATTCGGAACAGACCCGGGAGCCGCCGGATCAGAGGCTCTGAACGAAGATGATTAGTTCTCCAAGAATGCTCACGGCTGACAAGGCTCTTTTCGGTGTCGGCGCGCGCGGTTCGTCTAGGACACCAACGGCTCCCGCAAACCCTTGCGCAGCACGGACTCGTCCCAGGCCGGACGGGCGAACACCTCGCGCACTTTTGACGCGAAGTGCTCCAGCGGCGGGGTCGGATAGTCCGGGTCGAAGCTCGACTGGTCCCAGCGCTCGCAGAAGTCGACGGCGTCCTGGTAGCAGGGGTGGTCGGCGAGCTTGCGGCGGGCTTCCGGGTCCCGGTCGTAATGGTGGGCGTAGTAGACCATCTGGAAGATGCCGTGATGCTGCACCACCCAGCTGACCTGGTCGCGCACGAACGGGCGGATGATGTCGGCGGCGAAGCTGTCGTGATTGTGCGGTGCCAACTCGTCGCCGATGTCGTGCAGCAGGGCGGCGACCACCCAGTCGATGTCGGCGCCATCGGCCTCGGCGCGAGCCGCGGTCTGCAGCGAGTGCTCCAGCCGGCTGACCTTGTAGCCGGACAGTCCGTCCCCGAGCTTCGCGAGTTGTGCGAGCAGTCGGTCGGCGGTGCCGGCGGCGTACTCGGCTTCGTGGCGCCCGAGCAGGTCATAGTCGTCGCGGGTACCGTGCTTCATCTTGGTGAAGCTGACGGTGGTCATTTCGTTCATTCGCTCGTCCTCCAATGGTCGAGGTCCATGCCGAACCGTCGCCGCAGCACCTTCTGGCGGCTGGCGACGCAATCGCGGTCCAGATAAGCCTGCCGCATGTGACGGCCACCGGCTTCCAGTGCGTATCCGCGTCGACCGTGCAGCAGGCGGTAGTTGTTGATCATCAGCAGTTGCCCCGGCTCGAGCTTGAACACCAGGGTGTTCGATGAGGCGTGCAGCAGCGTTGCATAGCGCTGCCGGGCGGCATAGTAGGCCGCCAGTCGGCCGGCGGGCAGGGCCGGTGGCTCCTCCGTTCGGTTGTTGAAGCGCAGCCGGCGCACGCTGCCGTCGGGGGCCAACTCGATCAACGGGCCGTAGTGTTCCAGCACCGTATCGGGATCGACGTAGCGGAAGCGGGTCGCAGTGGTAGTGAGCACATCGAAGGCGTCGGGATCGTCGCGGCGCAGGATTTCGGCAACGTGGAAGCCGTCGACCAGGGTCGAATCGCCGCCATCGGCGTCGTTTCGCAGGCAGTGCAGCAAGATGTAGCCGGGGGCCGGCAGGCGGTAGGGATTGTCGGCGTGTGGCTCCAATTCGCGGTTGGTTTGGCTAAGGTCGACCGCGTCAGCCATGACTTTTATGTCGGCGACGCCGCCCCAGTTGGTGCGCCGGATCGGCCCGAACCGGTTGGCGATGTCCTCGGCGTCGTCCACGCCGGTTGGACCGTCGGTCAGGAGGCAGAAGCCGTGGACCGCTAAGGCGTCGGCTAGCGCCAGCACCGAACGGTCGCTGGTCATGACATCCGTCCAGCCCAGGCGTGGCGACGGTGCGTGAGCTGAGTCCCAGGTACGGGGTGCGCCGACCAGATCGTCAGGAACGGCTGACCGGCTCTCCCGCAACAGGAAATCGAGCGGGTAGGACGCGCGGTGCCCGTCGCTGAACGTCACCGTCATTGCATCATCAACAAGGTCTGCTGCGGTGATCTGCAGGTCGGTGGGCAGGCGCCATGCATCGAACAGGCGTTGGCCGATCGCCTGGTCACGGGCGGACGGCTCTCGGGACTGTTCGCGCAGCCAGATCGGGTGGAACGTCCAGGAACGCTGCGGCCAAGAGACGGTTACTCCGTCGGCGCCAAAGGTCAGGTTGGCCGGGTCGGCGGTGAATTCCGGTCGGGTGATCGGCATGTTCATGGGCGGCCTTTCGAGCGTCCATATTCCAGAGGATACGCTGACACAGCGAGACCGAGGAGGCCAGAACCGGACAATTGACCGGTTCGTTGCCGGCCGTTGAAATTTTCCCGACGATGGTGTCGTTTCCGCGAGCCGCTGATCGTTGAGAGGGTAGAGCCGACATTGGCGACCGAAGAGCGCCGTGTGAAGCGATGCTCCTAACCGGATGGAGACACCACGATGCGTTTCATGATGCTGATGATCCCCAAGGGGTACGAGACGGCGGGGCCGGGCATTGACCTTCCGGTCGACCGGGTCGAAGCAATGATGAAGTACAACGAGGCGCTGCAGAAAGCCGGGGTATTGCTGGCGCTGGACGGGTTGCATCCGCCGTCCGCGGGTGCGCGGGTCAGCTTTGCCGGCGGCAAACCAACGGTGACGGACGGGCCGTTCACCGAGGCCAAGGAGGTGGTCGGCGGTTACTGGATGATCCAGGTCAAGTCGCGGGAGGAGGCGATCGAGTGGGCATCGCGCTGCCCCGGGGCGGACAACGAGACGATCGAGATTCGTCAGGTCCAGGAGATGTCCGACTACTCCGAAGACGTCCAGAAGGCTGCGGCGAGCCTGCCGGGCATGCAGGACTCGGTCGGACAGAAGCGCTGACGCCGCAGCCTTGACGTTGCCGATATCGGGCTTGTTCCGCCGGATCGCCGATGGTCTGATCCGCAGCCGTGACGGCTGTTCAGACACATCGAACGATCGACGCGATCTGGCGGATCGAGTCGCCGAGGTTGATCGCCAGCCTCGTGCGCATGGTGCGCGACGTCGGTCTCGCGGAGGAACTGGCGCAGGACGCCCTTGTCGCCGCGCTCGAACGGTGGCCCGACGCTGGCGTCCCGGAGAATCCCGGCGCATGGCTGATGGTTACGGCCAAGCGCCGGGCGATCGACCGGATACGTCGACGACAGCGCCTGGAGGTCAAGCACGACGAGATCGCCCGCGACTTGGCGTTCCGGCAAGAAGCGGCTGTCTCGGACCTTGAGGCAGCTCTGGACGACGATATCGGGGACGATCTGCTGGGCCTGGTGTTCACCGCGTGCCATCCGGTGCGGTCTGCTGAGGCGCGGGTCGCCCTGACGTTACGGTTGCTCTGCGGGCTGACGACCGACGAGATCGCCCGCGCGTTCCTGGTCCCCGAACCGACTGTCGCCCAGCGCATGCTGCGGGCGAAACGGACGCTTGCGAACGCCGGCTTGGCGTTTGAGATCCCTCGAGGCGTTGACCGAGCCGCCCGGCTCGGGACAGTGCTGGAAGTGATCTACCTGGTGTTCAACGAAGGTTATCTGGCAACCTCCGGTGACGACTGGACCCGTCCGACGTTGTGCGAGGAAGCACTCCGGTTGGGCCGGGTCTTGGCCGAACTGACACCCGACGAGTCGGAAGTGCACGGTCTGGTGGCGCTGATGGAGATCCAGGCGTCGCGCCTGGGCGCCCGGGTTGGGCCAGACGGAGAGCCGGTCCTGCTGCCGGCCCAGAACCGGGCGCGCTGGGACCAATTGCTGATCCAACGTGGACTTGCCGCGCTGGCGCGCGCCGAGGCACTTGGCGAACGACTCGGTCCATATGCGCTGCAGGCGGAGATCGCGGCGTGCCACGCGCGGGCGTTGACGGCGCAGGACACAGATTGGATCAGCATCGCCGCGTTCTATCAGGCTCTGGCTCTGGCGACGCCCTCGCCGGTGGTCGAATTGAACCGGGCGGTCGCCGTGGGCATGGCGTTCGGGGCCTCGGCCGGGCTTGAACTGGTGGATGCGCTGGCGCATGACCCAATGCTGCGCTCGTACCACCTACTGCCGAGCGTGCGCGGAGATTTGCTTGAGAAGCTCGGCCGGTTGGCCGAGGCTTCGGCTGAGTTCGAGCGGGCGGCGGCGCTCACCCGCAATGCCCGCGAGCGAACGCTGTTGCTGGATCGAGCCAACGTCTGCCGAGGACGAGTGGACGCATTGAGTACTGGTTAGGCCGACAACCGGGCTCTTGGCGTTGGCGTTCCACCCTGCGATGCTCGGGCGCCAATGAAATCGGATGGGGCGGGCGTGCGGCCGACCGAGGGGTCTCTACAGCAGGATGACGTCGAAGCCGAGGAGGGTGCGTTGGTCGCCCGCCTAAAGGCTGGCGACGAGCGCGCATTCGAGATCCTGGTGCGGCGTGAAAGCGGACGATTGCTGGCAGCCGCCCGGCGTCTGGTGCGCGACGAGGCGGCAGCCCACGACTGCGTACAGGAAGCCTTCTTGTCGGCATTCCGGGCGATCGGCAGTTTCGAGCCGCGCTCTTCTATTGGTGCTTGGTTGCACCGCATCACCATCAACGCGGCCCTGATGCGGCTGCGCAAACAGCGACGTCTGGCTGAGACGCCGATCGACGATCTGCTGCCGAGCTTCGACGCCGACGGCTGGCGGCGCGATACGGTCGATGTGCCGGACGGCGATCCCGAAAGCGAGTTGGAGCGTCGGCGGGTACGGGATTTCGTGCGCGGCAAGATCGACATGTTGCCTGATGGGTACCGAACGGCATTGGTGCTTCGGGACCTCGAAGGTTGGAGCACCAAAGAGGCCGCTGACGCGTTGGGAATTGCCGAAGGCGCGATGAAGGTTCGCCTGCACCGCGCCCGCTCGACCCTGAAGCGCCTGATCGAACCGCTGTGGACGGGAGACATCTCGGCATGAGCCGGCAACGCAGCCTGATGGAGCGGATCCGCCACTGGATGAGTTGGGGCCTGCACGGTGCCATGACCTGCGAGGAGTTCGAGGCGGGTCTGGTCGACTATCTGGACGGAACGCTCAGCCCGATCGACCGGCACCGGATCAACCTGCATACCCGGCTGTGTTCGCATTGCAGGCGCTATCTACGAGCCTATGACAAGGCACGCCGGCTGGCGGGGGACACGATCCGCTACAGCGATGAGCAGGCCCTGATGAGCGTGCCCGAGGATCTGGTCCAGGCGATTCTGGCGGCTCGGCAGGAGGACTCCGCCGACACCCGTCGCTGAGATGCCGCCTCATTCGATGTAGAGGTTCAGTTCTCGGCGCAGCTTCTTGGTCAGCCCGCCGGCCACGATGCGGTGCGACACTCCCAGATACTCCTTCAACTCTTCGTCGCTCAGGCCCGGGGTACCGTAGTGCTGGATCCACTTCATGCCACGCGACGCCAGGTATGGCGCGGGCCGCAGGCCGGGCTGTTCCTTCAGGAATTCATAGGCGATCTCGGACACCTTGAAGGTGTAGGCGGGGTCTTTGCCTTTGTCCCAGCCACCGATGGCGAACACCTTTCCGCCGACCTTCCAGACGTCGGAGCCGCCCCACTGCACCACGTGGGTCGTGGCATGCAGCGACGCGCAGAACACGTTGAACTCGTCGTATGTCATGCGTTCTCCGGCTTTGTTCAGGCGTGTAGTTCTGATGCGCCTCGGTTCGGGGTTGATGAAAATACTCCAGCGATCCCGGGCGGGATACCCGGCCCGGTTGGGGCTGCGGCCCGAGTCGCGGAGGTTGAAAGGGCCGCGTGGAACCGTCAACCGTCGCAATCCGTTGCGTCAGACCTGGAGTTGCTGAGGTGTCGCAAACGGGCTGGCCGAGTGTTGTTCGATCGGTAAGCTGGTCCCATGGAAATCCGCTTTCCCATGTGGCTGCGGGTCGTCGATCGACCCGGCGCGAACGTTTTTGCGATTCTGTCGGCGACCGAGGCGTTTTCGCGGTCGCTGATTGCCGGCATCATTCCGTTGGAAGCCTATGAGCTGTTGGGTTCGGCCCGGAATGTCTCGATCACCTACACCACGATCGGGGTGCTGGCGCTTCTGGCGAGTTTCGCCGTTCCCTTGGTGATCCGTGTGGTCCGGCGGAAGTGGGTGTTCTCGGCCGGCTGCCTGTTCATGGTGGCGGCGTCTCTTTTGATGATCACCGAGGCGACGATCCCGTTCATAGCTTCATTGCAGTTCCGGGCGCTCGCGGTGGTGTGCGTCAATATCGCGCTGAACCTCTACATCCTCGACTACATCCGCCGGAAGGATTTCGTGACGGCCGAGCCGCGGCGCCTGGCGGTGATGGGGGTGGCATGGTTCATCGGCCCAGCGCTCGGGATCTGGCTGTACAAGACCCACGGCTTGCTGGCGGTCTGCGTACCGAGCGCGATCTTCGCGCTGTTGGCGTTGGGGTATTTCTGGCTGCTGCGGATGCAAGACAACCCGGCGGTTGCGCCCGCGACCCGCAAGCCGCCGATGCCCTGGCACAACATCCGCCGGTTCTTGGCGCAACCGCGCCTGCGTCTAGCCTGGGCGATCCCGTTCGCCCGCAGTGCGTTCTGGACGACGTTCTTCGTCTATCCGCCGCTGTATATCGTCCAGGCCGGCGGCGACGAGATGCTGGCAGCGGCGATGCTGTCGGGTGGGCAGGGGATGCTGTTCTTGGCACCGATCGCCGGCCGCCTGGGCAGCCGCTTCGGAATCCGCGGGATGGTCATGGGCGCCCTGGTGTTCACCGGCACATTGTCGGTGATCGCGGGCCTGTTGCAGCCGGGACCGGCTGTTCTGGCCGCTCTGTTCTTCGTGGCCTGCCTTGGGTCGGTTACCCTGGACGCGCTCGGCAACATCCCGTTCTTGCGTTCGGTCCATCCGTACGAACGCTCGGAAATGACTTCGGTGTTCCGAACCTACATCGAAATGTCACAACTGTTGCCGGCGGCAATCTACGCCGGTCTGCTGATCGTTTTTCCGATCGGGTCGGTGTTTGTCGCCCTGGGGGTGCTGATGATCGGGACGGCTGGCATAGCCACCTATCTGCCGCGCCGGTTGTAGCTCCGAGCTATCGCAGCGGCGTCAGCCTCCGACCGCCTGGACCGGGCCTGCGGCGTCGTTCGCTGGCAATAGGGTTTCCGGCATTGCGGATGCCTGCAGGGGGAGGGCAGCGGGAAGCACGTTGCTGTCGACCGGATTGGCGATCTGCGCTTCCTCCACGGCCTTCGCATTTGCAGCAAAGCGACGCATGGCTCGCTCTTCGCGGACTGATCCGAGAACGCACAGAACGAACGGTCCAACGGCACCGACCAGGAATGCAATCAGCATCACCGCCAGGACGATTGGATCAACCGACGGATCGACGGCGAGGTTCTGGTTTTCAAGGCCCTGTGGCATAGCGACGGTCCATAATGTCGGCCGCATGCACGGCACTGTTTCTGATGCTTTCCGATAGATAGGCGCGAGTGGTCCCGAGCAATCGTCTGGCGACGACACGCGCTGTCGTTTTGACGGTGTTGCAACGCAAAAAGAATCCGTATAAACGCCCCTTCGTCACGGAGGCCTCCGCCTAGCGCGGGGCCTCCGTGACGTTCCAGACCCTGGGATCACTCGGCCTGCCGGTGCCCGCCTGATTGACACGATGCACCGAAGAAGGGCCTTCCGATGGCGATCCGACTCGCGACCCTGCCTGTCCGTGAGGTGATGGAACTGACCGGTGTGCGCAGTTATCCGCGCTGGGCCGGCGGTGTCACCGTGGACGACGGTCTGATCGAGCGGCATCTAGCCAACGACGATCTGATTGCACCGGAAGAGGGCCGCGACCCGAACGCGCCGGTACCGGCCGCCGAGCACGCCGGGCGCATCGCCTGGCTGATCCGCAATGTTCACCCCAATCGCTGTTCGGTCACCATCCGCGACGGCCACATCCAGGACGGCAATCACCGATTTGCCGCCGCCCTCTATCGTGGCGACGATCTGGTGTCCTGCTGCATCATGGAGTAGCGGCGGCCCGGCGCGTTGCGATCAACCGATCGAGCAGGTCGGCGACCGCGGCAATGTCATGAACACGCCAAGCCCGCCGCACTAGGCCGTGGCGACGACGCCACCAAGATACCGACATCCCGTGCCGGATCGAGGGTTTGGAACGCATCCTCATCGGTAACGTCATCGCCGATGTAAAGCACCGTCGGTGACTTGCCGTCCACGACCGCAGCAGCACGGAGCAGGGCGATTGCCCCGCCTTTGTCGCGTTCGATTGCCGGACGCAGTTCCGCCACCATCTTTCCCGTGACTACCTTGAACGACGCAGCCTCTCGGGCTGCGTCGAGCACCACGCGTTCCGCCGCCGTCTGTTCGGACAACGCCGCCATGCGCCAGTGCACGGCGACCGAATGCCGCTTCGGCTCCACCAGAACCCCTTGCAGGGACGCGGTTGCGCAGTGAAGCCGTTTGACCAGGGCCGACAGGTCGGCGTCGCTGCGGTCGAGGCCGTCGGCGCGTTCGACTGTCCCGTCCGGATGCGACATCTCGAGACCGTGAGAGCCGACAAGCGTGAGGCCCGCGACCGGCACCAGTGCGTGCAGAACGTCAAGGTCACGGCCGCTGACGACGGCGGTTGGAACCAGCGCAGACAACTGGCCCAGACGGTGCTGCATGCCGGTGTCCAGCCGGGCATCCTGCGGCCGGTCAACGATCGGCGACAGCGTACCGTCGAAGTCCAGCCCGATCAGGAGAGCGCCTGCGGACACCCGGGCGAGCACAGGCGCCAAGTCCTCTGCGGTCCGGACAAGAACAGGCATCGGTGAGGTCATGAAGGCATTCTCGCTCAGTCAGACGGTGTGATGGATGAAAGTCGGTGCACCGGCAAGGCGTCAGATTGATGTGCTGCCAGCTTCATCGGTCAGCCAGGAATCCAACGCCCGCACCTTCGGCAGCATCGACCGGTCCGGCGGCACCACCAGGTGATAGGCCGCACCGTCGTCGGCTGGCGCAAGGTCGGGAAACGGCTCGACCAGTGTTCCGGCGTCCAGATACGCCGCTGCCATGATCCGGCTTTCCAGCGCCACGCCCAGCCCGTCGGCCGCGGCACGTAGGGAATGAGCGGATTGCGAAAACCGTAGATTCCGGTCGCCCTTGACCGTCCCATGGCCATGGCTGCGCAGCCACGCAGTCCAGCTGGTCAGCCGCTGATCGGAGTGAATCAGGGTGTGTCGGGCGAGGTCACCGGGCTCCGTCACGTCATAGGTTCCAGTCTGCAGGGACGGTGCGCATACCGCAACCAACTGCTCCTCGACCAGCTTGCGGGCGACCAGCCCCGGCCAGTCGCCGCGCCCATAGCGGATCGAGGCGTCGACCGGCTCGCGCGAGAAGTCGACGGCGCGCGACGATGCCTCGACCCGCAGGTCGATGTCCGGATGCGCCGACAGGAATCGACTGAGCCGGGGTAGCAGCCAGATCTCGGCAAAGCTAGGTGGTGCGGTCAGGGTCAGCGTGTCGGCCGATCCGCGCTCGGCGATTTCCGAAGTCGCCGAGCGGAGCGCATCGAACGCCGGTGCGACCCGCGACAGGTACACCGAGCCGGCGTCGGTGAGAATGAGCTGTCGGTTGAGACGGTGGAACAGCTTGACCCCAATGGCGGTTTCCAGGTTCCGCAGCCGGTGGCTGACCGCCGACGGTGTGACCCGCAACTCCTCCGATGCATCGCGCACGCTGAGCCGGCGGGCGGTCGCCTCGAAGGCCTGCAGAGCGGAGAGAGGTGGTAGATCTGGCATGGTCACCTGAGCTCAGTTCACTCGAGTCATGAAATCGTATCATTTGTCGATACCAACCGGTGCCCTTACCGTGGTTCAAACGGATGAGACAAGCTCAGCCGGTCGAAGGGAGTGACGCGTGATGGGTAAGGTTCTGTCCGACGAACGGATCGCCGCGTACCACCGCGACGGCTATGCCTCGCCGGTCCGTGCGATGGACGCGGCCACGGCGGCTGCGTACCGGCGCCGGTTCGAGGCGTACGAGGCGGCGAACGGCGGCTGGTACGAGTTGTCGAAGGGCGCCAAGCTTTACCTGCTCCAGACCTGGGTGACCGAACTGGTGCTGAACCCGAGCATTCTCGACGCCGTTGAGGACCTGCTGGGTCCTGACCTGTTCTGCTGGGGAACCTCGCTGTTCGTAAAAGATGCACACAATCCGGGCTTTGTATCCTGGCACCAGGACGCGACCTACTGGGGTTTGGACAAGCCGGATGTGGTGACCGCTTGGGTCGCGCTGTCGCCGGCTACCGAGGTCAGCGGATGCATGAAGGTTATTCCAGGCAGCCACCAGTGGAAGCAGATTGCCCACCGCGACACACTCGCCAAGGAGAACCTGCTGACCCGTGGCCAGGAGATCGCGGTCGACGTCAACGAGGATGAGGCGGTGTTGATGCCGTTGCAGCCGGGCGAGGCGTCGCTGCACCACGTGCTGGCGGCGCACGCGTCGGAGCCGAACCGCAGCGACGACCGCCGCATCGGCGTCGCCATTCGCTACGTCGCCCCGCATGTCCAACAGATCAACGGCGACCGCGATGCCGCTCTGCTGGTGCGCGGCGAGGACCGCTACGGGCACTTCATGCATGAGAAGGCGCCGAAGGCCGATATGGACGCCGAGGCGATCGCCGAGCACAAGCGCATCCTCGAGTTTCGCCAAAGCGTGCTCTACAAAGGGGTCGCAGGGCAGCCGGCGCACATCAAGGTGTGAGTGGGCTCGACCGTCAATGTGGCGTTGAAGGTTTGCATCGATGAGCACAAGCCTTGGCAACGAGGGGATCGTCACCGCGCTGGGAGATCGCCGGTACCGGATCGAGCGGGGCTGGGCGCGCCTGCCGGACGGGATGTACTGGGGCATGGTCAGCCAGCTTGCGGCCTCGTCCGATGGCCGTCTGTTCGTCCTGCAGCGTACCGACCCTCCGGTGGTCGTCTTCGGCCCTGACGGAACCTATGTCGCCGGGCTGATGGATCGGCGTATCGTCGACGGTCACGCGATCCACATCGATCGACGACCGGACGGCACGGAGCGGCTGTTCATCGTCGACCGGGATGCACATGAGGTTGTGTGCGCCGATCTCGACGGCAGGGTGCTCTTCACACTGGGCACCCGGAACACCCCGGCTTTCGAGGCGCCGTTCAACAGCCCGACGGACGTAACCGTCGCACCGGACGGCGAGATCTATGTATCGGACGGCTATGGCAACACCCGCGTCCACCGCTTCTCGGCGAGTGGCGAGCATCTTGGCTCGTGGGGTGCTCTGGGAACTCGACCGGGTGCCTTCATCACGCCGCACGCGATCACCATTGATCACGAGGACCGGGTGCTGGTTGCCGACCGGGAGAACAACCGTGTCCAGGTGTTCGATCGCGACGGCCGGGTGCTGGCAGTCTGGGAGGGTATGCACAAGCCGATGGACGTGGTGGTCGACGACCGCGGGCTGGTGCTGATCTCGGATCAGGTGCCACGGATCCATGTGCTGCGTCTCGACGGCTCGGTTGCCGGGCGTGGGCGCGCCGCCATCAACGGTGCGCACGGCATGTCGGTGGGGCCCGATGGAGCCATCTACCTTGCCGAACTGGCGCCGGAGACCGTGACAAGGCTGACACCAGTTGATTGAAGGGTTGCGGCGGGTGGCAACGTCGTCGACCCGTCCGTGAGGCTGCGCTATCGTGGCGCCATGACAGCGATCGTCGATCATATCCTGGACCTGTTCGCAACCCGTGGCAGCGAGCCGTATGGCGAGGACGTGTCAGTTGCCGAACACGGCCTGCAGTGCGCGGCGCTGGCCGAGCGGGAAGGGGCGGGGGACGCCTTGGTGGTTGCAGCCCTGCTGCACGACGTCGGGCATCTGATCGAGGACCCCGACGACGCGTTCGGCGTGCACCGGCACGACGTCGGCGGGGCGGTGTTCCTGGGTCAGCACTTCCCGGAGAGCGTGGTTGCACCGGTGCGCATGCACGTGGCGGCGAAGCGCTACCGGGTGGCGGTCGATCCGGACTATGCGGCACGGTTGTCGGCTGCTTCGACTCACACGCTGGCGCACCAGGGCGGACCGATGTCGCCGGAAGAGGTCCAGGAGTTCGCCGCCGACCCTCATCTCCCGGCCGCCTTGCGGCTGCGGGAGTGGGATGACGCCGGCAAGATCGACGGCCTGATCGTCTCGCCGATCGAGGCCTACCGCGATCGGATGGAAGGCCTTCTGATCTCCTGAAGCGGATTGGGTCGACCGGGCGGCGTTGTCCTCGTAAGGTCGCTGGCGTAAATTGGCGATCAACGCAAACGCGACGACTGGAGGAGTGGAGATGGCTTACTCGTTCGAGCAGTTCTGCAAGGACGCGAACGCTGCACTCAAGGCGGATCCCGGCCGCGGCGGCAAGGAGACGATCCGGCGCAACCTCGAAGCCTTGCTCAAGAACGACGAATTCGTCCGTTCGGCCTGCGGTCCGGATGCCGAGTACGGCACCCACCAGATCTACCGCGATCCGGATTTCGATTTCGTGGTTCTCGCGCATGTGAACAAAGATGCCCGCAAGTCGCCGCCGCACGACCACGGTTCGTCCTGGGCGATCTACGGTCAGGCGACCGAGTACACCGAGATGAGCGAGTATCGCCGGGTCGACGGCAGTTCAGGGGCCGGAGACGCCGCGATCGAGCACGATAAGACGTACCGGTTGACCCCAGGGGTTGCCGGGCTATACGACGTGGGCGCGATCCACTCGATCGACTATCCGGCCAACGCACGCTTCGTTCGCGTGACCGGGACGGATCTGGAGACGGTGGAGCGTCTGAAGTTCGACATGACCCGCGGTAAAGCCGAGATCATCCAGAGCATCGGCGTCAACTGAGGACGGAACAGTGACCGTCGAAGGCGGAGTGGTGGACGAGATCGGTGTGTTGTCCAGGATCGAGGCGCTGTGCGCCGAGAAGGGGCTTCGGATGACCGAGCCGCGGCGGGTGATCGCACGGGTTCTGTCGGATTCCGAGGATCATCCGGACGCCGAGGAGTTGTATGATCGGGTCAAAGCGATCGACTCCTCCATATCCATGGCCACGATCTACCGCACCATGAAGCTGTTCGAAGAGATGAGCATCGTCTCTAAGCGCGATTTCGGCGATGGTCGGGCGCGCTATGAGAAGCAGTCGGGCCCGGAAGACCACCATCATCACATGATCGATGTGCAGAGCGGTGAGGTGATCGAGTTCTTCAACCAGGAGCTTGAGGACCTGAAGAAGCGGATTGCCCGCGATCTTGGCTTTGAGTTGGTCGATCACCATCTCGAATTGTTCGGCGTCCGCCTGAAGAAGAAGCATTGAGCGAGGAATCGGTCACTATGGTCGAGCCGAATTGCCCCGTAACCGCCGCGTGTCACCTGGCGGTTACCCGAGCGTACTCTGCCCTGAAGGAAGCCGGCGCCGATGAGCGCGTGGCCTACGAGGCGGCTGAGACCGTCTACGCGTGGCACCATCCGGAAGTTCCGCGTCAACGCGTGCCGTTCGTGATCGCCGACTGGCTGCCGTGAAGCTCTGCTATTCAGTGTTAATGTTGGCCGGGTCCAATGCCGTGCGAAGCCGTACGGACCTGCTGTGCTTTGGAGCGTGGCGCGCATGAGCGTCAAGAAACGCACGATCCTTCTGCTGGAAGACGATGCGGTTCAAGTATTGCTGTTTCAGGGACTGGCGACCGACGTCAACGACAATGTGGTCAGTGCGAACAACGTCTACGATGCGATCCATGTTCTGAAGACGTCGACGGTCGCCGCTTGTGTGGTTGATCTGGGTGTGTATCGGCGGTTCAAGGACTACAAAGCCGATGCCGGGATCGAATTCATCACCGAGGCGCGCAAGATCGGTGATGCGGGAATGCCGATTCTCGTGGTGACGACATCGCGCGACCCGTCGACTCTGATCCCGTGCTTCGAAGCGGGATGCGACGACTACGTGCTCAAGGACGAGGGGGTCCACGGCGCAGTGGATCGTCTCAAGATGTGGCTCAAATCCATGCCGATTCCGCCGGCGACCATGCGCAGCAAGCGAACCGAGGTACTGGCGGCGCTACGTAGCGCCCTGAAAGGGTAGTCCGCCCCCTTCTGAGATAGAAGTCAGCCGCTACCGAGTTCATCCTGCACCTGCTTCAGGGCTGCTGCAGTCTGTTCGGAGATCTCCACGAGACCCTCGACCAGAGTGGCGGCGGTGTCGATGTCACCATCGTTCAACAACGCCTCCATTCTCGACGAGATCGCACCAAGCCGGGACGCACCGAAATTCACCGATACCCCTTTGATCGAGTGGGAAAGGCGTACCGCGTCGGTGTGCTGGCCAGTTGCCATCGCGGCCTCGATCTCCGCAGCCCGATCGTCAATTGCCGTGCGGAAGGCATCGATCGTGCGGTGCAGAGCGTCCGGCTTCATAACTCCTTGCAGCGCTGCGATCCGTTTTGAATCGACCAGTGGCTCTGACATGAAGGCGAGCATCGGATCAGCCATGCCACCGACACTAAGGCTGTCCGGCAACCATGTCTGCATTTATTGGGAGGGGAGAGAGACGGCCTCTAGGCGCGGCCGCCTCGCTCACCCGGATGAAGCGGTAATGATGCGACCGAACTCGATGATGTTCGGACCGTCCCGCTGCAATGGCCCGATGCCCAGCATCTCCTGCCACATCATCTCGTGGAAGAAGAATTTCGTGGTGTTCACGACGACCTGCAGGATGACCAGCACACCGGCGGCAAAAGGCCGACCGATGAACATGTAGTCGATGCCAGCATTGATCGTGGTCACAACCACGCGATAGGTAAACGCCTTCCAGCCGGCAACCTGGGCATACGTCCAATCGCCGGCGGCAACTGCCGTGGCGCTGGCGGCGATGATCGCCATCTGGCGTTGGTACTCAGCATCATCGATCGCTTTGGCATCCCGCAGCTTGTCGAGGGAGGCCATCTGGGCGGCGCGTCGGGCTTCATCGGGCGCAACCGCCGCTGCATTACGCATGTCGGGAAACGACGTGGCCGTCAGTCGATGGTTAAGACCCTGGTCCAGCGGTTCCGCCATCAGGCCGGCCCATGCAGCGAGATCTTTTACGACTGCGAGCCGACTGGGGTGCTGCTCGATCACTGCCGGCGCCCAGGATGCAGCCTCCGCCGCGGATGCCGTCACGCCGAGCGAAGACGGATCGACATGGTACTGGACGTCGATGACGTCCCGCCGGTTCGCGATGCGCAGACCCGCGACCAGCCAGAAGTTGCTGACACTGGCGTTCGAGGTTCGGGCGAATTGCGCCATAGCTTCACCGCCCGGCGCTGCAGTCTCGCCGTTGATTGCCTGTGGTTTGAGATAGAGACACGAGACGTCCCAGCCGCTCTTGTACTGCGTGACGGCGGCGTAAAGATCCGACCGGGTGCAGTCCTCGGTCATGCCCCAGCCGTCATGATACGGGATCAGGTTGGCGCCGATCTGAACCACATTGGCGATCCGACCGTCTTTGATCTGGCCCAGCACCACCAGACGAACCGGTCCGAGGTCGAGGCGTTCGGTTTCCGTCCCCGACTTCTTGATGCGGGCTGACACGCTGTCGACGGCCAGCACGGTGAAGTCACCCGGAGGAAGCGGCACCTGCTTGCCGGCGACGTCCACAATGTCCTTGACGACCGTGCCGACGGTCTGTGCCTGGACGGTCCCGGCAAACGCCAGGACGCTCACGACAATCGCGCCGAGAAGCGTGCTCACTGCTCTGCTGGATCGGTTCAAGACACGCCCTCCGACCGCGAGCCGATGTAGACGAAATCGACCGTGTTGCTGTTGGCCTGAGTGGCTATGTAGTTGTCCCACCACATGTCGTTGAACACCTGGGCAACACTGTGGGTTGCCACGATTGTTGCCGTGATATAGCCGGATATCAAAGAGTTGACGGTGACGACGAAGGCCAGGATGTAGTCGACCGAGACGCGAAAGAAGTTGAACGAAATCACCTTGAACCCCAGCAATCGATAATAGTCGTCCGGGTTCGGTGGAGGTTTAGCGTTCTCGTCGTTGATCGCTTTAAGGTAGGCGGCGTGATCAGCGGCGCTGATCACGCCGGACGCCAAGAGCTTGTCCAGGGCATCGACCCGCGCCGTTGCACTCACCCGTCCGGTGGCGGCGGTGGAGGGATGACCATTCGCGGTGTCAGCTGAAATCGCGACTTCCCAGGGGTTCGGCAGGGCGGCGGTCGCGGTCTGCTCGGACAGGCTGTTCCAGAAGCCATCCTGGACCAGCCCGGCAGCCAGACCGCCCCAGGTGGTCAACTGATTGACCGCTGCGTACCGGTCTGGCGCCTTCAGGACCGCCTCAAGCTTCCAATCCTGAGCCGGCACGGGCTGTAGGTTCAACCGGCTGGGATCGAAATGATAGCGCACGTCGAGGACATCCCGACGGTCCGAAACCCGGAACCCTACCGTCAGCCATAGGTCGGACGGCGGTGACGCGCCTTCGTGGAGCAATGGACGGGCGGCGAGCCAAGCGTCCGGACCCGGTGCATTGGGAGCACCCAATTCGGTCGGCTGGACGAACAGGCAGAAGCCGTCGACACCGGTCTTGTAGAACGCGACGGTCGCCAGTCCATCCTTGGCACTGCAGGCGTTGGCTGATCCCCAGCCATTGCTGACCGGCAGTCGGTTTACGTTGATTTCGATTAGGGCGTCGATCCTGCCATCGACCCGACGGGCAAGGATGGTGTTCTCGATCATGCCGAAGGCGCCGGGCGCGCCGCTCACCAGCTTGTTGGTGCCGTGACCGACGACCGTCCATTCACCGATCGGCAGCGGGACTTGCCGTGAAGACAGGCTCAATCGCCCCTGATGCTGGCTGCCAAGATCATTCGCCAAGGCAGGAGCGCTACACAAAGCTCCGGCGAGTACGGCCAAACAGGCCGATAAAAGGTACCGAAAATGCATGCCATGCCCCCGCAACTGGCTTTCGTGCACCCTGTGCCCGACTATCAGGAATTGTCCGTCGTTGATGTGTGGGTTGGTTCTGAGCGGCCTATTCTTGGAAGTAGTACAGGCCGCTCATCAGGCCGGCGCCCATGCCGAGCACAGCACCAGTCATCCGGGGTTCGGTCAGCAATAGCCCCCCCAATCCGGTTATCGCGCTGTTCACGGCGGTCGCCGTCGTCGCGTACGCTCCTGCAACATAGGGTGCAGCCATCGGAGCGGCGTATGGGACCAGCATTGCGCCAGCGGCCGTGCCGGCCAGCGCGAGCACGAAAGTATAGGCTAGGGTCTTGGTGGTGATTTGGTCCGCCGCCGCCGGGGCGACCGGCGCTGTCGCGAGCACGACTGCCACCGCCCCCACCGCCATCAATTTACGCATAGCACCCTCCCTGATCGTCATCGACTTGCTCTCGGCAAACCGCTGAATTTCCTTTGACAACGGTATGCTGAAACGGAAGCGGTATCCAATTAATTCTTCGTCACGCAATTATTGGATGATCCGTCTGATGTCCGCTTTATCCCGAGGCGCGGCTGGATTAAAAGAGGGTACACTGTGTCTCCGCGACAATGGCCGCGTGAGACAGAACAGGGGCTCGAGACAGGCAGGTTCGGACCGGACGAGAACGCACTCACTGGCGGCCCAAGGGTCGCCAGTGAGTGCGCTCCCTGAGCAACCGAACCGCCGGATGGGGGGATATGGCGTATCTGCTTCAGCAAATGATCAACGGGCTGACGCTCGGGTCGATCTATGGGTTGATCGCGATCGGCTACACCATGGTCTACGGCATCATCGGCATGATCAACTTTGCCCATGGTGAGATCTACATGATCGCAGCCTTCGTGGCGGTGATCGCGTTTACCGCGCTCTCCAATGCCCCGCTGGTTGTCGCGATCCTGCTCGTCTTACTGTTCACCATGCTGATTACCGCGGCGTATGGCTGGACGATCGAGCGCGTTGCCTATCGGCCGTTGCGCGGGTCGTTCCGGCTGGCGCCGCTGATCTCGGCGATCGGCATGTCGATCTTCCTGCAGAACTATGTGCAACTGGTCCAGGGCGCCCGGAACAAGCCGGTACCGCCGATGGTGCAGGGCGGTTTCACCATCATGGACGATGGCGGGTTCACCGTTCAGTTGTCGTATCTGCAGATCATGATCGTCGTGACGACCGTAGTGCTGATGGTCTGCTTCACGCAGTTCATCAACACCACGTCGCTTGGACGTCAGCAGCGCGCCTGCGAACAGGACAAGACCATGGCGGCCCTGCTCGGTGTCAACGTCGATCGCACCGTTTCGATGACCTTCGTCATGGGCGCGGCGCTGGCGGCGGTCGCCGGGGTGATGGTTACGCTGTACTACGGCGTGGTGGATTTCTATCTGGGCTTCCTGGCCGGCCTCAAGGCGTTCACCGCCGCCGTGCTGGGCGGCATCGGCTCGCTACCAGGCGCGATGCTTGGCGGTTTGCTGATCGGGCTGATCGAGGCGGTATGGGCCGGCTACTTCTCCAGCGAGTGGAAGGACGTAGCGGCATTTTCGATCTTGGTCCTGGTGCTGATCTTCCGGCCACAGGGCCTGCTCGGCCGCCCCGAAGTCGAGAAGGTGTAACATGAGCACTTCGACTGTTGAGGCTGCCCGGCCCGGACTTGAGGCCGTGCTCAAGGAACTCTGCCTGACCGCGCTCGCCGGCCTTGCGTTGACGGTACCCCTGGTCGCCTACGAGACGATTGATGCCGCTGGTGGATTGCAACTCGCCAGCCGATGGGGCAGCACGATCTTCATCGTTGTGATGTTGGTGCTCGGTCGGTTTGGGATCATTCTGCTGCGGACGCCCGGGCGGGAGTCATGGGTCGCGATCGGAGGCGGAATCGCCGCTGCGATCGGCGTGCTGGATCTGTTTCGCGACGGCATGACGCATCTCCTGGGCATTATCTCCTGGCCGGCGATTACGCCAACCTACACGCTGTCGTTTCTGACCGGCGTCGGTGGGGCGATCCTGGCGATCCGAGCCATCGTTCAGGTCAGCCGGCGAAACTCGTCGACGACCAAGGCCGATCGCGACGCGCGCGCCGAAGCGATCGGCGATCAGGTCCGCAAACTGGTCAAGGTGTTCGCGGCGATCGCCGTGGTGTTCGCGCTAACCTTGCCGTTCCTGCCCTTCTCGAATCGCTACGTCATCGACGTCGCCACCCTGATCGTCACCTATGTCATGCTCGGCTGGGGGCTGAACATCATCGTTGGCTACGCCGGCCTGTTGGATCTTGGTTTTGTCGCGTTCTATGCCGTTGGGGCATACTCCTACGCGCTGGCGGCGCAGCATCTCGGCATCAGTTTCTGGCTTGCGCTGCCGTTCGCCGGATTGCTGGCGGCCTCATTCGGCCTGATCCTGGGTTTCCCGGTGCTGCGATTGCGTGGCGACTATTTCGCGATCGTGACCCTCGGGTTTGGAGAGATCGTTCGGATCGTACTGATCAACTGGTACGACGTGACGAACGGTCCGGACGGCATTTCGGGCATCCCACGGCCGGATTTCTTCGGCCTGGCGTCGATGACCAGAAACGGATCCGACGGGCTGCCGCCGTTCCATGAGTATTTCGGACTGGAGTACTCGTCGGAGCACAGGATCATCTTCCTGTACTATCTGATCGTGGCGATGGCGGCCTTGGTGGCATTGTTCACGGTGCGAATCCGCAAGTTGCCGATCGGCCGCGCCTGGGAGGCGTTGCGTGAGGACGATATCGCCTGCGCCTCGCTCGGTATCAATCGGACGACCATCAAGCTGGCGGCATTCGGGATCTCGGCGGCGTGGGGCGGCTTCGCAGGCGCGTTCTTCGCCACCCGCCAGGGCTTCATCAGTCCTGAAAGCTTCACGTTCATCGAAAGCGCCATCATCCTGGCGATCGTCGTCATGGGGGGCATGGGCTCACTGGTCGGGATCGCGATCGCAGCGTTGTTGCTGATCGGCTTGCCGGAGGTTTTCCGGGATCTGGCCGAGTACCGGATGGTCGCTTTCGGAGCCGGCCTCGTCATGATCATGATCTGGCGGCCGCGCGGTTTGCTGTCGCATCGCGAGCCGTCGGTGTTGCTGGCCAATCGGCCACCGCCGGGGCCTGGGCGCCCGTCCACGAGACCGGTGGCCGCGGCCGGGGAGGCAGCGGAATGACGCGCGCGCTTCTTTCGGTCGAGCACTTGACCATGCGGTTCGGCGGCCTGACGGCGGTCGACGATGTGAGCTTCACGGCCTGGGACGGCGAGATCACCGGTATTATCGGGCCGAATGGCGCGGGTAAGACCACGATGTTCAACTGCCTGACCGGCTTCTATCAGCCGACTGTCGGTCGACTGCGGTTGGAGCAGGCGGATGGCAAACGCTTCCTGCTGGAACGGCTGGAGGCCTACCGGATCGGCCGGGACGCCAAAGTGGCTCGGACCTTCCAGAACATCCGGTTGTTTCCGCGCATGACCGTGCTGGAGAACCTGCTGGTGGCGCAGCACACCAACCTGATGCGGGCCAGTTGGTATTCGGTTTCCGGGATGCTGGGGTTGCCGAGCTACCGGCACGCTGAAGATGCTGCGATCGAGAAGGCCCGCCACTACATGGAACTGGCGGATCTCGTCGAGGTCGCGGACTGGCAAGCCGGAAACCTGCCCTATGGCGCACAGCGGCGGCTCGAGATCATCCGGGCGATGTGCTCCGATCCGGTGCTGCTTTGCCTGGACGAACCGGCGGCCGGCCTCAATCCTCGGGAGTCCGGGCAGCTCAACGACTTGCTGTTGTTGCTGCGCAAGGAGAAAGGCATCGGCGTGCTGCTGATCGAGCATGACATGAGCGTGGTCATGAAGATTTCCGACCACGTTATCGTCCTCGACTACGGCAAGAAGATCGCCGATGGCACACCTGCCGAGATCCAGAGCGACCCGCGTGTCATCGCCGCCTATCTCGGCGAAGAGGAGGTGGCGTGATGCTCCGGATCGAGGGAGTGCACACCTTCTATGGCGCGATTGAAGCGCTGAAGGGCGTCGATCTGCACGTCGAAGAAGGCGAGATCGTCGCCATGATCGGCGCGAACGGTGCGGGCAAGTCGACTCTGCTGATGACGATCTGCGGCGTGACGCCGGCCCGACGGGGCCAGATCGTCTTCGACAGCAACGACATCACGGCCGAGCGGACCGACAACATCGTGCGGCGCGGCATCGCCTGCTCGCCCGAGGGGCGCCGGATCTTTCCGCGGATGAGTGTGCTGGAAAACCTGCGAATGGGGGCGCTGACGTCGGACCCGGCACGCTATGACGACAATCTCGCGACGGTGTTCGAGCTGTTTCCGCGACTGAAGGAGCGCGAGGGCCAGCGGGGCGGGACGCTGTCCGGCGGCGAGCAGCAGATGCTGGCAATCGGCCGGGCGCTGATGAGCGAGCCGACGCTCCTGCTGCTTGACGAGCCGTCGCTTGGACTGGCGCCGCTGGTGGTGAAGCAGATCTTTGAAGCGATCCACCGCATCAACAGCCAGCGCCGGATGACCGTGCTGCTGGTCGAGCAGAACGCCCACCATGCGCTGCGATTGGCGCACCGAGGCTATGTGATGGTGACGGGTCAGATTACCATGACCGGCACCGGGCGTGAGTTGTTGGAGAACCCCGAGGTGAAGGCAGCCTATCTTGAGGGAGGCCACGCGTGATGGACCAGGCGATCCTGTCGAAGTCGTTACCGGTGTTCATCATCCTGGCGATCGTGTTCGGGCTGTGCAGCTGGTTGGCGGGTCAGGCAGCGGCGCGCGGCTGGCGGTCGATCAAGGTCGCGTTGGGCTACGCGGTCTTGATCGCAATGGCCGATCGGTTCCTGCTGTTTGCCTTGCGCGACGCTTCGCTTCTGGATCCAATGGGCTTCGCGATCGCGCTGGCGATGTTCCTGACGGTCGCCGCGTTGGCGTTCCGGTGGAACGAGGTGGACATGATGGTGTCCCAGTACCCATGGTTGTACGAACGGACCGGCTCGCTGAGCTGGCGAGCGGTTCCTGGAACGGATTTTGGCGGTGCGTCTCACGCCAAGACGGCGACCGACTAGCAGCTTGTGTCTTCCAGGCTGCTACCCGGTGCCGAAGTAATGAAGACGATCGATAGAGGAGACTTCGCAGATGAAGAGGTACATGGTCACGGCCGCGGCTGCGGCGCTGTTGGGTCTCACGGCCGCCAGCGCTCACGCGGAAATCAAGATCGCGACTGCCGGGCCAATGACCGGCCAATACGCATCGTTCGGTGAGCAGATGCAAAAGGGCGCGATGGCGGCGGTTCGCGACATCAATGCGGCCGGCGGCGTGCTCGGCCAGCAGCTGGTGCTGTCGGTCGGCGACGACCGGTGCGACCCTAAGGAAGCGGTCGCGGTTGCCAACAAGTTCGTGAACGACGGCATCAAGTTCGTCGCCGGTCACTTCTGCTCGGGTTCGTCGATCCCGGCTTCGGCGGTCTACAACGAAGAGGGCATCGTGCAGATGTCCCCGGCGTCGACCAACCCGAAGTTCACCGAGCAGGGCTTCGCCAACGTGTTCCGGAACTGTGGTCGCGACGACCAGCAGGGCGATGTCGCCGGTGCGTGGCTGGCCAAGCACTACAAGGGCAAGACCGTTGCGTTCGCGCACGACAAGCAGGCCTATTCCAAGGGGCTGGCCGATTTGACCAAGGCCGCGTTCGAGAAGGCCGGTGGCAAGGTTGCGCTGTACGAGACCGTCAATCCGGGCGAGCGTGATTATTCGGCGTTCGTGACCAAGCTGAAGGCTGCCAACATCGACGCGCTGTACTACGGCGGCTACCACACCGAGCTCGGGCTGATCGTCCGGCAGATGCGCTCGCAGGGCCTGAAGGCCCAGGTGGTTTCCGGTGATGCGCTGAACACGGCGGAGTTCTGGTCGATCACCGGCGATGCCGGTGAAGGCCTGCTGTTCACCTTCGCGCCGGATCCCCGCGCGAAGCCGGAAGCCAAGACGATCGTCGATAAGTTCAAGGCCGAAGGTTACGATCCTGAGGGCTACACCCTCTACACCTACTCCGCGATCCAGATCTGGGCGGCGGCGGTGACGAAGGCTGGCTCGATTGATGCGAAGAAGGTCCAAGCCGCCTTGCACAGCGGCGAGTACTCCTCGGTGATTGGCTCGCTGTCGTTCGACAAGAACGGCGACCGGACCACGGCCGACTACACTTGGTACGAGTGGACCAAGGGCAACTACGTCGAGGTCGGCGACGTTGCGCCGAAGTCCTGATACCTGAGACCGAACTGATGGGAGGGGCCCGGCGCAAGCCGGGCCCTCTTTCGATTGTGTTTCGCTTGCGTCGCCTGCCGAACCGGATAGCGTTCAGTAGAACGTGACTGGAGGGCTATCGATGGAGCGTTCGGCAACCGGACTGACGGTGGAGGGTGGCGGCAAAGCGGTGTTCGGCGCGGCGGTTGGCATCCTGATGCTGGAGGCACGATTCCCACGGGTGCCCGGCGACATGGGCAACGCGCTGACTTGGCCGTTCCCGGTGCACTACCGGGTGGTGCGTGGAGCTTCGCCGGATCGAGTGGTGCGCAACCGGGCCGAAGGGCTGCTGCAGCCGTTCATCGAGGCGGCGAAGGATCTGGTCGCCACCGGTGCCGACGGCATCACCACCAATTGCGGGTTCCTGTCGCTGTTCCAGCGCGAGATCGCCGACGCGGTCGGGGTACCGGTCGCTACCTCATCATTGATGCAGATCCCGACGGTTCAGGCGCTGCTGCCCAAAGGCAAGCGCGTCGGTGTGATCACGGTATCGAAGGACACCTTGACCGATGCCCATCTGGCCGCCGCCGGGGTGGCGTTGGACACGCCTGTGGTCGGTACCGAGGGTGGGCGCGAGTTCACTCGGGCGATTCTCGGAAACGAACTGACGCTCGACACCGAGATGTCACGGCAGGATCTGCTGGACGCCGGGCGGGCACTGCTTCGGGCGAATCCGGATATCGGCGCGATCGTGCTGGAGTGCACCAACATGGTGCCCTACGCCGCCGACCTTCGCCGAGCCTTCGGGTTGCCGGTGTTCAGCATCTATTCCTTCGTGCTGTGGTTCCAGTCGGGCCTGATGCCGCGCGCCTACGATACCCGGCTGATGGACCCGCGGCCCTAAGCAGGCGACCGCTGAGCGCCCCATGGTTCCTGCACTCTGGGATGATCATTCAGTCGCCGACACCAGCAATTGGGCGTTCCCGCCGGCCGCCGTGGTGTCGACACACAGTGCCCGTTCGACCAGCAACCGGTGCGGATCGGCATGGCCGATCACCAGCGGCACGATCGCGCCGCCGCGCGCGGCAAGTGCTCTGCGCACTTCGACCAGTGCGCCGCTCGGACCGTCGGCCACCAGCGCATCGAACGGATTGCAGGTCTCCAGCGATGCAGATGTGATCCGCCCGTCAATCGCCGTGACCGGAGCGCTGGCGGCCCGGAGGGTGGACACCGCTGAAACCGCCCCAGGAGCGATTGCCACGACGGCATTGCCGAGCGCCAGGGCGAGCACCGCCTGACCCAGCATCATGGTTGCGTTCCCGCTTCCAAGATCGCCGAAGCACAGGACGGTTCCGCGCGGATGCAGGGACAGACGGTTGCTCTCGCCGGTCGGCCCCGGCAGGTCGACCGACGAGAGGTCGACATTCTCAGCCGTCACGAGCGCAGCCTCAACGATCGGCCGAATGTCGTTATCCAGACCGCTGGCCACCCGCTTCAGGACGGCCAGACGGTCGGTACGGGTCGACCAGTCGCCTGCCTTGACGCCGTTGATTGCCCGGTCTAACGCATCTGCGGCCACGGGCTTGGATGCAGGGACTGCCGAGCCGGAGGTCCGAGGCTCCATCGGTCGACGGAACCGGTCGAGGTAGTGTGGACCGCCGGCTTTCGGACCGGTGCCCGACAGTCCTTCGCCGCCGAATGGTTGGGAGCCGACGACCGCGCCAATCTGGTTGCGGTTGACATAGAGGTTGCCGACTTTGGCGGCGTCAACCACCTGCTGCACCCGGCTGTCGACCCGGGTGTGCACGCCGAGGGTCAGGCCGTAGCCGGCGGCGTTGATCGCATCCAGCACCCGGTCGAGGTGTACCGCCTCGTAGGTCGCGACGTGCAGGACCGGGCCGAACACCTCGCGCTCCAGTGCGCCGATGCCGTCGACCTTGAACACCGTCGGCGGCACGAAGCTGCCGGCTGACGCCGTCTTCGCCGGCATCGCGCGGCGCAGCAGGCGTCCAGCCGCCTCCATGGTCGTGCAGTGGCTCTCGATGTCGCGTTGGGCGTCGCCGTCGATCACCGGACCGACGTCGGTGGACAGGTCCCACGGGTCGCCAATCCGCAGCGCGTCCATGGCGCCATACAGCATTTCCAGCACGCGCTCTTCGACGTCCTTCTGGACGTACAGGATGCGCAGCGCGGAGCAGCGCTGGCCGGCGCTCTGGAACGCCGAGGCCACGATGTCGCGCACCGCCTGTTCGGGCAGGGCGGTGGAGTCGACGATCATGGCGTTCAGGCCGCCGGTTTCCGCGATCAGCGGCGTGTCGGGGCCGGTAGCCTCGGCCAGGGCTTGGTGGATGCGCCGGGCGGTGTCGGTCGATCCGGTGAAGCAGACCCCGGCGATACGAGGGTCGCCGACCAGGGCCGCACCCACGGTCTCGCCAGGGCCGGGTACCAGTTGGATGATCGCCTCCGGCACGCCGGCTTCGCGCATCAACTCGACGGCCCGCGCCGCGATCAGCACCGACTGCTCGGCCGGCTTGGCGACCACGGCGTTGCCGGTCACCAGGGCGGCGGCGATCTGCCCAGTGAAGATCGCGAGCGGAAAGTTCCACGGCGACACGCAGGCGAACACCCCGCACGGTGGTCGGGTACCGTCACCACCTCGGCGCGCCTCGGCCGCGTAGTACCGGCAGAAGTCGACGGCCTCGCGGACTTCCGACACGCCGTCCAGCAGGGTCTTTCCGGCCTCGCGGCAGGCCAGTGCGAACAACTCGGGGGCGTTGACCTCGTACAACTCGGCGATCCGATCGAGGCAGGCCGCACGCTCGTCGACGGGCAGGGCGGCCCAGCCGGGCTGGGCGGCATTCGCCGCACCAATGGCTGCCGCTACCTGCTCGACCGTGGCGTCGGCGACCGTGCCGACGCGCTCACCAGAATTTGCCGGGTTGAGCACGTCGCGCGTCGCGCCGGCATCGGCGGCCGGTGCCGCAATCATCGGGCCGGCGGCCCAACTGTGGGTCTGGAACGGCAAGCGGGCCGCTTCCAGTTCGGACACGGTTACCGGATCGGTCAGGTCCCATCCCTTCGCACTCCGACGGGACTCGCCGAAGATGGCGGACGGTCGTGGGATCCGGCTGTTGGCGACCTCTGCCCCCAAGGCTTCGACAGCCGCGATCGGATCGCGCGCGATCTCCTCCGCACTCACCCGTTCGTCGACGATCTGGTTCACGAAGGACGAGTTCGCCCCGTTCTCCAATAGGCGTCGGACCAGATAGGCCAGCAGGTCGCGGTGTGCGCCGACCGGGGCATAGATCCGGCAGCGGGCGCCGCTCTCCTTGCGCACCGCCTCGTGCAGGGACTCGCCCATCCCGTGCAGGCGCTGGAACTCGTAGCCTTCGATCCCACCGGCCATCCGCAGAACGGCGGCCACGGTATGGGCGTTGTGTGTGGCGAACTGCGGGTAGATCCGGTCGGTCATGCCAAGCAGCATTCGCGCGCAGGCGATATAGGACACGTCGGTCGACACCTTGCGGGTGAAAACCGGAAACCCGTCGAGCCCCATGACCTGGGCGCGCTTGATCTCGCTGTCCCAGTAAGCGCCCTTGACCAGCCGCACCATGATCTTCCGGTCGAGGCGGGCGGCCAGTGCGTACAACCACTCGATCACATAGCGGGCCCGCCGACCGTAGGCCTGGACCACGATGCCGAGCCCGTCCCAGCCGGCAAGCGCGCGATCCGACAGAACTGCCTCGATGATGTCGAGCGACAGGTCGAGCCGGTCAGCCTCTTCGGCGTCGATGTTGAACCCCATGCCGGCGCTCTTGGCGATCAGGGCCAGCGAGCGGGTGCGTGCAACGATGTCGTCGATCACGTGGGGTTTCTGGCCGTACTCGTAGCGCGGGTGCAGCGCCGACAGTTTGACCGAAATTCCGGGATTCGCGCGGATGTCGCCGTGCGTGCAGTGCGCGGCGATGGCCGCAATCGCCTGGGAGTATGCGATGTGGTAGCGCCGGGCGTCGGCCTCGGTGCGAGCCGCCTCGCCGAGCATATCGTAGGAGTAGGTGTAGCCTTTGGCTTCCATCCCCTTGGCCCGCTCGGCGGCCTCGTCGATGGTCCGGCCGAGCACGAACTGCTTGCCGAGTTCCTGCATGGCTCTGCGCACGGCGGTGCGGATCACCGGCTCTCCCAGCCGCTTGACCATGCCGTGCAGTGCACCGGCAAGGTCCTCGTCCTCATGCCCGCCGACGACGCGCCCGGTCAGCATCAACGCCCAGGTGGAGGCGTTGACGAGCGGCGAGCTGGAGTGACCGAGGTGACGGCCCCAGTCGGCGGGGGCCACCTTGTCCTCGATCAGCGCATCGATGGTCCAGCGATCGGGCACCCGGAGCAGCGCTTCGGCCAGGCACATCAGGGCGACACCTTCCTTGGTGCTCAACCCGTACTCCGCCAGGAAGCTTTCCATGATGCCGGGCTTGGTACTGCCGCGAACCGCCCGTACCAGGCGCGCCGCATCGGCGGAGATGGTCGTGCGGACGCCGGTGTCCAGATCGGCGATAGCGATCAAACCGTCAAGGGTCGCTTTCTCATCGGCCAGCGTGTGGGCGGCGATCGACCGCCGGAGTTCGGAGAGCGTGTCGGTATCGTCGCGCATGGCCCACCTCGTCATCGCGTGCTGTTCTGCCGGCATCCTAGCGCAGTTCGGCTTCGCGGATGGATCGTTCGTGGTTGTTTCATGGCCATTTGTCCTGAAATACTGAGGATATACGGACGAAACAGGAATTGAAGTGCACTATGACAGACGATCTGGATCGGATTGACCGTAAAATACTCACAGAACTGCAGAAGGACGGCCGGATCACGATGACGGCGCTTGCCGAACGGGTGGGCCTGTCGAAAAGCCCCTGCCAGCAGCGGGTCCGGCGGCTGGAGGATCGCGGCTACATTCTGGGATACGCAGCCCTGGTCGATCTGGCGCGGCTGGATGCAGGGCACATCGCGTTCGTGCAGGTGACGCTGAGCGACACCACGACGCCGGCGCTTGACGCTTTCAACGGGGCGGTCCGCAAACTGCCGGAGGTGGAGCAGTGCCATATGATCGCCGGCGGATTCGACTACTTGCTGAAGGTCCGTACCGCTGACATCCGGGCGTACCGGCGCAGCCTGGGTGAGAGCCTGTCGAGCCTGCCGCACGTCTCCCACACCAGTACCTATGTGGTGATGGAGAGCGTGAAGGATCGCGACGTCGCCGAGGACCGGTAGACAGAAAGGTGATCGGATTCTGCATGATCGGTCGGGCATGGATTCGTCCGAGTCCGAATTTATCGGGATAACCTTGTGCATAATGTGAATAACTTATCTTATCGTGTTGTTATTTATGAAGTTAATGGTTTGCAAGACTGTTTCTGCCGAGGAACCGCTCTAGTCCGGATGTTCGGTCGAGACCTCGGCCGTGCTCCCGTGCACACTCGGCAGTCGGGCTGCAACCGTCAGAACTGCAGGCGTGTAAGGGAGCGGGGCGTGAATCAGGCAGAGACATACGATTTCGTGGTTGTCGGAGCCGGTTCGGCTGGATCCGCCCTGGCATCGCGGTTGAGCGAGGACCCGAAGCTCAAAGTGCTGCTGCTGGAGGCTGGGGCCGCAAGCCATCCCTACACGTCCCTGCCGATGTCGTTCGGCCTGCTGATCGATCATCCGACCGCCAATTGGCGGTACCGCTCGGTCCCGGAGGAAGGGACCGCCAACCGTCCGATCCCCGTGCCGCGCGGCCGCGTGGTCGGAGGGTCGTCGTCGATCAACGGGCTGGTCTACGTGCGCGGCCAGCCAATCGACTACAACACCTGGGCGCAGTTCGGAAACCGTGGTTGGAGTTTCGACGATGTACTGCCGATCTTCCAGCGGATGGAGAACTATGAACACGGCGCCGACGACTGGCGCTCGCAGGGCGGCCCGCTGCACGTCTGCGAGGCGTATGATCAGAACCCGCTGTACGACGCAGTCTTTGCCGGCGCCGAGTCCATCGGCCTAAAGCGGAACCGGGACTACAACGGCGCCGACCAGGAGGGGGTGGTCCGCACCCAGACCACGATCCGCGACGGTCGCCGGATGAGCGCCGCCGTCGCCTACCTGACGCCGGCGCGCAACCGTCCGAACCTTCGCATCTTGGCCGATGCCCATGCGACCCGGCTTTTGTTCGACGGCACTCGCTGTGTCGGGGTCGCATACGAGCAGCACGGCCGCACGCTCGAAGCACGGGCCGGTCGGGAGGTGGTGGTCTCGTCCGGTGCAGTGGCCACGCCGCAACTGCTGGAACTGTCGGGGATCGGTCGCCCGGAGGTGCTCGGCCGACACGGCATCGCCGTTCGCCACGAACTGCGGGGCGTCGGCGAGCACCTGCGCGACCACATCAACGCTCGCGTCTACTGGCGGCTGAATCAGCGCGGCCTCTCTTACAACGACCGGATTGCCGGGCTGGGTAAGGTCTGGCAGGCGCTGCGTTACCTTGCCACCCGCCGTGGCTTCCTGGCGCTGCCCTCGGCGCCGCTGCTCGGGTTCCTGAAGACGCGTCCGGACCTGGAATGTCCGGACATTCAGATGCATGTCATGCCGTATGTCATCCGAGACGCGTCGCGTCGAAGCCTTCAGCCTTGGCCGGGCATGACCCTGACCTGCTATCAGTTGCGGCCGGAAAGTCTGGGCTCGATCCATATCGGCTCGGCCGATCCGAAGAAACACCCCGAGATCCGGTTCAACTTCCTGTCCGATCCGTTGGACCAGCAGACCATGATCGACGGCGTCAAGTTGATCCGGAAGCTCGGCAACTCGACACCATTGGACGTCTACCGTGGCGAGGAAGTCGACCCGGGTCCGAGTGTGACCAGCGACGCCGACCTGCTCGACCATGTCCGACGCACCGCCAACACTGCGTTCCACCCGATTGGCACCTGCCGGATGGCGCCGGGGCCGGAAGGGGTGGTGGATTCACGCCTGCGCGTTCATGGTCTGCAGGGCCTGCGCATCGCCGACGCATCAATCATGCCGACCATGGTATCCGGGAACACTAACGCCGCGTCGATCATGATCGGCGAGAAGGCCTCCGACCTGATCCGCGAGGACCTGCGCGCCTGATCCAGTCAGTTTGAACCGAGACGAGGAAAGTCCGATGAAGAGCCAGCAAGTCCGCCTCGCGAAGCGCCCCAAGGGGGAGCCGACGGCGGAGAACTTCGAGATCGCCGAGGCCGAGCTGCCGGCGGTCGGACCTGGGCAGATGCTGGTCAGGATCATCTGGCTGTCGCTCGACCCGTACATGCGCGGCCGGATGGACGACGCCCGGTCGTACGCGAAGTCTGTGGAGATCGGCGAGGTGATGGGCGCGGGAACCGTCGGCCAGGTGATGGAATCCAACCACCCGGGCTACGCCGAGGGTGATTTCGTGCTCGGCATGTTCGGCTGGCAGAGCCATGTGGTCTCGGACGGCAACGGCGTGCGCAAGCTCGACCCGGCGCTGGCGCCGCTGTCGACCTGGGTCGGCGTTATGGGAATGCCGGGTCTGACCGCCTATGTGGGACTTCTGGACATCGGCGAGCCGAAGGAGGGGGAGACCGTAGTTGTGTCAGCGGCATCCGGTGCCGTCGGCTCGGTCGTTGGCCAGCTTGCCAAGATCAAGGGCGCACGGGCCGTCGGGGTCGCCGGACCGGACGAGAAGGTCCGCTATGTTGTTGACGAACTCGGCTTCGACGCTTGCGTCAGCCACCGTTCGGCCACGCTGCGCGACGATCTGAAGGCAGCCTGCCCGAACGGTATCGACGTGTATTTCGAGAATGTCGGCGGTCCGACCCTGGACGCCGCATTGTCGCTCATGAATCCGTTCGGACGCATCCCGGTGTGCGGGATGATCTCGATGTACAACACCGGCCCGGTCGGCGGCGATGCCGACCGCCTGCCGGCCTTGATGCGTCGGATCCTGACCGACCGGCTGAAGATCCAGGGCTTCATCGTCTCGGACCGGGGCAACCGCCACAAAGCCTTCATGAAGGAGGTCGGCGGCTATCTTCGGGAGGGGCGCATCAAGTATCGGGAGTCGGTCACGGTCGGCCTCGAGAACGCACCCAAAACCTTCATCGGCCTGCTGCGCGGCGAGAACTTCGGCAAGCAGCTGATCCAGGTCTCGGAGGATCCGACGCGCGGTTGATCCGGGTGTCGGCGGGCGATGGCTGCTGCGGCATGGCCATCGCCAGTCCGACCTTCAACGCGTGCCGTACTCGTCGTGACGGCGGCACCAGGCGCCCGCCTCGTTGCGTCCCAGCGGCGCGCGGTCGAGCCATTGGTACATGCCCCACAGTCCGTCCAATCCGCGGGCGAAGCTGGAGTAGGTGTGGTACACGACCCCGTCTTCGCGCACGAAGGCGCTCAGTCCCGGCCGGTCACGCGCGTACGTCGGGGCATCGGTTCCGCACGACTTCGCGAACTGCACGACCGGCTCCGGGGCCGGGACCGCGTCCATAGCGTGACGGCCACGCAGGTCGTTGTATTCGACCGTCCCGTCGCGCTGCTGTTCCGCGGTGAAGGAGACGTTGAAGTCGTAATTGAAGGCGCCGTCGTGCGAGGACGCCCACGGGAACGTCCAGCCCATCCGCTGCTTGTAGGCTTGCAGCTTCGCCAGCGGCGCCCTCGACACCGCGGTGAGCGTCACGTCGTGGTTGGCCAAATGGACCGCAAAGCCGTTGAAGCCGTCGGCGACCGCCGAGCAGGAGGGGCAGCCAGCGGTGTAGTCGGGGCCGAACATGAAGTGGTAGACGAGAAGCTGCGAGCGTCCCCCGAACAGGTCCGCCAGCGAGGCGTCGCCGTCGTCGGTCTCGAACCGGTAATCCTTGTCGACCCTGACCCATGGCAGCGCCTGCCGCCGCCGCGCCAACTCGTCGCTCCGCCGCGTCAGGTCCTTCTCGGCCTCAAGGAGGTCGAGCCGCGCCGAAAGCCATTCCTCTCGGGTTCCGGTCGTGTGGGTCGTCATCGTCGCTGTCTCCTGGCTTGGCCTGCCGTACCAATTTCGGCGTTGCAGGCTGATTGGTGTCAGGAGTCAGACTGGAGGCCGTCGCCCGGGCGGTGGGAGTGACAAGTGTGTCGGGATTTGTTCGATCCAGCCGAATGCAAAGGCGTACTCGGGATAAAGTCACCAAGGCACGCCGATCAGACTGAACCATGGTGCAGGGTGGAAAGCGCTCATCAGCAGATAACATCCGGACTGAGCCATTCAGCAGCAACGCGCACACATCCCTCTTGTGTGTCCGAATGCGCTCGTGGCGTTGTCAACGCCACGGGCTGGTTTGAGTCGAGGCGTCGACTCCTGGAAGTGGCAACTGTGTCGGGAATTAAATGGACTCGCTGATCACGGCCGCAGCACGGGCTCTGGCGTCTGGCGATCCACTCGGGGCGCTGAACCGGGTGGCCCTGCGCGACGATGCGCCGGCGCTGGCGTTGCGCGGCATTGCGATGGCGCAGCTCGGCGATATGGCTCGCGCGAAGACTCTCCTGCGGCGCTCGGCGCGTGCTTTCGGCCTGAAGGAACCGGTAGCCCGTGCGCGGTGCGTCGTCGCCGAAGCCGAGATCGCGCTGGTCTCACGCGATCTGGGTTGGCCCGCAAAGGATCTCGACGCAGCGCAGGCGACGCTTGAGCGGCACGGTGACCGGGTGAACGCTGCGCATGCGGGTTACCTTGCGGCCCGGCGGCTGCTGCTGATCGGCCGCCTCGACGATGCCGATCGGTCGCTGGCGGAACTCGATCCGGCGATGCTGCCGCCTGCATCCCGGGCCGGCTATGAGATGGTCGTCGCGGGCATTGCGATGCGGCGCCTGTCGACCAGGACAGCGCGCGACGCGCTTGTCCGTGCAAGGGACGCCGCCCGACATGCCGGGGTTCACGGCCTGATTGCGGAGGTCGAGAGCGCCTCTCAGGCCCTGGATGGGCCTGCGGCACGCCTGATCGCACGCGGCGAGGAGAGGCTTCTGCGGCTCGAGGAGGTTGAAGCGCTGCTGGCATCGGACGTGCTGGTCGTGGATGCATGTCGCCATGTCGTGCGCGACGCCGGCACTGTGGTCGCTCTTGCGACCCGACCGGTATTGTTCGCGTTGGCACGCACGTTGGCCGAGGCTTGGCCGGCGGATGCGTCGCGGAGCGAGCTGCTTGAACAGGCCGTTCAGGCGAGATTCACGGATGAATCGCATCGGGCGCGATTGCGAGTGGAGATTGGCCGGCTGCGTGCGGAGCTGCGGGCGTTCACGGAGGTGAGGGCGACGAAACGAGGGTTCATCCTGGCGCCCCATGGGGGCCGACAGGTGGTCGTTTTGGTGCCGCCAGTCGAGGAGGAGCATGCGGCGCTGATCGCGCTGCTCGCCGATGGCGAATGCTGGTCCAGCTCCGCGCTGGCGATTGCGCTTGGGGCCAGCCAGCGTACCGTTCAGCGGGGCCTTGATGCGCTCGCGGTGGCCGGCAGGGCGCAGCCGATCGGTCGCGGACGAGCGCGTCGCTGGATGACCCCACCGGTGCCCGGATTCCCGACAACCTTGTTACTCCCGGCGCCGCTACCGAGCCAGTAGGTCTAGTCCATCAACGAACCGTGAGGTTGGACAGATGAAGAAAGCAGCAGCCGACATCATTCAGGAATATGGGCCGTTTCCGGGCGTCGACGAGGTCGCCGGTGTCACGTGCGACGGTCGTCAGATCTGGTTCGCGTCCGGCGACAAACTGAACGCACTTGATCCGGCGAGCGGCAAGACGGGGCGCACGATCGACGTTGCGGCGCACGCCGGAACCGCCTTTGACGGCCGGTATCTGTTCCAGATTGCGGAGAACCGTATTCAGAAGATCGACCCGGAAACCGGTGAGGTGCAGTCAACGATCCCGGCGCCTGGTGGCGGCGGAGATTCCGGGCTGGCCTGGGCCGAGGGATCGCTCTGGGTGGGGCAGCATCGCGACCGGAAGATCCACCAGATCGATCCGGGGACCGGCGCGATCCTGCGCACCATCGAGTCCAATCGCTTCGTCACCGGCGTCACCTGGGTCGATGGCGAGCTGTGGCATGGAACGTGGGAAGCCAACGAGAGCGAGTTGCGGCAGGTCCATCCTCAGTCCGGCGAGGTCTTACAGAGTCTGACTATGCCGTCAGGAACCAACGTCTCGGGGCTGGAATCCGACGGCGGTGACCGGTTCTACTGTGGCGGCGGCAACAGCGGGACGGTGACGGTTGTCCGCCGACCTGCCAGAGGCGCCTAACGCCCCGCCCCGTCCTTGCTGAAGTCCACGAAAGCAGCCCGTCCCACTATGGGGTGGGCTGCTCGGCGATGGTGGGCAGAACGTGATCCTTGAACTGTTCGCGCAATTGCAGCTTCGACAGCTTGCCGGTGGCGGTGTGCGGCAATTCGGCGACGAACAGCACGTCGTCGGGCAGCCACCACTTCGCGACCTTGTCGGCGAGGAAGCCGCGGACTTCCTCCGCTGTCGCCGTCTGACCTTCCTTGAGCACGGCGATCAGCAGCGGACGTTCCGACCATTTCGGATGCGGCGCCGCGATCACCGCGCATTCCTGGATGGCAGGATGGCCGATGGCGGCGTTTTCCAGATCGATCGAGCTGATCCACTCGCCGCCGGACTTGATGACGTCCTTGGTGCGGTCGACGATGAACAGGAATCCGTCCGGGTCGATGCGCGCCACGTCGCCGGTGCGCAGCCAACCCTCGGCATCGTGCGAGGCGGCATTTGCATCGTCGTCGTTGAAGTACGCCGACATTACCGCCGGGCCACGCACCAGCAACTCGCCGAACGCCACCCCGTCGTGGGGCAGGCGCTTGCCATCCTCGCCGACGATCTTCAGATCGCAGCCGAACAGCCGGCGACCCTGCGAGGCTTTGTAAGGCAGCTGCTCCTCACGCGGCTGGTTGCGCATCTTCTTGTTCAGCACAGTGAGCGAGCCGACCGGGCTCATCTCGGTCATGCCCCAGCCGTGGGTGATGTTCAGGCCGTAGTTCAGCTCCAACTCGCGGATCAGTGGCCCTGGTGCGGCCGAGCCGCCAGTCAGGACGACCTGCAATCCGGCCGGTGCCCGGCCCTGTTTGCGCATTTCGGCGGCGAGGCCCAGCCAGACCGTCGGCACGCCCCAGGCGGCGGTCACGCTCTCCTGGTCCAGCAGGGCGAACAGATTAGGGCCGTCGAGCCGCGGCCCCGGAAACACGATCTTGGTGCCGGTCAGCGGCATCAGGTAGGGCAAACCCCAGGCATTGACGTGGAACAGTGGGACTACCGGCAGGATCGACTGTCCCGGCCGCAATCCGATGCCGTCGGCCACCGCCAGCACACCCAGGGTGTGCAGGATGGTGGATCGGTGCGAATACAGCACGCCCTTGGGATTGCCGGTGGTGCCGGAGGTGTAGCAGAGCCCTGCGGCGGAGTTCTCGTCGAACTCTGGCCAGTCGATGGTCTCGGGTTGCCCGGCCAGCAGTTCCTCGTAGCACAACGCATAGGTGAGGGCGTTCTCAGGCATGTGACCCCGGTCGGTCATCACCACCGTGCGCATGTCCTTCGGAAGGCTGCCGGCCAGTTTTTCGACCAGCGGCGCGAAGGTCCCGTCAACGAACAGCAGACGATCCTCGGCGTGGTTGACGATGTAGGTGATCTGGTCGGGAAACAGCCGTGGGTTGATGGTGTGGCAGACCGCCCCGATGCCGGCGATCGCGTAGTACAGCTCGAAGTGCCGGTAGCCGTTCCAGGCCAGGGTAGCCACTCGGTCGCCCGGCTTGATTCCGTGATCCTGTAGCCAATGTGCCAGTTGGGCGATGCGGCGGCGCGAGCCGGCATAGGTGTAGCGGTGCAGGTCACCCTCGACCCGGGCGGAGACGATCTCGGTGTCGGAGCGGATCTCCGCCGCGAAGTCGATGATGCTGGAGATCAACAGCGGGCGATCCATCATCAGGCCGCGCAGCATTCGGTATCCTCGCTGGCTCGGCGCGGCCGCTTTTGACGGGTCGCAACCGGTCGTTTCCTCCGATCGGCGCGTCATGCACACCGTTGTCCAAACGATAGCAATGCCAAGGCTCTGCGGCGAGGGGAATGGGCGGCCATTTCGCTTGGCGCCGACGGTCTTAGGGCGCCTAATGTCCGTTCTTTCGAAACCCTGATTTTACCGGTTCCATCATGCAGTTGGGGCGCCCCGTATTCTTCAAGCGGCTGGGCGCGCCCGGGGCCGAAGCGTTCGCGGTGCTGTTCGCGCTGGAATCCTTCGCCCGGGCGCTGCTGTCGACCGTGTTGCCGATCGAGGCCTTTCGTTTCCTCGGCGATGCGGAGGGCGTCAGCTCGGTGTTCTTCGGGGCCAGTCTGTGTGCGCTGGCAACCAGCCTTTGCATCCCGTGGTTGGTTCGAAAGACCGCCCGGCGCTGGGTGTACTCGCTCGGCTTCCTCGGCTTGGCCTTGGCACCGGCGTTCTATGTCGCGCCGGGGTTCGAGGGGTTCATGGCCGGCATGGTGGTGCGCGCCGTCGGCACCGTAGCGATCACGGTTTGCCTCAGCCTGTACATCCTCGACTTCATTGCCAAGAAGGACCTCAGCCGGTCGGAGCCGATGCGGTTGTTCTATTCGGCGGCCGCTTGGTGCACCGGTCCGTTCCTGGGTGTGTGGTTGGGCGAGCATTTCGGGCGCGAGGTGCCGTTCATTGCTTCGGCCGGGGTCGCACTGGTCGCGCTGGCGTATTTTTGGTTTCTGCGGATCACCGAGAATCCGGCGGTCGTTCAGAAGGCGGTTCCCGTACCCACACCGCTGGCCTATGTCCGGCGGTACTTCGCGCAACCGCGTCTTCGGCTGGCCTGGGTGATGACCACTGGACGCAATGTGTGGTGGGTGGTGTTTTTCATCTACGTCCCGATCTACGCCGTCAAAAGTGGCCTGGGGCCCGAGGTCGGCGGGGCGATCGTATCGGTCGGCACCAGCTTCCTGTTCCTGACCCCGCTGTCCGGCCAACTGGTGCGACGCGAGGGCATCCGGCGGGTGTTCATGGCGGGATTCATGCTTGCGGCGGTCACCACGGTGATGGTGTCGGCGTTCTGGGGCCATCCCTGGATCAGCGTTGCCCTGATCATCTGCGCGGCACTCGGTATGAGCGCGATCGACGCCGGCGGCAACATGCTGTTCCTGTATGCAGTACGCCGCCACGAGCGGGCCGAGATGACCACGGTCTATTCGACCTACCGCGATGTTGCCGACATCGTCCCGCCGGGCATTTTCTCGGTGTTGTTGCGAGTGTTCGAGTTGCCGGTGGTGTTCGTGGTCGGCGGCGCGGTGACCTTCGGCCTGTCGCTGCTGGCGTGCCGGATCCATCCGCGCATTGGCCGCGAGGCACGCGACCGTTCGGCCGGCCGTGCGGCACCGGTCGTCGAGCCGGCCGAATAGCCCCCTCCGCCTCGACAGGCCGTGCCGCCCTACCTAAGCTTGCCACCGTCGCCGGGAGGGTGGTCAGGGAGGATTCGCGGATGGCCGCCGGACAGAACCGGGTTGCCGGAAAAATCGCGCTGGTGACCGGCGCCGCCTCCGGCATCGGCCGGGCGATCGCTCAGGCGCTGGCCGAACAAGGGGCCACCGTGCTGGTCGCTGATATCGACGAGAACACCGCGCTCGCCGTGGTTGCCGAAATCACCGAAGCCGGAGGGTCGGCGGAGGCGGTGGCGCTCGACGTCACCGACGAAGACCAGTGGGTGGCGGCGATCGACGGTTTGCTGGAGCGGCATCACCGGCTCGACATTCTGGTGAACAACGCCGGTATCGGCGGAGGTGACGGCTCGATTGAGGATCTGACGGTCGAGAGCTGGCGCCGCATCCAGGGGGTCAACGCTGAAGGCGTGATGCTGGGCTGCAAGCACGGCGTGCGGGCGATGAAGCAGACCGGCGGCGGCTCGATCATCAACATGTCGAGCATCGCCGGGATCGTCGGCGCCCCACAGCTGGCGGCGTACTGCGCGTCCAAGGGTGCGGTGCGGATGCTGACCAAATCGGTGGCCCTGCATTGCGCCCGCAAGGGCTACGGAATCCGCTGCAATTCCGTGCATCCGTCCTATACCGACACCCCGATGGTCGACCGCATGGTCGCCGCCCACCGCGATCCCGAGCGCATGCGCGCCGCCCTGCAGAGCGCCAGCCCGCTCGGTCGCATGGGCGCGCCGGCCGACGTGGCCGGGGCCGTGCTGTATCTCGCCAGCGATGACTCGACGTTCGTGACCGGCATCGAACTGGTGGTAGACGGCGGTGTCACCGCAACCTGATCCCGTAGCCAAGGACATTCCGCGATGTTTGAACTCACCGACAAGGTTGCCCTGATCACCGGCTCGTCGCGCGGCATCGGTCGGGCTATCGCCGAGACCATGGCCAGGCAGGGCGCCAAGGTCGTGGTGTCCAGCCGCAAGCAGGAAGCCTGCGACGCGGTGGTCGCCGAGATCCAGGCGGCCGGCGGCGAGGCGATCGCGGTACCGTGCAACATCGGCCGCAAGGAGGATCTGGAAACGTTGGTGGCGGCCACCCGACGGGCCTATGGAAAGATCGATGTGCTGGTGTGCAACGCTGCCACCAATCCGGTGTTCGGCCCCATGCACGAGGTCTCCGACGAGGCCTACGACAAGATCATGACCACCAACGTCAAGAGCGCGTTCTGGCTGTGCAACATGGTGGCGCCGCAGATGGCCGAACGCAGCGGCGGTTCGATCATCGTGATCTCGTCGATCGCTTCGATGTACGGCAACCGCAAGCTCGGCCTGTACGGCATCTCCAAGGCGGCCGAGCAGCAGTTCGTGCGCAACCTCGCGGTCGAGTGGGGGGGGCACAACATCCGCGCCAATGCCATCGCCCCTGGCTTGGTACGCACCGACTTCGCCCGCGCTCTGTGGGAGGACCCAAAGCGGCTGGCGATCATGGAGGCGATCACCCCGTTGAAGCGGATTGGAGAGCCGGTGGAGATCGCGGCCCTTGCCACCTTCCTGGCCTCCGATAGCGCCTCGTTCATCACCGGTCAGACCATCGTTGCCGATGGCGGCCGGACCATCGGCGACCCGTCTTGAGGCGAACAGCATGGCAGTCCTAGGCCCGGTCACCGACGCCCACCGCATCGACGAAGCACAGCTGGCGCGCTGGCTAGCCGACCAGGGTTTGCCTGGTGCCGAGCGCGGCCTGCGGGTTATGCAGTTTCAAGGCGGCCAATCGAACCCAACCTTCCACCTGGAGGCTGGCGACGATGCCTATGTCCTACGCAAGAAACCGCCCGGCGCCCTGCTGCCCTCGGCCCACATGGTGGAACGCGAGTACAAGGTGATGGCCGCACTCGCCGCCACCGACGTGCCGGTTCCGGTGATGCGCCTGCTGTGCGAGGACACTGCCGTGATCGGCACGGCGTTCTACGTGATGGACTACCTGGAGGGGCGGATTCCCGGCGAGCCCTCGCTTGATGAGGGCTTCGACCCTGATGAGCGGGCGGCGATCTGGGATTCCATGAACGATGCGCTCGCCAAGTTGCACAAGGTGGACCCGGCGGCGGTCGGCCTCGACGGTTTCGGCAAGCCAGCCAACTACGTCGGTCGTCAGCTTGATCGCTGGACCAAGCAATTCGAGGCGTCGAAGACCGATCCGATGCCGGACATGGACGCGCTGATCGAATGGTTGGCGTCTCACGAGCCGCCGCCGGACGAGGTGTCGATCGTGCACGGCGATTTCCGGTTGCCGAACCTGATGCTGCACCCGACCGAGCCTCGGGTGATCGCGATCCTGGACTGGGAGCTGTCGACCCTCGGCCACCCGCTGTCCGACCTCGCCTACAACTGCATGCCGTACCGCATGCCGTACGACGAGAAGGCGTTGAAGGGCATGGTCGGCCTTGACCTGGAGGCCCTGGGCATTCCGGCCGAGGAGGACTACATCGCCGCCTACTGCCGCCGTACCGGACGCGCTGGTATCCCGAATCTGCCGTTCTTCCAGGCGTTCTCGTTCTTCCGGCTGGCCGCGATCTGCCAGGGCGTCTACGCCCGCGGGCTGGCAGGCAACGCCAGTTCACTGGACGCGCTGGAGGTTGGGGCCAAGGCACCGAGACTGGCGCAGATTGGCTGGGGGATTGCGTCAGGCTGACCACCTCGGACAACCGTTAATACCCGCTATGCGACCCTGCCATACGCCGTGCTAGGCTTCGTCACCGCTTGCCGATCCTGCGGCGGCTGCTCCCGTTCTGCGTGCTCGAGAGGTGACGACCATGGCGTACGAAAGCATGATCGCGGAATCCGTGACCATCCCTGGCAGTAACCACGAGCCGATCTCGGCCTATGCGGCGCGGCCGATGGGGCCGGGACCGTTCCCGGGGGTCGTTTTGATCCACCATCTGCCCGGCTGGGGCGAGTTCTACCGGGAGATGACCCGCAAGTTCGCCCATCACGGCTACGCTGCGATCAGCCACAACCTCTATCACCGCCTCGGCGAGGGCCATGCCGACGACGTCGCGGCCAAGGCGCGGGCCGAGGGCGGAGTGGCCGACGACCAGATGGTCGGTGACACCGAGGGAGCGGTCCAGTGGCTGCGCGCGCAGCCATATGTCAGCAGCAAGGTCGGGTTGATCGGTAGTTGTTCAGGTGGCCGCCAGGCGTTCCTCTACGCCTGCCGGCGCGATAATATCGACGCGGTGGTCGAGCTGTGGGGTGGGCGCGTCGTGCAGGCTGAGGACGACCGCCCGGCCAAGCAGCCGGTGCCGCCGATCTCTCTGACTAAGGATCTGAGCTGCCCGTTGCTGGGGCTGTTCGGCAACGACGACCGGGCACCCAGCCCGGAACAGGTCGACCAGCACGAGGCCGAACTGAAGGCACATAACAAGGACTACGCGTTCCACCGTTACGACGGTGCCGGCCACGGGTTCTTCTACCACCACCGGCCGATGTACCGGGTCGAACAGGCGATGGACGGCTGGGAGAAAATCTTCGCGTTCTTCGGCAAGCACCTGGCGAGGTAGGCATCATGTGTACGTCCATTGTCGAGATCGTCCGCGCCGAAGGGGCGGGCAAGAGCATGGACGGCTGGTTCCCGGTGTCCCATGCCGTCGTGTCCTACGATCACCCGAACCACGCGCTGCTGGACGACGCCATCATCATTGATTTCGTGAACCAGGATCGCGGCCCCGGCGCGCGGGCGGCGGTAGAGCTGACGTTGGAGTCGGCCAAAGCGCTGCAGGGCGCGCTCGCCCGTGCGATTGCCGCTGCCGAGGCGGAGGAAAGCGAGCTGCCACTGGCGCGCGCAGCAGCGGCGTAGCCGAGATTCGGAGATGGAGCGAGGCTAGGAGCTCTCCCGGGTTTGAAGATGTTCGGCGATGCGCGCCCGGACCGTCTCGTCCTGTTCAGCGACCGCTTCGTCCAACAGCCGCAGCCGGCGCTTCAGGCCGTGCACCTGATCGACCAGCGACAGGATGATCGGCACCGCGTCATCATTGACCTGCAAATCCTCCGTCAACTCGGCGATCAACCGCAAGCGGGCGACATCCAGGGCATCAAAGGCATGGCCACGATCACTGCGCGCCGGGCGGACCCATTCCTGCTCGATGCAGATCCGAAGCCGGGTGCGGGTCATCCCCTGAATCTGGGCCAGAACGTCGGTTTCCAGCATCATGGGTTGCGTCCTTTCCAGCCTGAGCGGGGATCGTAGGTTCCGGCCTCGCGCAAGGTTTCCATGGCGGATTTCAACCGCTCGTCGACGGTCTCCGGCAGTACGATCTTCAGCACGACCAGTTGGTCGCCGACCACCGATTTCGGACCGCGCACGCCCTTGCCTTTCAGGCGCAGGATCTTGCCGGAGCTGGAACCGGGCGGGATTCGCAGCTTGACCCGTCCCGACACGGTCGGCACATCGACCGAGGCACCCAGCACCGCCTCGTCGATCGAGATCGGAAGCTCGATGCGGATGTCGTCGCCGTCGCGGGCGAACACTGGATGCGAGACCACGGTGATGCCGATCAGCGCGTCCCCCGGCGGACCGTCGTTGAGCCCCGGCTGGCCACGTCCGGCGAGGCGGATCGTCTGGCCGTCAGCGATGCCGGCGGGGATCGATATATCGAGCGTGGCGCCATCGGGGGTAGTGACCCGGCGGGTGGCGCCGTTGACGGCGTCGATAAACCCGATCTCCAGGTGATAGCGCAGGTTGGCGCCGCGGAGCCGCACCCGCTCGCGGCCTCGAGCACCGCTGAAGCCTCCCCGACCGAACAGGTCGCCGAGATCGTCAAAGCCGTTGTCTGGCTCGTACCGATTCCTAGAGCCGGTATCGGCGTATTGCCGGTAGAAGCTCCGATTCGTTTTTTCCGCACCTGTTGCGTCGATCTCGCCGGCGTCGTAGCGCCGCCGGCGTTCAGGATCGCGCAGGAAGTCATAGGCGGCGGAGACGGTCTTGAACCGTTCCTCCATTGCTGTGTCGCCGGCGTTGATGTCGGGGTGCAGCTTGCGCGCAAGCGCCCGGTAGGCGGTCTTGATCTCGGCGTCCGTCGCGGTGCGGGCGACGCCGAGCACGGTGTAGGGATCATCGGTCACGGCACGGGGCCTCACGGGTGATCGGCAACGTCGTGTTTTCCTAGCACCCTCAATCTGGTGTGAAATTGAGGCAGCGCATAGGCATCGTCCCGGCAATGGACAGGGGCCAATGCCAGGACGACGGTTCGTGGTCGCTCACCCATGAAAGTCGGGCGAGCTCGTCAGACCAGGTCGCGTTGGCGTCCACCGATGGCGGCGGCCACGCCGGCGATGAAGGCGCCGACGAACAGCGACAGCGCGGTCATCAGCGCGAGCGTCAACCCGGCCTTGCGGGCGTCGTCGGCGGCGGCCTTGATCTCGGATTTGGCGGTCTCGATCCGAGCGAGGACATCATCCACACGCGCCTGTGCGTCGGTGGCGGGCATACCGGTGCGCGTCGCGACCAGATGGGCCAGTTGCGCCTTGTCGGCAGCTGGGACGTCACCTGTCGTCAGCCCAATCACCAGAATCCGTGACGCCTCGCCCTTGGCATCGTCATCGTTTGGATCGATCCCGGGCGCGTCAATGCCGGTGGTAGTCGCGGCATCACCTGGCCGGAACAGCATGTCGGCAAAGTACTCGGTCGGCACGGCTGAGCTGGTCCGCGGACCGGAAGAGTTTTGGGCGGTGAAGGCCGCAACGGCAGATCCGCTGCTTTGCACGGTGGCCGCGCCTCCAGACGCCAGCAGGCCAGAAACCAACACCGTAGCGAGCGCCCACACCAGGAGCCCATGGGCGGTGTCGCGGAACAACACTTCGTCGCGGTCGACGCCCGGCCAGCGGATGCGCATCCGCCCGGCGACGTATCCGCCGATGCCCGATGATGCCCACTGGGTGAACACCAGCCACGCGGCGGCGGAAGCGGCAACTGCTGTGGTTCCGGCGCCTTGCGCCGACCAGGGAGACACCATCGTCAAGCCGACGCCGGCGCCGAGGATCAGCAGGACAAGTGACAGTGCAGTGGCTGCCAGGGCACCTGCGATGATTGCGGCCCATGAAACGCAGGAGCTAGAGGCGTCATGGCTGTCCACGGTTATCGGTGAAACGGAGACCATTGTCGTCTCCCTACAGAATCAGGAAAAGCAGGATGATGATCGGGATAGGAACCCCGAGCAGCCACAATAGAATTCCGCCCGCCATGGTTTCCTCCGAGGATTGGGGTTACAGGGTGCCGCGGGGCAGCCCGGCGATTGTCTGATGTGGTGACAACCCGGAACGGCGATATGCGTTCCCGTGAAACGGGCATTTCCTGGGCTCTCCAGTGAAGATCGAAAGGTAAGTGGTCAGCGAATTGCGCCGAGAGTGAACGGGCGTCGTGCCGCGAGCGGGCGAGTGGGCGCCTTCACCGTGGTTTCGGCTTCCTGCTAGGGTCGGGTCATCGTTCTGGCGCCTTCGTGCCAGATAGCGGAACTCCCGATAGGCGGCAGGTGGATGACGGCAAGTACGAGCAGTGAGTTGCCGGTCCCGGTCGGCCTGAGGCGCGATCGGAGCGGGCCAAGAGCGGACGGGAGCATCCATGACTGACGCGATCGAACGGTTTGCCGACCATGTCGTCGGCACCCGGTACGAGGATCTGCCGGCGGATGCGATCCGGGCGGCCAAGGTGTTCATCCTGGACAGCGTGGGCGTCGGCCTTGCCGGCACGCAGGCACCGTACGTCAGGGAGGCAATCGCCGCGTTCCAGGGCGCGGTGCCGGGCGCGGGCGCGCGGGTCTGGGGCACCGGTGAGCCGTTGCCGCCGCCGGCGGCCGCAGCGGTCATCGGATACCTGATCCACAATTCCGAATACGACTGCGTCCACGAGCAGGCGGTGCTGCACCCGATGGCGGTGCCGTTCTCGGCGCTCATGGCTGAGGCCGAGGCGCGCGGTGGCATCGACGGCAAGGCACTGCTGCGCGCCGTTGTGCTGGGCGTCGACGTGGCGTGCCACATCGGCTGTTCGGCACGCAACGGGCTGCGGTTCTTCCGCCCGGCGACCGGCGGCGGGTTCGGTGCGGTGGCGGCCCTCGGTGCCGCCTTCGGCCTCGATCGCGAACGGCTGCTGGACGCGTTCGGTATCTACTACGCCCAGACCGGCGGCACCATGCAGGCCCATGTGGAGGGCTCGCCGCTGCTGGCCATGCAGGCCGGCTTCAACGCGCGCAACGCGGTGGTGGCGGTGCGCATGGCCGAAGCCGGCATCCCCGGCCTGCGGGGCACCCTGGAAGGTCCGTTCGGCTACCTGAACCTGATGGAAGGCGACTACGACGCCGATGCCCTGACGGCCGGCCTCGGCCGGGTCTGGCGGATCACCGAGGTCGCGCACAAGCCGTTCCCGAGCGGTCGGGCGACCCACGGCATCCTGGATGCGCTGCGTGAGCTGCGGACGGAGCATGGCTTCGCAGTTGATGAGGTGGCGTCGGTAGCCGCCGCGGTCCCGCCGCTGACCCATCGTCTGATCGGCCGGCCGCCCAAGGATGCCATGACTCCGAACTATGCCCGGCTGTGCGGTTCCTACGCCGCGGCTCGACTGCTGGTTACCGGCGATCTCGGCGTCGGCGACTTCACGCCTGAGGCGCTGGGCGATGCCGCTACCCTGGAACTGGCGCAGCGGATCACCATCACCGCCGACGGCAACCCCGACCCGAACGCGCTGACGCCGGTTACCGTAACAGTGACCCGGCACTCCGGCGCAAACGTGTCCAGGACCCTGTCGGTGATCTACGGCAACCCGGCCAAGCCGATGAGTCACGAGGCTCACCTTGCCAAGTTCCGCGGCAACCTCGCTTTCGCGCACGGCCCTGTACCGGCGGGCAACGCCGACACCTTGATTGCGCTGGTCGATGATCTGGAAAGCCTCGACGACGCGCGTCGGCTGGTTGATCTGATGGTGGTGGGTTGAGCGTCTCGCTGGTTATCGTCTCGATCCTGTGGAAGGCGCTGGCGACCGCGGCGGTCATCGTCGCGGCCGGACGGCTGGCGCAGCGCGCCGGACCGGTATTGACCAGCGTGCTCATCACTCTGCCGGTGAACGCCGGTCCGGGCTTTTTCTTCATCGCGCTGGAGCAGGAGACGCCGTTCATTCACGCCGGCGCGCTGACGGCCTTCTCGGTAACCGGCGCGGTCCTGCTGTTCTGCACCGCCTGGGTACACGCCGCCCGGTTCGGTGGGTTCCTGCTGTCGTTGGCGGCCGGACTGGCGGCCTGGACGGCATGGGCCCTGGCGACCGAGGCGCTGCCGGCCACCCTGCCTTTCGCCTTTGCCGCCGCCGGAACCGGCGCGCTGCTGGCTTGGCTGCTGCGCCGCCGCGGCATCGGCCGGCCGACCAGCGCCGCGGCTCCGGCCGGTTGGAGCTTCGTGATGGTGCGGGGCGCGGTAGCTGGGTTGGTGGTGGCAAGCGTGGCCACGGCCAGCCCGTGGCTGGGTCCGGTCTGGTCGGGCTTCCTGCTGGCCTTCCCGACCACCCTGATCGCGTCGGCCTGGATGCTCTACGGCCACTACGGGCGGGAATTCACGGCGGCGACCCTGAACGCGGCGCAGCCGTCGCTCGTCGTCTACGCCAGCTTTTGTCTGGCGTTGCATTTCCTGGCTGGCCCGCTGCCGGCGCTGACCGCGGTGATCGTCGCGTTCCTCGGCGCGGCGGTGTTTGCCGCGTGCCTTGCACTGGTTCTGTCGCGCCGTCGGCGCGCGTGAATGCCGACCGACCATTGCCCTCGCGTCCGTGGGGGTGTTCCATTCACCGTTGACCGATCCTGGGAGGATCCGCGCGATGCCACACGTCACCACCGACGACGGCGTGAAGCTGTATTTCGAGGAGGTCGGGGAAGGCACGCCGATCGTGTTCGTCCATGAATACGCCGGCGACTATAGGGCGTGGGAGCCGCAGATGCGGCATTTTGGGCGCCGTTACCGCTGCGTGAGCTACAACGCACGCGGGTACCCACCCTCGGATGTCCCTCAGAGCCATGAGGCCTACAGCCAGGACCGCGCAACCGACGATATCCGTTCGGTGCTCGACGGGCTCGGCATCGATGCCGCGCACGTGGTCGGCCTGTCGATGGGCGGCTTTGCCACCTTGCACTTCGGCTTCCGTTACCCGGACCGGGCGCTGTCTCTGACGGTCGCCGGCTGCGGCTACGGCGCCGATGCCGATAAGCGCGAACAGTTCCGCAAGGAGACCGAGGCGACGTCCGCCCGGATCGCCGCCGAGACCATGGCGGTGGTCGGCAAGTCCTACGCCATCGGGCCGACCCGTGTGCAATTCCAGGCCAAGGACCCGCGCGGTTGGCAGGAGTTCGAAACCCAGTTGTGCGAGCATTCCACACTAGGCTCCGCCAACACCATGCGCGGCGTCCAGGCGCGCCGGCCGTCGCTGTATGACCTCGTCGACCGGATGCGCGCGCTGACGGTGCCGACCCTGATCGTGAACGGTGACGAGGACGAACCGTGCCTCGACGTCGGCAACTTCATGAAGCGCAACATTCCGTCCGCCGCGCTGTCGGTCTTGCCGAAGACCGGCCACACCATGAATCTCGAAGAACCGGCGTTGTTCAATGCGGTTCTCGAGGACTTCATGCACACTGTTGAAAGTGGCCGCTGGACCTTGCGCGATCCCCGGTCGCAGACCGCCAACATCCTGAGCCAAGACGAGGAGAGCTGACATGTCCGGTGCCGGTGCTGGTCGCCTGGTGGACAAGGCGGCAATTGTGACGGGTGCCGCCCGCGGCATCGGCAAGGCCATTGTCGAGGCGTTCGTGGCGGAAGGCGCGGCCGTATGGTGCGCCGACCTGCACGGCGCCGAGGCCGAAGCCCTAGCGGCGCAACTGCGCGACGCCGGCGGCAAGGTGGAAGGCGGCTACTGCGATGTTCGATCGACCGACTCCGTGCTGGACGCGGTGGACGCGGCGGTCGAGGCGTTCGGTGGCCTGGATATCCTGGTCGGCAACGCGGCAACCCTGACCCCACCGGCGACCGTGGAGGATCTGGGCGAGGCCGACTGGGTCCAGGCCCTTGCGGTCAACCTCACCGGAGTGTTCCACCTCTGCAAGCACGGCATCCCGCATCTGAAGCGGGCCGGCGGCGGATCGATCATTCTGACCGCATCGCAGATGGCGCGGGTCGGCACGCCGGGCAGTGCCGCCTACTGCACCACCAAGGGCGGACTGGTCCAACTCGCCAAGGTGATGGCGCTGGACCATGCGGCGGACGGAATCCGGGTGAACACCCTGTCGCCGGGCGGTACCGCGACCGATCGGCTGTTCTCGCGCTACGGCAGCCCCGAACGTGCCGAGAGCGAGTGGGGCAAGACCATGCACCCGCTCGGCCGTCTGGGTCGACCGGAGGAGATGGCGCGCGGTGCCGTGTTCCTGGCGTGCGAGGACAGCAGCTTCATGACGGGCGCCGACCTGTTGCTCGATGGTGGTTACAGCGCGCGGTAATCGCGTTGTCATGGATTAATGTTCCCGTTATGTTCCGGTCATCGTCGATGATTGGTCCCGTGATGGAGCAAAGTCATGAAGCTGTATTCCGCACCGCTCAGCCTGTTCGCGCGAAAGGTCGAAATCGCGCTGGCCGAGAAGGGGCTGTCATTTGAGCGTGAACTGGTGGCGTTCTCGCAGTCTGAGGGGTATTCGCCGAAACACCCCGCGGTTATCGCCGCCAACCCGAAGAAACAGGTGCCGGTCCTGGTTGATGGCGACCTGACGCTGTTCGATTCCACCGTCATCTTCGAGTATCTGGAGGACGCCTATCCGCAGCCGCCGTTGATGCCGCGTGATCCAAAGGGACGGGCGCGCTGCCGTCTGCTGGAGCTGACCGCCGACGAGATCCTGCTGCGTCCGCTTGCCAAGCTGATGTACCGCACCGAACCGGAACATTCCGACCCGGAGCGTCGGCGCCAGCAGGCAGCAGAGGCTGAGCAGGCCGAGCGGGAGTTGCTTGACCTGTATGGGATGGTCGCAAGCAAGCTCGAGGGCCCCTATCTGTGTGGGGCGTTCACGACTGCGGACATCGCCATGTTCATGAGTGTGCTGTACTCGCTGCGGCTCGGCGGGCCGAAATTGGCTTCGATTCCGACGTTGCAGGCGTGGCACGATGCGGTCGGCAGCCGGCCCACAGTAGCTGCGGTGGCCTTGGAAGTGGCCGAAGCCGACCGACGGCTGTCGCGCAAGGCGTGAAGCGGAGAGCATGATGAGTGAGCGTAGCGAACAGCTTCCGATCCTGCAGCAGCGGCGGATCGAGGCGCAGGTGATCAAGCCGATCTACGACGAGATGGTGTCGCGTTTCGGCGTCGAGGCGGCGCAGGCCGTGCTCGGCTCGGCGATCGAGAAGGCGGCGATCGCGCAGGGCAAGTCATTTGCCGAGGCGGCCGACGGACATCTCGGGATCGAGGGGTTTGCAGCCATCCAGAAGCACTGGACGGCCGGCGGCGCGCTGGAGATCGAGGAGGTCGGACGCTCAGCGGAGACTCTCGACTTCAACGTGACGCGTTGCCGCTACTCGGAGATGTACCGGGCGATGGGGCTCGGCGACATCGGCCACCTGCTGTCGTGCAATCGCGACGGCACGTTCTGCCAGGGCTTCGATCCACGGATCACGCTGGAACGCACCCAGACCATCATGGGCGGGGCCAGCCATTGCGATTTCCGGTACAAAATCGACACAGATGCCGGAAAGCCGGAACCTGGGGCGTCATAGGAGCGTTGGGCGACGATCCCGGGCTGCGCCGGGTGTACTAAGCAGCGAGACGAAACGACATGGACCGGGCGGTCATCGACGTCGCCATCGTCTTTGTGCTGGTGGTGATCGTCTTCTTCGGCTTCGTTCGGGAGCGTGTGAAACCGGACATCGTGGCGCTGAGCGCCGTCGCCGTGCTGTTGGCGACCGGGGTGCTTGCGACGGACGAAGTTCTCAGCGTTTTCGGCAATCCGGCGCTGGCGACGATTGCGTCGATGTTCGTGCTGAGTGCTGCACTGGAACGGACCGGGGTGATCGACGGCCTGGGCCGCATCATGATGAAGGCAGCCGGGGCGTCGGCGATCGCCGCACTGGCCGTCTTGATGATCGGGGTCATGGTGCTGTCGGCGTTCGTCAACAACACGCCGGTCGTGGTGATCCTGACCCCCGTGGTCATCGCGCTTGCGCAGACCATCGGCACGTCTCCATCCAAGCTTTTGATTCCGTTGTCCTATGCCAGCATCTTCGGTGGCACGACGACCCTGATCGGTACATCGACCAACCTGCTGGTGGACGGGGTCGCGCAGCGCGTCGGACTGGCGCCATTCGGTATGTTCGAGATCACGGCGGCCGGTGCGGTGATGGCCTTGGTCGGCACCGTCTACATGCTGCTCATCGGACAGCGCCTGCTGCCGGTCCGCGACAGTCTTGCGGCCATGCTGCCGAAGTCCTCGGACCGGCACTTCTTCGCCGAGGTGCTGGTGCCATTCGGCTCGCCGCTGGTCGACCGGCCGTTGCGCTCGGCCGGCTTCACCGAGCAGCGCGGGCTGCGAGTGATCGACGTGCTGCGGGCCGATCGCTCGTTCCGCTACGAACTCGACGATCTGGTGCTGGCGGCCGGTGATCGCATCGTCATTCGCAGCGGAATGAGCGACATGCTGGGGCTCCGCGAAGCCGGCGACGTGGAATTCGGGGGGCCGGACGGACACGCCATCGAGCCGATCACGACCCATGAGACGGTTCTGATGGAGGGGGTGGTCGGTCCACGATCACACGCATTCGGATTGCGCCTAGCGGATCTCGACCTGCGGCGGCTGTACGGCGCGTATGTGCTGGCGATTCATCGCCACGGCGAGCATGTGGAAGAGAATTTCGACCAGATCCGGCTGCGGGTCGGCGACACGGTCCTGGTTGAAGGCCCTCCGGCCAGCATGGCAAGGATGTTTGAACGCCGCGAGTTCGTGAACCTGACGCAACCCACCGAGCGGCCGTTTCGCCGTGGCAAAGCGCCGATCGCGCTAGTGGCGGTGCTGGGCGTCGTCGTGCTGGCGGCGCTGGAGGTGCTGCCGATCGCGGCTCTCGCCCTGATGGCCGCCGCTGCGGTCGTCGGATTCGGCTGTCTGGACTCCGATGATGCCTATGACGCGGTGCACTGGGACATCCTGATGCTGATCCTGGGAATGTTGGTGCTGGGCCGCGCCATGGACAAGACTGGGGCCGGCCAGATGATCGTGGAGTCCGTCGCCATGCTGGGCGCCGGGCTTGGTCCGCTCGCGGTGCTGGCAGGTGTTTATCTTCTGACATCGGTGCTGACCGAGATCATGAGCAACAATGCGGTTGCCGTGCTGTTGGCACCGATCGCTGCCGGTTTGGCCCATCAGTTGGGGGTTGATCCGCGGCCGTTCGTGGTGGCCGTCATGTTTGCCGCCAGCGCCAGCTTTGCCACGCCGATCGGCTACCAGACCAATACATTCGTCTACAGCGCCGGTGGATACCGGTTCGTCGACTTCCTGCGGGTTGGTATTCCGTTAAACCTGATCTTGTGGGTTACGGCCGTGCTGATCATCCCGGTATTCTGGCCGCTGACGGTGAAGTGACTCGGCAGGGCAGGGTGGCACCGCCGGCGATTGCCTCGGCAACTGCGGTGGCGGTTGAGGGATCGGACAGGCGTTGCTCGTCCGCCGGATTCTTGATTACCCCGATTTCGAGCAGGACGATCGGCGCTTCGGCGGTGCGCAGGATCTTCAGGAAATCGCCTGCATAGATGCCACGCTCCTGATCGAGCAGGCGCCGGTTCTCGCCTTCGATCGGCTCGGCATGATGACGGCTCGGCCGTTCGCCGGCAGCGATCAGGCGATCGGCGATGGACCGGGCGGCGGCCAGGCTGTCCCCGGCAACCGCAGTTTCGGCCGGCACGAACAGCGAGAATCCGGTGGCGGTGTCCGTGTAGAGGCGCTCGACGCCGTCCACCAAGCGGGACTTCAGATAGCGTTCCTGTACCGAGTCGTGGTGAACCGACAGAACAAGGCTATGCGTGATACCGTAGGTGATCGACCGGATCTCCTCTACGCGACGGTCCAGCCGCGGGTCGGGCCCCGTGATTTCTACGGTATGGATGGTCCGACCCTGGTTCTGCAGCGTCTTGGCGAGCAACGCGGCAAATCGGTGATTGTATGAGTGTTCGGTGGCACCGGACGCCGCGGTCGCGCCGGGCGCAACGGCGGTATGGCCGATGTCGATGATGACTGCGGGGGCAGGGCAGTCAGTCGCCGGTTGCCTGGCCCCCGCACATGCCGCGAGCCCAAGCAGCATGAGCAGGGCGACGTGCTGCGAACCGAAACCCGTCACGCCACCCGCTCGCCGGCGACCCAGACGCCGCGTACCACCGGTCGGCCGTCGACCACCCGTACCCGGATCAGGTCGGCCCGCAGGCCGGCCTCCATGCGCCCTCGGTCGTCGAGGTGGGCGGCGGCCGCAGGGGTGGACGTCACCGTTGCGACAGCGCGTGGCAGGTTCCACCCATCGACCGTTTCGGCAAGCGTGAAGACCGCGTGCAACATGCTCGCCGGTACATAGTCTGAGGAAACGATGTCCAGCAGCCCGGCCTCCGCCAATTCGCGCGCCGTGATGTTGCCGTAGGACGATCGGCCGCGGACCAGATTAGGGCCGCCCATCATGACGGCGATACCGGATTCGCGTGAGGCACGCGCCGCTTCGACGGTCGTCGGAAACTCGGCGATCGTGCAGCCGATATCGGCGGACTCCGCGACATGATCCACCGTCTGGTCGTCATGGCTGGCAAGCCCAAGCCCGCGGTCGCGCGCCCAGGCCGCGACAGCGCGACGATGACTCGGCCCAAACTCACGCGACGCGTTGGTCAGACGCTCGAAGTCGGCCTCGGCCTGGTCCCGGGACATGCCGTCGATCTCGCAGCGCAGCTTGAACCAGACCTGGACGTCGGCGGTTTGCCGCTGGCCCGGTGCGTGGTCCATGACCGAGATCAGGCCGACCGTTGGGTCGTCGTCGAAGGTCGCGAGCTGGTCCAGCACGGTCGGACCGATGACCTCGCAGCGCAGGTGAATGCGGTGGTCGATGCGCAGCATTCCGGCGGCCCTGGCATTGGTAACGCCGTTGACCAGGGGGCGGACGTGCTTGGCCCGCAACTCACCCTTGTCGGTCAGCCCGAGGCACAGCGCGTCGAACACGGTGGTGACGCCGGCTACCGCCACTTCGCCATCGTGATTCACCGCCGCCGCAATCGGGTCCCAGTAGACTTGTGGGCGCGGCTCGTAGTGGCTCTCAAGATTGTCGGTGTGCAGGTCGATCAGGCCGGGCATCAGGTAGTCGCCGTCGAGGTCCAGGGCACCGTTCGGCGCTGCCGGAGTGTCGTCGACAGCGGCGATCCGGCCATCCCGTACCTCCAGGGTGCCGGAGACGATCTGGTCGTTCAGGACGATGCGAGCGTTCTGGAATATGGTGTTCATGATGGACAATGGTTGGATGGCGGAAGCGTGGGAGTGTGCCACGTCTGTACGGGAGACTCGTGTCGATCGTGTGACATCCGGACGGCGCCTGACTTTACCCGATCCGTCATGCGCGACGACCCTTGCATCCACCGATGCGAATCCGTATAACGCGCCCTCCGTTGCGGGTGCGCCTGCGACGCAGTGTTTCTTGTGGAGTGCGAACGATGGCCGTTCCAAAGCGGAAAACCAGCCCGTCCAAGCGGGGCATGCGCCGGGCGCACGACAGTATCCGTCCCGACGCCTATGTCGAGAATCCGGATACCGGCGAATTGCACCGGCCGCACCACATCGACCTGAAGACCGGCATGTATCGTGGCCGTCAGGTCCTGAAGGTCAAAGAGAAGATCTAAGCAGCGTTTTCGACGTCTGGATGTTTTGCGAACCCCCACGCCGCTGGCGCGGGGGTTTTGCTTTTGCCACCATCGACTCCTCGTGTTGAGGGTAGGCGATGCAAGCGCGTGACGACGGAACGATCCGGGTCGAGAACCATGGCGACGGGCTGTGGCGGATCGAGGAGTTGTTCGCCCATCCATATTGCCGCGGCGCCATCTGGGTGATCGACGGCGCCGAACGTCGGCTCGTGCTCGACGCCGGGTGGGGGCTGGTTCCGCTGGATCAGGCGGTGCCCGAGTTGTTCGATCGACCGGTCGTCGCCCTCGCCAGTCATACTCATTTCGACCACGTTGGCGGCTTGCACCGTTTTGCCGAACGGCTGGTTCACCCGCTGGAAGCGTCGATCCTGGCGGATCCGACGCCCGAAGCGGTGCAGAGCCTGCCGTTCCTGCACGGCTACGACGCGCTCGCCTTCGATCCGGTTTCCGGTGGCTTTGACGCCGATTCTTGGCGTCTGCCTCCGATGCCAGCGACCGCGACGGTCGAGGAGGGTGATCGCCTAGAACTCGGCGGTCGAACCCTGACGGTGTTGCACACGCCGGGCCATTCGCCGGGCCACGTGTGTCTCTTCGAGGAAGCGACTGGTTTCCTGTTCGCGGCCGATGCGATCTACGCCGGCGAGATGTTCGACACCATCCCGGGTGCGTCGATCCCGGACCTGCTGGCAACCCACCAGCGGCTGCTCGAACTGCCGGTATCGAGGGTGTTTCCTGGGCATTTCGAGGTTTTCGACGGACGGCGGTTGCGCAAACTCATCGAGGCCTATCGGCGGGAGAAGTCGGCATGACGCGCCGTATGCTGATCCTGGCCGAGCGGGAGGCCGAGTGTGCGGCGCGGCTGCAGGTCGCGGGGTTCGCTCCTGAGACTGCAGGCGAAATCGCCGGGTATCTGAGCCAGGCGACCGATCTCGTTGCATTCGAAGCCCCGATCCGGTCCGCTTTGGAGGCTGTTGGCGTTGCCGTCCGGTTCGCCGACCCCACGGTACCCGCCGAATGGATCGACTGGCTGCGCGAACGGCCGGCCGACACCGTGGTCTGGCCGGTAACAGACGGCATCCGATACTACCGAGGCAGCGGCGGCTCGGCGGTCGCCCGGCTATTCGGTGCCCGCAGCTTCGGTGCGTTGCCGCATGTCCAGCATCTGGCGCAGGACAAGGCGAAATGCGGTGCCGTTGCCGAGTCTCTCGGCGTTGCCGTTCCGCGAACCGGACTGATGCGGGACGGTCGGTGGCTTTCTCCGCCTTTGGATGGACCGGGGCCGTGGTTCGTGAAACCCAACACGCTTGGCGCCAAGCTGGGGATCTGGGCCGACTCGAGGGTCGATACCGTCGAGCAGGCGACCGCGCTGTCCGGCCGGATCCACGCGCGCTATCGCGATGACGCGGTCGTCCAGGCCTTCGTTCCAGGCTTCGACGTGCGGGTGTCGTACATGGCGGTCGATGCCGATCCCGAACTCAAACGGTTGGGTGTTTACCGCCTGGAGACCGGCGGTCGGGGCGAGGCGGCTGGCGCGTTCATGACCATGGCCGACAACGTCACTCTGTCTGGCACCGCCGACACCGAAGGGACCGCATCAGCCTCGAGAGGCGGGACGGCGACCTTCGTTCCGCGGATGATCGACCTGTTTGCGGAGGACCCTGACGTTGCGACCGAGATTGCCGCGATGGCGCGCCGAGTCGCGGTTGGCCTCGGTCTGCGAGACGTGTTTTCCCTCGATTTTCGAGTGAGCACGGGCGGTGTTCCCTACCTGCTGGAGTTTGAGGTCTGTCCGGCCGTCACGATCTACGATTTCCGGCGGTATCTCGCGGATCACTGGGTGTGTGATCTGCCCGAGGCGTTGGCCCGGTCAGTCGGCCGGGCGTTCCGGCGGCCGGTAGAGCTTTGAGCAATGCCAGTGGTGCATTCTTCTGGTTGGAGGCGCTAGGCTCCGGCTGCCAACCGACCAGCCGACCGCATCAAGGAGACCGTCCATGTCCACACACGCACCGATGTTGCGCGCCCTGCTGACCCGGCCGGGGATCGCGGTGGTGCCGAGTTGCTTCGACGCAATGTCCGCCCGGCTGATCGAGCGTGCCGGCTTCGACGTTGCGTTCATGAGCGGGTACGCGGTGTCGGCGACGCAACTGGCGCTGCCGGATGCCGGGCTGATCTCCTACGAGGAGATGGTCGCGCAGGGGCGGCGGATCTGCGACGCCGTCCACATCCCGGTGATCGGCGACGCCGACACCGGCTTCGGGAACCCGGTGAACGTGAAGCGCACAGTTCGCGGCTACCACCGTGCCGGATTCGCCTGCGCCATGATCGAGGATCAGGTCTATCCCAAGCGTTGCGGTTACGCTCACGGTTTGGCGGTGGTCGACAGGGCGGAAGCCACCACGCGTCTGCGCGCGGCGCTCGACGCGCGCGCTGAGATCCAGGCGGCGGGCGGCGACATCCTGGTCATCGGCCGCACCGACAGCCGAGGGCCCGAGGGGTTCGAAGAGGCCTTGTGGCGGGCCGAGGCGTTCGCCGACCTGGGGGCCGACATCGTGTATTTCGAAGGACCGCAGTCGGAGGCCGAGATGGCGGAGTTGAACCGCCGGGTCGCGGTGCCGACCATGCTGGCGCAGGTCGAGAAGCCGGACCGGGCGTTGCTGTCGCCGAAGCAGGCGGAGGCGCTGGGCTACGACCTGGCGCTGTTCGGGCTGACATTGTTGAATGCCTCGCTGCGCGCCATGCACGATACCTTGGCGTTGATGGCCGCGGGCAGTCACCCCGGCGGCGATCGGCTGATGCCGTTCGAGCAGCTCTACGAGACCGTCGGCTTTGACAGCTACTACGCCGAGGAGCGGCGCTACGGACCGGTTGACGATTCGTCCAGCTGAGGACAGTCCCGGAACCTCGGCACATCGAGCCGCGTTGCTTGTGCTGAGCCCAGGTCCTTCCTGGGTCGTTCAGGAAGGTGTGTCTGCCCGGCGATGACAGGCTCCGACAGTGACCACCTTGGAAAGCATGCGACGGCACCGCGTCGGATTCCGCTTCGCGGGTGGTGGGGGGTGGCTAAACGGGTCACTGGCCAGATCTCCAAGGACGATGTTCCGGTCGTGGCCGCCGGTGTGGCGTTCTTCGGCTTCCTGTCGATCTTTCCCGCCATCGCCGCCTTCGTGATCCTTTACGGTCTGGTTGCCGATCCGGGAATGGTGATGCCGCAACTGGAGCCAATCCGAGAGCTGGTTCCTGCAGAGGTATTCGACCTGCTGGCGATGCAGTTGAAGCAGGTCAGCGGCACGACCGACACCACGCTTGGTCTCGGCCTTGTCTTCACCCTGGTCTTGGCAATCTGGAGCAGCGCGAAGGGTGCGACTGCGTTGCTGAGCGCAATGGACATTGCCTACAACGAAACCCACCGTAGCGGCTGGATCCGGCCGCGGATTACGGCCCTGGCCTTCACTTTGGCGGGACTCGTGTTCGCTGTGTTGGCGATCGGATTGCTGGCGGCGGTGCCGGCTGCCGTGGCGCTGCTGGCGTTTCGGGACACCGTATCCAACATGCTGCTGGGAGCCCGATGGCTATTACTGGCCGGCGTTGTTCTGGTGGCGCTTGGGTTGCTGTACCGCTACGGGCCGAACCGCCGCAGCGCCCGCACCGTCTGGATCACTCCGGGATCCATCCTGGCAACCGTGTTGTGGCTGGCCGCGTCCTGGGGGTTCGGGCGGTATGTTGCCAATGTCGGAACATACAACGAGACGTTTGGCGCGCTCGGCGCGGTCGTGGTCCTGCTGATGTGGCTCTACATCTCCGCGTACATCGTCTGCATCGGGGCCGAACTCAACGCCGAACTCGAACTGCACACCAGCGCGGATACCACCACCGGCCGCTGGCGCCCTAAGGGAAGCCGCGGGGCGTATGTCGCAGATCACACGACCCCGGTGCCGGGGCCGCGTGACTGAGAATTCGACCGCTCAGATGGCCCCGCCGACCGCCGTCTTGATGTCGGTCTCGCCGATCCCGAGCTTGCGGGCGGTGTTCAGAATGTCGTCCCAGGCTTCGACTGCCAGAGGCAGGCCAGTGGCGGTCCGCTCGGCCAGCGTTGCGCGCTCCTTCTCACCAGGAACCAGCACCTCGCCGCCCGGGGTCGTGGGGGTCGCCGATTTCACGAAATCGACGTAGCTCCTAACCTCGGCTGCGAACGCGTTGTCGGTGTCGAAGGCGGCGGCATCGACGTAGAACGAGAACATGCCGTTGCAGAACCGGCGGCGCTTCGGCTCGCCGATTGCGCCGGCGGTCCCGCTGCCACCCAGGGCACCGGCCATCATCTCCATCAGGAAGTTCATGCCCGACCCCTTGTGATCACCGAACGCCCGCAAGGCGCCGGGACCGTTGTTGGCATCGGGATAGCCGTTCGGCGGCACCGTGCCATACAGCGGGCTCGGATCGGCGGTCAGGTTGCCGTCGCCATCGACCAGCGAGCCGTGCGGCAGCGGCTTGCCTCCCTTCAGGGCGACCAGGGCCTTGCCTTCGGCGACCAGCGACGTTGCGAAGTCGAGGATGATCGGCTCGCCTCCGGCGACCGGTATGCCGGCGCAGAACGGCGACGTGCCCATCCGGCGGCTCAGGGACCCGTAGGGCGCGACCAGCAGGGAGCCGCGAACGTTGACCATGTGGATCGAGACGATGTTTTGCGCGGCCGCCCGCTCCGCCCAATCGCCAATCCGGCCGAGATGGCCTGAGTTTCGCAGTGCCGTGACGGCCACGCCGTGCTTCTTGGCCCGCGCGATACCAATATCCACTGTCTGCTCGCCGATCGACTGGCCGAAACCGTACTGACCGTCGACGATGGCGAAGCTCGGCTGATCGAGCAGCAACGTGACGGTCTGGTTCGGAACCTGAACTCCGTCGCCGATCCACTGGACATAACGTGGGATGCGGATCACCCCGTGGCTGTCGTGGCCACGCAGGTTGGCGCCGGTCAGGCGCCGGGCAATCCGGTCCGCTTCCTCGGGCGAGCACCCGGCCTTGGCGAAGATCGCCCGGCCGAGTGCCTCCATGCCCGCGGAGGGAACCAGCGCCTGGTTCCCCTCGCGCTTGACGCCGTTCGTCATCGCTTCGCCTCAAGGTCGCGGTACGTCTTCACGTCGCCGGACGCCGCGTTCAGGAACATCCGGACGTCGGAGGCGAGGGTGACGAAGTCGAAGCCCTTCTCCACCATCTTCCGGGAATAAGCCGCCGTCAGACAGTGGATGCCGGCTTTCAGACCGGCCTTCTTCACAGCCGCCAGGATCTTGTCGATGTTGGCGACGACTTCCGGGTCGGTCGGGTCCATGCCCGGGCTCTTGAGCATGGAAACCGCCAGGTCGCTCGGCCCGACATACACGCCGGTCAGGCCGGGGGTGGCGCAGATCGCATCGACGTTGCCGACCGCCTCCACCGTCTCGATCATCGCGAGGGTGACGATCGACTTGTTGGCCTGCGGGAAGTAGTTCGGATAGATCAACCCGGCGCGGGTTGGTCCGGTCGAGCGGTAGCCATCCGGATGATAGCGGCAGGCACCGACGAATTTCTTGGCGTCGTCGGCAGTGTTGATCATCGGGCAGATGATGCCCATGGCGCCGGCATCCAGCAGCTTCATGATGATGCCCGGCTCGTTCCACGGCACCCGGGCGAGTGGCGCCGGACCACGACCTTCAACCGCCTGGAACAGGCTGAGGGCGGTTTGGTAATCAACGAGGCCGTGCTGCAGGTCGACGGTCAGGCTGTCGAAATCCTGCAGGGCCATGAATTCGGCGGTGACGGTCGACGGGATCGAGAGCCAACCGTTCAGCGCGCCCTTGCCCTCGGCCCATGCCCGGTGCAATCGGCTGTCCATGAGCGTTTCCTTCCTCAGGTTTCAGGCCCTTACAGGACCTCTTTGTTGACGACGACGGCCGGATCGAGCGTACCGTCGAAGGTGGCCAGAATGTTCTCTACCGTTTGTACCGCCGAGCGCTTCGCAGCCTCCAGGCTGATTCCCGCCGAATGCGGGGTCATCAGGATGCGTTTCTCGGCAAAGAACGGGTGGTCTGGTGCCGGGGGCTCGATGTCGAATACGTCGAAGCCGGCACCGGAAACCTGACCGGAACGGATTGCCGCGACCAGAGCCGCTTCGTCAACGAGCCCGCCGCGCGCGCAGTTCACCACCAGCGCGCCGGGGCGCAACGCGTTGAGCTCTGCTTCACCGATGATGCCGATGGTCTCGGCATTACGCGGGCAGTGGACCGTCACGGCGTCGACCTCGCCAAGAACGGTCCGGAAGTCGGACACCGGTTCCGCGCCCATCTCCCGGATCTTGTCGGCCGGGACGTACGGATCGTAGCCGATGACCCGCATGTCGAACGCCCGCGCCCGCTTGACCACCCGCGAGCCGATGCGGCCCAGGCCGATCACCAGCAGAGTGCGGCCGTCAAGGTCGATCGCCTGAACCTGGTGCCGGTTGGCCCAGTCGCCGCGGCGGATCATCGGGTCGAAGGCAGCGACCTGCTTGGCAAGCGTCAGCAGGTACATCATGGCCTGCTCGGCAACCGACGGCGCGTTGGCGCGCGGGGCAATCGCCAGCCGCACGCCGTTGTCGGTGCATGCCGCGACATCGACGGAATCGTAGCCGACGCCATGCCTGGAGACGACCTCCAGGGTGCCGCCGGCGGCCTCGATGATCTTTCGCGAAATCGTGGCGACGCGAACGCCGATCCCGTGCACGCCCTTGATGTGCCGCAGGATGTTCTCCTCCGACACATCGGTCAGAACCTCGACCTCGACATCTTCCCGCCCCTCGAACAGCGCCATGCCGTCCGGGTGAAGCGGGCTGAGGACCAGGACTTTCTTCTTGTTGCTGGCCATGATGGCGCGTCCTGCTCTGGTCAGTGGATTTCGGCCGACTGGCCCATCGCAGCCTTCAGCTTGTCGATGTTGAAGCCGGGCGCGCGTGCGGCATCCAGAATCACTGCCTCGCGGCGGGTCAGCAGTTCGACCGCGTCCGGCAACTTCTTGACAGCATCGCGCGGCACGACGACGGCGCCGTGCCGGTCGGCGTGGATGATGTCGCCGTCGTTCACCACCATGCCGAAGATGTTGACCTGACCGCCGTGGCTGACGAGGTGGACATGGGCATGGCTCGGCCCGACGCGACCGGCGACCAGTTGGAAGCCCTTGGCACAGGCGTCGAGATCGCGGATCGACCCGTCCGTGACAACACCGAGCGCTCCGAGGCCCTTGTGGATGGCGGTGTTCACCTCACCCCAGAACGCGCCGAAACCCGGCTCCGGATCCAAATCTTGGATGACGACGACAGTTGGCCCGGGCTTTGCGGCAACGTACTCGTAGTAGCCTTGCCGGGTCGCCATGTTCTCGGCGGCCGTGCGGACCGGCGGAGCCACGGCGCGGATGGTCGCGGTCCGGGCGTAACCACAGACCGGTTTCAGCTCTGGAAAGGCACAGACCATGTGCCCGGTGGTGAAGCCGGTGGCCCGCCGCTCCGGGTTGGTGAGCTCGAGCGCGTTGCAGATCGTCGGGGTGTCCCAGGCGGTAAGGCGGTCGAGATCTGCCGCCGAAATCTCGGTCATTGTTTGCGTCCCTTGTTGGCGATGCGTACGGGTGATGCATTCGATGGCCGGTCGGCCCGAAAGACATATGATGACACACTAGCAGGGGTCGGGGCCTAGGCAACAGGTTTGGCCGATCGGGCTTGCCGGATTCCTCGGGCTCGGTCACCTTGCGCGCCATGACAACACGCGACATCGATCTCCTCTGCTTCGGCGAGCCGCTCATGGAACTCACCCGCATTGACGGGGAGGGTGGAGAGGCGGCTTATCGGCCCGGTTACGGTGGTGATACATCGAACTGCGCCATCGCCGCGTCGCGGCAGGGCGCGCGCACCGCCTATGCATCGGCGGTCGGTGACGACACCTTCGGACGGGAACTGCGGGCGCTCTGGCGCCGCGAGAACGTCGACGACTCCAATGTACACACGGTGGCGGCTGCTCCGACCGGGCTGTATTTCATCACTCCCAATCCGGCCGGCCGGGATTTCAGCTACTACCGCGCGGGCTCCGCTGCCAGCCGATACCGGCCGGAGGACCTCCCTGTTTCGCTGCTGCCGCGGGTTCGGATCGTTCAGTTGTCGGGGATCAGCCAGGCAGTCGGTGAGGGGCCGTGCGATGCTGGATTCCGGCTGATCGAAGAGGCGCGGAGTGCCGGTTGTGAGGTGGCCTATGACACCAATCTGCGCCTCAAGCTCTGGTCGCTGGAGCGCGCGCGCGCCGTCATGCACGGCGCGATCGAGCGTTGCACCATCGCCCTGCCGTCGGTTGACGATTCGCGGGCGTTGACCGGACTTGAGGACCCTGATGCGATTGCCGATGCCTATCTTCGCCGCGGCCCGCGAGTGGTGGCGCTGAAGCTCGGGGCGGACGGTGCGTTAGTGGCTACCCCTGAACGACGAGAGCGGATCACTCCGTTCCGGGTCACCGCGGTCGACGCGACCGGGGCAGGCGACACTTTCGACGGCGCGTTCCTGGCCCGGCTTGCTGCTGGCGATGACCCGTTCCAAGCGGCCCGCTACGCCAACGCGGCCGCGGCCCTTACCACCACCGGCTATGGTGCCGTCGCTCCGATCCCGAGGGCTGAGGCAGTGCGGGCACTGCTGGCGCGTTGAGGGCCCGTTAGAGAGGGCCTGCGAAGGTATCGCAGGCCCCGGTTTCGCCGCTTCGGTAGCCGCGCAGGAACCACCGCTGACGCTGCTGGGACGTGCCGTGAGTGAACGATTCCGGGTCGACGCGGCGCCCGGAATTGCGTTGCAGCCGGTCGTCGCCGATCGCGGCCGCCGCTGCCATTCCTTCAGCGATGTCCCCTTCCTCGAGCAAGCCGGCGGTGCGCTCGGCGTGGTGGGCCCACAGCCCGGCGTAACAGTCGGCCTGTAGTTCAACCTGCACCTGCAGGGCGTTGATTGCGGCCGGCCCCAGTCCGGCCTGACGTTGATGAACGTCCGACAAGGTCCCGACTAGATCCTGAACGTGGTGGCCGACCTCGTGCGCGATGACATAGGCGGCGGCGAAGTCACCAGGCGCCCGAAACCGCTGTGCGAGTTCACCGAAAAAAGTGGTGTCCAGGTAAATTTTCTGGTCTGCCGGACAGTAAAACGGTCCCGAGGCGCTGCTGGCGGCGCCGCAGTCCGAATGGACCTGGCCGCTGAACACCACCAGGGTCGGAGGCGGATAGCGCCCACCCGATGCCGCAAAGAGCGCCTCCCAGACGGTCTCCGTCTCGGCCAGGATGATACTGGCGAAGGCGAACTGCTCGTTGCTGGCAGACGACTGCGGTCGCTGTTGTTGCTCGCTTTGGGGCGCCAGCAACAGCATAGGGTCGATTCCGACCGCCTGAAGCGCGAAGTAGCCGCCGGCAAGGGCCGCCACGCCGACAATGCCGAACCGAGTAAACACGAGGCGCAACAGAAGCATCGGCAGGGATCTGCCGCCACCGCTGGCTGCGCGGCGATCCTCGACGTTTTGGCTGGATTCCCGTCCGCGCCACCTGACCATGATCGGTTGTTCCTTTCTTGGCGTCTCGGCAGCTCAGTTGACCCAGCTGTCCCTCGGATCAATTGCCGCTTGCGGTCGACCAGGGTCGGATGACCACTGCCGAGATCGAGTTCTTCGGCGAACCGTCGACCAGTTTGTCGGAGTAGGTGAGGTAGACCAAAGTGTTGCGTTTCTCGTCGTGGAACCTGACGACCTGCATGGTTTTGAACAGCAGTGATGTGCGTTCGCGGAACACCCGTTCGCCGTCGGCGAGGCGGTGTTTGATCTCGATTGGTCCGGTTTGGCGACAGGCGATGGATGCGTCCGAGGTGTCCTCTGCCAAACCGAGCGATCCCTTGATGCCGCCGGTCTTCGCCCGCGACAGGAAACAGGAGACGCCGGCGACTTCGGGGTCGTCGAAGGCTTCAACAACGATCTTGTGGTTGGCACCGAGCAATTTGAACGCGGTGGTGACCTCGCCGATCTCGTCGGCCTGCGCGATCGGGACTGGCGTGATCAGCCAGATGGTCGCCAAGCCGGCAAGCATCCGTCGGCGAAGGCGCGGCCAGGGTGATAGGAGCGCGTGATCGATCATGTTCTTCCTTGGGGCTGTCCGGCATCGCAGCCATCTTGGCCGCAGTGCATATATGGACCGCTCAGACCGATGTCAGATGTCTTTTGAGACGGTCACGGTGATGTCGGACAGATGTGCGATCGCCCGACGAACTGAACGGACCGGGCAGGTAACGGTTCCCTGCCGTCGGCATCAGGCGGGCTGGTCCGTCCGACTCAACATCTGCCGGAAACGTCGCTAAGGTCCGCCTCGTCGAAATCTATCAGGGATTTACCGTCATGCGAGCGCGCAGTGCCGACCAGCAGCGCCCGGCGTCGACCCATCCGTTGTCGCCGATGGAGATCGTCGAAAAGGCGATGCCGGACGACGAGCGAGTCTGGGTGCCGCAGGCGCCCAATGTCTGGTTCCGACCGTTGATGTTCAACACCTTGAACGGCGGCTGGTGCAATCTGCTCCGGGTGCGCAAATCGGGCGTTCTCAGCCGGCACCTGCATCCGGCACCGGTCCACGGCTTCGTCCTGAAGGGCCAATGGCGCTACCTTGAGCACGACTGGGTCGCGACCGAAGGCTCCTACGTGTTCGAGCCGCCTGGCGAGACCCATACGCTGGTGGTCGACGAGGATTGCGAGGAGATGATCACGTTCTTCAACATCTCCGGCTGCATGTATTACGTCGACGAGCACGGACGGTGTACCGGTTTCGAGGATGTGTTCGCCAAACTCGACATGTGCCGCAAGCACTATACCGAGGTCGGGTTGGGATCGGACTACGTCGACCAGTTCATCCGTTGACGGCGAGCGGGCGTGATATGGAGCGGCGCAAGCGGATCGGGCTGATCGCCCACGATGCACGGAAGGCGGATCTGCTTGATTGGGCCACCACGCACAGCGCGCGGCTTGCGGTGCATGAACTATGGGCAACCGGAACGACCGGTGGGATGATCGCAGATCGCCTGGGGCTGTCCATTAAGCGTCTGAAAAGCGGACCGCTCGGCGGTGATCAGCAGATGGGTGCATTGATCGCGGAAGGCGGGCTCGACGCGTTGATCTTCTTCTCCGACCCGATGTCGGCGATGCCGCACGACGTCGACGTCAAGGCGCTGGTCCGGCTTTCAACGGTCTACAATATCGTGATGGCGTGCAACCGCACGACCGCCGATTTCGTGATCTCCAGCCCGCTGTTCGACGCCGAGTACGCGCCGAGGGACACTGACTACGCGTCCTATCTTGAGCGGGTGGTGCCGGGCAGCAGTCGGTAGCGTTCGTTCCAACCACTTGTCCGTGTTCTGGAATGACGAAGGGCCGCTCCCGGAGGAGCGGCCCTTGTTTATGTCTGGTCCAAGAAGACTGCGATCAGTCCAGGAGGACGGACGGCAGCCACAGGGTGATCTGCGGCCAGATGATCACGGCAACCAGCCCCATCACCTGCAGGCAGACGAACGGCACGATGCCTCGGTAGATGTTCTGGATCTTCACCGAGTTTGGCGCGACACCCTTCAGGTAGAACAAGGCGAAGCCGAACGGTGGCGTCAGGAACGATGTCTGCAAGTTAACGGCGACCAGGATCGCGAACCAATAGATGACATCGCGGCCCTCGACGTGCGTTCCGAAATCCATCAGTTCGACGATCGGTGTGAACACCGGCAGCACGATCAGGGTAATTTCGATCCAGTCAAAGAAGAACCCGAGGATGAAGATCGTGAACATCAGGACGAACAACAACCCCCAGGCCTCGAAGCCAAGGTGCTCGATGAACTCGATGATGAGGTCTTCGCCGCCGAGCGAACGGAACACATAGGAGAACGCCGTCGCTCCCATGAAGATGAAGAAGATCATGCCGGTCGTCAGAGCGGTCCGCTCACAGACATCCTTGACGACCGACCACGTCAATTTACGGTTGACGATAGCCAAAATCAACGAGCCGAATCCGCCAACGCCGGCTGCCTCGGTCGGGGTCGCCCAACCTGCGAAGATCGAACCCAGCACCAGCGTGATCAGAAACACCGGCGGAACGAAACCCTTCAAGAGCATCAACGCCATTCCGGCGTGAGTGTCCGGGCCGACATCGTCCGACAGTGACGGTGCCCAGTGTGGCTTAAGCGCCGATACCGCCAGGATGTACGCGAAGTACAGGCCGGACAACAGCAGCCCCGGCAGGATGGCACCCAGGAACAGATTACCAACCGAGATCGCCAGAAGGTCGGCCATGATCACGAGCATAATGCTCGGTGGAATTAGGATTCCCAGTGTGGCGGAGGCGGCCAGCGTGCCGGTGGCCAACTCTTTCTGGTAGCGCTGCCGCAGCATGGTCGGCAGCGCCATCAGAGTCATCATCACGACCGATGCACCGATGATGCCGGTGGTTGCCGCCATGATCGTGCCCATGACCGTGACCGAGAGGGCGAGCCCACCGGGGACCCGGCGCAACAGGATCTCCAGGATGTCGAGCAGGTCATTGGCGACACCGGATCGCTCCAGCATCGTGCCCATGAAAATGAAACAGGGAACCGCGACCAGCACCGGATTGGCGGCAGCACCACCCCAGATGCGTGGCAGGATGTTGTAGAACTCGATCAACGAAAAGTAGTCGACTGACGCTCCGATGAAGCCGAACGCAAGGCCAACACCTCCAACCACGAAGGCGACCGGAAACCCGGAAAACAGTCCGAACGCAAGCGCCGCGAACATGTAGACCGCGAGGTAGTCCTCCCAATAGAAATCCACGGCTCAGCCTCCCCGCACGATCTCGGAGTCATCATAGTGACCCTCGAGCTTCGCGATATCGTTGCCTTCATCGTCGTCTTCGATCTTCGGAAGATGCTCTGCCACGGCGGATGTGAGCATGTTCATCTTGACCTCCGGACGCAGTTCTTCCGGTCCGAAGAGAAACACCACTTGTCGAAGCAGGGTCGATACGCCGGCCATCAAAGCGAGGAACAGCCCGATCAGCACGAACGATTTGATGACCCAGCGGTGCGACAGGCCGGTCATCGCGTCGGACGCCTCATTCGACTCCCAAGCCTGATAGAAGAACGTCCAGCCGTAAAACAGCACGACCACGATGTACGGGATCATCAAGAAGAGGATCCCCATCAATTCGACCCAAGCCTGACCGCGGTCGCTCATCTTCTCCCGCATCAGATCGACGCGCACATGCGCGTTCACCGTGTACGCATACCCCAACGCCAAGAGGAAGAGAGCAGCGTGCAGGTGCCATTCCATTTCCTGTAACTTCGTTGGCGACAGGATCACGTACAGCGGCGAGTTCATGATCGCCTGTTGAACGACCGTGAACTTTCTTGTCACCACGTCGAACATGATGATGAAAATCAACGGAAGGATCAGCCAGGCTCCAACCTTTCCAAACATCTGTGGAAAGCGTTCAAGCTGGTTGGCGACCTGTAGAAGACTGCGCATCGGGCGTTCCCCAGTAGTGGTTCTTGTGCCTCAACTACCAAACAAATGCGTTACACCTAAAAAGACACCCGACTTCCCCGGCAACAATGCCGACTCGGTCGGGCTTGTAAAAGTTGCGGTGCTGCCTCCCGCCAACCGGCAACAGGTCAGCACCGCATGCAAGTCTTCAACAATCTGTAGAACGTTCGGCAGATCTTACTTCAGATAGCCGTTGTCCTTCCAGATCGCGTAGTCCTTGCGGAAGGACTTCAGAGACGCCCAGATCTTCTTGGAGTCTGCGTTGTCCTTGATTTCGTCGGTGATGACTTCTTCCCAGGCAGCCTCAAACTTCGCGAGGTCGGCATCCGACCAGCGATGAATGGTGACGCCCTTTTCCTGGTGGAATTTCATCGCCGCGAACTGGATCGCTTCGCCGCGGACGAACATGTACATCACGTTCGCGTCACAACCGCCCCTGATGACCGCCTTCTGAGTGGCGTCCAACGCGTCATAGTACGGCTGGTGGATCAGCAACTCGTTCATCGTCGACTGCTGGTGCCAACCTGGGAAGTAGTTGTGCTTGGCGATCTGGTAGAAACCCAAATCCTTGTCGATTGCCGGCATCGAGAATTCGGTCGCATCGATCGAACCGAGCTCCAGGGCCGGGTAGATGTCACCGCCAGCCAACAGCTGGGTCGACACGCCGAACTTCTCCATGACCTTCGCGCCGAGGCCGAAGAACCGCATCTTCAGGCCCTTCAACTGATCAAGAGACTTGATCTCGTTGCGGAACCAGCCTGAGGACTCCGGTGCGATAACACCGCAGAGATTGTAGCGGATCTTGTCACGAGCGTAGAGCTCGGTGGCCATTTCCTCGCCGCCGGCATAGCGCATCCATGCCAAGTACTCACCGCCGTTCGGACCGAACGGAACCGCCGAGAAGAAAGCGAATGCGTTGTTCTTATTGACGTTATAACCCGGCGTACCGAACGCGGCGTCAAGCGCTCCGCTGGAAACCGGATCATAATACTGGGTACCCGGAACCAGCGCGCCTGGCTCGAACATCTTCAGGGTGACGTCGCCACCGGACATGCTTGTAACGGTGTCCGAGATGTTGACGGCACCTTCGCCGATGACGGCGATCTTGCCGGCAAACGCGGAGTGCATTTTCCAGCGAACCCGCTTGGCGTCTGCGTCACTGGTCGAAGCGACCATAACGCCGGCCGCCAAACCCATAAGGGCAGCCCTCCTAACCCAACCTTTAAAGACCATTCCTGTAACCTCCCAGTCGAAGACCGATCCCGAAGAACCGGTCCCGTTTCGCCGATCCGCCGCTTATTATTTGATTTATTAATTAAACCCCGATTTCAATCTGTCGGAGCCGCGACGGCAGCGCCATTGTTACCATCGGATCTCTGGAATTCAAGAAGGTTGGTACACAATGTCGCGCTTTGGACGCGATTTAGCGCGAAGTGATCCGAAATATGATCAATTTTTGAGCAGACAGGTTTGTCGTGGCGAAAATAGCCGATCAGTGTTCGTCTTATTGGCGAGTTCTGATGATCGAGACTGCGGCATGAACGATACCTAAGGGGCCGGGTTGATCGATTCGGATGGGCGGGCAACGTTCGTCGCCGAACTCTGTCGACCCGATTCCGACCTCCGGGCCGAGAGCGCAGCGTGATTGAGTCAAGTCGGCTTCTGCTCGCGGTCAGGGGGGGGCGTCACCGAATCGTCGCGCTCATGGATTCGCTTCTCAATGTTCTGAATGTGATCGAGGTCATAGCTGCGACCGCGCAGGTCAGCGATGCGTTCCTCGATCCAGGTCTCGTCAGGATCATAGGCACTGGCGATGAGATAGTGGATAGCGAGCAGGGTCATCCAACCAGCGAATGACCAGAACAGCGGCAGATCTGGGGTAAAAAAAATCCTTAATCCGACAAAAAATATTGCAGTACCGACAAATACGAGCAGATGGCGCACAAAATAGAATGGTTTAGGAAGGCGATAACCGAACCATGAAGGACGTTCATTCACTTGAAAAGGCGACGGCGGGGCGACTCTTCATTGCCTTCGACCAGCAATGGATACTGTCGAGCTATCTTGACCAGTCGGAGAGAATACCAAAGGAGGAGCAGCAAGACGACGGTTACGACGGCGGTGTCGACCGCTTCACGCGCAGAGCCGATCCCGTAAATCATCAGATAGATCAGGCCGGCTAGGGGAGTCGCGCCGAGATACACGGCGGCCGGAACCATCTTGGTGTAGTTGAGCAACAGGCTCGCGAACACCACCGTGAAACCATACAGCATGACCAGCGGTGATCGACCGTGCGGTGATTGCTCGCTCATTGCACTCAGCGCAACCACGGAAAACAGAACCCCGACGAACAGGCAGTAGGCAAAAATCTCGCTGTCGGCCTGTCGTCGGGTGAGTTTTCCGGCGGCTATGAAGTACGGCGTGGTCCGGTCATTCCAGACATACCGCTTGAACAGACTCTCCCAATCGAGCACGGCATTGTCCTGTTGCCGGTCCTGGTGAAAGGACCTTGGTTAGTCCGCAGCCGAGGCGTTCTGAGCGGCGAGGGCCTTGGCACGACGCTCAAGTTCGTCCGGAGCCTGGTCGAGATCAAGGCGTTCCTTACCTTCGATCGTCGACCCCTCAGCTTCCGGCCATTCGATGGTGCTGAGATGGAATCGCAGGTTCTGCGGGCCGAACAGCACCATCGCCATTTCCAGCCAGACCGCGATGCCGGCGATCAGCACGACCACCAAGCCGAACGCCAGGATCAGCTTGATGATCCAACGGTGGCTCAGCCCGACCAGCGACGCCGAAACCTCACCACATTCATACCACGCGCAAGCGGCTTCCCGGTTGATCGACCAGGAATCGTACGTGTAGACGAAGGCGAAATACACGATCACGCAGGTGAACGGGATCAGGAATATGTTGAGACCGATAAACTCGATCCATGCTTTCTTTCGAAAATGCAATGTCTCGCGCACCAGATCGACACGGACGTGCGTGTTCCAGATGTAACCGAACCCCAGCACCAGACAGAACAGGACAGTGTGGGCGTGCCACTCCAGTTCCTGCAGCAGCGTTGAGCCGAAATACGGGCTGACGTTCTCGACCAGCCACACTTGGCCTTTTCCGGTCTTTCGTATCAGAAGATCGAAAGCGGTGATCAGGATCAACGGCATGGCGAACCACGATCCAAAGCGCCCGACCAGATCGACGAAATTGCGCAGCTTCTGGCTCACCACTAGGACAGCCGGTAATTGCTCGTCCGTCAGGTAGACGAGTTCGTCAGACTCAGTTGGCTTACCCGTGGTCACGTCAGCGGTCGTTTGCGTCACTGCATTTCCTCCAGATTGCCGGCTACCGCCATCAATAATCGTAAACCGATTTCATGAGCCACAAGGCAATGTTCGGTTTCCAGATCACCAACATCAGGCCGATCAACTGCAGGATAACGAACGGAATGATGCCCTTGTAGATCGACTGGATCTTCACTTCCTTCGGCGCAATCCCCTTCATATAGAACAGCGCAAACCCAAAGGGCGGTGTCAGGAACGATGTCTGTAGGTTGATCGCCATCAGGATCAGGAACCAGAACACCACATCCTTGGAGTCGATGTGGCCGCCGAAATCGAGGGAAGCGACCAACGGCGCAAAGACAGGCAGAACGATCAGAGTGATTTCGATCCAGTCCAGGAAAAACCCGAGGAAGAACGTGATCGCCATCAGCAGGAACAAGAGCTCCCACGAGCTGAACCCGGCCGACTTGATCAGATGCTCGACGATGTCGTCGCCGCCCAGCGAGCGATAGACGTAGGCGAAGCACGTCGCGCTGATGATAATGAAAAAGATCATCGCAATGGTGCGCGCCGAGGTGTGGCAGACCCCCTGCAGCATCGGATAGGTCAGCCGCCCGTTGCCGATCGCCAGCAGGAGGCACCCGAACGCACCGACCGCGCCGGCCTCGCTCGGCGTGGCGACGCCGAACAGGATCGAGCCCTTGATCATGCTGATGAGCAGCACCGGCGGCAGGAAGCTCTTGAAGATCATCTTCGGGTATTGCGCCTTCGGCACATAGAGCAGTTCGCGGGGCAAAGGTGGCGCCGCCGAAGGCACGGTCTTGGCGAAGACCGCGACGTACAGAAGATAGAACAACGCGAGCAGCAGGCCCGGCAGGATCGCCGCCATGAACATGTTGCCGACCGACACAGCCATCAAATCGGCCATGATGATCAGCATGATGCTCGGGGGGATCAAGATGCCGAGCGTCCCCGATGCAGCGATGCATCCAGTTGCCAGCGCATGGCTGTAGCCCTGGCGAATCATGGTCGGCAGGGCGAGTGCGGTCATCATCGTTACGGACGCGCCGATGATCCCTGTCATGGCCGCCAACACGGTGCCCATGACCACCACGGCTAGGGCCAGCGAGCCGGCGACCCGCTTCAACAGGACCTGAACGCAATACAGCAGGTCGTTGGCGACCCCGCTGCGCTCCATCATGACGCCCATGAACACGAACGCCGGAACCGAGACGAGCACCAGATTCTCGGCGCCTTGGAACCAGATTCGAGGCATGAAGTTAAAGAATTCAATCAGTGAGAAGATATCGAGATAGTAACCCAGAAGACCAAACAGTAAGGCCAGTCCTCCCAGGATAAAGGCAACCGGAAACCCCGAAAACAATAGCGTGGCGAGTGATACGAACATGATGATCGGCAGGAACTCCTGAACCGTCCACAGCAGTTCGTTCTGCTGGTCCGCCGTCATGCTCAGGATCGACGAGAATGCTCCGCCGATAACCAGCAAGGCGACGATGAGAACGGCAAGAGCCGGGTTGCGGCCGACGGTTCTTAGGGCAGGTACCAGATATTGCATCAACCGCGTCCCTTGATATCAAACCGGGAATGGGTGGCGGAACCGCCGGAGTGACGGGAACACCGGTGCGATAAATGGCACCGGTGTTCCGCGTCGAGTTTGCAAACGTATCCGAGCCGTTGCCCGCTACTTGATGTACGTCGGCTTCAGCGCCTGAGCGTCGCCCCACTTCGAGTAGATCTTGCGGAACCCGAGATAGCTGTCGGCGACCTTCTTGAAGAGAGGGTCTGCCTTGGCGTCTTCTTCGAGAACCTCAAGCCAAGCCTTCTCGAACGCGGCAATCTGGTCGTCGGTCCAGCGCCTGGTCTGCACGCCATACTTCTCACCCATCTCGACCATGGCGAACGGGTTGACGTATTCGGTCTCGGCGTAGGTGTTGTGAATGCTCTCGCCGCAAGCAATCTCGATGATCGCCCGATACTTATCCGGAAGCGCGTTCCACTTCTCCATGTTGATCAGCAGGTGACTCACCGATACCTGCTGGTGCCAGCCTGGGAAGTAGTTGTTCTTGGCGATCTGATAGAAGCCGTACTTGATGTCCATTGCGGGCATCGAGAACTCGGTGGCGTCGATCACACCTTTTTCAAGGGCGGGGAAGATGTCGCCGCCGGCCAGAAGCTGAGTCGAAACGCCAAGTTTCTGCATGACCCGGGCACCCAAGCCGAAGAAGCGCATCTTCAGGCCGCGGAGCTGCTCCAGATCCTTGATCTCGACTTTGAACCAACCCGAAGTCTCGGGGCCGATGGCAAAGCAGTCGATCTTCTTCACGCCGTGCTGGCCGTAGATTTCCTGCTCGAGATCGTCACCGCCGCCGAACTTCTTCCAGGCGAAATACTCACCCATCGATGGGCCGAACGGCACTGCCGTAAAGAACGCCAACGCCGGATATTTGCCGACGTCATAGCCTGCGGTCGTCCATGCCGCTTCGATTGAGCCCTTGGAGGTGGCATCGAAGCCTTCGTTAGCGGGGATCAGCGCGCCGGGTTCAAAGAACTTCATGTTGAAGTCACCGCCGGTCATCCGGCTGATGTTTTCGGCATACCTCACGGCCGACGTGCCGAGGTGCGGCACTGCAGAACCCCAGGCGCTATGCAGCTTCCACCGCACCTTCTGCGCTTCGGCAGGCATGGCCGACAAAGCCACCGTCGCTGCAAAGGCGGTCAGCGCGAGCGTTTTGACAAATCTCATGAACAGTCTCCTCCCAGTACAGCCCGGTCGAATTGGCGCCGGTGGCTTAACACCACTCGGATTCTGTCGAACCAGCCAATCGCTATAGTCATCAGCTAGAACATCAGTCCGCTTTTCCCCCGACATTCCCCGAATGGACACTCCATTCGCTCACCGGAGTGGAGACCATATCTCATATGACATGTGTCGAGAAGATACTGATAAGGAATCGAGTTTTATGAATACTTGGTATCCTAGGCAATCATTGATCTAGTTGATCAATTATTCGTAACTTATTTGATTATTTGTGTGTAAGCATGTTATTGGTCAGATAATAATATGTTAGATTACAATATGAATTTTACTCGAGATTCTGTTCTTTGATTTGATTCGATTGATCTGTTGAACACGCAAAACGGGAAAAATGTAATATTTTTGGGCGGTGCTCAGGCTCCACGCCGACTCCGGAATCGGTGGAAAATTCCTTCGACCGACAATGCGCTCCCTGGTCGCATAAGCCAGGAATGTTGAACCGTGGCCAGCGCTCTCGCCAGAATTCGGTGACCGGTTGCCACTCTGTGCTGGCTGTTGGAGAGTTCATTTCTTGTACCGGCCGCGCCGGGTGTCCCGAACCGATTGCGTCGACAGGGGAGACGAAGATGGCTGACGCCGTGATGGCGGTCTGGGGCGATGCCGACCCTGCGGTCGAAGCGGAGTTTGCGGAGTGGTACCACCGTGAGCATGTGCCTGAGCGTGTCGGGCTACCTGGATGGCGGTCGGGCCGGCGGTATCGGAGGGTCGACCGGGGCCGGCATCGGTATCTGGCACTGTATGAAGTCGATTCGTTGGCCAGTTTCGATGACCCGATCTATCGGCATACCCTCGATCACCCGACCGACTGGACAAAGCGGATGATGCCGGGATTTCGAAACTTCGTCCGTGCGACCTGCCGGGTCCGGTTGGTGGCGGGCGAGGTGTCGGGTGGCTATCTGGCGTCGATCCGCTATGCGCCGAGCGACGCGATGCGCGAACCAATCGCGCGTTGGCTCGGTGGCGATGTCCTGCATGGCCTGCGCGACCGCGCGGGCATCACCAGGGTCCAGTTCTGGGAAGCTGATCTGACGAGGAGCCTGGCGCCGACGGCCGAACAGTCGATGCGTTCCGGGTCGGACGGCCGTGCGCCGTTCACGGCAGTCATTGAAGGTACTGATCGCTCGGCGGTCGACGATGCGCTGCGGGAAGGAGAAATCGTAACGGGCCTTGCAGAGCGTGGTGCCACCGAGGTCGAAGTCGGGGTCTATCAACTGATGTTCGCGCTGAGCCGCTGACGATGAGCGGGCTTCCAACCACTCGCGATTCTCGCGAAGCCGATCTTGATGCAATCCAGCAGATCTACGCCTTTCATGTCCTGCATGGCCTGGCGAGCTTTGAGGAGACTCCGCCATCGATCGAGGAACTCGGCCGCCGGCGGCAGGACGTGCTGCGCTCGGACCTGCCGCATCTGGTTGCAGAGCTCGATGATGCGGTCGTTGGCTACAGCTACGCATCGCCGTATCGGCAGCAACCGGCGTACTGCCGTACGATCGAGAATTCGGTCTACGTTCGGAACGGCTTTCATGGGCACGGGATTGGCCGAGTGCTGCTCGCGGCGTTGATCGCTCGGTGCGAGCTTGGACCGTGGCGGCAGATGGTGGCGGTGATCGGCGACACCGAGAACCGCGCCTCCATCGGTCTGCACGCGGCCTTCGGCTTCCAGCACGCCGGTACGGTCCGGTCGGTTGGGTTCAAGTTCGGCCGATGGGTGGACAGTGTGCTGATGCAGCGCGCGCTCGGGGATCAGGACACTTAGCCGGAAACCCATGCCGGACTATGCTCCGGCAGGCGGCACGAACAACACGGTTCCGTTCGCACTGGTCGGACCGAAGCATGGAGGAGAATGTCGTGAGTACTGTCGACCCGAACCGATTGATTATGACGGGCGAGAACCCGTTCATCCGTCTCGCCCAGAACGACGGTGACGCCAATTCCACCGACGCCAGTTTCTGGCGTGTCATCACGTGCCCCGGCGGACCCGGCCATGTGCTGTACGTGAAAAGCGAACTGACCGATAACGCCTGGCGGATCTACTCCGACAACATCGCCATGGCGCGGTGGCTGCAGGAGACTGTGCAGGGCATGCTGAACCCGGAACTGGCCGATACCTCGATCCCGGTGATCGATGCCGAATTCTCCAAGTCGGGCGACCCCCGCTATTTCTGGACCGAGCGGCTGGTCTCGCACGACGATGTGGTCGATCTGACCTGGTATAACTGCGGCGATCCGCTGCTGATCCACACCCAGCCGAACGCGGTTCCGGGTCGGAAATACGGCGTGTGCACGGTGCTGATCCCGGCTCACGGCGCCCGGCTGACGATCAACGGCGAGGAGGCGTCCGGCCATCCGTTCCCGCGCGACCGCGAGGGCAAGCCGTTCAGCACCTGCGCCTTGGCGTTCTCTGAGAGCTGGACCGAGTAGTCAGCGTTGGTCATGGCCGAGAGCGATGTGGTTCGTTCGTGACACGCCGCATCGCTCTCGGCTCTTTACCCGCCACGACGGCGAGGACTTACGTAAGGCGGGCCGCCTCATAGCGAGCGATACGGCGGCGCGCGATATCGTCCGGCAGAGCGCTTCCCAAATCGCCATAGGTTCGATCCTCGCGAACAAGGATCGCTGCTACAGCCGAGACATCGAGTTGCGCGGCGCAGTCGACATCCTGCGGGAAGCCCATCTTGATCAGTTCCTGGCCGGAGCGGCAGGCGTCGAGCGTGGTCGCGAGAGAGGCCCTCGCAGCCCGGAACACCGCTTTCGCACCTTCGGCCTCGGGCGTAGCGGGTCGGGCGAGTGCGTCAACAATGGCACCGGCGCCGATCTGGTCCTCAAGGGCAGGGCGCAAACGTCCGTCCTGCCAGCGCTCGCCGGCCGGTACGACCAGGATGCGGTCACCAGCCCGGGCGGCGGCGCAGGCAACCGCAGCGGCGTTGCGCAGGCTGCCGCACAGTACTGTGGGCGCATCCGGCAGCATCGAAAGCGTCGAGCCGTTCGGAGAGGGCAGCAGCACGCGGTCGTCGGGAGCCAGAATCGACAGGCTGGGCGGCGACAACGACAGGCCACCGTCGCGACGTGGGCCCGCACCACGCGCGTTGAGGGCCTCTGCGGCAGCTCGGGCGACGGACAAGTCGCGCAATGGGAATGGGCAGACGGCGGCACCCCGATCGGCCGCGACGCTGACACAGGTCGAGAACGACAGCACGTCGAAGATGATCACCACGTCATAGCCGGCAAGCGCCGCCCCGTGCTCACCCCACTCGACGTGGACGCTGGCGGTCACCCGAGCGCGCGGTCCAGGTCGGCCATGATGTCTTCGGCGCTCTCCAGGCCGATCGACAAGCGGATCACGTCGTCGCCGGCGCCGGCAGTCGTGCGCTGCTCGTCGGTCAACTGGCGGTGGGTGGTGCTGGCCGGGTGCAGGATCAACGATCGCGTGTCGCCAATGTTGGCGAGATGCGACAGCAGCCGGCAACGCTCGACCGCTCGCACACCGGCTTGATAGCCGCCCACAACCCCGAAGGTGAACACCGATCCGGCCCCCTTCGGCAGGTAGCGATTGGCAAGCTCATGGTACCGGTTGCCGGGCAGGCCAGCATACGACACCCAGGCAACCTTCGGGTGGGCATTGAGCCATTCCGCGATCTTCTGGGCGTTGGCAACATGCCGCTCCATGCGCAGCGCCAGGGTCTCGATACCGGTGATCGTCAGGTAGGCGTTCATCGGCGCCATGGTCGGGCCGAGATCGCGCAGGCCGACCGCGTGGCCGTAGATGGTGTAGGCGAGGTCGCCGAAGGTCTCGAAGAAGGTCAGGCCGTGATAGGCCGGCTCTGGCTGGCTGAGCGACGGGAACTTGTCGTTCTTCGACCAGTCGAACTTGCCACCGTCGACCACCGCCCCGCCCATGGCGTTGCCGTGGCCTGACAGAAATTTGGTGGTCGAATGCACAACGATGTCAGCACCGTGCTCGAATGGCCGGCATAGGTAGGGGGTGGCCATGGTGTTGTCGATGATCAGCGGTACGCCGGCTTCGTCGGCGATGCGGGCCAACGCCTGCATGTCAGTGATCACGCCACCCGGGTTGGCCAGGGATTCCGCGAAGATCGCCTTGCACTTCGGGTGCAGAGCGGCTTGGCGCGTTGCGTCCAGGTCCTCGACGTCGACGAAGTCACAGTGCCAGTCGAACTTCTTGAAGGTCCGGCCGAACTGGGTGATCGACCCGCCGTACAGCCGCGTCGAGGCGACAAACCGGTCGCCCGGTCCCATCAGCGCGAACAGCGCGAGCAACTGGGCCGAGTGACCTGACGCTGTGCAGGTCGTGCCGTGGCCGCCTTCCAGGGCGGCGATCCGCTCCTCCAGCACCGCCACGGTCGGATTCGACAGTCGGGAGTAGATGTTGCCGAAGGTCTGCAGGTTGAACAGCGAGGCCGCGTGGTCGACGTCGTCGAACACGTAGGCGGTAGTCTGGTAGATCGGGGTGGCGCGGGCGCCGGTCGTCGGGTCGGGCGCGGCGCCGGCGTGCACCGCCAGGGTCTCGAACCCCTTGGCGATGAAGCCGTCGCCGACGTCGCTGTCGCCCTTGACCGCATCGCTGCTGCCCGGCGTGCGGCGCTTTGATGAGATCACCCGGCTGTTGAAGCCGTGCCAGCCGAGTTCGCCGAACAACCGAGAGAACTCGATCTTCGGGCAGCGGTTCATCACCACCTGGATGCCGGCCTTCTCGGCACGCTCCGCCGCCTCGTCGTTGCGCACGCCGAGCTGCATCCAGACCACTTTCGTACCATGCTCGATGGCGGCGTCGGTAACCGGCCCGGCGGCCGCCGAATTGCGGAACACGTCGACCATGTCGGCGGTTTCCGGTAGGTCTTTCAGGTCGGCATAAGCCTTCTCACCGAGGATTTCGCCGCCAGCCGCCGCTACCTTCGGGTTCACCGGAAACACCCGGTAGCCCTTCTGCTGCAGGTACTTCATCGCGAAATACGACGGTCGGTTCCAGTTGTCCGACGCGCCGACCATCGCGATGGTCTTCACGTTGCGCAGGATGTCGCGGATGTAGTCGTCGGAATAGGCGTCGTGGACGACCGCCCGGGTCGGATCGATCTCGGCCATGGTTTCCTCGCGTTTCGGATCAGTTCCCGGTCCATATCGGTGCGCGCTTGGCGATGAAGGCGTCGATGCCTTCTTGAGCGTCGCGGGCCATCATGTTGCGGGTCATCACGGCGCTGGCGTAGGCGTAGGCGTCTACCATCGGCTGTTCGATCTGGGCGTAGAACGCCTCCTTGCCGATCGCCAGGGTCAGCGGCGACTTGGAAACGATCTTGCCCGCCAGTTCGGCGACGGCGGTGTCCAACTGGTCGAGCGGTACCACCCGGTTCAGCAGACCAAGGGTCTCGGCAGTGGCGGCGTCGATCGCCTCGCCGGTGACCAGCATTTCCATCATCTTCTTGCGGCTGACGTTGCGGCTGATCGCGACCATCGGGGTCGAGCAGAACAGGCCGATGTTGACGCCGGGGGTGGCGAATCTCGCGCTGTCGGCGGCGACCGCCAGGTCGCAACTCGCCACCAGTTGGCATCCCGCCGCTGTGGCGAGCGCGTGGACCCGGGCGATCACGATCTGCGGGATCCGGGTGATCGTCAGCATCAACTCGGAGCATTGCTCGAACAGCGCCTTGAAGAACGGCTCGTCGCTGTGGGCGCGCACCTCCTTCAGGTCGTGACCGGCGCAGAACGCCGGACCGTTGGCAGCGAGAATCACAACCTTGACCGAGCGGTCGGTGCGGATGGCGTCGAGTTCCGCCTGCAGCGCTGCCATCAGGCCGCGCGACAGGGCGTTGCGTTGCGCCGGTCGGTTCAGCGTGATGGTGACGACCCCGTCGCGGTCGTCGCGCAGCAGGACCGGTTCGTCCGCGGTGGCTTGGGCGAGCGCCATGGTCGTCTCCCTGGTTCAGCCTTCACTTTGCGACGTGCCACGCGGATTGCAAGCGATCAGCGTACCTCAAGCAGGGTCAGCACAGCGGCGACCGACAGCACGGACACTGCCGTGGAGATCAGTACCGCGGTCACCGCCGGGGCAACGCCGGCCTGATAGCGTTGCGCCATCAGATAGACGTTAACGCCGACCGGCAGCGACGCGAGGATCACGGCCACGTCGCGCCACAGCGGTTCGACGGCGAACACATGGGTCGCCAGCAACCAGACCAGGATTGGGTGCACCAGCAGCTTCAGCACCACGCCGATGTTCGCTTCGCCGACCGATCCGGCGAGGCGGTAACCGGCGAGGGATGACCCCATGGCGAACACCGCGCACGGCATGGCGGCTCGGCCGAGAGTGGCGGTCAGGGTGTCGACCACATGCGGCAGCGGCAGACCGGCGAGATTGTACAGGATGCCGGCAAGTAGGGAGATGATGATCGGATTCTTGATCAGTCCGGCTGCCACGTTCAATGGCAGCCGCCGCATTTCCTCCCGCGCGCCAATACCGATCTCGGCCTGAACCGTGAACACCGACAGCAACTGCCAGGAATGGCAGGCGACCAGAAGGAACAGGGGCAGCGTTGCCTTCTCGCCGAAGGTGGTGAGGATCAACGGAACCCCAAGCAGCACGGTATTGGAGAACCCGCCGGTCATGCCGGCGATTGCCGGATCGGCGCCGGATCGGCGGAAGCCGTAGCGGCTGATCAGGCTGCCGATCAGCCAGGCACCGTAGCCGCCACCAAAGTACGAGATCAGGTATCCCCATTCGATCTGGGCCGGCAGCGTCGTCGTCGCCATCGCCCGGAACAGCATGGCAGGAATCGCGAAGTCGAAGACGAACGTCGACAGCCCTTTGGTCGCATCAGGCTTGAACCAGCCCAGCCGTGCGGCGGCGTAGCCAATACCGACGATACCGAACACCGGCACGATGATTTCAAGAATGATCTCCATGGCCGACGCTTACGGCGCGTACCGGGATCCGGCAAGCGCGATCACGGCACGACGGTATTGCCTCAATGGTGCGGTGCAGCGTTCGCCGGTGACGATTGACGGGCCGGGCCGCCCGTCGTACCGACAAGGAAACGTCAGGAGGTCCGACCGATGCCGCATCTTGAAATCGCCGATGGCGAGAGCCTGTTCTACGAGTACGCGGCGCCGGGTGCTGCCGGTAAGACCTTCGTGTTCGTAAACGCGCTGACCGGCAACGCCCAGATGTGGCAGGCGGTGATTGGTCCGGCGCTGCGCGCCGCCGGCTACGGCACGTTGGTCTACAACTTCCGTGGACAGGCCGAGAGCCGGACGGCGCCGACCACCCGCCCGACCCCGGTGCAGATCGTCGACGATCTGGTGCGGTTGTGCCGGGAGATCGCGCCGCCAAAGCCGATCCTGGTCGGCCTGTCGATCGGCGGCCTGTTCGCCGCGCAGGCGTTCGCCAAGGGCGTTCCGGCGGCCGGGTTGGTGCTGATCAACACCCTGCGCAAGCCGACCGAGAGACTGGCCTGGATCAACCAGGCGATGGCGCACGGCGTGAAGGCCGGCGGGTTCCGCCTGATCATGGAACTGTCGCTGCCGATGCTGGTGAACCCCGACAAGCTCGCCGAGATGCGCAGCACCGTACAGACCGGCGAACCGTATGCCTCGATCGATCCGGACGATGTGGTTACGTCTGATGTCGATCGACGTCGACGACTGGACTTCGCGTGCAGAGCTGACGCGCGGTGCTGCTGACGTCGCGCGCACGACGGGTCTCTATGTCGCGACGACGTGAAGGAACTGGCCGCGCGGATTCCGAACGCGACCCGCATCGACTTTGCCGACGCCGGGCACCTGATTCCGATCGAACGTCCCCAAGCCTTCACCAAGGCGCTGTTCGACTTCGGCGCCGGTATCTGAGGACGAACGGATGGTGTGGACGCCGTCCCTGGTGATCTTCGATTGCGACGGCGTGCTGGTCGATTCCGAGCCGATCGCCAACCGGCTGATCGCCGAGGCGCTGAGTGCCGCCGGGCTGGCCATGTCGGGCGAGGAGGCGCTTGAGCGGTACCGTGGCGGCAAGCTGACCCGCATCAAGATCCGGGTCGAGGAGGACCTGGGCATCGATCTGGGCGATCATTGGGTCGATGACATCTACCAGAAACAGTTCGACGCCTTTCGACGGGAACTCCAACTGATCCCCGGAATCGTCGATGTGCTGGACGCCCTCGACCGCGCCGGCGTGCCGTATTGTGTCGGCTCCAATGGGCCGTTGTATAAGATGCGGGTTTCGCTTGGGGTGACCGGGCTGTACGAGCGCCTGGAGAGCCGGATCTTCTCGGCCGACATGGTCTCCGAGCCGAAGCCGGCGCCCGATCTGTTCCTGCACGCCGCCGCCGCCTTCGACATTCCGCCGGAGGACGTTGCCGTGGTCGAGGACAGCGCGCCCGGCGTTACTGCCGGCGTTGCCGCCGGTATGCGTGTGTTCGGCTACGCCCATGATTCCGGTGAGCCTCCGCTCAAGGCCGCCGGCGCGCTGGCGACGTTCATGAGCATGAACGAACTGCCCGAGCTGATGGGCCTGCGGTGACGGGTTTCTCCGGCGACAATTGAACGTGACCCGAAGGGCCGTGACGATGTATCTGCCTCACGTTGACTACGACGCAGTGGTCTTCGACTGCGATGGTGTGCTGATCGACTCCGAACGGCTCGCAGTCGCAATCCTGAGGGATGACCTCACCGAGTTCGGCCTGCGGCTGAGCGAGGAGGAGGTCCATCACCGGTTCACCGGTTGGCTGACGGCACAGATCGCGGTCACCGTGGCGGCGGAGACCGGCATGGCCATCCCGCCGGACTGGGTTCGACGCCACAACGCGTTGGTACGTGAGGCCGTGGCCAACGGAGTGGAACCGATCGACGGGGTGATCAAGGTCCTGGATGCACTCGACGCCAACGGGATCGGCTGGGGCGTCGCCAGCCAGAGCGACCCATCCTATCTGGAACGTGGGCTGGGCCGGGTCGGGATCTGGCAGCGCGCGCCCGGCCGGGTGGCGTCGGCGCAGACGGTGGCTCGTCCGAAGCCGGCTCCGGACGTGTATCTGAAGGCCATGGAACTGGTCGGAGCAACGCCTGATCGGACCATTGTGGTCGAGGACAGCCCGACCGGTGTGCGCGCCGGAGTAGCCGCCGGTGCCCGCGTGATCGGCTTTTCAGCGGATCGGGCGCCGGGTGACCTGATTTCGGCCGGAGCGTTGGACACCGTGCCGGCGATGACGGCGCTGCTCGTGGCGCTGGGGCTCAACCCGGTGGCAGTCGCGTAAACAGCAGGTTCTTGACGTCGTCGGCGACTTTTACCGAGAAGCCCTGGGCCAGGATCGTGTCGATGAACGGTTCGCGCGATTCTTCGAGCCAGCGAATCTCCATGCGCAGCGATTTGAACCGAGGGTCGGACAGAATACCCCGCATTCCCTCGATGACCTGCTCCTCGAAACCGTCGACGTCGATCTTGACGTGGGCAGGGAAGGGGATCTCACCACGGGCCACCAGGGTGTCGAGCGGGATACCCCGCACTTCCTCGCTGTTGGCGTCACGGTCGTCGTACTGTTCGCTGATGTCGTCGCGGCCAAACGACTGGTTCGCGGCACCGGCGAAGCTCTGTCCAAAGTACAGCCGGTCAACCCGCTCCCGGTCGGTGGCGGCGGCGTGCATCACCGTGATCCGGTGCTCCAGGCCGTTGACCGCCACGTTGTGCTGAAGGTCAGCAACGTTCAGTGAGAACGGCTCGATCGCGATCACCCGGCAGCCGCTGATCCCCGCCGCCAGTACCGAATACATCCCGATGTTGGCACCGACATCGACCAGAACGTCCGACGGATCGAAGCCGGCGAACCACCGGTACATGCCCGGTTCCATCGCAAACAACACGCCGGTCGAGCGACGGATGTGATTGGAGGTGAGGCGCAGCTTGAGATCCCGGCCGGCGATGGTGATCCTGGCGTGTGCCGTGCCATTGCGGACCGCGATCGGGCTACCGAAGGTCGCTTCGGCGGCCAGAGCGCCGAGGGCGTGCGCGAGCTTGCCGCTGCGGCCGTTCACCCGCTTTGATTCATCGTTCTTCCAGCGGACGCATTCGTCGAACAGCCGGTCGGGTCCGGCGGCAAGCGCCTGCCCGGCCAGCACGGCGCCGCAGCTTGCCCAGCGAAGCACCGTGGCGGCGTCATGGACGGTGGTACGCAGCCAGAATTCCAGCAGCCCGAGTGTGGCGTCGCAGTCGCCTGGTTGATGCAGCACCCGCAGCTGCGCCTGTGCATGGGCCCTGGCAGCGGTGTCGGTGTCGCCGAGTTCCAGCGCGATCTCGTGGCGCAGCGAAACGCCGGCCGGATCGCTCCAACCGGCCGCTGTCAACAACTCGCTTGCCCGCTCCGGGGATCCGGAGATGTACGCGGCAACGGCTGCGACGGTGGCGACCTTGGGCCGGCGCAGCGTTGTGTCATCAAGGGCGGACATCAGTCGGTCGACATCCGTAGTGCGCCCGTCCATGCCCAGGAATCGTCGGGTGACGGTGCTGACGACCGCCTCGACGTCGGTGCCGGACTGTTCCATCTCTTTGACCAGGGTTGCCGCGTCCTGCGTCTGCCCCAGGTCGATCAGAGCCTGCAACTTGGCGCCGAAGAGGCCGGTCGATACCGGAGCGAACACCGTCGCTCGGCTTGCCCAGGCAAGGGCCGCTTTGGCGTGTCCGGCCAGACTGGCCGCCTCGGCCGTCGATACGGCGGCGTCCCCGACAGTGGGGTGCTGCACCAGGATCCGGCGGAAGCGCTCGAGCGCGAGGGTGCCCGCGTCACAACTCAGCAGCAACCGGCCGACGGCCAGCCCAATCCCCGCCTCCACGTGCGCGGGTACTTGCCGCAGCGCGGTCAACGCTTCGGCGATGTTGGTATCGATGATGTAGCTGTACCCGACCAGCATTTCGATCGGACCGGCAATGGCTGCAATGCCGCGCAACGGGGCGAGGAGAGATCGTGCCTCCGCGGTCTTGTGGCGGGCGATCAGCGCGCGCGCCTGTTCGATGGACTGGGACACGGCGGGTGCGGACATCGGACTCTCATCGCAGGCCAAGCGGGAGCCCATGGCAAAGGACCCTGCCGTCAAGGTAACGGCAGGCACCGCCTGGGCGCCAGTCCCTGATGGACCGACCCGCCGGGCGGCGAGCCGGTCCACCGGCTGAAGGTCGGACTATTCGGCGGCCGGAGCCATGACGGCCGGCGCTGCCCGCCAAGTATCCGGCTTGCAGCGCGCGTATTGTGGGGGATAGTCGGTTTGCGCGCCGAGGGCACGCGCCGCGTGCCAGGCCCAGCGAGGATTGTCCATCACGCCGCGAGCCAGCGCCACGAAGTCGGCCTGCCCGGACGCGACGATGTTTTCAGCCTGCACCGGCTCGGTAATCAGGCCCACCGCCATCACTGGAATCCCGACCTCGCGCTTCACCCGTTCGGCAAACGGCACCTGATAGCCCGGGCCCAGGGTGATCTTCTGTCCGGGATGGTTGCCGCCGGATGACACGTCGATGAAGTCGCAACCGCGTTCCTTGAGCGCCTTACAGAACTCGACCACCTCGTCGACCGACAGGCCGTCGTCGATCCAGTCGGTCGCCGATACCCGCACACCCACCGGCTTGGCTTCTGGCCAAACCGCTCGGCAGGCGTCGAACACCTCGAGCGGGAACTGCATCCGTCCCTCGATCGATCCGCCGTACCGGTCATTGCGGACGTTGGACAGCGGCGACAGGAACTGGTGCATCAGATAACCGTGGGCTGCGTGGAATTCGACGACGTCGAAGCCGATCCGCGCAGAACGCTCGGTCGCTGCCACGAACTGAGCCTTGACCATGGCAAGCCCATCGTCATCGAGTGCACGCGGCGCCGGCCAGTCACCGTAGGCTACCTCGGACGGACCGAGGGTCTGCCACGGGTTCTCGTTCTCGGCGAGCGGGCCGGCGCCTTGCAGCGGGGGCCGGTTTGATGCCTTGCGACCGGCGTGGGCCAACTGGATGCCCATCTTGGCGACGCCGTGGGTCTTGCAGAAATCGATCACCCGTTTCAGGGTGCGCTCGTTGTCGTCTGACCACAGTCCAAGGCATCTCGGTGTGATCCGGCCTTCCGGCGAAACGTGCGTGGCTTCGGTGAACACCAGACCGCCGGCACCCATGGCCATTTGGCCAAGATGCATGAGGTGCCAGTCTTCGGCGTTGCCGTCCTTCGAAAGGTATTGGCACATCGGGGAAACGACGAGGCGGTTGCTGACTGTCATGTCGCGCAAGGTAATCGGCGAAAACAGGTGACTCATGAAATCTCCGTCGGTCGGCGTTCAGTTTGCGACCCTAGCGACGGCACCTTTACAAGGAAAAGTGCGATGACGGCAAAGGTGTCGGTCGACGAGATGAATCGGATCATGCGCGAGGAGGTGCCGATGGCCGGCAATCTTGGGATCCGGTTCGAAACCGTGGTCGACGGATTCGCCACCGCCCGTCTGCCGTTTCGCGAGGATCTGCTGCGTCCGGGCGGCACGGTCACCGGGCCGGCGATGATGGCAATGGCCGATGTGGTGATGTACGGCGCCGTGCTGTCGCGGATCGGTCCGGTCAAACTGGCGGTCACCACCAGCCTCAGCGCGAACTTCCTGCGGCGGCCGAAGCCGGGCGATTTGCTGGCCGAGGGGCGGTTGATAAAGTGCGGTCGCCGACTCGCCTATGGGGAGGTGACCCTGGTATCAGCGGATGCGCCGGATGACCCGGTCTGTCATGTGACGTGCACCTACTCGATTCCGCCGGAGGAGACCCGATGACGACGCGCTTCCAATTGAACGCCGGCAATTTGGAGGCGATCGTCGAACCCGCCTTTGGCGGCCGCATCACGGCGTTCCGGCACAGCGGCGTCGATCTGTTCACACCGATCCCCGATGGCGATCACGATCCGGCAAACGCTGGGGCCGGGGGCTGCTTTCCGTTGGTGCCGTGGTCGAATCGCGTTCGCGACGGGCGGATGGTAGCAGCCGGGCAGGTTCTAGCGCTGGACAAGACCGAACGCGGTGCTGGTAACGCCATTCACGGCCACGGGCGTCGCCGGGCATGGTCCGTCACCGCGGACGGTGGTCCGACGTCGGTGCGGATGAACTACGAGCATCCGGCCGGCGACGAGGGTTGGCCGTTCGCCTATGGAGCCGACCAGATCGTCAGCCTCAGCGACGAGGCGTTGAGCATCACGCTGGCTGTACAGAACCGCTCGAAGGACGAGATGCCGGTTGGCCTGGGACTGCATCCGTATCTGCCGAGAACGCCGGAGATGGGGTTGTGGTTTGCGGCCGCCACGCAGTGGCCACCGGTCGACGGCAAGTTTCCGGCCGGGCCGCAGTCGATCCCGGCGGAACTGGACTTCAGCGAGCCGCAACCCTTGATTACCGGGCTCGATCAGGGCTTTGGCGACTGGGGCGGCGATGCTCATGCAATCTGGCCGGAACGGGGCCTAGCGTTGGCGATCCATGGCGGGGCGGCGTTGTCCCATTTCATTGTGTTCACGCCGGCGGACCAGGATTTCCTCTGCCTGGAGCCGGTTACCCACTGCATCGATGCGAGCAATTTGGCGTTTCAAGGCGTTGCGGACACCGGGGATCGGACGCTGGCACCGGATGAACGGCTGGCCGTTACCGTGCGTTTCAAGGTCGAGGTATTCTGATACCTCTACTGTAATCTTACTGATTTTTATGATGCTTTCAGCTTGACCGGCCTCCGAGGTTCCGTCATATAGCCGCGCGTCGCTGGCCCATTCGGGGTCGGCGGGTAGCTTTTTTCAACGTGTCTCTCGGGTGATCGCAATGCGGACCTACTCGGCCAAGCCGAGCGAGATTGAAAAGAAGTGGTTCGTGGTCGACGCTCAAGGCGTTGTTCTCGGCCGCCTCGCTTCGATCATCGCAAAATACCTACGCGGCAAGCATAAGCCGACCTTCACCCCGCACATGGACTGCGGTGATAACATCATCGTGGTGAACGCGGAAAAGGTGAAGCTGACCGGCAACAAGCTGTCGCAGAAGCAGTACTACTGGCACACCGGCTATCCGGGCGGCATCAAGTCGCGTCGGGCCGATCATCTGCTGGCGGGTCAGCACCCGGAGCGGGTGGTCACCAAGGCGGTGCAGCGCATGATCGCGCGCGGCCCGCTCGGCCGGACCCAGATGGGCAATCTGCGCGTCTACGCCGGTGCCGAACATCCCCACGAGGCGCAGCAGCCTGAAGTGCTGGATGTTGCTGCCATGAACCCGAAGAACGCGAGGTAAGCGATGTCGATCGATACCGATAGCGCCGAGCCGCAGGGCCTCGGCAAGCTCGCCGACCTCAAGTCCGAGAGCGTCGTGGAGACCAAGCCAGAGCCGCAGATCGATGCGCAGGGCCGGTCCTATGCCACTGGCAAGCGTAAGAACGCGATTGCCCGTGTTTGGATCAAGCGCGGCCAGGGCAAGATCACGGTCAACGGCCGGGACCAGGCGACGTACTTCGCCCGTCCAGTGCTGCGGATGATGATCGGCCAGCCGTTCAATGCGGCGGACCGCGACACGCAGTTCGATGTCGTCTGCACGGTGAAGGGCGGTGGTCTGTCGGGCCAGGCCGGTGCCGTGCGTCACGGCATCAGCAAGGCATTGATCCTGTTCGAGCCGGAGTTGCGCGGCGTCCTCAAGAAGGGCGGATTCCTGACCCGTGACTCGCGCGTGGTCGAGCGCAAAAAGTACGGTCGGGCCAAGGCGCGTCGGAGCTTCCAGTTCTCCAAGCGCTAAGTTCGAAAGAGCTTACAGCATTGAAATTAAAGGGTCTGCAGCGATGCAGGCCCTTTTTTCATGCCTAGCAGTTCTGTAGCAGAATGCCAGCGCCGTTGACGTTACAGGTTAGCGGAAATAGCATATCCGCAGCGTTTTAACCTGCTTGAGAGAACGAATGCCCAAAAACTACAGCAATCAGCTTGCCGGCCAAATAGGTGAAAGCCTTGTTGTAGCTGAATTGGGACGCAGGGGCGTTGTAGCGACTGCATTTGCGGGCAATGTGCCAGACATAGACATACTGGCATACAAAGGAGGCAAGTCGCTCGCTTTACAAGTTAAGGCATGGCGTAGTGGCAGTGTCAGCTTCGATGCGCGGAACTATCTCAGTATCGAGTTTGATGGCGAGTATCAGTCTGTAATGGGGTTCAGCAAAGAGCATAGAACCGAACTGATTTATGTTTTTGTGCAGGTTGCTGAACAGATTGGACGCGACCATTTCTATATTTTGAATGAGCAGAATCTAGCAGAAATCATCAGTCAGAATTATCAAAGCTTCTTGCTAAAGCATGCAGGCAGACGACCGCGCAATCATTCGACAACGCATTGCGCTGTAAGCGAAGACGATCTGCAGCCGTACCTAAACAACTGGCAGATGATAGATGTAGCAATGAGCTAGTGGATAGAATCCAACACTTGGTGCCCACGCCTGACGGCGGCGATGATTTTGTCGGGATCGGCTGTCCAGTTGAAGGGCTTCGGATCTGAGGCGTTGTGCTCGTCGAGGAAGCGGTTGATGGCGGCCTGGAGGTCGGCGACAGAGCGGAAGACGCCGCGCTTGAGGCGGCGCTTGGCGAGCCTGGCGAAGAAGCCTTCGACGGCGTTGAGCCAGGAACATGAGGTCGGCACGAAGTGGAAGGTCCAGCGGGGATGGCGGTGCAGCCAGGCGCGGACCTTGGGGTGCTTGTGGGCGGCGTAGTTGTCGAGGACGGCGTGGATCACCTTGCCGGCCGGAACCTGGGCCTCGATGTGGTTGAGGAAGCGGATGAACTCCTGGTGGCGGTGACGCTGCATGTTGCGGCCGATGACGGTGCCGTCGAGCACGTTGAGGGCAGCGAACAAGGTGGTGGTGCCATGGCGCTTGTAGTCGTGGGTCATGGTGCCGGCGCGGCCCTTCTTCAGCGGCAGGCCGGGCTGGGTGCGGTCGAGCGCCTGGATCTGGCTCTTCTCGTCGACGCTGAGCACGATGGCGTGGGCCGGCGGGTCGACATAGAGCCCGACCACGTCGCGCAGCTTGGTCACGAACTCCGGGTCGTTCGAGAGCTTGAACTGCCGGATCCGATGCGGGGCCAAACCGTGAGCACGCCAGATCCGCTGCACCGAACTAACCGAGATGCCGGTCTGTGCCGCCATCGTTGCGGCGGTCCAGTGGGTCGTCTCGCCGGGCGGATCGGTCAGGGTCAGGGCGACGACGCGCTCGGCCACCGAGGGGTCCAGCGGCGGGATCCGCGACGGGCGCGTCTTGTCCCGCAGCAGCCCGTCCACGCCTTCGGCGGCGAAGCGCTCCTGCCAGCGCCAGACCGCCGTCTTGGCGACCCCGGCCTCGCGCATGATCGCGTTGGTGCCCAGGCCCGCGGCGGTGAGCAGCACGATCCGGCAGCGCCAGACGTGCTTTTGCGGGCTGTTGCGGTCCGCCACGATCGCCTCCAGGCGGGCGCGATCGGCGGTACTGACGGTGAAGCTGATCCCGGTGCGCATGCCCCAGACTCGCACGCCACCGAACCCGCGGGAATCCTGAGCGGGATTCTAATGTCGGATTTTATCCACTAGGTTATGGCCTACTACGAGAACAAGAAGGTCCATTACGGCGGTGACTTGATCCTGTATCAGCGCAACCTGTCGGTCGCTGTGCAGAATGCTAAATCGCATCGGCCCGCAAACTGGTACATGAAACTGCGCATTAACGGCCATAAGAAGCCGATAGATCGCAGCACGAGGATCACAAACTACGAAGACGCTTACGAGTACGCTAAGGCGGAGTTCCTCCGCTTACAGCAGGCGCAGAAGCTCGGTCATAGCTTGGACGCCTACACGTTTGAGCAGCATTGGGACGACTGGTTTAAGCGGCAAAAAGAGCTGAGCAAGTGGAAGAAAGAGCGCGAGTACTGGCACCAAAAATATGCCACGCGCTATTTCAAAGCGTACTTTAGGGACAAGGACGGCAAAAGCCTGCTGCTGAACAACATAACCCCTACTGTAGCGGCAGACTATTGGGCTTGGCGCATGAACTACTGGGTCAGCGGACCTGGTGCGAAGCTGGCTGAGTACAATCCAAAGCGACGCGACGCGAAAACGAAATCCACCCATAACGCACGCGCGCAACCTGCCGACAAGACACTGCAGATGGAGCAGAGCGCGCTAAACCAAATCTTTTACGATGCGTTTGAGCGCGGGCGGATGCAGCAGCTATTCACAATGAAAGCGCCTAAACGCAGCGCTAGCGTGGGCAAGCGACCCGGCTTTGATGCGGCTGAATATAAGGCACTGACGACCTACTTGCGCAGCTACAGAGACTGCACAGGCGTCTTCAAAAGCGACAGTCTTAATGAGTGGCACAAGCTACAACGAGTGCAGATGTACTATTTCGTGCTGTTCCTTGCGAACAGTGGTCTGCGTGTTGGCGAAGCGCGTGAAATGCGTTGGCATGACATCACATTTGATGTGGAGATAGAGACGGAAGACGGTACAGAGCAGATAGCGGAAGTCCGTGTGAGCAAAGAAACGAAGAAGGATGAAGTCCGCTATGTGCAAACCCAGCCGGCAGCCAATCGCCATCTTAAAGAATGGCGGACACGAACACCATTTAGCGAGGATACGGACTACGTATGGCTTGGACAGATCGAAAAGGAAGCGGAAGCGTCAAAGCCATTTACGGACTTAAATAGGGGCTTCCAGCAGTTCCTGCAAAAGGTGCCATACCAAAAGCGCGAAGACGGCTTGCTGTACGATAGGGATGGGCAGAAGCGGACGCTTTACAGCTTGCGGCACACATACGCGACGTTCCGTTTGGAACTAGGCGATGTGAGCGTTTATGACCTGTCTCTTAACATGGGCTGCAAGGTCGCACAGATCGAACGCCACTACAGCCACGTGATGACGAAGACGCGCCGCAAGCAGATCACCAAATCCACGCCACGCAAGCGCAAGAAGGTTGAGACTGCGACAATTGACACGACTGTCAACGCGATGGCGCAGAAGGCACTGGCCCGCTATGAACGCGGTGAGATCGACAAGGATGTGTTAGACAAGATACTCGACATAGCGCTTAGCGACTAAAGCAGTTCAACCGCGTTGCGCATCATCTCATCGTTCACGTCAATGTATCGCTGCGTCGTTTGGATGCTGCGATGACCAGCCAGCGCTGCTAGTGGTGGGAATCAGACAGATGAAACCCGTGCATCAGCAAACGCATGGCGGAAATCTGCCGATCCAGACGGACTCACCCGTTTGATTTTCACCACTAGCACCCGCACGCCAACGCCCTTTGCAGCAAGCTCCGTTATGAACGTCCGTCGCCCACTGTGCGACGTAGCGCCCGCTATGCCAGCCCGCTCGTACAAGCGCTGTAAATGCTGCGTAGCGCTGTTTGCGCTGAAGCGTTGGCCTTTTTGCGTTGAGAACAGGAAAGGGCCCTGTACGGGCTTCTCTGCGCTTTGTAGGTAGCCTGCAAGCTGCTTGCGCATGCGTTCAGGCACGAACACGACGCGGGCAGCACTGCCTTTCGTCTGCTCCGCTGCTAGTGGTGGGAATCAGACAGATGAAACCCGTGCATCAGCAAACGCATGGCGGAAATCTGCCGATCCAGAGTAAGCGGCGTTCTGACCCCACCTACCGCTGATCGCTGATCCGGCGGAGTCTGCCGACATGGAGGCAAGATCCATGTCGAAGCCTGAGCTTATTGCTATGTCGGAGCCGGTGCAGCGCTTCGAGGTGTTCACCGGCAGCGGCCGTCGGCGGCGCTGGCCTGACGAGGTGAAGGCGCTGATCGTCGCGGAGAGCTGCCGTCCCGGGGAGACGGTGTGCGGGGTGGCTCGGCGTCATGGTCTGTTGCCGCAGCAGCTGTTTGCCTGGCGCCGGCTGGCGCGACGCAATGGTGTGGCGAGGGATGCCGTGCCGTTGTTCGCCGAGGTGGTCGCGGACGCTGTCGCCGGCAATTGGGCAGGGGCAGCGGCGGTAGGATCCGCGGACATCGTGATCGAGCTTGGCGATTTGCGGTTGCGGCTGGGGTCGGGCGTGGCGGCAGACCGGGCGGCGGCACTGGTGTCGGCGCTGCGGGCGGCTCTGGCGGTTGGGCGATGATCCTGCCGGGCGGGCCGCTGCGGGTCTATGTGGCGACGCGGCCGGTGGACTTCCGCAAGGGGATGGACGGGCTGGCGGCCCTGGCTGCGGCCGAACTGCGGCTGGATGCGTTCTCCGGGGTGGTGCTGGTGTTCCGGGCCAAGCGGGCGGACCGGGTGAAGATCCTGGTGTGGGACGGCAGCGGCCTTGTGCTGATCGCCAAGCGGCTGGAGCAGGGCAAGTTCGCCTGGCCGGGCGTTCGCGACGGGGTGATGCGGCTGTCGTCGGCGCAGCTGGCGGCGCTGTTCGAGGGGCTCGACTGGCGGCGGGTGTACACAGCGCGCACCGTGCGGCCGACGGCGGCCGGATAAGCTGCGGCGAAGTGACTCGGGGCGACTGATCGCAGGTCCCCGAGTGCCTCAGGGCATGATTCAATGGCGGCCATGACCGACGCCACCGCAGTCCTGGAGGCTTGCGAACTGCCGGACGACCCGGCGGCGTTGAAGGCGCTGCTGATCACCGAGCGTAGCCTGCGGGCAGAGTTGGGCGCGGAGGTGGTGCGGCTGTCCGCGATCGTGGCGGCGTTCAAGCGGGCGCTGTTCGGCCGGCGCTCGGAGAAGTACGACCCCGAGCAATTGGACTTGGCGCTGGAGGACGTCGAGCAGGAGTTCGGCGAGCAGCGTGCCGAGGCCGACGCCGGCGATCCGGCGCTCAAGACCGAACGCGCGCGTCGGCGCCGCGCCAACCGCGGGTCGCTGCCCAGGCATCTGCCGCGGGTCGAGGTGGTGGTCGAGCCGGATAGCCGGACCTGTGGGTGCTGCGGCGAGGCGCTGCAGGCCATCGGCGAGGACGTCAGCGAGCGGCTCGACGTCATCCCGGCGCAGTTCCGGGTGATCGTCACCCGCCGACCGAAATATGCCTGCCGCGGCTGTGCCGAGGGCGTGGTCCAGGCGGCCGCACCGGAGCGGCTGATCGCCGGCGGGCTGCCGACCGAGGCCATGGTCGCCCATGTGCTGGTCGCGAAGTATGCCGACCACACGCCGCTCTATCGCCAGGCGCAGATCTACGCCCGCCAGGGGATCGCCCTCGACCGCTCGACGCTGGCCGACTGGGTCGGCCACGCGGCGCGCGAGCTGCGGCCGGTCCATGCCCGGCTGATCGAGATCATGAAGGCCTCGGCGGTCGTGTTCGCCGACGAGACCCGGGCTCCGGTGCTCGATCCTGGGCGCGGCCGGACCAAGGAGGGCTGGCTGTGGGCGCTGGCGCGCGATCCGCGGCCCTGGGGCGGTGCCGATCCGCCGGCGGTCGCATATCGCTACGCTCCGGGACGAGGTGCCGAGCACGCCGAAGTTCATCTCGACGGGTTCAAGGGCATCCTGCAGGTCGACGGCTATGCCGCCTACCGGCGCCTGGCCGGCCCGACCCTGGCGTTCTGCTGGTCGCATGCCCGGCGCAAGTTCTACGAGATCGCCGAGGCCGGCCACGCGCCGGTCGCCGAGGAGGCGCTGCGCCGGATCGCCGCCCTCTACGCCGTCGAGGCGGAGATCCGCGGCAGTGATCCACAGACCCGCCACGCCGAGCGCCAGGCCCGCTCGCGGCCGCTGGTCGAGGACCTTCGTCCCTGGCTCGAGGCCCAGCTCAGTCGGCTGTCCGGCAAGTCCCGCCTCGCCGAGGCGATCCGCTACACCCTCAAGCTCTGGGACGGGCTCTCCCGCTTCCTCGACGACGGCCGCATCGAGCTCGACACCAACACCGTCGAGCGCGCCATCCGCCCGATCGCGCTGAACCGCAAGAACGCCCTGTTCGCCGGTTCCGACGGTGGCGGCGAGCACTGGGCCGTCATCGCCTCCTTGGTCGAGACCTGCAAGCTCAACGACCTCAACCCGCACACCTACCTGACCGACGTCCTCGAACGTCTCGTTGCCGGCCATCAGCAGAGCCGGATCGACGACCTCATGCCGTGGGCCTACCGCGCCAACGCCGACGTGTGAGCAGAACACCGCTTACGATCCAGACGGACTCACCCGTTTGATTTTCACCACTAGCGTGATCTCCGACCGTATGTCGCAGCTAGCGTCCAGCACATCGCCCATCCGCAGCGCAGCCACTTCGCCCACCCGCATGCCGCACCAGTGCGTCAGCAGCAGCATAGTCACATCGCGCTGTGGATAGCGACTGCACGCCTTTGTGACGTCTACGACGCGCTTCAGTTCGGCCTTATTCAGTGTCTTTGCTTGCTTCACTGTTTAGCTCCATTTGATGTAACAAAACCTTGCAGTGACTATATTTTCTTACATATGTTTTGGGCGACCGAATTGATGAATTTTGAAGACATATTGATCTCAATGCGTTGCATGTGAATGTAAGAATTTTGCTATTTTTTTACATTCTATGTTCTAAGCTTTTCCTCGTTAGCTGTTTGGCTTGTTATACGCATGCGAATAGCAGCGCATGCTGCTGCATGCACTTTCCGCATTCACCAAAATCGCGCTGTTAGCTGTAGGCATCGCCCGTCTTAAACTGCGCTTATGTCAGCTACCGTTAATCCAAATGGCAGCAGTCGGTTAAAAGCACGTCGGCTAAGTCGCCGCGCACTTCTTTCCAACAATATCCCGCTCTGTCTGTGTTCGCTGTGACGTTATCTTGCAGCCGTATATCCGCTGCGCCGTCGATCAATTTGTTCCAAAGCTGCTTTGAGCTATTGCAGATCGAATGGTACTGCGGCCACTCAAAGCCTTTTAGAGCCTGATCCGAAATTAAGTTGATTGGTATCAGCAGGTTGGCTTGACGCGTGGCCCGATCGTTGATTCTGGAGGTTAGCAACACCTTCCCAAGGATCGACGATGTGGACCGATACCACTCGCGCGCTTCATGCCCGCGCGGGCCTGGCGTTGCCAAGTGATTTGACCGACGCCGAATGGGCGGTGATCGCACCCTTCTTGCCACCGCCATCGCATGTCGGGCGTCCTCGCCGATGGTCGATGCGGCGGATTGTCGAAGCGATCCTGTATCTGCTGCGCGGTGGCCTGCCGTGGCGGATGCTGCCGCCTTGCTTCCCGCCGGTATCGACCGTCAGGCGCTGGTTTTACATGTGGCGCGACAGCGGGTTGTGGCAAACGCTGAACCATTCCCTGCTGATGGCCACGCGCGAGATTCATGGCCGTGAAGCCTCGCCCAGCGCCGGCGTCATCGATAGCCAGAGCGTCAAGACCACCGAGAGCGGCGGTCCGCGCGGCTATGATGCGGGCAAGAAGATCAAGGGCCGCAAGCGGCATATCCTGACCGACACCGAGGGCAATCTGGTCCATGCCATAATCCACACGGCCGATATCCAGGACCGTGATGGGGCACCGCTGTTGCTCGCCGAAATCATCCACCGCTTCCCCTGGCTGCGCCATATCTTCGCCGATGGTGGCTATGCCGGCGACAAGCTGCGCGAGGCGTTGCGCCGCATCGGCAAATGGACCATCGAGATCATCAAGCGATCCGATGCCGCCAAGGGCTTCGAGGTCCTGCCCCGCCGATGGGTCGTCGAACGAACGCTGGCCTGGCTCAGCCGCAACCGACGCCTCGCCAAGGACTTCGAGCAAACCATCGCGTCCGCAAGCGCATGGCTCTTCGTCGCATCCGTCCAACTCTTCACCCGACGCATCGCAAGACATTGCAACAATTCAGATTAATTTCGAATCAGACTCTTATAAAAAAGTGGATGTGCGTGTTAGCGCGCAGTCTGCCACGTTCAATAAAAGCTAGTGGTGGGAATCAGACAGATGAAACCCGTGCATCAGCAAACGCATGGCGGAAATCTGCCGATCCAGACGGACTCACCCGTTTGATTTTCACCACTAGTCGGCGCAATCGCTGTCCCTCCCTCAATTGCTTGCGTGGTAGGACAGCACGATCAAGCGCGTTGAAAAATCGCCTGCCGTGCCGTGTAGCATCTTCAAAAGTCACATCAGCACCGTATCCATACGGTGTAGGCCGCCTGGCGGCGGGCCGGTTTGCGTAGTCGACTGTCGCTATGGCTATGCATACGGACAATGGCTTCGCGGGCCGGCTGGATGTCGTGACGGCTGGCCGTCGGCGACGCTGGAGCGCGGCGGCGAAGCTGCGGATCGTCGAGGATAGCCTGGCCGGTGACCGCCAGGCCTCGGCGACGGCGAGGCGTCACGACGTTCCGGTTTCGCTTCTGTTCACGTGGCGCAAGGCGTACCGGGATGGTCGGCTCGGTGGCCCGACGACCGGTTCGCCGGCCGGGTCGCGGCTGGTACCGGCGGTGCTGATGGCGTGCGCGGCGGACGCCTCGGCGGTGCCGTCGGGTTCCGGCGGGCGGATGGAGATCGTGCTCGGGGACGGCCGTCGAGTGGTGATCGGCCGCGATGTCGATGCGGCGGCCCTGACCCGGGTTCTCGATGTGCTGGAGCGACGCGGGTGATCGGCTTCGCCTCGGACCTGCGGGTGTGGCTGGCCGGCGGTGCGACGGACATGCGCCGGGGGATGCACAGCCTGAGCCTGCAGGTGCAGGAGGAACTGGGCCGCGATCCGTTCGGCGGCGAGCTGTTCGCCTTCCGGGGCCGCCGCGGCGATCTCTGCAAGATTCTCTGGCATGACGGGGTCGGGCTGTCGCTGTACGTCAAGCGGCTGGAGCAGGGCCGGTTCATCTGGCCGACCCCGGCCGATGGTTCGGTGGCGATCTCGGCGGCGCAGCTGGGCTATCTTCTGGACGGAATCGACTGGCGCAACCCGCGTCATACCTGGCGGCCGCAGCGCGCCGGATGAGCCGGGAATATCGTCCGTGAGGCGCAGAAAACCGGGACTTTTCGGGCGATCCGGGGTATGATTCCAACATGAAGACCAGCGCCGCCGGGATCGCCGAACTGCATGCCGAGGTGACCGCCGCACAGGCCCGCGCGAACCTCGCCGAGAGCCGTGCCGACGAGGCCGAGGCACGGTTGGCGCAGATGGTCGCCCGGGCCTCGAGCACCGAGGCGCTGATCGCCAACCTCAAGCTGGAGATCGAGAAGCTCAGGCGCCAGCTGTTCGGCACCCGCTCGGAACGCACCGCCCGGCTGCTGGACCAGCTGGAGCTCGAGCTGGAGGAACTGGAGGCCAAGGCCGGCGAGGACGAGGCGGCGGCCGGGCAGGCGGCGGCGAAGACCACCACGGTCCGGCCGTTCCAGCGCCGGGTGCCGTCGCGCAAGCCGTTCCCCGAGCACCTGCCGCGCGAGCGCGTCGTGCTGCCGGCGCCCGATGCCTGCGGGTGCTGCGGCTCGGACCGGCTGCGCAAGGTCGGCGAAGACGTCACCGAGACCCTGGAGGTGATCCCGCGCCGCTGGAAGGTGGTGCAGACGGTGCGCGAGAAGTTCAGCTGCCGGGACTGCGAGAAGATCTCGCAGCCGCCGGCACCGTTCCATGCCACGCCGCGCGGCTGGGCCGGCCCAAGCCTGCTGGCGATGGTGCTGTTCGAGAAGTACGGCCAGCACCAGCCGCTGAACCGGCAGAGCGAGCGCTACGCCCGCGAGGGGGTCGAGCTGTCGGTCTCGACCCTGGCCGACCAGGTCGGTGCCTGCGCGTTCGCGCTGCGGCCGCTGCACGCCCTGATCGCCGCCCATGTGCTGGCCGCCGGGCGGCTGCACGGTGACGACACCACGGTGCCGGTGCTGGCGAAGCTGAAGACCCGCACGGCGCGCGCCTGGGTCTACGTGCGCGACGACCGCCCGTTTGCCGGCCGGGCACCGCCGGCGGCGCTGTTCCACTACTCCCGGGATCGCCGCGGCGAGCATCCCGAGGCCCATCTCGCCGACTACGCCGGCATCCTGCAGGCCGATGCCTATGACGGCTACAACCGGCTGTACGACGCCGGCCGCGAGCCCGGGCCGGTGCTGCCGGCGCTGTGCTGGGCGCACGGGCGACGCAAGTTCTTCGAACTCGCCGACATCGCCTCCAGGGCACGCCGCGGCAAGACGGCACGGGCGATCTCGCCGATGGCGCTGGAGGCGGTGCGCCGGATCGACGCGCTGTTCGAGATCGAGCGCACGATCAATGGCCAGAGCGCCGAGCACCGCCTGGCCGCGCGCCGGGAGCACAGCGCGCCCCTGGTGGCCGGCCTGGAAGACTGGATGCGCACCGAGCGCGCACGGCTGTCGCGCCACGCCCCGGTGGCCAAGGCCATGGACTACATGCTCCCGCGCTGGGACGACTTCAGCCGGTTCCTCGATGACGGCCGCATCTGCCTGACGAACAATGCCGCCGAACGCGCATTGCGCGGCATCGCTCTCGGCAGAAGATCATGGCTGTTCGCCGGTTCCGACCGCGGCGGCGACAGGGCCGCCTTCATGTACACCCTCATCGTCACCGCCAAGATGAACGGCATCGACCCCCAGGCATGGCTCGCCCATATCCTCGATACCATCGCCGACACGCCGCAGAACCGGCTACACGACCTGCTGCCCTGGAACTGGAAAACCAAAGCCGCCCCTCAAACGCAAGCAGCCTGACCTGCGGCCCTCGGCGGATGGATACGCAGAAGTTTCGCTACAAGGCAGAAGCACAATTTGAGCGCGCTTTGGAACACTTAGAAGAGTGCCTAGCAGCTGATCCTCAGTTGCAGCTTTGGTTAGACAGGAATGTCGATACAGGGCCTGAAGGCAACGTAAACCCATCTTCACCAGTCACTATGCCGCGTGTCGTAACGTCTCGTAGTTTGGATCGGGCAGGGAGCGGTTTCCGGCAGATGTACAAATCGAAACGACAGCTCAAAGTTGAGGTAGTAATGGGCGCTATAGATCGGCTGAAGTTTGAAGGTTGAGACATTTTTTTGGCCGACCTTTTGGATAACTGAAAGCACAATGCTTAAAGATAGACAGGAGGACACGATGACGGCACTGAAAGAGCTTAACCTCGTTGCTTACGAGCGCCCCAACAACAGCGACCCGGTCACTAAGCGCCGCCGCAAGCTGTTGGACAAGCTGACCGAGCAGATGCGGTTGGCAGAAGATGCGAGCTACCAGCCGACAGCATACAAGTGGGTGGATGGCGAAGGAGGCGAGCGCCAGCGCGTACAAGTCGCAAAGCGAGTGAAGCGTTGGTGGGGTAAGGACGCGAAGGGCAATACCGTCCTTACGGTGCGCTACGGCAGCAAGCCACTCGAATTGGCGAAGGGCAAGCAGGCGATCAAGCTGGCGGATGAGAATGAAGTTCTGCCGACGTTGGCTGTCATCGCAAAGGCTGTTGAGGCTGGCGAGTTGGACGCTATGATCGAGCTGCAGGCGGGCGCACCGAAACTGCGACGCAAAACGGAATGAGGCGTAAGGCGTTGGAATGACTGATGGAATGGCTGTTTTGGTATAGCAGTTTTGCAGCAGGATAAAATTGGGCGTCAGTAACCCATTGTTTAAAAAGATAAAATTTATCGTTCCGAATAGCCAAGCGTTAAAATTTTTCAAACGCTTCAGCGAACTAAGTTATTGGGAAAGCGCAGTTTTTAAACTGCGCTTTTTCATTTTTCGGATTGACAAAAGTTTTACAAGTGGCTTTTCGATAGCCCAAACCGTACTGTGATCTTACAATTCGTTTACAAGAAAACGATGCTGAGACTGCAGACGTGTCCAAGTCCTACATAAACAAAGTCGAGCTGAAACAAGGGCAAGTGATCCTGTTCAACAGACAGGGTGCTAAGCGTCCCATCTATCACATGCGCATCCATGTACGCGGCATGAGAGACGTGCATGGAAACCGGCTGACATACATACAAGAAAGCACTGGCGAGGTTGATTTAGACGAAGCGAAGCGCGTTGCGCTCGATCGTTATGACGAGTTGCGGCTGCGTGTACGCGACGATGCGCCAGCTAAAGAGCTTAGCTTTGCGGACATGTACGAGCTTTGGTGGGTCCACAAGAAGAAAGCGCTTGAGGTACTGCACAGGGAGAAAGGTCGCAAAGCCGCATCAATTCCGCCCACCTGTACCGCCGCCAGCTGCTCCGTCTTTACGTGCTTTGGTTAGAGGGAACAGGGTTGCGCACTGGCGAAGCTAACGAACTCAAGCACAAGCATATAAAGCGGTTTAGGACTGATAGCACTCAAACCATAACCCTACAGATAACCGTATCGCCGCAGACGAAGACGGGTGCGCGGCTGGTGCTACCACAGCAAAGCGCAGTTGAGGCTTACAAGGCGATTTGCGAGCTGACCGGGCACACGGATGGTGACGATTGGCTGTTCTGCGCGAAGGACGGAAAGAAGCTTAAGGGGTTCTACAAGACGCTCGACAAGATGTTGGACGAGATCGGTCTGCTGTATGACGAAAACGGTGACAAGCGGACGATGTATTCCTTCCGGCACCTATACGCTGAAAACCGGCTACGCCAGCTTGGAAGCACGCCGCAAGCGTTTGATCTGCTCAGCACAAACATGGGAACGAGCAGGCAGATGATCGAGCAGCACTACGTCCGCAAGGGCATATTGTACGATGAGGACCTTATTTCTGGTGTAAGCAAGAAGGACATTGAGCGCGTCCGCCGCTTGGATGCAGAGCGCGACAATGACGAGTGACCGAAGCGCCTAATGCGGGCTACGAGGGGGCTCAAAGAAGCTCCACCGCGTTCCGCATCATCTCATCGTTCACGTCGATATATTTTTGGGTGACTTGTATGCTGCGATGACCTGCCAGCGCAGCTAGCACGCGCACGCCAACGCCCTTAGCAGCAAGCTCGGTTATGAACGTCCGTCGCCCACTGTGCGACGTAGCGCCTGCTATGCCCGCCCGCTCATACAAGCGCTGCAAATGCTGCGTAGCGCTGTTTGCGGAGAAGCGTTGGGCTTTTTGCGTAGCGAACAGGTAAGGGCCCTGTGCGGGCTTCTCTGCGCTTTGTAGATACCCTTGCAGTTGCCGGCGCATGCGTTCGGGCACGAACACGACGCGGGCGGCGCTTCCCTTCGTCTGCTCCGCTGCTAGTGGTGAAAATCAAACGGGTGAGTCCGTCTGGATCGGCAGATTTCCGCCATGCGTTTGCTGATGCACGGGTTTCATCTGTCTGATTCCCACCACTAGCGTGGTCTCCGCCCGTATGTCGCCGTTAGCGTCCAACACGTCGCTCAGCCGTAGCGCAGCAACTTCGCCCACCCGCATGCCGCACCAGTGCGTCAGCAGCAGCATCGTCACATCGCGCTGTGGATAGCGACTGCACGCCTTTGTGACGTCTACGACGCGCTTCAGTTCGGCTTTGGTGAGCGTCTTCGCCTGTTTCACTGCACAACCTCAAAAATGTAATTAAATCGTGCAGTTATAGTATTTTCTTACATATGTTTTGGACGACCGATTTGATTGAAAATCATCCCTCAATGATCTCAGCGACTTATCCTTAAATGTAAGAAAACACTACTAATCTTACATTCGGTTTGAGAGCTTTTAATGCGTTGCAGCTTCGCAGCTCCGCATGCGCTGCATGCCTTCTTTCGCTTTCGCTCTGCTCAAGCTCAAAAGCCATTTGCGCTGATTTATTCTTCAATCAAACCGGTATCGGATGGGAAGACAAGCCAATGCCCGTGCGGGCATCAACTTGTTTCTCCGCATCGGCGGTTTTGGACAATTGGCTACACACAACTCAATTTGAGAAAGGCAGGTTTTGCGATCATCCTTTTACGTGCTGTCTTACGCAAGCTCACTACAGCTAAGCCAAAAGCATTGTAGCGGCATTGTTGGTTTATAGGCGTTTCCAACTCACTTTCAGCCGAGCGTTCTCAGCCAACCATTACGACCTCGCAAACGTCGTTGCAGATAGCTGCACGCATTTGGGCATCCTACGCAGAGCGCAGGGTAGTGCGAGGAAGACGAACAACGGGCAGTTCGATTAGCTGACCCACTCACAGCAGGTGGGGTTTCGCAGCGTTTGACGGTCGGCACGCCAGCCTTAGTCCCGTTTGTAGAGCGCACCCGCTAAATACTTTGAGATGCTTAGCAGCTGTCTGCGCACTGCTATTTATTAACAAGGAAGGTACTCCATGCGAAAAGCGGTTTTAGACGACGTACTGGCGATGCTGAAAGAGCATCGGCTGGTCGATAACGAAAGCGAATTCAGTAGGGATTGGCTTGGACGCAGTGAGAGCTATTTGCGCGTCCAACGCTTCTACAACGAGGCGCCGAGCATCAGTAGCATCGCCATCTGCGCCAGCAAGCTACAGCACTATGGGCAACGACTGGCAGAAAAAGGTGGACAGGACGAGCTAGTGGATAAAATCCGACATTAGAATCCCGCTCAGGATTCCCGCGGGTTCGGTGGCGTGCGAGTCTGGGGCATGCGCACCGGGATCAGCTTCACCGTCAGTACCGCCGATCGCGCCCGCCTGGAGGCGATCGCGGCGGACCGCAACAGCCCGCAAAAGCACGTCTGGCGCTGCCGGATCGTGCTGCTCACCGCCGCGGGCCTGGGCACCAACGCGATCATGCGCGAGGCCGGGGTCGCCAAGACGGCGGTCTGGCGCTGGCAGGAGCGCTTCGCCGCCGAAGGCGTGGACGGGCTGCTGCGGGACAAGACGCGCCCGTCGCGGATCCCGCCGCTGGACCCCTCGGTGGCCGAGCGCGTCGTCGCCCTGACCCTGACCGATCCGCCCGGCGAGACGACCCACTGGACCGCCGCAACGATGGCGGCACAGACCGGCATCTCGGTTAGTTCGGTGCAGCGGATCTGGCGTGCTCACGGTTTGGCCCCGCATCGGATCCGGCAGTTCAAGCTCTCGAACGACCCGGAGTTCGTGACCAAGCTGCGCGACGTGGTCGGGCTCTATGTCGACCCGCCGGCCCACGCCATCGTGCTCAGCGTCGACGAGAAGAGCCAGATCCAGGCGCTCGACCGCACCCAGCCCGGCCTGCCGCTGAAGAAGGGCCGCGCCGGCACCATGACCCACGACTACAAGCGCCATGGCACCACCACCTTGTTCGCTGCCCTCAACGTGCTCGACGGCACCGTCATCGGCCGCAACATGCAGCGTCACCGCCACCAGGAGTTCATCCGCTTCCTCAACCACATCGAGGCCCAGGTTCCGGCCGGCAAGGTGATCCACGCCGTCCTCGACAACTACGCCGCCCACAAGCACCCCAAGGTCCGCGCCTGGCTGCACCGCCATCCCCGCTGGACCTTCCACTTCGTGCCGACCTCATGTTCCTGGCTCAACGCCGTCGAAGGCTTCTTCGCCAGGCTCGCCAAGCGCCGCCTCAAGCGCGGCGTCTTCCGCTCTGTCGCCGACCTCCAGGCCGCCATCAACCGCTTCCTCGACGAGCACAACGCCTCAGATCCGAAGCCCTTCAACTGGACAGCCGATCCCGACAAAATCATCGCCGCCGTCAGGCGTGGGCACCAAGTGTTGGATTCTATCCACTAGTGGATAAAATCCGACATTAGAATCCCGCTCAGGATTCCCGCGGGTTCGGTGGCGTGCGAGTCTGGGGCATGCGCACCGGGATCAGCTTCACCGTCAGTACCGCCGATCGCGCCCGCCTGGAGGCGATCGTGGCGGACCGCAACAGCCCGCAAAAGCACGTCTGGCGCTGCCGGATCGTGCTGCTCACCGCCGCGGGCCTGGGCACCAACGCGATCATGCGCGAGGCCGGGGTCGCCAAGACGGCGGTCTGGCGCTGGCAGGAGCGCTTCGCCGCCGAAGGCGTGGACGGGCTGCTGCGGGACAAGACGCGCCCGTCGCGGATCCCGCCGCTGGACCCCTCGGTGGCCGAGCGCGTCGTCGCCCTGACCCTGACCGATCCGCCCGGCGAGACGACCCACTGGACCGCCGCAACGATGGCGGCACAGACCGGCATCTCGGTTAGTTCGGTGCAGCGGATCTGGCGTGCTCACGGTTTGGCCCCGCATCGGATCCGGCAGTTCAAGCTCTCGAACGACCCGGAGTTCGTGACCAAGCTGCGCGACGTGGTCGGGCTCTATGTCGACCCGCCGGCCCACGCCATCGTGCTCAGCGTCGACGAGAAGAGCCAGATCCAGGCGCTCGACCGCACCCAGCCCGGCCTGCCGCTGAAGAAGGGCCGCGCCGGCACCATGACCCACGACTACAAGCGCCATGGCACCACCACCTTGTTCGCTGCCCTCATTTCCACACACCGAGCGAACACACGGTGGGCGGAAAGCGGTTCGATGCGGAGGTTCATTTCGTGCACCGCTCGGCCGACGGTCAACTGGCGGTGATCGGCGTGTTCGTCGCAGACGGTGCGGAGAATCCGGCGCTCGCCGAGGTCATCGCGCACACGCCACCGCAGAAGACGGCGGCACATACCTTTGCCGAAGCGGTCATCAACCCGCGGGATATCCTGCCGTCCCTTACGGAGTTCTGGATCTACGACGGTTCGTTGACCACTCCGCCCTGTACGGAGGGGGTGCGATGGATGGTCGAGAGGGTCACGGCACCCATGTCGCAGCAGCATATCGATATTCTGTCCAAGGCGATGGGCGACAACGCGCGTCCGATCCAGCCGATCAACGATCGTCACGTGGTTACGCCGAAGTAGCCGTCAGCGGTCGTCGCCACCAATCGAGCGGTGCCCGATCAGACGCACCTGACGCTATCGAACTGGAGTTGCCACGCATGCCTGCATTGATCCGACGGCACCACGGCGTGATGCCGACGGTCGGCGAGGGTGCTTTCGTGGCTGAGACGGCGGTGCTGATCGGCGATGTCGTGATCGGTGCGGGGGCGTCCATCTGGTATGGCTGTATCCTGCGTGGCGACGGAAATTACATCCGTGTCGGCGAGCGGACCAACGTGCAGGACGGGACGATCGTCCATATTGCGACCGACGCGCATCCGACTTTGATTGGGGCTGGCGTCACGATCGGTCATGCGGCGATCATTCACGCGTGCACGCTGCAGGACGACAGTTTTGTCGGAATGGGAGCTACCGTCATGGACGGCGCGGTGGTCGAACGCCATGCAATGGTTGCGGCGGGTGCGTTGGTTCCACCGGGAAAGGTCGTACGGTCCGGCGAGCTGTGGGCGGGCTTGCCGGCCCGCAAGATGCGTGACCTGACCACCGAGGACATCGAGAACATTCACACTTCTGCGACGCGCTATTGCGAACTCGCTCGATCATACCTCTGATGCGATCAGGATCGGCTGTCGTTCGGACAGCATCACGAGCGAGGGTGCCATGCCGTTAGCGGCAGACAGGCTGATGTCGGAGTCCGCTCGAAGCCTCCTGGCGTTCCTGGAAGGATGTCGTGGACCCGACGGGATCATCCGTCGTCACTCGTTTCATCCCGAGCAACTGCGCGAGTGGCTCGGCGGAATTGGGATCCTGCAATGGGATGCCGGCCGAGACGATTTTCTCTACCGATTGTTCGGGACGCACCTCGCCCAGAATCTCGGGCGCGACCTGACCGGACACACCCTGGCGGCGTGGCCGCCGGATCTTGCGCAGATCATGCGCGAGCAGGCGTCGGTTGCTGTGGATCGCGGCGTCACGGTGGTGGCGCACTATCGGTTCCACGTCCTGAAACGCAGCGGTGTCGTCGAAAACGGTCTGCTGATCCAGGAGAAGATGGTGGTGCCGATGGCCTACACGGACGAAGGTCCGCTTGATTCCGTGCTCGTCTATGTCGGTCAAGAGCTCGCAGACATTCCAGAGCTGCGATCTCACATGATGGCGACAGACGGATCATGTTGGTGCGCCGGCGACCGTTCGGTCTGCCCCGGCTGCCCTTTGCCTCTCGGCACGTGACCTATTCCGACGCGCGCGCCTTTACGTACCGCCCCGGTGCGTCTTCGATCGGCACAAGCGCGTGATCGCCGGGCACCCGCGCGGGCACCTTGCCGCCAGCGTACTTACCGAGCCATGAGGCCCATTCCGGCCACCATGACCCATCAGTCTGCTGGGCGGTTTCCAGCCACTTCTCCGGATCCTTCGGCGCCTTACCCTTGCGGGTCCAGTATCCGTATTTCGGCGGATTAGCGGGCGGGTTGATGACGCCGGCGATGTGGCCTGATCCCGCGAGACAGAACTTGACCGGCCCCTTGTAGACCTGCGTTGCGGCGTAGGTCGACTTCCAGGGGGCGATGTGATCCTCCTTGGTCGACAGCACGAAGGTCGGAAGCCGGTTGTTCGATAGGTCAATCGGCGTTCCGGCAAGCGTGATGCATCCCGGTTTCACCAGATCGTTCTGCTGGTACATCCGGCGCAGATAGAAGCTGTGCATCGCCGCCGGCATGCGCGTCGAGTCGGAGTTCCAGTACAGCAGGTCGAACGGAAACGGTTCCTTGCCCATCAGGTAGTTGTTGATCACGAAGGACCAGATCAGGTCGTTGGCACGGAGCATGTTGAAGGTGGTCGCCATTGCCCGGCCATCGAGATAGCCGGTCTTGCTCATCCGGTCTTCGAGAGCCGTCAGCTGTTCTTCGTCGATGAACACCGACAGGTCACCGGCCTCGGCGAAGTCGATCATGGTAGTGAAGAATGTGATCGACTTGATCCGGTCGTCGCCCTTGGCTGCCATCCAGGCCACCGTTGATGCCATCAGGGTACCGCCGATGCAGTAGCCGATGGCGTTGACTTCGCGTTCACCGGTCGCCTTTTCGATGGCGTCAAGTGCGGCGAGGGGCCCCTCAAGCATGTAGTCTTCGAACGTCTTCTCAGCCAGTTGGGCGTCGGGGTTCACCCAGGACACCACGAAAACGGTGATGCCCTGCTCGACGGCCCATCGGATGAAGGAATTCTTGGCCCGCAGATCCAGGATGTAGAATTTGTTGATCCACGGCGGCACGAGCAGGAGCGGACGGCGCATCACCGTCTCGGTTGTCGGCGAGTACTGAATGAGCTGCATCAGTTCATTCTCGTAGATCACCTTTCCCGGTGTGGTGCCGACGTTGACCCCGACCTCGAACGCCTCCTGGTCGGTCATCTGGATGTCGAGCTTGCCGTGACCGCGCTCCAGGTCGCTGACCAGATTCTGCAGTCCCTTGACCAGGTTCTCCCCGCCGGTTTCGATCGTGGTGCGCAGAACCTCAGGGTTGGAGAGCGCGAAGTTCGATGGGGCCATCGCATCGACGAACTGCTTTGTGTAGAAATCCACCTTGCGGTGGGTCTTGTCGTCCAGGCCTTCGACCTCACCGACGGTTTTCTGCATCCAGCGTGCCGTTAGAAGGTACGTCTGCTTGATGTAGTCGAAGAGGAAGCTCTCCTCCCAGGCACCATCCTTGAAACGTTTGTCGCCGCGCTCCGGGGCTGCCACCGCTTCACCCGAACCACCCATGATCCGCGACGTGGTGGCCTGCCAGAGCGTCATATAGTCCTGCCAGAGGCCGAACTGCGCCTGCAGCAACTTGGCCGGATCGGCCATCATCTTGCTGGTCATCTCCAGGAAAGCGTTGCCGATGTTCATGGGGTCGGAAATTCCCAGCGCGTCCTGGTCGCCGGCGGGCCGGTTCTGCTGCTCCAGAAATTCCTGAACAATGCGCTGACTGCGCTCGGCAATACTCGCCATGGTCCGGGAGAGTTCCATCGGATCAGGCGGCGTGGTCTGGGGATCTGGGCTTTTTGTCATGGCGATTTCGTGGCGCCTCCGGACGGTGCAGGGTTCCGCCTTGTCGATCGGTTGTAGCAGAAACTGTTGCTGGGTGGCCATTGCGGTGCTTTGCGGACGCGCTAACCGTGTCCGTGGATGGAAACCCATGTTATTTTTATGGTTTGACGGGTAAAGGTGCTGCGCTGCTGCGAGCCGTGAACCCCGAAGGGAACACGAAAAGCCAAGGTCGGGAGAGCGGGATGATTCAAGAAACGCGGATCGCTGAGGCGACATCAGGTCGACGGGCTGTGAGGATGCTGGCAGTCCTCGGCATGGTCGGCCTTGCCGGTTGCTCGTCTATTCCTGATGCAGTCAATCCGGTGGCGTGGTATCGCGGCACATCCAACACCATCGGTGGCTGGTTCGAGGACAAGCCGGCAAAGGACGGCACCGCTCCGTCCACGGTCGCCGGCGATCCGGGGCCCAGCTCAAACACCGAGTATCCAAACCTGTCGACGGTCCCGGCGCGCCCGACACCGTCCACCACTCCAGAACAGCGCGAGACCTTGAAGCAAGGCCTCATCGCTGATCGGGCCAACGCGCGATACACGGATGCCCCGGCGACCCAGCCTGCGCCACCTCCGGCAGCGCCTCGATCACCGGCACCTCAGTCCCAATCTCAACAAACGCCGCCGCCTGAGCCGACGGCTGTTGTTCCGGCTCGGGCTACTACTGCGGTTACGGCACCTCAGTCGGCGCCATCGCCATCGACATCGTCATCGGGATCCTCCCGGTTGGCCGCGGGCGCCGGTGATCAATCGGCTCTGTGGCCCAATCGGCCAGCTCCGCAAACTCCCACCGTAACCGGAGTGACGACCGGAGAAGTCGGCGGCGAACATGTCCGGCGGGCGATGCCGCAGTCGGAACCGGCTCCCGTGCCGGCGCGGGTCGCAGCCCCGTCGTCGAGCGAGCCGGTGCCGGCATCGCAACTGGCCGAGCGGACGACTTTTGACTCGGCCGGCAATTCCGGTCGAGCACCAGCGCCGCGATCGGAACCTTCAGCCGCACCGCCGTCCTCGGTACCGACAGCCACCAGCCAAAGCGTCACCGTCAACGACGATGCGCTTGACGCCGTCCCCGTTGCGGCTTCCTTTTCAGGGCAACCCTATTTGGCGTCGACCGTGTATTTCGGGCACAGTTCCGCTCGATTGACCGGCACCGAACGCGCAGAACTCGCGAAGGTCGCGCAGACTGCGATCGCCAGCGGTGCCGCTGTGCGGGTGATCGGCCACGCGTCGGCGCGCACCGCCGATCTCGATCTGCGGGCGCATGAGGTCGCCAACTTCACCATGTCCTTGAAGCGCGCCAACGCAGTGGCCGATGTGCTGATCCATGCGGGCCTGCCGGCCAATCGAATTCGAATCGATGCGCTCGGCGACTCGCAGCCGGAATTCTATGAGGTCATGCCATCGGGCGAGGCCGGCAATCGGCGCGTCGAGGTCTTCCTGATATACTGATCAAATGGGATGGTAAGATAAGATTTCACAGTGTCTTACATGAATAATCTCATATTTTAAGTGAGGATGGAATGAGTGAGGTTTTGCGAGTCGCCGTGGCGGGACTGGGCACGGTAGGCGCCGAAACGGCGCGGCTGCTGCAGGTTCGGCACGACGATCTGGCACGCCGAGCCGGGCGGCCGATCGAGTTGGTCGCGGTGTCGGCCCGCGACCGACGCAAGAGCCGTGGCGTCGATCTGTCAGGGGTAGTCTGGGTGGACGATCCGGTCGCGTTGGCGAGACGGGACGATGTCGATTTGGTGTGCGAACTGATCGGCGGATCAGAGGGCCCGGCCCGCGATCTGGTCCAGATCGCTTTGGAAAACGGCAAGTCGGTGGTGACCGCCAACAAGGCCTTGCTGGCGCATCACGGAACGGCGCTCGCGAAGCTCTCGGAGGCTGCCGGCGTCACTCTGGGGTATGAAGCGGCGGTTGCCGGTGGAATACCGATCATCCGTGCGCTCCGCCAAGGCTTGGTTGCCAACGATATCGGCCGTGTCTACGGAATCCTCAACGGGACCTGTAACTACATCCTGACGGCGATGCGCGAGTCCGGGCGAGCGTTTGACGACGTGTTGGCTGAAGCTCAGGAGCTTGGATACGCCGAGGCCGACCCGTCGTTCGACGTGGACGGTATCGATGCCGCGCACAAACTGTCGTTGCTGGCAGCTCTGGTGTTCGGCCGCGAGGTCGATTTCTCGGGCGTTCATATCGAAGGAATCCGACCAATCTCTCCGCTCGACATCGCTTATGCCGAGGAGTTCGGGTTCCGTATCAAGCTTCTTGGCATCGCCGAGGACTCGCCGGACGGCGTCCGTCAACGCGTCCATCCGTGCATGGTCCGGCGCGATGCGCCGATTGCCCAGGTCGAAGGGGTATTCAACGCCGTCGTCGCCGAAGGCGACGCCGTCGGCACCACGTTGTATCTCGGCCGCGGAGCCGGAGCCGGCCCGACCGCGTCGGCGGTGATCGGCGATATCGTCGACGTAGCCGCCGGCCGGCGTGCGCCGGTGTTCGGGATTGCCGCGGCCGAGCTGCGCACCGCCGAACCGGCACCGATCGAGGCCATGGAGGGCCGGTACTATGTTCGCCTGATGGTGATCGACCGCCCGGGGGTGCTGGCGGATGTCACGGCTATCCTGCGTGACGAGCACGTGTCGATGGAGTCGATGCTGCAGCAGGGCCGGGCGCCGATGGAGAAGGTACCGGTGGCCCTGACCACTCATGAGGTGGACGAAGCGTCGATGCGTCGGGCGCTGGAGAAGATCGGCCGGCTTGACGCTGTGCAGGAACCGCCGGCCATGATCAGGATTGTTGAGCTTTAGGAATCCAATCGGGCCTCGCGACGGCGGCCCGGATGAGATAAAAGCTCGACACTCTGGAGTTCGTCGCAGAGCGGGCTCGTCAAAACAGATCGTTCAATAAAGGGATCGGGAGCCACCGATGTCGGAAACGGATGCCGAAGTCTTCACCATGGACCGCAATCTGGCCCTTGATGCAGTGCGGGTGACCGAGGCCGCAGCCCTGGCTGCGTCGCGGTTGATGGGCCGGGGAGACGAGAAGGCTGCGGACCAGGCGGCGGTCGACGCCATGCGGACTGCGCTGAACAACCTCGAGATCGACGGCACGGTGGTGATCGGCGAAGGCGAGCGCGACGAAGCGCCGATGCTGTTCATCGGTGAGAAGGTCGGCAGCGGCGGTCCGAAGATCGATATTGCGCTGGATCCGCTGGAGGGCACCACGATCACCGCGAAGGGCGGCGCGAATGCGCTCGCCGTTGTCGCGCTGGCGTCGGAGGGCGGCTTCTTGAACGCTCCGGACGTCTACATGGACAAGATTGCGGTCGGTGGCGGTCTTCCGGAAGGGGTGGTGGACCTCGACGCGACGGTGGAAGAGAACCTCAGAAATCTGGCAAAGGCCAAGAAGGCCGATGTGTCCGATATCGTGGCGTGCATCCTGGATCGGCCGCGGCATGCCGAGTTGATCGCCAAGGTGCGCGAGGCCGGCGCCCGGATTACGCTGATTTCCGATGGGGACGTCTCCGGCGTGATTGCAACATCTCAACCGACCAGCGGCGTCGATATCTATCTTGGCTCCGGTGGAGCGCCGGAAGGCGTTCTCGCGGCCGCGGCTTTGCGCTGCATCGGTGGTCAGATCCAAGCGCGCCTGCTGTTCCGCAACGACGACGAGAAGGCGCGGGCCAAGCGCTGGGGTATCGAGGATCTCGAACGCAAATACGGACTGATGGATCTGGCCGGCGGTGACGTGATGTTCGCGGCCACTGGGGTAACCAACGGCTCCATGCTGAAGGGGGTTCGCCGCTACACCGGCGGGGCTTACACCCACTCGATCATCATGCGCTCCAAGACCGGAACGGTACGGACCATCGAGGCCACGCACGACTTCACGCGCAAGCCGTCCGCTAAGGATTGAGACCGTTGCGATGACCACGCCGATCCTCGGCGTCGAGCGGTCGGTTACGGGCAAGCGGTGGATTGCGCGCGGCGGCGCCGGGGTCGAAATTGAACGCCTCGGCTTGGCGATTGCCCAGCGTCATGGAGTTCCGGAGATCGTCGGTCGCCTGATCGCCCAGCGCGGCATCGAGCTGGATGGGGTTGAGCGGTTCCTGGAGCCGACCCTGAAGGCCGAACTGCCCGATCCGAGCGTGCTGAAGGACATGGACGCGGCGGCAGGGCGCCTGAGTGACGCCGTCCAGGGTGGGCAGCCGATCGGACTGTTCGCCGACTACGACGTCGACGGTGCCACCTCGGCGGCACTGATGACCCGCTATCTGCGGGCTGTCGGGGCGACATCGCTGCTGCACGTCCCGGATCGCATCGACGAAGGCTACGGCCCCAATCTGCCGGCGATCGAAGGTTTGGCCGGGCAGGGCGCCGGGGTTGTCGTGTGCCTTGACTGCGGAATCCTGGCGGTCGAGACGCTCGGCGAGGCGCGTGCGGCCGGGATCGACATGATGGTGGTCGATCACCATCTGGCCGGGCCCGAACTGCCGTCGGCGGTGGCGGTGGTGAATCCCAACAGGCTGGACGAACCCGGCGGTTATGGCCAGTTGGCGGCGTGCGGCGTCACGTTCCTGGTGCTGGTCGCGTTGAATCGCGAGTTGCGACGGCGCGGCTGGTTCAAGCAGCGGCCAGAGCCGGATCTGCGGGTTCTGCTGGATCTCGTGGCGCTCGGAACGGTGTGCGACGTGGTGCCGCTTGCGGGGCTGAACCGAGCTTTTGTCGCGCAGGGGATCCGGGTGATGGCCGGGCGTGGAAACCCGGGCCTGGCGGCGCTTGGTGACATCGCCAAGCTCGACCGCCGTCCGGACCCGTACCATCTGGGCTTCGTGCTCGGGCCGCGGATCAACGCCGGCGGGCGGGTCGGGCGAGCGGATCTCGGCGCCCGGCTTTTGGCGACCGACGATGCGGCGGAAGCGGCAACGCTCGCCGCCGAACTCGACCGTTACAACGGCGAGCGGCGAACGATCGAGGCTGAGGTGCTCGAAGCTGCGATCGCCCAGGCTGAAGCTCAGGCTGACGGGGCCGCGCTGGTCGTGGTCGGAGAGGGATGGCACCCGGGCGTCGTCGGCATCGTCGCCAGCCGGCTTAAGGATCGCTTTCACCGACCGGCCTGCGTGATCGGCGTCGAGGACGGCATCGGCAAGGGCTCTGGACGATCCGTGGCGGGCGTTCAACTGGGAGCGGCGATAATCGCCGCCCAGCAGGCTGGCGTGTTGATCAAAGGCGGCGGGCACGCCATGGCGGCCGGCTTCACCGTCGCGGCTGACCGAGTGGAGGCGTTTAAGGCGTTTCTCTGCGAACGTGTCGCCGCCGAACTAGCTGACGGAGATCGGACTGCAACCTTGTCCGTGGATGCCGCCCTGGCGCCAAGCGGCGCGACCGGTGACCTGGTCCGCACGGTTGGTCGTATCGGACCGTTCGGGACCGGTAATGCCGAACCGCGATTCGCGTTTCCAGCGGTGCGGGTTGTCGGAGCCGGCGTGGTCGGCGAGAATCACGTCCGCTGTACGCTGACCGGATCCGATGGCGCCAGGGTCAAGGCGATCGCGTTCCGGGCGCTGGATGGCGACCTAGGCCAGTCTCTGTTGAAGGCCGGCAGCACGCCGTTTCATGTGGTCGGACACCTGCGTGCCGACGACTTTCGCGGAGGCGATCAGGTCCAGTTGATCGTCGACGACGCGGCGCCTGCGACAGGTTGATTGTTGCTGACGTTGTGGGGTTGATTTCCGGTCGTCTCGGGGGTACATCCCCCTGCCGACGAGACCCCTTCGTCTAGAGGCCTAGGACACCGCCCTTTCACGGCGGCGACACGGGTTCGAATCCCGTAGGGGTCGCCATCTCCCTGCCACAATCTTGACCTAGAGGTCTGCTGGCGCGCACCCTCAGGCGGCAATGCTTTCGGAGGGGTAGATGTCCATCGGACACGACAGTGAACTCGCCGTTCATCGTTATTGCGGGTGCGCCGGATGCGGCTCTGGCGGCGCGCAGGCCTTCCAGGCAGAAGGTCGCCAGGCGTTGACCTCGTCCGAGTCCTCCGGTGATGGAACGATCGACGCGCTGGTCGCGGGCTCGTCTTCGAAGTGGGGGCCGATCGGGTTGATGGGGCAGTCGGTGACGGTCACCTACTCCTTCATGACCAGCAATCCGTCGTACAACTCGACAGCCTCGAACTTCCAGGAATTCAACGACACCATGAAGTCGGCGGCTCGGCTCGCTTTGGCCGAATGGTCGTCGGCTGCCAATATCACTTTCGTTGAAGTCTCGGATGCCGGCGATGGCGGCACGCTGCGGTTCGGCTCCGAAGCGATGTCCGACTACGCGGGTTATGCCTACTACCCGAGCACCAGTGCCATTGGCGGTGACATCTGGATCAGCAATTCATTCTCGTACAACACTGCGCCGGTCGTTGGTAACTACGGTTATCTGACGTACATGCACGAGATCGGTCACGCGATCGGGCTGAAGCATCCGGGCAACTACGGGAGCAGCACCGGACCGTTCCTGTCATCGTCGGCAGACAACACCGACAACACCGTGATGTCCTATACAACGGGCAGTGCGGTCTACCCGACATCCCTCGGATCCTACGACATTTTGGCCGCGCGTTACCTGTATGGCTATTCGGGTACAGGGACGATCGGCAACGTCACCTTCGGATCAGATGCCGCCGAGACGTTCACCGGCGACAGTGGCATTCAGTACGTCCACGGTCGTGACGGTGCGGACTACATCGCCGTACTGGGCGGTAACGACGGGGTCGCGGCCGGTTCGGGAAGCGACACCGTTCTCGGCGGCGACGGGTCGGATCTGATCTACGGCAACATCGGGTCCGACCTGTTGAGCGGCGGATCGGGCAACGACACGATCTTCGGAGGCCAGAACGACGGTCCCGAGAGTTCCGGCAGTGATGGCGTGCTGAAATACCGCAGCGGGATCGAGACCGTCGATGGTGGTTCCGGCAACGACGTGCTGTACGGCAATTACGGCAATGATCTGATTCTGGGCGGTACCGGCAACGATCTGATCTACGCGGGCCAGGACGAGGACACCGCGAGCGGTGGGTCGGGCAACGACACGATCTATGGCAACAAGGGGCACGATCTCCTGATCGGCGGCGACGGCTTCGACCGCTTCATGTTCGGGAGCGACAGCGGTAATGACACGATCTCGGATTTCACCTATTTCACCGACTATCTGGTGATTCAGAGCAATGTGAATGGGTCGGGCATCACCAGTTTTTCCGACGTGACCTCGCGGGCCACCCAGGTCGGCAACGACGTGGTAATTGACCTGGGCAGCGGCAACACCATCACGCTGTCGAACTACTCGACCAGCAGTCTCGTCAGCGCGGATGTTCTGATCGTTTGAGAGCGCCTCTGTTCGGACTCTTGCATTCCTACGGGAGGCTTGCTATCTGACGCCTCTCGCCGACGACCCCTTCGTCTAGAGGCCTAGGACACCGCCCTCTCACGGCGGCAACACGGGTTCGAATCCCGTAGGGGTCGCCAAGCGCTTTGAGAGCGCTCCACACGGCATATCCAGAGCACCGATCGGTTTACCTGCCATCCCTCGCGTCGCATGATGTGGGGTCTTTGGTCGGGAACGCTGCGATGGTCGACGATACCTTGCGGGTTGAACTTGAAGCGCCCGACATTGCCATCTGGAAGACCGGCAATGTCGACATTGAGTATGTCCACTGCCTGGACAGCGGGTTGCCGGGGCCGGACGCCATGATCAACGCGGTGATCCACGGTAACGAGTTGTGCGGAGCGGTCGCTTTGGACACCTTGCTGAAGTCGGGTCTCCAGCCGACACGCGGTCGCCTGACCTTGTGCTTCGTCAATCCGGAAGCCTATGCACGTTTCGACCCGGCCGAACCGACGCGATCGCGGTTTGTCGATGAGGACATGAACCGGGTATGGACGAACGATCGCCTGGACGGCTCGGATGTGTCGATCGAACTGCGGAGGGCCCGTGAGTTGCGGCCGCTCTATGACCGGGTCGACCGGTTGCTCGACATCCATTCGATGGGGACTCGTTCGGCACCGATCCTGCTGATCCACGGCTTGGAGAAAGAACGGCGATTTTCCCGTGACATGCGGGTTCCGGCGACGGTCGCCGGTGGTTCCGGACATGTGGAAGGGCGCCGGCTGATCGAGTATGCGCCATTCAACGATCCGGCCAACGACAAGATCGCGGTCTTGGTCGAGTGCGGGCATCACTGGGCCAAAGCGTCCGCGGTCGTTGCGTTGGATACTGCACTGTACTTCCTGAAGGCATTGGACATGGTGTCACCGGCCTTCTTCGATGCCCATGTCTGCGACCGGACGCCTGGTCCGCAGACCATTCTGGAGGTCACGGACGGCCACACAATTCGATCAGATGATTTCTATTTTTCGAGTAAATTTAGAGGGTTGGAGGAGTTTCCTAAAGCAGGCCAGGTTATCGCTGTCGATGGTGGCGAGGAGCTGCGTACGCCCTATGACGGCTGTGTGCTGGTGATGCCGAACCATCGTGCCGTGCGCGGTCAGCGCGCGTTCCGGCTGGCGCGGCGCGTTCCCGAATCCTGAGCACGTGCACTGCACATCGGCGCATCAGTAGCCATGCAGAGAACGCAGGTCGGACCTGATGCGGCGACGCTGGTGTCCGACGGTTCGACGCCCTACATGCGGATCATCGTTCACCGGATGTTGCAGGAGGCAACCATGCCACACACTGTCTCGCGCAATTCCGTGCGCGATCCCGGCGCCGCCATGACCCTCGCGCAGAGCGACATCCTGGCCCCGGTCGTCTTCGCCGTCGCGTCGTTCCTGATGTACGCAATCGGCCGTGTCGTTCGATTGGTCGCGCGTTAATCGAGCCGCTCCGGTCGGGACAGCGGTTCAGATGGCTGATCTTCTCTAAGGCACGATCCATTCAGCCCGCCGTTCCCCGTCCGTAGACCAATGGATGCGGGCACGGTGGTGGCTGTGCTGATCCAGCCAAAGCCAATCCCAGCGTTCCCAACGGATTTCGATCACAGTGAAGACGTCCCGGCCGCCGGCGTCCGGGAGGATCGGCGTTGCGGCATCGAGCGGCGCGCCCGATACGGTGGCTGATCGGTAGATCAATCGCGCTTCAGGGCGGAGCCCCGCCCAGGCGGTATCGACCGCATCGGCATTGGTCAGGATTTGGGCGCGTCCGGCGACCCGCAGCTGCTCGCTCGCCGACGGATCCCAGAAGCCAAGTTCAACCGCCGAACAGTCGGCGATTTGTCCGATCTTGTCGGAGCGGCGGTCGGTGTAGATCCGAACACAGCCGGCGATGGAGTCCACCGTCCTGATCACGACCGTGCGCAGCGTTGGTGTTGAGCCGCCGTCGGCAATCGTGGCCAGCATCGGAGTTCGCCACGGGGCAGAGTAGTCCGACACGGCGGCGGCCAGCCGGAATTGGATGTGGTTGACCAGATCGTCCAGTCGATCGGGCTGCGATAGGTCCGTCATTGTTCGGTCTGGTCCGATTTTGCCAGCAGATAGAACAGATAGGATGCGACACAGGAAAACAGGATCATGCCGGCCATTGCGGCGTGATCGTGATCGTTCTGCAGGTGACCGACGATGACGGTGAAGATGGCCCCGACGGTCATCTGGCCGAACCCCATGAGCCCGGAGGCGGCACCGGCAATCCGCGGGTTGACGCTGATCGCGCCGGCGATGCTGTTCGGCTGGCTGAGGCCGTTGCCGACAGCCACCAGCATCATCGGCAGGAATACGCTGGCTGGTGTGATGATATCGGCCAGCAGGAAACCGGCGCTGATCAGACCGCCGACAGTGGAGCTTGCGACGCCGAGCGGAATCATCCGGTCGACGCCGAGGCGCTGCGACAGACGGCTGGCCCCGAAGTTTCCGATCATGTAGCCAACGGAAATCAGCACGAAATACAGACCATATTCGCCGGGCGGGCGGTGCAGAATCTCGATTACCACATACGGGGCGCCGGCCAGGAACGCGAAGAAAGCACCGACCGACATGGCCGAATTGCCGGCATACCCGATGAATGCCCGGGACCGCAGGAGTTCGCCGTAGTGGCGCAGCATCGCCAGGACATCGATCCGCGGGATCGGCGTGAGGTTGGTCTCGTTCAGGCCGCGGAACGAGGCGGCCAGGACAACCAGCCCCATGACCATCGGCGCCAGGAAGGTTGCGTGCCATCCGAACCCGGTTTCCAGATAGCCGCCAAGGGTCGGAGCGATGGCCGGCGCTACCGCCATTGCCATGGTGATCAGAGCAATGGCGCCGGCCGCCCGATCGCGTTCATAGACGTCACGGACGATTGCCCGCCCCAGAACCATGCCGGCGCAACCGCCAACCGCCTGGAGGATTCGTCCGACGATCAGGGTCTCGACCGACCAGGCCACCGCGCAGAGCAGGCTGGCCGCGGCATAGATGGCCAAGCCGTACAACATGGCCGGGCGCCGCCCGAACCGATCGGACAGCGGCCCATAGGCCAATTGGGCGAGTGCGACACCCACCAGATACAGGGTCAGGGTCAGTTGGATCGTGGCGTAGTCGGTATTGAACACATGGACCAGCCCCGGCATTGACGGCACGAAGATATTGAGAGCCAACGGACCGGTGGCCGTGGCCGCGATCAGGATCCAGATCGGCGGAGAAATTGGTTTGTCAGACATGGGGTTGCGGCTCTGGGGCCGTCCTCGATGAGTGGATCGTCAACCTAGGAGAGCGGCCGCATTCGGCCAGGGCCCGGAGGTTGCGGAAATGCTTGGAGAAAGTGGGCCGGCGTGATGGGATTGCATCCTTGCCGATGCACGGAGGGCGTCCATGCCCGCTCATCTGGCCATGTACGAGGTTTGTCATCTGGTACACCCGCTTCATCCGGTGAGCCAGATGTTCCTCGACTCGTTCACCCGCGGTGACATGACGGGTGATCTGTTTCAGCGGTTCTTCTCGTTGCCGAACTCCCATTATATCGGCCTTGCCGAATGCATTCTGAACACCCTTCTGCCGTCGACCGTGGGGTGACAACGCGCGTTAACCCTAGCCGTTAACGCCTCCTGCTCTGATTTGTGCTACGGATGCGGTGTACGCAGTGCGAAATCCCGATAGGCGGGGATGTCAGGACCGATGACGAGCGTGTCGCAGATTGTTGGAGGTGGTGTTGGATCGGCGGCCGGATTTGGGCTGCCGGGCGCCTTTGGCCGACCGTCGACGCGTGGCGAAGAGGTGGACCGGACGGCATTGCCGGGGCGCAACGATCCCCGTCAGACTATTGAACGTCAACGATCCGGAGCCGAGATCCCGGAGCTTCCCGGCCGCCGGACAGACCGGCAGGCAACCGATGTTGCCCGCTTGCCAGGTCAGGAAGGCGTCGACGGCAGCGGCCCGCGCCGCCCGTTGATTGCCGGCGGCGCCTTTGTTCTGGCAGTGGCAATCGGTTTATCACTCGACGAGCAGACCGCGCCGGAAGGGGTCGAGCCTGCAACGCCAGCCTCGACCGGATCGGCAGCCGCGGTGCCCGAAGGCGGAGGCTCGGAAGAGCCCGGCACGAACGGTCTGACCGAGGCGGAGCAGGAACAGGTCCGCGAATTGCAGGCACGCGATGCCGAGGTTCGCCAGCACGAAGCGGCCCACGCGGCGGCCGGTGGCCAGTATGCAGGGTCGCCGACCTACACCTACCAGAGCGGCCCGGACGGTCGGCAGTACGCTGTCGGTGGCGAGGTCTCGATCGACACGTCGCCGATCCGTGGCAACCCCGAAGCGACGATCCAGAAGGCTCAGCAGATCAAGGCAGCCGCTGCCGCTCCGGCCGATCCTTCATCGCAGGACCGCCGGGTCGCGGCGCAAGCTGACGCGTTACGTCAGCAGGCCCAGGCCGAGTTACGGGCTGAGCGATCGGAAGCGACTCAGGGCGAGGATGGCGAAGACGCCGCCGCCGAAGCGCAACCTGCGGCAGTTGCCGGTGCCCAACAGCCTCCTGGAGCGCAGGGACCTGCGGACCAGGGCGGAGCCATTCAGAATTCACCGGCTCAAGCCGCGACGATCCCTGCACCCCAAGCACCTGACGACCCGCAAGGATCAACTGAGGAAGAGTCATCAGGTGATGAGCGGGCGACCAGTACGGAGGCCTTTGGCGTGACCGTACAGGGGGGCAGCGACGACGAATCGGATCGTGCATTCATTGCCCCGGTGGTGTTCAGCGGTGCTGCGGCGAGCTATCGCCATACAGGCTTTAAGCCGAATCAGATCTCGATCTCGGTTTGACGATCCCGAGGCTTTGCCGTCAGCTTTTCGGAGTGGCTGCGTCGGCCGGTGCGGGCGGCTTTGTCATCCGCTTGGGGTCGAAGCCCAGGCATTGCTGGAAGGTTTCCGAAGTCTGCGCCGGTGTTTCTGAGCAGCGGAAGAACAGATCCCGGCACTTGGTGTAGTCGGTGTCGTTTCCCGTGAACCGCAGGTCGTCGCACAACTCCTGGAAGCGCTTTGCCACCAGCGCGAAACTCTCCGCGGGCTCTCCTGCGCCATCGGCTTTGGGATCGAGCGGCTTGACCTTCAGGAACTGAGCAATCGCCTCATTGGCACGCCGCAAGGTCAACTCCGCCTCGATCCGTTCCCCGAGGAGCGTGAAATAGGTGACGTGAACGGTCTCGCCCAGCATCATCTGGCGCAGCACGGGCGGTATGAAACCTCGGCGGGCGTCGCCCCAGATGATGAACTGAATTGAGCGTCCGGCGATCTTGTAGAGCGTGGGGTCGCTGCCGACTTCCAGCTTCTTAAGCTCATCCAAGTCAATCCGGTCATGCTGGTCGACGTTGTAGATCGGCAATCTGTCGGACGTCAGCATGGCCTGGCTTGACCGAGGCAACGTGAACTCTCCCCAGATCGAATTATCGTTCTTTCTCATGAGTTTGAAGGCATAGCCGTCCTGGGTGAGGACGCGCGCCTCGAGCAGCGGCTGCTTGCTGATCGGGTCGGTGAGAACCTCGACGTACCATTGTACCCGTGCAGCTATGGCCGGCGGTGCTGCAATGACGCAGACCAGCATTAACGCAACCGTGAAGATTAACGGATAGTGGGATCGGCACTCGTGTTGCATGGTCGCTAAGTATAGGTGAACGAGCGCACAGTCGATAGGCGGGACGATGGGGGGCATGGTCGGAATCGCGGCGGGACTAACTGCCGCCTGGGCGTTGTTGGTGCTTGTTTTGTTCCTGCTGCAACGGCAGATCCTTTTTGTCCCGGACACTGCACGCCCAGTACCGGGTCTCGGTCCGCCACCGGCCATGACCCGGGTCCAAGCCATTACCGCTGACGGGCTTACGCTTGAGGGATGGTGGCATCCGCCACCGGATGGCGGCCTGACTATTTTGTATTTTCACGGGAATGCCGGTCACGTCGGAACACGCGAGGTTAAGGCGCAGCGCCTGATTGCCCGAGGTTACGGGATTCTGCTGGCCGGATACCGCGGGTATGGCGGCAACCCGGGGAGACCGAGCGAGGTCGGGCTGATCAGCGACGGTCGTGGTTGGCTGGCGGCAATCGAGACCCTGGGTGTGGGGCATCGGTCGATGATCTTGTACGGCGAATCCCTTGGATCGGGGGTAGTGGCCGCCTTGGCGCAGGATCATCCGGTTGCTGGTGTGGTTTTGGAAGCGCCATACACCTCGATCGCCGATGTAGCGGCGGCACGGTACTGGTATGTTCCGGTGCGTCAACTCTTGCTGGACCGCTTTGATACCCAGGCTCGTGTTCCCGACGTGCAGGCCCCTGTGCTGATCGTCCACGGCACCGAGGATACTGTGATTCCAGTCGAGCATGGTGCACGGGTGTATGCGGCCGCGGTTGAGCCCAAGCGGTTCGTCCGGCTGGAGGGCGGTGGTCATTCCAACCTGTTCGACCACGGGGCCCTTGAGGCTCTCGACGCCTTTGTGAACGACCTTGTTCGCCCGGCTCCCTAGAAATCCACGCCGTTGTCGATTATTTAACTTCCACGGAGGATGATGACGGCATGGCTATCAGCAACGCCCTATCGAGTGCCTTGAGTGGCGTGCAGGCGGCGGAGCGGCGGTTCGGCAATTCGGCGAACAACGTCGCGAACCTGCGCAGCCAAGCAGCACCCACCGTGGATGGCCCGGCCACCGACGCGGACGGTCGGACACTGTTCCGTGCCGCGCGCTCCGTCGACCAGACCACCGCAACTGGCGGCGTTCGCTCCAGTCAGTTGCTGGTCGATCCGTCGTCGATACAGGGATACGAACCATCGGCCGCCGATGCGGACGCCGACGGTCTGGTGCACCGTCCGAACGTGGATCTGGTGCGTGAAACGGCGGATCAGATTTCCGGTCAGCGCCAGCTCGAAGCCAATCTCGCCACCATCCGGGCCGCTGACGAACTCCTGCAAGCCACGCTCGACATCAAGAGTTGACGGTTTCCAGCGTTGCGACGGCATTTGCTGCCGCCTTGAACGGCAGCAGCACGCAGTCGTGACGCGATCGCGCGTCGCGCACCGGCGCAAAGTTCGCAAGCCGCGTCCAGGGCAGGGCGGCCTCTGCAGTCGTGCCGGCGAGATAGGCGGCGACTGAGTCCCGCACCCTGGTCAACTGATCCACGTCGGTGCCGATGGACTCGATAGCGATGATCGCTGCTGCGGCCTGGCAGAGCGCGCAGCCCTGGACCTTGGCACCAACGTCGGTGATCCGGTCCTCGGTGATCGCGAGGTCAACGGTGATCCGGTCGCCACAGATCGGATTGTCGACCCGAGCGGACACGGTCGGGCTCTCCAAACGGCCGATCGACCGGCCTTGTTTGGCGAGTTCCAGGATCTCCGCCTGATAGAGCGGGTCGTTCACGGCAGCCCCTCACCGGTAATCGCGGCCAAGGCGGCGGGCGTATCGACGTCGATCAGCACCGACTCGTCTTCGACTTCGACTTCGACAACGATTTCTGCGTGCTCGCCGATGATATGCCGCGCGCCGACATCACCCGAAACGGCGCCCATTTCCTCGAAGAACCGCCGTGCGAAAAGCACCGGGTTGCCGCGCTTGCCACGTCGGGTCGGCACGACGATCGCCCGGCCTTCGATCGGATCGAACGACTCGATCAGCCGGTTGATCACCGAGGCGTTGACCTTCGGCATGTCAGCTAGGCAAACGATCGCGCCGTCGACATCCTGGGGCAGGGCGGCAAGGCCGGTCTTCAGCGAGGTCGAGAGCCCATCGCCGAAATCCGGGTTCTCCGCGAACACTACGGGGCAACCGCCCAGCGCACCACGAACCCGATCAGCCTCATGGCCGATCACCACCACGACCGGATCGGCACCGGAATTCAGCACGTTGTCGGCAACGTGGCGCACCATGGCGCGGCCACCGATGTCGGCCAGCAGCTTGTTAATTTCACCCATCCGCCGCGACTGCCCACCGGCCAGGATGATCGCGCCAATGCGCGGTCGGCGCGCCGGCACCTTGTGGGCTGGCGGAGTCGCCTTGCCCTCTTTTGCCCGAGTTCGCGGCATGGGCCGGCTTGGAATGTCCTTCAAGAGCCCTCCGATCCCCATCCGCATGACTTCCTGGGCGTTGATCGGCAGCCGCGCGACGGCGCGCTGCAACACCCAGTCGAACCCGTTGAGCTTGGGCGAGCGCGCGCAGCCCGGCAGGCCGATTACCGTGGCGTCGCCGATCCGCCCCATCAGCATCAGGTTGCCGGGATCAACCGGCATTCCGAAATGCGTCACCGTCCCACCGGCACCAACGATGCCGGCCGGCACGACGTCGCGGCGATCGACTACCGCTGACGCACCGGAAATCAGCACCATCTGCGCGCCGTTCTGCAAGGTCTCTTCGATTGCCTTGGTGATATCCGAGGTGGCGTGGTCGCACCGCACCTCGTGGCAGATTTCGCTGTTCATCGGGTGCAGACGTGCCCGGGTCACCTCGAACGTCGAGTTCAGCACGCTCTCCTTGGTTCCGGGCAGGCGCGACTGCACCAGGCCGATCCGCGTCGGCCGGAACGGCGCCACCCGCACCAGCGGAGTGTCGCGTCGGGCAATCGCCTCGGTCAGCAGGACAGTGTCTTCCGGCACGGCGAACGGGATGATCTTCAAGGTAGCGATCATCTGCCCGGCCTCGACCGCCTGGAATGGCGGAACCATCGCCAGGGTGACCGACTCGTCGACAAGGTTGAACGCATCCAGGCGGGCAGCATCGTAGACCACGACTCCGGCGGTCTCGGCATACAGGTTGGAGCGGCCGGTGAAGGCCGCCCCGACCGTGACGGCGTCTCCGACCAGCGCGCGAGCCAACCGATTGGCTGCTTCCTCCTCGCTGACATCACCCGGATCAAGCCGGGCGGCGACGACCTGGGTGTAGCCGGCATTGCGCAGGATGACGATGTCACCGGCGGTGAGAACCGTGCCCTTCTTCAGGGCCTTGGCATCCAGACGCAACGAATGCGCCAGGATCACGCCTTCCGCGTCGTCGATGGCAACGTCGCCGAACTGCACTGGATATCTCCCTCAGGCTGCCTTCGCCACGGTCTCGACTTCGTGCAGGACGGCGGTCAATTCAGCGAGGATCGACAAGGCGATCTCGGCTGGCGAAACCGCACCGATATGCAGGCCGGCCGGTCCGTGAATCCGGCCCAGCGTGGCGTCGTCGAATCCGAGGGCACGCAGACGCTCCAGCCGCCGTGCATGAGTTCGCCGACTGCCAAGGCAGGCGATGTAGAAGGCCTCGGACTTCAGCGCGACCTCCAAGGCCGGGTCGTCCAGCTTCGGGTCGTGGGTGAGGGTGATGATTGCCGTGCGGCTGTCGGGGGCGAGTGCCTCCATTGCCTCGTCCGGCCAGTCATCGACCAGTCGCACGTTCGGGAAACGCTCGGCGGTCGCGAAGCTTGCCCGGGGATCCACGACGATCACCTCGTATCCCGCGATCGCTGCCATCGGGACCAGGGTCTGGGAGATGTGCACCGCGCCGATCACGATGATGCGCAGCGGCGGGTTGTGACAGTCGACGAAGTATCTTGTGCCACCGTGCTCGATCACACCGCCGGCGTTGTCGCGCAGGCGCTGCCGGACCTCAACGATCACCGGCTCCGGCAATCCGCCCTCGACACCATCGGCAAAGACAAGGGATTGACCGCCATCCGACAGGACAGTCACCAGGGCGACGGGCGTCTTGGCCGATCGGGCGGCCTGCAGCGAATTGAACAGTGCTACGTGCATCTGCTTAGCCTTCCAGCCGCTCGACCCAGACCTCGACCTTGCCGCCGCAGGCCAGACCGACATCCCAGGCCTGCTCGTCGCTGACCCCGAAGTCCAGCAACCGGGGCTTTCCGCCCGACATTACGTCGAAAGCCTCCTTGATCACGGCACCCTCGATGCAGCCGCCGGATACCGAGCCGACCATCGCACCATCGCCGTCTACCACAAGTCGGGAACCGACCGGCCGGGGCGAACTGCCCCAGGTCTTGACGACCGTCGCGATCGCGACTTTTCGGCCTTCGGCCACCCACGATCCGGCGGTGGCAAGAATGTCGTCCTGGCTTGCGAACGCGTTGGCTTCAGTCATTACCCGGCTCCTTGCGTCGTGCTCCGCTCGTCCTCGATACGCTGCAGTTCGGACATCCAGCCCTCCATGCCCTCCCGGCGGCGCAGGGCTGGCCGCCCGATGGCGTCGGCAAGCTGTTCTAGGCTGTCGAGCGAGTGGACGGTCCGGAAGTCATCGACATGCGGCAGGATGGCACGAACACCTAAAGACTTGGGCGCGAAACCGTCAAAGCGCAACAGGGGATTGAGCCAAATCAGGCGCCTGCAGGATTTGTGCAGCCGCTCCATCTCTTCGGCGAGGCCGGCACCGACCTCTCGGTCCAGCCCATCGGTGATCAGCAGCACCACGGCACCCTGGGTCAGGACACGCCGTCCCCAGTAGCGGTTGAATTCGTGCAGCGAGTGGCCGATCCGGGTGCCGCCCGACCAGTCGTCGACATTGGCGCCGACCATGGCGAGCGCGTCATCCACATCGCGGGCTCGCAGGTAGCGGGTGACGTTCGTCAGCCGGGTTCCGAAGAGGAAAGTGTGGACCCGATCGCGGTCGCTGGTGATGGCGTGCATGAAATGCAGCAGCATGCGCGAGTACCGGCTCATCGATCCGGAGATGTCGCACAGCGTCACCAGCGGCGGATGGCGCATGCGGCGCTTCTTCATCTGCAGCGGGATTTCATCACCGCCGGAGCGGAGGGTGGCACGCATGGTCCGGCGCAGGTCGACGCGGCGACCGTGTTCTGCCACCCGAAAGCGACGGGTCGGTACCTCCATGATCGGCAGGTGCATGCCGCGGATTGCCGTCTTGGCGCGGTTGACCTCTTCGGTGGACATCTTCTCGAAGTCCATGGCGCGCAGCAGTTCCCGGTCCGACCAGGTCATCGATGCGTCGAACTCGATGTTGTCCTCGTCGGGCTCCCGGCCTTCGTCTTCCAGCGCGGATTTCGGCGGCTGCAGCGCTTCGGCCACCCGCCGGTTCATCTCCTCGCGTTCTTTTTCGTCCGGTATGTCGGCGCGGAACTCCGGCAGGATCACCTGCAGCATGCGCTCCAGGATCCGCGGGTTGCGCCAGAATACATGGAATGCCTGGTCGAAGATCTCGCGCTGGTCCCGGCGATTCACGAATACCGAGTGCAGGGCCCAGTAGAAATCACGGCGATTGGTGATGCCTGCGACCTCGACCGCCTTGATGGCGTCGATGATGCGGCCAGGACCGACCGGCAGGCCGGCAGCGCGCAGGGCGCGGCCGAAATACATGATGTTGTCGACCAGCTTGCCGCCGCCGGGCCCATCGGCGTCCGGCAGATCCTGGTCGGTGGGAGCGGTGTGGTTCACGGCGTCAGCAAGACCGGCCCGTCAGGCCACAACCGCGGCACCGGCGAGCTCGGTCTTGATCTGGTTGAGGATGCGGGTGGCCTCGCTGCCCTGGATCTTGGCGATGTCGTCCTGGTACTTCAGCAGGACGCCCAGGGTGTTCTCGATGGCCGTCGGGTCGAGCGACAGGTGGTCGAGTTGCACCAGCGCGTGCACCCAGTCGATGGTCTCGGCGACACCCGGCAGCTTGAACAGGTCCATCTTGCGCAACTCGTGCACGAAGGCGACGACCTGGCGCGACAGCTCCACCGGTGCTTGGGGTACTTTTACCCTGAGGATTTCACGCTCACGCGCGGCACTGGGGTAGTCGACCCAGTAGTAGAAGCAGCGCCGCTTCAGCGCGTCGTGGATTTCGCGGGTGCGGTTCGAGGTGATGATGACGATCGGTGGTGTCGCCGCCTTCATCGGACCGAGTTCCGGGATCGTGACCTGGAAGTCCGACAGCACTTCCAGCAGGAATGCCTCGAACGGCTCGTCGGTACGATCGAGTTCGTCGATCAGCAGCACCGGCGCGCCGCGCTCATCGGCTTCCAGCGCCTGGAGAATCGGCCGCTTGATCAGAAACCGGTCGTCGAAGATGTCGCGGGCCAGGGCCTCGCGGTCCGCGCCGCCGGCAGCCTCGGCCAGCCGGATCTCGACCATCTGGCGGGCGTAATTCCACTCGTAGACGGCGGACGCGATGTCCAGGCCTTCATAGCATTGCAGTCGGATCAGCCGCCGCCCGAGTTGCTCGGACAACACCTTGGCGATCTCGGTCTTGCCGACGCCGGCTTCACCCTCGAGGAACAGCGGGCGCTGCAGGCTTAGCGCCAGATGCAGCGCGGTCGCAAGCGAACGGTCGGCCACGTAGTTTCCGGCGGTCAGCAGTTCCAGGGTGGTGCCGACGGACTCGGGGATCGAGACGGCCATGGATTCTCCGGACGAGGCGGGTTCAAGGCGGTGCGAGGTCTGGGACATAACACGCAGCCGGTACTACGGCCAATAACGCCCAGTCGCGCCGATGATGACGACGATCAGTCCCAAAACGAGATTAATCGCCACGATCTTTCGGATTCCGGCGAGCGCCGGGCCCGCGGCCTGAAAGTCACCGGCATCGACCGAGGTGCGGAACCGGCGCCACGAGGCGAAGTACAGATGCCCGAACAACAGGAACATCACCCAACCCAGACCTTGCATCAGATGCACAGAAAGTCCGACGTCAGCCATTCCACCGTGCAGCCCGAAGATCAGGGCATACCCGGTGGTCGGCAACGTGAACACGGCAACCCATACCCAAGGAAAGAAGCGGGCGAATACCCTGCGCCACAGCCGCGGACGCTCCGGTGCCGGCTCGATTCCGGGGATCGAGGGTCGAAGCACGACGTAGGCGAAGAACATCCCGCCGACCCAGACCAGGGCCGAAAGAACATGAAGCGCGAGCAGGATCATGGTCATGGAGCGGCTCCAGTGCGAACGCGTTGGGTCAGGGGATCGTCTTTCTGGCACGGAAGCCGGTCGTACGAAAGAACGTCGGAAGCTGAATGGATCGGGAGCCGAACGGCCCTCTGATGGTTTCCCATTGGACCAGGGCGCCGAAACGGCGATACCGGCGACGAATCCAGGGGGATGATCGAATGTCGGAAACCGCGCCAACCACACCGATGACGCTGGAGGATCGACTTCCGAGTCTGTCCTTCGCGGTATGGGGTGCGGCGATCTGCATCTTCGTGGCAGCGCTGCGTCTGGCGCAGGACGTGGTCATTCCGATCGTCGGAGCGGCTGTAATGGCAGTGGTGCTGACTCCATTCGCCCGGTTTCTGATGCGGCGCTTCATGTTCCCGACGTCGCTCGCTGCGTTTGCGGCGTTCATTCTGGCGTTTGTCGTTATCCTTAGCCTGCTGTTCGTGGCCGTGCCGACGGTGCAGCGCCTGTCGGAGGACTTTCCGTCCCTGGTGTACCGGGTCGAATACAAACTGCGCAGCATTGCGCTCTCGATGGAGGCGGTGAAGCGCTGGTCCGAAACGGTCGAGGGGTTGATTTCGCTCGGTCAGAAGTCGGACGGCAACCACGTCCTCGTGCGTGAAGGCGGAGGGGCGGTCGGCCAGTTGATCAGTTCGACCCCTAAGGTTATTGCGCAGATAGTGTTCATGTTGGTGCTGGTGTTCTTCTTCGTTCGGGACCGCCGGGTTCTGCAGCGGGTCATCATCCGGTTGGCGCCCACACCGCAGACCCGTTTCAAAGCGGCGCGGGTCTGTCGAGTGGTCCAGAACAAAGCAGCTTCGTATCTGCTGTCGGTCTGTGTGATCAACCTGGTGCTCGGGGCGGCCACGGCCACCGCGTTCTTCATCGCCGGCATGCCCGAACCGCTGGCCTGGGGCGCGGCAATGGCCGTCCTCAATTTCGTGCCGTTCATCGGACCGTTGATCCTGCAGATCGTATCGTTCCTGGCCGGCCTGGTGATCTACCCGTCAATCGAGGCGGCGTTGATTCCGCCGGCGGTGCTGATCGCCCTTAACCTGATCGAGTCCAACTTCGGAATGCCCTTGGTGATGGAGAAACGTTTCCTGATGAGCCCGCTGGCTACGCTGGTCGCCATCGCCTGCGGTGCGTGGATGTGGGGAACGCCGGGAGCCGTCCTGGCGGTCCCGCTGGTCGTCATGGTCACAACGGGATCCAGCGAGTGGCGTTTAGGACGCCGGTCGGTCAAAACAAAAGAGGGATGACGCCAGTCATCCCTCCTTTCGTTCCTGCTACTGCCTTGCCAACTGTGGCAGATCGTCGAAGCGTCAGCGCTTGATCCCGGCGATCAACGCTCCGACCGCGAACGCGGCGGCCACGGCACCCAGCGGTGAGATGCTGTTCCTGGCATCGACACCGGCTTTGAACGCCGCGTTCGACAGCAGAGAGGTGCCGAATTCCGCCATTGAGGGTTCGCCGGCCGAGCGCGCAGCCGCATGCTCCAGGTTGCGGACACGCTGCCGACGGCGGCCGATCTGTCGGGCGATACCCATGACCAATGCGATTGCCAAGAATCCACCCGCCCAAGCCAACAGGGCCGGGACCAGCCCGATGCGATCGGCGGACACGACGATACCGGCGGCGACCGCAAGCCCGACGGCCGTCAGTGCGACGACCGCCAGAACCAAGACGGTAGCCACGCTCCATACCGCCTCGCGCAGACGGTCCTGCGCGAGTTGTTTCAGGATCGGGATGAACGGAAGCGTCACGTTATGAACGCCGGAAGAACGATCCGAACAGCAATCCGGCCCCGAAGGCGATCAGCAGGGAGGTCGCCGGCCGTTCGTCGACAAAATCGGTCACTTTCGTTCCGGCAGCACCGGCCGCCTGCTGGGCTGCCGTTGCGGTCTGCTGGATACGCTCTCGGGCGCGGGCCTTCATGTCGTCAGACGACTCGTTGAGCAGCCGGCCAACGGCGTCAGTCAGGTTGGAAACGTCGCGACGCAGTGCGTCGAACTCCGCT
>ABHC01000009.1 GCA_000171835.1 alpha proteobacterium BAL199 | reverse complement strand
GTGCAGGTGGGGCTCTGGAGGCGAGTGCGGGGCATGCAGAACCAACTCTTCGAGGTGGCCTTGGGCATTGCCGAGCCGTGGTACGTCAACGGCGTCGACTTCGACGCGGCCGAGAAGACCCTGACGATCGGTGTCGATTTCGTCGCCGGGACACGGTTTCCGGCGGCCGGTGCGGCAGGCGTGCATCCGGTGCATGACACCCAGATCAAGCGCCTGCGGCATCTGAACTTCTTCCAGCACGAATGCTTCCTGGAGGTCAGAACGCCTCGCGTGAAGCTGCCCGACGGGCGGGTCGTGCAGGTCGAGCCCGAGTGGTTCGGCAAGCTCGCCGGCTTCACCCTGCTGTTCGAGGCGCTGGTGCTGGCCATGGCCCGGCAGATGACCTTTGCCGCCGTGGCCAAGCTGGTCGGCCTGTCCTGGCATCGCGTCCATGCGATCTGTTCGCGCTATGTCGATCTCGCCCTGGCCGAGGCCGATCTGTCGACGGTGACGGCGGTGGCGATCGACGAGACCTCCTGCCGGCGCGGCCACAACTACCTGACCATCGCCGCCGATATGGATGAGCGCAAGGTGGTGTTCGTCACCGAAGGCAAGGACGCCAAAACCATCACCCACTTCGCCGAATACCTGGCCGAGCACAAAGCCATGCCCGAGCAGGTCCGCTCGGTGAGCATCGACATGTCGCCGGCCTTCATCAAGGGCGTGGCCAGGCAGTTGCCCAACGCGCGCATCACCTTCGACAAATTCCACGTCGTCGCCCATGCGTCCGCCGCCGTCGATCAGACCAGGCGCATCGAGCAGCGAACCGATCCGAGCCTCAAGGGGCTGCGCTGGAAGCTGCTCAAAGACCGCGACCGGCTGACTGACGAGGGCCGGGCCGACCTTGACGCGTTGATCGCTCAGGTCGCCACCAAACGCACGCCGCGCGCCTGGCTCTACCGTGAGAATTTGCGCGACATCCTCGAGCGCAAGCAGATCAACGTCGTCTCCGCCATGCTCAAGCAGTGGTGCACCAACGTCCTGCGTTCCAAGGTCGAGCCGATGAAAGACGTCGCCAGGATGATCCGTAGGCACTTCGACGGCATCGTCGCCTGGACCCAGACCCGCCAGACCAACGGCTTCATCGAGGCGCTCAATGGCCTGTTTCAGGCCGCCAAACGCAAGGCCCGCGGCTACACCCGGTTCGCCACCATGCGCACCGTACTCTTCCTCATCGCCGGAAAACTCGACTTCACCCGGATCAACCCGCAGGCCGCATAGCCCACTCGAAATTCAAAAGAGCCGCAATTCTAGAGAGCAGAAACGTCAGCATCACCTGATCAGTCCAATTGTGGGCGGCATCATACAGGTGGGTCATCAAAACTGCAGGTGCTACCAAAGCGAGCGCAAGCAGCGAGTTATTCGCGGCGCGTTCCATTCGCCCAGCAAGGCCTGTCAGAACGAGATCTTCTCGATTGCCGGCAAGCGTCGATAGCCCGACCTGCTGGGCCGCTACCAAGACTTGCGCCAAGATTACAATAACGACAATCAACCCGTAAAATGCCAGATAAAGCATAAAGTCTTGCATATGGTCGTCCTCCACTCGGTTAGTTTCGTAAGTGCCTACAGGATGCCAGCAATTTTCGTGATTGAACGCATGTCGATTTCGAGACCGTTCATCAGCTGCCCAAATTCAGGACTGGCCGCCAAAGCGTCGTAGGTTCTCTCAATCGCCGACATGTCAGGATAGGTTACGCCCAGCATGTAACTTCCGAGATCCGAGCCGGTGAATGTTTGTCCCATGCGCATGGTTTGTGCGCCTGATGATTTGAACACGGGCGCGGTCTTGTTGAGCAAATCCAACATCGCGGCCTCTTCCAAGGACCGCCGATGGGCCCTCGTCAACATGAGATACTTTGGCGTGGGTTCAAGCTTTGGCTCGAACTCGATCGGTTTTCCCCGAAATACATTTCTAGAAAAGGGCGCTACAGCATGATCGTTGACCATACGCGAATATGCGGAGGATTGCGGGATCATGTTCATAACGCCCTCAAATCCTTGCAGGTCATCGAAGAACTGAACGAATACCAAAGCCCCGGGATAGCGGCCTGAAATCACGCTGCCATAGGTGACGCGAACCGCACCATTTTGTCGGCAGTCTTGAGCAAAATGTCCCATATCCTCCAAAGCAGCTGACTTGCTTGCTGCAGGGCAAGTGGCGGCCGTGATTGCAATGAAATTTGGTGTCGACATTGGAAAACCTCCAGGTGAGTAGCAAGTCCGCCAGGGCTCGGGCGGATTTATACCTAGTGGATAGAATCCAACACTTGGTGCCCACGCCTGACGGCGGCGATGATTTTGTCGGGATCGGCTGTCCAGTTGAAGGGCTTCGGATCTGAGGCGTTGTGCTCGTCGAGGAAGCGGTTGATGGCGGCCTGGAGGTCGGCGACAGAGCGGAAGACGCCGCGCTTGAGGCGGCGCTTGGCGAGCCTGGCGAAGAAGCCTTCGACGGCGTTGAGCCAGGAACATGAGGTCGGCACGAAGTGGAAGGTCCAGCGGGGATGGCGGTGCAGCCAGGCGCGGACCTTGGGGTGCTTGTGGGCGGCGTAGTTGTCGAGGACGGCGTGGATCACCTTGCCGGCCGGAACCTGGGCCTCGATGTGGTTGAGGAAGCGGATGAACTCCTGGTGGCGGTGACGCTGCATGTTGCGGCCGATGACGGTGCCGTCGAGCACGTTGAGGGCAGCGAACAAGGTGGTGGTGCCATGGCGCTTGTAGTCGTGGGTCATGGTGCCGGCGCGGCCCTTCTTCAGCGGCAGGCCGGGCTGGGTGCGGTCGAGCGCCTGGATCTGGCTCTTCTCGTCGACGCTGAGCACGATGGCGTGGGCCGGCGGGTCGACATAGAGCCCGACCACGTCGCGCAGCTTGGTCACGAACTCCGGGTCGTTCGAGAGCTTGAACTGCCGGATCCGATGCGGGGCCAAACCGTGAGCACGCCAGATCCGCTGCACCGAACTAACCGAGATGCCGGTCTGTGCCGCCATCGTTGCGGCGGTCCAGTGGGTCGTCTCGCCGGGCGGATCGGTCAGGGTCAGGGCGACGACGCGCTCGGCCACCGAGGGGTCCAGCGGCGGGATCCGCGACGGGCGCGTCTTGTCCCGCAGCAGCCCGTCCACGCCTTCGGCGGCGAAGCGCTCCTGCCAGCGCCAGACCGCCGTCTTGGCGACCCCGGCCTCGCGCATGATCGCGTTGGTGCCCAGGCCCGCGGCGGTGAGCAGCACGATCCGGCAGCGCCAGACGTGCTTTTGCGGGCTGTTGCGGTCCGCCACGATCGCCTCCAGGCGGGCGCGATCGGCGGTACTGACGGTGAAGCTGATCCCGGTGCGCATGCCCCAGACTCGCACGCCACCGAACCCGCGGGAATCCTGAGCGGGATTCTAATGTCGGATTTTATCCACTAGGTTGACCCCACGCCGATGAGTGGTCTAGTCTTTATGTTAAAGTGGTCTGGGGGCTGATATGGGGTATGTCCCGGTCGATGTTGAAATAGCAGAGCAGGCGTTGCCCGCCTTGAGCCGTTAGGCTCGGGGTGCTGAATCCACAAAGGAGAGCAACGCCATGAAGAAAGCTACCACATCGGCCGGCGTGGTGCCGGTGGCAATCGTCGATGAAGCTTGGCAGGAGGTCGGCGCCAGCTTCGAGCGCTTCTGCCTGACGGCGGGCCTGGCGACGTTGGCGAGCATGATGGACGAGGACGCGGCTTAGCTGTGCGGCCCGCGCTACGGCCGCGCCGACGGCAAGGACGGCCACCGCTGGGGCACGACCACGGGGAAGGTCGGCTTCCACGGCGGCAAGGTCGAGATCGAGCGTCCTCGCATTCGTGCTCGCGACGCTGGACTTGCTGGCGATCCAGATCGACGGCCTCCACATCGAGGAGGATCTGATCCTGCTGCCCGCCGTCGGCATCGACGGCACCGGCGAGAAGCATCCGCTCGGCGTGATCGAGGGGGCCAGCGAGAACGCCGCCGTGGCCCAGGCCCTGCTCGACAACCTGGTCGGCCGCGGCCTCGACCCGGCGGTCTGCCGCCTGTTCATCATCGACGGCGCCAAGGCGCTGTCGAAGGCGATCCGCAACACCTTCGGCCGCGACACACCGATCCAGCGCTGCCAGGTCCACAAGGCGCGCAACATCGCCGAGCGCTTGCCCAAGTCCTTGCAGGCCGGCGTCCGCAAGGCGCTGCGTCAGGCCTGGGAGCTGGCCGACGCCGACAAGGCTGAGAAGCTGGTCCGCAACCTCGCCCGCCGCCTGGACCGCGACGCCCCCGGCGTGGCCGCCAGCATCCTGGAGGGCCTCGACGAGATCCTCACCGTCACCCGCCTCGGTCTGCCGGTCGAACTACGCCGGTCGCTCGCCTGCACCAACATCATCGAGAACATGAACGGCACCGTCCGGACCGTCTGCCGCAACGTCAAACGCTGGCAGGACGCAGCCATGGCGCTGCGCTGGACTGCCGCCGCCATGCGCGAAGCCGCCCACGGCCTCCGGCGCCTCGAGGTCGACAAGCAACTCCCGAGCCTACGCCGAGCCCTCGCAGCCCTTCAGGACAGGAACACGATCAGTCACAACCTTGAACAGCAGGCCGTCGCCGGATAGCCGCGTCAACCAACAGCGCCTGACGGGCGAATGTCAACACGGCCTGGGGGCATCCTCGATTTCTTAAAGGACAGGTCAGAACATGCTGCGCAGGCGATCAACGTCGGGGGCCTTCTTCACCGCCATGCGCGGGCTCGTCATCGCGGTGGTCATCGTCGGTCCGTTCGGTTCAGTTTGCGTATCGCAACTCAACCCTGCCGAAGATCTGTCCATGACCATCGCCAAACCGCCCGTCCGCTACGGCGCTCGTGCGAAAGTGCGCGGACGGGTGGATTCGCTACCTGTGATCTATACCATCACCGGGGACGCGACCCAAACCGTCGATTTGTGTGACAACACGCATGCCATATTGGATGCTTCTGCTTATGACTGAATGAATTTAGGGATGTCGAAAACAGAAATTTATCCTTAAGATCTTTCATGAACTTGAACTTAATCTACGTTTTCCCTCCTAAGGTTGTGGAACAACCCATGCCTTAAGATTGGGTTGCTGGATAGAGGTCGTTTGAACGGAGAAAAGTATGTGCTTTGTTTGTGATCAGAAGGTTGGGCGAAGAAGGTTTTTGCAGCTTGGTGCTGGAATAGCTGCAGCTTTGGCGGTCGGCGGATCGGCTCTTGCGGCAGGTGGGCCTGTAACAAGCCTCACAGGGGACCAAGCTTTGGCAAAGCTGAAGGAAGGCAATCAACGTTACGTCTCTTCCCCGCAAGCCTGTATTTCCGATCTGGCCAGTGCTCGTGCTGGCGTTACTCAGCATCAAGCTCCTTGGGCGACCATTCTTTCGTGCGCCGACAGCCGCGTCCCGCCGGAACTGATCTTCGGCGGACAGAACGTCGGTGAACTTTTCATTGCGCGTAATGCGGGCAACATGGCTGACACGGCGACGCTTGGTACGATCGAGTATGGTGCTGCCGCCCTTGGGGTTCCTCTCATCGTCGTTCTTGGCCATGAGAGTTGCGGTGCTGTGGCGGCGGCCTGCGAAATTGTCGAGAAGAACTCGAATTTCCCAGGATCGATTGGCACGATGTTGGAGCCGATCATCCCGGCCGCACTGGCAGCCAAGGGCAAGCCGGGCGATTTCGTAGACAACGCGGTTCGTGAGAATGCTAGGCGCACTGCGGCTCGGATCGTGTCGGCCAGCAATATCGTCGCCGATCTTGTGAAAGACGGGAAAGTGAAGGTCGTCGCGGGCCGTTATGACCTTGATGATGGTCGTGTGGAGTTTTTCGGCTGATCAACAGCTGGCAGAGCCGGCCGGGAGAATCGGGACAGGGCGTTAACTGGATTTCCTGCCTGACGGCGGCGAGAATGCCGCGGCTCAGGAGGGATGTTATGGCTAGACGTGCCCGACGGAACCACAGTGGGGCTTTCAAGGTGAAGGTGGCCTTGGCTGCAATCCGTGGCGCAAGACGCTGGCGGAGCTGGCGCAGCAGTTCGACGTTCACCCGAACCAGATCACGGCTTGGCGGGCGCAGCTTCTCGACGGTGCCGCCGAGGTGTTCGGGGGCAGTGCGGGCGCCGCGCCGCCCGCGGTGGACGTGAAGGAGCTACACGCCAAGATCGGGCAGCTGACGCTGGAGAACGATTTTTTGTCCGGTGCGCTCGGCAAGGCCGGCATGACGAGCGCAAAGCGATGATCGACCGTGGGCACGAGCTTTCCCTGAAGCGGCAGGCGGAGCTGCTGCGGCTGAGCCGGAGCGGGCTGTACTACCGGCCGCGGCCGGCGCCGGCGGCCGACCTGGCGGTGATGCGGCGGCTGGACGAGCTGCACCTGGAGGCGCCGTTCGCGGGCAGCCGGATGCTGCGCGACATGCTGCGGGCCGACGGCGTTGAGATCGGCCGCGGCCGGGTGGCGACGCGGATGCGGCGGATAGGGATCTCCGCACTGTACCGGCGGCCGAACACCTCGAAGCCGGCGCCGGGACACCGGATCTACCCGTACCTGCTGCGCGGGGTGACGGTGGACCGGCCGAACATGGCCTGGGCCATGGACATCACCTACATCCCGATGGCGCGCGGCTTCGTGTACTTGGCGGCGGCAGTCGACTGGTTCAGCCGGCGGGTGCTGTCGTGGCGGCTGTCGATCACGCAGGACACCGGCTTCTGCGTTGAGGCGGTGGAGGAGGCGCTGGCGCGCCATGGGCGGCCGGCGATCTTCAACACCGACCAGGGCAGCCAGGGCGGATTCAAGCGGTCGTCGCAACACTTCGGCAAAGGAGGTTGCGATGAGTATTCAAAAGCGACGTTCGGACCGGTCAGGGCGGGCGCGATTGCGGTCACCTGGTCGGCCGCCGGTGGCGGGACGTGCAGACCGGCAGCGGTTCTGGTCTGCGATCGCGGCCGGTGAGACCAGTGAAGATGCTGCGATCGAGGCCGGAGTCTCTCAAGCTGTCGGAACGGTGTTGTCACGTTAACTCGTCGAGTTAGCAAGTTGGCATGCCGGTCGTTGATCAAGCGGCATGTGCCGCGGATTTCCAAGCTTCGAACGCTTCGAGCCGATGGTAGCGAATGGTGAGGGCGGAACGACGGCGGGCTGGGACAGAGTAACGATTGCGGGTTGCGGATTGCATAGACACGAAGCGTTGTAATCCACCCGGTGATCGGAAGCCTTGCATCACCCGCTCTCGTTTTCGGAAGGGCAAGTGGCTGTTCTCGGCGCGGTTATTGAGCCCCTTGTGTGACCAATGATCAAGGCCAGGCGCGACCTCGCGCTTGGCGGCCCCATATGAGCGCAGTTTGTCCGTAATGATCCTTTTGGGCACGAAGCCCCAACGTTTCATCAGCTTGATCAAAAGCCGCTTTGCAGCGCGCTTGTCTCGCTTCGATTGTAAGATTTCCTCAAGAACGACACCGTGTTGGTCGACGGCGCGCCACAGCCAGTATGACCGGCCCGCGATCTTCACGACGACTTCGTCCAGATGCCAAACATCACCAGGGCGAGGCTGCCGTCGCCGCAGAACGTGGGCGATCCGGGGACCGAACTTGACGGTCCAGCGCCGGATCGTCTCATACGAAACGTCCACACCACGTTCCAGCATAAGCTCCTCGACCTCGCGCAGGCTCAAGTTGAACCGGGCGTAGAGCCAGACAACATGAGAAATGATCTGAGGCGGAAAGCGGTGGCGCTTGTAGCTGATTTTCTCTGTTTGCATCGACACCGCCTACGCCCGGATCATTGAACCCGCAACCTCAGGCACGTTAACGTGACAACACCCTCGGGAACGGAGTCACCGCCGGTGGCTACATCGCTCATTGATCAGGTGTGATGTCCTGTGACGCCACGCAGGTCGGCGTCGTTCAGATTGGCGCCCCGCATGTCCGCGTCGGTCAAGTCGGCGTCCTGCAGGTTGGCGCCGGTCAGATTCGTGTCCCGCAGATCGGCCCCGCTCAGGTCGGCGTGCTGCAGCGAGGCGTGCGACATGTCCACTCCCCGCAGCTTGGCCCGCGTAAGCCGGGCGTGCTCCAGATGGGCGCCCCAGCGCTGGACGTTCGAGCCGATGATGTTGATCGGCGAGAGCTGGGCGCCGACCAGATTGGCGCCTGTTAGGTTGGCCCGGCGCAGGGTGATGCCCCGCATGTCGGCGTAGGTGAGATCGGCGTCGCGCAGATCGCTGAACGACATGTTGGCCATCAACAGGTCCATGCGCGACAGGTCGCAGCCGACCAGGACCACGAACTCCATGTTCGACGCCGACAGGTTCACGCTGGACAGGGACTGGCCGCTGGCGTCGCGCCGCGTCAGATCCGCCCGCTTGCCTTCGCGTCCGGAAGACCGGATCCAGACGTCATGCGCGATTAGCATGGTGCGCATTTCCTTGCCGAGCGCATCGAGCACCTTCGGCAGGCGCGCACCGGCGAAATGCGGGGCCTCCCGGTCGAAGTTGGAGAACGCCGCTCCCGCGAGGTCGGCGTCGGTCAGAGTGGTTCCCGAGAAGATCGCGTTGTACAGCACCGCGCCGTTCAGGATTGCGCCGGTCAGGTTGGCTTCGGTCAGGTCGGCGCCTTCCAGGTTCGAGCCGGTCAGGTTGGCGTGGCTGAGATCGGCGCGAAACAGCCGGACATTGCGCAACACCGAGTCGGTCAGGTCGGTCTGCACGACAAAGGCGTTCGACATCTTGGCATTCGACATGTCGGCGCGGATCGCGGTCGCCGTGGCGATATCGGCCGACGCGGTTTCAAAGCCCGACGCCACCAGGTTACCGCGGGCGTCCGGCTTGAGCAGTACGCCGTCGCGCAGGTCGGCCTCCACCAGCTTGGCGTCGGACAGGTTGGAGCCGCGCAGGCAGGCACCGGGCAGATCGGCGCGGCTGAGGTCGGCGAACCGAAAATCAGTGTGCCGCAGGTCGCAGGCGAACAGGTTGGCCGATACCAGAACGGCCGAACGCAAGTCGGCGTGGGCCAGCCGCGCGCCGGAGAAATCGGCGCCGGACAATTCCGTCGACTTGAAATCGAGATAGCCGAGATCGCAGCCGGCGAAGCTGGCCCGAGCGCCGCCGGTGCGGCCCTTGGCGAACAGCAGATGGCGCTGCACCGAGTCGTCGACATCGCGCTGCGACATCTTGCGCAGCCGCATGGCGGTCGGCCGGTCGTCCCGTGGAAACTCGTGACCCGACGCGTGGTCGGCGATGGCCCTCGGGATGCTGCTCTTGGAGACTTCGGTTCCAGGCTTGCTGGTGTCATCACGCCGGTCGTTCATCGCCCGTCCGATCGATCCGCACCCGTACGGACTCCAACCTGTTAAACGCCGACGGGTTCCCGCATCCTATCCTGGACGATGATGCCGCGAACACTGCGGAGTGCGCCGATGGCCTGGGATCCCGCTCAATACCTGAAGTTTGCCGACCATCGCCTGCGTCCGGCGCTCGATCTGCTCGCGCGAATCGATGTCGCTGCGCCGGGAAGGGTCATCGACCTCGGGTGCGGTACCGGAAACGTAACCGCCATTCTGGCGCAGCGCTGGCCTGCGGCGACGGTCGGTGGAATCGACGATTCGGACACCATGCTGGCACGGGCCCGGGAGGAGCATCCGGGCCTGCCGTTTGCGACAGCCAATGCGGCGACCTGGACCGCCAGCCCGTTGGTCGATGTTCTGTACTCGAACGCCGCGCTGCACTGGTTGGGCAATCACGACCAACTGCTTCCGCACCTGTTCAGGCAGGTGGCGCCAGGCGGTTGGCTGGCGGTCCAGATGCCGCGGAATTTCGGGGCGCCCTCGCACACCGCGGTCGCGGACGCTGCCCGCGATGGCCCCTGGGCCGATCGGATCGTGCCGATGCTGGCATCGCCACCGGTCGATGAGCCGGGAGTCTATGCCTCGCGCCTCGCGCCGCTGGCGGATTCCCTCGATATCTGGGAGACCGAGTACCTGCAGATCCTGGACGGCGAAAATCCCGTCGCAGAATGGACCAAGGGGACTTGGCTGAGGCCGTTTCTGGATGCGCTGGAGGAGCCGGATCGCTCGGGCTTCGAAGCCGCCTACCGGGCGCGGGTGGCGGCCGCCTACCCGCCGGGCGCCGACGGACGGACCGCCTTCCCGTTCCGGCGGCTGTTCCTGGTCGCGCGTCGCGCTTGATCAGACGCTTGAAACGCCTTTAGAGCCAGTCGTGGGTCTGCGGGAAGTGAAACGCGACAAAGCGGTACGTTGCGCGCACCGCCTCCCGGATTTCGTCGTGCCGACGCTCCAGGTTGACGTTCCAGGCTGGGATGATGGTGTCCCAGATGATCAGGCGCTGATGAAGCTCGTCGCGCATCTCGCGCACGAACTTGACCATTGAATCGTATCCCTTGAGTACCGCGATGATTTCGCTGGTCTGGGCATCGACCTGATCGAACAGTCCGGTGAAGCCGCTGACCGCGGGCCGGAACAAGATCTGAGCGCGCCTGACTTCCTCGTGGAACTGCTTCTCGTCGCGGTACAGTTTCGCGACCCGCCCCAGCTTGTCGCCGATGCTGCCGGCGAGGTTGTAGCGGTCGCGAAGCGCTTCGATGTAGCAGAGCTCGCGCGCGAACCGGTCGATCATGTCCAGGACTTCGTCGCGTCGGTTGGCACCGAGCCCGAGGGTCCCGGCGATCTGGGTAATGCCCTCGCGAATTTTGTCCTGGATGGACGCGTCTACCGACATCCGGCGCAGTTCGCGGAGATCGAGCACTACCGACTCAGACCCGCCCAGCCAGGTAGCGACCTGCATCATCAAGCGGTTCTTGGCGATCTCGCGGTGGTGGTCCTCGACCCGCCAGCTGGCAGTGCCGTCGAGCAACTCGGACGGAATCGAGTCGCCCGGCCGGATGTCCCGGATGAAGCGCAAGCCCTGCGCAACCTGGACGAGCAGCTTGCCGTCCTGGGCATCCGGCTTGATTCCGAACTCGGACGAGACATCGTCGATCGGGATCACGGCATCCAGTTCACCCAGCTTAACCCGCAGAACCGGCGCGCGGTCGCGACCCGACACTTCGAACCGCGCATCCGGCAACTTGAAGATGCGGTGCTGAAAAATGAAATGCGTGCTCGGATCGAGCCGGGAACGATCGTCCTGTGCGGCAGAATTCATAGCGTCCTCGATCGAGTACCCGTAACGCAGGTCCAGAAGCTAGTGGATAAAATCCGACATTAGAATCCCGCTCAGGATTCCCGCGGGTTCGGTGGCGTGCGAGTCTGGGGCATGCGCACCGGGATCAGCTTCACCGTCAGTACCGCCGATCGCGCCCGCCTGGAGGCGATCGTGGCGGACCGCAACAGCCCGCAAAAGCACGTCTGGCGCTGCCGGATCGTGCTGCTCACCGCCGCGGGCCTGGGCACCAACGCGATCATGCGCGAGGCCGGGGTCGCCAAGACGGCGGTCTGGCGCTGGCAGGAGCGCTTCGCCGCCGAAGGCGTGGACGGGCTGCTGCGGGACAAGACGCGCCCGTCGCGGATCCCGCCGCTGGACCCCTCGGTGGCCGAGCGCGTCGTCGCCCTGACCCTGACCGATCCGCCCGGCGAGACGACCCACTGGACCGCCGCAACGATGGCGGCACAGACCGGCATCTCGGTTAGTTCGGTGCAGCGGATCTGGCGTGCTCACGGTTTGGCCCCGCATCGGATCCGGCAGTTCAAGCTCTCGAACGACCCGGAGTTCGTGACCAAGCTGCGCGACGTGGTCGGGCTCTATGTCGACCCGCCGGCCCACGCCATCGTGCTCAGCGTCGACGAGAAGAGCCAGATCCAGGCGCTCGACCGCACCCAGCCCGGCCTGCCGCTGAAGAAGGGCCGCGCCGGCACCATGACCCACGACTACAAGCGCCATGGCACCACCACCTTGTTCGCTGCCCTCAACGTGCTCGACGGCACCGTCATCGGCCGCAACATGCAGCGTCACCGCCACCAGGAGTTCATCCGCTTCCTCAACCACATCGAGGCCCAGGTTCCGGCCGGCAAGGTGATCCACGCCGTCCTCGACAACTACGCCGCCCACAAGCACCCCAAGGTCCGCGCCTGGCTGCACCGCCATCCCCGCTGGACCTTCAACTTCGTGCCGACCTCATGTTCCTGGCTCAACGCCGTCGAAGGCTTCTTCGCCAGGCTCGCCAAGCGCCGCCTCAAGCGCGGCGTCTTCCGCTCTGTCGCCGACCTCCAGGCCGCCATCAACCGCTTCCTCGACGAGCACAACGCCTCAGATCCGAAGCCCTTCAACTGGACAGCCGATCCCGACAAAATCATCGCCGCCGTCAGGCGTGGGCACCAAGTGTTGGATTCTATCCACTAGAGGAAACCGATTAACAACCTGCTAACACTGAAATCGTCGAGCCCGGTCGGCAGATCCTGTGTCCGCTATTGGACCGGACTTGCCGCGAACTTTGACGCTTAACGCAAATTTAACAGCTCTGGATCAGGATCTCGCCATCCAGGGAATGTTGAAGGGTGGGGAGACCCAGATGGTACACGCGCCCGCCAAGGTGTTTTCAGTTGAACGTCGCGGTCAGCAGATCGGTGCCGCCGCCGTTGTTCCGAGCGTGCCGCTGCCAACCAGCGAAATCATGGATGAGTTGCGGGGGTGTTGTCACGTTAACGTGCCTGAGGTTGCGGGTTCAATGATCCGGGCGTAGGCGGTGTCGATGCAAACAGAGAAAATCAGCTACAAGCGCCACCGCTTTCCGCCTCAGATCATTTCTCATGTTGTCTGGCTCTACGCCCGGTTCAACTTGAGCCTGCGCGAGGTCGAGGAGCTTATGCTGGAACGTGGTGTGGACGTTTCGTATGAGACGATCCGGCGCTGGACCGTCAAGTTCGGTCCCCGGATCGCCCACGTTCTGCGGCGACGGCAGCCTCGCCCTGGTGATGTTTGGCATCTGGACGAAGTCGTCGTGAAGATCGCGGGCCGGTCATACTGGCTGTGGCGCGCCGTCGACCAACACGGTGTCGTTCTTGAGGAAATCTTACAATCGAAGCGAGACAAGCGCGCTGCAAAGCGGCTTTTGATCAAGCTGATGAAACGTTGGGGCTTCGTGCCCAAAAGGATCATTACGGACAAACTGCGCTCATATGGGGCCGCCAAGCGCGAGGTCGCGCCTGGCCTTGATCATTGGTCACACAAGGGGCTCAATAACCGCGCCGAGAACAGCCACTTGCCCTTCCGAAAACGAGAGCGGGTGATGCAAGGCTTCCGATCACCGGGTGGATTACAACGCTTCGTGTCTATGCAATCCGCAACCCGCAATCGTTACTCTGTCCCAGCCCGCCGTCGTTCCGCCCTCACCATTCGCTACCATCGGCTCGAAGCGTTCGAAGCTTGGAAATCCGCGGCACATGCCGCTTGATCAACGACCGGCATGCCAACTTGCTAACTCGACGAGTTAACGTGACAACACCGGCGCACCGCCAAAGGTAGAGGTCACGACCAGCCCATCGTCATTGATCCCGTCGTGCAACCCGCCCCAGGGCCGCTGCGCCTTACCGATGACGCGACGGCCCGACCAGTCCGTCATCTCGAACCGATCCGACACCATGTCGAGCGGGAAGTCCTGCTGCCGGACCAGAGCCGGACCTCCCTCACCATGCCAGAGCGCCAATGTACATCCGGCAGCCTCGGGCGGCGGACGGTAATGGCTCAGAATGCAGTGGTCGAGTTCGTCCCTGCCGACCATCGCGCAGACCCGGTCGTAGTGTGGCAGCAGTTCCGGCAGATACCGGTGGAGCGCGACTCTGCATTCGACCGCCGTCGGCGGATCGCCTCGCCCTGCTCCTTTGTACCAATCCAGCCTCGGTCCAGCCGAACCCGTGGTAGACGGCGTCGTGCGCCGATCGCCGAGATACCAGCGGCACGCGTCATCCCTACCCGCCGTGAACCGGGCAAGCCACTCCACCTCGGGGCGATCCTCGCGAACGAACACGAAGCGCTTGTGCATCGCATCGATCCTACTTCGCCCGTTCTGCCGCCGCCTGCTCTTGCTTTTCGTGGATCTCCGCCGGCCAACGCGATTTGACGAAGGCCAGGATTGCCCACAGGTCGGCGTCGGAGAGCCGGCCTTCGAATCCCGGCATGTCGTTCTTGTAGGTCGGCGGCGAGAACGGCTGGCCGCCGAACTTGATGACGTCGAACAGGTCGCGATCACCAAGCCGCCAGATCGCACCGGCTCCGTCCAGCGGCAGCGGCGGGCGGTTGCCGTTGGGATGGTCGCCGTCCCAGCCGGTCCGGCCCTGCAGGTCGGCGGCATGGCAGAACGCGCAGTGCTGGTCGTACAGGCTGTGGCCGAGAGCAACCTGCGCCGGGTTGGCAGGATTGGCCGCAGTCGCGGTCTCGTTGCTCCACTGCTCCCAGAAGATCGAGCCCATGGTGATCGCCGTGCCGATGACGATCGATACCACCAAGAACCGCCCTTTGGGCCCAAGCCGGCGGCCGAGCTTCCCCATCGGCGAACTTGAACGCCGGTCGATGGCGTCATCTTCCTCGATATCGACCAGACCACGCAGTCGCCGCTCCGGGTCGAGGGTACGGCCTGGCGGACGCGGCACCCGCGGGTTCACGGCGGTCATCCGGTTCAAGCGACGGCGGCGGTCGAAACGGCGATCGGTCATGGCGGCGCTGCGTCGTCCGGTGTCGGGTTACTCGATCTCACGCACCTTATCGGTTCCGAACACGGCGTCCAGCCATGGCGGGCGCACCATACCGGCCTTCACCTGCGCCTCGGTTGCGGCTTCCGCCTCACGGATCAGGGCGACCCGTTCCGCCACCTCGTCGATCCGGGCGTGCGGAATCACCACCACGCCGTCGCGGTCGGCGACGATCAGGTCGCCCGAGGCGACCGGCACCCCGCCGCAAGTGACCGGCAGGCCGACGGACCCCGGCCCGAACCGCGCCGGTGAATTGGGCGTGACACCACCGTGCCAGACCGGCAGACCGGCCGCCTCGACACCGTCCTGGTCTCGGATCGCGCCGTCGGTCACCAACGCAACCGCCCCGGCGTTGCGCAGCATGCCGGCCAGCAGATCGCCGGTCAGCGCGGTCTCGCGGTAGCTGTCGGTCGCGCACACCACGATGTCACCGGGTTGCAGGACATCGAGACAGCCCAGGAGCGCCAGATTGTCTGCGGGATAGGCGAACGCCGTCAGCGCCGGGCCGACCAACGCCGTTCCGGGACGAACCTGCGGCTTGATCGACCGGTCGAGGGCGCCGCGGCCGTCCATCGCATCGACGATCTGCGCGGTCGGCACCCCGCGAAACGCCTCGATCTGTTTCGGGCCCGGCCGCGCAAAGGTGCGGCGAACGGTGAGCAGCGGCGGATCATCGAGCATGATATTCCTCGGAAAAGAAGGACAACAACGCCGCCGCGCAGTCCTGCGCCGCCTCCTCGGCGACGAAGTGACCGCAGTCGAGCGGCAGTTCCCGCACATCCTCGGCCCAGGAACGCCAGACGTCCAGATGCCGGCGACCGCGTTCCTTGAGGTAGCGGCGTGCCCAGATCAACAGCACCGGGCAGTCGATCTTCCGTCCGGCATCGCGATCGACCCGGTCATGCTCAACATCCAGGGTCGCACCGGCCCGGTAGTCCGCGCAGGCCGCCGCAACCACGGCCGGATCGGCGAACGCCCGGGCGTAGGCGGCCACGGCCGTCGGGTCGAGGCGATCGTGGTGCCCGGCCCAACGGTCGATCAGGTGACGGACGTAGCCGGGCCCGTCGGCGCCGACTAGATTCTCCGGCAGGGGCGCCGGCTGCGCCAGCAACAGCCAGTGGTACGAGCCCAACGCCGCCTGCCAGTTCATCGCCTCCCAGACTTCCAGGGTCGGCAGGATGTCGATTGGGGCGAAGCGGGTTATCCGGCCTGGGTGGTCGAGCGCCAGCCGGTAGCCGATGCGGGCACCACGATCGTGACCCGCCAACGCGAATCGACCGTGGCCGAGGGTGTCCATCAAGCCGACCATGAGCCGGGCGAGATTGCGCTTGGCAAATTTCTCGGCGGTCGGCTCAAGCCCGCGCGACGCTCCATACCCCGGCAGATCCGGGACAACTACCGTGAACTCGCCGGACAACGCCGGCGCCACTTGATGCCAGGCGGTGTGCGTCTGCGGAAAACCGTGCAGCAGCAGGACAGGTGGTCCGCTTCCGGCAGTCCGGACGGGCACATCGACACCGTCGACCACGATCCGGCGGGTGTCGAAGCCGTCGAACATCATCGGTTGACCAAAAACCACACGTTGTCGTCGCGGTGTTGTCACGTTAACTCGTCGAGTTAGCAAGTTGGCATGCCGGTCGTTGATCAAGCGGCATGTGCCGCGGATTTCCAAGCTTCGAACGCTTCGAGCCGATGGTAGCGAATGGTGAGGGCGGAACGACGGCGGGCTGGGACAGAGTAACGATTGCGGGTTGCGGATTGCATAGACACGAAGCGTTGTAATCCACCCGGTGATCGGAAGCCTTGCATCACCCGCTCTCGTTTTCGGAAGGGCAAGTGGCTGTTCTCGGCGCGGTTATTGAGCCCCTTGTGTGACCAATGATCAAGGCCAGGCGCGACCTCGCGCTTGGCGGCCCCATATGAGCGCAGTTTGTCCGTAATGATCCTTTTGGGCACGAAGCCCCAACGTTTCATCAGCTTGATCAAAAGCCGCTTTGCAGCGCGCTTGTCTCGCTTCGATTGTAAGATTTCCTCAAGAACGACACCGTGTTGGTCGACGGCGCGCCACAGCCAGTATGACCGGCCCGCGATCTTCACGACGACTTCGTCCAGATGCCAAACATCACCAGGGCGAGGCTGCCGTCGCCGCAGAACGTGGGCGATCCGGGGACCGAACTTGACGGTCCAGCGCCGGATCGTCTCATACGAAACGTCCACACCACGTTCCAGCATAAGCTCCTCGACCTCGCGCAGGCTCAAGTTGAACCGGGCGTAGAGCCAGACAACATGAGAAATGATCTGAGGCGGAAAGCGGTGGCGCTTGTAGCTGATTTTCTCTGTTTGCATCGACACCGCCTACGCCCGGATCATTGAACCCGCAACCTCAGGCACGTTAACGTGACAACACCGGTGCGCCGGCGCAGGGGCTCGGCTTCGCGGTCATCCTGATCACGCGCTACCTGCTGGAGACTTGCAGCCGCGTAGAGCAGGCGGTGGCGGCACTCTGCCGGATCCCGATCGCCCTGTCTCACAACGTCATGCTGCTCGACCGGTCGGGCGACTACGCGACAGTGTATCTTGGCCCCGATCGCGCACCGGCGGTGACGCGAGATCGTGCCACGACGAACCATCAGGAAACGGTCGTGTGGCCGGAGTTGGCGAAATGGTCCAGGACGGTCGAGCGGTTGCGTGTTGCGCAAGAAGCGCTGAGTGATCCGGCGATGACCCTGCAGGACCTGACCGCGCGCTTCCTGTACCCGCCGATCTACTCGTGCGGCACCACTTCGCCGACCGTCTACACCGCGATCTACCGGCCGGTTCAAGGCTGCGTCGACTACATCTGGCCCGGCAAGACCGTGCGGCAGGGCTTCCAGCGGTTCGAGGCGATGGAGTACACCCACGACTACGGTGGGCTGACTTAGTCGGGGTGCCCGCCTCTGGCGCATGCACAACGGCGTTACCAACGTCGCCCCGCATTTACATGCAAATATATTTATTTTTGAATGATTGATGTTGGTCGGTCAACGGACCGATCGAACCCGTTCGGGAGGAACGTCTCATGAACCGTTTGATGCATTTCGTCAGGGCTCTCGCTGTTCTGGTGGTGGTCGCCGTGCTCGCGGCACCGGCGCTGGCGGGCACCAAGGAGCATAGGCTGGCGCTGCAGATCAGCGACAAGGACCCGCAGAAGATGAGCACGGTCCTGAACGTCGCCGCCAACGTATCGCGGCTGTACGCGGAGCGTGGCGAGGAGGTGCAGATCGCGATTGTCGCCTTCAACGCGGGCCTGCACATGCTGCGCGAGGACACCGCGCCGGACGACGTGAAGGCGCGGGTCTTGGGATTTGCTAAGAGCATGCCGAACGTGACGTTTCAGGCCTGCAACAACACCCTGGAGGGCATGGCCAAGAAGGAGGGCAAGACCCCACCGCTGGTCGGCAACGCCAAGATCGTACCCGCCGGCGTTGTCACCCTGATCGAACTGAACGAGGCCGGCTGGACCATCGTGCGGCCATGATGTGAGCACGACGGCGGTCCGGAGCCCTCCTATTCTTCGTAGGGTTCCGGACCGCCGTGCGCGATGCCGTCCTACTCCGCGGCATCCTGATAGGCTTCGATCGGCGGGCAGGAGCAGATCAGGTTGCGGTCGCCGTACACATTGTCGATGCGGGAGACCGGCGGCCAGTACTTGGACGCCTCCATGCCGGGCGTCGGAAACGCCCCTGTGCGGCGCGGGTAGGGGCGGTCCCAGGTCTCACCCAGAAGGTCATCGGCGGTGTGCGGGGCATGCCGCAGGGCCGAGTCCTCGACCTTGTGCTCGCCGCGTTCAATCGCGCGAATTTCCTCGCGGATCGCGATCATGGCGTCGCAGAACCGGTCAAGCTCGGCCTGGCTTTCGCTCTCGGTCGGTTCGATCATCAGCGTGCCGGCGACCGGGAAGCTCATGGTCGGGGCGTGGAATCCGTAGTCGATCAGCCGCTTGGCGACATCGTCGACGGTGACGCCGCTGAGTTCCTTGATCGGCCGCAGGTCGATGATGCATTCATGCGCCACCAGCCCGTTCGGCCCAGTGTAGAGCACCGGATAGTGGTCCGACAACCGCTTGGCGATGTAGTTGGCGTTCAGGATTGCGGTGCGGGTCGCCAGGGTCAGGCCTTCCCCGCCCATCATCCGGATGTAGGCCCAGCTGATCGGCAGGATGCCGGCCGACCCCCAGGGAGCCGCCGATACCGGGCCGATCGCGGTGTCCATGTTATCCAGTTCGGTGTGGCCGGGCAGGTAGGGCACCAGGTGCTCGGCCACGCCGATCGGGCCGACGCCCGGGCCGCCGCCGCCGTGCGGGATGCAGAAGGTCTTGTGCAGGTTCATGTGGCTGACGTCGGAGCCGAGCTCCTGCAGCGACACCAGCCCGACCAGCGCGTTCAGGTTGGCGCCGTCGGTGTAGACCTGCCCGCCGTGGTCGTGGACGATCCGGCAGATCTCCTTCACCCGCTCCTCGAACACGCCGTGGGTCGACGGGTAGGTGATCATCAATGCGGCCAGTTTGTCGGCGTGCTGGATCGCCTTGGCCTTCAAATCGTCGACGTCGACGTTGCCCTTGGCGTCGCAGGCCACGACGATCACCCGCATGCCGGCCATGGCGGCGGATGCCGGGTTGGTGCCGTGGGCCGAGGACGGGATCAGGCAGACATCGCGGTGGCCTTCGCCGCGCGCCTGATGGTAGGCGCGGATCACCAGCAGTCCGGCGTATTCGCCCTGGGCGCCGGAGTTCGGCTGCAGCGAGACGGCCGCATATCCAGTGGCGGTTGCCAGCATGCGCTCCAGGTCGGTGGTCAGTCGGTGATAACCGGCGGTCTGGTCTGGAGTCGCAAACGGATGGATGTTCGCGAATCCCGGCCAGGTGATCGGAATCATCTCGGCAGTCGCGTTCAGCTTCATGGTGCACGAGCCGAGCGGGATCATCGAGCGGTCGAGCGCGATGTCCTTGTCGGAGAGCCGGCGCAGGTAGCGCAGCATCTCGGTCTCCGAGCGGTATTGGTGGAATACCGGGTGGGTCAGGAAGTCGGACGTGCGCGCCAGATCGGCGGGAATCGCGTCTTCGACGCTGGCCTCGATCGAGTCGAAGTCGAATTCGGCGTCCGAACCCTGCCGAAAACAGGTCCAAAGCTTCTCGACCGTCGCGCGCGTGCAGGTTTCATCCAAGGACACCGCCACCCCGTCGTCGAGCAGCCGGATGTTCAGGCCCTCGACTCGGGCGGCTTCCCAAAGCGATGCCGCCCAGTCGGTCGAGACGACCCGCACCGTGTCGAAGAACGCCTCGCTGCCCAGGTCGTAGCCGAGGCGCCGCAACCCTTCGGCCAGGACCGCGGTCAGGCGGTGAACCCGTCGCGCGATCCGGACCAGGCCGTCCGGGCCGTGGTAGACCGCGTACATCGACGCGATGACCGCCAGCAGGACCTGCGCGGTGCAGATGTTGGACGTCGCCTTCTCGCGGCGGATGTGCTGCTCGCGGGTCTGCAGCGCCAGCCGGTAGGCCGGGCGGCCGTCGGCGTCCACCGACACCCCGACGAGGCGGCCGGGCATTGAGCGCTTGTGGGCGTCGCGAGTCGCCATGTAGGCGGCGTGCGGGCCACCGAATCCGAGAGGCACGCCGAAGCGCTGGGTGGTGCCGATCACCACGTCGGCTCCCCACTCGCCCGGCGGGGTCAGCAGGGTCAGGGCCAGCGGGTCGGCCGCCACGGCGACCATCGCGCCGTTGCCGTGCGCCCGATCGACGATGTCGGCGTAGTTGTGCACGCCACCGCGTGACGCCGGGTATTGCAGCAGGAACCCGAAGGCGTCGGCAGGCATGCCGGCAAACTCGTCGCCGACCACCACCTCGACCCCCATCGGCTCGGCGCGGGTCTTCACCACATCGATGGTCTGCGGATGGCAGCGCATCGACACGAAGAACACCTTGCCGGGATTCTTGGCGAGCTTGCGCAGCAGCATCATCGCCTCGGCCGCCGCGGTGCCTTCATCGAGCAGCGAGGCGTTGGCGATGTCCATGCCGGCAAGGTCGGCGACCATGGTCTGGAAGTTCAGCAGCGCTTCCAGGCGGCCCTGGCTGATTTCCGGCTGGTACGGCGTATAGGCGGTGTACCAGGCCGGGTTCTCCAGCACGTTGCGCAGGATCACACCCGGTGTCTCGGTGCCGTAGTAGCCCTGGCCGATCAGCGATTTGACCACCTTGTTCTGGGCCGCCATGTCGGCCAACTCGGCCAGCGTCTCGGCCTCGCCCTGCGGCGCGTCCAGCGCCATCGCCTGCTCTCGCCGGATCCCCTTGGGCACAGCGGCGTCGGTCAGCGCCTCCAGCGACTCGTAGCCGAGGGCCGTCAGCATCGCGGCAGTCTCGTCGGCGCTGGGGCCGATGTGGCGGTATACGAACGCGTCGCGGGCGCTCATCTCGTTCAAGGTCGGCCGGGTCATGCTGTCCTGTCCTCCTGCCGGCCCAATCCGGACGCCGGGGTCACGGGCGTCCGGCCTGTTGGGCCACTGGATCGAAAGTAAGGGGTGGTGCGGACCTTGCGGCGGCGTCTCAGCCGCCGGCGTGGGCCTTGTACGCGGCCTCGTCCATCAGGCCGTCCAACTCGCTCGGGTCGGAAAACTTGATCTTGTAGAACCAGCCCGCACCAGTCGGATCGGAATTGACCGTGCCCGGCGTGTCGACCAGGGCCTGGTTGACCTCGACGATCTCGCCGGAGACCGGGGCGTAGATCTCGCTCGCCGCCTTGACCGATTCGACCACACCGGACGCATCGCCCCTGGCGACAGTCTGGCCGGTGTCCGGAAGCTCCACGAACACCACATCGCCCAGCTGTTCCTGTGCGTGGTCGGTAATACCGACGGTCGCAACCCCACCTTCAACGCGGACCCACTCGTGATCCTCAGTGTACTTAACGGTCATCGCACCCTCCTGCGTTCATTCAATTCATTCAACCGCGTTTGTAGCCCGGCGCCACGAACGGCAGACGGGTCACCCGGGCCGGCATCGGCTTGCCGCGCACGACCAGTTGCACCGCGGTGCCGTCCTTCGCAAAGCCGGTCTCGACGTAACCCATCGCCACCGGGCCATCGACGCTCGGCCCGAAGCCGCCGCTGGTGACCTGGCCGATCGCGCGGCCGTCGGCATCGGTGATTTCGGTGCCCTCGCGCGCCGGCGCCCGGCCTTCCGGCTTGATGCCGACCCGCCGGCGAGCCGGGCCGTTGGCGATCTCGGACTGGATCCGGACGGCGCCGGGAAAGCCGCCTTCTTCGCGCCGACGCTTGCCGATACTCCAGGTCAGGGCCGCCTCGATCGGGCTGGTGGTGGTGTCGATGTCATGGCCATACAGGCACAGCCCGGCCTCCAGCCGCAGCGAATCGCGCGCGCCCAGGCCGATCGGCTCGACATCCGGATGGGCCAGCAACTGTTCGGCAAGAGTGGCGGCACGGTCGGCCGGTACGGAGATTTCGTAACCGTCCTCGCCGGTGTACCCGGAGCGGGTGACGAAGCAGGGGATTCCCGCCACGTCCATCGCGGCATAGGTCATGAAGGCCATCTCGGCGGCGGCCGGGGCCAGGGTCTTCAGCACGCCCTCGGCAGCGGGACCCTGCAGCGCCAGCAGTGCGCGATCCGGTAACTCAACGACGGCCTTACCGAGGCTGCCCTTCAGGAGCGCGGTATCGGCTTCCTTGCAAGCGGCATTGACCACGACGAACAGGTGATCGCCGGCGTTGGTGACCATCAGGTCGTCCAGAATGCCGCCGTCGGCGTTGGTGAACTGGGTGTAGCGCATGCGGCCGGTACCGAGCCCGACGATGTCGCCCGGCACCAGTGTCTCCAGCCGGGAGCCGGCATCGTGGCCGTCGATCCGCAACTGGCCCATGTGGGAGACGTCGAACAGCCCGGCCTTGGCACGGGTGTGGCGATGCTCGCTCAGCACGCCCAGCGGAAACTGCACTGGCATCATGTAGCCGGCGAACGGCACCATCTTGCCGCCGAGGGATTCGTGCAGGGCGGTGAGCGGCGTGGTCTTCAGATTCGGTGAATCGGTCATCAGTCCTCCGGCGACGGCTACGCGACGGCGGAAGTGCCGTGCGTGCCCCCTCTGTCCGAAAGACCTGAGAGATTAGCCAGGCGGTGGACTGCCGGGCGTTCCCCGTCGGTGAGACGCTCGGACCAACGTGATCCGGCGCCTGCTCTCCAGAGTTACCTCACCTCGGAGTACGTTCGCCTGAGAGTTTCCGGGGCGGTTGCTCCTTCGGCGTCGACCGCGACCGTCGGTTTGCACCGCTGGCCCGTCGCTCTCTCCCCCGAGGTTCGTGGGTATGAGGCGGCCAGAATAACGTCACCCGCCAAGGTTTCAAGCCTGACGCGTGATCTCCTGGCCCTACGCTGCCGAGTCAGGCGGCGGACGCAAGCGCCTGTCGACGCCACGCGGCCGGCGGCAGACCGAAGGCACGTTTGAACGCGCGGCTGAAAGCGGCTTCCGACTCGTAGCCGCTGTCGTAGGCGATCCGGGAGATCGTGTCGGTTGTGTCGCGCAGCCGATCGGCAGCACTTTGCAGCCGCCACAAGGCGAGATAGCGAATCGGCGGGATGCCGACCAAGCCGATGAACCGGTCAGTGAATGCCGATCGCGACAGCCCGGCCTCGCGGGCCAGTTCGACCGATGTCCAGCGCCGGGTCGCCTGGCCGTGCGCCAAAGCCAGCGCCCTGCCGATGACGGGATCCCGCAAGCCCGATAGCCATCCGCTCTGGCCGCACGGCGTAGTGTCGGCATATCGACGTACCGCTTCGACGAACAGAAGCTCGGCCAGTTTGCTGAGAACCGACAGTGAACCGGTGCGCTTGCTCTCCAACTCGTTGGCGGCGTAGCGGATCGATGCCTCAATCCAGTTTCCCGACGCGCCGTTGGCAACGTCGAGCGTCATTACCCTGGGCAGGGCCGCAAAAATCGGGTGGTTTGGCGTGTCGCTGCCGAGATAGCCGCACAGGATCCTGGTTGCGGCACCGCCACCACCATGGCGTATTCGTGCCAGGTTGCCGGAGTCACCGGGCTGGATCAGATGATCCATCGAGGCCGCCGCAGAACCAAGTTCACTGCCGACCCGGTGGCGGTCGTTCCGCGGGAAGACGATGATCGACCCCGCCTCGGCACCCCTTGGGGGTTCGCCCTCGATCAGCAGTTCGACCCGGCCTTCAACGACATAGTGATAGGCGACGACGTGAGCGGGTACGGCAATATGAGGCAGGAAGTCGTCGGCCGTGATCTCGGAGGTCACGCACCAGGGCGCCGTGAAATCGGCTTCGAGAAAGATCCCGCCGGTCAGACGGATCGTCCGTAACATGTCGAGCAGCGGGTCCATCTGCGGCTTCTCCGACAATCCGGCGTAACGGGCAAGAACTCCGGCGCTCCGGTCATTCTCCACGACGACTGTTCGCCCATAAGTTACCACCACTTCGAAACCTGAGCAGCCGGAAGACTGGGTCCGGCGGGCGTAGCCGTCGTGCGGCGCTCGCTGACCGGGGATTCCTGCGGTTCCCGCTAAAGGACCGACCTATGAAGTCGTATCGTGAACACCTGCCCCAACTTGCGGACCGGATCTTCCTGACCGACGGCGGCATCGAGACCACCCTGATCTATTTGGAAGGTCTCGACCTTCCCTATTTTGCAGCTTTCCGGTTGCTGCAGGACGAGACCGGCCGGGAGACGTTGCGGCGCTACTACCGGCGGCACGCGGAGATTGCCCGGCTGAACGGGGTCGGGTTCATTCTGGAGAGTGCCACCTGGCGAGCCAGTGCCGATTGGGCGGACAAGGTCGGGGTGTCCCTGACGGCTCTCGACGAAACCAACCGTATGGCCATTGATCTGCTGCACGGGCTGCGCGCCGAACTCCAGACCGAAGGATCGCCGATGGTCGTCAGCGGGTGCGTCGGCCCGCGCGGCGACGGATACGATCCGGGAAAGGTCATGACGGCAGCAGAGGCGCAGGCCTATCACGGCCGTCAGATCGCCGTGTTCGCGACCGCCGGCGCCGACATGGTGACGGCGATCACCATGACCAACACCCCCGAAGCCGTGGGCGTAGCGCTGGCGGCGAAATCCAGAGGCATGCCGGTGGCGATCTCGTTCACCGTCGAAACCAATGGCCGGTTGCCGACCGGACAGCCTCTTCAGGATGCCATTGCGGCAGTCGACGCGGCGACCGGTGCTGCGCCGGCCTACTACATGATCAACTGCGCTCATCCCACGCATTTTGCCGAACAGCTTGTGGCGGGTCAGCCGTGGGTGTCGAGGATCCGGGGTGTGCGGGCGAACGCTTCGCGCTGTAGTCATGCCGAGCTCGATCGGGCGACCGAACTCGACGCCGGCGATCCGGTCGAGCTCGGCGCTCTCTACCGCGATTTGCGGGCACGTCTTGGCCACATCAGCGTCCTGGGAGGCTGCTGCGGCACGGATCACCGGCACATCGAGCAGATCGCCGGTCAATGCCGGAAGGCCGCCTGACGATGCTGCCTCAGACAAAGCCGCTCGATTGCGCTTCGGCGCGGGGGCAGGCTGACAATCGTCCAGGGATTCGCCACGGCGTCGCGACCCTGCCGGGGAACCTACGCCTGCCGTACGCAGAGCGGGGCGATCCCGACGGGCATCCGGTGATCATGCTTCACGGATACACCGATTCCTGGCGGTCGTTCGAGCCCGTGCTGCCATACCTGCCACGCTCGGTCAGAGTGATCGTCCCGACCCTGCGGGGGCATGGCGACGCCGGACGACCGGATGCCGGCTATGGAATGGACGACTTTGCCGACGACGTGGCGGGCCTGATGGACGTTCTCGGGATCGGATCCGCTGTCGTCGCGGGCCACTCGATGGGCAGCATGATCGCGCGGCGCCTGGCGCTCGACCATCCACGCCGAGTGACCGGCCTGGTGCTGGTCGGAACCTTCGCGGCGATCCGCGGTAATCCCGACATCGAGGGGCTCTGGATCGAGGTCGTATCGGGGCTCCTCGATCCCGTCAGCTCCGCTTTTGTCCGGGAATTCCAGGAAGGCACCTTAGCCCGGCCGGTACCGGCCGGGTTCCTGGAGACGGTGATCGGCGAGAGCCTGAAAACGCCGGCCCGGGTGTGGCGTGCGGCCCTCCAGGGCCTGCTTCAGGACGACCGGGCAGCGGATTTCGCGGGTATTGCCAGCCCGACGCTGCTGGTCTGGGGTGAGCGTGACGCGTTCGCCCCGCGTGCCGACCAGGACGCGTTGCTGGCGGGCATTCCGGGCTCCCGGCTGCTGGTCTACAAGGGCGCCGGCCACGGCCTGCATTGGGAGGAGCCGGCTCGGTTTGCCCGGGACGTGTCGGCGTTCGTTCAGGATGTGGCCGAACGCCCAATCCGCTGAGCTTGAATCCTAACCGGGGTCCGGTCTCTGTCGGCTGGACCCCGGGATGCGTTAGGGCTTCCGGCTGCGATTGTACTCGACCTGCTCGGCGGTGAGTTGAAAGCCGACGAGGATCCGCGTCTGCTTGAATCCGTGCCCGGCCGGTGCCGGAACGCGCAGGGAAATCTCTTCGACACGGGCCAGACGCCGGCTGTTGCCCTCGAACGGAATGGTCACGTCGAAGACCTGCTTGGCGGTGATGTTGCCCGGGCCGTCCTCGACCGCGACGAAGTACTGAACGTCAACCTTGCGCTCGCGATCGGCCGATCCGCGCTCGACGATCATCTGCAGCGCGAGTTCCAGATCCACGCCCTTTTCGTCGTACTCGCAGGTCGACTGGAATCCAGACAACCGTCCGGAGAAGCGGACCTGGGTCAGGTCACGCCCACCGCCCGGCTCGAACTGGGTGAAATTTTCAAGCAGCGCCGGCGTCCCGACCGACGGACAGGGTGGAGGCGGTTCGCTGGACGAGCAGCCAGCCAACAAGAGAGCCGCCGGCACGGCAGCCAGGACCAATCGACGCATCGCTGTCGCCACAGTCATCGGTGTCGTTCATCAAAGCGTGTTGTGGGTGCCGTCGCAGAACGGGCCGTCCTTCGTGGACTTGCACCCGCAGAAGAACACGGTTTCGGCCCGCTCGGCCTTGTAGCGCGTCGGCTGGATGCCGGTGCCGCTATGCGACCCGTCGCAGAACGGCTGCTTCTGGCTACGGCCGCAGGCGCACCAGAAATACGCCCGACCTTCCTCGACGTCGATCGCGTAGGGTGACTTCTGCGCGCATACCGGCTCGGGCATCGGCTCTCTCCAGGGCAAGGAAAACGCCGCGGACGATAGCCCGCCACCCGGGTCGGCGCAATTGACGCGGCTTCCCATTCGCGAGAAAACCGCGACGCCATGACCGAACCGCTCACCATCGTTCTCGCCGCACCGCGCGGATTCTGCGCCGGTGTCGACCGCGCCATCCAGATCGTCGAGCAGGCGCTCGAGAAATGGGGCAGCCCGGTCTATGTCCGGCACGAGATCGTCCACAACCGCCATGTGGTGGACAGCCTTCGCGCCAAGGGGGCGGTGTTCGTGGAGGAACTGGACGAATGCCCGGTTGACCGGCCGGTGGTGTTCAGCGCCCACGGAGTGCCGAAATCGGTGCCGGCCGACGCGGCGCGCCGCAACATGATCTATGTCGACGCCACCTGCCCGCTGGTCAGCAAGGTGCATCTGGAGGCCGAGCGCTATCACAAGCAGGGCCGCCACGTGGTGCTGATCGGCCACGAAGGGCACCCGGAAGTGATCGGCACGATGGGCCAGTTGCCCGAGGGCGCGATGAGCCTGGTCGAGGACGAGGCGCAGGCGGCGGTCTTCGAACCGCCGGTGCCCGGCATGCCGTTGGCCTTCGCGACCCAGACCACCTTGTCGGTCGACGACACCGCGCGAATCGTGGAGATCCTGAAGCGCCGCTTCCCGGACGTCGCGGCGCCGAACAAGGAAGACATCTGCTACGCCACCACCAACCGGCAGGACGCGGTCAAGGCGATCGCCCCCCAGGTTGACGCGTTCGTGGTGATCGGTTCGTCGAACTCATCCAATTCCAAGCGCTTGGTGGAGGTGGCCAAGGCGGCCGGCTGCGCTGACGCTCGGCTGATTTCCGGCCCGGCGGACATCGACGCGAACTGGCTGCGCGGCGTATCCCGCCTCGGCATCAGCGCTGGAGCGTCGGCTCCCGAGGTGCTGGTCGAGCAGGTTGTCAGCGCCTGCCGGGCGCTGCGCCCCGTCAACGTCGAAGAGGTCGCGGTCGCCCGCGAGGATATCCGTTTCAAACTGCCCCGCGAGCTGGCCTCGTAGCCCCGACCCGAGTCTCCCATGGCCGTCTACACACCGGTTTCCGACGACGAACTGCAGGCGTTCCTTGCCGAATACGACATCGGCGAGGTGACCTCGTTTGCCGGAATCGCGGAAGGGGTTGAGAACTCCAACTTCCTGGTCCGGACCACCCGCTCGACCTACATCCTCACGCTCTACGAAAAGCGTGTGAAGCTGGAGGAGCTGCCGTTCTTCATCGGCTTGATGGACCATCTGGCGGCCAAGGGTTTGAGCTGTCCGCAGCCGGTACCGGCGCGCGACGGGGTGACGCTGCGCACCTTGAACGGTCGACCGGCGGCCATCGTGACGTTCCTTGAGGGCATGTGGCACCGCCGGATCCAGCCGGCCTATTGCCGGTCCCTGGGCGCGGCGATGGCGGCCATGCATGTGGCCGGCGCCGATTTCACGATGACCCGCGCCAACAACCTGTCGGTTGCGGGGTGGCGACCGCTGCTCGAAGCCTGCGGCATGAAGTCGAACCAGATCTACCACGGCCTGTACAACGCGCTGAACCAGGAACTCGGCCTGCTGGAGCGCAGCTGGCCGGACGGATTGCCGATCGGCACGATCCACGCCGACCTGTTCCCCGACAACGTATTCTTCCTGGGTGACGACGTATCGGGGCTGATCGATTTCTATTTCGCCTGCACCGACGCGCTGACCTACGATCTGGCGATCTGCCTGAACGCGTGGTGCTTCGAGACCGACGGCAGCTTCAACGTCACCAAGGCCCGCCAGCTGGTCAGTGGCTACCAGACCGTCCGCACCCTGACGCCGGCCGAGCGCGAGGCGATCCCGATCCTGGCCCGCGGCTCGGCTCTGCGGTTCCTGCTGACCCGGCTGTACGATTGGCTCAACCACCCGGAAGGGGCGTTCGTGAAGCCGAAGGATCCCATGGAATATCACCAGAAGCTGCGCTTCTATCAGAGCGCTTCGGGACCCGGGGCCTATGGGCTCTGACGTGGCGGCCGAGAGGGTCGCGATCTTCACCGACGGAGCGTGCAGCGGAAACCCCGGCCCGGGCGGCTGGGGGGCGGTGATGTGCTGGCGCGGCACCGAGAAGGAACTGTCGGGCGCCGAGCCGCTGACCACCAACAATCGGATGGAGCTGATGGCGGCGATCGCCTCGCTGGAGGCGTTGAGCCGGCGGGTTCCGGTCGACCTGACCACCGACAGCACCTATGTGCGCGACGGCATCACCAAATGGATGAAGGCTTGGAAGGCGCGCGGCTGGAAGACCGCGGACAAGAAGCCGGTGAAGAACCAGGATCTGTGGGAGCGCCTGGACGCCGCCGCCAAGGCGCATGACGTCGCCTGGCACTGGGTCAAGGGCCACGCCGGGCATCCGGAGAACGAACGCGCTGACGAACTGGCCCGCATGGCGATCGCGGCGATGCGGGAAGCCGCCCGCTGAAACGAAGCGGGGGCGCCCGAAGGCACCCCCGCCAAACCTCCTGAGAGGCCGTGTCTCAGAGCTTGCCGAGCACGTAGTCGGCGCTGGAAACCTCGAACTGGCCCGGCTCCTCGACGAACAGGTCCTTCACCACGCCGTCCTTGACGACCATGGCGTAGCGCTTGGAGCGGGTGCCCATGCCGTAGCCGCTGCCGTCCATCTCAAGGCCAACGGCCTTGGTGAAGTCGGCGTTGCCGTCGGCCAGCATCATGACATTGTCGCCGACCTTCTGGTCCTTGCCCCAAGCGTCCATCACGAAGGCGTCGTTGACCGACAGGCAGGCGATGGCGTCGACGCCCTTGCCCTTCAGGTCGGCTGCCTTGGCGACGTAGCCCGGCAGGTGTTTGGCCGAGCAGGTCGGCGTGAACGCGCCCGGCAGGGCGAACAGCACGACCGTCTTGCCGCCGAACAGATCGGCGGTCTTCACATCCTGGATGCCCTCGGCGGTCTTGGTCTTCAGGCCGGCCGTCGGAATCTTGTCGCCAACTTTGATGCTCATTGCGTCGCCTCCGTTGCCGAGGAACGACCGGGTCCGCCCCGGTGGCGGTCGGTGATCCTCTTCGAAACGCTGGTGCTTACATAGACCGTCGGCGGGCTCAATCCAACCGGGCCGTCACCGCACCGGCACTCGCCTGATGCACGGCCGCCAGGACGGTGTCATCGGTCAGCAGTTCGGGCAGCGCGATCCCCTCGGGTGCGGCGGGGCCATAAATCGCGTTGAACGGGATGCCGTAGCGCCCGAAGCTGGCCAGATAGTCGGCGATTGCCGGGTCGGGGCTGGTCCAGTCGGCGCGCATCGCCACCACCGAGCCGTCGCCCAGCAGGGCCGCCACCGGGCCGCGGCCCAGGACGGCGGCCTTGTTGACCTTGCACGTCAGGCACCAGTCGGCGGTGACGTCGACCAGCACCACGTGACCGTCGGCGACCAGATGGTTGATCGCCGGTCGATCAAAGCGTTGCCAGGCTACGGACGCACCGACCTCGGCATGGGCGGTGCCGGAGGCGGACGGGCGGTCCGAGGCGCCGACGAGCACCAGTGCGGCCACGACCGCAAACGCGCTTGCCGCCAGGGAAAGACGCCGGTTCCGCACAAGCGCGAGTGCCAGGATCAGGGCTATGAAGGCGCCCGCGACGGCCAACGCCGGGACGGTCCCGGTCTGCGCAGCTAACACCGTGAGCAGCCAGACCGCTGTCGCCGCCAGCACAACCGCCAGCACCCGTTTCAGCGTCAGCATCCAGGGTCCCGGCCGGGGCATGGCACGCGCCAGTTCGGGTACCGCTGCGACCGCCAGATACGGCAGAGCGAGGCCGAGGCCCATCACGGCGAACACCGCCACGATCTCCAATGGCCCACCGGCCAGCGCGAAACCGACGGCGGTGCCGAGGAACGGCGCCGAGCACGGGGTCGCCAGAAGGGTGGCGAACGCACCGGTCAGGAAATGCCCGGTCAGCGAGCCGCCGGGATTCTCAGACGATGATCCGCCAGCGGGCAGGCGGGCGCCGAGATCGGCAATCAAACGCGGCAAAGGCACCTCGAGCAGCCCCCAGAGATTGGCAGCGAACAGCACCACCAGCGCGGCCATGGCGGCCAGGAATACCGGCTGCTGGAATTGCATGCCCCAGCCGACCGAGACGCCGGCGGCCTTCAGCGCGACGGCCCCGCCGGCCAGTGCCAGAAACGAAGCCAGGATGCCGGCGGCCGATGCCAGGAAGCCGCGGCGCACCACCGCGCGGTCGGCCCCGCCATAGCTGACTGCGGACAGCAGCTTGAGCGACAGCACCGGCAGGACGCAGGGCATCAGGTTCAGGATCAGTCCGCCGAGCAGGGCGGCTCCCAGCATGGCAACCCATGTGGATGCGTTGATAGCCGGTGCGTTCACCGATTCGCCGAAAGCAGTAGACGCGGCATCGACCGTAACGGCCTGCTCCACGAACCGGTCGCCGTCGACGACCGTCAAGCGCAAGACGGCGCCGGAGAGCTGGACATCGCCGCGAACGCCGACCGGAACGCGTAACTCCGCGGTACGACGGTCCGATCCGATGGATATCTCCGGCTTGCCGTAGGTCAGCCCTTCCGGGCCTTCGGGATAGACATCGGGCTGGTTGAACGGTTCGGTCGACGCCAGCCGCAGAAGCAGGGTCGGGCTGGCCGGATCACCGCTGGCGCGCGCTTCGACGACGTTGAGGCCGACGCCCGGCAGGTCGCTCGGCACGCGGGCCGACCAGCGGTCGAGCAACTGGGTGAAGGCGGTCGGCTTCGGGGCGGTGGCCGGCAGATCGAGCTTGAGGGTTGCATCGAGCGGAACGCAAATGTCGCTGCACACCAGGGCGTTGACGCTGGCCGTCACCGACAGTGCGGCGCCGGCTTCGGTGAGCCGGGCGGTGATCGGGTAGACGACATTGTCGTGATAGCCGTACTGCTCGATCCCGAACGCCGAGAAACGCTGGGGGACCGGGAAGGAAGTGTCGGCGCCGGCGAGGTTGCTGGAGCCCTGCCAATCGACCTGGGGCGGATAACCCACGTCACCGGCGGAGCGCCAGTAGACCTTCCAGCCCTCCGACAGGCGAAATTCCAGGCCGAGCGGCACGCTGTAGCGACCTTCGGTGCCGGCAATGGCGGAGACCAGCCGCACATCGGCGGCCTCTGAGCGAACCCAGTCCGACGCGGACTCGGCGGCTTGCAGGCTGCCCGGCATCACGGCGATTGCCAGAACGCCAAGCGCTGCCCGCAGGGTCGGTATCGGAACCAAAAATGCCATATTCATCAGCCAGATTGAAACTCACCTTCCGCCCAATATAGTAACGGTGGACAAGATCGTTGGTCACGAACACGGGATGCTGGGCGGTTCGACCCCGACAAATGGTCGCGGGTGGTGCGGCTCAGAAGGTTGTGACGGCGTTCCCCGAGGAGGACCGGCCATGACGTTGGACGACAGCGAAAAGGACGGCGAGGGCTATCTGACCGGCCAGATCCTGATCGCCATGCCCAGCATGAGCGATCCGCGGTTTGCCCGTTCGGTGATCTTTCTGTGCGCCCACAACGCCGAAGGCGCCATGGGCCTGGTGCTGAACCGGCTGCTCGACTCGATCACCTTCAAGGATCTTCTTGAGGAATTGAAGGTCGAGGAGGAGCCGGTGGCCGAAGAGCCGGCACCGGCGATCCATTTCGGCGGCCCGGTGGAGACCGGCCGCGGCTTCGTGTTGCATTCGGTCGACTATGTCGGGCCGGATTCCATGCCGTTGTCCGGCACCTTCGCACTGACCGCCACGGTCGATATTCTGAAGGCTATCGCGGCCGGCACCGGGCCGCAGCGCCATCTGCTGGCGCTGGGATACGCCGGTTGGGGGCCGGGTCAGTTGGACGGGGAGCTTCAGGAGAACGCCTGGCTGTCGGTCGACGCCGACCCCGAGTTGGTATTCAGCGTCGACCTGACCGAGAAATGGGACCGCGCCCTGGCCAAGCTTGGGATCGACGTTTCCCTGTTGTCGAGCGACGCCGGCCACGCCTGAAGAGTCAGCGCCCCCGCTGCCCGTCAGGCGGCGAAACCCGGGTCTTTCTTTTCCATGAGGCGAACCAGCGCCGGCCATTCGATGGTGTCGACGGTACCCTGGCCGGCCGACCCCCTCTCCCATTGCTGGGCGGTGTGCTCGGCGACGTGTTCCGGGGGGACGGCGATGGCGCCACCTGTGCTCATGACGTCGAGTTGCAGCCGGCAGGCGCGTTCCAGGTAATACATTTTCCGGAACGCCTCGGCGACCGAGCGGCCGCAGGTGAGCAGGCCGTGGTTGCGCAGGATCATGGCGTTCTGGTCGCCCAGATCGGCGATCAACCGGTCCTGTTCGCCCAGGTCGGTGGCGATGCCTTCGAGCTCGTGATAGGCGACGCGCTTGTGGAACTGCATGGACTGCTGGTCGAGCGGAACCAGCCCGTCCTTGAGCGCCGCCACACCGCAGCCGGCGCGGCTGTGGGTGTGGATGATGCAGGCGACATCATGCCGGGCCCGGTGGATCGCCGAGTGGATGACGTAACCGGGTCCGTTCACCGGATAGTTGTCCTGGTCGAGCGCCTTGCCGTCGATGTCGACGCGCAGCAGGTTGGACGCGGTGATCTCGGTGTAGTGCCGGCCGAAGCCGTTGATCAGGAACACCTCCTTGCCGTCGACCGGGTCGGGCAGGCGCACCGTAATGTGGTTGTAGACCAGATCGGCCATGCCGAAGTGCTCGACCAGCCGGTAGCAGGCGGCGAGTTCGACCCGCAGCCGCCATTCGTCCTCGGAATACTTGACCGGGCGGCGTGTGCCAGTAAGCGCGGTTACGGACATGGCGTCCTCCTTCGGATTCGAGACTGTTGGGCGAATGGTAGCACCCCGTGGACGGTGGAGATCAAGATTGTGCCTTGAGCAGGTCGCGGATCTCGGTCAACAGCTGCTCCTGGCGTGGCGGGGTTGCCGGCGCCTGGGCAGCCTGAGCCTCCTGGGCTTCGAACCGGCGGCGCAGGGTGTTCATCTGCCGCACCACGAAGAACAGCGCCCACGCCACGATCAGGAAGTTGATCAGGGCATTGATGAACTTCCCATAGGCCAGGACCGGCACGCCGGCATCCTTGGCCGCGGCCAACGAAGCCGGGGCTTCACCGCCCTTCAGCACGATGAAGTAGTCGGAGAAATCGATTCCGCCCATCAACACTCCGATCGGCGGCATGACGACGTCGTTGACCAGGGACGACACGATGCCGGTGAAGGCCGCACCGATGATGATGCCGACCGCCAGGTCGACGACGTTGCCCTTCAGGGCGAAGGTGCGGAACTCTTTGAGCATAGGTCCTCGCAGCGATTTCGGCTGGATCGTTCACACCATCTTTGCCGAGTGTCGGAAGATTGCAACAAGAGACAACCTTGGCATTCCGATAGTCCCTTTACTGAGTCTACGGGTCGTGGTGAATCAAGAGTGGATTGCCGACCCTGAACCTTAGCCTTGAGGAGGCGCTGCCAACGGTTCGTTGCTTCTATGATGTGGCAGCTTTATGCCGCATCGCAGCATTCTTTCACCTATAGCTCAGCGGCATTGGCAAACCAGCATCATGGATCATGTGACAACACGCCCTAAAAAATCAGACCTCGTGCGGGCCCTCGTGTCGGTGTTCTTGGATCCGGCGCATTCGAGACGGCTCCTTGAGTTTGCCGTGATTCTGCGGCAGGCGGACCGACAACGGTCGATGAACAAAGTCATCGGATGGTTCTCCGTCGCATTTTCCCCCCGTTGGCAACCAGAAGACGAGCTAACGTCGCTGTGTCTAAAAAATTTGTTCGGCAGGTGTTGTCACGTTAACTCGTCGAGTTAGCAAGTTGGCATGCCGGTCGTTGATCAAGCGGCATGTGCCGCGGATTTCCAAGCTTCGAACGCTTCGAGCCGATGGTAGCGAATGGTGAGGGCGGAACGACGGCGGGCTGGGACAGAGTAACGATTGCGGGTTGCGGATTGCATAGACACGAAGCGTTGTAATCCACCCGGTGATCGGAAGCCTTGCATCACCCGCTCTCGTTTTCGGAAGGGCAAGTGGCTGTTCTCGGCGCGGTTATTGAGCCCCTTGTGTGACCAATGATCAAGGCCAGGCGCGACCTCGCGCTTGGCGGCCCCATATGAGCGCAGTTTGTCCGTAATGATCCTTTTGGGCACGAAGCCCCAACGTTTCATCAGCTTGATCAAAAGCCGCTTTGCAGCGCGCTTGTCTCGCTTCGATTGTAAGATTTCCTCAAGAACGACACCGTGTTGGTCGACGGCGCGCCACAGCCAGTATGACCGGCCCGCGATCTTCACGACGACTTCGTCCAGATGCCAAACATCACCAGGGCGAGGCTGCCGTCGCCGCAGAACGTGGGCGATCCGGGGACCGAACTTGACGGTCCAGCGCCGGATCGTCTCATACGAAACGTCCACACCACGTTCCAGCATAAGCTCCTCGACCTCGCGCAGGCTCAAGTTGAACCGGGCGTAGAGCCAGACAACATGAGAAATGATCTGAGGCGGAAAGCGGTGGCGCTTGTAGCTGATTTTCTCTGTTTGCATCGACACCGCCTACGCCCGGATCATTGAACCCGCAACCTCAGGCACGTTAACGTGACAACACCGTTGGTAGTTCTGTTGATATCTAGAAATCGGAAACTTTGATTAGCGTGATCCGGATGTTCGATCAGAGATACCCGATTGCGCGATCTGCCTCTTCGATGGAATTGATCAACTTCAAGTCTCGCGAAACCAAAGCTTAGGCTGATCGGAAAATCGGATCATAGCCCCTCAACAGCAAAGAAAATCCGAACGGGCGATCAGTTGCGGGTACAACAAGGTGTGTTCCCTACTCCTCACTACCTGAGACGATCCTAGTGGATAGAATCCAACACTTGGTGCCCACGCCTGACGGCGGCGATGATTTTGTCGGGATCGGCTGTCCAGTTGAAGGGCTTCGGATCTGAGGCGTTGTGCTCGTCGAGGAAGCGGTTGATGGCGGCCTGGAGGTCGGCGACAGAGCGGAAGACGCCGCGCTTGAGGCGGCGCTTGGCGAGCCTGGCGAAGAAGCCTTCGACGGCGTTGAGCCAGGAACATGAGGTCGGCACGAAGTTGAAGGTCCAGCGGGGATGGCGGTGCAGCCAGGCGCGGACCTTGGGGTGCTTGTGGGCGGCGTAGTTGTCGAGGACGGCGTGGATCACCTTGCCGGCCGGAACCTGGGCCTCGATGTGGTTGAGGAAGCGGATGAACTCCTGGTGGCGGTGACGCTGCATGTTGCGGCCGATGACGGTGCCGTCGAGCACGTTGAGGGCAGCGAACAAGGTGGTGGTGCCATGGCGCTTGTAGTCGTGGGTCATGGTGCCGGCGCGGCCCTTCTTCAGCGGCAGGCCGGGCTGGGTGCGGTCGAGCGCCTGGATCTGGCTCTTCTCGTCGACGCTGAGCACGATGGCGTGGGCCGGCGGGTCGACATAGAGCCCGACCACGTCGCGCAGCTTGGTCACGAACTCCGGGTCGTTCGAGAGCTTGAACTGCCGGATCCGATGCGGGGCCAAACCGTGAGCACGCCAGATCCGCTGCACCGAACTAACCGAGATGCCGGTCTGTGCCGCCATCGTTGCGGCGGTCCAGTGGGTCGTCTCGCCGGGCGGATCGGTCAGGGTCAGGGCGACGACGCGCTCGGCCACCGAGGGGTCCAGCGGCGGGATCCGCGACGGGCGCGTCTTGTCCCGCAGCAGCCCGTCCACGCCTTCGGCGGCGAAGCGCTCCTGCCAGCGCCAGACCGCCGTCTTGGCGACCCCGGCCTCGCGCATGATCGCGTTGGTGCCCAGGCCCGCGGCGGTGAGCAGCACGATCCGGCAGCGCCAGACGTGCTTTTGCGGGCTGTTGCGGTCCGCCACGATCGCCTCCAGGCGGGCGCGATCGGCGGTACTGACGGTGAAGCTGATCCCGGTGCGCATGCCCCAGACTCGCACGCCACCGAACCCGCGGGAATCCTGAGCGGGATTCTAATGTCGGATTTTATCCACTAGGAGCGCTGATCGTATTGGACATTCTGTTCATTACTTGAACCGTCGGTACGGCCAAACGGCGTCCTGGACGGTCGACGGCGGATAGTGCAGGCGCGCATATGAGATCGGCTTCGTCGTAAGAGCCTACGCGCCGACCCGACCCGACCAATCGCCACGCCTTGATGTGACAACGCACTCGTTCGTTCCGGCACCGGATTCGTGACCACACCGTCCCGGCCGAATTATCACTTTCACAGGGTCGCCACCCCCTGTAAGCATCGCAGTCTCCGCAGTCCTGGGACAAATCATGGCGCAGAATGCCACCATTCATAAAGTTGAGCTTTCGGTCTCCGATATGGATCGTCACTACTATGAGACCCATAAATTGACCGTGGCAAAGCATCCCTCTGAGACGAATGAACGTCTGATGGTGCGCATTGTCGCCTTTGCGCTCAATGCCCATGAGAATCTTGAAATGACGAAGGGACTGTCAACGGATGACGAGCCCGACATCTGGCAGAAGAGCTTGAACGGCGCGCTTGATGTATGGGTGGCCCTAGGGCTTCCCAGCGAGAAGGTGATGCGTCAATCCTGTGGCAAGGCCGGCAAAGTGATTGTTTATCCTTATGGCGGCAGGACGGCCGAAATCTGGTGGGACAAGATAAAGAAAAACACCACCCGTTTTGAGAACCTTCAAGTGATTAATTTTTCCGAAAAAGATACGGGCGAACTGGCAAAACTGGCGAGCCGCGCGATGAGGCTCCAGATCAATATTCAGGATGGCGATGTGATGGTCAGTGTAGGTGATCGCATCGTCTACATGACTCCACTAAAATGGAAGAGTGCTGCGTAATTCACGCGAGAGCGCTGCAAAGCCAATCTGCTGGTCAGTGAGACCCATTTCAGTGTCAATACGCCCACCAAAATAGCTGCCCCATAGTACAGATCGGCATACTCTCGGGTAGTCAGACGACAATCGACAGTGAGAAGGCTGTAGGATGAGGAGAACCTTCCTCATCCATCGTCAGGATAATTGGCCCTGTTTAGCTCGTTTGGCAAAAGAGGATCCGGCTCCTGTTTGATGATGCTGTACGGCTTGATTTTGGTGCACCAGATTTCTGGCGCGGAACGTCGCTCTATAGATTCCTTTGCTGGTTTCGATGATGTAATGAGCGCGTCCCAAGGAGAGGTCGGCCGGCGGAAGGTTTCCGAGGCTCTCGTGGTATCGCTCGTTGCCGTAGGGGTTCATGAAGGCCCGATCCGAGCCCGCGGATGGCTCGGCGCGCCGCGGATATGCTGGATGCCCTGGTCGTTCAGCCCTGGGGCCAGATCGCCGACGATGTAGAGAGAGCCGGGGCGACATGTGCTCAGGCCAAAGACGTGACAGAGCCCCAGTGGCGGATCCTCTATCCACGAAGGCTGCGAAGCTGGTCGGGGTAACCAGCCGGGTCGATCCGGGCATCGATCAGCCTCGGTCCGACCGACCGTGCGGCAGCCGAGCAGGCCTGGCGCATTTCCCTCTCGCTCCGGGCGGTCCAGGTCTCGAAGCCGAAACCGCCGGCGATCGCCGCGAAATCCGGTGCCGGCCAGGACAGACCCAGATCCGGCATCTGGCGTTGCTGGCGCTTGATGTCGATCAGCGAGAGTGCCGCGTCGTTGAACACGATGACGGTGAGGTTGGCACCGAGGGCGGCGGCCGTCTTAAGCTCGCCGAGACACATCAGAAGCCCGCCATCGCCGGTCATTGCCAGAGCGCCGCGCGCCGGGTCGTGCAGCGCCGCCGCGATCGCCGCCGGCACCGCGAAGCCCATGCTGGCAAGGCCGTTGGAGATCAGCAGATCCAACGGCTCGGCGCAGGGCCAGAAGGCGCAGGCGGAGAACATATGCGCGCCGGCATCCACGGTCAGCCGGGGCCTGTCCACGAACGCGGCAATGGCCGCATCGACGACGACGCCCGCCGACAGGCCGCCGTCCGTCGGCATCGACATGCCGGTGCGGAACCGCTCCAGATGGCCGGCGATTTCCTCTTCCGTCCAGTCGGTGGGCTGGGCTTCATCCGCCAACGCGCCGGTCGCCGCCGCCACCGGCCCGAGCACGCGGACCGTCGGCGTCACGTAATGCGGCGCATAGGCAACCGCCGACAGATCCAGCACCGGCGCGGCATAGGGCCAAGGCTTGCGGATCAGCTCCACCGGGTCGAGCCCGGCCAGGACGATGAGATCGGCCGAGGCCACGCAAGCCTGCTCGATCGCCCCGCCGGTGAAGATCCCGGCGAACAACGGATGGTCGTCCGGCACCACACCTTTGGCCATGTAGGTGACGAGCACCGGCGTCCCGAGCGCCTCCGCCAGTCGACGAATGCCCGCGGCCGCTTCCGGCGTGGTCGCTTCCAGACCGGCGACGATCACCGGCCGGTGCGCCCGCGCCAGCAGGGCGGCTGCCCGGTCCAGATCGGCACCTGGCGGGACGGGGAGCGAGCCGCTGGGCGCTGCCCCCTCCCCGACCGGCGCGGTCATGTCTGACGGCTCGCCCAGTAACAAAGCCGGCCCCATGGGCGTGCGCATCATCGCATCGAGGGCGGCCGAGACCGCCGTCCTGTCCGCGCCGACGACCGTCGCATCGGTGCCCGGCGTGCCGTCGAACAGGCCGGCGGCGAACCCGGCTTGATCGAAGACCTGATGGGTCAGGTAGGCGAGCTCGTCCCGGTCGAAATTCTCAGCGACCGTCAGCACCGGCATCCGGTCGAGCAGCGCCGACGCGATCCCGTTGGTCGCCGAAGCGAGGCCCGGTCCCTTGGTGGTGAAGGCGACACCGGGAGCGTTCGCAAGGCGTCCGGCAACCCCGGCCATGATCGCGGCCGCATCCTCCCGCGCGGTAATGACCGAGCGGATGCCGGCGGCGTGCAGCGCCATCAGCAGGTCCAGCGTCGTCCCGCCCCCCGGCACACCGAAGGCGAACCGGGTGCCTCGGGCGGCAAGCTCGGCGGCCAGCCAGTCAACGAACCGTGGGGGACTATCGCTCACGCCGGAACCCTCCGATCCGCCACCAGGTTCAGGGCGACATCGACCGTCAGATCGAAGGACGGCGGAACCACCAGCGTGGACTCGTCCTCCTCGATGATCGCAGGACCGACAAGCGTCTGGCCGCTGGCCAGGGTCATGCGGGCATAGACCGGGGTGTCGACGAAGCCGTCGCCGAAGAACACCGGCCGCGACCCCGTCGCAACCGGGGCCTCGGCCTTGCGATCTGACGACGCGCTGAGGGCGGAGGCCAGCGGCGGGCGGGGACCGGCGCCGACCACCCGCCAGGACAGGATCTCGCTGGCCATGCGCTCCACCCGTCCGTAACGATCGCGGTAGGCCTCGGCGAACCCGGCGGCGAGCATGGCCGCCCCGTCGCTCTCCAGCCGGGCGGCGTCGACCGTCACGTCGATCTCGTAGCCCTGTCCGACGTAGCGCATCATGGCGCTGACCCGGTAGCTCACATCCGCCTCGGCAATACCGGCACCCGTTACCAGGGCGCGGGTCTCCTGCCGCATCTCCTCGATCAGCGACCGGGCCTCGGCGGGATCGAACGCGTCGAGCCGAACCGGGGCCGCCCGCGCGACCTCGAAGGACACCGGGGCCGCCAACATGCCGATGGCCGAGGCCACGCCGGCGCCAACCGGACAGACCAAACGGTCGATGTTCATCTTCGCCGCCATGCCGCAGGCATGCACCGGACCGGCGCCACCGATCGGCAACATGGCGAAACGGGTTGCATCCAAACCGCGCTCGATGGCGTGGATGGAGGCCGCCTGCGCCATGCTGGCGGTTACCGTCTCATGCACGCCCCAGGCAGCCTCGACCACCGACACGCCCAGCGGTTTGGCCAGATGGGTCTCGATCGCCTTCTCCGCCGCCGCCTTGTCGAGGGTCATGCGCCCGGCCAGGAACGACCCGGCGTCCAGGTATCCCAGGATCAGGTCGCAGTCGGTGACCGTCGGCCTGTCGTTGCCCTTGCCGTAGCAGGCCGGTCCCGGATCGGCACTGGCGCTCAGGGGCCCGACCTGGATCAGGCCGCGGGCATCGATGGAGGCGATACTGCCGCCGCCGGCGCCGATCTCGATCATATCGATCGCCGGGATCTGCAGCGGGAGGCCGCTGCCCTCGGCGAACCGGGTCTCGCGGGCGACCTCGAAACGCGCGGTGCGCTCCGGCTCGCCATGATGAATCAGGCAGGCCTTCGCCGTCGTCCCGCCCATGTCGAAGCACAGGACGTCACCCACATCCGCCAGATCCCCGAACAGGCGGGCCGCCTCCGCCCCCGCCGCCGGGCCGGACTGCACCAGCCGGATCGGATAGCGCGCGGCGATGTCGGCGCGGATGCAGCGGCCGTCCGACAGCATCAGCAGCAGGTCGTGGGCAAAACCCATGGACCGCAGTTCGTCCACCAGCCGGCCGACATACCGCGCGAAGATCGGCAGCACATAGGCATTGGCGACCGCCGTCGACGTCCGCTCGTACTCGCCGAGTTCGGGGCTGACGTCGGAGGACAGGGTGATGTCGACGCCCGGCAGTTCGCCTGCCAGGATCTCGCCGACCCGGCGCTCATGAGCCGGCTTGCGATAGGAATGCAGCAGCGCCACAGCCACCGCTTCCGCCCCGCTCTCCCGCAGGGTCTTCGCCGCCGCGACGACACTGTCCTCGTCGAGCGGCGTGAGCACGTCGCCGGAAGCGGAGACCCGCTCGACCACTTCGGTGCGCCGGTCGCGCGGCACCAGGGGTGTCGGCATGGTGATGTTCAGGTCGTAAAGGTCGTAGCGCCACTCCCGGCCGATCTCCAGCACGTCGCGAAACCCCGCCGTCGTCACCAGCCCGGTCTTCACGCCGCGGCGCTCGATCAAGGCGTTCGCCACCAGGGTCGTGCCGTGAATGACCGAGGTCAGGTCGATGGGCCGCAGCCCTTCGCGCGCCAGGATCCGGCCGATGCCGTCGACCACCGCCCGCGACGGGTCCGCCGGGGTGGTCAGCAGCTTGTCGCGCCGAAGCGCTCCGCCCGCGTCGTTCCACAGCACCACGTCGGTGAAGGTTCCGCCGATATCGACGCCGATGCGCCAGCCTCTGCGTTCAGTCGAACTTGCCATAGGTCCTGCTCGCTTCCTCGCGGGTTACCAGTCCGGTCTCGATATCCGTGCGGATCTTCTCGGGCGCGCGCTCCTGCGGCGGGTAGAGCCCGCCGCCGCCGGGTGTCTGGAACACCACCTCGTCGCCCTGCTTCAGAACGGTGCGCGACTTCGGCTCCAACGTCGCGCCGTTCAGCCGGTCGGTGCCCGCCGCTCCCGGCAGTCCGCCGAGCAGGCCGCGCGGCGGATATTTCACCCGCTCGTGGCGGATCGTCATGGTGATCGGCGCGTCGGACAGGGAGCGGAAGCCGATACGCTGAGCGTTGCCGCCACGGTTGCGCCCGGCCCCGCCAGTGTCCGGGACGAAAGCCTTTTCGGTGACCAGCATCGGCGTCTGGCTCTCGAACACCTCCACCGGCTCGTTCGACACGTTGCTGGGAAAGCTGAGACAGCCGGGACCGTCGCTGATCGAGCGCGCACCGTGGCCGCCATTCATGAAGTACATCTTGACGAAGTTCTCGGCTTTCGGGCCACGCTGGCCGCTGAAATAGACGTTCCAGAGCGGCGAGCCGGATTCCGCCACCGCCCGCTCCGGCACCACCGCCGCCAACGCGCCGAGGACCGCCGGTGGGACATAGTGGCCGGACAGATGTCGCCCCCAGACCGGCGCCGGCGATCGGGCGTTCAGCAGGCATCCTTCCGGCGCGATCACATGGATCGGCCGCAGCGACCCGGCATTGTTCGGCGCCTCCGGATCGAGCAGACACTTCACCGCGTAGCGGCTGTAGGCCTGGGTGTAGTTCAGCACGCAGTTGATCGGCCAGGGCACCTGCGGCGAGGTGCCGGTGAAATCGACCGTCATCTCGTCGCCCGAGATGCTGACCTTGCAGGCGATGGTCAGCGGATGGTCGAAGCCGTCGGTCTGAAATTCATCGCGCCATTCGCCGTCGGGCAAGGCCGCGATGGCCTTACGCATGCTCTCCTCGGAGCGGGCGATGATCTCGTCGGCGACGGTGTCCAGATCCGGCAGGTCCTCATCGGCGAGCATGTCCATCAGCTTCGCCGTGCAGTCGCGGTAGGCGGCGAACTGGGCGCGGATGTCGCCGAGGGTCTCGTCCGGCTGGCGCAGGTTCTGAGTCAGAAAATCGATGACGGTCTCGCTCTCCTCGCCCCGCTCGACGATCTTGCAGATCGGAATGCAGAGCCCCTCCTCATAGCGGTCGCGTGCGGTCGGCGACGGCGCCCCGCCGATATCAACGGTATGGGCGGTACTACCGGCAAACGCGATCAGCCGGCCGTCACTGAAGATCGGATGGATCATCGAGATGTCGTTGAGATGGCCGGTGCCGATCCAGCTGTCGTTTGAGATCAGCGTGTCGCCCGGGTTCAGCCGCTCGATCGGGTAGCGTTCCAGAACCGCCTCCAGGGTGCGCGGCAGCGTGCCCGTGAAGCTCGGGATGCTACGCTTCGACTGGGCGATCAGCCGGCCCTGGGAGTCGAACAGGCTGAACGCCATGTCGTAGTTGTCGCGGACGACGACGGAGAACGCCGCGCGCAGGAAGGTCTCCGCCACCTGATCGACGACGCCTTCGAGGCGGCGCCAGATCAGGCCGACACGGATCGGGTCCATCATCTGCTCCTGACTATCAGTAAACGGGGGTCAGCCAGTGGCGGTAGCGCGCGTTGCGCCCCCGCACCACGGCGTCGTACAGGCGTTGCAGGTCCCGCGTGGTGGCGCCGGGCTCGCCCTTGCCTACCGGCTTGCGGTCGAAGCTGAGGATCGGGACCATTTCCTGGCCAGTGCCGCAGTAGAAGGCCTCTTCGGCCAGGTACAGCTCGGTGCGGCCGACATCGCGGATCTCCAGCGGGATGCCCGCATCCCGGATCAGCTCGATCAGGGTGCGCCGGGTCACGCTCTCCAGAATGCCGGCGGTCACCGGCGGGGTGATCAGGGTGCCGTCGCGCATGACGAAAAGGCAACCGCCCGGCCCTTCGCTGACGCTGCCGTCGCGGTTCAGTAGAACGGCCGCGTCATACCCGCTGCGCTTCGCTTCCAGGCCCGCAAGCCGGCTGTTCAGGTAGTTGGCCGAGGCCTTGATACGCGGCGGGCTGGCATCGTCGGCATTGCGACGCCAACTGCTGACCCCGAAATGCCGTCCCTCGGCGAAGGCCGCGACCCGCCCGCGCTGGCGGGCGACGATCGACCAGCCGACCGGACCGCTTGCGGTCATGTCGCCCCAATCGTCGATATAGGTCTGCATCCGAATGTAGACGTCTTCCCGGAAACAGCATTTGCGCATCAGCGCCAGCATCTGATCGGCCAACACGCCCTGGGGCTGCGGCTCGTCGATCTCGATCACCGCGTTGGAGAAGGCCAGCCGATCCATGTGCTCGGCCACGCGAAAGACATAAAGCTGCTCGTCCTCGGCGTTCCAGTAGCCGCGCAACCCCTCGAAGGCGAGCACCGCGAAGGTCAGCCCCGGCGCCATGATGGACACTTTGGCCTGGTCGAACGGCACGATCTCACCGTTGAGGATGGCAAACGGCGGACGGTCTTGTAGCGTCATTCTTCTGTTTCCTTCCGAAAGTCGGGCCTGCTTGACGGTCAGGCGTCGGGTCTTGCTCCGAGCGCGCGCCGTCGCCGTCGCCAGAGGACGAGACCGATCGCCGTTCCCATCAGCGCGAGCAGAGACAGAAAGGCCGGGCGTTTGAAGACGAAGAACAGATGCTCGTCGTAGGTCGAGGCGAGCAGCAGCACCGTTCGCAGGTTCTCCTCCAGGAGCGGCATCAGGATGAAACCGATCAGCAACGGCACCGGCGGGAAGCCGAACCGCATCATCACGTAGCCGAAGATGCCGAACAGGAAGACGAGCTGGATGTCAAAGACCGATCCGCGCAGCGCGAAACTGCCGGCGGCCGCGATCACCAGCACGCTCGCCAGCAACAGGCGGCGCGGCACCGAGAAGGCGACGGAGGCGACCTTGGCCAAGCCGAGACCTAGGATCAGGTTGACGACGTTGGCCAGGATCAGCGCGGCATAGATCGCATAGAGCGGCAGCGGGTTCTGCGAGAACGCGAGCGGGCCGACCGTGACACCCTGAACCATCAGCGCGCTCAGGATCAGGGCAGCGGCGATATCGCCTGGAATACCGAAAGCCAGCAGCGGGATCAGGTTGGCCCCGGAGACGGCGTTGTTCGCCGCCTCAGGGGCGGCCACGCCTTCCAGGGCGCCCTTGCCGAATTTTTCCGGATGTTTGGAGGCGCGCCGCGCCTCGCCATAGGCGATGAAGGCGGCGACCGTCGATCCCAGCCCCGGCATCGCGCCGATGGCGGTGCCGATCGCCGAGGACCGGAACAATGTGGGCAGGCAACTGATGAACTCGGCCATGGAGACCCGGTTGTCGGCCGGATCGTCGGAGTAACGGATGGCCTTGGCCGACAGATCCTCGGCCTTGCCGCTCATCTGGCGGAACACCTCGGAGACGGCGAGGAAACCGATCAGCATGGGGATCAGGCCGATCCCCTCCTCCAGCTCGGGGTTGTCGAAGGTCAGGCGCGGCGTGCCCGCCATGGGGTCGAGGCCGATCATACCGATAATCACTCCGGCCAGCGTCGCCACCAGACCCTTCCAGGCCGGCCGGCTGGACAGCATGCCGAGCGAGCACAGCGCCAGGACGATGAGGATGGTGTACTCCGCCGGGCCGAACTTCAGGGCGACCATGGCCAGCAGGCTGGCGAAGAAGATCAGGCAGACATCACTGAACGTGTCGCCGAAGACCGAGGCATAGAGCGCCATCTTGACCGCCTTGCCGCCCTTGCCCTGCTGCGCCAGCGGATAACCGTCCAGCACCGTGGCCGACGCGGCGGGCGTGCCCGGCGTGCGGATCAGAATCGCCGTCGTGCTGCTGCCGAACAGGGAACCCTTGAACATCCCCAGCAGCATCGGGATGCCAACCCAGGGGTCGAAGTAGAACGAATAGGGGATCAACAGGGCGACGGCCATGGACGCGGTCAGTCCGGGAATCGCGCCGAGAATCTGACCGGCCGCGACGCCAAGGACGATCGCGAGCAGGCTCTGCCAGGTCAGGGCGAGACCAACGCCCTCGGCCACGAGGCTGAACGTGTCACCCACCGAAAATCACCCCCGCGGGCAGGTTTATGGAGAAGATCCGATCGAACAGGCCCCAGATCAGGAAAACCACCACCGCCGGCTGCCAGGCCAGAACCAGCAGCCGAGCTTCGCCCATGATCCGCATGAGCGCCGACAGCAGCAGAAAGCCGGAAATGTAGAACCCGATGACCGGCACCAGCACGTAGGCGAAGACCAGGGCGGCGGCAATGCCGACCAGGTTGCGTGTCGAGATGGTGATTGGCTCGCCCGCGTCGTCGCCGTCATCCGCCAGGATGTCGCCGTCGGCCTGCGCGATTTCCGGGCGAAACCACAGGCTCACCAGCCGGATGGTCATGATCAGAGCCAAAAGACCGGCGGCAACCTTGGCGGAAAAGCTCGGCGGCAGCCCCTCGTCCAGCCCGAACCCTTGCGGGTCGGCAATGCCGAACGGAATCACCACGGCATAGAACAGGAGGTCGGCGGCCAGCAGAACCGTGAGCAAGAGGATCTCGCTGCGGACCTCGGCGGAGCGGGTCACGGTAACATCTCCCTGATGTCCGGCGGCGCATGACGCATGGCCTGCGCCGCCGGAGGATCGTCAGACGGTGGACTACTTCATTCCAATGGCAGCGATCGCCGTCTTGGCGGCCGCGTAATCGGTCTCGACGATCTTGGTAAACGCCGCATGGCCGGCATGGGCGACCGTCCACTGCTGCGCCTCGGCGATCTGCTTGAACTCAGGGCTGGCCAGCACCTTGGGCAGCACCTCATCCCACTTCGCCAGCACGTCGTCCGGCAGTCCCTTGGGACCGGCGAGACCAAAGAAAATGGCAGGCGCGATCGGATAACCCGCTTCGGTCAGGGTCGGCGCCTCCGGCGTCACCGGGTTCTTGTTCGGCGTGCCTTCGGCAAGGATCCGGGTCTGGCCGTCCAGGGTCGACTTATTGCCCTCGGAAATCATCGCCATCTCGATGGTGCCGCCGAGCAGAGCCGCCAGAACCTTGGAACCGCCCTTGAACGGCACGAAGGTCGCGTCCACCTCCTCGGCCTTGAACATCGCTTCGACGGCGACATGCGGGCCGCCGCGCTGCACGGAGGTCGACCAGCGCAGCTTGCCCGGGTTCTCGCGGGCGAATTTGATCAGATCGTCGACGCTCTTGTAGGGGCTGTCGGCGCGCACGATCATCGGCTGATTGCTGGCGACGAACTGGCCGATATAGGTCAGGTCCTCGATCGGATTGTACGGCGCTTCCATCATGTGCGGGCGGATGGTGATCGGACTCGTGGAGATGAATCCGATCGTATAGCCATCGGGCGCGGCATTGGCGACGGCGGAAATGCCGATCGTCGCCCCGCCGCCGGTCTTGTTCTCCACGTTGATCTGCACACCCATCATATCGCCGGCGAGCTTGGCGATGATCCGCGATGCGGTGTCGCCGCCGCCGCCCGCGGAATACGGGCAGATCAGGGTGATCGGCTTGTCCGGATAGCCGGCGGCGAAGGCACCGCTCGACATTGTCGCGGCCAGAAGCACGCCGCCTATCAATTTCGAAAGTCCACGCATGTCAGTCACCTCGCTGTCCCCGAGACACGATTTGCGGGCCTGTGTCTCTTGATGGGAAATGCTAGGGATGACGAAGCAATGATGTAAAGTTATTAGATATCATAAATGCATGACAGATCGTCATGAACTGAGCCGGGAGCCCCTATGCCGTTGCCAGACCACCTGAAAGCGTTTCTGGCGGTCGCCGAAACCGGCAGCGTCACGCGCGCCGCGGAACGCCTCGGCCTTACCCAATCCGGGGTCAGCCGAAAGATTTCCGGACTGGAGGACGAGATCGGCTTCCGCCTGTTCGACCGGGTACGGGGGCGGGTTGCCCTGAACCGGCACGGTCACGCCTTCGCCGCCCATGCCCGCAAGGCGGTCGAGCTGCTCGACAATCTGCCGCGGGTGGCCCGCTCGATCGGCGCCGGCACCTATGACCGGGTCCGTCTCGTGGCGACCAGCTCGATCATGCACGGCCTGCTGCCCGACGCGCTGGCCGGCTATATCGCCGACCGCCCGGACCTGCCGCCGAGCGCGACCATGCGCAGCCTCAGCGAAGTGCTGGGATTGGATCAGTCGGACCAGGTCGACATCGTGCTGGCGCCGCTGCCGATGCGGCCGCTGGCCTTCGAACTGGTGCACGAGATTCCGTTCGACCTGAAACTGGCCGTTCCCCAATCCATGCTACCCGCGGGTGTGCGGCCCGTGGCGGGCGAGTGGCCGAACCTGTCGCTTCTGGCAGGGCTGCCCTTCATCTCCCTGGACCCCTTCGCCTCCTATCAGGAGAGCGTGGAGACCAGCTGGTCTGCCCTGGGATTGGAACCGCCCTATGTGGCGGAGACGACATCGCTCGCCAGCGCCGCCCTTCTGGCCCGGGCGGGGGTCGGCTGCGCGATTCTGGATCCGTTCGTCGCGCGCGCTTTGGCCGGGCCCGACACGGTGACCGCCCAGATCGCGCCGGCCATTACCCATGCCTACGGCGTCTATGTGCCGGCCGGCACGCCGATGTCGGCGGAAGTGGCGCGGATGCTGGAGCATATCAAACGGGTGGGCCGCGAAGGGCGGCGGAGCCGATGAGCGCTTTCGAGCACCTGTCTCGCCCGTTGCGATTCGGGGCGCTGCGGCTGAAGAACCGGGTCGCGCATGCGGCGATCCTGACGCGCTACGCCGCGGCGGAACGGGTCACCGACCGGCTGATCGCCTATCACCGGAACCGCGCCCAGGGCGGGGTGTCGATGATCGTGACCGAAGCGGTGAACGCCCTGCCCTCTCAGGCCGGCCGCGGCGCCTATCTGAACGCCCATAGCGACGCCGGGCTGCCCGATCTGGCGCGCCTCGCATCGGCCGTCACCCACCACGACTGCCGGATCCTGGCCCAGTTGCAGGAGCGCGGGCGCGGCAATTACTCCCGGGCGCGAGTCGACCGGACCTTCGCGCCAAGCGCCCTGCCCGACGACCTGACCGGCGCCGTTCCCCACGCGCTGTCGACCGGCGAGGTGGAGGCCATGGTGGACGCCTTCGCCGCCGCCGCCGGCCGTCTGCAGCGGGCGGGATTCGACGGGGTGGAGGTTTCCGCCGGTCACGGCCACCTGTTCCATCAGTTCCTGTCGGCCCACAGCAACCGCCGCACCGACCGCTTCGGCGGCGACCTGGACGGCCGGATGACCCTGCTGCGCGAGCTGGTCGCCGCGATCCGGTCGGCCTGCGGACGCGACTTCGTGCTCGGCCTGAAGCTCCCGGCCGAAGATGGCGACCCCGCCGGCATCGACCTCGCCCAGGCAGGCCAGATCGCTTCCGCCCTGTCGGATCCGCAGACAATCGACTATGTCGCCTTTGCCTGGGGCGCGCAGAACCGGCAGCTCCACTGGCATATCCCCGACGGACATTGGCCCCGCGCATCCTATGCCGAGAAGACGGCGGAGTTGCGCCGCGACACCAACGGGGTGCCGGTCATGGGCCTCGCCCGTATCGTCGATCCGAACGAGGGCGAGGCGATGCTGGCCCGCGACCAGGCGGATTTCATCGGTGTCGGGCGCGCCCTGATCGCCGATCCGGCCTGGACCGGAAAAGCCCTGTCCGGCCGCAGCCATGCGATACGGCCCTGCGTGTCCTGCAACACCTGCTGGGGGGCCATCGCCGAGCCCGCCTCCCTGGTCTGCGACACCAATCCGGATCTCGGGACGGCGGCGGAACTGAGCGGATCGCGACCTCGCCCGGGTGCTAGGCAGGGGCGTCGGGTCGTCGTGGTCGGCGGCGGGATCGCCGGTCTTTCGGCGGCGGCCGAAGCGGCGGAGGCCGGGCATACGGTTACCCTGTTCCACGCCTCGGGCGATCTCGGCGGCCGGGCCCATACCGCCGCACGCCTGCCCGGGGGCGAGGGCCTCGAAGGGGTGTACGACTTCGACGCCGCCCGTGCCGCCGCCGCGGGCGTCCGCCTCGAACGCGGGCTGACCGCCACGGCCCAGGATGTCGAGGCCTGCGCGCCCGACACCATCATCCTGGCGACAGGCGCTGAGACGCCCTGGGACGGGCCGGCGCTCGATGATGGCCTGCCCCTGCCGTCCCTGCGGGCGCTGGTGCAGGACGCGCTGCGACGCGCTGGTCCGATGGGCGACGGCCTGCTGCTGATCGACCGGGACGACAGCATCTGGGTCTACCGCGCCGCCGAGTTGCTCGCCGACCGGTTCGCGACGGTCACGGTCCTGTCGGAGTGGGAGGTCCCGGCCCAGCGGGAGCCCCTGGTGGTGCGCCAGGGCATGCTGGAACGGCTCGCCGCGCGCCGTGTGCGGGTCGAGAACAATGCCCGGGTCGATCTCGCTCCGGACGATCTGATGCAGGGTGCGGTCGGCTTCCATCATCTGCTGACCGGCGCGCGATTGAGGGTCGAGGGGATCGACGCCGTCGCACATGCCTCCCCCCGGCGCCCGCGCACAGCGCTGCTGACCGCCCTGCGGGAGCGCGGACACGCGCCGCAGGTGATCGGCGATGCCTACCAACCCCGTGCCCTGATGCAGGCGGTGGCGGAAGGCCGCCGGGCCGGCCAGGCGATCCGCTAGACAGGAGGCAGGGTGGTGCCCGCAGCGCTCCAGGGCGCATCGGTCCGTCCGAGCGCCCGCAGGAGTGCCCAGGCGAGGCAATAGTTCGAGGACAGAACCGGACGGCCGATGCGCTCCCCCAGCACCGGCAAAGCGGCCAATGTCGGCATGCCGGTCCCGGTGATCAGCACTGCGTCGATATCCTCCGGCACGCCGCTCTCCAAGGCGGTCACCGCATCGTCGCTGCGCAGACCGTAGATTCGACGGGTGTCGCCGGAGCCGAGCTCGACGCGCCGGACATCCACGACGTCAAGCCCAGCCGCCCGCCAATACGCGACACCGGCGTTCACCAAACGTGCGGGATACGGGGCCAGCAGCGCGATCCGTCGGGCATCCAGGGCCGACAGGGCTTCCAGAATCGCTCTGGCGACGGTGATGACCGGGTACCCGAAGCGGTCCTGCGCCACCGCCACAATCTCCGCCTCCCGCGCTGCGCCCAACAGATAGGACGATCCCGTGCAGGCGAAACCGAACACGTCAGGCCGCAGGGCATCATAGCTCTCAAGGGTTCGGGGCAAGTCATCCAGATACTCGACCAGTCGCGCTTCGGATGTCCCGGCGCCGCTGGTAAGCCGCGTCGTCAGCGGCTCGACGCCCGGCCCGAGCAACCGGCGCATCTCCATCTCCACGGTCGGGTTGGCCTGAGGCACACCGATGCCGACCCATCCACCGCTGCCGTATTCACGCGCGTCTCCGGTCATCGTCACACTCGCTCAGCCAGGGGCATCGTGACAGCGACGGTCCATCCCAAAGGCATTGTCACCGGACCGTGGGTCGATGCGGGGATGACGTTATGGCGGAGCGTTCGCTCGATGTCAGCTACGAGACGGTCCACCGGTGGGTCGCCCGGTCTGGAGCCGCAAAGCCCAGACGTCTTCGAACCGGACGCCCCAATCCGCATAACCGGGGGCGCCTGGATGAGAGGGTCGTCTCGACCGGCCGACGCCGAATGCCTCTCCGGCGGACCGTCGACGCGAAAGACGCGACAACGCCCGTTCTAGGGAACCACAGATCCGGCGGCAGGCCCGATGAAGCTAGGACAATCAGCGGGCTGGAATCACCTTACCAGGCAGCCTGTTGATGTGCTCGGTCCGTTTCGCGGTGGTATGTCGGCAACGTACCCACTGACCCGCCGGATCTCCCGGCTCCTGGCAATAGGCGGCGGCGACGGGCGGGATGGCTGGTTAGCCAGGGTAATAAATCACTTCGGGTCGAGGGCGGAAACCGCCTGACTACCTGGCCAGATGCTCGAACAGGCGGGCAACCGCCTCGGCTCCCGGGTCGTTGTGGCCGAGGAGATTCGCCGACGCGATGTAGCTCGCGCGGCCGGCGCCGGCCTTGCCGATTGCCGCCGTGGCATCAGCCCCCTTGCGAGCGGCCACCGCCGCTTCGCGCAGTCCACCGGTCAAGGCGTCGATTGCCGGGTCGAGCGCGTCCACCATGGTTCGATCCCCAATTTTGGCCCCGCCAACCTCCTGGACGCGCTTCAGCGCCGAACTCAACGCCCCGATCGTGTCCTCGCCATTGCCTGACGCATCTCCCGCCGCGGCAAAGAAGATCGCCAGAAGCACGCCTGAGGAGCCCCCCATGGTCTGGCTGAGCTCCATCCCGATGGCTCGGTAGAGCTGCGTCATATCGGCCAGGGGCAAACGGTCTAAGGCGCCGATGAGGGCCCGGGCCGCGGTCGCCAGCGTGCTCCCGGTGTCCCCGTCGCCGGACTTCAGGTCGAGCGCGTTGAGATCGTCTTCGGCGTCGATGAACACACGACAGCAATTCTCGATCAACGCCCGGCGGCCGTCGTGGCGTGACGGCATCGGCGCAATGGGCGCCAAGCCATCCGGCAACGGCCAGGTGTCAATCCGGCCGACCGGGTGACAGCCTGGCCATGCCGCGCAGGCCACCGGCGCAATCAGGGCCATCTCCTCGGCCTTGCCTACCGGCAGCAGTGAGACGGAAAAACCGCGCATGTCGAGCGACGTCATGAGCGGCGCCGGACCGATCATCCAACGGATCTGATCGCCGATACGGGACTTGATCAGTTCTTCGACCAATACGGACATCTCGAGCGCCGTGGCGCTGCCCAAATTGTTGACCAACGCCACGTGCGGTCCTGGAGCGATCGTCGCGGCGAGCCGCTCGACGACCATCTCGACCGCGCCCGCCGCGTCGCAGAAATCGACCTGCTCGACCCCCGGCTCGCCATGGATGCCGAGGCCGAGTTCCGCCTTGCCGACGGGGATGCGATTGTCCTTGGCGTTTCCCGGCACGGTGCAGGAGTCAAGCGACATGCCGATCGACGCCATGGCGCCGATCGCGTTCCTGGCGGCGGTCGTGACCACCGCTAGATCGCCCCCCTGGTCGGCCAGGGCGCCGGCGATCTTGTGGACGAGCAGCGTCCCGGCCACACCCCGCGCCTGGGGCAGATCGGGAAGCGCGATGTCGTCATCGACGATCACCATATTGACGTTCAAGGGTGTTGTCACGTTAACGTGCCTGAGGTTGCGGGTTCAATGATCCGGGCGTAGGCGGTGTCGATGCAAACAGAGAAAATCAGCTACAAGCGCCACCGCTTTCCGCCTCAGATCATTTCTCATGTTGTCTGGCTCTACGCCCGGTTCAACTTGAGCCTGCGCGAGGTCGAGGAGCTTATGCTGGAACGTGGTGTGGACGTTTCGTATGAGACGATCCGGCGCTGGACCGTCAAGTTCGGTCCCCGGATCGCCCACGTTCTGCGGCGACGGCAGCCTCGCCCTGGTGATGTTTGGCATCTGGACGAAGTCGTCGTGAAGATCGCGGGCCGGTCATACTGGCTGTGGCGCGCCGTCGACCAACACGGTGTCGTTCTTGAGGAAATCTTACAATCGAAGCGAGACAAGCGCGCTGCAAAGCGGCTTTTGATCAAGCTGATGAAACGTTGGGGCTTCGTGCCCAAAAGGATCATTACGGACAAACTGCGCTCATATGGGGCCGCCAAGCGCGAGGTCGCGCCTGGCCTTGATCATTGGTCACACAAGGGGCTCAATAACCGCGCCGAGAACAGCCACTTGCCCTTCCGAAAACGAGAGCGGGTGATGCAAGGCTTCCGATCACCGGGTGGATTACAACGCTTCGTGTCTATGCAATCCGCAACCCGCAATCGTTACTCTGTCCCAGCCCGCCGTCGTTCCGCCCTCACCATTCGCTACCATCGGCTCGAAGGGTGTTGTCACGTTAACGTGCCTGAGGTTGCGGGTTCAATGATCCGGGCGTAGGCGGTGTCGATGCAAACAGAGAAAATCAGCTACAAGCGCCACCGCTTTCCGCCTCAGATTATTTCTCATGTTGTCTGGCTCTACGCCCGGTTCAACTTGAGCCTGCGCGAGGTCGAGGAGCTTATGCTGGAACGTGGTGTGGACGTTTCGTATGAGACGATCCGGCGCTGGACCGTCAAGTTCGGTCCCCGGATCGCCCACGTTCTGCGGCGACGGCAGCCTCGCCCTGGTGATGTTTGGCATCTGGACGAAGTCGTCGTGAAGATCGCGGGCCGGTCATACTGGCTGTGGCGCGCCGTCGACCAACACGGTGTCGTTCTTGAGGAAATCTTACAATCGAAGCGAGACAAGCGCGCTGCAAAGCGGCTTTTGATCAAGCTGATGAAACGTTGGGGCTTCGTGCCCAAAAGGATCATTACGGACAAACTGCGCTCATATGGGGCCGCCAAGCGCGAGGTCGCGCCTGGCCTTGATCATTGGTCACACAAGGGGCTCAATAACCGCGCCGAGAACAGCCACTTGCCCTTCCGAAAACGAGAGCGGGTGATGCAAGGCTTCCGATCACCGGGTGGATTACAACGCTTCGTGTCTATGCAATCCGCAACCCGCAATCGTTACTCTGTCCCAGCCCGCCGTCGTTCCGCCCTCACCATTCGCTACCATCGGCTCGAAGCGTTCGAAGCTTGGAAATCCGCGGCACATGCCGCTTGATCAACGACCGGCATGCCAACTTGCTAACTCGACGAGTTAACGTGACAACACCCTCGAAGGCCTTCTGGGTCGAACACGGTTCGCTGACGATGACGCGTCACCGCCGCCCGAAAGGCAGCGGTGTGCGCGACATGCCGGATGAGTCAGTCGGCAATGCGATAGATGCGCTCGCCCTGATCCGCCTTCTCGGAGGTGATGTTGAGCCCGAGTTTCTTCTTGAGCGCCCCTGCGATGGCGCCGCGCACCGTGTGCTGCTGCCAGCCGGTGGCCGCGACGATCTCGGCGATGGTCGCGCCGTTCTCGGATCGGAGCATCTCGATCAGCAGCGCCTGCTTGGTTCCGTCGCGCGGCGTCCGCGGCTTGGACGCGGGCTTCGTCGCGGCCGCGGCGTCCTGCTGAGCGGCGGCCAGGGTCCCGTCGCCAATCTGGCGGAGCAGATCACCGGCCAGATCGGCGGTGGCCTTGGCCTGCCGTTCGAGCGCGGCGCGCGCCCTGATCGGATACTCGACCATCCAGCGCCGCTGACCGAGAATCGGCCCGGCGTCCACCGCCTCCACCGGGCGGATCGCGGTCACGCCGATCTCACGGTCGCCGTTGATCAGGGCGGTTGCCGTCGGCGCGAACCCGCGATAGCGGGGCAACAGCGAGTCGTGGAACACGATGAGATGGTCGGTTACCGGCGCCACCCGGTACTGCCAGCCAACGAGCATCGCCCATTCGCCATCGGCGAACGCCGGCGCCGTTGTCCGTTCGAACGGGATGCCGTGTCTGTCCCCGATCGATTTGATCTGCTCGAACGCACCCGACGGGTCGCCTCTTTGGGGATACGAGACGAGTCGTGTCGGGATCACGCCGGCGGCGATGAGCGCCTCAACCGTTACGACCCCCCTGAAGCCGACCGTGCAAAGCGAGAATCTCGTCATCGCCTGCGGAAGCTCATGGCGTATGGTCTGGCCAAGCGGCGTCGGACCGACTTCTCGGGTGAACGCCAAGCTCGGCTCTCGCGGTCGACGATCAGATGGTATGTCATTCCAGTGTCCATGATACGAGCGATACCGATGGAACGATAGCGAAGCCCGCCGTGGGCTGGAAAGCGACAGGGCGGGTTCGGTGGCGCGTGACCGCCGGTCGCCCGGAGATTGCCCGGATTGGGAACCGATCCTGAAACGGCCACGATGGTAAGTCTTTCGAGGGGAATGGAATGGGCATCCAAAGTGATATCTTGCCTGATGTGATCGATCACCTGCATCGTTGCCGGTCGAAGGGATCGGTGGTTCAAATCGGACTCATGAGTTTTCAAGTTAATGTCGATGAAATTCTTTCTGAACTTGAAAAGTATGAGTACTGCAAGTACGGCGACGGCAGATTGGGTTTTCGATATAACGTTCCTCGACTCGCAGAGCTGATCCGATCCAACAATTATATCGTGTCACAAAGAACGTCACGTGGACGATTCGTGGACCCGAAGCTGGTTTTTCTGGCGATGGGATTTGACGCGATACACGCATTGGACATCTCCGACCACGACGGCGCCGATCTGCTTGGCGATCTCAACGAGTCGGATCTGCACAGGCAGATCGGCCGGCAGTTCGGAACGATCGTCGAGATTGGCACGATCGAGCATGTGTTCCATGTTCCGAACGCGCTGTGGAACCTGGTCCGGATGTGCGAACTCGGCGGCGAGATCATTCACGCGGCGCCGACCAACAACTGGCCGAACCATGGATTCTATCAGCTCTCGCCGACGCTTTTTCACGATTACTATACGGCGAACGGCTTCGAGGTGATCGGGTCCTACTTCACGCGGTATGCGGCCGTTCCGTCGGATCCGGTCAACCGGCTTCGCTACCGTCACGATGCCAGTTTTCGCGACCCGATTCCTCTGGACGGCTGTCGATACCTGTTCTGGTTCCATGCCCGAAAAATCGCTGAAAGCGATCGGCCGGTGTTTCCGCAACAGGCCGCCTATGCGGCGTTGGCCCAGTGGGATCCGCTGAAATCGAGCAAGGATGGCAAGGGGCCGATGGCGCCGTGACCAGACTCCCGTTCTGCGTCACGGCGGCGTGGCCAGGGCTCAGGCATGGCCGCCGGGCATGTGGCGCGCGGCGATGTTGCCGATGATGCTGCAACTGAGCCGGAGCGGGCTGTACTATCGTCCGCGGCCGGGTGGCGACGCTGATGCGTCGGATGGGGATCTCCGTGCTGGACCGGCGGCCGCACATCTGGAAGCCGGCGCCGGGGCACCGGATCTACCCGGACCTGCTGCGCGGCGCGCGCCTCGATCGGCGGATACCTGAGCTTCTTCAACGGTCTGCCGCAGTTGGCGGCGGAATGAGGACGACTGGCCAGTGGTGAACGTGCTCATGGTCCGGGCTCCTGGCTGGTCGCCGCCGACGGCGGGCGATATCGCGGAAACGCTGGGTCGACGCTGCCGACAGACCCGCGGCGGCGAGGCCGGCGCTGCCGATCAGAACGCCGCGTCGCGTGACGCGGCGGGTGGGTGGCGGCGCGGCTGGGATCATGACCAGGGTTCTCGGAGTGGTTGGCGTGACGGCACTGTCCACCCTCACTGCCACCCTTGCGCGTAAAGCGATGTACGTCGATGTGATGCCGCCGGTCGTCAAGGTAGAGACCGCTGATCCAATCTTCGCACGATTTCTGACCGCCAAGCCGTTGGGAAGCACAGCGCGTCACGGCGCGCCCCCGACGTGTCTCCCCTGGCAGGGCTATCGGTTTCAACTGGAGGAGGTAGGGTGCGGGGAGCGTCGGAGATACGGCGCGTGCTCGAGGCTGAGCCGGAGCAGCACGCTGGTCGATTCGATCGGATCCGTGCTGCGGCGGAGACACGGGGTTCGGCGCGGGACAGGCGACCCGGTCGACGCTCAGGCACCGCGGCGGCGGAATCTGCCCATCAGCACGAACACCGGCGGGACGAAGAACAGGGCGAGCATGGTGGCGCCGATCATGCCGCCGGAGATCGCCACCGCCAGCGGCGGCCAGAACAGCCCGCCCCAGACGATCAACGGGATGAATCCGCCAACCGTCGTCACCGTGGTTGACAGCACGTGCCGGGTGCCGTCCATGACGACGTCGCGCGCGGCGGCGAGATCGCCGGCCATTGCCTTCGGGTTCTCCCGCAGCGCCGACAGCACGACGATGCTGTCGTTGATCGCCAGGCCGACCAGGCCCATGCACCCGACAACGGCGATGAACCCCATCGGAAACCCGAAAACCCATAGCGACAGCAGGCCGCCGCCGATGCTGAGAACGGCGACGACAATGATGACGGCGGCCGCGCCGAACGAGTTGAAGGCGAGGACCAACGCGCCGACCATCAGCATCGCCAGCGTGCCGAACACGCTCGACAGGTTGGACTGGGCCTCGCCGCTCTTCTCGGTCTCGCCGCCGAAATTCATTCGGTAGCCGGGAGGCGGCCGAAACCCGCTCTGCGCCAGCCGGCGTTCGAAATCGGCGAGGGCGATGCCCGGCAGGGTGAACGGCGTCACGAAAGCCTGGACCGTGTTGGTGCGTTCGCCGTTCCGTCGGGTGATCAGCGGCGTCTCGGGGACGAGGTCGAAACGGCCGAGCACCGCCAGCGGAACGCCGTCAACCGTGTCGATCCGGCCGGCCCGGAGGTCCCGCGACGGGCTGAGCACGGTGGCGCTGCCCGCGGACCGCTTCGCCGGTGCCCCTTTGGGCGAGAAAACGATCGGGTTGCGCCCGGAGCATATTCAGCCCCGCAGCGCCCTCTATTTTGATGCCGCGGGGGTGTTGTCACGTTAACTCGTCGAGTTAGCAAGTTGGCATGCCGGTCGTTGATCAAGCGGCATGTGCCGCGGATTTCCAAGCTTCGAACGCTTCGAGCCGATGGTAGCGAATGGTGAGGGCGGAACGACGGCGGGCTGGGACAGAGTAACGATTGCGGGTTGCGGATTGCATAGACACGAAGCGTTGTAATCCACCCGGTGATCGGAAGCCTTGCATCACCCGCTCTCGTTTTCGGAAGGGCAAGTGGCTGTTCTCGGCGCGGTTATTGAGCCCCTTGTGTGACCAATGATCAAGGCCAGGCGCGACCTCGCGCTTGGCGGCCCCATATGAGCGCAGTTTGTCCGTAATGATCCTTTTGGGCACGAAGCCCCAACGTTTCATCAGCTTGATCAAAAGCCGCTTTGCAGCGCGCTTGTCTCGCTTCGATTGTAAGATTTCCTCAAGAACGACACCGTGTTGGTCGACGGCGCGCCACAGCCAGTATGACCGGCCCGCGATCTTCACGACGACTTCGTCCAGATGCCAAACATCACCAGGGCGAGGCTGCCGTCGCCGCAGAACGTGGGCGATCCGGGGACCGAACTTGACGGTCCAGCGCCGGATCGTCTCATACGAAACGTCCACACCACGTTCCAGCATAAGCTCCTCGACCTCGCGCAGGCTCAAGTTGAACCGGGCGTAGAGCCAGACAACATGAGAAATGATCTGAGGCGGAAAGCGGTGGCGCTTGTAGCTGATTTTCTCTGTTTGCATCGACACCGCCTACGCCCGGATCATTGAACCCGCAACCTCAGGCACGTTAACGTGACAACACCGATGACGGCATTGAGCGGCGTGCGCAACTCGTGGCTCATGTTGGCCAGAAACGTGCTCTTGGCGTGGTTGGCGGTCTCTGCGGCGACCTTTGCCGCCTGCAGATCGCGCGCCGTCCGCCGAAGCTCGGTGATGTCGGTATAGGTGGTGACGAAGCCGCCGTCGGGCAGCGGCTGTCCGCGGACTTCCAGAACGGTGCCGTCGGGACGGACCCGCTCCATGACATGCGCCTCGAACCGCCGCGCGTTGGCTACGGCTCGTTCGACGACCTTGTCGACATCCACATTGCCGTACTCGCCGCGTTCGGCGTTGTAGCGCATGAAATCCTCAAAAGAGTCCCCAAGATGGAACTTGTCCGGCGGAAAGCCGAGGAGTTCGAGGAACCGCTCGTTGAACGCAACCACCTTCAGGTCGGCGTCGACCACGCTGATCCCCTGGGTCAGGGTTTCGAAGGTGGTCTCCAGCAGCGCGTTGCTCGCCGCGATTTCGCGGCGCGCGGCCACCTCGTCGGTGACATCGGAACCAGTGCCGCGGTAGCCGATGAACTGCCCGGCGGCGTCGTACACGGGCTTGCCGTTGATCCGAAAGTAGCGATGTCCGCGCGACGGGTGTCGAAACGCATACTCAAAGCCCTGGAACGCCCGTCGGGCGTTCAGATCGTTCAAATGGCTTCGCCAATGCTCGGTCTGCTCGACGATCGCGATGTCCGAGCGGGTCTTGCCGAGCAGTGCGCGCGTGGGGGCGCCGACCACCTGTTCAACACGGTCGGACAAATAGGTGAACCGCAGATCGGCATCGGTCTCCCAGATCCAGTCGGCGGCCATGTCCGCCACATCACGGAACCGTACTTCGCGATCCCGGATTGCTTGTTGAGCCGCCGACAATCGACGATGGGTTCGGTATCCAAGCGCGAGAACCAACGCCGCCAGTGCCAGACCGAAACCGATCAGTCCAGCGTACAGCATTGATGCGACGCTGCGCGCGGCCACCCCCAAATTCCTGGCGAAGCGGTCTTCCAGATTGGACAGGCGGGCGTTGATCTCGTCGATTTCCCGAACGGCACGCACCGGATCGATGATCTGGCCGAGGTACATCCGGTCGGCAAGCGCGTCGAGCCGCTGCATCTCGTCGTCGGCCTGCCTCCAGGACTCTATGGCTGGTTTCAGTACGGGTGTGTGACCGAACGTTCGAAACAGCCATGCGATGCCCGGGACATCGTCTGGATGGTTCTTCCCGCCGATCAGGAACGGGTAACTGTCTTGAATCGGGGCGTCCGGCTCTTCCAGGATTTCGCGGGCGATCCGGTCGCTCACGGGCACATGGATGTGCCTACGATACAGATAGAAATCCGCTTCCGAACGTGAAACGGCGAACTGGCGCAAGGCGGCAACGGCATTCAGATGTCCCATGGCGTAGTACGTGCCGCCATTGGCGTAGCCTCGTGCGATATTGACGGTCGCGACACCACCGACGCCGGCTGCGATGATGATGGCAAGGATGCCCAGCATCGCGGCGATAAATGCTGCCAGAGTCCGGGTCGTCGTATCGGGCATTGTGGCGTGGTGGCTCCCTGGTCGATCCAGGATCACCATGCCCGAGACTCATTGTCGAAAGGTTAACAAATTACGAAAGCAGAATACTAAATTCTCGTAAAACACGAAAAAAACAAACGCAGATCCCGGTGCCGCCGCAATCGGATGATGGGGTCAAACAGTTACCGCGGTTTGGGCGGTATCTGCGTCACTTTGCCGGCCACAAGAACCGTGCCGCTTTGACCTGTTCGCCGGCGTCTATCCGGCCAGCACCTCAGCCGCGGCTGCCAGTCCGGCGGTTTCGTCCGGCCGTCCGCCGAGGTCGCGCGTTGCGCCGGCGAGATGGTGGAGATCGGTCAGCACGTCGCCGTCGCTGACGGCGCCCATGGTCCCGATCCGGATCATACGATGCTTGAGGTTCTCGAAACGGGTTCCGGCAATGATCGTGTTGTAGCCATCCGCCAGTCGGTCGATCAGGGCGATGGCGTCGATGCCGTCCGGCGTTTCCAGAACCACGAGGGTCGGACTCGTCGGCGCCTTCGGGAACAGGGTGAAGCCCATGGCGACTGCCCCGGCTGTTAGCGCCGTCGACAATCTGCGGTGCCGAGCCAGGGTTGCGTCCAGCCCTTCCTCGCCGATCATCATCAGGGATTCGTGCAACGCCGTCAGCATGCTGACCGGGGCGGTATAGGTCGGCTCGCCCTTTTCCGAATTGGGGTGGAACCGGCGGTAGTCGAAATAGCTGCGCGGACCGCGGTCGTCGCGCTGGATGACATCCCAAGCCTTGTCGCTGACCGACGCGAGAGCGAGACCCGGCGGGCACATCAAGGCCTTCTGCGATGCCGAGACCACGACGTCGACCTGCCAGTCGTCCTGCTTCATCTCGGCCCCGGCCAACCCGCTGACCGAGTCGACGGCGAACAGCGCGGGCGTCCGGGCGACGATAGCGCCCAGTGCCTTCAGGTCGGTCAGAACTCCGGTGGAGCTTTCGCTGTGCACCCCGAAAACCGCGGCATACTGCTTGGCCTTCAACGCGCGTTCCACACCTTCGAGGTCGACGGCCTCGCCGGGTGCGGTCACCACCTCGTCGACCTCGGCGCCGACAGCTTCCGCCAGCCGCCGGAACACCGGTCCCCATTGACCGTTGGTCGCGATCAGCACGCGTTTTCCGGGACCCGCGACGTTCACCACCGCCGACTCCATTGCCCCGATGCCGGTCGCTGCGAACAGATGGGGCTCGGCGCCGGTCCGTCCGAGGATCGGTTTCAACCGGGCCTGGATGTCGCGGAACCGTTCCAGAAACTCCGGCCCACGGTGGGCGATCATCGGACGGGCCAGCGCCCGCAGGACCCGTTCGGGGACCGCGGTCGGGCCAGGAAGGCGCAGACGATAAGGTACGGCGTCGCCGGAGATCGGAAGGCGGGAGTTCATGTCACGGGAACCTTCGGTGGCAGGAACCGGTATCGAAGCAGGAGCCGGGACAACGCGCAACGGCATCATGGAGTCCCATTCGGTTTCCCGGCTACAGTCGTGGCAGCAATCTGTTCGAGCGAGGGCATCGACGATGGATCTGGGACTGAAGGGCAAGCGCGTGGTCGTCACCGGCGGCACCCGCGGAATCGGCTTCGCAATTGCCGAGGCTTGTGCCGAGGAAGGTGCGGCGGTGTCGGTCTGCGCGCGGGGAGCGGAGGGTGTCGCCGCCGCCGTGGAGCGACTGAAGACCCATGGCGGCGCGGTGCATGGCGGCGCCTGCGACGTCGGCGACCCGTATGCGATCGCCCGCTACGTGGCGGACGCGGCGAAAGCGCTCGGCGGCATCGACGCCCTTGTCAACAACCCTTCGGGCTTCGGGTCGACGGACGACGAGGACGGCTGGAAACGCGGCCTTGATGTCGACCTGATGGGGGTGGTGCGGGCCACCTGGGCGGCAGCGCCGCATCTGGAGAAATCCGGCGCAGGTGCCGTTCTCAACATCTCGTCGATCTCCGGCATCGGACCGTCGGGAAACATCCCGTACGGCGCGGTCAAGGCGGCGGTGATCCAACTCACCCAGTCGCACGCTCTGAGCTACGCCAAGCAGCGCATCCGGGTGAACTGCATCGCACCCGGCTCAATCGAGTTTCCGGGCGGTGTCTGGGCGCGCCGCAAGGCGGAGACGCCGGAGGTCTATAACCGTACCTTAGCCACCATTCCGTTCGGCCGAATGGGCAAGCCGGACGAGGTGGCGCGGGTCGGCGCCTTCCTGCTGTCGGACGCTGCGTCCTGGGTGACCGGCCAGACGGTCAGCGTCGATGGTGGGCAGAACCTGAGTTGAGCGCGGCTGGTCATCCGCCGGGCGCACAGTCGAGCAACGGGCCGAGTTGGCGGACCCGGCGCTCGATGATCGCGGTTCGGCGGGCGACATAGTCGCCGGGCCGGCTGGCCGACCATTTCAGCGGGCTCGGCAGAACGGCGGCCAGCCGGGCGGCTTCGCGCGTGCTCAACTCGGCGGCGGATCTGCCGAAGTGATGGCGGGCTGCGGCCTCCGCCCCGTAGATCCCGTCGCCCCACTCCACGATGTTCAGGTAGACCTCCAGGATCCGTTGCTTCGGCCAGACGGTTTCGATCAGAAGAGTCAGCGGGAACTCCAGCGCCTTGCGCACTGCATGGCGGTCCGGCCACAGGAAAAGGTTCTTGGCGGTCTGCATGGTGATCGTCGAACCGCCGCCGGCCCGCTCGCCATCCGAATAGGCTTCGACCGCCGCCGACAGCGATTGCCAGTCGACGCCCCAATGCCGGCAGAACAGATTGTCCTCGGCGGCAATGACCGCCCGCGGCAAGGCTGGTGCGATGGCGGACAGCGGCACCCAGCGCCGGTCGATCGGCGCGTCGCGCAACAGCATCAGCGGCGTGATCGGTGGCGGTACGATCCGATAGGCCAGGACCACCAGCACCGGCAGCCCGACCACGACCGCTAGTGCCACAAGTGTCCAACGTCGCAGCGATCGGATCATACCCGGTGAGGTGCCCCTTTGGTCGCAGCGCCGTCAGTCGGAACAGGTTCCCGTCGTCACGCCGTTCGCGATCCCATATAAAGGTTGCGGCGGCGGTGTGCCATTCCCCGGTTGGGGCGCGCGCCGGCCGCCAGCAAGTGCACAGTATCGAACCGGAGTGGCCTATGCCCATCGACGCGTTCCTGACAGGTACCAATATCGCGCTGGTCGTTCTGGCCGTCGCCATCGGCGTGCTGGTGGTCAAGGGCATCAAGATCGTGCCACAGGGCCAGGAATGGACGGTCGAGCGGTTCGGACGCTACGTGCGCACGCTGCCGCCGGGCCTGGGACTGATCAACCCGTTGTTCAGCAAGGTCGGCCGCCGCATCAACATGATGGAGAACGTGCTCGACGTCCCCGAACAGGACGTGATCACCCGGGACAACGCGTCGGTCACGGTCGACGCCATCGTCTTCTATCAGGTGGTGGATGCGCGGCGTGCCGCCTATGAGGTGCGCGAACTGGAGCGGGCCCTGACCAATCTGGCGTTGACCAACATCCGATCGGTGCTCGGCAATACCGATCTGGACGCGGCGCTGTCGTCACGCGAAGACATGAACCGCAAGATCTTGCACACCATGGACGAAGCGACCGATCCCTGGGGCACCAAGATTACCCGGGTCGAGATCAAGGATATTTCACCTCCGCAGGATCTGCTGGACGCCATGGGCGCGCAGATGAAGGCCGAGCGTGAGAAGCGCGCGTTGATCCTGGAAGCCCAAGGGTACCGGCAGTCGCAGATCGAGCGGGCCGAGGGAGACAAGCAGTCGAAGATCCTCAAGGCCGAGGGCGACCTGGAAGCCGCCCGCCGCGAGGCCGAGGCCCGTGAGCGGCTGGCAGAGGCCGAGGCGAACGCTACTGAATCGGTCGCCAAGGCGATCAACAAGGGTGGGCGCGACGCAGTGAACTACTTCGTCGCCCAGAAATACACCGAGGCGCTGGCCGAGTTCGCGCGATCGTCGAACCAGAAGACCGTGTTCCTGCCGCTCGAAGCAACCAGCCTGCTCGGCTCGATCGGGGGCATTCGCGAACTGCTGAGCGAACTGGGGCCGGATTCCGGCGGGTCCGGATCTGGTGGCTCCGGTGGTGCGCGTCCTGCCGCTCGGCGCGGCTCGGCACCGACGATATCGCCGCCGGCAACCCCTCCTCGGAGCTGATCGACTGGTGGTGGAGGACTGGCGCGCGTGAACGAGTTTCACCCCGAAGCCTGGCATTGGATCGCGCTCGGTCTGGTGCTTGCGCTTGGCGAAATGGTGTTGCCAACCAACGTTCTGCTGTGGTTCGGCATTGCAGGCATTGTCACCGGCCTGATCGTGGCGTGCGTCGATCTTGGTCCCGCCTACCAGATGGTGATCTTCGCGACCCTGGCGTTCGTCTCGTACTTTCCGGTGCGTTGGGCGGCGCGGCGGTTCCGCGCCGGCGATGACAGCAACAGCGCGGCGTTGAACCAGCGCGGTCGTTCGGCGATCGGCCACCACGTCACGGTGATCGAGGCCATTGAGGACGGCTACGGTGCGGTGAAGGTCGGCGACAGTCGCTGGCGGGCGATGTGCGTGCAGGACCTACCGGCCGGCACCAAGGTCGAGGTCGTTGACGTGGAAGGCACGACCCTGAAGGTCCGTCCATTGGTGCCCGAGGCCTGAGCAACGCTGACTACGGTCGCGATTTAGCCGCAGTCGCGGCATAAAGGGCGAACGGCGCCGGTCCTGGCGCCACACGCAACCGCTGCCGGGCCGAAGCCGTGACGCGACCGATCCTGATTCCGATCTGGGCCCTGGTGCTGATGGTAGCCCTGCTGGCCATCCATCGTGGCGTGTCGCACCTGGTGTACGACCAGCTGGAGGTGCAGAGCCGGGCCACCCTGGACCTGTATGTTGCGACCCTGCGCGGGCAACTCGACAAGTTCCGTTCCCAGCCGGTGGTGCTGGCCGAGCATCCGGTGACCAGGGACCTGTTCGGAGACCGCGGCCCGACCCCGGACGCGGTCGCGACGGCCAACCGGTTGTATGTGCGCACCGCCCGGGTGATCGGTGCGTCGGACGTCTACGTGATGGACGGCGACGGCACCACGATCGCCGCCAGCAACTGGAACGATCGTCCGACCTTCGTCGGCCAGAATTTCGCGTACCGGCCGTATTTCATCGAGGCGATGCAGGGTCGGCTGGGCCGGTTCTTCGCGCTCGGGACCACGTCCAACAAGCGCGGCTACTACTTCGCCTACCCGGTCCGCCGCGATGGCGAGGCGGTGGGCGTGTTGGCGGTGAAGGTCGACGTCGAGGACATGGAGCGGGTCTGGCACGGCCCCAGCGACCACATGCTGGTGGTCGACGACGCCCGCATGGTCTTCATGTCGGACCGGCCCGACTGGCTGTTCCGGTCAACGCGGCCCTTGGTCGACAGCGATCGCGCGCGGTTGTCGCAGACCCGACGGTATGACCGGATCGACCGTGCTCCCCTGCCGATCTCCGACACTGGCAAACGCGGCGTCGAGGTCCCGATCGTCACGCTGGGCGGCGATACGCCGGGACGGTTCCTGCGGTTGCGCCAGGACATGCCGGACGCCGGCTGGACGGCGGTGATGCTGGCCGGCACGGCCGCGGCTGAGGCCCAGATCCTGGCGGTGACGCTGATCGCCGGGGTCGCGCTGCTGGCGCTTGCCGGTGCGCTGTGGGCTTCGGTGCAGCGCCGCCGGGCCATGCGCGAGAAGCTGGAGCTGGAGGAGCGCAGCCGGATTGCCCTGCAGCGCGCCGCCGCCGACCTGGAGCGCCGGGTGGAGGAGCGCACCGCCGATCTGGCGATGGCCCAGGACGAACTGGTCCAGGCCGAGAAGATGGCGGCGCTGGGCCAGATGCTGACCGGTCTTGGCCACGAGCTGAACCAGCCGATCACCGCTATCCGTTCCTATGCCGACAACACCCTGAAGCTGCTCGCCGCCGGTCGGATGGAGGCGGTCCAGGCGAACCTGCAGACCATCGCCGAGGTTACCGAGCGTGCCAATCGTCTGATTCGTCACCTTAAGGCGTTCGCCCGCAAGGGCCGGTTGACGCTCGGGCACACACCCCTGGTGGCGGTGGTACAGCCCGCCCTGCAGCTGGTGGCCCATCAGGCGCGCGATGCGTCGGTGTCGATCCGGGTGGGTTCGGGCATTTCGGGCATATCAGTGCGCGCTGATCCGGTGCGCCTTGAGCAGGTGTTCGTAAACCTGCTGACCAACGCTCTCGACGCGGTTGCCGGCGGGAGCGAACGCTGGATCGTGCTCGACGCGGTCGACACCGGGGACGTCGTGGAGATCTCGGTGGCCGACAGCGGCCCGGGCGTCCCGGCCGACAGTCGCGACCGGATCTTCGAGCCGATGTACACCACCAAAGAGCCGGGGGCCGGACTTGGCCTTGGTCTGTCGATCGCGTACTCGATCATGCGCGACATGGGCGGCACGCTCACCGTTGGCGATGCGCCGCGCGGCGGAGCGGTGTTCCGGTTGACCCTGCACGCGAGCCAGGCGGAGGCGGCGGAGTGATCGAGACCGGCACGGTGATCCTGATCGACGACGACTCCGACGTGCTGCACTCCTGCGCCCAGTCGCTCGAACTGGCGGGACTGCGCGTCGAGACGAGCGAACGCGCCGACGCCGTGGTCAAGTGGCTCGGCCCCGACACCAACGGCATCGTCGTGACCGATATCCGGATGCCGGGCCTTGACGGCATCGCGCTGCTGCGGGCCGTGCAGACGGCCGACCGGGATTTGCCGGTGATCCTGATGACCGGCCACGGCGATGTTCCCCTCGCGGTGGAGGCGATGCGCGCGGGCGCATACGATTTCCTGGAGAAGCCGTTCGATCCGGCGCAACTGGTTCTCACGGTCACGCACGCGCTGGAGAAGCGGCGGTTGGTCCAGGAGCTGAGGGCCTTGCAGCGCCCTGCCGGCACGGCCTCGGATCCCGCGGCGGCGATCATCGGCGCGTCGACCCGGATCGAAGCTCTGCGCCGCCTGATCCGCTCGATCGGTCCGCGCCGGGTCGATGTCTTGATCACCGGGGAGACCGGGGCCGGCAAGGAACTGGTGGCGCGCACTCTGCACCAGACCAGCGACCGGGCTTCCGGCCCGTTCGTTGCCATCAATTGCGGGGCGCTGCCGGAGACTCTGATCGGGAGCGAGTTGTTCGGGCACGAAGCGGGGGCTTTCACCGGTGCCCAGCGTCGTCGGATCGGCCGGTTTGAGTTTGCCAAGGGTGGAACGGTGTTCCTGGACGAGATCGAGTCGATGCCGCTGGACTCCCAGGTCCGGCTGCTGCGGGTACTGCAAGAGCGCGCGATCGAGCGGGTCGGCTCCAACGTCCCGGTTCCGGTCGATGTGCGGGTGATCGCCGCGACCAAGGAAGACCTTCTGCAGAAAGCCGAGCGCGGCGGGTTCCGCGAAGACTTGTACTACCGCCTCGCCGTCGCACCGATCGCGATCCCGGCGCTGCGCGACCGCGCCGAGGACATCCCTATTTTGTTCGAACATTTCCGTCACCGCTACGCCGCCAGGCACGCAGTCGATGTCGGCCCGATCGATCCCGGTCTGTCGTCGCGCCTGCGAACACACCGCTGGCCGGGTAATGTGCGCGAGCTGCAGCATGCTGCCGAACGAGCCGTCATCGGGCTGGATCCGCTGATGGACGGAGGTGTCGACACACCCGACCCGGGATCCCGCGAAGGCTTGTCAGCCCAGGTCGACCGCTTCGAAAAAGCGGTGATCGAGGCGGCGCTGTCAGAGACGGACGGCTCGGTGACCGACGCACACCAACGCCTCGGAATCGGCCGCAAGACTCTGTACGAGAAGATGCAGCGCCACGGCATCGACCCGGCCCGGTACCGCAGGCAAGCGCTGTAGGCGGCTGTGTCGGTTTCCACACGATCACCGATCCACAGTGGGTGGAAATCCGGACGTTTTCAGAGGATGCGTGTCGATGGTGCGATGCGGCAACATTATATTGCATCGCGGGAAGTTTTTGTAACAAAACCCCGAACCCGTTCGTCCGAGTAATCCTGGCTGACGATGCCCGTTTGGTATGGGCCTTGCGCTGTGCCGGCCATCAGAAACGCCGGCGACGTATTTGCCGGTGTCGGATTCCGACGGGAGGAAACCCATGCGCAACACATTGACGGCCGCGATTGCGGCTGCCGCACTTTTGGCCGTCTCCGGCCCGGCCTTCGCAAGCTGCGAAGCCGGCGAGACCGTGATCAAGTTCAGCCACGTGGTCGCCGCCAAAGGCAACCCGAAGGGCGAGGCCGCCGAGTTGTTCGCCGAGCGCGTCAACAAGGAGATGAATGGCAAGGTCTGCGTCGAGGTCTATCCGAACTCGCAGCTGTTCGACGACAACAAGGTCCTGGAAGCCATGCTGCTCGGCGACGTGCAGATGGCCGCTCCGTCCATGTCGAAGATGGAAGACTACTCGCTGAAGTTCCAGGTGTTCGACTTGCCGTTCCTGTTCGACGACATCGCGGCGGTCGACCGCTTCCAGCAGTCGCCGACCGGCAAGGCGCTGCTGACCTCGGTCGAGGACAAGGGCCTGCTCGGCCTCGGCTACTGGCACAACGGCATGAAGCAGCTGTCGGCGAAGAAGCCGCTTCTGGTGCCGGCCGATGCCAAGGGCCTGAAGTTCCGCATCCAGACGTCCGACATCCTGCAGGCTCAGTTCGAGGCACTTGGTGCCAGCCCGCAGAAGCTGGCGTTCAAGGAAGTCTATGGCGCGCTGCAGACCGGCGTGGTCGACGGCCAGGAGAACACCTTTTCCAACATCTACACCCAGAAGTTCTTCGAGGTTCAGGACGGCATCACCGAGTCGAACCACGGCATCATCGACTACATCGTGGTGACGTCGGCCGAGTTCTGGAAGGGCCTGCCGGACGGTGTCCGCACCCAACTGACCACGATCTTCAACGAGGTGACTGCCGAGAAGAACGCGCAGTCGCTGGAGATCAACAACCAGAACCGTCAGAAGATCCTCGACGCCGGCTCCAAGGTGCGTGAGCTGAACGCCGAGCAGCGCGCGGCTTGGAAGGCCGCGATGAAGCCGGTTTGGGACAAGTTCGGCCCGAACATCGGCGCCGACCTGATCAAGTCCGCGCAGGCGGCGAACCCGACCCACTGATCAATACGGCAGCGGCGGCCCCACGATACGGGGCCGCCGTCACCGATCCGGGAGCCGCGCGGCCCGGCAATCCACGACAAAGTGACAACAAAATCGCGCGACAAGGGGGGATCGACGCATGCAGGCCGTCTCAGACTGGGTCGACCGGATCGAGCGCGCCATCCTGGCGCTGTTGCTGGCGACCATGACCATTGTCACCTTCAGCCAGGTGATTGCCCGCTACCTTTTCAACTCCGGTTGGGTCGCGGCGCTGGAGTTGACCACCATCTGTTTTGCCTGGCTGGTCCTGTTCGGCTGCTCCTACGGCTTGAAGATCGGCGGGCACCTTGGCGTCGACGCGCTGACCAGGCTGTGCCCGAAACCGGTGTACCGGGGGTTCGTGCTGTTCGCGGTGGCGTGCTGCGTCGTCTACGCGTTGATCTTCTTCTATGGCTCCTGCGGCAACCCGTTCGTCACCGGCAAGCTCTGCGGCTCCGGCTACGTCGGCAAGATGGCCAAGATCGGTCTTCGCAGCGAGGACCTGCATTGGCCGCGCTGGATGATCTACTCGATCCTGCCGATCGGCATGACGCTGTTCGCGTTCCGCGCCCTTGAAGCCGGCTGGGCGATCGTCACCGGTCGCCGGGAATCACTGGCCGCTGGCCATGAGGCCGAAGACCTCGTTCGAGAGAACGAAGGCGTGGTCAAGAGCTAGGCGGGAGCGCACCGATGGAATCCCTCATTCTCTTCGCCATGGTTCTTGGCCTGCTGTTTGCCGGTGTGCCGATAGCCGTGTCGCTCGGGTTGGCGAGCCTGACCCTCATCATCTTCTTCTCCAACGACTCGCTGGCGTCGATCGCGCTGAAGTTCTTCGAGAGCGCGGAGCACTACACCCTGCTGGCGATCCCGTTCTTCATCCTGGCCTCGGCGTTCATGTCGACCGGCGGCGTGGCACGGCGGATCATCCGGTTCGCAATCGCCATCGTCGGGTCGTTCCGTGGCGGTTTGGCGATGGCGGGGGTGTTCGCCTGCATGATGTTCGCGGCACTGTCGGGGTCGTCGCCGGCCACCGTGGTGGCGATCGGCACGATCGTGATCGCCGGCATGCGGCAGGTCGGCTACACCAAAGAGTTCGCGGCGGGCGTGATCTGCAACGCCGGAACGCTAGGCATCCTGATCCCGCCGTCGATCGTGATGGTGGTGTATGCTGCGGCCACTGACGTCTCGGTCGGCCGAATGTTTCTGGCCGGCGTGTTCCCAGGATTGGTAGCCGGCCTGATGCTGATGGTCGGCATCTATGTCGCCGCTCGCATCATGAATCTGCCGGCACAGCCCTGGGCCGGGTTTCGGGAGATCTGGGAGGCGTTCTCGGGTGCCGCCTGGGGCCTGTTCCTGATCATCATCATCCTGGGCGGAATCTACGGCGGCGTGTTCACGCCGACCGAGGCGGCGGCGGTTGCGGCGGTCTATTCGTTCTTCATCGCGCTGTTCGTCTACCGCGACATGGGGCCCTTGCAGGGCCAGTCGTGGCGTCAGGCGGACGAGGGGCTGGTCGGTGCCGCTGGCCGCAACCTCTGGCTGGTGACCTCCCGGTTCGTGCCGGCCTGCTTCCACGGCGACACCCAGAAGGTGATGAACGACTCGGTCAAGACGACCGTGATGTTGATGTTCATCATTGCCAACGCGCTGTTGTTCGCGCACGTGCTGACCACCGAGCGGATTCCGCAATCGATCACCGAATGGATGCTCGGCGCCGGGTTTACCTGGTGGACGTTCCTGCTGGCGGTCAACCTGCTGCTGTTGCTGGGCGGTCAGTTCATGGAACCGTCGGGCCTGCTGTTGATCGTTGCGCCGGTGGTGTTCCCGATCGCGGTCGAACTCGGCATCGACCCGATCCACCTGGGCATCATCATGGTGGTGAACATGGAGATCGGCATGATCACCCCGCCGATCGGGCTGAACCTGTTCGTAACGTCAGGCATCACCGGGATGAGCGTCATTCAGGTGGTCAAGGCTGCGGCACCTTGGGTGATGATCCTGTTCTTGTTCCTGATCATCGTTACGTTCGTGCCGGGCCTGTCGACCTGGCTGCCGTACACGCTGATGGGGCCGGAACTGGTCATACGCTGACGGTGTTGCCCGAGCGAAGCACTGCGTCTTCGCTCGGGCAATACTCGGACGCTCAGGTTCGGCGACCGCGCATGTAGCGTCGTTCGGGGTGGTAGATCGCCCGGCGCGCCAGGGTCCGCAACTGTCGGCTCAACCGGCGCAGCAGGGTGGTCAGGGTGTCCTGGGTCAGTACCTCTTTGATCCGCGTCATCATCTCGTCCTCGAACCGTGGCTGGTCCACCCTCGCCCGATGCAAACTATGGGCCGAAAACGTTAATGAACGGAAAACGCGACTGAATTCGGATCCAGTTTTGTTGTTTATATGACCAAGCATGGCCGATTCGCCGAAATCGGCGGGTTTTGCCGGGAGTACTAAGGGCGTGGACCCACCTTCTCCCAGAACTCTCGGGTCGAGTTGGTGCGCGGAAACGGTGCATCGGGGACCGGCACCTCAAGGAACCGGCACAGCGGGTCCCAGCCTTCGACGACATCGAACACCAGCAGACGGTCAGCCGGGATGGCGGCCTTCACCTCGGCAACATGGTCGTTGAACGCCGCGATCGAGGCTGTGTCGTTATTGTAGGCCCCGCGTAGCGACCCCTCGGCGATAACCCGCCGGGCCATCGCGCGCATGCGCCGGACCACCGGCGTGGCGTCCTGGTCGTCACCATCCAGCAGAGCCTTGATGGTGCCGGAGAAGCTGGTCCACCAACGTTCGGCAGGCCGCACGCTCAGCAGGACCTTGGCGTCGGGATAAAACGCCGCCAACTCCCGCCAGAACCGGGCACTCGGCCAGTCGACGGTTGACCGATACCCGGCGAATACCCGGTCCCAGTCCACGGTCTCGCCGGCTGCTGCTGCCTCCCAGTGTTCGAGTTGACCGGGCTGGCTGCGGACCTCCGACATGTGATGGCAGGGGCCGAAGCCGATCTGCTCGAGCGCGACCTTCAGCGACGCTGTACCAGTGCGCCCGAACCCCGCACCGACCACTGCCAATCCCATGACGATGACCTCTTCCTGCGTTGTTGTCAGCCCGTGGCGGCCTTTGCCTCGATGCGGCGGCGGTGCAGGACCGGCTCGGTGTAGCCGCTCGGCTGTTCACGGCCCTTGAGCACCAGGTCGCAGGCTGCCTGGAACGCCACGCTGCTGTCGAAACTCGGTGCCATCGGGCGGTAGGCCGGGTCACCGGCGTTCTGCTTGTCGACCACGGCGGCCATCCGCTTCATGGTCTCCATCACCTGGGCCTCGCTGCACACCCCGTGGTGCAGCCAGTTGACGATGTGCTGGCTGGAGATCCGCAGGGTGGCGCGGTCCTCCATCAGGCCGACGTTGTTGATGTCCGGCACCTTCGAGCAGCCGACACCCTGATCGACCCAGCGCACCACGTAGCCAAGAATGCCCTGAGCGTTGTTGTCGAGCTCGGCCTGGATGTCGGCCGCGGTCCAGTTCGGGCGGGCGGCAACCGGGATGGTCAGGATGTCGTCCAGCTTGGCACGGGCCCGGCTTCGCAACTCGGCCTGGCGGGCCGCCACGTCGACCTCATGATAGTGGGTGGCGTGCAGGGTGGCAGCGGTCGGCGACGGGACCCATGCGGTGTTGGCACCGGCCTTGGGATGGCCGATCTTCTGCTCCAGCATGGCGGCCATCAAGTCCGGCATCGCCCACATGCCCTTGCCGATCTGCGCCTTGCCTGTCAGCCCGCAGGTCAGGCCAATGTCGACGTTCCAGGCCTCGTAGGCGCCGATCCAAGCGGACGCCTTCATGTCGGCCTTGCGGATCATCGGGCCGGCCTCCATCGAGGTGTGCAACTCGTCGCCGGTGCGGTCGAGGAAGCCGGTGTTGATGAACACCACCCGCTCGCGGGCGGAGCGGATGCATTCCTTCAGGTTAACGGTGGTCCGCCGCTCCTCGTCCATGATGCCCATCTTCAGGACATTGCGGCCGAGGCCGAGGCCGTCCTCGACCCGTGCGAACAGCTCATCGGCGAAGGCGACTTCCTTGGGGCCGTGCATCTTCGGCTTCACGATGTAGACCGAGCCGGCCCGCGAGTTGCGCCGGTCGCTTTTGCCGAGCAGATCGTGCTTGGCGATCATTGAGGTGAACAGCGCATCGAGAATGCCTTCGGGCACCTCCTTGCCGTTCTTGTCCAGGATTGCGTCGATGGTCATCAGGTGGCCGACGTTGCGGACCAGCATCAGCGAGCGACCGTGCAGGCTGAGGGTCGAGCCGTCCGGGGCGGTGTAGGTCCGGTCTGGATTCAGGCGGCGTTCGATGGTCTTGCCACCCTTCTGGAACGCCTCGATCAGGTTGCCCTTCATCAGGCCGAGCCAATTCCGGTAGACCAGGACCTTGTCCTCGGCATCGACCGCTGCGACCGAGTCCTCGCAGTCCATAATGGTGGTGATCGCCGACTCCATCACCAGATCTGCGACCCCCGCCGGATCGGTCTTGCCGATCGGGTGGCTGCGGTCGATCACGATCTCGGCATGCAGGCCGTGGTTCTTCAGCAGGATGCCGGTCGGCGCATCGGCTGGACCGCTGTAGCCGACGAAGCGCTCTGGCTGTGCCAAACCGGTGCTGCTGCCGTCGTTCAGTGCAATCGACAGCCTCCCGTCGACCACGGCGTATTTGATCGCATCGGCATAGTTGCCAGTGGCAAGCGGTGCCGCCTTCTCCAGGAAGCCGCGCGCCCAAGCGATCACCTTGGCGCCGCGTGCCGGATTGTAGCCGTTGGTACGTTCTGCATCGCCGTCGTCGGCAATCGCATCCGTGCCATACAGCGCATCGTAAAGGCTGCCCCAGCGGGCGTTGGCGGCGTTCAGTGCGTAGCGGGCGTTCATTACCGGCACGACCAACTGTGGCCCGGCGATGGTGGCGATCTCTGCGTCGACGCTGGATGTGGCGATCTGGAAGTTCGGACCTTCCTCGACGAGGTAACCGATTTCTTTCAGAAAGGACTTGTAGGCGTCCAGGTCGAGCAGAGTGCCGCGGCGTTCCATGTGCCAGGTGTCGATCTTGACCTGTAGCGTCTTACGCTCGGCCAGCAGGGCGGCGTTCTTCGGGGCGAGATCGTGGATGATGGCGTCGGCTGTCGCCCAGAATGTCGCGGGCGCAATTCCGGTGCCGGGCAGAGCCTCGGCGTTGGCGAAATCATACAGAGATTTCGCAATCTTCAGACCACCGATCTCGACCCGTTCCACCATGCTGAGCGCTCCTGTTGCTTGATTGGCTTTGGCGTGACGCTATGAAACAGAACGCGAAGAACGCTTCAAGCAGTTCTGAACCCCGTGCGAAAACTGATTTTGTTCTCAACGGGAACGATGCCCCGCGGTTCCAGGAACGCTAACGGTGGCCCGGCGGGTCCGCGCTTAGGAGCGTCCATCCGCGCCCGTCGGTATCGGGTTCGAGGATATGCCCGCGCCGAACGGCAAATTATTCAATTATTAAGAGGCTGTTGCAGAATCACCGGTTCCACCGACGATCTCCGCTTGACCCACTGACGGGGTCCTGATTCCGTTGGGAGAGGCAATTTGAAGGGGGGGGAGATGGCAAATTTTTACCGAGAACCAGATCGTAGGCAGCGGTTTCTTCTGCCGGTGGACATGGCGGATTGGGTTCCGGACACAGACCTCGTGCACCTTCTTCTGGATGCCGTGGGTTTGATGGATCTATCGGCATTCGAGACGCACTACCGGAAGCGTGGGTCGGGAGCGCCACCGTTCGCGCCGAGGATGATGGTTAGTCTCCTTGTTTATGCGTATGCGAACGGGCAACGCTCAAGCCGCAAGATCGAGCGCCTGTGCGTGCGGGATGCTGGGTTTCGGACGATCGTGTGCGCCGAGGTTCCCGACCACAGCGTGATAGCGCGGTTCCGCAAGCGGCACCGGGGCGACCTGGAGACCCTGTTCGTGGAGGTCCTGAAGCTGTGTCATGCGGCGGGGCTGGTGCGGTTGGGCGTGGTGGCGCTGGATGGGACCAAGGTGAAGGCAAATGCGTCGCTTGCGGCGAACCAGACCTCGAAGTCCCTGGAGGCGGAGGTTGCCGCCATGCTGTCGGAGGCCGAGGCGATCGATGCCGCCGAGGACGGGATGTTCGGGGAGGGCCGAGGTGACGATGTTCCCGTCGGGCTGAGGAAGCCGTCAGATCGGCTGTCCCGTCTTCGCTCCTGTCATGAACGTCTCTTGCGCGAAGCCGACCATCAACGGGTCGAGCAGCAGGAGAAGATCAACGCCCGGATTGCCGAGGAAAAGGCGAACGGAAAAGCCAAACGCGGGCGGAAGCCGAAGACAGCCGAGGCGGTTGTCAAGGAAGAGGCCAAGGCCAACGTGAGCGACCCGGACAGCCGGATCATGAAGAGCCGCAAGGGATATCTCCAGGGGTACAATGCCCAGGCGGTGGTGACGGCGGACCAGATCATCCTCGCCACCGATGTGACGAACCAGGCCAACGACGTTCGCCAACTGGCCCCGATGATTGCCCGGACCCTGACGATGATGGAGGCGGTGACCGGCGACGAGGCGGTGCTGGGGGTTGGCCTGTTTGACGCGGGCTATTGGTCTGACGAGAACGCGGCCACGGAAACAGCGGAATGCGAATACCTGATCGCCACCACTAAGGATTGGAAGCAGCGCAAGGCGATGCGTGATGCTCCACCACCCCGGGGCCGTATACCCAGGGACATGAGTGCCCGTGACCAGATGGAGCGTAAGCTCCTGACCCAACGGGGCCGAAAACTTTACCGGCTGCGCGGCCAGACCGTGGAACCGGTGTTCGGGCAAATGAAGGAGACCCAGGGCGCAGACGGATTCATGATGCGCGGGGAGCAGGAGACCCAGGGTGAATGGAACCTGCACTGCGCCGCCCACAACATCAAAAAACTACACTCGGAGTCCGTCCGCAGAGGAAGAAAGGGTGGAAAATGGCTCTTGAACTGAAGCAATTGGACAAGAAAAATGCCGTCTGAGGGCAAAATCACCGGATAGCTGCTTCATGCCGTCAAGCCAGACTCATTCAGCAACAGGCTCTTAACCATTTAAAATATTGTTTTATAGAGATATGGAAATTCGCCGGATGTCTCGCGGAGCCGGACGATGTAAGCCATACTACGGCGGTGCACGAAAAGCGTGTGTCGGCCGAAGGGAGAACGCCCATGGCGCTACTCGACGTGATTTTCCCGACCGATGGCGTTACCCCACACGGTTATTGCTTGCTCTGGGATCCTGGGCTGATCTGGCTGCATCTGATCGCGGACGCTTCCATTGCGCTTGCCTATCTCGCGATTCCCGCGGCGTTGGCGGTGGTCGGCCGGCAGCGGCCGGACCTGAATCCGTTCGGGGTTCTGTACTGGTTTGCCGCATTCATCATCTTGTGCGCCGCGACCCATGTGTCGACGATCGTTACGCTCTGGCTGCCTTGGTATGTCCTGTCGGGTTTCGTGAAGATCGTCTGCGCGGCGGTGTCGATCATCACGGCAGCGCTGGTCTGGCGAATCCTCCACTTGGTACTGGCGACGCCCAGCCAGGCTGAAATGACGGCGGCTAACGACGAGTTGCGACGGCTGAACAGCGTGCTGGAACAGCGCGTGGCCGAACGGACAAATGAACTGTCGTCGGCCAACACCCGGCTGATCGCCGCCGTGTATGAGGCGCGTGAAGCCGAGCGCGTCAAAGCGGATTTCATGGCGCGCATGAGCCACGAGCTGCGCACGCCTTTGAACGCGATCATCGGTTTCGGCGAGATGCTGAGCGCAGGCATTGGAGGCACCTTGGTAGGCAAGCAACTCGAGTATTGCGCGAGCATCCAGGCGGCATCGGCCCAGTTGCTGGAACAGATCACCGACATCCTGGATCTTGAGCATCTGAGTGCAGGGGCCGACGCCTTGGCCCAAGAGCGCCAGGACCTTGCCTCGGTCTGCACGGAGGTGATCGACCGGTTGCGTTCAACGGTGCAGGCATCCGAGGTGCCCGCCGGAATGCAGGTCTGGGCCGACCGCAGATCGCTCGCCACCATTCTGAACAGTCTGATTTCCAACGCGCTGAAGTATTCCCCGAAAGGGACGTCAGTGGTGATCCGCGCTGAGCACGACGCCGACGGTACCCTGATCAGGGTCGTCGATCGCGGCTATGGGGTCGGCGCGAGCGATCTGTCGCGGATTTTTGAGCCATTCTACCGCGCTCATGAGCGCGAGCTGCCGGCGGTGGGCGGCTCGGGTCTTGGGCTGTCGTTGGTCAGAATGCTGGTCAATGCGCACGGTGGCCGGCTCGACTTTGAGAGCAGGTTGAACGAGGGTACGACGGTGACGGTCTGGCTGCCGGCGGAAGAGACTGCTCGAACAAATCCGGAGACCGAGATTTTGGAGCTGCCGCGTCCGGATGGACTGTCGATCGGTCCCGCGATGAGCTGACTGCGCGCGGGTAGTACGCCGTTAACCGGAGAGCACCCCATGAACTTCGAACCCTTCGTGACATGCGCGGTCACTGGAGCGGGTGATACGGCCGGAAAGCATCCGAATCTGCCTACCACTCCTCAGGCAATCGCCTCTGCCGCCATCGAGGCGGCTCGGGCGGGGGCCGCCGTCGCGCACATTCACGTGCGGGAACCGGATACCGGCCTCGGCAGCCGGCGGCTCGAGTTGTATCGCGAGGTGGTTGAGCGAGTGCGGGATTCCGGAGTCGACGTTGTCCTGAACCTGACGGCGGGCATGGGTGGGGATCTTGGCTTCGGTGCCGGCGAGGCGCCGTTGGCGCTGGATCAGCGGACCACCGACATGGTCGGGCCGATGGAACGGCTGGAACACATCGAAGCGCTGCGCCCGGAGATCTGCACCCTCGATTGTGGGTCGATGAATTTCGGCGATGGCAATTTCATCGTCGTGAACACGCCGGATATGCTGCGGGCCAAGGCCGCGCGCATCAAGGAACTGGGAGTGAAGCCCGAGTTGGAGGTGTTCGACACCGGCCACCTCTGGTTCGTCGAGCGGCTGGTCCATGAAGGCCTGATCGAGGGCGTTCCGTTGGTACAACTCTGCACCGGGATCCCCTATGGCGCGCCCTCCGACCTTGGCACCCTGCTGGCGATGGTGAACCGCCTGCCCGCCGGATCGGTGTGGAGTTCGTTCGGCATCAGCCGGATGCAGATGCCCTGGGTGGCCGCTGCGGCGCTGGCCGGGGGGAACATCCGGGTCGGGCTGGAGGACAATTTGTACCTCGATCGTGGAGTGTTCGCGTCCAACGGGCAGCTCGTGGAGCGGGCGCTGGGGATTCTGGTGCGGATGGGCGCTCGCCCACTTGGTCCGGCGGAGGTCCGAGCCCGGCTAGCGCTGCGCACTCCTTCCTGAGGAGATTGTCGTGACGACACCGGTACGAAAGGTTGCTCTGCTCGGCGCCGGGGTGATTGGGGCGGGCTGGGCGGCGAGGCTGATCGAGAACGGTATCGACGTAGCGATCGCCGATCCCGACCCGGAGGTTCGGCGCAAGACCGAGACCGTGCTCGCCAATGCCGAACGGGCGCTTCGGCGCCTGTTTCCCGACGAGCCGGACCGTCGGGGCATGGTTGTCTTTTCGGAGTCGGTGGAGGACGCGGTCGATGGGGCCGACTTTGTCCAGGAGAGCGCACCGGAGCGTGAGGATCTGAAGCGTGGCCTGCTGGCTCGCGCCGCCGCGGTGGCGCCGGCCGGCGTGATCGTGGCGACCAGCACGTCCGGCCTGCTGCCGAGCGTGCTCCAGGCTGATTGCCGGTTTCCCGAACGGGTTGTAGTCGGGCACCCGTTCAACCCGGTGTACCTGCTGCCGCTGGTCGAAGTCTGCGGCGGGAAGTCGACGAGTGCGGAAACGATCGAGGCGGCGTCGGCGTTTTACGCGTCGATCGGCATGCATCCGCTGGTGGTCCGCAACGAGATCGACGGGTTCATCGCCGACCGGCTGCTTGAGGCGCTGTGGCGCGAGGCCCTGCACCTGGTGAACGACGGGGTGGCGACGACCGAGGAGATCGACCGGGCCGTGTGCTATGGCGCCGGTCTGCGTTGGGCGTTTATGGGCACGTTCGGGATCTATCGGCTGGCCGGCGGCGAGGCCGGGATGCGGCATTTCATGGCCCAGTTCGGGCCGGCCCTGAAACTACCGTGGACGAAACTCGAAGCACCGGAACTGACCGACGAACTCATCGACCGAGTGTCGGAGCAGACCGAACAGCAAGCCGCCGGGCGGTCGGTTCGCGAGATGGAGCGGACCCGCGACGATGCGCTGGTGGCCATCCTCCAAGCTCTCGAAAGTCAAGGGATCGGCGCCGGGATCGAGGTCGCCCGCTGGCGCGAAACCCGCTCTCAGTAGCGGTTTTCGGCTGAACCATATAGTCGTCCGGTTCGCCATCCGTACCGTCCACAGTTGAACCTTCTGGCAACGGTGGTACTGTTCGGCACAAGTTATCGAGAAAGCGACACATCGGAACGGCCGTTTGGCCGACCGGTTCGCATACTCAAAAAGACGGCTGACCTGACGACAGTCGGGTCGCTGCAAAAAGGAGATCTGAGAATGACGACACGCGACGAACTCTCGCTGCTGCGGTCTATGGGGCAGATTGACCGACGGGGCTTGATCAAGGGGGCAGCGGCCCTGGGTGCGGTTGGCGCGGCCGAACGGATGTTCGGCGGATCGGCCTTTGCGGCGACGCCCAAGAAGGGTGGCGCGCTCAAGGTGGCGATCGGGGCGGGATCGACCTCCGACACCTTCGATCCGGCGACCTTCACCGACAGCTACATGCAGTTCGTCGGCTTCGGCTGCATGCGCAATTGCCTGACCGAGATCGACAACAGCGGAAAGCTGGTCGGCGAACTGGCCGAGAGCTGGAACGCCACGCCGGATGCCAAGACCTGGACGTTCAAGATCCGCAAGGGTGTGACGTTCCACAACGGCAAGGCGCTGACGACCGAGGATGTCATCGATTCGATCAACCATCATCGGGGGCCGGACTCGAAGTCGCCGGCCAAGCCGCTGCTGGCGCCGATCACAACGCTCAAGGCCGACGGTGATTCGGTGGTCATGACGCTGGAAAGCGGCAATGCCGACCTGCCGTATCTGCTCAGCGACTACCATATCGCGATCATGCCCTCGAAGGGCGACGGCACCGTCGACTGGCAGTCGGGCACCGGTACCGGCGGCTATGTGGTGAAGAAGTTCGAGCCGGGCGTGCGCGCCTACCTCGAGCGCAATCCAAGCTACTGGAAGAGCGGGCGTGCGCATTTCGACAGCATTGAGGTGCTGTCGATCGTCGACGTTGCAGCGCGTACCAACGCGCTGACCACCGGCGAGATCCACTTGATGGATCGGTGCGACCTGAAGACCGTGCATCTGCTGCAGCGAAACAAGAAGGTGAACATCTTCGAGGTCACCGGTTCGCAGCACTACACCTTCCCGATGATCACGACGCAGGCGCCGTTCGACAACAACGATGTCCGCATGGCGCTGAAGCTCGCGGTCGACCGCGAGGAGATGGTCAAGAAGGTCCTGCGCGGTCATGGCATGGTCGGAAACGACACCCCGATCGCCCCGTCGACCAGCTTCTATGTCGAGTTGGAGCAGCGCGCCTACGATCCGGAAAAAGCCAAGTTCCACCTGAAGAAGGGTGGGGCCGAGGGGCTGACGATCGATCTGTCGGCGGCGGATGCGGCCTTTGCCGGCGCGGTCGACGCGGCGGTTCTCTACAAGGAGCACGCAGCCAAGGCCGGCATCACCATCAACGTGGTTCGCGAGCCGAACGACGGCTATTGGTCGAACGTCTGGATGAAGAAGCCGTGGGGCGCCTGCTATTGGGGCGGTCGGCCGACGGCCGACTGGATGTTCTCCACGGCCTACGAGGCCGGTGTCGCCTGGAACGACACGTTCTGGGACAACAAGAAGTTCAACCAGCTTCTGGTGGCAGCGCGCGTTGAACTCGACGAAGCCAAGCGCACTGAGCTGTACAAGGACATGCAGCTTATCGTTCGCGACGAAGGCGGCGTTGTCGTTCCGATGTTCGCGAACTATGTCGGCGCTTCGTCGGACGATCTGACCCACGACAAGATGGCCGGCAACTGGGATCTGGACGGCATGAAGGCGTCCGAGCGTTGGTGGTTCGCCTGAGCTGACAGCGGGAGCGGGGGGCCGTGGGGCCGATCCTGAAAATGGTGGCCCAGCGCTTGGCGCTGGGCCTCCTGACCTTGTTCATCGTTTCGCTGATCATCTTCCTGTCGGTGGAGATGCTGCCGGGCGACATCACCGAAGCGATTCTCGGCCAGGGGGCTACGCCGGAGACGGTGGCGGCCTTCCGGCGCGAGCTTGGCCTCGACGTGCCGGCACACCTGCGCTACCTCGCGTGGCTCGGCGACATCGCCCAGGGCGATCTGGGCCGGTCACTGGCCAGCAAGCGGGACATCGCCGAGTTGATCGGCGGACGGTTGATGAACACGCTGTTCCTCGCCAGTTTCGCCGCGATCATCGCGGTGCCGCTGGCCGTGACGCTTGGTCTTCTGGCGGCGCTGTACCGCAACAGCTGGTTCGACCGCGGCATCAACCTGGTGACGCTCAGCTCGATCTCGTTTCCCGAGTTCTTCATCGCCTACGCGCTGATCTTCCTGTTCGCGGTGCAGTGGGACTGGTTTCCCTCGATCGTCAACGTGAACTCCGATACCCCGTTCTGGGAGCGGGTGTACCGCTGCATCCTGCCGGCCGTGACCCTGACCATGGTGACGACGGCGCACATGATGCGGATGACCCGGGCCGCCATCATCAATCTGATGGCCAGTCCGTACATTGAAATGGCGAGCCTGAAGGGCCTGACCCGTTCGCGGATCATCGTGCGGCACGCGTTGCCGAACGCCCTGTCGCCGATCATCAACGTGATCGCCATCAACCTCGCCTACCTGGTGGTCGGGGTGGTGCTGGTCGAGGTGGTGTTCGTCTATCCGGGGCTTGGGCAGTTGATGATCGACTCGGTGTCCAAGCGCGACATCCCGGTGGTGCAGGCGGCCTGCCTGATCTTCGCAGTGACCTACATCCTGCTGAATTTGCTGGCCGACATCCTGTCGATCCTCAGCAACCCACGCCTTCTGCACCCGAGGTGACGTGATGGCGACGGCTGCTCAGAATTCATTGAAGCTGCTGGGACGCAGCCCGTGGAGCGCTCGGTTCGGGATGCTGGTCATCCTGATCTACGTGGCCACTGCGCTGGGAGCCCCGCTGATCGCGCCGTACGGCGAGACCGAGATCGTCGGCATCGAGTACGAGCCGTGGAACGCGGTCTACCCGCTCGGCACCGACAGTCTCGGCCGCGACATGCTGAGCCGGATCATCTACGGTGCCCGAAACACCGTCGGGGTGGCGTTCGCGACCACCATGCTGGCCTTCCTGATCGGCAGCATCGCCGGGCTGCTGGCGGCGACCTTGCGCGGCTGGGCCGACCAGGTGCTCAGCCGGGTGGTCGACGTCATGATGGCGATCCCGCCGCTGGTGTTCGCCCTGCTGATCCTGACCATCGTCGGCACCAACCTGATCAACATGATCCTGGTGATCGCGGTGCTGGATTCCACGCGGGTGTTCCGCCTGACCCGTGCGGTGGCGATGAACGTGGTGGTCATGGACTTCGTCGAAGCGGCTCGGCTGCGCGGCGAGGGGCTGTGGTGGATCATGCGCCGCGAGATCTTGCCGAACATCTCGGCGCCGCTGGCGGCTGAGTTCGGGCTGCGCTTCTGCTTCGTGTTCCTGACGATCAGCGCGCTCAGCTTCCTCGGTCTCGGTCTGCAGCCGCCGACCGCCGACTGGGGCAGCATGGTTCGGGACAACGCCACGCTGATTTCCTACGGCGACATCACGCCGGTGATCCCGGCGGCGGCCATCGCCTTGCTGACGGTGGCCATCAACTTCGTGGTGGACTGGTTCCTGCACGAGACGAGTGGGTTGAAGGAATGACCGACGAACCCGATGACGGCCTGCTGCTGCGCATTCGCGGCCTGAAGATCGAGGGCCAGACTGAAGAGGGGTGGGCCGAGATCGTCCACGGCATCGACCTCGACCTGAAGCGCGGGGAGGTTCTCGGGCTGATCGGCGAGTCCGGCGCTGGAAAGTCGACCATCGGCCTCGCCGCGATGGGGTTTGCCCGCGACGGCTGCCGCTTGTCCGCCGGCACCATCGAGTTCGACGGTCGTGAACTGCGCGAGGCGTCGACCAGCACGACGCGCGAGTTGCGCGGCAACCGGATCGCCTACGTGGCTCAGAGTGCTGCGGCCGCCTTCAACCCGGCGCACCGTCTGATCGACCAGTACAGCGAGGCGCCGGTCCAGCACGGCGTCATGGGCCGGGCCGAGGCCGAGAGCGACGCCATCACCCTGTTCGAGAAGCTGCAGTTGCCGGATCCCGAGACCATCGGCTTCCGCTACCCGCACCAGGTGTCGGGCGGCCAGCTGCAGCGGGCGATGACGGCGATGGCGATGTCGTGCCGGCCCGATCTGATCATCTTCGACGAGCCGACCACGGCGCTCGACGTCACCACCCAGATTGAGGTGCTGGCGGCGATCCGCGATGCGGTCAAGCAGTTCGGGGCGGCGGCGATCTACATCACTCACGACCTGGCCGTGGTCGCCCAGATGGCCGACCGGATCATGGTGCTGCGCCACGGCCTGCTGGTCGAGGAAGGCGAGACCCGCGAGCTGCTGTCCGACCCGCAGGAGGAGTACACCCGAGACCTGCTGGAGGTCCGCCGGTTCCACGTCAAGGAGCGCGGCCACGCCGCCGACGCCGTCCCGGTGCTGGAGATGCGCGGTGTCACCGCCGGATACGGCCAGACCATGATCCTGCACGACGTGTCGTTCGCGATTCACCGCAAGCGCACGGTGGCGGTGGTCGGCGAGTCCGGGTCGGGCAAGTCGACGGCGGCGCGGGTCATCACCGGCCTGCTGCCGATCAAGTCCGGCTCGGTGTTGTACAAGGGCGAGCCGTTGCCCGGGCGCTTCAACCAGCGCAGCAAGGACCAGCTACGCCGCCTGCAGATGATTTACCAGATGGCCGACACCGCCCTGAACCCCAAGCAACGGGTGCGCGACGTGATCGGCCGGCCGCTTGAGTTCTATCTCGGCCTGACTGGTGCGAAGAAGCGCGAGCGGGTGCGCGACCTACTGAACATGATCGAGATGGAGCCCGACACCTTCATCGACCGGCTGCCGGGCGAGCTGTCGGGCGGGCAAAAGCAGCGGATCTGCATCGCCCGTGCGCTGGCCGCCGAGCCGGAAGTGATCCTGTGCGACGAGGTTACCTCGGCCCTGGATCCGTTGGTCGCCGAGGAGATCCTGAAGCTGCTCGATCGCCTGCAGGACGAGTTCAACCTCAGCTACATGTTCATCACCCACGACCTCGCCACCGTGCGCGCGATCGCCGACGAGGTGGTGGTGATGCACCAGGGCAAGGTGGTGGAGAGCGGCCCGAAGTCGGAAATGTTCAAGCCGCCGCACCACGACTACACCGACCTGCTACTGTCCTCGATCCCCGAGATGGACCCGGACTGGCTCGACAAGCTGCTGGCCGAGCGCGCCGAACTGGCCAAGCAGGGCCGGGTGCTGAAGGCGGCCGACAACTAGGGACGGCAACCGGCGGCCAGCTCCAAGGCCGTTGTTTCCCGGCGGACATCAGTGTCCGCGATCCGTTCGCGCGACTGCACCCTTGCAAGGCGTTCATCCGCGCCGTCATTCTTGGACGCCCGTCCGTAGGAAGCGGGCGGCACGCGGTCCGACGCGTCGATGCGTCCGGCAGGGAAGTTCGAGGGGAAGATCATGGCGCGACCGGTTATCGGCATCCTGTGCAACCGCTTCCTCTCCGAGCAACTGCGCGAGACCCAGATGACCGGCCGACGGAACATCGACGCCGTCGCCAACGTGGCCTACTGCACGCCGCTGCTGATTCCGGCCCTGCCCGACGCGGTACCGGTGGGGGATCTGCTGGCGGCGCTGGACGGGGTCGTGCTGACCGGCGGGCGGGCCAACGTGCATCCCCGGCACTACGGCGAGGAGCTGACCGAACGCCACGGCGAGATGGACGACGACCGGGACGGGGTCGCCCTGCCGCTGGTGCGCGCCTGCATCGACGTCGGCGTGCCGATCCTCGGGATCTGCAGGGGCATCCAGGAGATGAACGTCGCCTTCGGCGGCACCCTGCATCCGGAAGTCGCCGAGTTGCCGGGACGGCACCGGCACCGGATGCCGAAGGGCTGCCGGGACCCGGAGATCATTTTCGAGTTGCGCGAGACCGTGCGCCTGCGCCCGGATGGCGTGCTGGCCACCATGCTGGGCGCCGAGACGATCCGGACCAACTCATTGCACGGCCAAGCCGTCCTCGAGCCGGGCGGGCGGATCGTGGTCGAGGGCTGGGCGGCGGACCAGACGGTGGAGGCGATCTCCGTCGCCGGTGCCACCAGCTTCGCGGTCGGTGTGCAATGGCACGCCGAATACAACGCCGACGCCGACCCAGTCAGCCGCGCGCTGTACGCCCGCCTGGGCGACGCCGCCAGAGCCTGCCAGGCACGTCGACGGGGTGCGGTGGCAGCCTGATCTCGGGAAGCATATCCGACGGCCTGCTGAGGAATTCGGCCTCAGCCAAAGGTTCATTGCCGACGACCTCGCGGCCATCGTCTGGTCAATCGCCGCCGATCTGGCGTTTGATGTGCGGGCGTGGTGTTTGGAGACGATCCGGAGCGGTCGCTCTTGCGAACGTCGCAACCCCGATGCCATGCTTCCCGACTAGACGTCTGCGGGAGTGAATCGAGGATGCACAGCGGCTCATGCCTTTGTGGTGCGGTCTCCTTAACAGTGGCTGACAGTCTGCCAAATCCTGATGTCTGCCATTGTCGTATGTGCCGCAAACACTCGGGCCACTACTTCGCGTCCACCGATGTGCCTAGGACTGCCTTGACGATTGTCGGCGAAGAGAAGCTGACGTGGTTTCAATCGTCGGAGAACGTCCGACGCGGCTTCTGCTCGACATGCGGATCGTCTCTATTCTGGGATCGGTCGGATCGGGGTTGGATCGCCGTGGCAATGGGTGCTTTCGACGGACCAACAGAGACCACTGCAAATTTGCATATCTACGTCGCCGACAAGGGGGACTACTACGAGATCGCAGACGGCCGGCCGCAATACGACACCGTTCCACCGCGCGACTGAGGTGTTGAGAGCGAACGTCCGCTCCCCACCCTCCGCCGACAGACGTCCGGCGCCTCAGACCCACCCCTAAATCGATCGCGGTGCCCTGGTCAGCAGCGCCACCCCGGCTCCGGCGAACGCCAGGGCCGCCAGAACTTCCAGCGACAGCGTGTAGTCGTCGGTCCAGTCGCGCAGGGCGCCGGACAGCACCGGGCCGGCAGCCTGGGCGACCACCTGGACCGACAGGGCGACCCCGCGGATCGCGCCGAAGCTGCGCCGCCCGAAATAGTCGGCCCAGGCGATCGGCAGCATGGTGATCAAGCCGCCGATGCCGATCCCGAAGATCGCCGCCGCCACGTAGGCTTGGGCAGCCGAGGCGATGGAGATCATCACCACTGCGCCGATGCCCTGGCACAGCCCGATCAGCACCAGGGTGGCGCGCACCGTCACCCGGCGGCCGAGCGCCCCGAATGCGAGGCCAGCGCCGGCCGACATCAACGAGAACGTGCTGACCGTGGTGGCGGCCACCGTCGTGCTCAGGCCGAGCTCGATCAGGTGCGGTGCCTGGTGCAGGCTGACCCCGGCCTGCACCGGGTAGACCAGCAGGGTGAACAGCGACAGCAGCCAGAATGTCGGGGTGCGCAGGGCCTGGGCCCGGGTGAACACCGGCTCGACCAGCGCCGGCGGCTCCGGGTCGCCCGCCGCCGTCGCCACCGCCCGGCGATCCGGCACCAGGCCGAGATCCTCCGGCCGGCGCACCATCAGCAGCCAGTTCGGCACGAAGCCAACGATCAGGACGGTGGCGCCGACCGCCAGCCAGCCGGCGCGCCAGTCGTCCTGCACGATCGCGAAATGGGCGATCAGTGGCATCGCCCCCAACCCCAGCATCTGCACCAGGGTGGCGATCGAGGTGGCGAATGCCCGGCGGGCTACGAACCAGTTGTTCAGCGCGCCGTAGATCCCCAGGTCGAACGGCCCGGCGAAGCTCATCCGGGCGACGCAGAACAGCAGGTAGAACGCCAGCAGCGACTCGATGGTCGACAGCAGCGCGACCGACACGCCGGTCAGCAGCACCGCGCCGCACAGCATCATCCGCGCCCCGTGCCGGTCGAGCAGCGGACCGATCAGCGGCGCCACCACGGCGGCCAGCACCCCGCCCAACGACACCGCCCCGGACAAGGCGGTCCGCGACCAGCCGAAATCGTTGCTCATCGGCTCGATGAAGATCGACAGGGTGGCGACCGCCGAGCCCTGTCGGGCGAAGCCGGCGCAGCACGCGCAGGCCAACACCACCCAGCCGTAGAAGAACGGCAGGCGGTCGGAGAGCGCAGCGGGGAGCCGGTTTGCGGCCATGCGGGGCGTCCTGCGGGCCTAGGGGCGCACGGCGTGGGGAGGCGAATCAACGCTGGCGGCGATCACCTTGCCTACGGTCGCCATTCTTTCCTCCAGGATTGTATACAAGAGTGTACAAGCGCCAAAGCTTGACCTAGTTTGGCATCATACCCAAGCCTGAAGAGATGGAGAGCGGACGATGGCGGATTGGGACGTCGTGGTGGTCGGCGCCGGTAACGCGGCACTGTGCGCAGCCCTGGCGGCGCGCGAGAGCGGCGCGTCGGTGCTGGTCCTCGAGCGAGCCCCGGAAGACGAGGGTGGCGGCAACACCCGGTTCACCGCCGGGGCCATCCGCACGGTCTACAATGGGGTCGACGATTTGCGGGCGCTGATGCCCGACCTGACCGACGAAGAGGTGGCGATCACCGATTTCGGCACCTACACCAGCGACCAGTTCTTCGATGACATGTTCCGGGTCACACAGTACCGCTGCGACCCCGATCTGGCCGAAACGCTGATCACCCGGTCCTACGACACGCTGACCTGGATGCGCGGCAAGGGCGTGCGGTTCCAGCCGATCTGGGGCCGGCAGGCGTTCAAGGTCGACGGCAAGTTCAAGTTCTGGGGCGGATTGACGATCGAAGCCTGGGGCGGCGGGCCGGGTCTGGTCGACGCGCTGTGGCAATCGGCGGCGCGCCAGGGCATCGAGATTCGCTACTCGTCGCGGGTGCTCAACCTGCTGTACGACGACATCAAGGTCTCCGGCGTGCGGGTCAAGACCCCGAACGGCGTGGAGAGCATCAACGCCAAGGCGGTGGTGCTGGCCGCCGGCGGCTTCCAGGCCAACCCGGAGTGGCGCACCCGCTATCTCGGCGCCGGCTGGGAACTGGCCAAGGTGCGCGGCAGCCGCTTCAACACCGGTGACGGCATCCGCATGGCGCTCGACATCGGCGCGGCACCCTACGGCAACTGGTCGGGCAGCCACGCGGTCGGCTGGGACTACAACGCGCCGGAGTTCGGCGACCTGACGGTCGGCGACAACTTCCAGAAGCACTCCTACCCGTTCGGCATCATGATCAACGCCGACGGCAAGCGCTTCGTCGACGAGGGCGCCGACTTCCGCAATTACACCTACGCCAAGTACGGGCGGGTCATCCTGAACCAGCCGAACCAGTTCGCCTGGCAGGTCTTCGACCAGAAAGTCACGCATCTGCTGCGCGACGAGTACCGGATCAAGCGGGTGACCAAGGTCACGGCGCCGACGCTGGAGGAACTGGTCGGCAAGCTGGAAGGTGTGAATCCGGCAGCAGCCCTTGCGGAGCTGAACGCCTGGAACGACGCGGTGATGACCGAGGTGCCGTTCGACCCGAACGTCAAGGACGGCCGTAGCACCCGGGGCCTGACTGTGCCCAAGTCGAACTGGGCGAACCGGCTCGACACCCCACCCTACGAGGCCTATCAGGTCACCTGCGGGGTGACGTTCACCTTCGGCGGCCTGCGCATCGACGGCAACGGGCAGGTGCAGGATGTGGATCTGGCGCCGATTCCCGGGCTATATGCGGCGGGCGAGCTGGTCGGCGGGCTGTTCTACTTCAACTACCCCGGCGGAACCGGCCTGATGTCCGGCGCGGTGTTCGGCCGGTTGGCCGGAACCGGAGCGGGCAAGGCGGCGATGGGAGGGACAGCCCGCGCCGCCGAATGACACCAGCCCGGCGGATGCGGGAGGAACGGCGATGGCGCGCGGCAATGGCAAGAGTCCAACGGGTGAAGGCCCGGAATCCCGTGGTGAGGTCGCCTACGCCCGCCTGAAGGAGGCGATCCAGGCGGGCTTGCTCAAGCCCGGCGAGCGGATCCGCGAGATCGAGATGGCCGAGCGGCTGAGCATGAGCCGCACGCCGGTGCGCGAGGCATTGCGCCGGCTCGAGGCGGACGGGCTGCTGACCTTTGCGCCGTACCGCGGGATGGTGATTGCCGAACTTGATCATCAGGCGGTGATGGAGCTGTACCAGATGCGCGAGGTGCTTGAAGGCACCGCCGCCGGTCTGGCGGCCAGGCACGCGTCGGAGGCGGAGGTCGCGGTGTTGCGCGACATCATGGTCACCGATCCGGGCGACGACGCCGATCCGCAGCGCCTGGCCCAGCACAATCGGCAGTTCCACGGCGCGCTCTACCGAGCAGCCCACAACCGCTATCTGCTGAAGACGCTGAACGTGCTGCGCGACGCCATGGCGCTACTGGGCATGACCACGCTGTCGCTGACCGGCCGGTCCGACACCGCGTTCGACGAGCACGAAGCGATCGTGCGGGCGATCGAGGAGCACAATCCGGAGGCGGCCGAGGCGGCGGCCCGGGCCCACATCCGTTCGGCCCAGCGAGCGCGGATCCGGATCATGTTCGGAGAGGAAGCGGCGGCGGCCGGCCCCGCAACGACGAACGGCCCGGCGGAGGGCCGGGCCGTGTCGGGTGGCGGCTGACGCCGCGAACCGTAACGCTGTCTATTGCAGGCGGGTCGGGATCTCCGCGACCGCATCGGCAACCAGCCGGGACCGTACCGCGCCATCGATGTTCGATTCGATGAGCTGCCGGGTCGCGGCCATCGCCAGATCGACCATCTGCTCGCGAACGTCCTGCAGGGCCTTTGCTTCGGCGGCGGCAATCTTCTCGATGGCCAACTGCTCGCGCCGGGCCAGGGACGCCTCAAGCTTCTTCTCGCCTTCCTCGCGCATCCGCTTCGCTTCTTCGCGGGCGTGCGCCAGGATCGCTTCGGCTTCCTTCAATGCGTCGCGCTGCAGGCGCTGGTAGTTCGCCTTGGCGGCCTGGGCCTCCTCGCGAAGGTTCTGCGCCTCCTCAAGGCGGTTCCGGATCTCATTGGCCCGGGCATCGAGGGCGGTTGTCGCCTTCTGCCAGACCATCTTGAACGTCAGGGCGACGAACAGGACGAACGAGACGGCAACCCAGAATGTCGGATCGGCGAACATCAGCTAGCTCCTCCGGCAGCCGCTTCGACCGCCTTCTCGACGGCCTTGGCCGACGGCTCCACCCCGATCAGCTTGGCGGTGGCAGCGGCCGCGGTCTCGCTGGCGACGGCCCGCAGGCTTTCCAACGCTTCGTCCCGCTGCTTGCCGATGCGGGTCTCAGCGGTCTTGGTCTTGCGGTTCAGCTTCTTCGCCGCTTCAGCCTCGGCTTCGGCGTGTTCCTTGGCGACCACGTCAGCGGTCTCGCGGAACAGCTCCTGGGCCTTGCCGCGAGCTCCGGCCAGTGCCTTCTCGTACTCGGCCTGGACCGCCGCCGCCTCCGAGCGCAGCCGTTCGGCCGTCTCGATGTCGTCGGCAATCCGCTCCTGGCGTTCTTCGAGCACCTCGGCGATCTTCGGCAGCGCCACCTTCGACATGATCGCGTAAAGGACCACGAAAGCGACGATCAGCCAGAAGATCTGGGTCGGGTAGCTGTGCACGTCGAGCTGCGGCAGGCCACTCGGATCGTGCCCGTCGTTGGCGGCGAACGCCGACGACGCGAACAGCCCGGTCAGGGCCGTCACGCCGAACGTCGATCCACGCAGCCACGCGTTGCGCATCATGCCTTCACCCTCCTCGCGGGAGAGCCGCACCGGTTGTACCGGTGCCGCCCGGATCAGGTGAACAGGATGAGGAACGCGATCAGCAGCGCGAACAGCGCGACGGCTTCCGTCAGCGCGAAGCCCAGAATGCCGATGCCGAACACTTCGTTGCGGGCGGCCGGGTTGCGGGCGATCGAGGAGATCAGGGTCGAGAAGATGTTGCCGATACCGACGCCGACGCCCATCAGGGCGATCACGGCGATGCCGGCTCCGATCATCTTGGCGGATGCGAGGTCCATGATATGCGTCCTTCCGTTTAGCGAGAATGGTGGTCAGTGGGTGCGGCGGCCTGCTCAGTGATGCAGGTGCAGGGCGTCGCGGAGATAAATGCAGGTCAGGATCGTGAACACGTAGGCTTGCAGGACGGCGACCAGGATTTCAAACCCGGTCAGCGCGACCAGCACGACCATCGGGGCCACGCCGAACACGCCGAGCGCGACCACGAAGCCGCCGAACACCTTCATCATGGTGTGGCCGGCCATCATGTTCGCGAACAACCGAACCGACAGGCTGACCGGGCGCGAGAGATACGACAGGATCTCGATCGGGATCAGCAGCGGCGCCATGTAGATCGGCGCGCCGGCCGGGAAGAAGAAGGTCAGGAAATGCACGCCGTGCCGCACGATCGCTACCAGCGTCACGCCGATGAACACAGTGATCGCCAGGGCGAACGTGACGATGATCTGGCTGGTGAAGGTGTAGCTGTACGGCACCATGCCGAGCAGGTTGCCGAGCAGGATGAACATGAACAGCGCGAAGATGAACGGGAAGTACGGCCGGCCGTCGGAGCCGACGTTCTCACGCACCATGTTCGCAATGAACTCGTAGGACAGTTCCGCCATCGACTGCCAGCGGTTCGGCACCAAGTGCCGGCCGCGCATCGACTGGATCAGGAACACCGCTACTGCCGCCACCGCCAGCGCCATGAACAGCGCGGAGTTGGTGAACGAGAGATCCACGCCCCCGATCTCGATCGGGACCAGTGGCTTCAGCTTGAATTGCTCAACCGGCGACGCCACGCGCTGCTACCCCTCTCGCTCCGTCTCATCCCGGCGACCGTCTTCCGCGTCGTCCGCGGGCTTGCGGTAACCGACCGCCATCCCTTGGCCCATCGCGGCACGGTAGACATTCATCATGCCACCCGCGGCCCCGAGAAAGAAAAACACGATCATCAGCCAGGGGCCCGTCCCCAACCAATAATCCAGCGCATACCCGATTCCGGTCCCGACGGCGACCCCTGCCACCATCTCGACCCCGACCCGAAACGCCAGACCCATGGCCGACCCCGGAAGGTTCGGCGAGAGCATCTCCGACTGCCGCACCCGTTCCTCGGAGCCCCGTGCCTTTTTGAGGCGGGCATCCAGATCATCGAGCGAAGGCGGGGAGTCTCGGTCTTGCATCCCCAGACCAGGGTTCCACAGTTGCCTGCGGCCCAAAATCGGTTGTGATACCGGGCAAGTTCACGCTTTCGGCATGCGCCCACCCGCACCTTGCCGGTCCCCCGGCGAAAGCGGCGCAACCATACGCACGGCCCCTAGGGGTGTCAAGGCTGTGCACCGCAGTGCGAAAGGATGATAATTATTTGAAATAAAACGATGTTTTGAGCGGACGGAATTCAGCTGGCGTCGCGCAGCCGCTCGGCACGCGCCAAGTCGACCGAGACCAACTGGCTGACGCCGCGTTCGGCCATGGTCACGCCGAACAGCCGGTCCATGCGCGCCATGGTCAGGCGGTGGTGGGTGATGACCAGGAATCGCGTGCCGGTCTCCTTTACGATGTCGTGCAGCAGCGAGCAGAACCGGTCGACGTTGGAATCGTCGAGCGGGGCGTCGACCTCGTCGAGCACGCAGATCGGCGACGGGTTGGTCAGGAACACCGCGAACACCAGGGCGACCGCGGTCAGCGCCTGTTCGCCGCCGGACAGCAGCGACAGGTGCTGCATTTTCTTCCCCGGCGGGCTGGCCAGGATCTCAAGGCCGGCATCCAGCGGATCGTCGGCCTCGGTCAGCTTCAGGTGAGCCTCTCCACCGCAGTACAGCCGGCGGAACAGTGTCTGGAAATGCCCGTCGACCCGGGTGAATGCCTCCAGCAACCGCTCGCGGCCTTCGCGGTTCAGCGAGGAGATGGCGCCGCGCAGGCGCTGGATCGCCGCGGTCAGATCGTCGCGCTCGTTCTCCATGCCCTGGATCTGCTGGTCGAGTTCCTCCAGTTCGGTCTCGGCCCGCAGGTTCACCGGGCCGATCGATTCGCGCTCGCCGATCAGGCGGTCGAGCTTCGATTGGGTCGGTGCCGCGTCCGGCAGCGGCTCGCTGGTATCGATCCCCGCCGCCTCCAGGATCTTGTCCGGCGCGCAGTCCAGGCGTTCGGCGATGCGCTCGCGCTCAACCCGCAAAGTCTGGTTGATCTGCTCCAGCGCGGCCTCGGCGCGGATCCGGGCCTCGCGGGCCTCGGCGGCCGCGCGCTCGGCGTCGCGGGCGACCCGGTCGAGCTCGGCCTGCTGGCTCTCGGCGGCGATCAGCCGGTCGGCGGCGGTCCGCCGGTTGGTCTCCGACGCTTCCAGTTTCTCGGTCAGCACGCGGCGCTGCACCTTGATCTGCTCGGGACGGGCCTCCAGCCGGGTGATCTCGGCCTGTTCGGCGTCGCGCCGGCCGTCGAGTTCGCCGACCCGGGCTTCCGCCCGGGTCCGCCGATCGGTCCAGGTGGTGATCTCCTGGACCACCTGGGCCAGACGGCTGCGCCGCGCGGCACTCTCGCGGACCAGCCGGTCGTGCTCGGTGCGGGCTTCCACCAGATTGGCCCGGCGTTCGGCCAAGGTGGCGCGGTGCGACTGCGAGTCGCGGCGCAGGGCGTCGACGTCGGGCAGTTCGGCGAGACCCGCATCGGCGGCCTCGCGCTGCGCGGTCGCCTCGGCGCGTTCCTCGGCCAGCCGCACCACCCCGTCGTCGAGCGCGGATAGCTTGGTTTCAACCGCGGAAACCCGGGCGTCCAGTTCGGCGGCGCGCGACCGTGCGGCGGAGCGAGCAGTGGATGCCTCGGACAGCCGGTTGCTGGCGGCCTCCACCGCCTCGTCCGCGGCGGCCAGTCGGGCCTCGGCTTCGGACACGGCGGCTCGGGCGGTGGTCCGATCGCTTGCGCGGGCGGCCAGATCCTTATCAAGCTCGGCCAGCCGATTGCGTCGTTCCAGCCGGATCGCGGTGGCCGACGGTGCGCCTGGAGCCAGCGTGTAACCGTCCCAGCGCCATACACCACCGGCGCGGGTCACGACCCGGGCACCGGCGGGCAGATTGGCCTGGGCGGCACGGGCGGCAGCCGGATCGGCGGCGATGCCGACGCGAGCCAGTCGCCGCTTGAGGGCCTCCGGCGCCGTCACCTGCGGCGCCAGCGGCTCGACCCCTTGCGGCCATGCCGCGTCGTCGGCCGCCTGGCCGGGATTTCGCCAGCCGGTGGTGGTGTCGCTGTCGCCATCGCCCAGTGCCGGCGCTTCCAGGTCGTCCCCGAGCGCAGCGCCGAACGCGGTCTCCCAACCGGGCTTTACGGTTACCTGATCGACGATCGGCGCCCGCTTGTCCTGTTTCTGAACCAACAGGCGGCGCAGACCGTCGGCCTCGGCTTCAAGGGCGGCGACCGCAGAATCAACGGCACGCAGGGCGTCGCGGGCCCGATGGTCGTTTGCTTTAGCGACTTCCCGCGCCTCTCGCGCCGCCGGGACGGCGGCTTCGGCTTCGGCGACGGCGGTCTCGGCGGCTGAGACCGCCTTGGTTGCGGCCTCGCGGTCGGCGGCCGGAACCGCCTGTCGGGCCAGTTCCGCCCGGCGTTCGGCCATCTCGGCCTGCTGGCGCTCCAGCCGGGCGATGCGATCGGCGGACTGCCGCACCTGCCGCTCCAGGGCGGCGCGGCGGGCGTCGGCTACGGCAATCGCTTCGGTCGCCTTATGGACCGCTTCCTCGGCTTCCTCGGCAGCCCGGTTGATCCGGGTGAGTTCGGCCTGGCTGGCGGCTTGGGCCTCGGCCTCGCCGTTGCCGGCGACCGTCAGGGCATCGCGCTCCTCGGACAGCCGGGCCAGGGTGGCGGCGGCTTCCTCCAGAAGCGCCCGCTCGCGGCCGGCGTCGTCGGCGACCTGGCGAAGGCGGGTCTCGGCCTCGCTGCGGGCCGTGGCGATCCGGCGTTCCTCTGCGTCCAGCCCGCCGCGGGTGATGGTCAAGCGTTGCAGTTCGGCCGACGCGGCGGCCTCGGTCTGGCGCAGCTCCGGCAGGGTTGTGGCAGCCTCAAGCTGAGCGGTCGACGCCTTGGCGGCAGCCTCGGTGGCCAGCGCCACCCGGTCGCCGGCCTGGGCCAGCGTGCGGCCGGCCACCTCGCGCTCGGCGATGGTGGCGGTCCAGCGCCGATGCAGGACGATCGATTCGGCGCGGCGGATCTGTTCGCTCAGCGCCCGGTAGCGCTGGGCCTGCTTGGCTTGGCGGCGCAGCGCATGACGTTGGCCTTCCAGCGCCTTCATGACATCGTCGAGTCGTTCGAGATTCTGTTCCGCCGCCTTCAGGCGCAGCTCGGCCTCGTGCCGGCGGGAGTGCAGGCCGCGAATGTTGGCCGCTTCCTCCAGCAGAATACGCCGGTCCTGCGGCTTGGCCTGCACGATCGAGCCGATCTTGCCCTGGCTGACCAGGCCGGCGGACCGGGCGCCGGTAGCGGCGTCGGCGAACAGCAATTGCACGTCGCGGGCCCGGACCTCGCGGCCGTTGACCCGGTAGTGCGAACCGCGCTCCCGCTCGATCCGCCGGATGATCTCCAGTTCCTCGCTGTCGTTGAACTGGGCCGGCGCCCGCCGATCCTCGTTGGCGACCAGCAGCGAGACCTCGGCCATATTGCGTTTCGGCCGCGCGGTGGTGCCGCCGAAGATGATGTCGTCCATGCCGCCGCCGCGCATCTGCTTGGCGGAGGATTCGCCCATCACCCAGCGCAATGCCTCGACCAGGTTGGACTTGCCGCAGCCGTTCGGACCCACGACGCCGGTCAGGCCGGGTTCAATGATGACTTCCGTCGGGTCGACGAAGGACTTGAACCCGGCGAGGCGCAGCTTGCTGAAATGCACCGCGTGACGTCTCCGGTCAGCCGAGCTGCGGGTCGATGGCTTTCTGGAAGGCTTCGAACGGCTGGGCGCCGACGACCTTCTGATCGCCGATCACGAAGGTCGGGGTCGAACTGACGTCGTGGTCCGTCTGACCGGCCAGCCGGAACTGCAGGATGCCATCCATCAGCTTCTCGTCGGTCATGCAGGCGTCGGCCTGTTCGGCGCTGATGCCTGCCAGCCGGCCGATCTGCTTGATGGCACCGACCGGATCGGTGGCACGGGTCCACTTCGACTGCTGGGCGAACAGCATGTCCATCAGCGGGAAGTACCGGCTGTCCGGGGCGCAGCGCGCCATGGCGGCGGCCCGCAGCGCGTACTGGTCGAGCGGGAAGTCGCGCATCTCCAGCTTGAGCTTTCCGGTGTTGATGTAGGTCTCGCGGATCTGCGGCAGCGTCTCCTTGTGGAAGGTCGCGCAGTGCGGGCAGGTCAGCGACGAATACTCGATCATGGTCAGCTTGGCGTTCGGATCACCCTCGACGCGTGGCTTCAAGGCCGCATCGTGATCCACCGCCGCCCACGAGAATCGCGGAACCAAGGTTGAAGCCCCGAGGGCCAGAAGACCAATATTTAGTGTCCTACGGTTCATTCCAAGACCCTCGATACCAGATGTTGATGAACATACGCTGAAGGCGACATCCCAGGCAAGCCGTGCATAAACGTCGATTCAGGCTATTTTTCGGCGGGTTTCGCGCCACGCACCGCCTCGCCGAGTGCAGCCAGCCGTCGCCGCAGTTCCGGGTCGGATACGGCGGCCACCCGTTCCGCCACACCAGCCCTCTCGGCCAGCGTCAATGGCCGCATCGGTCGCAGGCGCGGTTTGGGGCGTGCCGGCAACGGTCCCTGGCGAATGGCAACCCGGGAGACCGCGGCCCAACCGAAATGCGCGTTCACCCGCTCGATCAACTGGGGCAGCGCGTGTTGCAGTTCAAGCGCACGGGCCGGTGCCGCCAGCAGCCGCAGTGTCGCGCCGTCGCGCTTGCCGCGCGGAAAGGCCAGCGACTCGGGCAGACAGGACGCGGCCAGGTCGGCGCCGACGATCAACGGCCAGTCGTGCACGATCCGGCCTTCGACAAAACCGCGCTTGCGCAGCAGCGGGTCGGTCAGCCCCGGCGTCACTCCGGCCAGCGCGCGCAGGCCAGCGCGCCGCACCTCGGAAGCGGGCTTGAGGGTCGACTTGGAGCGTGGTGCGCCTGGGCTGTCGTCGGTCATTCGAACTCGCTGTATCGGCTGGCCTGCCGGCGGCCTGATCCGTATCTTGCCAGCCCATGGACGCTTCCGCACCTCACGACGTCGCCAACGCAGCGTTACCCGGCCTGTTGCTGGCCTGGTACGACCGCCACCGGCGGCGGATGCCGTGGCGGGCCAAGCCGGGACAGCCGGTCGACCCCTACCGGGTCTGGCTCAGCGAGATCATGCTGCAGCAGACCACCGTGGCCACCGTCGGTCCGTACTTCAACGGGTTCGTCGCGCGCTGGCCGACGGTCGGCGACCTTGCCTTCGCCCCGCTCGACGAGGTGCTGTCGGCCTGGGCCGGGCTCGGCTACTACGCCCGGGCTCGCAACCTGCACGCCTGCGCCCGGGCAGTGGTGGACCGGCATGACGGAGTGTTTCCCGATACTGAGGCTGTTCTGCTGACCCTGCCCGGCGTCGGTGCCTATACCGCCGCCGCGATCGCCGCGATCGCCTTTGACCGGAAGGCAACGGTGGTGGACGGTAATGTCGAGCGGGTGATGGCTCGGATGTTCGCGATCGAGGAACCAATGCCGGCCGCCAAGCCGCGGCTGCGGGAACGGGCGGCGACCCTGACCCCCGAACACCGGCCCGGCGACTACGCCCAGGCGGTGATGGATCTGGGGGCCACGGTGTGCACACCGCGCAGCCCAACCTGTCTGTCGTGCCCGTGGTCGACTTCCTGTCGGGGTCGGATCGCGGGGATCGCCGAAACCCTGCCGCGAAAGACGCCCAAGGCCGACAAGCCAACCCGCCGGGGAACCGCCTTCGTGGTGCTCAGCGGTCCGGGCAATCTGCTGCTGCGGCAACGTCCGGCCAAGGGCATGCTCGGCGGCATGCACGAAGTGCCTGCCACGCCCTGGGATCGCAAGTCAGGCTGGGAGGTGGACGCGGACGATCATGCGCCGGTGGATGACGCGGCCTGGATCGCGATTCCCGGCATCGTGCGCCACACCTTCAGCCACTTTCACCTGGAGCTTGAAGTGGCCGCCGTGCGGTTGCGCCACGAGCCCGCAATCGACGGCGGGCAGTGGTGGCCCATCAATGCGTTGGACAGCGCCGCCCTGCCGACGGTGATGGCCAAGGTGGTGCGGCAGGCGCTCATGCATCTGGCGTAGATCGCCGCTGCCGCGCCCTCAGTGCCGGAAATGCCGCATCCCGGTGAACACCATGGCCAGGCCCTTCTCGTCGGCGGCGGCGATCACGTCGTCGTCGCGCATCGATCCGCCCGGCTGGATCACCGCGGTAGCACCGGCCTCGGCGACTGCCAGCAGGCCGTCGGCGAACGGGAAGAACGCGTCGGACGCGGCGGCCGAGCCGACGGTGCGCGGCTGCGCCCAGCCAGCGGCCTTGGCGGCATCCTGCGCCTTCTGGGCGGCAATACGGGCGGAGTCGATCCGGCTCATCTGACCGGCGCCAATGCCGGCGGTGGAGCCGTCCTTCACATAGACGATGGTGTTCGACTTTACGTGCTTGCCGATCCGGAACGCCAGCAGCAGGTCCTTCATCTCCTGGTCGGTCGGCGCCCGCTTGGTGACGACCTTGAGGTCGCCGGCGGTCACCCGACCGGCATCGCGCGACTGCACCAGCAGGCCGCCCGCGAGGTTCTTGACCATCATTCCCGGGGCCGTCGGATCGGGCAAGCCGCCAGTGCGCAGCAGGATCCGCGGGTTCTTCTTGGCGGCGAACACTGCAATGGCGTCGTCGCCGAAGTCCGGCGCGATGATCACCTCGCTGAAGATCCGGCCGATCTTCTCAGCCGTCTCGCCGTCCAGCGTGCGGTTGAGGGCGACGATCCCGCCATAGGCGCTGACCGGGTCGCACGCCAGGGCTGCGTCCCAGGCGGCGCTGAGCGTGTCGGCAACTGCCACGCCGCAGGGGTTGGCGTGCTTGATGATGGCGATGCCCGTCTCGCCCAGTTCCGCCACCAGCTCGAAGGCGGCGTCGGTGTCGTTCAGGTTGTTGTAGCTGAGTGCCTTGCCCATCAACTGCTCGGCGGTGGCGACGCCGATCCGGGCGTCACCGGTCTTGTAGAATGCGGCCTGCTGATGCGGGTTCTCGCCGTAGCGCAAGACCTGCGGGGCGGAGCCGGCCAGGGTGAAGCGGCGCGGGAACGGATCGTCCAGTTCGTTTGCTAGCCAGTCGGCAATCGATGAATCGTAGGCGGCGGTCCGAGCATAGGCGGTAGCGGCCAGACGGCGGCGCAGTGCGCGCGAGGTTGAGCCCTGGTTCGCGCGCATCTCGTCGAGCACCGCGGCGTAGTCCTCGGTGTCGACCACCACGGTCACGAAATCGTGGTTCTTGGAGGCGGCGCGGATCATCGCCGGGCCGCCGATGTCGATGTTCTCGACCGACTCGTCCCAGCCGGCGCCACGGGCGCGGGTCGCTTCGAACGGGTACAGGTTGACCACGAGCAGATCGATCGGCGCGATGCCGTGGGCCTGCATCGCCGCCATATGGTCGGGTAGGTCGCGACGCCCGAGCAGGCCGCCGTGAATCGTCGGGTGCAGGGTCTTGACCCGGCCGTCCATGATTTCCGGGAAGCCGGTGCGGTCGGCGACTTCCACCACCGGGACCCCGGCGTCGGACAGCGCTTTGGCCGTCCCTCCGGTCGACAGGATCTCGACGCCCATCTCGGCGAGGGCCCGGCCGAACTCGACCAGACCGGTCTTGTCCGACACGGAAATCAGGGCACGGGCGATGGAGACGCGATCGATCTCGGCCATCGGGGCAAGCTCCTAGCAACGCAACAATCAGGCTTGGCCGGGCTTATCCTCGCTCGGCGGCGCGCGGTCAACCGCAGTTGACGGCGGTCCCGGCGGCAACTTGCCCTGCTTGCGCAGCCGCGACTCGCGGATACCGATATAGGTGGCGCTGGCAAAGATCAGGCCGCCGCCGGCCCAGGTCCAGATGTCCGGTGTTTCGCCAAACAGCGCGAAGCCGATGGCTGAAGCCCAGATCAGCTTGGTGAAGTCGACCGGCAGCACAGCCGAGGCGTCGGCCAGCTTGAACGACTGGTTCATCGCGGTCTGCGCGATCGTCCCGACGACGCCGATTGCCGCCAGCCAGGCCAACTGCTCCAGGCCGGGCCAGGTCCAGTAGGGAATGGCGACCGCGAGGCAGATCGGCGACAGGAAGATCGAGGCATAGGCGGTGATGGTCACGCTGGATTCGGTGCGGGTCAGGACCTTGATGATCATCAGGGCGAACGCCCAGACCACCGAGGAGGCGACCACCAGCAGCGGGCCGAGCCCGACCTCGACCACGCCGGGCCGCAGGATGATCAGGGTGCCGGCAAAGCCGATCAGGATCGCGGTCCAGCGCCGCAACCGGACCACCTCGCCCAGCATCAGCATGGCCAGCAGCGTGGCGAACAGCGGAGCGGTGAAGCCGAGTGCGGCCACCGTGGCCAGCGGCGTGATCGACAGGCTGTAGAAGAACATCAGCATCGCCGCGGCATTCAGCAGTCCGCGGTAGGCGAACAGTTTGACGTTTTTGGTCTGCAGAGGCGCCCAACCCTGCCGCATGAACACCGGCGCCAGGGCGACGAAGCCGAAGAACACCCGGAAGAACGCGATCTCGAACGGATGCATCTCGCCGCTGAGATGCCGGATGGCGGCGTGCATGAAGCTGAACGCCGCGGCGGCGGCGGCCATCATCAGGACGCCGGCAAGCGGGGCAGAGATCGACCAGGATCTGGACGGGATTGGGCTGAGTGTCACCGCCCGAAGCTAGTCGCCATGCTGCAGTGCGACAAGCGCCCGTGGGGAAACGGTGCCGTGTCCTGCGCCGGTCACCCTGTCTCCATCGGCAGGCTCGGGTCGGTGACCCATTCCGACAGCGAGTTGTCGTACAGCGCGACGTTGGTGTGACCGAGACGGGTCAGCCAGAAGGTGGTGACGCTGGCGGCGATCCCGCCACCGCAATATGGCACCACCCGTTCGGCGTCGAGCGCGCCGGAGCCGCGCATCATGCCGGCGATCTCGGCCTGCGGCTTGAAGGCGTTGGTGGCGGGGTCGAGCAGGTCTCGCGACGCAACGTTGCCCGAGCCGGCAATCCGGCCGGGCCGGCCGTAGTGAGTGCCGTCGCCACGATGCTGCTCGGGCGACAGCGCGTTGATGACGCAGGCGCCGCCGCCGAGTGCCTCCAGCACGCCGTCGCGCCCGACCACCAGATGCGGCCGCGGTCTGGCGGTCATCGAGGCCGAGGGATAGCGCGCAGTTCCGGTTTCAACCGGCCGACCCTCGGCCTGCCATTTCTTCAACCCGCCATCCAGCACGGCGGCGTTGTCGAACCCGGCAACCCGAAGCATCCACCAGAACCGGGTGGCCCAACTCGGGTTGTCGACGGCGTACAGGACGACCGCCGTGTCGTCTCCGATGCCATGGGCGCCGAACGCGTCGGCCAGCCGCTGCGGCTTCGGCATGGTGAAACGGAACGCGCCGGCCGGATCGGAGAACTCGTCGCCGGTGATGTCGAGGAAGGCCGCACCCGGAATGTGCGCCGCTTCGTAGGCCGGGCGTCCGGATTCGGCGCGCAGCGTGGTTTTGGGGTCGGGCAGCAGGAAGCAGGTAGCGTCGAACACCCGCAGGCCTGGCGAGCCGAGATGCGCGGCCAGCCAGTCGGTGGACACCAGACTGTCCGGCAGGGTGATGAGGCTTGATCCGGTCATGGCTGCGTGCTCCCTTGTCGGTGTCCATGGTGCCTGTCGGTGCCGAGCATACCCGGAAATCATCTGATGCCGCTCGTCACCAAGTGGCGCGCCGCTTTAGCGGCAGTACCTCCGAACGTCCAGGGAATGTTGTGGATCGCCCTGTCCGGGTTGATCTTCTCGTGCTTCATGGCGCTGGTCCGGCATGTGGGCTCGCACATGGACCCGATCCAGACCTCGTTCATGCGCTATGGCTTCGGCCTGCTGTTCCTGGCGCCGTTCTTCATCAAGCTGCGCTGGCCGGACGTGGTGGCGGCCAACCTGAAGCTGCACCTGCTGCGCGGCCTGATGCACGGCACCGGCGTGATGCTGTGGTTCTACGCGATGACCCGCATTCCGTTGGCCGAGGTGACGGCGATCGGGTTCACCAACCCGGTGTTCGCCACCATCGGGGCGGTGCTGTTCCTGGGTGAAAGCATCCGGCTGCCTCGTATCGCCGCCGTCGTGGTGGGGCTGTTCGGAGCGCTGCTGATCGTGCGACCGGGGTTTGTCGAGGTGGATCCCGGCGCCATCGCCATGCTGATTGCCGCGCCGATCTTCGCCGCATCGGACCTGTGCGCGAAGTCGCTGACCCGGCGGGAGAGCGGGCCGGCGGTCGTGGCCTACCTGTCGATCATCGTGACCGTGGTGACGTTCGTTCCGGCCATGCTGGTCTGGAAGGCGCCGACGATTGAGGAGTGGGGCATCACGATCGTGATCGCCGGGTTGGCGACCGTCGGTCACTTGTGCATGACCCAGGGCTTCAAGGTCGGCGAAATGTCGGCGATCCAGGCCGCCAAGTTCTTGCAATTGCTGTGGTCGGCCCTGATCGGCTACGCAATGTTCGCCGAGGCGCCAGGCCTCTACACCTGGATCGGGTCGGCGATCATCATCGCGAGCGCGCTGTTCATCGCCCATCGCGAATCGCGGGCCCGTGAAGTCGGCCGTCCGACCGTCGAGCCGGCCAAGACCAGCCGCACCACCGGAGACTAGGCATCGGCCCGGCGCGCATTCGTCTCGCCGGAGACGGTCGGGGGCGGAGACGGGTTCTGCCCATCCTGGTCGGGATCGACGAACCGCCGCTCGGCGTCCTTCAGCGCCGCCATGATGCAGCGACCGGTCGGCCCGCCGTCGTCGTCGATGCGATGGCGGAGCGCGACCGTCACTCCGTCTAGATGCGCCCGCAGGAAGGCGACCAGACGTGGACCCAGCCGATGGCGTCCGGCGCTGTACTTGGTCAGCGAGCGACTGATTGCGCCCATCAGCAGCAGGCCGCGCTCCGACGATAGGTCGGCGCATTGCACGGCCTGGCCGTTCAGCCGGGCCAGCAAGCGCGGCGCCAGTGTCGCCTGCAGATGCTGCCAGGTTTCGCGCATCGCCTCGGCCTGGCGGCCGAGCATGCCCAGCCCTTCGCGCTTCTTGATCACGATATGGGCGACAGCCGGGGTCAGGGTGGTGCGTCTCAGACCATTGCGCAGCGACAGGGCTGTGGCCGAAGGGGCGTTGCCGGCCGGTAGGCGCTTGAACCGGAACCCCGTGGTCTCCGGTGCGATGTCGTAAACTGCGGCGGTCGAGGCGATCGATTGCTCGACCGCGAGTGTCCGGCGTCGTTGGTCGGCATCGGCGGTGTCGCCGGACCGTCGGCGCTCCGGCCCCACATAGGCACCGCTGACCAGGAAATCGGAGCGGTCGAGCGGCCAGCGCTGAACCGCCGCGGCGAGTGTCTCCGGTTGGAACGGCCGGCTGAGCGACAGCAGGCAGCCGGCGTACATCGCACGACGGACGTCCTGGGGCTGCATCCCGGTACCGATCAGTCCGATGGCCAGGCCGGGGTAGGGACTGGCTGGATCGCGCCGAATGAAATTGAACACTGCATGCGCCGGCTCCGGCGTCAGATCCCGGTCGAGCAGGGCGATGGTGAAGGGGTGGCGCGGGTCGCGCAGCCGGTCGACCGCCTCGGTCGAGGTTGCGACCCATTCGATTGAAGTGTCGTCGAGTGCCGGATAGGCGTTGTGGATGCGGACCGCGTCATCGCGCTGGCCGCTGGCGACCAGAATGCGTCCCTCCTGCCGCTGCGTCATGTTCGACTCCCCGTCCTGGTTGTAGCGGAGTCCACGGAGCAAGAGGCGTGCCGGTTGCCGGCTTAACCAATTGAGTCATTCACGGATAACGAGTCTGTTGGTCCGACGCGTAAGGGTTGCCGATGGCTCAGGTGTCCGACCAGCTTGCGGTCGCGGGGAAGGGGGAGGATTCTGCCGGGTATGCCGTGCCTACTGTTCGGCCGTCGGCGCGTCCATGCCCGGAATGCGGGCATCCGAGATGTAGCTTTGGCAATGCTCCTCGAACGCCTGGACCAGTCGCGAAGTCCGGAGTTGGGCCAGGGTGGCGATGCCGATCCGCATCGGCGCCTGTTCGCCCGCCAGCGGGACACGCACCACCCTCCGGCCGTCGAGGGCCAGATCGGAGCGTGGCCGCACGTTGGCCAGCGTGTAGCCGTACCCGTTGGCTACCATGGTGCGCACGACGTCCTGGTGTGGCGAACGGGAGTGGATGGTCGGCTGCACACCCTCTTTCATGAACAGGGCCAGGAAGTATTCCCGGCTCATCGGCAGGTCGAGCAGGACCAGGGGCTCGGCCGCCAATTCGGCAAGCGTCACGGCGGTGCGCCCGGCCATCGGATGGGCTTCGGCCACCAGCGCGTGCGGCGGCAGGCTGGCGAGCGGCGTGAATGTGATGCCGTCGGGGATCTGCAGATCATACGTGACCGCAACATCGATCTCGGCCCGGCGCAGGCTGTTCAGCAACCACTCCTGATGGTTTTCGTGATGGCGGATCGTCACTTGGGGGAATGCGGCCGTGAAGGAATGGGTCAGTTCCGGCAGCACCATCGGTGCCAGGGTGACGAGGCAACCGACTGCGAGTTCGCCGCGCACTTGGTCACCCGCTTCCGACGCCGCGGCATACAGTCCTTCCGCCTGCTCGATCAGCCGTCTGGCTTCGCGGAGTAGTATCCGGCCGGTCGGGGTCAGGGACAGGCCCTGGGCATGATGACGGACGAACAGTTGAACCCCCAACTCGCGCTCAAGCTGGCTGATCGCGGTTGAGATCGATGGCGGCGAGATCCGGATGGTCGCGGAGGCAAGGGTGATGCTGCCGGCCTCACCGGCGGCGATGAAGTACTGCAGTTGACGAAAAGTGAAGCGCATATCTAGGGGGTCGGTCTTGCTGCGCCCCGGCGTGCAATGCGGCTGGGCATCCGTCCTCCTTCCAGCATCAACGCGCTTTGTGGCAGACCGAGACGGTCCTGGCCGCCACGGTCACTATGATAGAGCCGGCGCTGCCGGGCAAACGCACCCCGGAGGCCCGTTGGCTGATCCGGCGCTGCCGGTATGTGGCGCGTGGGACTACGGGATTAACGCAGCGGTCACGGTTGAGGATGCATTCTCACGGCGATTCCCGCATGGTGCATCTGCGAACCGAACCGCTCGGCCTGATCCTCGGATGTGTAAGCGGCGGTCGTCGTCGACCAGGGCGCATGGGAGAGTGACGGTGCCGGCTGAATTTCGATTTCTGGTGTTCACTCCCAGCGAAGCGGCGGCTGCCCTGACGGCTTACGCCCGCAGCCACAACAAGCCGTTGCCCGACGGCAAGGTCGTCAACGCCGAACCGGTCGGCGAGAAGAAGATCAACGGCAGGCTCATGGTAGAAAGCGGCCTTGGCCCGGCCACCATCGTCCCGTTCAAGTCCGAGGAAATCCTGGAAGCGTTGATCGACGATTGCCTCGCGAGGAAGATCCCGATGCCGATGGTTTCGGAGAAAATTCTGGAACGTCTGCACGGCCGATTCGCTCTGCGAATCGGGCAGATCGATTCCATCGAGATGCTGATGCAGACCCACGCCCCGCCGATGAATCGCTGAGCAGCTTTAAGGCGCGCGAGGCTCGATTGTCGGGTCGGCGTAAACGAACTGTTCAGTGTTGGGTGATAGAACGACCTCGTCTTCCCGATCTCGCCCAGGTTTGATCCATATGCTCTTTCGAACTCGCAGACGGTCTGCGGGCACCGGCGAGTTCGTAACCCCTCATTCGGTTGGTTGGGACTACCGTTGATCTGATGCCTAAACGGACTTTCTTCTGGGTCGGCGTGGCGCTGGCAACCCTGGCGTTGCCGCCTGTCGGTGCGACCGCTGCGGCCAGCATTCTGATCAAGGCACCGATCTCAGAACATTTGCAGCCGACGGAAGATGACTTCGGGTTGTGTCAACGGCGGGGCATGTCGATGAACCAACTCGTGGTTTTCTTGCCGAAAGGTTCGCGCGGGGTGTCGTTCTATTGGGACCGTCGGACCGATCGGTTTGTCCAGTATCCCGGGACGTCGGCATGCTCCGTCTGGGCGCGGCTGGGATAGAAACCCGGCACGTCCGACCTACCGCGATCCTTCGGCGGCCATTCGGACGGCCAATCCGGCCAGTACCGTTCCCATCAGCCAGCGCTGGACCGCAAGCCAGAACGGGCGACGGCCGAGAAAGCCGGCAATCGAGCCGGCGGCGATCGCGATCAGCGCGTTGACGGTCACGCTAACCGTGATCTGGGCGGTCCCGAGAACCAGCGACTGCTCCAGCACGCTGCCGTTGTGCGGATCGATGAACTGCGGCAACAGGGACAGGTACAGCATGGCAATCTTCGGGTTCAGCAGGTTGGTTGCCAGCCCCATCAGGAACAACTTGCGTGGACCGTCGCGCGGCAGGTCACGGACCTGGAACGGCGAGCGTCCGCCTGGCCGAATCGCCTGCCAGGCCAGATACAGCAGGTAGGCGGCACCGGCCAGCCGCAGGGCGTCGTAGGCATAAGGCACCGCGAACACCAGGGCGGTGATCCCGAACGCCGCGCACACCATGTAGATCATGAAGCCGACGGCCACGCCGGCGAGCGAGACCAGCCCGGCCATCGGGCCTTGGCAGATCGAGCGCGAGATCAGGTAGATCATGTTCGGTCCCGGTGTGAGGACCATCCCCAACGCGATCAACGCGAACGCTGCAAGGCGGGCCGGGTCGATTGCTGCCGTCATCGCAGCTTCAACCTGCGAACCGCCGTGCGCCGGCAACGCACAGCACCACCGCGCCGGCGGCCACCAGCAACGGCCAGCCGACCGGCTCGGACAGGAGCACCGCGGCGAGCGCGAAGCCGAGGAACGGCTGCAGCAGTTGCAACTGTCCAACCGCGGCGATGCCGCCAAGCGCCAGGCCGCGGTACCAGAACACGAAGCCGATCAGCATGCTGAACAGTGACACGTAACCGAGCGCCGTGAGCGCCGGCCAGCCGATGCCCAACCAGCTGTCTGGCTGGGTCATCAGGGCGGCCGGCAGGGTTGCCGGCAGGGACAGCAGAAGCGCCCAGGAGATCACCTGCCAGCCGCCGAGGTGCCGGGACAGCCGCGCGCCCTCGGCGTAGCCAAGGCCGCAGACGACCACCGCCGCCAGCATCAGCAGATCGCCTGCCAGTGATCCATCGGTGCCGCCGCTGGCGGCGTAGCCGCTTACGATGGCAGCGCCGATCAACGAGAAGACCCAGAACAGCGGCCGGGGCCGTTCGCCGGCCCGGATCGCCCCGAACACCGCGGTCGCGATCGGTAGCAGGCCGATGAAGACGATGGCGTGCGCCGACGTCACGAACTGCAGGGCGAGGGCGGTGAGCAACGGGAAGCCGAGAACCACGCCAAGGGCGACGATGATCAGCGGGCCGAGATCGCTCCGCGCGGGCCGTGGCGGGCGCAGGATGACCAGCAGCCCGATGCCGGCCAGCCCGGCGATCGCGGCACGCGCCAGGGTCAGGAACATCGGATCGAACGCCATGACGGCGATCTTGGTTGCCGGCAGCGAGCCGCTGAAGATCGCCACGCCGAGCAGGCCATTGCCCCAGGCATAGGCGCTTTGGGTCGCCGTCGGGCGGGCGAGCGCGATGGATTGCGTGTTCATGGTGGTGATGATGTTTCCAGATGGCGGTATCGGCCAGGGACGGTACAATACAATTTATCCAAACTGTACTGGCAAGAACAGGTGTACGGATGGCCGTCTCGGAGTTGCAAACAGCGCCCGACCAAACCCTGGTGGAGGCCGTGATGGAGGTGATCCGGCAGCGGATTGCCACCCGCAGCCTGACGCCGGGCGCCCGCGTCCCGTCGCTGCGCCGGTTGGCCGGATCGCTCGGGGTCTCGAAGTCGACCGCGGTCGAGGCCTATGATCGGCTGGCGGCCGAGGGCGCGATCGTGGCACGTCCGGGCTCCGGCTTCTTCGTGACCCGCCGCACCCGACCGTTCTCGCTGGCGCCGCGTGCGCCCAAGGTCGACCAGGCGATCGATCCGCTGTGGATCATGCGGCAGTCGCTGGATCTTGGGGGCGATGTGCCGAAGCCGGGTTGCGGCTGGTTGCCGCCGCACTGGCTGCCTGAGGCGGCGCTGCGCCGGGCCATGCGCGGCCTTGCCCGGGATTCGACGGCCGACCTGGGAGAGTACGATTCGCCGCTCGGTTTTGCGCCGTTGCGAAGCCATCTCGCCGATCGCCTGGACGGTCGCGGAATCGATGCGGGACCGGATCAGATACTGCTGACTGACTCCGGGACCCAGGCGATCGACCTCGTTTGCCGGTTTCTGCTGCAGCCGGGTGACACGGTGCTGCTCGACGACCCGTGCTACTTCAACTTCCAGGCCATCATGCGGGCGCACCGGGTCACGGTGATTGGCGTGCCCTACACGACGTCCGGGCCGGACCTCGAGGCGTTTGCGCGGGCGGCCGCCGAGCACCGGCCGCGGCTGTATGTGACCAACGCGACCCTGCACAACCCGACCGGCGCCAGCCTGGCGGCGGCCAGCGTTCACCGGTTGCTGAAGATCGCCGAGGCCCACGACATCGTGGTGGTCGAGGACGACATCTTCGCCGATTTCGAGGTCGAGCCGGCGCCCCGTCTGGCAGCGTTCGACGGGCTGGAGCGGGTGATCCACATCGGCAGCTTCTCCAAGACCCTGTCGGCGGCGGTGCGCTGCGGGTTCGTAGCGGCCCGGCCCGACTGGGTCGACGGCATTGCCGACCTGAAGCTCGCCACGTCGTTCGGCAACGGGGCAATGACGGCCCAACTGGTCCATCGGATGCTTATCGACGGCAGCTACCGCCGGCACATGGAGGCGGTGCGGGGCAAGCTGGCGCGGGCGATGACCGAGACGGCGCGCCGCCTGCGGGCGGCCGGGCTGACGCTGTGGAGCGAACCGCGGGGCGGCATGTTCCTGTGGGCCGCGTTGCCGGATGGCCTCGATTCGGCGCCAGTGGCGCGCCGGGCGCTGGAGGAAGGCGTGGTCCTGGCGCCGGGAAACGTGTTCAGTCCGTCGGGCTCGGCCGGGCGGTACCTGCGCTTCAACGTCGCGCAATGCGCCGAGCCGCGGATCTTCGAGACTTTGCGTCGGGCGATGTCACCCTGACGCACCACACCGCCACGATGGGCCGGCCTGCTCAGTCGTCCGGGATCACCGCGATGGCGTCGATCTCGACCAGCCATTCGGGGCGAGCCAGGGCGGACACGACGATGCCGGTGGAGACCGGGAACACGCCCTTCAACCAGCGGCCGACCACACGGTACACCGCCTCACGGTAGCGTGGGTCGATCAGGTAAATGGTGATCTTGGTGACGTGCTCCAGCTTGGCGCCCGCCTCGTCCAGCAGCATCGCAATGTTGGCCATCGCCTGCTCGGCCTGGCCGGCGGCGTCGCCGACCGCGACGCTGGCCGAAGTGTCGAGATCCTGGCCGATCTGGCCGCGCACGAACACCATGCTGCCGCGCGCCACCACCACCTGGCACAGGTCGTTGTCGAGCTTCTGCTCCGGATAGGTGTCGGCGGTATTGAACTGGCGGATGCGCTTGTGGACGACCATGGGGGCGGGCTCCGGCTCAGAGAGGAGTGGCAGTGGCGTAGGCGCGCCGAGCGTAGACCAGCGGGGCTCCTTGATCTGCCACGAAGATGTCGTCGGCCGCACCGACCAGCACGAAGTGAGTGCCGACCCGCTGGTGCGACAACAGTTGGCAGTCAAAGGCCGCCAGCGGATCGACGACCCGCGGCGACCCGCTCGCCATCGGTGTCCAGGCACCGCCGGCGAACTTGTCGCCGTCGACCACGGGGACCCGGCCGGCGAACCGGTCGGCCACAGCGGACTGGTCGTCGCGCAGCACGTTCACGCAGAAGGCTCGGTTCTTCAGGATGGCGCCGGCCGCTGGGCTCAGGTGATGGACGCAGACCAGCAGCGTCGGCTGGTGCGTATCGGCCGAGATCGAGGACATCGCCGATACCGTGACCCCGGCCCGCCCGTGGGGGCCGTCGGTGGTGACGATGCTGACCGTGCAGGCGGTGGCGCTCATGGCGTCCAGGAACCGGTCGCGCAGCGTCGGATCGGCGGTCATGGCTCGGGCGACCGCCATCTCACTCGGCCGCCTTGTCGGCGATCTGTTCGCTGAACCATTGGTTCACGGCACGGTCGCCGGGTGTCCGCCCGGTGTCGAGCAGGACCTTGTCAGACAGGCCAGCGGCTTTCTTCGCGAACTGCAGCGGGCCGTCCCAATCGAAGTTGCGGTGCACCGCTGCCAGATGCGCGAACGGCGGCGACTGGGCGAACAACTGGAAGGTCAGCCGGTGCCCGGCGTAGTCGGAATTCAGCATGTCGCGCGCCAGGGCCAGCAGCCGGCGCCGGTCGTCGGCCACCCAGTCCTCGTTGACCGTGTAGTACTTGTCGAGCCAGGGCTTGGTCTCCGGCGCGGCGAAGGCGGCGGCATCCGGGGTCACGCAAATCTGGCCGCCGCACAGCTCGCGGGCGAGATGCATCATTTCGTGAAGCTGCGAACAGGCGAGCACCCGGCCGGTGTACAGCAGCGACTGGTTCGGCATCAGCAGCCCGGCCGGGCTGCGCTCGGCCAGCGCGATGGCGGCGGTCAGGTGGGCGTTGATGCCCTCGCGGTAGACCGCCAGGGTCGACAGCTTCTCCTGCACCGCCTGCTGCTTGTCGAGCCCGGTCTGCCGGGCGTTGAACAGGGCGGCGCCGATCATCATGTCGGCCAGCTTCAGGTTGCGCTGCACGAAGGCGAAGGCCGAGTAGCGATGCAAGCAGGAGCGGATGAAGGTCGCCGCCTTGGTGTGCCGGTAGAACAGCACGTTCTCCCAGGGGATCAGCACGTTGTCGAAGATGACCAGGGTGTCGACCTCGTCGAACCGGTTCGACAGCGGGTAATCCTCGGCCGGCGCGCGGCCGGCGAAGCCGGTGCGGCAGATGAACTTGAGGTTCGGCGAGCCGAGGTCGCACACGAAGCCGACGGCGTAGTCGCTGAGGGCGGCATTACCCCAGTTGGCGATGGTCGGCTTGGTGAAGGCTTGGTTGGCGTAGGCGGCGGCAGTTTCGTACTTAGCGCCCCGCACGATGATGCCGACGTCGGTTTCCTTGACGACATGCAGCAGCATGTCCGGGTCCTGGTCCTGCGGCGCCTTGGAGCGGTCGCCCTTGGGATCGGTGTTGGCCGAGACATGGAACGGGTCGGCATGCAGCACGTGATCGATATGGGCGCGGATGTTGGCGGAGAATTGGGGGTCGACCTCGTTCAGCACGTCCTGGCCGTCGTACAGCGACCACATCTCGCCGACCGTCTCGTCGCCGACCCGGGTGACGATGCCGCCGATGTCCTCGAGCACGGTGTCGGTAGCGCGCCGCTTGTCCCACCAGTCCTGCTGGACCATCGGCAGCTTGTTGGCGATCGCGTTGACCTCGCCGTCCTTCTCGAACGTCAACGCCCCGCGGGTCGCGGCCTCGTGCTGCATGTCGTAGATGCGCGCCCGGATGTCGACCAGCGGCTTGAACATCGGATGGGTGGTGACGTCCTTGACCCGCTCGCCGCCGATGTAGACGGCGCGGCCGTCGCGGATCGAGTCACGGTATTGGGCACCCGTTCGGATCATGGTCGACCTCCAGCAATGGCTCAACCGCGGCAGGCCGATAGCCTTGCCGGTTCAGTCCAAGAATGGTGTGGCTGGTAGCATCGGGAAACTATTAGTTTTCGAGTAATTGATTTGGAAAAACAGAATCACCGGACCCAATCGATCGATCAGTCGAGCAGATAGCAGGTGAAGTCGTAGCTTTCCGGGCTGTGGCTGGCGGCGGCGATGACCTGGGCGAAACGACCATGGACCGGGGTTCGCTGGCCATGGAATTTCTGGATGACCATCAGCATCGGTGCCTCGGGCGGTGACCGGCGCAGGGGCAGCGTCAGCCGTTCGACCTCGATTGGCTCACCGCTCGGTGGACGGTATTCCGACCGGCTGTAGACCGGCACCCCGAGGACAAGGGGTTGCCGATACACACTGGCGATGGCTTGAAGATAATGACCAGTCGTGAGTTCGGAGAGTTTCAGGCCGGTCGAGTCGCACCCCAGCATATCGGCGATCCGCGTACCGCACAGTCGGATCCGGAAATCATCGCCCCCATCCAGGGCATCGGCGAGAAAAACATTGGGGACCAAGTGCGGCACGTCGAGCAGCGGGTCGAGATCGTCGCGGTGCGGGATCGTTTCGCCCAGCCCTATACGCGCGCGCCAGTATTCGACCATCGCCTGGATGTCCGGGTCGACGGAAATATTTGCCGGCAATGGCATCATTGCTGGCGATTCGCCGTGCATCGGATCAACGCTCAACACATCTGGCTCCAGACGGAGTGGCCGGACAGGTTGCCGCGGAAACCATGAACGGAGCGTTAACGACGCCAGGACATCCGGCGGCCGCGCTCGACATCGAACACCTGATGTCCAGGTCAGCGTCCTGTGCAACGTCGGGAGCGACGATGGTGGTCTGCCGGCCCGTCATCCGGGTTCGAGCAGGGACATGATCTCAGCGCAGTTCTCTACGCGGCCATCGCAGCAGTCGGACAGCAGGAAGCTCACAAGCGCGTTCACCGCCTGGAGGTCGGCGGAGTAATGGATCTCCCTCTGATGGCGCGTTGCCTTCAGCAGACCCGAGCGTTTCAACACTGATAGATGCCCAGAGAGCGTCGAAGGGATGATGTCGAGACGGCGCGCGATCTCGCCGGCTTGCAAGCCCTGCGGGCCGGTGCGGACCAGCAGTCGGAACACCGTCATGCGGGATGACTGCGAGAGCGCTGCGAAGGCTTCGATTGCGAATTCCTGATTCATATTTCGGTTATGCCCGAAATGCCGAAGCTTGACAATAGCCGGCTTCGTCGATAGCAAGTGGGGCATTGATTTGGTTTTCCCAGAATTATCGAAATTAAACATCAACGACCCGGACACCGGACGGGGACCGGCGGCGCGTGCTGTCGGACACACAAAGTGGGGGAGTCCGAGATGAACCGCGGCGCCGATTTTCCTCTCACGATCGACGACGTCGATCGAGCGGCCGAGAGACTGCGCGATATCGTCTTCCGCACGCCGCTGCTGGAGAACGCCGATGTCAACGCTGCGCTCGGTGGTCGCCTGCTGATCAAGGCGGAATGCGCTCAGCGCACCGGGGCCTTCAAGATCCGTGGCGCCTACAACTGCATCCATCAACTTACCGAAGCGGAGCGGACACGGGGGGTAATCACCTATTCCTCGGGCAACCATGCCCTGGGTGTCGCCCTTGCGGCGCGGCTGCTGCACTCATCCGCCGTGATTGTGATGCCGAGCGACGTGCCCGCTGCGAAGCGTGAGGCAGTCCAGGCTCTTGGAGCTCAGATCATCACCTTCGACCGGGACACCGAGAACAGCGACGCTGTCGTGGCAACGCAGAGCGAAGAAACCGGCCGCCTCGTTGTACCGCCGAGCGCGGATTCCCGCGTTCTGGCCGGGGCCGGAACAGTCGCTCTCGAGATGGTCGCTCAATCGGCGGGTCTCGGTACGGTGATCGACTCGGTCCTGGTACCCTGTGGCGGCGGGGGGCTGACCGCATCGACCGCGGTGGTTATGCAGGCGTTGTCGCCGCGCACACGGGTTTATGCCGCTGAGCCGGCACTGTTCGACGACACGAGCCGCTCGCTGCAGGCGGGGGAGCGGGTGGCGAACCCGACGGGCCGTCGAACGATCTGCGACGCGATCATGACGCCAATTCCCAACGCGCTGACGTTCCCGATCAACCTCGCCCTGCTGGCCGGCGGCCATGTGGCGGACGACGAGGAGGTCCGCACGGCCATGCGCTACGCCTACGAGAACTTCAAGATCGTAGTCGAACCCGGTGCGGCGGTTGGCTTGGCTGCGGTGCTGAGCGGCCGGATCGACATTCGAGACCAGACGGTTGCGACGGTGATCACCGGCGGGAACGTCGATGCCGAGCGATTCTGTCGATTGCTGAACGACCACTAGAGACGAGGGAACGACATATGCAGCGCAAACTTGCGGCCGAGTGGCTCGGCACCTTTTCTCTGCTGGCTACGGTTATCGGATCCGGAATCATGGCCGAGCGGCTGGCTGGCGGCAATGTGGCCATCGCCCTGCTGGGGAACACCATCCCGACTGGTGCGATACTCGTGGTGCTCATTACAATATTTGGTCCGATTTCCGGCGCACATTTCAATCCTGCCGTGACCCTGGCTTTCGCGCTGCGCCGGGAGATCGCCCCGCGGGACGCGTGCCTGTATGTGGTCGTGCAGGTGATCGGCGGCATCGCCGGGGTCTTTGCCGCTCATGTCATGTTCGACAATGCTCTGATTGACCCTTCCACGACCGTGCGGACGGGAACCGGGCAGTGGGTCGGAGAGTTCGTCGCCACCTTCGGGTTGGTCGGAACGATCCTGGCGTGCCTGAAGGCGCGCGCCGACGCTGTGCCGATGGCGGTTGGACTCTACATTACCGCAGCGTACTGGTTCACCTCCTCGACGTCGTTCGCTAATCCGGCTGTGACCATAGCCCGCGGGTTTTCGAACACCTTCGCCGGCATCAGCCCGGCCGACGTGGGAAGCTTTGTCGCGGTCCAAATTGTGGCAGCGATTCTCGCAACCTGGTTCTTCCGGTGGATGCTCGCCGAAGATCGGGCGGCTCCAGCAGGCCGATAGTCCCCGATCGCGACGGCGGTCGTGTAAGTTCAACCGGTGTCCTCAGACGATCCGGCAGTCGCGCTCGACTTCCACATTGCGACCTCTGGCCGATCGCGGCGCGGCACCGTACATATCAAGGATGGTCATTCGCCGCCTCGCTCCGGGTCTGGTGGGTCTGCTCGGGCTGGCGGTACTGCTGCCGGCAGCGGTGCCGGCCTATGGTGCTGATGTCGGCGGACGGGTGATTGTCGCACCGGACACCGGACCATGGTCCGCGATCGGCCGGCTCAACGTTGCCGGCTTCCGGATTCGACGACATTGCACGGCCACGCTGGTGGCGCCGACCTTGGCGCTGACCGCCAAGCACTGCCTTGGCGACTTTCTTGGTGAAGGCTGGGTGGCGCCCGAACTGGTTCATTTCCTGCCTGGCTACGCGCGCGGCGAGTATCTGGGACATTATCAGGCAGTTGGATACGAACTGGTCGGGACCGAGGCCGTCCTGGTGCGGTTGGACCATCCGGCGGCAATGCGGCCGATTCCGATCGTCGACCGCGACAGCGAACCGGGTACCGCGCTGTTCGAGGCCGGCTACAGCAGCGACAAGGGACACGTGCTGACGGTCGATCCGGCCTGCCGGTTCCTCGGCTGGTCGACCGACGGATACTGGCGGCATGATTGCGAGGCAATCGGTGGTGACTCCGGTGCGCCGATCCTGGTTGATACCGGCACGGGCCTGGCGGTCGCGGCAATCCACGTCGGACGCCGAGGCAATGTGGGTCTCGCAGAGCCCCTCGATCGTGCCCGGGTGCGCCGCCATGCCGGTAGATGACGGTGAATGACCGGCCGTCTCCCTTGACCCGAGGCTCGCCCCCTCCCACCTTATACGAAGTGGTCTGCGGCCTTACGGGGCGGATCGCGCTCGACGCCGCTTGGTGCGGGTCGGTGTTTTTTTGGTTCTCGCTCAGACGAGGAGAGACCGGTGTCGCGCATGTCGCTGTTCAATTCGCCCCTGCTGCTGGGCTTCGATCATTTCGAGCGCGCCCTTGATCGGGTGCAGAAAGCCCAGGCGGACGGCTATCCGCCCTACAACATTGAGCAGATCTCGGAAAACGGCCTGCGGATTACTCTGGCGGTCGCCGGGTTTTCGATGGCTGACCTGAGTGTACAGATCGAGGACAACCAGTTGGTCGTGCGCGGCCGGCAGGCCGAGGATGACGCGCGCGTCTACCTGCATCGAGGGATTGCCGCGCGGCAGTTCCTGCGAACCTTCGTCCTCGCGGAAGGCATTCGGGTCGAGGGTGCGGAGCTGGACAACGGTTTGCTGCACATCGACCTGGTTCGGCCGGTGCCGGAAACCAAGGTTCATACGGTCGAGATCCGCGGCGCCGACCGGAAGTCGGCCAGCCGATCCATCGACGTAATCCCGGAAACGAACTGAGCGCCGGGCCGCCGCGTTGGCCGGCTCGAGCAGAACGTACCGCAGGCTCCGGGCCGGACCGGCCGGAGCGAAGGAGGTGACGATGACCGATATTCGCAGCATCAGCCCGGAAGCGTTGGCGGCGCTGGGCGTCAACCAAGTCGCCTACGTCAAGGCCGTCGAAGTCGAGCACGAGCAGCGCTATGCGGTGCATGCCGCTGACGGGACCGGGGTCACGCTGTTTCCCAGCCGAGAACTCGCCCGGCTCGCCATTCGTCAGAACGATCTGGAGCCGGTCAGCGTCCACTGAATCGGCGCTACGCCAAGCCCGGGCTCGGTAGGTCCCTGGCCCGAAGGATCAGGCGGCGTGGCTGGCCGTCGCGTCGGTGAACAGCGCGAAAATCGCATCCCGGCTCTCACAACCGCGCAGCTTGTTGCACACGGTGCGGTCGCGCAGTAGTCGGGAAACACGGGCCAGCGCCTTCAGGTGATCGGCCCCGGCGCTTTCCGGCGCCAGCAGCAGGAACAGCAGATCGACCGGTTCGTCGTCAATCGATTCGAAATCGATCGGGTGTTCCATGCGTGCAAACACGCCGTAGAGCTTGCCGAGCTTGGCCAACTTGCCGTGCGGAATGGCGATCCCATGCCCGACACCGGTGGTGCCGAGCCGTTCGCGCTCCAGCAGCACGTCAAAGATCTCGCGCGCTTCCATCCCGGTCAATTCGCTGGCCTTGCGGGCCAGCTCCTGGAGCGCCTGCTTCTTGCTCGGCGCTCGCAGTGACGGGAGTATCGCGTCGCTGGAGATCAGATCCGTAATGTCCATTGCCGAAATCGTCCTTTCACCGCTCAGTGGGGGATACCCATCGGCGGTTCACGTCGTCGTCAGCTCTGGGTCTGGCTCGGCGGATCGATCCAACCGACATTGCCGTCCGGCCGTCGGTAGATCATGTTCAGCCCCCCATGCGCACGGTTCCGGAACATCAGCGCAGGAGCGCTGGCCAGATCCATGCGCATGACGGCCTCGCCCACCGTCAGCGCGTCGATGTTGGTCTCCATCTCGGCAACCACGACCGGCTCCCAGCCATCCGCGCCTTCGGGTTCCGGGCTGTCCTCGGCTTCGGCGGCCAGTACGTACTGGGCGGCCGGGACAACGTCGCCGGAGTGCCCCTTGTGGTGGTCGCGCAGCCGGCGCTTGTAGCGGCGCAACTGCTTTTCGATGCGTTCGGCGGCACTTCCAAAGGCGGCATAGGCATCATCGTTCCTGCCTTCGGCTTGAACCGAAATGCCCTTGCCGATGTGAACGCCGACGTCTGCTCGGAACTCCGAACCCTGCCGCGACAAGGTCACGGTCGCCTCGATCGGATTGGCGAAATATTTTGCGGTGATGGACTCGATGGTCGACTCGATGCGCTGGCGCAGCGTGTCACCCACGTCGAGCTGTTTGCCCTGGACCGAAATCTTCATGATGCTGTCCGTGTAGTTGTCCCGCACTTCGACATGGGGTCGTTCGGACCTCGTCGAAAGAGGCAAGCTCCTTTATGGAGACGACCGCGAACCCCCACAGGGCACCCGGGCGCGAGGTCGCGGAACCTAGTCGTGGCCCGCGGTGCCGTCAAGTCGCGTTGAATGCGTACCTCCTGAGCCTGTTGCACGCCATCAGTTCCGGGCCGGCTGGCCGACCATCGTCGCCTTGTCGCGCCGTCGTTGCACGCTAGACGGTATGCGCAACGCTTCTCGATACTTAGCGACTGTGCGGCGGGCGATGTCGACGCCATCGCCGCGCAGCAGCTCAACAATGCGGTCGTCGGATAGTACGGCAGATGTGGGTTCGCCGTCGATGAGGCGTTTGATCCGGTCGCGGACCGCTTCGGCGGAATGGGCTTCGCCGCCGCCGGACGAGGCGATCGAAGCGGTGAAGAAATACTTCAGTTCGAAGACGCCGCGCGGCGTGGTGACGAACTTGTTGCTGGTCACCCGGCTGACCGTGCTTTCGTGCATGCCGATAGCGTCGGCGATGTCACGCAGCACCAGCGGGCGCAGATGTTGGACGCCGCGTTCAAGAAATCCGTCCTGTTGCCGCACGATCTCGGTCGCCACCTTCAGAATGGTGGTGGCGCGCTGGTGGAGGGAGCGCACCAGCCAGTTCGCCGACTGCATGCATTCAGACAGATATTCCTTGGTCTTCTTGTCTTTGCCGGACCGGCGGGAGACCTCGGAGAAATAGGCGTTGTTGACCAGCACCCGGGGCAGGGTTTCGGCGTTCAACTCGATCGCCCAGCCGCCGTCCTGGCCACGCCGGATGATGACGTCGGGCACCACCGGCTGATCGAGCGTCGGCTCGAAAGCTTCGCCCGGCTTTGGATTCAGCGCCTTGATCTCGCCGATCATCTCCAGGAGGTCCTCGTCGTCGACCCCGCAAACCCGGCGCAGGCCGGCAAAGTCGCGCTGCGCCAGCATCGGCAGATGCGCCAGAAGGGCGGACATGCATGGGTCATAGCGGTTGCGGTCCTTAAGCTGCAGGGCCAGGCACTCGCTGAGATTGCGGGCGAACACACCCGCTGGATCCAACTTCTGAAGCCGGTCGAGCACCCGCTCGACCTCCTGGAGCGGGCAACCCAACTGGTCGGCGATCGGCTCGATCGACCCTGAGAGGTAACCAGCACCGTCCAGTAGGTCGACCAGATGCGCAGCGATCAGACGATCCGCCGGATCGGTGATCTCCATCGACACTTGGTCGAGCAGATGGTCGCGCAAGGTCTTGCTGTCGGACAACGTGTCTTCCAGCCCGAACTCGTCACTGCCGCCGCCGGTGCCATTGTTGGTGCGCCACCCGGCAAGATCCCCTGCGCCGGCGCCCATGGCCGCGACACCGCTGCTTTCATCGATGCCGGCGCTGCTCCAATGGTTGTCGTAGTCGACGTCGTTTGGGTCGTCCTTGGCCGATGGCAGGGTGTCGGTGGCGGCGCGCTCGGCGGTGGCGCGCTCGCTCGGCGGCTCGGTGTTGCTGCCGTCGTCGTGCCGCAGCAGGTTGTCCTGCCCGACAGCCTCCAGGGTTGCCGGACCGTCGCCATCGTCACGTTCCAGCAACGGATTCTGGGCGAGTTCGCCGTCTACGTATTCAGCCAGTTCGATATTGTTGAGCTGCAGAAGCTTGATCGCCTGTTGCAGCTGGGGCGTCAGGACCAGCGACTGCGAATGGCGGAGATCAAGTCGTTGCGAGAGCGCCATCGACTACATCCGTCAGAGGCTGAACCGCTCTCCGAGGTAGAAACGCCGGACGTCGCGGTGTGCGACGATGTCTCCCGGCGCTCCTTCCATCAGCACCATGCCGTCGTGCAGGATGTAGGCGCGGTCTACGATATCGAGCGTCTCGCGTACGTTGTGATCGGTGATCAGCACGCCGAGTCCTCGATCCGTCAAATGGGAGATCAGGTCGCGGATCTCGGATACCGCGATCGGGTCGATGCCGGCCAACGGTTCGTCCAGCAGGATGAAGTTCGGCTGCGAGGCCAGGGCCCGCGCGATCTCGACGCGTCGGCGTTCGCCGCCGGACAGCGCCAGCGACGGCGTGCGGCGCAGATGGCTGATCGAGAATTCCGCCAGCAGGTCGTCCAGCATGGCGTCGCGCCGGTTGGCGTTCGGCTCGACCACCTCCAGGACCGCGCGGATGTTCTGCTCAACCGTCAGGCCTCGGAAAATCGATGCTTCCTGCGGGAGATAACCGATGCCCAACCGAGCCCGACGGTACATCGGCAGATCGGTAACGTCGTTACCATCCAGGGCCACTGAGCCGGCGTCGGCCGAGATCAGTCCGGTGATGACATAGAAGCACGTGGTCTTGCCGGCGCCGTTCGGACCCAAAAGCCCGACGGCTTCGCCCCGGCGCACGTTGACCGATACATCGCGCAGGACCGGGCGTTTCTTGAAGCTCTTGCCAATATTGCGGGCGACCAGACCGTCAGGGTACTGGCCGTCACCGGTGCGCACCAGACGTGGACGCGGGCCTTGCGCGGTGATCGTATCGTCCTCGCGGCCGGTCATGCGTCACACGCTCCTCTTCGCTCGGTGTGGGCCACGGTCATTGCGGCGCCTTTCCCGGTGTGAAAAGTCCTTTTACCCGCTCCCCACCTTTCCCGGCGGGCAGGAGGCGGCTGATTCCAGTCTTGAGATTAACCACTGCGCGTTCACCGTTCAGTTGGTTCTTTCCGCGCGTGATGCGTACGTCCCCGGTCAGCGTCGCCGTCTCCTTGTCGGCATTATAGACACCTTCGCGGCCTCGAGCGACCTCTTGCGGTGTGGTGATCACCACATTGCCGTTGGCTTCGACGACCGCCAGGGTGCTGGCGCCTTTCGTGCGTTCCTCGAACCGCGCAACCAAGGTATCGGCGCGAATGCGCTGGTTCTCACGGATGGCGGTCGCGTCTCCTCGGGCGATGGCGACCCGTTGACCTTGACGGTACTCCAGGCTGTCCCGGGCGGTGATGACGTCGCCGGCGTTCTGGAACCGAAGATCCCGTCCGGTCAGGACAACGTTTGCCTTGTCCAGATCGTACACTGCCCGGTCACCGGTGGCGCGCTCCCGCGGGGTCGTGATTACCACGTGGCCATCGGCTTCCAGCCGGAAGATCTCGGTGGTGCCGTCCGGCTTCTCGCGATAGCGGGCGGTCAGCGTGTCGGCGTTGACCCGCGTGTCACCGCGGGTGGCCTTTGCATTGCCGCGCGCAACATAGGTGCTGCTGTCACGAATCCACTCGATACCCTGATCTGCCTCGACGGTGACCGGAACCTGATCGTCGCCCGAACCTTGAAGCAATTGGGCACGGGCGGGAGCGACGGCCGCCGTGAAGCCCACCAGCGCTACACAGGCAATCAAGATGGCCAGCGGGTGCCGTGGCAGCAACGGGTGGTTCCTTAAGTTCATCCGCTGGTTCCGGCTCCATAGAGAACTGCCTTGGCCCGGCCGGTGAACACGATCCGGGCGCCCCGATCGAACAACCTGAAGCCTTCGCCCTGGACGTTGCCGCCCGGGCTTTGTCCGCTGGTGGCGTCGTCGCTTTCGGCGGTGCCGGCCCCCAGACTGATGCGGGCGGTATCGGAGACCAACTGGTGGCCGGCCTCATGGAAGACCGAGACACCACCGGCGAGGTCGACCACCTCGTCTCGCTTGTGCCAGACGCCCTGGCCGGCGGTCAGCGTCACCCAATCACCCTTGTCAGTAATCATGTCGGCCTGCGGCCGCTCCAGATGGACCGCGTCGGCCGATTCACTTTCCTGGCGAGCCGACGTCGCGATGATCTCGTACGGACGGTCCTTCTCGTCGACACCGATGAAACGGGGATTGGCGACCCGCAGTGTGTCGGCGTCCGATGCGTTGATCGGCTTGCCGCGCATCGGGTACTTTTGCGCTTCCTGCAGCAGTTGCGGCCAGATGACCACCAGTGCCACCAGACACAACGCGATCGCCGGCAGCAGCATCTTCATGGCCGCAACCAGCCGGCTGGCGCGCGCCACAGCGAACGTCCGAGGCGCGCGCGGTCGCGGGCGTCGGGCGATAGGTTCGGCGATGGTCGGGTCGGTGTTCGACACGGTCACTCACGTCCGCTGCATCATGCGCGTTGGTTATAGCGTGTCGGGCAGCCGCCGTGTAGCCGGCGTGGCAATCGGGCTCAGTGCGCGAAGATATCCTCGTCGGCATAGCCGATCAGGTCCAGCGCCGCCCGTGTGCCCAGGAAACGAAAGCAATCCGCCGCAATTCCGGTCCGCCCTTCGCGAGCCAGCATGATATCGAGCCGGTCCTTCAAGGCGTGCAGGTGCAACACGTCGGACGCGGCGTAGGCCAACTGCTCCGCCGTCAACTCGGCCGCGCCCCAGTCCGACGACTGCTGCTGCTTGGACAGATCCACGCCGATCAGTTCCCGGCACAGATCCTTCAACCCATGCCGGTCGGTGTACGTCCGGACCAGCTTGGAGGCGATCTTGGTGCAGTAGATCGGGGCCGTCGCGACGCCGAGAAAGGCCTGCAGGACAGCGACATCGAACCGGGCGAAGTGAAACAGCTTCAGCACATCGGGGTCGGTCAGCATCCGGGTCAGGTTGGGCGCGTCGTATTCGCCCGGCGCGAACTGCACCAGATGCGCGGTACCGTCTCCAGAGGAAAATTGCACCACGCACAGGCGGTCGCGGATCGGCCGAAGGCCCATGGTCTCGGAATCGATTGCAACCACTGACCCGAGGTCGAGCCCGTCGGGCAGGTCGCCGTGGTGCAGGGTCACGGTCATTCGCACGCCTCGACGAGAAAGTATGGTGCCCAGGAGAAGACTCGAACTTCCACGACCTTTCGGCCACTAGCACCTGAAGCTAGCGCGTCTACCAATTCCGCCACCTGGGCACGGTGCGGAGGTGCGTACAGCACCGTCACGGGAGCGCAGACATAGTGACCCCCCGTGCCTCTGTCAAAGGGTTTTCGACGCGAAATCGGTCGGTTGCCGGACGTTTGAGAATTCGCCCTCCCCCTGGGCCGTCACGCTGTATTATAAGCCGTTGCGTTGCGCCCACCGCCGAAGAGGAAGTTGCCATGCAAGGCAAGCTCGTCACCGTGTTCGGAGCGTCCGGCTTCGTTGGCCGGAACATCGTTCGCGAACTCGCCGCTCGCGGAGCGCGGGTGAACGCCGCCTGCCAGGACGCCGAGCGCGCCAAGTTCCTGCGCACGATGGGGAGCGTCGGGCAGATCACGCCGATGCGGGCCGACGTCACCGACCCGGCCTCGGTCGCTCGTGCGATTGTCGGGGCCGACATCGTCATCAGTCTCGTGGGTATTCTGTACCCTTCAGGTCGCAATACTTTCGAAGCGGTCCAGGAGACGGCGCCCGGCACGATCGCAAAGGCGGCGGCCGCTGCTGGCGCCACGGCCATGATCCACGTGTCGGCGATCGGTGCCGACCCGGACAGCCGATCGAGGTATGCGCGCACCAAAGCGGCGGGCGAGGCGGCCGTGCGGGCAGCGTTCCCGTCGGCAACGATCCTGCGGCCGTCGATCGTCTTCGGGCCGGACGACTCGTTCTTCAATCGGTTCGCGGCGATGGCTCAGATCTCGCCGGTGCTGCCGCTGTTTGGCGGTGGTTCCACCAAGTTCCAGCCGGTCTATGTCGACGACGTCGCCGATGCTGCGCTGGCGGTGCTTGATCGGTCCGATGCGGCCGGTGCGACCTTCGAACTCGGCGGGCCGACCATCTACACGTTCCGCCAACTGCTGGAGTTGATGCAGGCGCATACTCGGCGAAACCGCAAGTTGCTGCCGCTGCCGTTCTGGGCGGCATCGTTGCTGGGCGGGGTCCTGGAACTGTTGCCGGTGCCACCGGTTACCCGGGATCAGGTCGAATTGCTGAAGCGCGACAACATCGTGTCGGCAGGGGCCAAGACGCTGGCCGATCTCGGGATCGAGCCGACGCCGGTGGAACTCATCCTGCCGAGCTACATGGACAAGTTCCGGGTTGGTGGCCGCTATTCCGGCGGACGGGCGCCGGCCTGACGGAGCCCGGCAGGACTGACGTTAATACAGGTAGATCCAGATCAGCAGGCCGCAACCGAGCAGGATGCGGTACAGCACGAACGGCAGGAAGCTTGCCCGCTTCAGCCATCCCATCATCGCAACGATGGCGAACAGCGCGGTAATCAGCGACAGGCCGGCGGCGATAACCGCATCGGTGGTCAGTTGGGCGTCGCCACTCTTGTACAGGTCAAGGCCGGCCAGCGTGCCGGCTGCGAGGATCGCCGGGATGGCTAGCAGCATCGAGAATCGTGCCGCTTCCGACCGCTCAAAGCCGAGGAATCGCGCGGCCGTCATGGTGATGCCGGACCGGCTGGTTCCCGGGATCAGCGCCAGTACCTGCGACAGGCCGATGAAGAACGCTCTGCCGTATTTCATGTGCTCGATCCGCCGGACCGTCATGCCCGCCCGGTCGACGATCCACAGCAGGATACCGAACCCCAGCGTCGCCCAGGCGATCACCTGGATCGAGCGTAGTTCAGTGCCGAGATAGCGTGACGCCGCATAGCCGGCCGCGACCAGTGGTATGGTTGCAAGGACGATCTGCAGCGCCAATCTGAATCCGGCGTCCGGCCGTCCGCGTAGCGCCCAGCCGATGCCGACCAGCATCTGGACGACGTCGCGCCACAGATAGAGCACCACCGCACCGAGCGTCCCGACATGCACCGCGACGTCGATCAGGGGACCCTGATCGGCAGCCCCTGTGAACTGAGGGACCAGAATGAGATGCGCCGACGAACTGATCGGCAGGAACTCGGTGATGCCCTGGACCAGGGCAAGAATGATCAATTGCTCGACAGGCACGTACGACGCTCCCCAACGTCGGAGTCGCCGGAACTCCCTCCAAACAACGGCGCAGAACCTTAGTCATTCGCGGGTTGGTGGGACAGTCTAGAAAATTGTCCAGATTTGGTACTAATTTTCCGACGACAATGCCAGCACAGCCGCGACGGCCCAGAACTGCATTGATGATGATTGGGAAATAGTAAGCATTGTTGTCCTAGTTTGTGCTCGTAGGCTTTATCCTGGCGCCTACGTTGTGTATAAAGCGGTCCCTGGAAGCCGCACGACGATCACGAACGTGCGGGAGGAGGAGGCCGCCGTGACGACAGACCGCATGCTCAAGTTCGTGGACACCGCCAAGCGCTCGCCCACCAAGCGGTCGGCCGACGAGCGTGCGACCGATTTCGGTGAAATCTACGCCGAGTTCGATGCGGCGGGTGCCGGCGAACAGGCCGGTCGTTGCTCGCAATGCGGCGTGCCGTTCTGTCAGGTCCACTGTCCGCTGCACAACAACATCCCGGACTGGCTGATGCTGACCGCCGAAGGGCGGCTCGAGGAAGCTTATGAGGTCGCCAGCGCGACCAACAATTTTCCTGAGATTTGCGGCCGGATCTGCCCGCAGGACCGTCTGTGCGAGGGCAACTGCGTCATCGAGAAGGGGTTCGAGTCGGTCACGATCGGTTCTGTCGAGAAATACATCACCGAGAAGGCCTTTGAGAACGGTTGGGTCAAGCCGGTGGTTCCGCCGCGCGAGCGGACCGAATCCGTCGGTATCATCGGCGGCGGTCCGGCCGGGCTGGCGGCGGGTGAACAACTGCGCAAGCGTGGCTATCAGGTTCATGTCTATGACCGGTATGACCGCATGGGCGGCCTGCTGATCTACGGGATTCCGAACTTCAAGCTCGAGAAGGATGTGGTCGAGCGTCGCAGCGCCCTGCTGGCCGATGGCGGGGTGAACTATCACCCGAACACCGAGGTCGGGGTGACGGTCTCGATGGAGGAGCTGCGGGCCCGCCACGACGCCGTGCTGATCGCCACCGGGGTCTACAAGGCACGCGACATCCAGTGTCCGGGTGTCGGGCTCGACGGCATTTATCCGGCGCTCGATTACCTGACCGCGTCGAATCGCAAGGGCCTCGGAGACGCGGTGCCGGCGTTCGATGACGGCACGCTGAACGCGGCCGGCAAGCGCGTGTTGGTGATCGGCGGCGGTGACACCGCGATGGACTGCGTCCGCACCGCGGTGCGCCAGGGCGCGACGTCGGTGACCTGCCTGTACCGGCGCGACCGGGCCAATATGCCCGGCTCGCAGCGCGAGGTTGCCAACGCCGAGGACGAAGGGGTCGTCTTCCAGTGGTTGTCGGCACCGGAAGCGTTCATGGGCGATCGCCGGGTGACCGGTGTGCGCAGCCATCGCATCCGGCTGGGGGTGGCCGACGCGACCGGCCGCCAGACCCCGCAGCCGATCGAGGACTCCAGCTTCGTGATTGATTGCGACATGGCGATCACCGCGCTCGGCTTCGATCCTGAGGACCTGCCGTCGGCGTTCGGCACCGCCGAGCTCAAGGTCAGCCGCTGGGGCACGATCGGCATCGACTTCCGCTCGATGATGACCAGTCTGGACGGTGTGTTCGCGGCCGGGGACATCGTGCGCGGCGCATCGCTGGTGGTGTGGGCGGTGCGCGACGGGCGCGACGCCGCCGACCGGATCCATGATCACCTGACTGCCAAGGCCGCGGGCGCTTCCCGCGACGCCGCCTGAGGAGGAACTGGGCCATGACGCAGATCAACGAGTCCGGTGAGCAGTTCATCCAGGCGTGGCGAGACAACGCCGCCAAGCTGGAGGCGGCGCACGCCTACCATCCGAGCCAGGAGCACGATGCCTGTGGCGTCGGCTTCGTGGCGGCGATCGACGGTACACCGCGTCGCGACGTGGTGACCTCGGCAATCGCCGCGCTGCAGGCGGTCTGGCACCGCGGGGCGGTCGACGCCGACGGCAAGACCGGCGACGGCGCAGGCATCCACCTGCAGATCCCGCTCGACTTCTTTCGCGAGCACATCGAACACACCGGCCACACCCTGAATGACGGACGGATGGCGGTCGGCATGGTGTTCCTGCCGCGCACCGACCTCGGCGCGCAGGAGCGCTGCCGGATCATCGTCGAGTCTGAGATCCTGAAGTTCGGCTGCTTCATCTACGGCTGGCGTCAGGTGCCGGTCGACATCGAGTTGATCGGCGAGAAGGCCAACGCGACCCGGCCGGAGATCGAGCAGATCATGTTCTCCAGCCCGGTCAACAAATCGGCCGCCGAGTTCGAGCGCGACCTGTACATCATCCGCCGGCGCATCGAGCGCGCTGCTCTGGCCGAGCACATTACCGACTTCTACCTGTGCTCGCTGTCCTGTCGGTCGATCATTTACAAGGGCATGTTCCTGGCGGAGCAGGTGGCGTCGTTCTATCCGGATTTGACCGACGAGCGGTTCGTCTCGAACTTCGCGATCTATCACCAGCGCTACTCGACCAACACCTTTCCGACCTGGCGGCTGGCCCAGCCGTTCCGGGTGCTCGCCCACAACGGCGAGATCAACACGGTGCGCGGCAACGTCAACTGGATGGCCAGCCACGAGACCCGGATGGCACACGAGACCTTCGGCGACCAGATCGAGGACCTGAAGCCGGTGGTGCAGTCGGGGTCGTCGGACTCCGCCGCCCTCGATGCGGTGTTCGAACTGATGGTGCGGGCCGGCCGTGAGCTGCCCATGGTCAAGACCATGTGCATTCCGGAAGCCTGGGCGGAGGGCGGCCTGATGCCGCAGTCCTGGCGCGATCTGTACGCCTATGCCAACGCGGTGATGGAGCCGTGGGACGGCCCGGCGGCGATTGCCGCCTATGGCGGTCGCTGGGTGCTGGGCGGCATGGACCGCAACGGCCTGCGGCCGATGCGGTACTCCGTCACCCGCGACGGCTTGCTGATCGCTGGGTCCGAGACCGGCATGGTCCGGGTCGACGAGGCCAACGTCGTGGAAAAGGGGCGCCTGGATCCGGGCGAGATGATCGGCGTCGATCTGATCGACGGCGGGGTCTATCACGACAAGGAGCTCAAAGACCTGCTGGCCGGCCGCAAGCCTTACGGCGAGTGGATCAAGGAAAGCACCAAGATCGACGACCTGATCCGGGCCGAGCATGAGGAAAAGCCCGCGTTCTCCCGCGAGGAGCTGCGCCGCCGCCAGGTGGTGGCCGGCTGGACGCTGGAGGACATGGAACTGATCCTGCAGCCGATGGCCGAGACCGGCAAGGAAGCGGTCGGCTCGATGGGTGACGACACGCCGATCGCGGTGCTGTCCGACAAGTACCGCGGCCTGCACCACTTCTTCCGGCAGAACTTCAGCCAGGTCACCAACCCGCCGATCGACAGCCTGCGGGAGCGCCGGGTGATGACCTTGCGCACCCGGCTCGGCAACCTCGGCAACATCCTCGACGAGGATTCCGAGCAGTGCGACCACCTGTTGCTGGAAAGCCCGGTTCTGACCAACGCCGAGTTCCACGCCATGCGCGACTACATGGCGGACACGGCGGCCGAGATCGACTGTACGTTCCCGGCCGATGGCGGGCCGAGCGCGATGGAAGAGGCGATCGAACGGGTGCAGCGTCAGGCTGAGGACGCCGTTCGCGGCGGCTGCACCCACGTGATCTTGTCGGACATGGCGACCTGCGCCGAACGGGCCGGCCTGCCGATGATCCTGGCGAGCGGTGGGGTGCACAGCCACTTGGTTCGCCAGCAGCTGCGGACCTTCACGTCGGTCAACGTGCGCTGCGGCGAATGCCTGGACGTGCACTACCTGGCGGTGCTGATCGGCGTCGGCGCCACCACCATCAACCCCTATCTCGCCCAGGAGGCGATCGCCGATCGCCAGGTGCGCAACCTGTTCGGCGACGCGTCGCTGGAAGATTCGCTGGGCAACTACAAGAAAGCCATTCAGGACGGCCTGCTGAAGATCATGTCCAAGATGGGCATCTCGGTGCTGTCGTCGTACCGCGGCGGGTACAACTTCGAGGCGGTCGGGCTCAGCCGGGCCCTGGTGGCACGGTTCTTCCCGGGCATGAACTCCCGGATCTCCGGCCTCGGCCTGTCCGGCATCCAGCAGAAGGTGCTGCGGATGCACGCCAAGGCGTTCGACGAGGCCGCCGTGCCGCTGCCGGTCGGCGGCCTGTACCGCTATCGCCGTAACGGCGAGCGGCACGCCTTCGAGGGCTCGATGATCCATGCCCTGCAGCGCGCGGTGGAGAGCGACAGCTATCACCTCTACAAGCGCTACGCGGAGGCGGTGTACGCCCAGCCGCCGGTCAATCTGCGCGACCTGCTGCGTTTCAAGGCCAAGGCTGGTGCCGTGTCGCTGGACGATGTGGAGTCGATCACCGACATCCGCCGCCGTCTGGTCGCACCCGGCATCTCGCTCGGTGCCCTCGGGCCGGAAGCCCATGAAACCCTGTCGATCGCCATGAACCGGATCGGCGCGAAATCCGACTCCGGCGAGGGCGGCGAGGACCCGGCCCGGTTCCGGCCGCGTCCGAACGGCGACAACGCCAGTTCGGCGATCAAGCAGGTGGCGTCCGGCCGGTTCGGCGTCACCGCCGAGTATCTGAACAACTGCCGCGAGATCGAGATCAAGATCGCCCAGGGTGCCAAGCCCGGCGAGGGGGGCCAGTTGCCCGGCATCAAGGTTAACGGCCTGATCGCCCGGCTGCGCCACGCCACCCCCGGCGTGACCCTGATCTCGCCGCCGCCGCATCACGATATCTACTCGATCGAGGATCTGGCCCAGCTCATCTACGACCTCAAGCAGATCAATCCCGAGGCCCGGATCTGCGTGAAGCTGGTGGCGTCGACCGGCATCGGCACGATCGCCGCCGGTGTCGCCAAGGCCAAGGCTGACACTATCCTGATCTCCGGACACGGCGGCGGCACCGGCGCCAGCCCGCAGACCTCGATCAAGTACGCCGGCATCCCCTGGGAGATGGGGCTGTCGGAGGTGCATCAGGTGCTGACCCTGAACCGGCTGCGGCACAGCGTGACCCTGCGCACCGACGGCGGCATCAAGACCGGCCGCGACGTGGTGATCGCGGCGATGCTGGGCGCTGAGGAGTTCGGACTGGGCACCGCCTCGCTGGTGGCGATGGGCTGCATCATGGTCCGGCAATGCCACTCGAATACCTGCCCGGTCGGGGTATGCACCCAGGACGAGTCGCTGCGCGCCAAATTCGAGGGCACGCCGGAGCGGGTGGTCAATCTGTTCTCGTTCGTCGCCGAGGAGGTCCGCGAGATCCTGGCTGAGCTTGGCGTTCGGTCGTTGAAGGACATCATCGGGCGGACCGATCTGCTGGCCCAGGTCAGCCGTGGCGACCCGTCGCTCGACGACCTCGACCTGAACCCGATCCTGGTGCGCGCCGATTCCGGCGGCTTCCCGTCCTACAACACGGTCGAGGGCCGCAACGAGGTGCCGGAGACCCTGGACGCCCAGATCATCAAGGACGCCAAGCCGGTGTTCGAGCTCGGCGAGAAGATGCAGTTCACCTACAACATTGCCAACACCCAGCGGGCGATCGGCACCAAACTCAGCTCCAAGCTGGTGCGCAAGTACGGGATGACCGGGCTGCAGCCGGGCCACATCACCGTGCGGCTGCGCGGCTCGGCCGGGCAGAGCCTCGGGGCGTTCGCTGTCCAGGGGCTGAAGATCGAGGTGTTCGGCGATGCCAACGACTATGTCGGCAAGGGTCTGTCCGGCGGCACCATCGCGGTCCGACCGCAGATGGCGGCGTCGTTCGCCTCGCAGGAGAACACCATCATCGGCAACACCGTCCTGTACGGCGCCACGGCCGGCAAGCTGTTCGCCGCCGGTCAGGCCGGCGAGCGGTTCGCGGTCCGCAATTGCGGGGCGGAGGCGGTGGTCGAGGGCTGCGGGTCGAACGGCTGCGAGTACATGACCGGCGGCACCGTGGTGATCCTCGGTTCGGTCGGTGACAACTTCGCCGCCGGCATGACCGGCGGGATGGCCTTCCTGTACGACGCCGACGGCACGTTCGCCCACCGGGTGAACGAGGAAACCGTGGTCTACCAGCGGGTTGAGACCGAGTACTGGGAGGACGTGCTGAAGCGTCTGGTGAGCGAGCACGTCCGCGAAACCCAGTCGCGCTACGCCGAACGGATGCTGATGGACTGGCAGCGCGAACTGGCCAAGTTCTGGCAGATCGTGCCCAAGGAGATGATCGCCCGGCTGGCCCAGCCGCTCACCGCCGGCGCGCGCGAGCAGCGGGCGTAGGATTTCAGCATCCACTTTTAGCCGTCCACCCCAGGCGCCGATCGCGGTGACCCGATCCGGGACGACGGCTGAAGGCGGGCCAAGGTCGGCTGCCCGTCACGGGGTGACGGGCGCATCCGCCGTGGCTACTCTCCGCTCCGGATCCAACCCCGGAGCTTTCCATGACCGATCTGCCCGTTGCCCAGGTGCTGGAGCGCGTCGACGCCAATCTCGATGCCTCGGTCGAACGGTTGTTCGACATCCTGCGCATCCCCAGCGTCTCCACCGACCCGGCGTTTACCGAGCATGTGAACCGCGCCGCGCATTGGATGTCGGATGAGTTGATCGGCCTGGGCTTCACCGCCTCGGTGCGACCGACCACCGGACACCCCATGGTCGTCGCCCATCATCCGGGGCCGGGCGGCGACGCCCCGCACATCCTGTATTACGGCCACTACGACGTGCAGCCGGCCGACCCGCTGGAGCTGTGGAACAGCGGGCCGTTCGAGCCGGTGCTGGTTGACGCCGAACGCGGCAAGCGGATCGTGGCGCGCGGAGCCGTGGACGACAAAGGCCAGGTGATGACCTGGATCGAGGCGTTCCGGGCCTGGCGCGACGTGCATGGGACCCTGCCCTGCCGGATCACCGTGCTGCTGGAGGGCGAGGAGGAGTGCGGGAGCCCGTCGCTCGATCCGTTCATGGCCGCCAATGCCGACGACCTGAAGGCCGATGTCTGCGTGGTCTGCGACACCGGGATGTGGGATGTCGATCAGCCGGCGATCACCTACAGCCTGCGCGGCATGGTCTACCAGGAGGTGACGATTCACGGCCCGAGCCGCGACCTGCATTCCGGCATGTATGGGGGCGTGGTGGTCAATCCGCTGAACCTGCTGGCCCGCATTCTCGGCGAGTTGCATGACGAGAAGGGCCGGGTCCGGATTCCGCATTTCTACGACGATGTCATCCCGGTCGGCGCCAACGAGAAGGCGCAGTGGGAATCCCTGGGCTACGACGAGAAGGCGGCGATGGCCGACATCGGCCTGCCGTCGGCCGGCGGCGGCGAGGCCGGTTTCAACGCGCTTGAGCGCCAATGGGCGCGCCCCACCTGCGACGTGAACGGCATCCTCGGCGGTTATGTCGATGCCGGCGCAAAGACGGTGATTGCCCGCGAGGCGATGGCCAAGATCTCCTGCCGTCTGGTTCCCGACCAGGACCCGGACGCGGTGGCGGCGAACCTGCAGAAGTTCATCACCGACCGTCTTCCCGAAGGCTACACCGCGTCCTTCATCGGGCTCGGCGGGTCGCCGGCGATTCGCGTGCCGACCGACTCGCCCTATCTGGGGGCAGCGATGCAGGGCCTGGCCGACGTGTTTGGCAAGGAGGCCTATCTGATCGGCACCGGTGGCTCGATCCCGGCGGTCGGTTCGATCCGCAAGTACCTGGGCATCGACTCGATCCTGCTCGGCTTCGGCCTGGAAGACGACCGGGTGCATTCGCCGAACGAGAAGTTCGAGCTGGTCTGCTTCCACAACGGCATCCGCTCCAACGCCGCCGTCCTGGCGCGGATGGCCGGCGTTGCCAAAACCAAGAACTGAGAGGGCGAGATGACACTTGCGGGCAAGGTTGCGGTGATCACCGGCGGGACCAGCGGCATCGGCCTCGCCACCGCCGAGGCGCTGTCGGCGCGCGGGGTGAAGCTGGTGCTGCACGGCCGCCGCCGCGAGGTGCTGGAGCAGCACGCCGCCCGGCTGCCGGATTGCGCGGTGCTGGCCGGCGACGTTACCGACCCGAATACTCCCAACCAGTTGATCGCCCTGGCGATGCAGCGGTTCGGGCGGATGGACATCGCCTACGCCAACGCCGGGCTGATCCACACCGCACCGGTCGACAGCATCGACCTGGACGCGCTGTCGGAGATGATCCGGGTCAACGTCGATGCGGCGTTCCGGTTCGCCTATACCACCGCCAAGCACTTCAAGGTTGCCGGCAGTGGCCATCTGCTGATGACCGGATCGGTGTTCGGCACCAAGGTACGCCCGAACGCCGGCGGCTACGCGGCCACCAAGTACGCCGTCGAGGCGCTGTGCGAGGCGCTGCGCATGGAACTGGCCGGCAGCGGCGTGCGGGTGTCGGTGGTGGAGCCGGGGCTGGTGCGCACCGACCTGCATCGCGACCACGCGGTTCGCCCGGAGGTCGTGCAGAACATTCCGCAGCCGCTGTTGCCGGAGGATGTGGCGCGGGCTGTGGTGTTCGCGGTCGAGCAGCCGGCGCACGTACTCGTGCCCAGGATCATGGTTCTGCCCTCGGTGCAGCCGGTCTAGGCTTCCTGCAATCAAGAAGCCCGCGGCCTGCCGGCCGTCGCCTTCCCGGAGGAAGCCATGAAGATCACCGGCCTGCGCACCCGGCGCATCCACATTCCGTTCGACAAGCCGATCGGCACTTCGATCCACCGCATCGAGGGGGTCTCCGGCCTGCTGGTCTGGCTCGACACCGACGAGGGCATCACCGGCGAGAGCTACCTGTGGGCGATCGGCCGGCACCGGGTGCCGGTGCTGGAGTCGATCGTGCGGATGCTGGGCGAGCGGGCGATCGGCAAGGACCCGCGCGACACCACCGCCCGGTTCGACGAGATGTGGACCGAGATCAATTTCCTCGGCCACAAGGGCGTGTCGCTGTTCGGGATCGCGGCGATCGACTGGGCGTGCTGGGACATCCTGGGCCAGTCGCTGGGGGCGTCGGTGTCGCGTCTGCTCGGCCGGCGCCGCGACCGGGTGACGGCCTACGCCTCGGGTGGGCTGTGGGCATCGATGACCATCCCGGAGCTGGAGGCCCAAGCCAGGGATTTCGTCGCCCAGGGGTTCACGGCGGTGAAGATGCGGATCGGCAAGCCGGACATCGGCGAGGACATCGAGCGGGTGGCCGCGGTGCGCTCGGCCATCGGCTCGCGCATCAAGCTGATGGCCGATGCCAACCAGGGCCTGTCGGTCAACCACGCGATCCGGCTTGGCCGCAAGCTGGAGACCTTCGACCTGGTGTGGTTCGAGGAACCGGTGCAGGCCTACGACCTGGAGGGCTCGGCCCGGGTGGCGGCGGAGATCGACACCCCGATTGCCAGCGGCGAGACCGAGTACGGCCGCTATGGCTTCCGCGACATGCTGGAGCGCAAGTCGGCCGACGTGCTGATGCCGGATTTGGAACGGGTTGGCGGCGTCACCGAATGGGTCCGGGTCGCCCACATGGCGGCGGCCTACGACGTGCCGGTCAGCCCGCACATCTTCAGCGAGCACAGCCTGCAGCTGTGCGGGGCGATCTCCAACGTGAACTACGCCGAGCACATGCCGTGGTTCGCCGAGCTGTTCCAGGAGCGGTTGGAGATGGTCGACGGCGACCTGCTGATCCCCGACCGGCCGGGCATGGGCTTCCGGTTCGACCCGGACGCGGTGGAGCGCTACGCCGACGAGTGAGAGGGTCGGGCTGCCTTACGCCTGCGCCCGGATCTCGCGGACCCGTTTGGCGAGGCGGGTCAGGCCGGCGTCGGGCATGCCGATCTCGTCGAGATGCTCGACGGTGTTGAACAGGTACTCGCAGCACGGACCGAGGAAGCCGGATGCGTGGGCGATGGTTTCGGCCACCGTCTCCTCCGGCAAGACGCCGGTGTAGCGTTCGTGCTTGCGGTTGATGGCGAAGCCGATCGCTTTGACCGGCCCCTGGGGGGTCATCGCCGTCATCCAGGTCGGTTTGTAGGAACTGGTGACCATCTCGCGGCGCCAGATCACGTCGAGTTCGCTTTCCACGTGCTCCGGGGCGATCCGGAAGACCACGCCGCGACAGCAGCCGCCACGGTCCAGCGCCAGCATCAGGCCCGGCCGCTCGCGCGAGCCGCGGCCGAGGAAGGTCTGCAGGCAGAACCGCCGGTGCACGCCGTACACGGTGGCCGAACGCTTCTGGTCGAACTCGAACGCCGGGTTCCAGATCAGCGACCCGTAGCCGAACACCCAGACCGCACCGTCGGGCTTGCCGTCCGGTGGGAACATGGCGGCGCGCGATGCGGCCAGGTCTTCGTCGGACATCGGTGTGAAGTGCTGGTCGTGCTTGGCGACCCACTCGCGGATCTTGCCGGAGCGGATGTTCTCGCGGGTCAGCGGGATCACGTTGTCGGGAATTTCAGGCGGGCAATCGTTCATCATGATGCAGGGCAATATAGGGCAATTGCGTTAATTCGCGATGAAGAGGCCCGGAAACGCAGTGATGACGCCCAGGCATCATGGTTCATTCCATGCCCTGCATCCACATCTGCCACAGCTTCTCGCCGGCCAGGCAGTCGGTCGGCTCCAGCGGCCCCGACGCCTGCGCCGGGATCAGTCTCGGTGCCGTCGATGCGATCTCCAGCACCAGTTTGCGGCGGATGGCGGAGACGAATTCGTCCGGGTCGACGATGGTGACGATGAACGCGCCGAACCCGCCGATCACACAGTCTTCGTAGTAGATGTCCAGATCGGTGACGTCGAAGAAGCCGGACGGCCAGCGCTGTTTCAGCATGATCGGCAGGCCGTTGATGATGATGCCCTGATCGAGAACCCGGTCGCGGGCGTGCAGCACCGCCATGCCCTGGTTGTTCGGGCCGTCGCCGGAGATGTCGATCACCTTGCGGTTGCCGGCGAAGCCGCTGTTGGTGAACAGGGCGGCGGAGTACAGCAGGGCATCGGAGATCGAGGTACGGCGCTGGGCGTCAAACGGTGCCGCCGCCAGCACCCGGGCGACCCGCTCGCCCGACGCGGCATCCTCGACCAGCGTCCAGGGCAGCACCACCCGCTGCAGCCCGGTGCCGGCCCACTCCATGTAGGTGACCGCGATCCGGCCGATCGGCCCGGAGCGGATGGCGCGCAGGACCTCGGGGTCTCGGAACGCGGCGACGTATCCGGCGCGCTGCAGCGCCTGCTCGTCCGGGTCCATGGAGCGGGAGATGTCGACCTCCAGCACCAGTTCCAGATCGACCGGAACGCCGGTTGCCGGGGTCAAGGGCTGGCCGTGGGCCGACGGTGGGTCGGCGCTGTACCACGCAACCAGGGCCACCAGGACCCAACGCAGCCACCCGCATCGCATCGGCCACCTCCGGCGAAGCCACAACCGGCTCGTTCAGACGTTCCCCCGACGATCCTAGCAGAGCCTCGCGGTGCCGTCGCAACGACCTTCAGTAACCCAGGCTCGGTCGGACCCGGTTGCGCAGCGGTCGGCCGTCGAGCAGACGTCCGAGATTGTCGAACACCAGGTCCAGGGTCTTCGGCACGTAGCTGACGTCGTCGTCCGATGACACGTGCGGGGTGACGATCAGGTTCGGCGCGTCCCACAGCGGGGAGGTTTCCGGCAGCGGTTCGGGATCGTGCACATCGAGAATCGCTCCACCGACCCGGCCATCGCGCAGCCGCTCGGCCAGTGCCGCCGCATCGACCACCGGTCCGCGGCCGAAGTTGATCAGCCGGGCACCCGGCTTCATGGCGTCCATCGCCGCTGCATCGATCAGGTGCCGGGTCTCCTCGGTCAGCGGCGTGGTGACGTGAACGAAATCGGCTTCGGCCAGCACCTCGTGCAGGTGGTCCGGGCCGACCATCCGGTCGACATAGCGGCGCGCCCGTCCGCCGCGGCGCACCCCGAGCACCCGAAGCCCGGCCTTCTTGAAGGCGCGGGCGGCGGCGTGGCCCATCTCGCCGACGCCGACCACGACGACGGTCTTGCCGGTGACCGGGGTCGCGAACGTCGGCGCCCAGCGCCGGTGCCGTTGGTCGGTGACGTAGGCCGGGATCCGGTTGTTCAGCATCAGCACCGCCATTAGCGCCGACTCCGCAGTCTTCTCGGCGTGCACCCCGCGGTTGTTGGTCAGGGTCACGCCGCGCGGCAGCCAGTCGAGCGGACGCAGGTGCTCGACCCCGGCGCCGATGATGTGGATCCAACGCAGATCCGGCGCCCGGCGCGCCAGTTCGGCGGTCGGCAGGTCCCAGGTGACCAGGGCGTGCGCGGTGGCCATCGACTGCTCGAACCGGTCGAGGTCGAAGTCGATCACCGTGTCGACCCGCGGCGCCACTTCCGGTCGGCGCGAAGCGGCCTCGGCGACCCGCTCGGCGGTCATGCGGAACACGTCCTCGCCGGCCCGATTGTTCTTGACGTGCAGTCGAACCCGATCGAGACCCGTCACCGGAAACCTCCCCCTCCGTGGACCGTCATGCTAGGCCGTGTCGGGCTGGTCCCGCAAACCGCTCCGCACTCTGGAAAGCCATCGTTCATGACCCGCTCCGCTGCCGACCTGGCCAATGCACCGCACCCGGACATACCCGCCGCGCCGCCGCCGGATCGGCCGCTGCTCGGCATCGGGCTGATGTTGGCATCGGTGGCACTGCTGCCGATCATGGACGGGTTCGCCAAGGCGATGGCCGACAGCTTTGCGATCACCCAACTGGTCTGGGCGCGGTTCCTGTTCCAGTCGCTGCTGATCGTGCCGCTGGCGTTGGGCACCAGCCCCAAGGCGATGCTGCGGCCGAGCCACCTCCCGCTGCAACTGGCGCGCGGGGTTGGGATCCTGATCGGGACCTTCCTGTTCTTCTCGGCAATCCGCACCATGCCGATCGCCGACGCTCTGGCCCTGCTGTTCATCGCGCCACTGATTGTGACCGCCCTGTCGCCGCTGGTGCTGGGCGAGGCGGTCGGCATCCGGCGCTGGATGGCCGTGCTGGTCGGCTTCGGAGGCGCGCTGGTGGTGTTGCGGCCGGGACTGACCGTACTGCAGCCGGGCGCGCTCCTGGCGCTCGGCGCCGGTGCGAGCTTCGCGGGCTACGTTCTGCTGACCCGGCGGTTGAGCCACGCGGCGCCACCATTGGTCACGCTGGCGATCACCTCGCTGGTCGGTCTGGTCGCCACCAGTGCCCTGCTGCCGGCGGTCTGGGTGACGCCACAGCCGATGCAGCTGGCAGCCATGGCGGCGATGGGAGCGATCGGTGCCGGCGGGCACTACCTGATGATCCGGGCTTTCGAGAAGGCACCGGCGTCGTTGCTGGCGCCGTTCGGCTATGGCGAAATCCTGACCGCGACCATCGTTGGGTACTACTGGTTCGGTGATTTCCCCGACGGCGCGACCTGGCTCGGCATTGCCATCCTGATCGCCAGCGGGATCTACATCTCGGTTCGCGAGCGCGTCCGGCGAGAGGAGACTGGCCACTGACCCATCGTTGAACTGGTGCAGCGAGGCGGCTGCCACCAAGATTGCCGCCATTGCAGCCCGCTTGATTTACGAGCGTGAATGCGGTTTCTATCGTTACGCTCCCGGTTTCACGAGGAGCCAATTGGGAGATGATGGGGAATGCCCGAGAAGATCGACTTCTCCAAGGTGAGCTTCCTCATTGTCGACTCCAACCCACTGTCAAGTCAGTTGGTGCGCGACATCCTGAGCGTCCTGGGGGCGACCGCGGTCCGATCGGCGAACTCGGTCGAGCGGGCCTGTGCCATCCTGCGGCGCGATCCGGTCGATATCATTATCACCGAGTACCACCTGGAGCCGGAGAACGGCTTGGTCCTGATCGACTGGGTCCGCAGCAGTTCGGAGTCATCGGACCGGATGATCCCGATCATCATGCTGACCGCCAATTCCGAACAGGACTATGTCGTCAATGCCCGCGACAAAGGGGTGACGGAGTTTCTGGCCAAGCCGTTCAATGTCGAGGGGCTGTACAGGCGGCTGGTGGCGGTTATCGCCAAGCCGCGTTCCTTTGTGAACGCCGACGAGTATTTCGGACCCGACCGTCGCCGCCGCCAGGTACCGTTCGGCGGCACGGATCGTCGCGGCTCGGACGGCTGAGGCCGGCGTTATGGCACGTCGCGCCCAGATCATCCCGCCTCGCTCCGATCTGAAGCGAAAGGCCGTCAACCTGACGACCGGCTTCGACCTGCGCCTGACGCCGGAACTGATCAAGCAACTCGAAGACGTCGTTCACAAATCGCGCGACGGGTTCACCAAGGATATCGGCGAGCGCCTTGCGGCCATGCGCCAGTTGTTGGCCGAGACCGGGCCTGAGCCGGAAGCTCAGAACGTCCTGGTCACGTCGCTGTATGAATCGTCGCTGGCGATTAAAGGCGCCGGCGGAACCATCGGATACGACCTGCTGACCTTGATCGGCAAGTCGCTGAACGATTTCGTTACCGGCCTGAAATCCCTCGACGACCGTCAGCGTCCGGTCGTCGGACTGCACATTGATGCGCTGTACGTCGTTCTGGCAAACCGGATCACCGGCCGCGGTGGTGTGGTTGAAAAGGCGATTGTCGATGCCTTTGTCGAAGCCCGTCGCAAATTCCGGCCGGATGGTAGTGACGGAGGATCGGGTGACCAGCAGCGAGATGCATGACAGCCGTGGCGGGGTGAACTATTTTTTCGAGGTTGGACGGTCGTCGGGCGAGGCAGGCATGAACGAGATCGATACGCGGGATCGTCAGGCGTTGGGGTTGTTGTCCGAGACGGTAACGGCCGAACTTGGACCGGCAAGCGTGGTCGCCCGAGAGGTCAACCGGGCCTATCGCTCCGGCCGCAGCGCTGATCTGCGGACGGCGTCGGCGGCATTTGATGCGTTGCCTGGTTGGCAGAGAACCCGCATCAGCGGCGACGCTGCCCGGCGGGCCAAGCGTTTGAAAGCTCGGCTGCTGCAGAGCACGGCGCGCGACTGGCGCGATCTGTCCGGTCGTGACGAGCGGATCACGATCCCGACACCGCCCCGCTTTCTACGCCCGAAGTGACCGAGCAGAGTTTGATGCTCGATCACATCTTGCGTTCAAGACACCGGCTTGGCCTTTTAAAAACAACGCGTTTCAGCTATAGTACTGTTTCAGCCGTCGGACCGGCATTCATGAAGTTGACCGGTTTGGACGAGGCTCTATCGCGATAAGAGCGACGAACGGCCCGAATCTTCGTCGAGAACGTCGAAGAATCGGTTGACCGCTCTCGAAGGGGAAAACACGGCATGCGCGGCAGGACACCGGCTCCACGCCCACAGCCCACGATCATTGAGCACTTCGCCAAGGAGTTCGCGAAGTTTCTCAACAATGTCCAGAACAACGAGGTGGACATACTCGGCTCGTTCCTGATTGAGAACGAGTGGGACAAGTACGAGAAAGACGCCAAGGACGTAGTCGAATCCCTGGAATTGGCAGGGTTCATGATCGTTCCCAAGATGCCGAGCGACGAGATGGTGGCCGCCGCCGACCAGACCTTGTCCAAGGGAATGATGGCATCAGCCTCGCGCGGTTACATATCGGCCGTCTGGGGTGCCATGCTCAACGGCTGGCTCGAAAGCCGTAACGCCAATCTTATTCTCGATATTTTCTCCATGGCGTTGGCCCGTGCCTCGAACCCGAGTTCTCGGCGCGACTCGTCGATGTTCGACGCCTCGTTCCAGCGCTTCCGCAAGCAGAGCCAGGACATCCTGGCGGGGCTTGAGAAGACCGGTCTGGCGGTCGTGCCGGACGAGCCGGCGCCGATCATGATCGCGGCCGGTGTGGCCGAGACGGCCGAGCATCGGTCGCGGACCAATCAGCAGATCGGTGCCGATCCGACCTACATCGCCAAGATTTACGAGAACATGCTGGTGGCCCGGCCGAAATAAATCTGAGCGGCCGATCGTTGAGCGTGCGGTTTGTCTGAATTTATCTGAATGCAGTCGGGCAGCGCCATTGAGCGCTGCCCGATTGTTTTCAGCCCAGTGGCTTGCGCCGGTACGCGGAGGCCAGCAGTGTGACGGCCTGTTTGTGGCGCACGCTGCCCTGGGGCGGGGGTGACGCGACACTGCGGGTACTCGACATCGACTGGCCGTTCCGGGAGCCGATGGCCGCCAGCAGTTCGGCTTCGCGGATCGGCGCACGCGGGCGGCCGACCCGGTCGGCGCGACCGACTGCGCGCTGGATCGCCAATGCTGCCAGGTTGTTCAGGAGCGGTGCCGTCATCGCTTTATACAGCTTGGCATCCGCTTCCGCCCAGACGCGCAACAGCAGGCTCGCTTCGTGTCGGTTCCCACCGGTTGCCTCAAGCGCTTCCAGCGCCTTGGCCTTTACGTAGTCCTGTCCACGCGCCATCGTCCATGCCCGAAATCGTTCCCGGATCGATTCTACCAGAGTTGGCCAGATTCTGCCACGCCAGTACTGGAAACCGTCTCGGGACGGTACCACGTAAAAGGTTAATTATTTATTCCGGGGGCAGTGATGGTCGCTCGGTTCCTGATCAAGACAGCGGCGGCGGGACTTGCCGCGGTCCTTGGTATGGGAGCCATTGGCGACGTTCCCGCGCGGGCGGCTGACCGGCCGGAAGCCTCTGTCGTTATGGTCGAGGCGCATGTTCCGGCCGACGCACGTAGTGCCGCAACCCTCGGGCCGATGCGCCGAGGAAGCGGGATTGTCATCGACAAGGGCGGGTTGATCCTGACCATCGGTTATCTGGTTCTGGAGGCCGATCGGGTGCAGGTGGCCGACGCCACCGGCCGCGAGGTTCCCGCCGAGATCGTGGCCTATGATCATGAGACCGGGTTCGGCCTGCTGCGCGCCGGCGGGCCGCTTCGCGCGACGCCCGCTCGGCTGGGGTCGGCAAGCGTCATGGCTGCCGGTCAGCCCGCTACGGCGGCGGCTCCGGGTGTTGTGGCTCCGGCGATCATCGTCGCGCGGCGCAGCTTTGCCGGCGGCTGGGAGTACCTGCTGGAGGACGCCCTGTTCACGACACCGCCGATCCCGAACTTCGGCGGTGCCGGACTGTTCGATTCCGAAGGCCGGCTGGTCGGCATCGGCTCGCTGATCGTCGGGGACACGGTGGGTGATGGGACCGGACCGCCCGGCAATATGTTCGTTCCGATCGACCTGCTGCCGCCGATCCTGGCCGACCTTCTGGCGTTCGGCCGAGCGACCGCGCCGGCTGTCCCCTGGCTGGGTCTGTATCCGGAGCCGACCAGAGGTGTGCTGATGATTTCCCGGGTCTCGCCAGGCGGGCCGGCGGATCGGGCAGGCATCGTGCCTGGCGAGGTGATTGTCGGCCTTGGGGAGGAACCGATCGGCCAACTCGATACCTTGTGGCGGCGGGTGCGTGCACTCGGTCCAGCCGGAGTCGATGTTCCCTTGCGGATCCTGTCGCGTGGCGGGGTCCGGGACGTAACCCTCAAGTCCAGGGATCGGCGCGACTGGCTGCGGCTCGAGCGGACCTACTAGGCGCGGGCGCGGGCCTCCAGGTCCTGGGCCAGTGCATCCGGAATGGCGATGCCGCCCGGTGCGGCCGAGCGCTTGGCAAGTCGGCTGTCGCCGGGCAGGCGAGTGCCTGGCTGGTTCAGAATTTCCGCAAACATCTCTTCGGCGCGGGCGACGGTACCGGCACCGCCGCCGAAGGCATTCGAGTCGATGACCAGGATCAGGTGGCCGATCGACGGCGGCACCCCGGTCGGCTCGAAGAACGACGAGCCCTGGTAGCCAAAGTTCGACCCGGTCAGAGCCCCGCACAGCAACTCGATCATCAAACCCAGTGCCGCTCCCTTGGCGCCGGCGGTGCGGCCGCCCAGCGGCGCCATGGAGCCGGTCAAAGCGACCTTCGCATCGGTGGTTGCGTGGCCATTGGCGTCGAGCGCCCAGTCGTCCGGAATCGCCTCACCGGTCTTGTCGGCGAGGACGACCTTGCCGCGCGCCACCGTCGATACGGATAGATCTATGACCAGGGGCGGACGACCGTCGCCGCGCGGACAGGCGAAGGCGATCGGGTTGGTGCCGTACAGCGCCTTCGAGCCGCCCCAGGGCGCGATGGCCGCCGGGGTGTTGGAGAAGGCCAGCGCCATCAGTCCTCGGTTGGCGGCGTCCTCGACATGATGGCCGGCAACCCCGAAGTGGTGGCTGTGCTTGATGCCGATCGCGACAATCCCGGTTTCCTTCACGATCTCCGCAGCGCGCTCGAGCCCAAGCCGAATCGCCGGAAACGCAAATCCGATCCGGGAATCGACGTCGAGTACGGCGGCGGCGGTGCGGGTCACCGTCGGCTTGGCGAAGCCGTCAACCTTGCCGTTCATCGCCTGTTCGGCATAGGGCGGAACCCGCGCGATCCCATGGCTGGAAATGCCATCTGCTTCGGCCCGCACCAGGGCCTCGGCGACGACGCGCGCGGTCTGCGGGTCAACCTTGCTGTTCACGAAAACCCGGATGATCAGGTCGGTCAGGTCGGCTGGGCTGTACTGGGGCACGGTGCGGTCCGATCGGAGACGGAAAGAGGATCTGACTGTCGATAGCCCGAGGGGTTCGGCCGTGGCAAGCGGCAGGGTCCTACCGGCGGGTGCCGGCGCCACTGTATCCGTCTGAGCGGATAGTCTCCTTGGGTCGTGATTCGGACGACGAGAGCGCGCCAACGCGACCGACCTGGAATGACGGTTGAAGGAAGGAGGGCGCGACCGGACTGGTTCGTCAGATCGTTAAACCGCGGCGCTACGGCGTTGCCACCTTCCGGGCCTTCGGCCGGTTGTTCGCCACTTCCCAGGCATCGGCTTTCGCGATGAGCTGCTTGAATGCCTCGCCGTTGGTCAGCAGATCGGCCTTCAGCTTCGGCGGGAGCGGCTTCGGGTCGTTGTAGTCGTCCACCGGCATCTTACCCGACCGCACTTCGTCGAGCACCGCGTCGATCGCGCTGACCGCATGATAGGGGGTCTGCAGAAGGGTCAGCTTGTTCATCTTGCGATGTCCTTCCGGCATGTGACAGACGGTGCAGTCGGCATCGCGGAAGTTGATCGCCATCTTGCGGTAGGCATCATCGAGCAACGGCAGGCTTGGGTTGTCCTGGCTGTACAGTTCGGAGAACAGCGTCACCACCGGCTGCGCGCCACCGCTGTCGTCGCGCCACATCCATTCCCCCAGGAACGTCGGGTGCTCGACATGGACATAGGGCCCACGGTTCGCGTCGGAACCGACACTGGCACGGTACGCAAAGACCACCTTGCCGTTGCCGTCGATGCGAAACCGCAACTCGTTGGCGGTCTCGTAGGCTTCCCATTTCGCCGGCGCGTGCCAGAACGGGTACGGATAGCGCCCCGGCGGCAACTGGTTGCGGAAATACGCCTGGACGCCGATCGTGGTCAGGCCATCGGGAGCCTGCTGCACCCTGAATTCGCCCGTGTACATGTACAGCGACATGTACATGTCCTGATACAGGTCACCGCGGAACACCGAGGTCTTCTTGTCCTTGATCCAGCGCTTCTCCGACTGCTGCCCGCCGAACAGGATGTAGTCGTCGCGCATCCCGGCCTCGACGCCGGTGCCGATGCCTTTGCGGCAGGCTTCGTGCGCGGCAATGTCGCCAGGCGATGCCATCGGGCAGGACTTGGCCAGCGAGGCCGCCAGTTCGGCCGCGTATTTGTTCACGTCGAATGGCGCCTGGGCTACGGCAGCAGCCGGAACGAAGCCCACCGCCGCGACCACGAGCCCGGCCAGCCGGACACCCAGGGATCGCGATTGCCTACGGGAGAAGAGGTTCAGGCGCATGGGCTTCGGTTCCTCCTGTACGATCGCAGGACACGGTTTCGCTATCGTGCAAATCGTCAGATTTCGGCATCGCGCCGCCAGCGACGCGGCAGCATGGCGTTCAGCACGCCGTCCTTACGGATGACCGAATGGTAGCTAATGGCGGCGATGGCATGGACCACGATCAGGCCCAGAAGGGAGTAGACGACCACCTGCTTCCAGCCGTAGATCGCCATTGCGAGCTCGCGGTCGTAGTAGAGAACGCTTGGCATTTCCAGCGCTTGCAGCCCGAAGGGATGCACATCAATCGCCTTGGCTTCCAGATACAGCCAACCCAGAACCGGCGCGCTCAATAGCAGCGCATAGAGCGCAACGTGCGCGGCCTTGGCGCCGAGGTGCAGAAGCATCGGCTCGGACGGATCGGGCTGTCGCTTGCGGCCCAAGGTGAGACGCCAGACGATGCGCAGCACCACAAGCGCGAAAACCGTGAAGCCGAGGGCTTTGTGCAGGGCGATCGACCCTTTCACGATCCCGGGAAACGTCGCGAGGGTGAATAGCGCCAATACCAGGGCAACGGTAAGCCAGTGGAACGTGATGCTCGCCGTGTCGTATGGGACGGCCTGTCGCGGGGCGGGTTTCGTGCTCAACATAGCCTCCACCAATGTGTCGACCGCAAATCCACCGGCCAGTCGCCCGCCTTTGACCTGCGGATGTCGAACGGACCGTTGATGGGTATCAGGACACCCGTCTCGCCCGTCAGCGTTGTGCGAATTCAGGGGTTTGGCAACAGATATTTGCGGGCGTGTCGTGGTAGGGGCTCAAAGCGGCAAGCCGGGCATCCGACCACCCGTCTCCGATAACCAACACATAGCTGGATCGGTCCGATGGTCAGGTGTTCGTTCGTCGCACCCCCTCGAAAACGCGACCGTCCGGTCGCATATTTGCCGGGATGATCGAGGGGTGCCCTCGCCGGCGAACGGCGCTAGGCTGCCCGCCGAGCTTCAACCGTCCTTATGGACCGGCCACCAACATGGGAGGATCAACCATGGCTTTGCAACTGGGCGATACCGCGCCTGACTTCACCACCGACACCACCGAAGGTGAGATCAGCTTCCACAAATGGATCGGCGATGGCTGGTGCATCCTGTTCTCGCACCCCAAGGACTTCACGCCGGTCTGCACCACCGAACTCGGCTACATGGCGAAGCTGAAGCCGGAATTCGACAAGCGTAACGTCAAGATCCTGGCGGTCAGCGTCGACCCGGTCTCCGAGCACCGGGTCTGGGTCAAGGACATCGAGGAAACCCAGGGCACGCTCCCGAACTATCCGATCGTCGGCGACCAGGACCGCAAGGTCTCGACCCTATACGGCATGATCCACCCGAACGCGCTGGACAGCATGACCGTGCGCACCGTGTTCGTGATTGGCCCGGACAAGAAGATCAAGCTGACCCTGACCTACCCGGCCAGCACTGGACGCAACTTCGACGAAGTGCTGCGGGTTGTCGACTCGCTGCAGCTGACCGCCAAGCATTCGGTGGCCACTCCGGTCAACTGGAAGCACGGCGGCGAGGTGATCATCGTGCCGTCCCTGAACGATGAGGCCGCCAAGGCCAAGTTCCCGGGCGGCTGGCGTACCGAGAAGCCGTATCTGCGCTACGTGCCGCAGCCGAAGTGAGCTGAGGCGCGCCTGAACGACGCCGCTGAGGCCCGGCCGGTCACGCTCTGACCGGCCGTGGCCCGGCGACTAACCAGATGATCAGGCCCAGGATCGGCAGCAGCAGGATCAGCAGGATCCACAGCACCTTGCCGCCCGTTGAGGTGGAACTGCCGACCACGCTGACGATCGCCCAGATATCCAGCGCCAGTATGATCAGGCCCAGCAGGCCGCTGACTTCTATTCCCATCGCCTCGCTCCTCGTCAGATGATACCGGTCGGACAAGCAACGTTCCCGACGTCGATCCGTTCCGACCGGCGGCACGGAACGGGGACGAGGGGGATGTCATGCGCACACAGGTCGGGATCGTCGGTGGCGGGCCGGCTGGGTTGCTGTTGTCCCACCTGCTGCACCGCCAGGGCATCGACAGCGTCATCGTCGAGCGCCGCAGCCGGGCCTATGTCGAGGGCCGGATCCGCGCCGGTGTGCTGGAGCAGGGCACCGTCGACCTGCTGGCCGAGACCGGGCTGGGCGACCGTATGGCGCGCGAGGGGCTGGTCCATGGCGGTATCGAAATCGCCATTGATGGGCAGCGCCACCGCATCGACCTCGCCGCCCTGACCGGGAAGAGCGTTACGGTCTACGGCCAGACCGAAGTCACCAAGGATTTGATCGAAGCCCGGCTGGCGGCCGGCGGCACCATCGTCTATGAGGCCGACGACGTCAGTGTGGACGGCTTCGACGGCAACGCGCCGAGCGTTCGCTGGCGCACCGCCGACGGCCCGCAGGAACTGCACTGCGACTTCATTGCCGGCTGCGACGGCTTCCACGGGGTGTGCCGGCCGAGCGTTCCGGCTGACCGCATCCGTACCTACGAGCGGGTTTATCCGTTCGGCTGGCTCGGCATCCTGTCGCAGACCGCGCCGGTGTCCGACGAGTTGATCTACGCCAGCCACGAACGCGGCTTTGCGCTGGCGTCGATGCGCAGCCATGCCTTGAGCCGCTACTACATCCAGTGCGACCTCGACGTGAAGCTGGACGATTGGCCCGACCAGCGGATCTGGGACGAGTTGAAGACCCGGCTCGGTCCGGAGGCGGCGGCGACCATCGAGACCGGCCCGTCGATCGAGAAGAGTGTGGCGCCGCTGCGCAGTTTCGTTGCCGAGCCGATGCGCTTCGGTCGGCTGTTCCTGGCCGGCGATGCCGCCCACATTGTGCCGCCGACCGGCGCCAAGGGTCTGAATTTGGCGGTCGCCGACGTGCGGGTGCTGGCCGAGGCCTTCGCCGAGCACTTCCGCGACGGCTCCAGCGCCGGGATCGACGGGTACTCCGAGCGCGCCTTGAAGCGGGTGTGGAAGGCCCAGCGCTTCTCCTGGTGGTTCTCCGCCCAACTGCACCGCTACGACGGCGCCGAGCCGTTCGCCCGGCGATTGCAACTGGCCGAGCTGGACTACCTGACGGGGTCCGAGGCGGCGTCTCACGCTTTCGCCGAGAACTACGTGGGCTTGCCGTTCGGATAGAGATGGACGCTGGCGGGTCAAGGATCTAGACGGGAAGCACTGAACTCAAGCAGCGTGGCCTCTGCCGCCGAGCCACCAAACCCCTTCACGCTCTACCGTTGATGCGCGTCGCGGCCGTCGACCCGACAGCGCCGTCGCGTACCGAGGAGATACTCATGCGCATCGTCGATGTGGTGGAGACCACCAAGCCGATCTCGTCGCCGATCCGGAACGCCTACATCGACTTCACGAAGATGACCACCAGTCTGGTCGCCGTGGTGACGGATGTGGTGCGCGACGGTCGCCGGGTCGTCGGCTACGGCTTCAATTCAAACGGACGCTACGGTCAGGGCGGTCTGATCCGCGAGCGCTTCCGGGATCGGATCATCGACGCCGATCCGACCAGTCTGCTGGATGACGACGGCAGCAACCTCGATCCGCACCGCGTCTGGGCGGCTTTGATGTCGAACGAGAAGCCCGGCGGCCACGGCGAGCGCTCCGTTGCGGTCGGAACGCTGGACATGGCGGTCTGGGACGCGGTCGCGAAGGTCGCTGGCAAGCCTCTGTTCCGCCTGCTCGCGGAAAAACAGGGCCGGGACGCGGATCCGCGGGTCTTCGTCTACGCGGCCGGCGGCTACTACTACCCGGGCAAGGACAACTCCGCTCTCCGATCAGAGATGCGCAGCTATCTGGATCGCGGCTACACCGTCGTCAAAATGAAGATCGGCGGTGCCTCGATCGACGAAGACCGCGGCCGGATCGAGGCTGTGCTGGAGGAGATTGGCTCTGAGGCCCGGCTGGCGGTCGACGCCAACGGCCGCTTCGATCTGGAAACCGCCATAACCTACGCCAAGATGCTGCGCGACTACCCGCTGTTCTGGTACGAGGAGCCGGGCGACCCCCTGGACTATGCCCTTCAGGCAGCTCTCGCGGAGTATTATCCGGGGCCGATGGCGACCGGTGAGAACCTTTTCTCGCACCAGGACGCCCGGAATCTGATCCGGTACGGCGGCATGCGGCCCGACCGCGATTGGCTTCAGTTCGACTGCGCCCTGTCATACGGGCTGGTGGAGTACCTGCGCACCCTGGATGTCCTCTCCCGGCACGGCTGGTCCGCGTCGCGCTGCATTCCCCATGGCGGGCACCAGATGTCGCTGAACATCGCCGCCGGCCTGGGGCTCGGTGGCAATGAGAGCTATCCCGACCTGTTCCAGCCCTATGGCGGGTTCCCGGACTCGGTTCGCGTGGCAGACGGCCACATCGTCATGCCGGAGCTGCCGGGGATCGGCTTCGAGGGCAAGTCGGACCTGATAAAAGTCATGCGTGAGCTGGCCGAGTAGGGGGCGTAGCCGCACCCCGCCTATTCGGCGGCGACCTCGGAACGCTGACCCCAGCGGTAGACGAACACCTCGTCCTCCAGGTCGATCGCCGGGAAGGCGTCCTTTTCGCGCCAGTAGTCCTGGGTGTGCTGCCATTCCGAAGTGGTGCCGCGCTTCGGCAGGATGTCTATCGCGCGCATCAGGTAGCCCGGGTTGAAGTTCTCCGGGTCGATCCAGGGCAACTGCGGCATGTCCTGCTCGGACGGCCGCAGCGCCGGCTCCACGCTCTTCGCGCCGGTCGCTTTCATGTGGTTCAGCAGCCGGCACACGAACTCGGCGACCAACTCGCTGCGCAGGGTCCAGCTTGCCCGGAAATAACCGAACACCCAGGCAAGGTTCGGCACACCGGTGAACATCGTGCCCCGGTAGGTGACGGTGTCTCGGAAGTCGAGGGGCTTGCCGTCGATGGTGAAGGCGATGTCGCCCATCATGCTCATGTTGAAGCCGGTTGCGGTCACGATGATGTCGGCGTCCAGGGTCTCGCCGGATTTCAGCCGGATGCCGGTCTCGGTGAAGCGGTCGATCTCGTCGGTCGCCACCGACGCCGTGCCGTCGGCGATCGCCTTGAACAGGTCGGCGTCGGGCACGAAGGCGATGCGCTGGCGCCACGGCCGGTAGGACGGCGTGAAGTGCTTGTCCACGTCGTAGTCAGGCCCAAGCAGGGCGCGGACGTTCCCCAGCAGATCATTCTTCACGGCGTCGGGCTTCTCGAAGCACATGTCGGTGAAGGCGGCCTGGTCGAACAGGATCTTTCGCCGGGAGATCTCGTGGATCCAGGTCTCGTCGACCTGCAACTCGCGCAGCGTCTCTGCGATCTCGATGGCGTTGCGGCCGGTTCGGAAGAAGGTCGGCGAGCGCTGCAGCATGGTCACGTGCGCGGCGGTCCCGGCCATTGCCGGCACCACGGTCGCTGCGGTGGCGCCCGAGCCGATCACCACGACGTTCTTGCCGGCGTAGTCCAGGTCTTCCGGCCAAGTCTCGGGGTGGGCGATCGTACCCTGGAAGTCGACCATCCCCTCCCACTGCGGGGTATAGCCCTGGTTGTGGCGGTAGTAGCCCTGGCACATCCACAGGAACCCGGCGCTGATGCGCACGGTCTCGTCGGTGTCGGTGCGGACCGCCTCGACGACCCAGCGGCTGTCCTCGTAGGACCAGTCGGCCTTCAGGATCCGGTGACGGTAACGGATGTGCCTTGCCAGATCGTTCTCGTCGATCACCGCGCCCATGTAGGAGCGGATTTCTTCGGCGGTCGCGATCGGCGGGCCGATCCAGGGTTTGAAGCTGTAGCCGAAGGTGTGCAGGTCGCTGTCCGAGCGGATGCCCGGAAACCGGTGAGTCCACCAGGTGCCGCCGAAGCTTTCTTCCGCCTCCAGGATGACGAAGCTGGTGTCCGGGTTGTGTCGGCGCAGATGGTAGGCGCCTCCGACCCCGGAGATCCCGGCGCCCACGATCAGAACGTCGACATGCTCGGCCACGATTTGCTTGGTCATGAAATCACGCTCCTTCGCTCCAGGCGCTCCGGCGTCCCGCACCAATGTTCGTCCCATGAGAGCGGCATGCTAACCCGAACATCGATGGCCGTCGTCATCCTGAACGACCGCGCGACGACATCAAGGGGCGCAGATCCGCTCTGCCGCTGACCAGTCGAGCTGGAGGGCGGTCCCGCGAGCAACCGACGCCGGCCGAGACTGACTGTGCTCGAGTTTCTCAGCGAGTTCAAATATCTGAAAAGCATTGGATTTTGTGGAGTTTTGTCGATTCAGCATAAAAATGCGAGCTTTGGAATAATACGCATCAGGCAAAATTCCATTGTGAGAATGGGGTCTGTAAAGCCCTGCGTTACGTCTGTGAAAAGGAGAGATCATGACTAGAAAGATTAACCAAGAACTCATGGTAAATATCGAAGAAATGGCTCGGGAAGGGAAAATTCCGAGGCGAGAATTCATCAAATACTCAATCGCCGCAGGACTTGCCGCGTCGACGGCGACCGGGCTCTGGGCCGGCACCGCGGTCGCGGCGCCGAAGAAGGGCGGTACCTTCCGGTGGGGGATCCACGACGGCAATACGTCCGACACGCACGACCCCGGCACTTACGTGACGCGTCAGATGATCTTTCTGGCGCACCAGTACCGAAGCTATCTGACGATGATCAACCCGAACAACTCGCTCGGCCCGGACCTTGCCACGGAGTGGAAAGCGACCCCGGACGCCGCCGAATGGACGTTCGCGCTGAACAAGAACGCGCACTTCCACAGCGGCAAGGCGGTGACGGCGGCCGACGTTGTCGCATCGATGAACCACCATCGGGGCGACTCGACGACATCGGCGGCGAAGTCACTGCTGACCGATGTCACCGACATCGTCGCCGACGGCGACCACGCCGTTACCTTCAAGCTGGCGCGAGGCAACGCCGACCTGCCGTGGTTGATGACCGACTATCACCTCGCGATTTGCCCGGCGAACGCTGACGGTACGATCGATTGGAAGTCGGGCGACGGATCCGGCCCTTACAAGATCGACGACGGCGCGTTCGGCGTGAGCTGGCAGTTGAGCCGGCACGACGGTTGGCATGGCGAAGGCGCCTGGTTCGACAAGGTCACGATGATCGTCCTGAACGATCCGAACGCCCGTCAGACGGCGCTCGTCACCGGCGATGTCGATTGCATCTCCCTGGTCGAGTTGAAGACCCTGTCGCTTCTGAAGCGTTCGCCGAACATCCTGGTCGACAACGTGCCGTCGGGCGCCGCGATCACCATGCCGATGTTCTGCGACACTGCCCCGTTCGACAATGTCGATGTCCGCAACGCGCTGAAGCTGTCGATGAACCGCCAGGAAATCATCGACAAGATCGCGTTCGGCGCGGCGACCATGGGCAACGACTTCCACATCGCGCCGGTGCAGCCGTACTTCCCGGCCGACATCCCGCAGCGCGAATACGATCCGGACAAGGCGAAGTCGCTGCTGAAGAAGGCCGGGGCCGAGGGGCTCTCGGTGAGTATCCACACGGCCGACAGCGTGTTCTCCGGTGCGGTCGACATGTGCGTCCTGTTCGCCGAGCATGCGAAGGCAGCCGGGATCAACCTGAAGGTCGTGCGTGAGCCGAACGACGGGTACTACTCCGACGTCTGGCTGAAGAAGCCGTTCACGGCCGTGTCCTGGGGCTCCCGCCCGACGCCGGATGTGATGTTCACGCTGGCCTACAAGGACGACGCGGCATGGAACGAGAGCCGTTGGCAGAATCCGCGGTTCAACGAGATTCTGCTGCAGGCCAAGTCCGAGCTCGACGATACCAAGCGCGCCGAGATGTACCATGAGATGAGCCTGCTGATGCGCGACGACGGCGGGACGATCATTCCGTTCTTCAACAACTTCGTGTTCGCACGGGGCAAGAACGTGATGCACGGCCCGGATCTCGCCGCGAGTTGGGCATGCGACGGTGCCCGGGCGCCGAGCCGCTGGTGGTTCGCCTGATCTGAAAACGACCGCGCCGCCCTGCGGGTGCGGCGCGGTCACGCAGGTCGCGGCGATCGGAGGCAACGACCTTCGGCGCCGCGGGCTCGCTTCAATCAATAAAAACGCCGCCCGCGAGGCGGTACAACTGGAGGAACATCGTGGGCGACGTTGCCACCATCATCCTCAAACGTCTGGGACTGGGCCTCGTCACGCTCCTGGTGATCTCGGTCCTCATCTTCAGTGCCGTCGAACTCCTGCCGGGCGACGTTGCCGAGGCGGTGCTCGGCCAAGGCGCAACCGCCGAGAACGTGGCGGCGATGCGCGAGAAACTCGGTCTCGATCAACCGGCGCCGGTGCGCTATTTCAGTTGGTTGAGCGGAGCGGTTACCGGTGATTTCGGGGTCTCGCTGACCTCGGACGAGCGCGTGACCGACAAGATCGGGCCGCGGCTGCTCAACACGCTGTTCCTCGCCAGCTACGCGGCCGTAATCGCGGTGCCGCTGGCGATCGTCCTCGGTGTCATGGTGGCGCTCCTGCGCAACACGCTGTTCGACCGAGTCGTGAACGTGCTGACTCTGACCTCGATCTCGTCGCCGGAATTTTTTCTCGGCTACATCCTGATCCTCTACCTGGCCGTGAAAGCGCCGCTGTTCCCGGCGATCGCGAGCCTCTCCCATGGAATGAGTCTGCCCGAGGTGTTGCACCGCACATTCCTGCCGGCGCTCACCATGGTGCTTGTCGTCACGGCGCACATGATGCGGATGACGCGCGCGGCGATCATCAACCTGCTCGCTTCGCCCTACATCGAGATGGCGCGGCTGAAGGGCGCGCCGGCCTGGAAGGTGATCGTCCGGCACGCTCTGCCGAACGCCTGGGCGCCGATCATCAATGTCGTCGCGCTGAACCTTGCCTATCTGATCACCGGCGTGGTTCTGGTGGAGGTGGTCTTCGTCTACCCCGGGATCGGCCAGCTTCTCGTCGACGCGGTCAGCAAGCGAGACTTCCCGGTCGTGCAGGCGGTCTGCCTGATCTTCGCGGCGACCTTCATCCTTCTCAATCTCGCGGCGGATATCGGGGCGATCCTGACCAATCCACGCCTCCGGCATCCGAAGTGAGGGCGCGGACATGAATTATTTCGTCATCGGCTACTACGCTCTTCTGATCGGCGCTTCCTGCCTCGCGGCCTACTACGGTCGCCGGTCAGCCTTCCTGATGCTGTTCACGTTGACCCTCGCCTCCTTCGTGGCGGGCATCGTCGGCGGTGTGTCGGCGTTGGCGACGATCACGCTGTTCGCCGGTGCGCTCGCGCTTGCGGCGGGCACGGCATACTGTTTCCGGGAGTTCCTGGTGAACATCGCCGGCAAGGAGACCGCCAAGGTTCTGAGAACGGCACCGTTGACCGCCGCCTTCGGCATGTTCGTGATCTTCACCTACGCCGTAACCGGAATCTTCGCCCCGATCATCGCGCCGCACGGCGAAGCGGAGGTAATTGCCTCCGCTTTCGCTCCAGCCGACGAGACGATGCTGCTCGGCGCGGACCAACTCGGCCGCGACATGTTCAGCCGGCTGGTCTACGGCACACGAAACACCGTCGGCCTTGCGCTCAGCGCGACCCTCCTGGCCTTCTTCCTGGGCGCATTCATGGGGCTGCTGGCAGCGACCAAAGGCGGCAACCTCGACCAACTCATGGGCAGGGTCGCGGACGTCATCATGTCGATTCCGTCGCTGATTTTCGCGCTGCTGCTTCTTTCGATCTTCGGCACAAACCTCATCGTGCTCGTGGTCATCGTCGCGATCATCTACGCGCCGAGAGTGTTCCGCCTGACGCGGGCCGTAGCCGGCAACATCGTGGTTATGGACTACATCGAGGCGGCACGGCTGCGTGGTGAGGGTGATCTGTACCTGATCCGCAAGGAGATCCTGCCGAACTCCACGGCTCCGCTGATTGCGGAGTTTGGGCTCGAGTTCTGCTTCGTGTTCCTGCTGATCGCCGGACTTTCATTCCTCGGACTCGGCATCCAGCCACCAACTGCCGACTGGGGCTCGATGGTACGGGAGAACGCGACGCTGATCTCCTTTGGTGAGATCACACCGCTGATCCCGGCTGGGGCGATCGCGTTGCTGACCGTTTCGGTAAATTTCGTCGTGGACTGGATGCTGTGGCGTTCGGCCGGCCTGAAGGAGTGACGACATGGCAGACAAACCCAAGAAGAGCTTGCTGCTCGACGTCAAGGACCTCCGCATTGAGGGCTATTCAGACGAAAAGTGGGTTGAGATCGTTCACGGCATAAGCCTTTCGCTTAATCGCGGCGAAGTGCTCGGCCTCATTGGCGAGTCTGGGGCCGGTAAGTCCACCATCGGCTTGGCGGCGATGGGCTACGCGCGGGACGGTTGCCGAATCTCCGGCGGCTCGATCGAGTTCGACGGGATGGAACTCACCACCTCGTCGGAAATGGAAATGCGGGTCCTCCGGGGCTCGAGGATCGCCTATGTCGCGCAGTCCGCCGCCGCCTCCTTCAACCCGGCGCACACCCTGATCGAGCAGCATGTCGAGGCCCCGCTCCATTACCGCATGCGGAAACGGACCGAGGCTCAGGAGGACGCGATGGAGCTCTACCATCGCCTGCGCCTTCCTAATCCACAGGAGATCGGCTTCCGCTATCCGCACCAGGTATCGGGCGGACAGCTTCAGCGGGCCATGACCGCGATGGCGATGGCCTGCCGGCCCGATTTGATCATCTTCGACGAGCCGACGACCGCGCTGGACGTCACCACTCAGATCGAGGTTCTGGCGGCGATCCGCGACATCGTCGACCAGTTCGACACCGCCGCGATCTACATCACCCACGACCTCGCGGTGGTCGCCCAGATGGCCGACAAGATCAAGGTGCTGCTGAAGGGCGACGAGGTTGAGGAATCCTCAACGGAGGAGATGCTCGACAACCCGAAGGAGGACTATACGCGGAGTCTTTGGGCGGTCCGAAGCTTCAAGCGGACGCAGAAATCGAGACCTGGCGGTGACGCCGTGCCGGTCGTCTCCGTTCAGGACATCGACGCCTCATACGGGACCGCCAAGGTCCTGGAGGATGTGTCGTTCGACATCCACGCCGGCATGACCGTCGCCGTCGTTGGTGAATCGGGCTCGGGCAAGTCGACGACGGCACGCTGCATCACCGGATTGCTGGCTCCGACCAAGGGCAAGGTGCTTTTCAACGGCGAGGAACTGCCGACGAGCTACCGTGATCGCACCAAGGATCAGCTTCGTCAGGCGCAGATGATCTACCAGATGGCGGACACGGCGCTCAATCCGAAGGTCAAGATCCACGAGATCATCGGCCGGCCGGCGAAGTTCTACGGGGGGCTGTCCGGCGCCGCCCTCAAGGCCAGGGTGGACGAACTTCTGGATCTCATCGAACTCGAGCCTTCGCAGTATTACAACCGCTACCCGCCCGAACTCTCCGGCGGGCAGAAGCAACGGATCGGCATCGCCCGGGCGCTGGCGGCCAACCCGAGCTTCATCATATGCGACGAGGTGACATCGGCACTCGACCAGTTGGTCGCCGAAGGCATCCTGAAGCTCCTCGACAAGCTGCAGCGCGAGTTCGACCTCGCCTACATGTTCATCACCCATGACCTGGCGACCGTTCGTGCAATCGCCGACGAGGTCGTGGTGATGCGCCGGGGCAAGGTGATCGAGCAGGGATCGAAGGTCGAGATGTTCAAGCCGCCGCACCACCCCTATACCGATCTTCTGCTGTCTTCGGTCCCGGAGATGGATCCGAACTGGCTGACCACGGTCCTGGAGGAGCGAGGGGTCGACAACATCGGCGACGCTGCCAAGGTCTAAACAGACGGTCGGTCGGCAGGGGACGTTTGCGACCTCGGCGCGTGGGCGGGCCGGGATCGCTTTCCTTCAGCCTTGGCTACGGTGCAAGGCTCTGCCGATCCGCTATGTCAGAGAGCGGCCAGCAGCGCCGGACGGCGTCTCTCGTGTACGGCAGCCGCTCGACCAGCGATGCGCAGACGCCGCCGGTGTCGACCACCACGGCGCGGCGGGCGATTGCCTGAAACGCGATCTTCCAGGCGCTGCCGGACTTCGCGACCAGCGCCGGCTCGCCCGCCGGGTCGATGCCGATCCGACGCAGATGGGTATCGTCGAACGGCATCACCCGCTCGCCGGTCAGCACGATGTTCAGGCCGAAATCGGTGCGCACTACAGCGACGTCGCCCATCGGCACCTGCTGCCCGGTCATGTAGGCACCGTCGCGCACGTAGCGCACGGCAGCCTCGTCGAACACCACCATCCCTTCGGCCTCGACCGGCGCGCCGTGCAGGTTCGGCAGGGTGCGGCCGCCGACAGGACCGGCGAACCGCTGCCGCCCGCGTGCTGCAGCGACGGCCGACGGATCCCAGATCACGATAGTGCCGGGCACCCGGCGACGCACCATTTCCGCCAGGATCGCCGTTCCGTCGCCCGGCGCGCCGCCTCCGACATTGTCGGCCGGTTCGACCAGCACGACCGGACCGATGCCCGGCTCCGCTGCGACGCGAACGGCTTCCTCCACCGGGACCAGCACCGGGAGAAATCCCTTACGCGCCGCCTCGACGGCCGCTGCCACCGCCTCGACCTCGCGCGTCACCGCCGCCGGGTCGCTGCCGTATCCGGTGACCGCGATGCCCAGGTGATCGACGTCGGCATAGGCGAAGCCCTGGGCGACCGAGACCACGTCGACGCCGTCGACCGCCTCGGCCTGCGCCACCCGAGCCATGACGGCGGCCATCGGCGGCTCGGCGGTCGCCTGCATCTGCGGGACGGTGATCATAGCGAGCTTGCGGAAGACCTTGGCGGGGCGGGTTCCGGTTGCCAGCATCGCGGCCAGATGGGCCGCCGCCTCTTCGCCGCGCGCGCCCATGTCGGTGTGCGGAAAGGTATCGTAGCCGATCAGCAGGTCGCAGGCGTCGACCAGGGACTGTGAGATGTTGGCGTGCAGGTCGTAGGTCGCGACGATCGGCACACCCGACGGCGCGCAATCGCGCACCCGCCGCGCCAGGGTCGCGTCAGCGTCGGGGATACCGTCGGCGACCATTGCGCCGTGCAGCGCTAGCAGAATGCCGTCCGGCTGCTTGCTTCGGACAGTATCGGTAATGCGCTCGGCCAGGGTCTCGAACGCGGAACGTGTAACCGTGCCGGATGGGATTGCGCCGGCGAACAGTCCGGGCACGACCTGGAACCCTGCCGCCTCGGCACCCTTCAACATGCCGCCGATCTCGGTGTTGGTCCCGGCATATCGGGATGTCAGATCCTCGCCTTCGGCCCACTGGTAGGTGCGAAACGCAGCGAGATCGGTGGCGATCGGTGAGAACGTGTTGGTCTCGTGCCACAAACCGGCGATCAGGATGCGTGGTGCCATTCCAGGTGCCTGCTGCAAGTCGCTCCCGTCACGCCCCGGCTTCGGCGCCGCCCTTCAGCTTCACAGGAATCGTCAGATAGCGCACGCCGTTGGCGTCGGCCGGTGGGAACCGCCCGGCGCGGATGTTGACCTGGACGGCCGGCAGCAGCAGGCGCGGCGTCGACAGCTTGGCGTCGCGGGCGGTGCGCATTGCCACGAAGTCGTCTTCGGCGACGCCTTCCTTGACGTGCACGTTGGTGGCGCGTTGTTCGGCAACCGTGGTCTCCCAGGCATACTGGTCGCGGCCGGGCGCTTTGTAGTCGTGGCACATGAATAGCCGGGTGTCCGGCGGCAGGGTCATCAACTTCTTGATCGAGCGGAACAGCGCGTGGGCGTCTCCGCCGGGGAAGTCGGCGCGCGCGGTGCCGTAGTCCGGCATGAACAGGGTATCGCCGACGAATCCCGTGCCCTCGATCAGGTAGGTGATGTCGGCCGGGGTGTGGCCGGGAGTATACAGCACCCGGGCCTCCAACTCGCCGATCCGGAAACTCTCGCCGTCCGCGAACAGGTGGTCGAAGTCGCTGCCGTCGGTCTTCAGGTCGTCGGCGTTGAACACCGGCCGGAAAATCCGCTGCACGTCCTTGATGTGTTCGCCGATGCCGATCTTCGCCCCGGTCTTGGCCTTGATGTAGGGCGAGCCGGACAGGTGGTCGGCGTGGGCGTGGGTCTCCAGGGTCCAGACGATCGTGAAGCCGGCGTCGGCCGCCGCCTTCAGGATGGTCTCGACCGAGCGGGTGTCGACCTCGCCGGCGCTGTGCTCGTAGTCCAGCACCGGGTCGATCACCGCGGCGTGGCCGGTGGCCGGGTCGGCGACCAGATAGCTGATGGTGTTGGTGGGTTCGTCGAAGAACGCCTGGATGATCGGTTTGCCGGTCATGACCTCGCCTCCTCGTCAACGTATCGCGCGGCACGGCGGCGCACGCGGGGCGGAGAATTCAGCAGGAGCCCGCGAACAGGTGCCGCCCGGTCATTCTTCGCACAATCCGAGGTGGCGGGCGAGACGGCATCGAGGATGCCGCCTCGCTATCGGGTCGATCAGGCGCTGCGGTACAGCTTGGTCAGCACGAACTCGCGGTGGCCGAGGGCCTCCGCCGCCGTGAGACGGCCGTTGCAGGTGCTGATCATCACGTCGATCAGCGCGTCGCCGGCCTGATCCAAGGTCATCTCGCGGCGCAGGATACCGGAGACGTCCAGGTCGATGTGCTCACTCATGGTGCGCACGGTGCGCGGGTTGGCGCTCAGCTTGATCACCGGCTCGATCGGGTTGCCGATGACGTTGCCCTGGCCGGTCGGGAACAGGTGCACCGCGAAACCGGCGGCAGCCTGCAGGGTGACGCACTCGGCAGCCGCCGAGGAGGTGTCCATGAAATACATGCCCGGGCCCTTGGACGGCGCCTCGGCCGGCTCCAGGACGTCGATGTACTTCACGTTCTTGCCAATCTTCTCGAGGTTGCCGAAGGCCTTTTCCTCGATGGTGGTCAGCCCGCCCTCGATGTTGCCCTTGGTCGGCTGACTTTCCGACAGGTCCGAGGTCTTATGCGGCTCGATGACCTCGTCCATGTAGGCCTGCCAGGTCGCCAGGAACTTCTTCCCGACCTCCTCGTTGATCGCCCGGCTGGCGCAGACATGCTCGGCGCCGGTGATCTCCGAGGTCTCACCGAAGCACGAGGTGATGCCCATCGGGTCGAGCTTGTCGTAGAGGTTGCCGACGGCCGGGCAGGAGCCCAGGCCGGAGGTGGTGTCGCTCTCGCCGCACTTGGTGGAGACCCACAACTCCTCGATCTTGCACTCGACCCGCAGCTTCTCCGAGGCGTCCTGCAGGAACTGCTTGGCCCGGTAGGAGGCGCGGGCGATCGTGCTGATGTCGCCGTGCTGCTCGATCGCGAAGCCCTCGACCGGCTTGCCGGTGGCGGCGATGCCGTCGACCACCCGCTTGGTCCAACCCGGCTCGATCCCGATCACGATCACCGCCGCAACGTTCGGGTTGCTACCGGTGCCGATCAGGGTGCGGAAATGCAGGTCCAGATCAGCGCCGAACTGCAGCCGGCCGTAGGCGTGCGGGATGGCGAGGCAGCCCTTGATGTTGTTGGCGACCGCCTCGCACGCGGCGTTCGACAGGTCGTCGAGCGGCAGGATGACGACGTGGTTGCGGATGCCGACCCGGCCGTTCTCACGGCGGTAGCCCCAGAAGTTCAGCTTGTCCTTGGTGGCCATTGCCCGTCTCTCCCCGCTTACCAGCGCTTGGTCTTCATGTTGTGGACGTGGACGTGGTGGCCCTTGCCGATAGCGGCGATCGCCTTGCCCACGTCGTGGCCGTACTTCATGACCGTGTCGTCCGACTTGATGTCGCCGAGCGCGATCTTGTGGCCGATCGGAATCGGGTCCAGCGCCTTCAGGGTGATGGTCTCGTCGGTCTCCATGATCCAGCCGGTCAGTTCCTGGCCGGCTTCGATGCCTTCGACCGTGATCACGCCGACCGTGTCGGTCTTGTGATGGACGTTGAAATGGTTGGTCATCGCTGCTCTCGATAGGAGGGTATCGGGGACGTTCCTCGTGGACATGTCGTCGAGCGGCCAGTGATCTGGGTCGCCGTTCCGCTGATCGTTGTTGAGTACAAGACTTATAGGTCTTATACAAGACTGATCGAACAGGGATGGGGCGGAGCGTCGCGCGTTGAACGTCGAACGGATGAGGCCGGGTCTCGGCCCGCTGTACAGGCAGGTCAAGCAGCGGGTAATCCGCAACCTGATCGACGAGACCTGGAAACCGGGCGAAATGCTGCCGAGCGAGCCGCGCCTGGCCGAGGCATTCGGCGTCAGTGCCGGCACGGTGCGCCGGGCGCTCGACGAGCTTGTGGCCGAGAACCTGCTGGTCCGTCAGCAGGGCAAGGGCACCATCGTCTGCCAGCACGATCCCGAGCGGTCGCTGTTCCATTTCTTCCGGCTGGTCGACGCTGTCGGCGAACGGCCGACGCCGACCAGCCTGGTTCTGGCCTGCTTCAAGCGGCGGGCAGAGAAGGTGGAGGCGGCGCGGTTGAGCCTGCCCATTGGCGCACCAGCGGTGGTGATCGACCGCACCCGCTCGGTGGCGGGCCGGCCGCTGCTGGTCGAGCGTCTGGTGCTGCCGGCCCGGCTGTTCGGCGAGTTGGCACAGGTTGCCCCGGCCGACCTGCCGAACACCCTCTACACCCTGTACGAGGAGCGCTTCGGCGTGACCGTCTACCGGGCGGCCGAACAGCTGACCGCGGTGGCCGCAACCGAGCGTGAGGCCGAGCTGCTGGCGGTAGCCCCCGGCACGCCGCTGCTGGAGATCGACCGGCTGGCAACCTCGCTGGACGGCGTGCCGGTGGAATGGCGGCTCAGCCGGTGTCGCACCGACGCCCACCGCTACCGGGTCGAACTGGTCTGACGGCGGTTACTCGCGGATTGCCAGGAACAGCATGACGATCCCGGTGACGGTGGCGAACCGCGTTGCTCCCGATTGGCCGTTCCAGGTCGCCGACTGCCACATGGCGAACCACTCGCCTCCGATGGCGATGAAGCCGACCGTCCAGATCGCGAAGCACCACATCAGGGCGAACAGCGCCAAGCCCTTGGCCTCGTGAAAACCGAGGGCATCATCGGTGCGAGCCCGCCACAGCAGGACGAACCCTGACCACAGCAAGGCCGCTCCTGTTATTTCGGCGACGATGATCGCGAGATAGGCGGCGGTCTGCAGCGTCGGGTCGGTGATCGCGCGGCCCATCAGCGCCGGGCTCTGGAACGTGGTGTCCATCGCCAGGACGTGCTGCACGAACGCCCAGTTGCTGTCGTAGTCGACGAGATTGCCAAGCGCCGCCAACGTCATGTGCAAGGCGATGTCGGCGACGCCGATCAGCTTCGCCCAGCGCACAAGGTCGGTGCCGGCGAGAGTCATGACGCGGTCACCGACGGCCCGCCAGGTGGGCGAGATAGGCGATGATGGCCTCGAGATCCCGGTCGCTCAGGACGTCGGCGGCGACCGCCGGCATCTTCTGGTCGGCCCAGTGCCGCACCGAGGACGGATCGCGCAGGTAGCGCGGCAGCACGCTGGGTTGGAAATACTCGGTCGGGTTCATCGGCAGGTTCAGGTCGGGACCGACGGTCGCCTCGCCGCCGCCGTTCATCTTGTGGCAGGCGAAGCAGTTGTCGACGAACAGAGCCCCGCCGCGACGTGCCGGGGCGTCGGCCGGCAGGTTGTCGGCCACGAGGATTGCCGGGTAGCGCTTGGCCACCGATTCTTTCAACTCCAGCCGGACGGTTTGGTACGGCCAGGCTTCCGGCCCGATGCCGACAAGCTGCGGGTTGCGCCAGACCACATAGTAGGGGCCCGCGCTGAGGTCCTTGCCCTTCAGCTTCGGCCAGGGCGCGGCCGGATCTTCGATCGCCAGATAGGCGACCGCGCCGGCTGGGTCGGCATTCAACGCTTTGGCAGCCGGCAATTGGGCGACGAAGCCGTCGAGGGCGGTGGCCATCAGGACGTCCGCGCCCGCGACGGGAAGTCCGGCAAGAAGTCGGGTCAAGGGGATCACACGGTATTGGCGTGAGGTGCCGCCATAGGCTGGGTCGCCGGTGATTGTGCTGGTGTCGGTGTCGGGATGGGCGAGCAGGCGGTCGATCGAAAACGCGTGCGCCTCGCCCTTGGCATCGACGACCGTCAAGGTCGTCTCGCCGGCAACAGCGGTCACAGCGGGTTGGACGAGGAATGCGAACGCAACGAACAGTCGGGACCACAGGCGCGTCGGGACCATGGGACACTCCGGAAGACAGTCAGACGACAGCCGATATCTTATCCGGATCCGAAACGTTGGGGAGAGGGGCGGTTAACGGTTAGGTCCAACGCGGAAAGGGCGCCGAGGCGCCCTTTCCTTGAGTGTGTTGACGGGGTGGCTCAGCGAGGCTCGCTCATCAAGCCTCTGACCACGGCGTAGCAGGCTCCCAGCAGCACGATGGTGAAGGGGAACCCGGTCGATACTGCCATCGCCTGCAGGGCGGCCAATCCACCGCCGAGCAGCAGCGCGATCGCCACCAGACCTTCGAACACGCACCAGAACACCCGCTGTGGGGTCGGGGCATCGACCTTGCCGCCGGCGGTGATGGTGTCGATGACCAGCGAGCCGGAATCCGACGAGGTGACGAAGAACACGATGACCAGGATGATGCCGATGAATGACGTGATCTGCGCCAGAGGCAGTTCCTGCAGCATCATGAACAGCTTCAGTTCCAGAGCTGCGCCGGTGACGCCCTGGTAGCCGTCGTTGACGATCTGGCTGATCGCGGTGCCGCCGAATGCGGTCATCCACAGCACGCAGACCGCCGATGGGATCAACAGCACGCACACCAGGAACTCCCGCACCGTGCGGCCCCGGCTCACGCGGGCGATGAACATGCCGACGAAGGGCGACCAGGAGATCCACCACGCCCAGTAGAACGCCGTCCAGCCTTGCCGGAAGTTGTCGTCGCTGCGGCCGACCGGGTTCGACAGGGCCGGCAGGTATTCGGCATAGGCCACCAGGTTGTTGAAGAACCCGGTCAGGATCGCGATGGTCGGCCCGACGATAATGATGAAGCCGAGCAGGACGATGGCCAGCACCATGTTGATCTCGGACAGACGCTTCACCCCGGCGTCCAGGCCGGCCACCACCGATATCAGGGCGGCGGCGGTGATCAGCGTGATCAGGATCACCATCGACAGGTTGTTCACCGGCAGTCCGAACAGGAATTCGAGCCCGGCGTTGGCCTGCTGGGCGCCCAGCCCGAGCGAGGTCGCCAAGCCGAACAGGGTGGCGAACACCGCCAGGATGTCGATGACGTGCCCCGGCCAGCCCCAGATGCGCTCACCGAAGATCGGATAGAACACCGACCGCAGGGTGAGCGGCAGGCCCTTGTTGTAGGTGAACAGGGCAAGCGCCAGGGCGACGATCGCGTAGATCGCCCACGGGTGCAGTCCCCAGTGGAAGATCGTCGCGGCCATGCCGAGACGGCGCGCACCCTCGGTGTCGCCGGCGGCTCCGGCGAGTGGTGCCCAGCTGTCGGGCGAGCCGGCGCCCTCTGCCAGGGAGGACGAGAAGTGCGAGATCGGCTCGGACACGCCGTAGAACATCAGGCCGATGCCCATGCCGGCGGCGAACAGCATCGAGAACCAGCCGGTGTAGGTGTAGTCAGGCGTGGCCTCGGTCCCACCAAGCCGAACCTTGCCGAGCGGGGACACGATCAGGACGAGGCAGAGAATCACGAAGATGTTCGCCGCGGACAGGAAGAACCAGTCGAGTGTCGACGTCAGCCAGTTCCGCAGTGCTGCGAACAGCGGGCCAAGGTCGTTCTGGAAGGCCAGCGTCAGGAACACGAACGCGACGATGCTCAGCCCGGAGATCACGAACACCGGGTTGTGGATGTCGAACCCGAAGGGTCCGAGCTTGTTCTGGATGTTGTGTTGGCCAATCTCGTAGTCGGTCTCTATGGGATTGGCGGCCCCGTCGGGGCTCAGTCCTGATGCATCGGACATCGTCGCTCCTCTGGTTTCAGGGAGTCCGGTCACCAACGACCCGTCGTCGGTCCGGGAGTATTGACGAATTCCTCCGAGGCGTTCTCGACGCCGCGCTGGAATGCGCCAAACATGAGCTTCGCGGATGGTCTCATGAGGTCAGAGGCAATCCGGTAACACACCACGACCAATGCACATGAATCTGAAGATCAAATCCCCGTATGACGCTTGGTTTGGTGATCTTTATATCAAATATTCTGCTGAATATCGTATGTTCAGCTTCGTATATCCTCCCCCGCGTGCATTAGATTGTCAGATATCAAGCCGCTATTGTGTCGAAAAACGACGTGATTATCAACATGGCGACCTGAATTTCATTCTAACCTTTCGCGACCTTGATGTGCGAAGTCGACCGAAGAACATTGCTTGCCTGATCGATGCGACGGCGGTTTGATGGTCGTCCTGCCATCGACCCGGACCAAACTCATGCCAGCCTCAGAATTGATCGCGAAGACCGCGACCGAGATCGTCGCCCTGCTGAAGGCCGGCGAGGTCACGACCTTCGACCTGCTTGATGCGCTCGAGGTGCGGATCGCCGAGGTCGAGCCGGCGGTGAACGCATTGCCAACCTTGTGCTTCGAGCGCGCGCGCGACCGGGCGAAGTCGCTGGCCGGCAAGCCGATGACCGAACGTGGGGTGCTCGCTGGCATGCCGGTGGCGATCAAGGACCTGCTGAACGTCGCGGGCGTGCGCTCAACTCAAGGGTCGCCGATCTTCGCCGATACGGTGCCCGACACCTCCGACGTCGCCGTGACCACGCTGGAGGCTGCCGGTGGCGTGGTGTACGCCAAATCGAACACCCCGGAGTTTGGCGCAGGTGCCAACACCTTCAACGAGGTGTTCGGCGCAACCCTGAACCCGTGGGACACGTCACGGAGTTGTGCCGGATCGTCCGGTGGTTCGGCGGTGGCGCTGGCCAGCGGAACCGCATGGCTCGCCTCGGGGTCGGACCTTGGCGGCAGCTTGCGCAATCCGGCCAGCTTCTGCGGCATCGTGGGGTTCCGGCCGACACCGGGCCGGGTGGCCCACGGTCCCGGTGCCCTGCCGTTCGGCAGCATGTCGGTCGAGGGACCGATGGCGCGCACGGTGGCCGATTGCGCGTTGATGCTGGACGCCATGACCGGCCAGAGTCCGGTCGATCCGATGTCGCTGGAAAGGCCGGCGCAATCTTTCGTCAGTTCGACCGCCTCCGGCCGCAAGCCGAAGCGGGTGGCGTTCAGCCTGGACCTCGGCGGCATCACGCCGGTCGACCCGGAGGTGGCGACGATCGTCGAGCGGGCGGCACGCCGGTTCGAGGAAATCGGCTGCGTTGTGGAAGAAGCCAGTCCGGATTTCAGCGACGTCCAGCAGATCTTCCAGACCCTGCGGGCGATGGCGTTCGCGGCGTCGAAGAAAGACCTGCTGGTCCGGCACCGCGACCAGCTCAAGCCCGAAGTGATCTGGAACATCGAGAAGGGCCTCGCGCTGAGCACCGAAGAGGTTGCGGCGGCCGAACTGGCGCGGGGCCGGCTCTACCACCGGGTCCGGGCGTTCTACGAGACCTACGACTTGGTGCTGTCGCCGGCGACCATCGCGCCGCCCTATCCGATCGAGCAGCGCTATCTTGAGGAGTGCAACGGCCACCGGTTCTCGAAATACATCGAGTGGTGCACCGTGGCCTACGCGTTCACCTGTGCGGCATTGCCGGCGATCTCGGTGCCGGCCGGATTCACCGCGGGCGGCCTGCCGGTCGGCCTGCAGATCGCCGGCCCGCCGCGCGGCGAGGCGGCGGTGCTGTCGGCGGCGGCGCTGTTCGAGCAGGTGGCGCCCTGGGCGCACACCCTGCCGGTTGATCCACGCGTGCCGCGGGGCTGATCAGACCTCCCAGCCGGCCTGGCTGCAGAATTTGATCTGCTCGGGCGAGAAAGCCGACAGGTCGCGGCTGCGCCACCGGCCGATGCCTTCCGGGCGGATGACATCGGCGCAGGCCGGGACGACGCGTTCGGCCGGAACGGGCAGGTCAAGGGCATCAACCAAGGCGGTCAGTTGCTCGACCGGACGCTCGGCGAAGTCGTCGAAGCGCAACGGGATGATTCGGCCGGGGTAACGGGTGATCAGGTCATCGAGGCGCTTCTGGGTGCGGATCCAATATTCGAGCTGGGCGGCTTCGCGGGTCGGCCACCCGGTCGGGTCGAGATCGAACAGCCAGGACCAGTTGTCGAGCTGACCCTTGTTGTCGCTGAACGCCATGTCGAGCGGGTGCCGCGACACATAGACGAACGCAGCCTGAGGCCACGTCTTCAGGATCGCTTCCAGGAAGATGTGGCAGTTCGGCTCCTTGGTCATCCAGCCCAGGGCATCCGGGACGCCGCTGAGGCCCCGGCCCTGGTCGTGGCGGACCCGGTATAGCTCCGGCGCCCGAAACAGATGGCGAAGCCGGACACCTTCGGTCATCACCGACCCGAACAGCCGTAGCCGGGCTTCGATCCGGTCGGCCGACGGACGCGTCTTTAGCCAGTCCGGCCGCTTGAACAGTTCGGTGAAGATGAGATTGTCGTTGGCGCCGTTCAGGCAGCCGCCCGGATAGTAGCCGAGCGCGGCCACCGCGCCGGCCACCGCGCGGGTCCCGGAACCGCCGAGCCCGCCGATGAACAGGATGGGTGCGCTGGTCATGGCCGTGCGTGTAGACCGCTGACCGGCACAGGGCAACGCCGGATCGGACGAGGTCGCTAGTTCTTGAGCGGAGTCGGTGCCGCCGGTGCCGCCGATGGCGAGGTCGTTGCCGCAGGGGCTGCAGGCTGAGCGGATGTGTTGCCGCCGACGCCGGTCGACTTCTCGATCGCCTTTCCGGTCTTCTGCATGTCCTGGCCGAAGCCACGCACCGTGTTTTCGCAGCCCGCGACGCCAATAGCCAGCAACCCGGCTGCGATCCAGGGAGCAAAGCGCATGATGCTCATCTGTTCAAATCCTCCTCCGCGACGACCCTAAAATAGGGCGTCAATCGTTGCGGTGCAAACGGCACAACGGCGCGGGTGCCGGCTTAGAATGACTCTCCCGGACGCTTCTTCCAGACCGTGTTGGTCCGCTTGGCGCGCGGATCGTGATCGGGGTCGATGGTGTAGTAGTAGAACGCGAGCGACTTGCGGGTCCGGCCATCCGGGCAGCCCAGCGGGTCCGGGTGGCCATGATACGACGTGGCGCTGGTGTTGAAGATCACGCAGGTGCCGGCGTTCGGGGTCACCCGCCGCGCGCATCGGCTCATGTCCGGCGCCCACAACTCAAGATCGCCGCCCCAGGCCGGGTCCCAATCCTTGTTCAGGTAGACCAGGACGTTGATGCGGCGCAGCAGGCCGGTGAACTCGTGGACATTGAAGTCGGCATGGATCTTCAGCAGGCCGCCCGGCAGGATCTGGTGGATGCCGCCGCCGTACAGCCATGGATCACCGGTCAGACCGCGAAAGCCGGTCAGATGGGTGAGGAAGAACAGGAACAGGCTGGAATTGAACTGCCACATCGCTTCGCGGATTACCGGTGGCATCTTCAACTCGGCGACGTAGTCCGGCGTGGTGTCCTGCTTCCGGGAGTCGGGCTGGTTCTTGGTGTGCCAGTAGGGTGAATCGGCCGCCGGGAACTGTTCGAGGATCGCGTTGACCCGATCGGCCGGCAGAAAGTTTTCGATGACGATGTGCGGGAACGGGTCGGCGCCGGTTTACTCCGCGCGCTTCTCGTAGCCGAATGGCAGCAATTGGTCTGGATCGAACCAGTAGGTCAAGACGGCTTCCTGTCGGTGAAGGGATGGTCAGCTAAAACGGATCTCGATGCGGCCAAGCGTGCCGAAATCCGCCACAACGGACTGCCCGGCGTCCACGGGGATGGGTTGGGTGGTAGTGCCGGTCGTGACGTACTGACCGGCCTTCAGACCCAGGCCGAGGGCGGCGAGGGCATTGGCGAGCCACGCGGTCGCGCCGAACGGTCCACCGTCGACGTTGCCGCCGCGGCCTTCGCGGACCACCGAGCCGTCGACCGCCATCGTTACCTTGTGCTCCAGCAGGTCCAGGTTCTGCCAGTTGGTGACCGACGCCCCCTTGACCCAGCGGCCGTGGCTGCCGTCGTCGGCGATCAGTGACGGCCCGCCGGCCTTCAACCCGGTGGACAGCGGTGTGTCGACGACTTCAATCGCCGGCAGGACCGCGCGCGCGACCCGGCGGATCGCAGCAGCGTCGAACGGCGCGCCGGCGGGGTCGAGATCGGTACCGATCAGCACGGCGATCTCCGGCTCGATCACCCTCTGAAACATCTGCGACGCCACGAAGCTTGACGGGGAATCGGTCGTGAGGTTGTCGAGCAGCACGCCGAAGAATGGCTCGGTCACACCCAGCAGTTCGCGCGCGCCCGGGTTGGTGGCGCCGATCTTCCAGCCGATCGACCGCGCGCCGTCCTCGCGGATCCGCAGCGCGATCAGCGCCCGCTGGATCGCGTACCCTTCCTCGGTGGTCGCTGGTCGGCACGACTCCGGCAGCGCCGGAAGCGGCACGACACGCCGGCGGTGATCCTGCAGGGTGCGGGCGGCTGTCTCGATCGCGTCGGCGGTCATCGGCATCTTAATCGTCTCCGTTCGTGGTCCGGCATTCTCCACGGAACCGGTCGGGTGTGTCCATCCGGTGCGAAGTGTCGTAAAAGGTCCGATTGAAGACGGTCGCTTGGACGACCGTTCAGCCGATGATGGCGCTCGCCGCCGGGCGTCGCGTGTTTACGATCTTGCGGTGCTGTTTGCATCCAGCAGGGCGGGAAGGACCGTGCCAAATGCAGCTAAGGTGGAATGAAGCCGATCGAATTGCTGCACTCCAGGGCTAAGGAATTCTTGACGCGCCCGTCGAGCATGTGTTCGACGATTTCGTGCGCATTGCGGCGCAGGTCTGCGACGCCCCGGTATCGGTGGTCAATCTGCTCGACGCAAAGCGGCAGTGGTTCGCGGCGGAGATCGGCCTTGGCGTTCGCGAGACGCCGCTGGACATCTCGATCTGCGGGCATGCGATCCTGCAGCCAAACGTGTTCATCGTGCCTGATCTGACACTCGATGAGCGGTTCGACAGTAACCCGCTGGTCACCGGCAATCCACGGCTGCGGTTCTACGCGGGTGCCTTGTTGGAGACACCGGAAGGGTTGCCGCTTGGCACCATGTGCGTGCTCGACACCAAGCCTCGCCCAGAGGGGCTGACCGAACAGCAGATCTTCACGTTGGAGGCCCTGGCGCGTCAGGTGATGGCCCAGCTTGAGTTGCGGCGCTCCGTGGCGGAGAAGGAACTGCTGGTGCTCGAGGCGCATCACCGCGTGAAGAACAGCCTGTCGATGGTACAGGCATTGCTGTCGCTGCAGGCCAGGATGGCGACGGACAGCGAGGCCGCTCGGCAGTTGCGGGAAAGCGCCGGGCGCATCGTCACCGTTGCCGCGATACACGAGCATCTGTACAAGGTCGGCGCGACCTTGCGTGTCAATTTGGCTGTCTACCTGCGCAGTCTCGTTGATGATCAAAAAACGGCTCTGGCGTCCACGTTCGAGGGTCGGCGCATCGTGCTCGGTGCCGCCGACGTGTTCTGGCCTTCCTCCGACGCCGCCGCGGTCGGGCTGATCCTCATGGAACTGGTGACCAACGCCCTGAAGTATGGTGAAGGCACGGTCACGGTCACGCTTCGGTCGTCCGGCGACACAACGATTCTGTCGGTCGAGGACGAGGGCCGGGATTTGCCGGACGACTACGAGCCTTCCGGCGGCAAGGGGCTTGGCATGCGTGTCCTCTCTGGGCTGCTGCAAAGCCGTCAGGGTCAGTTGGCGTTCGATCGCTCGCGCGGGCATACCTGTTTTGTCGTCACGTTGCCGGCGCCGGGTCAAACGCAGTAGCCGGCAAATCCAGAGCGTTCCGGTCGTTGACCCGTTCTTGTTCGTCCCGGAGCCCGCCGTTATAGTCCCCCGCCATTTTGCGGCGCACAACGAGGGGCAGGCATGCACTCCGTGAAGCAGTACTTCCTGGAAGACCTGGAAGTCGGAATGCGCGCCGAGTACGAGCGCGTGGTGACGCAGGACATGATCGAGTCCTTCGCCGAGGTGTCGGGCGACCACAACCCGCTGCATCTGGACGACAACTATGCCAAGGACACGATCTTCAAGGGCCGGATCGCCCACGGTCTGCTGTCGGCGGCGTTCATTTCCAAGGTGTTCGGAACGGTAATGCCGGGCAAAGGTTCGGTTTACATCTCCCAGACACTACGGTTCCTGGCGCCGGTCCGGATCGGCGACACAGTGCTGACCGTGGTCGAGGTGACGGCAATCGACCGGGACAAGAAGCGGGTGTCGTTCAAATCCCGGTGCAAGGTCGGCAGCACGGTGGTGATCGACGGCGACGCCCTGATCCTCGTTCCCGTGCGTGCACGAGCGGCTGCCTAGGATCGGATCATGAAGATCGTTCGCTCACTGGATGCGGTCGAGCCCCAGCATCGCGGCGCGGTGGCTGCCATCGGGAATTTCGACGGGGTTCATCTCGGCCACCGGGCGGTGATCGGGGAGGCGGCGCGCATTGCCGGGGACCTGCACGCGCCGCTGGCCGTGCTGACCTTCGAGCCGCACCCCCGCCGCTTCTTCCAGCCGGACGCTGCGGCGTTTCGCCTGACGACCTCGCAAGGCCGGGCGAGCCGACTGGAGGAGTTGGGCGTCGACGTGCTGTTCGAACTGCCGTTCGACGATGCGTTCGCGCATGTGGCGGCGGAGAGCTTCGTCGATGACATCCTGTACGACACGCTCGGGCTGCGGCACGTCGTCGTCGGCTACGACTTCAATTTCGGCCACCGCCGCCGCGGCACGCCGGACATGCTGATCGAACGGGCCGGGCATCTTGGCTTCGGCGCCACCCGGGTGTCCGCGGTTCATGAGAGTGACGGGGCGGTGTATTCGTCGTCGCGGATACGCCAGTGCCTGGCCGAGGGCGATCCGCGCGGGGCGGCCTCGCTGCTGGGATCGCCGTGGGAGATCGACGGGATCGTCGAGGAGGGTGACCGGCGCGGCCGCACCATTGGCTTTCCCACCGCCAACCTGCGGCTGGGCTCGTTGATCTGCCCCAAGCTTGGGGTTTACGCGGTGCGTGCGGTGCTGGCGGATGGCGAAGGGGCCGGCACCTGGATGACGGGTGTGGCCAATCTCGGCGTGCGGCCGACGGTCAACGACCGCGGTGTGCTGCTGGAGACCCACCTGTTCGACCGGTCGATCGAGTTGTATGGGCGGCGCCTGCGCGTGCGTCTGGTTGACTTTATCCGGCCGGAACGGAAATTTGGCGGCCTCGATGAACTGAAGGCGCAGATCGCCGCCGATGCGGCGCGGGCGCGGGAGATGCTGGGGGTCTGACCCCGGCCGGACCCGGTTGCCCGGGAAGGACCAGTGATGACGACCGACTATAAGAATACGGTGTTTCTGCCGAAGACCGATTTTCCGATGCGCGCGGGCCTGCCGCAGCGCGAGCCTGAGATCCAGGCGTGGTGGAACGAGATCGATCTGGACCGCCGGATCGGCGAGGTCCGCGCCGGCCGCGAGAAGTTCATCCTGCACGACGGCCCGCCCTACGCGAACGGCCATCTGCACATCGGCCACGCGCTGAACAAGATCCTCAAGGATGTCATCAACCGCTCCCAGCACATGGCCGGCAAGCAGATCGCCTATGTGCCGGGCTGGGACTGTCACGGCCTTCCGATCGAGTGGAAGATCGAGGAGGACTACCGGTCCCGCGGCCTGAACAAGGACGACGTGCCGATCGTCGAGTTCCGTCGGCAATGCCGCGAGTTTGCCGACCAGTGGATTGGAACCCAGCGCGAGGAGTTCCGTCGGCTTGGCGTGACCGGGCTGTGGGACCGCTACTACACCACCATGACCTTCGCGGCCGAGGCGCAGATTGCCCGCGAGATCGGCAAGTTCCTGATGAACGGCGGCCTGTACAAGGGCGCGCGGCCGGTCATGTGGTCGGTGGTCGAGAAGACCGCGCTGGCTGACGCCGAAGTCGAGTATCACGACCACGTCTCGACCACGATCCATGTGCGTTTCCCGGTCGTGGCGGCCGGGCATCCGGCGCTCGAAGGCGCGTCGGTGGTGATCTGGACCACCACTCCCTGGACCATGCCGGGCAACCGTGCGGTCGCCTATGGCGAGGACATCGACTACGCGGTGGTCGAGGTCGTGGCGGTTGCCGAGAACAGTTTGGCCAAGGTCGGCGAGAAGCTGGTCTGTGCGGTCGCCTTGCTCGACGACTTCAAGGCTCAGACCAAGATCGAGGCGGTCACTGAGGTGGCGCGCCTGAAGGGGTCAGCGCTGGTCGGGACTGTCTGCGCGCATCCGCTGCGCGGCCACGGCTACGACTACGACGTACCGGCACTGGCCGCCGAGTTCGCGACCGACGACCAGGGTACCGGCTTCGTCCACATCGCCCCCGGTCACGGCGCCGACGACTTCGTGCTCGGCCAGAAGCACGGGCTGGAGATCCCGCAGACCGTGGCCGACGACGGGCTGTTCTACGACCACGTGCCGATCTTCGCCGGCATGAACGTGATCGACGACAACATGAAGATCGCCGCGATCCTGCGCGACCACGGCGGCATCGTCGCGCGCGGCAAGCTGAAGCACTCCTATCCGCATTCCTGGCGCTCGAAAGCGCCGCTGATCTTCCGCAACACCGCGCAGTGGTTCATCTCGATGGACACCAATGATCTGCGCAAAACCGCCCTCAAGGCGATCGACGACACCCGGTTCGTGCCGGCCGGCGGCCAGACCCGGCTGCGCGGCATGATCGAGGGACGGCCGGATTGGTGCATCAGCCGCCAGCGGGCCTGGGGGGTGCCGATCCCGGTGTTCGTCAGCAAGCAGACCGGCGAGCCGTTGCGCGACCCGGCGGTGCTGGAACGGGTGGCCCAGGCGTTCGAGGCCGAGGGGGCCGACGCCTGGTTCGCGTCCCCGCCGTCGCGGTTCCTTGGCAACGACTATGACGCGGCGGACTACGAGCAGGTATCCGACATCTGCGACGTCTGGTTCGATTCCGGCTCGACCCACACCTTCGTGCTGGAGAACGATCCGGATCTCGCCTGGCCGGCGTCGCTGTACCTTGAAGGCTCCGACCAGCATCGCGGCTGGTTCCATTCGTCGCTGCTGGAATCCTGCGGCACCCGAGGGCGGGCGCCGTACGATGCGGTGCTGACCCACGGCTTCGTGCTCGATCAGGACGGGCGCAAGATGTCGAAGTCGCTCGGCAACGTGACCGCACCACAGGAGGTGATGGACAAGTACGGGGCCGACATCCTGCGGCTTTGGGTGGTCAGTTCCGACTACTCCGAGGATCTACGCATCGGTCCCGAAATCCTGAAACACCAGGCCGACCATTACAGGCGACTGCGCAACACCTTGCGCTACCTGCTTGGCGCGCTCGACGGCTATACCGATGCAGAGCAACTGCCGGTCGAGCAGATGCCGGAGCTCGAGCGTTGGGTGCTGCACCGGATCGCCGAACTCGACGTCGTGGTCCGCCGATGCACCGACGATTTCGACTTCCACACCCTGTTCACGCAGATCCATCAGTTCTGCGCAGTCGACCTGTCGGCGTTCTACTTCGACGTCAGAAAGGATGCGGTCTACTGCGACCGTCCGGACTCGGTGCGGCGGCGGGCGGCGCGCACCGTGATGGCGCAACTGTTCGACTGCCTGACCGCTTGGCTGGCGCCGATCCTGTGCTTCACGGCGGAAGAGGCGTGGCGGTCGCGCAATTCCGGGCCGATGGACTCGGTGCATCTGCGCGAGTATCCGGCGATCCCGGCCGGTTGGCGCGACGACGCGCTGGCCGCCAAATGGGCGAAGATCCGCCAACTGCGGCGTGTGGTGACCGGCGCGATCGAACTGGAACGGGCCGAGAAGCGTATCGGCGCTTCGCTGCAGGCCCATCCCACGGTCTACGCCGGTGCCGATCTGCTCGCCGGCATGCAGGGCGTCGATCCGGCCGAGGTTTTCATCACCTCCGGTGCCACGTTGGTAGAGGGTGACGGCCCGAGCGACGCCTATCGGTTGCCCGAAGTGGCTGGTATCGCGGTGACCCCTGGACTCGCCGACGGCGCGAAGTGCGAACGGTGCTGGCGGGTCCTGCCGGAGGTGGCGGTGGACGAGCCGATCTGCGAACGTTGCACCGATGCGGTGTCGACAACTCTCGACGCGGCGGAGTGATGCGGTTGATGAATCGCTCTCCGCTCGTCCTCGGTCTGACGCTCGCCGCCATCACGGTAGCGCTGGACCGGGTGAGCAAGGTCTGGGCACTCGACGCGGTGTTCGATCCGCCGAGCCGGATCACTTTGGGGCCGTTTCTGAACATGGTCCCGGTCTGGAACCGGGGTGTCAGTTTCGGGTTGCTGTCGAACGACTCGGTGTGGGGGCCGTGGTTGCTCGGTGGATTTGCACTCGTCGTGGCGGTGGCGTTGATGATATGGCTCGTGCGCGCGGAGGGTTGGGTGCTCGGTGCCGGCCTGGGGCTCGTGATTGGCGGGGCGGTCGGCAACGCGATCGATCGGGCGTTGTACGGCGCGGTTGTCGACTTCATTGACACCCATTGGGGTGATCTGCACTGGCCGGCCTTCAACATTGCCGACGCTGCGATTACCCTGGGAGTCGGATTATTGCTGCTCGATGCTCTGGGGATTGGTACCGGGGCACGGGCGTCCGAAGGAGGACGGACCAGCGATGAGTAAGGCAAAGATGCGACATCAGGCTGCTGTGGTTGCCGCAGCATTGGCGGTCTCGGCCCTGCTCGGCGGTTGCGGGCAGATCCGGGGTGCTCTCGGTTATGACAAGGACGCTCCAGACGAGTTCCAGGTCGTAGCGCGCGCGCCGCTGGCGTTGCCGCCGAACTATGACCTGCGACCCCCGGAGCCTGGAACGGCGAGACCGCAGGAATTGTCGCCGACCGATGCTGCCGCCCAACGGATTCTTGGGCGAAGGGCGGCACCGCAGGCCACGACCAGCACCAGCAGCGTCTTCGGCACCAGCATGTCGGGACCGACGGTCCAGGCGGCCCCGCGCGCGCCGGTATCGTCGGGCGGGGCCTCGGCGCTGCGCGACCAGCTGCAGCTCAATCAGGCGGATCCGAACATCCGGCAGCTGGTCAACAAGGAGACTGCCAGCTTCGTGTATGAGGAACAGTATCCGATCGACAAGGTTCTGTTCTGGCGAGACAAGCCGGAACCGGGTGTGCTCCTCGACGCGACCAAGGAGAGCAAGCGCCTCCGGGAAAATTCGGCGCTCGGCCAGCCGGTCGACACCGGCGAGACGCCGACCATCGAACGCAAGCGCGGCGGATTCTTGAGCGGGCTGTTCTGATCGCCCGTTGAAATCGAGCAACGGTTGACGTCGTTGCCTTATCGGCGCCGCGTTTCGGTTCTGTTGTGACAGCTTCGTCTTTGCCGTCCGGGAGGGATCTCGTGCCGATTCGTATGTTCAGGCGCCCTGCGCTGTTCGCTGCTCTTGTTGCTGCCGGTCTGGTTTGGGCGACGTCGCCGTCGACGGCCGGCATCTTCGAGCCCGAAACCTTCACGCTCGACAACGGTCTCCAGGTCGTGGTGGTGCCGAACCACCGGGTTCCGGTGGTCAGCCATATGGTCTGGTACAAGGTCGGCGCCGCCGATGAGCCGGCCGGTAAGTCCGGCATCGCGCATTTCCTGGAACACCTGATGTTCAAAGGAACCAAGACCCGGGCGCCGGGTGAGTTCTCGCGCATCATCAATCAGATCGGCGGCAGCGAGAACGCCTTCACCAGTTACGACTACACCGGCTACTACCAGAATGTCGCGAAGGATCAGCTTGGCCGAATGATGGCGCTGGAAGCCGATCGGATGGCGAATCTGGCGTTGCTGCCGAAGGACGTGGAATCCGAGCGCGAGGTGATTCTGGAGGAACGGCGCACACGGACCGACAACGATCCGTCGTCGCAGTTCGGCGAACAGATCACCGCCGCGACCTATCTGGCCTATCCCTACCGCATTCCGGTGATTGGCTGGGAGAACGAGATGCGCCGGCTCAGCCACGACGACGCGATCGCGTTCTATCGGACCTGGTACGCGCCGAACAACGCGGTCCTGGTGGTGGCAGGCGACGTGACCGCCGCGGAAGTCCGGTCGATGGCCGAGACGACCTACGGCGTGATTCCAGCGCGTGAGGTCCCTGATCGGATCGCGTTGCGGGGGCTGGAGCCGCCGCAGCGCGCTGCCCGGCGGTTGGAAATGGAGAGCCCGCGAGTCGACCAGCCGAGCTGGTCCCGGCGGTGGTTGGCGCCCGGCGTTGTGTGGGGCGACACCAAGCAGGCTGCGCCGCTGGAGGTCATGGCGGAAATTCTCGGTGGCGGGACAACCAGCCGGCTGTACCGCAGCCTGGTTGTCGAGAAGGGGCTGGCAGTGTCCGCGGGTGCCGGATACTCGCCCGATGGCCTCGGTCCGCAGACGTTCTCCGTGTACGCCAGCCCGCGTGATGGTACCGACCTTGCTGCTCTCGAAGCGGCTGTCGAGGCCGAAGTGACGCGGCTGCTGCGCGATGGCGTTACCGACGACGAGGTCGCCTCGGCCATCATCCGTATGAAGCGCCGGGCCATCTTCGCCCGCGACGACATGCTGGCACCGGCCCGGCTGTTCGGCGAAGCGATGGTCGCCGGAGGCGGGATAGCGGACGTCGAGGAGTGGCCGGAACGGATCGCCGCGGTCACGGCAGTCCGGATTGCGGAAGCCGCGAAAGCCCTGCTCATACCCGAGCAATCGGTGACCGCGATCCTGCGTCCCAAGCCGGCCAGTTGAGGAGGATCAGCCATGCGCAGAACCCTTGCCCTGATCGTCCTGTTCTTCAGTTTGTCGGCGTGGTCGGTTCCGGCCTTGGCGCTCGACATCCGGGAGGTCACCAGCACCAGCGGCGTCAAGGCTTGGCTGGTGGAAGACCACACCAACCCCATCCTGACCCTGTCGTTCTCGTTTGCCGGTGGTCAATCATCCGACCCGGTAGGCAAGGAAGGTCGGGCGCGGCTGGTTTCCGGCCTGCTGGACGAAGGTGCGGGTGAACGCGACTCGACCGCGTTTCAGCAGGCGTTGAGCGACGATTCGATCTCCCTGCGCTTCAGCGCCCGGATCGACCGGTTCTCGGGCGGGCTGACGACTTTGACCGAGACTCGCGACACTGCGGTCGAACTGTTGCGGCTGGCGCTGACCGCGCCGCGGTTCGATCCCGAACCGGTGGAGCGCATCCGGGCGCAGGTCATGGCGTCGCTGCGTAACGATTTGCAGCGGCCGCGCACCATTGCCAGCCGGGCATGGTGGGGGGCCAGCTTCATCGACCATCCTTATGGCCGATCCGGCGATGGAACCTCGGACAGCGTGTCGTCGGTGACTGCCGACGACCTGCGCGAGTTCGTGAACACGACCTTCGTGCGCCAGGGCTTGGTCGTGTCGGCGGTTGGCGACATCGATGCAGCCACACTGTCGGCGCTCCTCGACCGGGTGTTTGGCGCGCTCCCGACCTTCGGCGGATCGACACCGGCCCCGAATGTCACACCGAAAGCGGCCGGGCAGACCTTCGTGGTTCAGGACAATGTGCCACAGTCGGTGGTGGTGTTCGGGCATGCCGGGATCGCCCGCGACGATGCGGACTGGTATGCCGCCTCCCTGCTCAACGAGATCATGGCCGGTGGGTTCGGGTCGCGCCTGACCGAGGAGATCCGAGAGAAGCGTGGCCTAGTCTATGGGGTGTACGCCTACCTGCTGCCGCTCGATCACGCTCCGCTCATCATGGGCGGGCTGGCCACCCAGAACGCCCGGGTTGCCGAATCCGTCGAATTGGTCCGCCAGGAATGGAAGCGCATGGCCGAGGGCGGACCAACCACGCAGGAACTGGCCGATGCTCGGACTTACCTGCTGGGCTCGTTCCCGCTCCGGCTCGTCGACTCCGATGGAACCGCCAGCGTGCTGATGGGATTACAGGAAGGTGGCCTGCCGATTGACTATCTTGCGCGACGCGACGCGTTGTATGAGTCCGTGACGCTGGACGACATGAAGCGGGTGGCGCGCCGGCTGTACCGTCCCGACCAGTTGACGGTGGTTGTGGTCGGCAAGCCGGAAGGCGTGACGGCAACAGCCCCGGTGCCGTCGGTGCCGGGTGTTCCAGCCCAGGGCGGATGACGTCGATATACCATATCTGGTAATGTCGATGGTTGGAGGTTGCCGGATGTTGATGCAGTGTCCATTCACCCATGACGTCAGCGCGACCTTCGCGGAAGTGGTCGGCATGGCCGGGCTCGACCATGCGACGCATGACGCGCTGATGCCCCGGGCGATGGCTTCGGTCGGTCGCCTGCGTGCGGAGAAAGCGTCCGGCAAATTACCGGTTCTGGCGCTGCCGAACCGGCGCGACGACCTTGTCGCGTGGCGGCCGATCGTCGATCGCTACCGGTCGCAGTTCTCCGATGTCGTGGTGCTGGGGATTGGCGGCTCGTCGCTCGGCGGAGCCACATTTTGCCGAATGGCCGATTCTGGTTTCGGTCCGAACGCCGGCTCGCCGCGGGTGTGGTTCATGGACAACATTGATCCGTGGACGTTCGAGGCCCTGATGGGGCGCCTCGATCTCGCACGGACCGGTTTCATTTCGATATCGAAGTCTGGCGGGACCGCGGAGACGTTGGCGCAGACACTGGCGGTCCTGGACCGGCTGAACCAGCGCCTCGGGGTCGATGATCTGGCGACCCGCATGACCTGCATCGCCGAGAACACCGACAACCCGCTGCGCACGGTCGCTGGTCACTACGGACTGTTCTGTCTCGACCATGATCCGAACATCGGCGGCCGCTATTCGGCTTTGTCGGTCACAGGGTTGCTGCCGGCGGCGATTGCCGGGGTCGATGTCGAGGCCGTGCGACGTGGTGCAGCGTCGGTGCTGGAGGCGGCGTTGGCGGCCGAAACTCCGAACGATTGCGCGCCTGCGGTTGGTGCGATCATCAATGTCGGTCTGGCGACCGGCAAGGGCGTGAATCAGAGCGTACTGATGCCGTATGTCGACCGGCTCGAACGCTTCGGAGGTTGGTTTCGCCAGCTGTGGGCCGAAAGCCTCGGCAAGGACGGCCACGGCACCACGCCGGTCGACGCCATGGGCGCGGTCGACCAGCACAGCCAGCTTCAGCTGTACCTCGGTGGCCCGCGTGACAAGCTGTTCACGCTGATCCTGGCCGACCCGAGCGGTCACGGCGCGGCCACCAAGGCCCAGGTCGCCGGTCCGGCAGCCGAAGCCCTCGACTACATGATGGGCCGCAGTCTCGGCGACCTGCTGGCGGCCGAGCAGCGGGCGACCGCCGAAACCTTGATCCGCAACGGCTGTCCGACCCGGATTATTCAGTTCCCGACCCTGACCGAGGAAGTCATGGGCGGCCTGATGATGCATTTCATCCTGGAAACCATCATCGCGGCCGATCTGCTGGGCGTAAATCCGTTCGACCAGCCGGCGGTCGAGGAGAGCAAGGTCTTGGCCCGGCGGTATCTGCGCGAGGGGATCGGGTGACCGCAGAGCGCGCCCACAGCGGTGTCCGGCCGGTCGTTCGCCGGCTTCCGGAAACCCTGGTCAACCGGATTGCCGCCGGCGAGGTGGTCGAGCGTCCGGCGAGCGCGCTGAAGGAACTGGTCGAGAATTCCCTGGATGCCGGCGCGCGTCGCGTGGATGTGGTGCTGCGGGACGGCGGCCGGACCCTGATTCAGGTGAGCGATGACGGCCACGGCCTCGATCCCGACACCCTGTCCCTGGCGGTCGAACGGCACGCGACATCGAAGCTGCCCGACGACGACCTGACCCACATTTCCACACTGGGATTTCGGGGCGAGGCGTTGCCGTCGATCGGCGCGGTCAGCCGGCTGTCGATCACCAGCCGCGCCGCCGGCGCGCCCGCGGCCTGGCGGATCCGGGTCGAGGGCGGCGCGGTCGGTGCACCCGAGCCGGCCGCGTTGACTGCCGGCACACGGGTCGAGATCCGCGACCTGTTCTACGCCACGCCGGCACGCCTGAAGTTCCTGAAGATCCCGCGCACCGAGCAGAGCCATGCGCTGGAGATCCTGCAACGCCTGGCGATGGCGGCACCGACAGTCGGCTTCACCCTGTCCGATGGCACCCGCACGCTCTTGAACCTGGAAGCCGCCCAGGGCGATCTGTTCGAGGTTCGCCTCGCCCGGCTCGGTGCCGTCCTGGGACGCGACTTCGCTGCCGATGCCTTGCCGATCGACGCCGAGCGGCAGGGCTATCGCCTGACCGGCTACGCCGGTCTACCGACCCTCCATCGCCGCACCAGCGCCCATCAGTATCTGTTCGTGAATGGCCGGCCGGTGCGCGACCGGCTGCTGCTGGGGGCGGTGCGCGGCGCCTACATGGATTTCGTGGCGTCCGACCGCCACCCCATGCTGGCGCTGTTCCTGGAACTGCCGGCCGAGGAGGTCGACGTCAACGTGCACCCGGCCAAGACCGAGGTGCGGTTCCGGGACGCCGGACTGGTCCGTGGCTTGATCGTCGGGGCGCTGAAGCACGCGCTGGCCGAGGCCGGGCATCGGGCCTCGGCGTCGGTCGGAGCGGCGACCCTCGGCGCGTTCCGTCCGGATGGGCTGCGCGCCCACACCGGGCACGCTGCACCGGCGTGGAACACCGCCCGTTGGACCCCACCGCCATCGGAGGGTCTGGCAGAGGCGCAGGCGGCGTGGCAGGCGCCCTCGACAGACCGCGTCGGTCACACTCTTGATTTCGGCGCCGCGCCGGCGGCGCGGGTCGAGAACGCGCCCGCCGACCCGGTTGCCGAACGGCATCCGCTCGGTGCGGCCAGGGCGCAGGTCCACGGCACCTACATCGTCGCGCAGACCGAGGACGGGCTGGTGATCGTCGACCAGCACGCCGCCCATGAGCGGTTGGTGTACGAGCGGATGAAGGACGCGCTGGCCGTGGGCGGGGTCAAGAGCCAGGCCCTGCTGCTGCCGGAGGTCGTCGAGCTGGAAGAGGCCGCGGTGGACCGCTTGGTGCAGCGCGCCGACGAATTCGCCGAACTTGGACTGGTGCTGGAGGCGTTCGGTCAGGGGGCGGTGGTGGTGCGCGAGGTGCCGGCCTTGCTCGGCAAGACCGACACTGCAGCCCTGATCCGCGATCTCGCCGACGATCTTGCCGAGGTCGGCGACGCCCATGCGCTGAAGGACCGGCTGGCCGATGTCTGTGGCACCATGGCGTGCCATGGCTCGGTCCGGGCCGGCCGGCGGTTGAGCGGCGACGAGATGAACGCCCTGCTGCGCCAGATGGAGGCCACCCCGCATTCCGGTCAGTGCAACCACGGCCGCCCGACCTATGTCGAGTTGAAGCTGACCGACATCGAGCGGCTGTTCGGGCGGCGGTAGCCGTCGGAGCGCGCGTGACGGCTGCCTCGCAACGGCGTAGAAGCACCGCATGACCGATGCCAGCGACATCCGCCAGGGAGATTGGGTCGACCGGTACTTGCCGGACGGCTGGGGCCCGTACGCCCGGCTGGCCCGGCTCGATCGGCCGATCGGCACCTGGCTCCTGTACCTGCCCTGCCTGTGGGGCCTGGCGCTCGGCTGGCAGGCGACCCGTCTGTCGGTTGCCGAGATGCTGTGGCTGGCAGCACTGTTCGGCATCGGTGCGCTGGTCATGCGCGGGGCCGGCTGCACGGTGAACGACATGTTCGACCGAGACCTTGACCGTCGGGTGGCGCGCACCGCGACCCGGCCGATCGCGAGCGGCGTCATCACCCCGCGGCAGGCCCTGCTGTTCCTGGGCGCGCAGTTGGCCGTCGGCTTGGCTATCCTGCTCCAGCTCAACCGATTCTCCTGGGCGGTCGGCGTGGCGGTGCTGGTCCTGGTGTTCGTCTACCCGCTGGCCAAACGGGTGACCGACTGGCCGCAGGCGGTGCTGGGCCTGACCTTCAACTGGGGGGCGTTGCTCGGCTATGCGGCCGTCACCGGGGAGTTGGCGGTTCCGGCGATGATTGCCTACGCGGCGGGCTTCTTCTGGACCCTCGGCTACGACACGATCTACGCCCATCAGGACAAGGAAGACGATGCGATCGTCGGGGTGCGGTCGTCGGCCCTGGCGCTGGGCGAGCGAACCAAGCCGGCGCTGGTCGGTTTCTACGCCGTCACCGTCGCGCTGCTGGGCGTGGCGGCGTGGACCGCCGGGCTCGGCCCGTGGAGCTACGCCGGACTGGCGGCGGTCGCCGGGCATTTCGCCTGGCAGGTGCGTACCGTCGACATCGACGACCCCCAAGGCTGCCTGTCAGTCTTCAAGGCCAACCGGGATGCCGGGCTCATCATCGCGCTGGCTTTCGTGCTGCATTGGTGAGCGACCCGGTCGCTTTCATCGAGAACAACACCATCCTGAAGTCGCCCTCGCTGGTCCCAGAGCTCCGGCTTCATCTCGCCGATGCCGCCCTGCCGTTGTGGGAGAAGACCGAGGAGGAACTGGCGCAGGTTGGCCTGCCGCCGCCGTATTGGGCGTTCGCCTGGGCCGGCGGGCAAGCCCTGGCCCGGCACCTGATCGACCGGCCGGAACTGGTCGCCGGCAAGCGGGTGCTCGATGTGGCGTCCGGCAGCGGTGTCGTGGCGCTGGCCTGCCTGTGGGCGTCGGCAGCCCATGTCGCCGCCAACGAGATCGACGGCTTCGCGCTGGCGGCCATCCAATTGAACGCGGATGCCAATGCCCTGGGTCGCGGCCTGGAACTGGTCGGCCGCGACATGCTGGACGAGCCGACCATCGACGACACCGGCGTTGCCTTGTGGGATGTCGTTCTGGCCGGCGACGTCTGCTACGAGAAGCCGATGGCCGAGCGCATGACTGGGTGGCTGCGCCGGCACGCTGCCGCGGGGGCGCTGGTCTTGATGGGTGACCCCGGCCGCACCTACCGCCCGACCGACGGCCTGGAGCAGCTGGCAGAGTACTCGGTTCCGACCTCCCGCGATCTGGAGGACAGCGATATCCGGCGCACCGTCGTGTGGCGGGTGCTGCCGCTCACGCAGCGTTGATCGGTTGTGGTGATCCACTCCCATTCCCCGAACGTTTCTTGAGTACCACCTGAAGAAGTCGGGTCTGGAGGAGGATGGGATGAAGAACACTAAGGTGCTCGACCGGCGGGTTTATCGGACCGGGCAGTTCATCTTCCGCGAGGGCGAGCAGTCCTGGGCAGCGTTCCTGATCGAGCGCGGCTCGGTGGACATCGTGAAGAACGCCGAAAGCACCGCTCCGACCTGTCTCGCTACCATCAAGGCAGGCGACATGTTCGGCGAGATGGGGTTGATCGACGGTTCGCCGCGCAGCGCTACCGCGCAGGCGGCTGAGCCGACGGTGGTCCAGGTGATCAACGAGCGCGAGTTCCACCGCCTGCTGACGGCGGCCGAGCCGGTCTGGTGGCCATCATGCGGGTCATCCTGCGGCGCCTGCGCGCCACCAACGATGCCTTGGTCGGTCAGCTTGGCGACGATTGCGCGATGTCGATGCCGGCCGGGGTCGGTACCTCAACGATGCCGGGGCACGGCGATCGGTCGGCCATAATGGCCAGCGCGTCGACCAGCGCGTTGCGCGCGGTCTGACCCGCCGACCCGATCAATCCTCCGATCCAGTCCTCGAACCGATCGGTTCCGTGTTCCGAGTGCAGGCGTCGCAGCACTTGCTCTTGCGACATTACCGGAAAGCGCCGGGCCTGTGCTGGGATCGATTCCAGCGCGACCAGCGATCCATCGAGGCGCAGCAGGCCGCGGCGCCCGGCGTACATCAGGGCTCTGGCCGGTGCGCGCGGTCCGGGATCGGTCCAAGCCAGTGACACCGTGACTCTGTCGTAGTTCACGCCCACGGCTTCGGTCTCATCCATCCGCGCTAAAGCGGCTTCGGTCAGCCAGGTAATCCATAGTTCCACCGTCGTGCCGGGCGATTCCGCCAGGGTTGCCGGAATCGAGCCATACCCTGCGATATGCGCGGTGTGCACCACGTCCACGTCGCGGGCTCGCAGCCGGGTGACCGGCACTGAGGCGCGCATCCCGGAAAACTTGCGGGCAAGTTGGACCGGCGCCCGGTTGGAGCCGACGGCGATCACCGGGGTCAGCCCGTCAAGCGGATGATCGACGGTCAGCGGCCGTGCCTGTCCGTCCTCGAACAGGAAGTCGTCGGAATGCGCGGGATACGGATAGCCGAGTGCCCGCTGCAGGGAGGCGGTCAGTTGGCGATCGTTGGGGGCGTTCGTCATCCCATCCACAGCCCGCCGTTGACCTCGACCATCTCGCCGGTGACGTAGCCGGACAGCGCCGGCGAAGCGAGATAGAGGATGGTTCCGGCGACGTCGTCGGCGACGCCGAGCCGCTGCATCGGGACCGCGGCGGCAAGCTGGCCAAGCACGGCAGGTGGGGTGAAGCGGTCTTGGATCGGCGTGGTGATCACGCCGGGGGCGACGCCGTTCACCCGAATGCCATCGGCGGCATACTCCTTGGCCATCGAGCGAGTGATCGACGATACGTAGGATTTGGCGGCAGCGTAGAACATGGTGCCGGACGAACCGCCAGAGCGGGCTGCTACCGACGACAGGTTGATGATAGCTCCTTCGCGCCGGGCCCGCATGACCGGCACCGCCGCCCGACAGGCGGCGACCACCGACAAGGCGTTGACCTTGAACACGTCGAGCACAAACTCGTCCGTCACGTCCTCGACGGTGTGCCGGCCCAGAAGGTCGCCGGCGTTGTTGACCAGAACGTCGATGCTGCCGAACGCCTCAACCGTTGCCGCGACTAGGCTGGCGACGGCCTCGGTGTCGCGCACGTCGGCCTGTAGCACGACAGCTTCACCGCCGGCCGTTCGTACAGTCGCGGCCGTGGTCTCCGCCCCGTCCTTGGAGCGGTTGTAGTGGACGGCGACCATCGCCCCGCATCGTCCGAACGCCACCGCAGCGGCGGCGCCCAGTCCGCTGGACGCTCCGGTCACCAGAACGGCCTTGCCCCTCAGGTCATCGATCACGCAAGTCTCCTTTCCTGGCGGCCGTCGTATCGCAGGGTCGAGCCATAGTAGAACCGAGGCAATCTCGGATCGGAAGCTCTGCTGGGTGGACCCTGCGTTGCCAAAAGCGCTGAGCTTGTCGCACACTTGGCGACCGTTGGTGAAAGCGCGCAAGAGATTTGAGATCTACCGGGTTGCGGTCGAACGATCCGTGTACGTTACTACCTCGGAGTTCGATCTCGCCGCTCGAAGGATTTCGAATGACGGTGGACCACCCCAGCGTGCAACGAGCGACCGAGCTTCTGTCGGAGGCCCAGACTGAGGGGATCCGTGATGTCTTGCGCAATTGGCTGGAAATTCATCCGAAATTGTGCCTGCCGGGTCGGCAGCATTTTGACCCGATCAACATTCCCCAACTGCTGAAGAACGTCATTCTGACGGAGGTCGAGCGCGCACCATACCGCTTCAAGGTTCGGGTTCTGGGCACGATCATCGCAGATGCCTTCGGCAAGGACTTCACGGGAAAGTACATGGACGAGGTGTTCGCCGGCCATGACGCGTCGCTCAGCCACTCGCTTCGGGTGCAGGTCGTCGAGTCCGGGCTGCCGTGCCTTCGTCCGGCGGTGCCGGGCACATTCCAGGGTTTGGACATCGCGCCGCTTGAGGGGGTCCACCTGCCGCTGGCCGCCGACGGTCGCAACATCGACTTCGTGCTGAGCATGTTCGTGTATTTGCCAAGGTCGTCGAACGGCGACGACGGTGTTGTCACGTTAACGTGCCTGAGGTTGCGGGTTCAATGATCCGGGCGTAGGCGGTGTCGATGCAAACAGAGAAAATCAGCTACAAGCGCCACCGCTTTCCGCCTCAGATCATTTCTCATGTTGTCTGGCTCTACGCCCGGTTCAACTTGAGCCTGCGCGAGGTCGAGGAGCTTATGCTGGAACGTGGTGTGGACGTTTCGTATGAGACGATCCGGCGCTGGACCGTCAAGTTCGGTCCCCGGATCGCCCACGTTCTGCGGCGACGGCAGCCTCGCCCTGGTGATGTTTGGCATCTGGACGAAGTCGTCGTGAAGATCGCGGGCCGGTCATACTGGCTGTGGCGCGCCGTCGACCAACACGGTGTCGTTCTTGAGGAAATCTTACAATCGAAGCGAGACAAGCGCGCTGCAAAGCGGCTTTTGATCAAGCTGATGAAACGTTGGGGCTTCGTGCCCAAAAGGATCATTACGGACAAACTGCGCTCATATGGGGCCGCCAAGCGCGAGGTCGCGCCTGGCCTTGATCATTGGTCACACAAGGGGCTCAATAACCGCGCCGAGAACAGCCACTTGCCCTTCCGAAAACGAGAGCGGGTGATGCAAGGCTTCCGATCACCGGGTGGATTACAACGCTTCGTGTCTATGCAATCCGCAACCCGCAATCGTTACTCTGTCCCAGCCCGCCGTCGTTCCGCCCTCACCATTCGCTACCATCGGCTCGAAGCGTTCGAAGCTTGGAAATCCGCGGCACATGCCGCTTGATCAACGACCGGCATGCCAACTTGCTAACTCGACGAGTTAACGTGACAACACCTTCCCGAGATCACCCGCGGGGTGACCCGCGGCGCGGCCCGGCTGTTCGAAGACCTCGGCTGCGCCGTCGTTACTGAATTCACATTGGCCAACGGCCGGCGCGCCGACGTCGCTGCCCTTGCCGCGGACGGCGGCATCTCCCTGGTCGAGGTCAAGTCCGGAGTCCCGGACTTCCGGGCCGACGCCAAGTGGTCGGAGTACCTGGATTTCTGCGACTCTCTCTATTTCGCGGTCGCGCCGACGTTTCCCCTCGACCTGCTGCCGGGCGCCGCCATTTGCGGGGTGATCCTTGCCGATGCCTGGGAGGCGACGATTCTGCGCCCCGCACCGGTCCAGCGGCTGGCCGCCGCGCGACGGCGGGCCATGACGATCCGGATCGCCAGGGTTGCCGCGTCTCGGTTGCGCGCGTTTACGGACCCACGCCTGTGATGCTGCACAAGCGAAGAAATCAATCTGACTGTCGGATCATATTTGGTGTTATTGAGTTCAATAATTGTATACACGCGCCATTAAGCTGATTTTGGAATGAATATGCTGCTGTACCGATCGATAGAAGTGCTGCGCCCCACTGCTTATGTTGCATTGCGAAGGTGAGCGGATCGCCCGTCACCGCAGAATGCAGAGGCAGCCATGAGCCTGATCAACCTGACCAAGACCGCAATTGCCTACAGCGTGGGTTTTGCGATGATCGCCATCGTCGCAGTGAACGGCGCGATGAAGTACGCCGTTCTCTGACAACCGACACCGCCCGGCGGCGCTCCATGCAGGAGCGCTGGCCGGGGTGTCGTAACGGCCCTATCGACCCGTGGTCGCCCGGGCAATGGTGGCCGTCGTGCTGTGGCCGTCTTCCAGAGCAGCCAGCATGACCCGGCCGCCGTGGGCGCGGACCACGTCGGCCCCGACCACCTCTTTGTTGGCATAGTCTGCGCCCTTGACCAGCAGGTCCGGCCGCAGCGCCTCGATGACCACGATCGGGGTGTCTTCGCCGAAGATCACCACCAGATCGACCGAAGCCAGCGAGCCGAGCACCAGGGCGCGTGACGCATCGTTCTGGATCGGCCTGCCTTCGCCTTTCAGGCGGCGTACCGAGGCATCGCTGTTGATCCCGACGATGAGCCGGTCGCACTGCGCCTTGGATTGCCGCAGCAGCGAGATATGGCCCGGGTGCAGCAGATCGAAGCAGCCGTTGGTGAAGCCGATGGTCAGCCCCTTGGCGCGCCATGCCGAGACATGGGTCAGGGCGTCCTCGAGCGTCACCGTCTTGGCTTCACCGGTCTCCAACTCGCGCGCCCGGAACACCGCCGCCAGTTCGGCGGAGCTCGCCGTCGCCGTGCCGATCTTGCCGACCACGATCCCGGCGGCCGCGTTGGCCAACCGGCACGCACTCTCCAGATCGATGCCCGCTGCCAGCGCTGCCGCCACCGTCGCGACCACCGTATCGCCGGCACCGGACACGTCGTAGACCTCGCGCGCCGTCGCCGGCAGGTGCAGCGGCTCGGTCAACGCGCTCGCCCGCAACAGGGTCATGCCGTCCTGGCTGCGGGTCACCAGCACCGCCTCGATACCGGTACGTTCGATCAACGCCGCCGCCGCCACCACCACTTCGGAATCGGAGCCGGTCGGCAGGCCGGTCGCCTCGGTCAGCTCGCGCCGGTTCGGCGTCACCAAGGTGGCGCCGCTGTATCGTCCGTAGTCGTTCCCCTTGGGATCGACGATCACCGGTATCGCGCTTGGCCGCGCCGCCGCGATCATCCGTCGAACCACCCGCTCGGTCAGCACACCCTTGCCGTAGTCCGACAAGACAAGCGCCTGCGCCTGCCCAAGGTCGGCCTCGGCCCGCGCGATGATCTCCTCTTCCAAGGCGGTCGCCACCGCATGGGCGCGCTCCCGGTCGGCACGCAGCATCTGCTGTCCGCCGGCGATGTAACGGGTCTTGATGGTCGTCGGCCGGTCGTCTTCCTCGAGCAGGTGGCTTTCGATGTCGACGTCGTCCCGCAACAGTCCCTTGATCTCGCGTGCCGCCTCATCGCGTCCAACCAGCGCCACCAGACAGACCGATGCCGCCTGGGCGCGCAGGTTGCGAACCACGTTGCCGACACCGCCGAGCATCGCCTGCTCGCGCTCGATCCGCAGCACCGGCACCGGGGCTTCCGGCGAGATGCGTTCGACTACCCCGTAAACGAAGCGATCGAGCATCACATCGCCAACGGCAAGCACGCGAACGTCAGCGAGCCGCCCGACCAGTTCCGCCAATTGCGAGTCAGGAATCACGACAGATCCACGAGGCCGAGTTCAACTTCCACCGCTCCGCACAGCATCTGGCCGAGCAGGATATGCATCTCCTGGATGCGTGCCGCAGTCTTGGACGGGACGATCAGCATCAGGTCGGACACCTCACCCAGCCTGCCACCGTCACCACCGCCGAATGCAACGGTTTGCAGGCCGGCGGCCTGCGCGGTCCGCAGCCCTTCGATAACGTTAGGCGACCGACCGGAGGTCGACAGGCCAATGGCTACGTCGCCGGCCCGGCCCAGCGCTTCGATCTGCCGCGAGAACACGCGCTCGAAGCCAAGATCGTTGCCGATTGCCGTCAGCACGCCACCGTCAGTGGTCAGGCCGAGCGCTGCTATGGCGGCACGGTCGCGCTTGTAGCGGACCGCGAACTCGGTCGCGATGTTGTGGGCGTCGGCAGCGCTGCCGCCATTCCCGAACAACAGGATCTTGCCGCCCTGCTGCACGGCTTCTGTCACCATAGCGACTAGGCGGGCAAACGGCTGCGACAACGCCGCTTGCGTGGCCGCCGTCACGGCAGCATGCTCGGCGAACTCGGCATCGAAGAAGCGGGCGATATCCATCGGCGGATCCGGAGCGGTGGGGGCCGTGTCCGACCGTGTACCCCTTGCGTCAAGCCCTGCCAAGGGTGACTCAAGGTACCCGCATCGCGAGATTCATAAAAATTTAAGGAAAATGCGTTTCTATCTTCCCCAAGGGGTCTCTGTGGAATATACTTAAGTTTGGGAAGAGTGGGGACCAAAATGGCCACCATAAGCGGCACAAACGCCGACGAGACAATCTCAGGCGGCGCTGGCGACGACACAATCGATGGCGGCAATGGCGCCGACGTATTGTATGGCGGCGCCGGAAACGACCTTATTGACGGCAGCGCCGGCAACGCTGGATCGTACAATCAGCCTCCTGGCAACGATACCCTGATCGGGGGTACCGGCGACGACACGTTGCGCGGCGGCGGCGGTAATGACGTCTACGTGTTCAACGCCGGTGACGGCCACGACACGATCCGCGACTACTACATACAGCACTACAGAAGCCCACTCGGTAAGGTATTTGCTCCGGTCGAGGTCGATGGCGGCGTCGACACCCTCCAGTTCGGGGCCGGAATAACCGCCGACGATGCCTGGTTCATGCTCGATGGCGATACCCTGGTAGTAGGGCTGCGCGACGGAACCTCCGACCTCTACGATCTGTCCGATCAGGTCCGTTGGGAGTCGGTGAGCAACCCGTTCCGGCGCTTCGAGTCCATCGCATTTGATGACGGTACCAGCTTCACCTTCAACCAGGTCCTGTCCAACCTCGAAGGGTCTGCCGGAGCGGACACGGTCACCTGGACATACTCGAGTCTCGGCATCTCGGCTGGCGCTGGTAACGACACCGTAACGTCCGGCGGATTCGCGGATACGTTGTCCGGCGGGGCCGGCAACGATTTATTGCGTGCCGGCGGCGGCGACGATCTGGTGGTCGGCGGCGAAGGTAACGACGTGCTGTCCGGCGGAACCGGCAGAGATACGCTCAGCGGCGGCAACGGGGCCGACACCATCGACGGCGGGCACGGCGACGACCTGTTGCTCGGCGGCGCCGGCGACGACGACTTGCGCGGCTCCGGTGGCCTGGCCGGGGCGATCAACGAAGATCAGGGCAATGACACGTTGTCCGGTGGCACCGGCAACGACCTGCTGCGCGGCGGCGGCGGCAACGACACCTACGTGTTCCACCGCGGCGACGGTCAGGACACCGTCCTAGTGGTGGGAATCAGACAGATGAAACCCGTGCATCAGCAAACGCATGGCGGAAATCTGCCGATCCAGACGGACTCACCCGTTTGATTTTCACCACTAGACGAGTACAACTACACCTACCAAAGCCCGCTCGGGACCATCGAGCCGATTTCCCTGGTGAACGGCGGCGTCGACAAGCTGGTGCTGGGACCGGGCATAACGGCCGCCGACTTATGGATCGACCTCGTTGGCGACGATTTGATCATCGGCCTGCGCGACGGCGACACCGAACTGCAGAACCTGTCGGACCGGATCACCGTCCAGAACTGGCGCAGTGTCGAGCGGCGCCTGGAGTCCATTGAATTCTCCGACGGTTCGTCCCTGAACGTGCCTCAAATAATGGCGCGCATCGACGGGACCGCCGGCGACGACACGTTCAGCTTCGGCGAGACCGCGGTCGGCATGAAGGCCGCCGACGGCAACGACGTGATCACCACTGGCGGGTTCGCCGACACGCTGTCCGGCGGCGACGGCAACGACACCATCAGCAGCGGCGACGGCGCGGACATCGTCTCCGGCGGTAACGGCAATGACCGCATCAACGCCGGCCAGGGTTCGGACACAGTGCACGGCGGCGCGGGCGATGACACGATCGACGGCGGCGCCGGAGCGGATCTGCTGTCCGGCGGCGCCGGCAACGATGTCCTGCTCGGCAGCGGTGGTCAGAAGAACACCGGGGTCAACGAGTCGGCCGCCGATGACACCCTGGTGGGTGGTGCCGGCAACGACACGCTGTACGGCGGAGGCGGCAACGATCTCTATCGCTTCTCGCGAGGCGACGGGTCCGACTTCATCCGCGACGAGTTCTGGCAGACCACGCAGAGCCCGCTCGGTCATATCTTCAGCCCAGTGCTGCTGAACGGCGGCACCAGCGACACCCTGCAGTTCGATGGTGGGCTGTCGCTGGACGACGCTACCTTCTGGTTCGACGGCGGTGACCTTGAGGTCGTGCTCCCGAACGGCGATGCCGTGCCGTGGGACGCGATCGCCGACCGCGTCCGGATGGACGAGTGGACCGACACTTTCCGCAAGATCGAGAACATCAAGTTCGGTGACGTGACCGTCAACGCCGACGCTCTGTCGTCGATCGCCGGTTCGGTGACCGGTGGTGACGATCTGATCGGTTGGTCGGCGGCCGGCCTGCGCATCGATGCCGGCGCTGGCGCCGATACGATCCTGGGCAGCGAGTACCGCGACTACATTATCGGTGGCACTGGCGCCGACTCGCTGGTCGGAAACGGCGGCGACGACACGCTGCAGGGCGACGCCGGAAATGACGTGCTCTACGGCGGCGCCGGCGACGATGTACTGGATGGTGGCGCCGGGGCGGACACGCTCTACGGCGGCGAGGGTAACGACCTGTTCGTGATCCGGGTCGAGAACGGCACCGCGCCTGAATTCGTCGGCGACGTGTTTGCCGATTTTGGCGAAGGCGACGGCATTCGCCTGGAGGGCGCCAACATTAGCGCCTCGGCGATAACGTTGACGGTCGCCGAGGATGGGCTGACCACGTCGGTCGGCATCGACCTGAACGGCGACGGCATCCCCGATGTTTCGTTCTCGATCGACGGGGCCTACCACAGCGTCATTCCGACGGTTACGACGGCCGGCGGCGTCACCTACACCGATATCGCGTTCTCCGAAGACGGCGATGGCAGCGGGCCGACCCCATACAACGACACGCTGACGGGAACGCCTGGCGACGACACGATTGATGCGCTTGCGGGCGACGACGTGGTGTTCGGCGGCCTGGGCAACGACGTGCTGATCGGTGGCGAGGGCAACGACGCGCTGTCCGGCAGCTACGGCAACGACACGCTGGTTGGCGGGACCGGCGACGACACGCTGTTCGGCAGCCTGGACGACGACCAGATCTCTGGCGGTGACGGCAACGACCTGCTGATCGGCGGGTCCGGCAACGACACCCTGTCCGGCGGTGCGGGCGACGACACCCTGCTGGCCGACGATGGCGACGACGTTGCCGATGGCGGCGACGGCAACGACCTGGCGCTGGGTGCGGCGGGCGACGACCTGCTGATCGGCGGGAACGGCGACGACACGCTGGACGGCGCCGGTGGCAACGACACGCTGTCAGGCGGTGCGGGCGACGATATTCTGGGCGGCGTCGACGGTGACGACTCCGTGCTCGGCGGTGCGGGCAACGACCTGCTGGCCACGTCACCTCGCTGAACATCAACCGCGCCCAGGTGACGCTCACCACCGCGGACGGCGTGACCACGGTTGCGATCGACAACAACGGCGACGGGACCGCCGACTCGACGTTCCAGGTCGACGGCACCTACACCTCGGCGACCATCACCGCCGGCGAAGGCCGGTCGGCCGACATCACCCTGTCGTCGGCACCGGTGCTCCAACCGCTGGTCCTGACCGCCATGGGGACCGCCGACCTCGACGGCGACGGCGACTTGGAGCAGATCTGGAAGCTGGTGAACCCGACGGGAGAAGCCGTCGAGGCGACCGCCGACCTGCAGGGCATCGACGATCCGCAGGATGGCCCAATCTCGGTGCCGCCGGGCGAGAGCTACTTCTGGAGCGAAGCGGGCGACGGCACCATGGTGGTGACCTACAGCCTTGGCGGCGCGCCGGCCGATGTCACGGCCGTGGCCAGCGGTGACGCCGCCGACGTTCCTGCACTGGAAGCCGCAGGCTTCCTCAATCCGTATGCCGGTTCGGCCCAGTCGGGCACCGAAGGCGACGACACCATCACCGGCGGCCTCGGCAACGATGCGATTTCCGGTCTGGGCGGCAACGACGTGCTGTCCGGCGGCGACGGCAATGACACGCTCGACGGCGGCAGCGGCAATGACACCTTGGTCGGTGGCGCCGGCAACGATGTGCTGTCGGGTGGCGATGGCGATGACGCGCTGTACGGCGGCGCGGGCGACACCATCGTCGGTGGCACAGGCAACGACACGGTCTATGTCGACTCGCTCGACGACCTCGGCGGCATGGGTGTTGTCACGTTAACGTGCCTGAGGTTGCGGGTTCAATGATCCGGGCGTAGGCGGTGTCGATGCAAACAGAGAAAATCAGCTACAAGCGCCACCGCTTTCCGCCTCAGATCATTTCTCATGTTGTCTGGCTCTACGCCCGGTTCAACTTGAGCCTGCGCGAGGTCGAGGAGCTTATGCTGGAACGTGGTGTGGACGTTTCGTATGAGACGATCCGGCGCTGGACCGTCAAGTTCGGTCCCCGGATCGCCCACGTTCTGCGGCGACGGCAGCCTCGCCCTGGTGATGTTTGGCATCTGGACGAAGTCGTCGTGAAGATCGCGGGCCGGTCATACTGGCTGTGGCGCGCCGTCGACCAACACGGTGTCGTTCTTGAGGAAATCTTACAATCGAAGCGAGACAAGCGCGCTGCAAAGCGGCTTTTGATCAAGCTGATGAAACGTTGGGGCTTCGTGCCCAAAAGGATCATTACGGACAAACTGCGCTCATATGGGGCCGCCAAGCGCGAGGTCGCGCCTGGCCTTGATCATTGGTCACACAAGGGGCTCAATAACCGCGCCGAGAACAGCCACTTGCCCTTCCGAAAACGAGAGCGGGTGATGCAAGGCTTCCGATCACCGGGTGGATTACAACGCTTCGTGTCTATGCAATCCGCAACCCGCAATCGTTACTCTGTCCCAGCCCGCCGTCGTTCCGCCCTCACCATTCGCTACCATCGGCTCGAAGCGTTCGAAGCTTGGAAATCCGCGGCACATGCCGCTTGATCAACGACCGGCATGCCAACTTGCTAACTCGACGAGTTAACGTGACAACACCCCCGGACCGACTGGTCGGCGACCCGCTGCGCCTTGCCCAGATCCTGCTGAACCTCGGCAGCAATGCGGCAAAGTTCACCGACCAGGGCACGATCCACCTGCGTGTCCGTCTGGTTGAGCGGAGCCGGGATGCTGCCACCCTCCGGTTCGAAGTCGAAGATACCGGCATCGGCATGACCCAGGAGCAGTCCGATCGGTTGTTCCAGGCTTTTACCCAGGCCGACACTTCCACCACGCGCCGCTACGGCGGCAGCGGCCTCGGTCTGGCCATTTCCAAGGCTCTGACCGAGATCATGGACGGCCAGATCGGCGTCGAGAGCGCGAAGGATCAGGGCAGCACGTTCCACCTGACGATCAGATTGATGTTGCCGAACGACGATCGGGCCGGCCAGCCGCCGCGGCCACGCGGAGTCGGGTGGCTGCGCGCATTGGTGATCGACGACTACGAACCGGCGCGCGATGCCCTGTGCCGGTCGATCGCGCAACTCGGCGTAACGGTCAGTTCGGCAGTCGACGCTGAGGCTGCACAGGCGACGCTTCGCGACAGCCCGGTACCCTTCGACGTGGTGCTGCTCGACCACGGCCTTGCCCATCCCGAAACGGTGAGCCGCCTGCAGGCCGCACTGCAGGAGCGCCCTCCCGGATGGGACGATCCGGTCGGACGCTTGCTGATACTGATGACCGGGCATCTTCCTGGCGGTCTGGAGTTCGCCGGTGCCGAAGAGCTTGCCGACGGCACCGTTCCCAAGGCTGCCACGCCATCCCGGATGCGCGATGCGTTGATGGGGGCCTTCGGGCGCCGTCCGATCGACGCGCCGTCGCTCGACCCCGAGATCCGCAGGGCGTTGAGCGGCATGCATGTGCTGGTGGCTGAGGACAACGAGGTGAACCAGTTGGTCGCCCGGGAGATGCTTGAGGTGGTCGGTGCCCGCGTGACGATTGCCGAGAACGGCCGACGCGCCCTGGATATCCTGCGCGCCGGGACACGTGAGGCGTTCAGCGCGGTGCTGATGGACCTGCAGATGCCCGAGATGGACGGGCTGACCGCCACCCGTGCGATCCGGCAGGATCCGGCGTTTCAGAGCCTGCCGATCATCGCGATGACCGCCAACGCCTTCGATGAGGATCGCCGCCGCAGCCGCGAGGCCGGGATGGTCGAGCACGTCAGCAAGCCGGTCGACCCGCATCGCCTCTATGCGATCCTGATCGAGCACACCAGTCGCTCGTAAATTTAGCCGGTGGACCAATGCCGCAGCAACCGCTTGAGCATGGGCATAGCCAGGAGCAGATACGAGCCCGACTGGCTCGCGGGCCGCGGGTCAGCTACCTGCGCGACCTGGTGTTCGGCGGCATCGACGGCGCGGTTACCACCTTTGCCATCGTCGCTGGGGTCGTCGGCGCCGACCTGTCACCCCGGATCGTTCTGATCCTCGGTGCGGCAAATCTGTTGGCCGACGGCTTTTCGATGGCGGCGGCCAATTATTCGAGCACTCGAACCGAGGTTGATGAGTACGCGCATCTGCGTGCCATGGAAGAACGACACATCGACACAACCCCCGATGGTGAACGTGAGGAAGTTCGCCAAATCCTTCACGCCAAAGGCTTCGATGGCGACACTTTGAGGCAGGCGGTCAAGCTGATCACCGCCAATCGCGATCGGTGGATTGACATGATGATGGCGGACGAGCACGGGCTCCAGCCGGTTCAGCGGTCGCCGGTGAAGGCCGCCGGCGCGACCTTCGCCGCCTTCATTGTGTGCGGTTCGGTTCCCTTGGCACCGTTCGTGTTCAGCCTTGATGCGTCGATCGCAACCTCGACCGTGCTGACGGGCATCACGTTCTTCATCATCGGCTCGACGCGCAGCCGATGGTCGCCGCTAGCCTGGTGGCGCGCCGGGGCCAACACCACGATGATCGGCCTGGCTGCCGCCGCGGTGGCGTATGTCGTCGGCAACCTGCTGGCGCGGCTGTAGCGGCAAACAACCGCCGTTCGGCGATTGCTGACCGCTCCTAGCGAACCACCCTGCGGACCAACGGGCCGACGGTCAGGCCCTGCACCACGATCGAGAACACCACGATCACGTAGGTCGCGGACAGGATCATCGGCTTCCATTCGCTGTCCGGCAGCGACAAGGCCAGCGCCACCGAGATGCCGCCGCGCAGACCGCCCCAGGTCATCACCGCGACCCCGCCTTGGGTGAAGCTGCGCCGCAGCCGCATGGCGCTGACCGGCAGCAGCACCGCCACGAAACGGGCCAGCAGGACCAGCGGTATGGTGGCCAGCGCCGGCCAAATCGCCTGATCGCCGAACGGGATGGCGAACACCTCGACACCGATCAGCAGGAACAGTACGGCGTTCAGGATCTCGTCGATCAGATGCCAGAAATCCGTGACGTGCCGGGCGCTCTTGACGCTCATCCCGAAGGTGACACCGTGGTTGCCGATGAACAGCCCGGCAACCACCATGGCCAGTGGCCCGCTGACGTGCAGTTCGTGGGCCAAGCCGTAGCCACCCATGACCAGAGCCAGGGTGAGCAGGATCTCCAGCACGTAATCGTCGGTACGCTTCAGCACCTGGTATGTCAGCCATCCCAACGACCCGCCCAACGCCACGCCGCCAACGGCCTCCTGCACAAAGAACAGCGCCACACCGCCAGGCGTCATCGACTCGCCGCCGGGGAAGGCCACCGCGACGAGCACGGCGAACATCACCACCGCGATGCCGTCGTTGAACAACGACTCGCCGGCAATCTTGATCTCCAGGCTTTTCGGCACTTTGACGTACTTCAGGATGCCCAGCACCGCGACCGGATCTGTCGGGCTGATCAGCGACCCGAACACCATCGCTACCAGGATCGGCACCCCAGCCATCCAGGCATAGCCGACCCCCACCACAATGGTCGACAGCGCCACGCCAAGGCTCGCCATGACCGCTACGATCCAGCGCTGCTCCTTCAGATCCTCGAGATCGACCTGAAGCGCCCCGGCAAACAGCAGGAATCCGAGCAAGCCGTCCATCAGCGTCTGGTTGAAGTCGATTGCCTCAATCTGGTCCCGGATGATGTCGGCAATCCCGAACGCCGGGTACAGTGCGTCCACCCCCATGGTCGCCGCCGACGCCGCCAGCGCGATGATCACCAGCCCGATCGTGGTCGGCAGCCGCAGCAGATGATGGTTGAGGGCCGCGAAAGCAGCGGTCAGTACCACCAGGATCGCGGCGACATGGAACGGGGTCATCGGCGGTCCTCGGAGTGAAAGCTCGTCATTCTGCCCTCATAGTCCACGATACCGGCTAGTGCCACCACCACTGGCCGTCCGCACGGGCGATTTCGACGTGACAAGATTGACACCTGCGATTGGACGCTCCCGGATACCGCCGTATTCTTCGCGCGAATTTCTGCCGATGTCCGACTCCGAGAGGAAACGCCCGTGAGCCTTCGCCCGCTCGGCCTCGCCCATTTCACCGTATTGGAGGTTCCACCGCCGGAACTGGTCAGTCTCGCAGCCCGCATCGGCTACTCGGCAATCGGCCTACGGTTGATCCAGGGCGCCCAGGGCACGCCATACTATCCGACCCCTGCGGGCAGCGCAGAGATGCGCGACCTGAAGCTGCGCTTGAACGACACCGGTATCCGGGTTCATGACGTCGAGATCGCGACCATTGATGAAGGGTTCACAGCGGAGTCGTTGACCGGCGTCCTGGAGTCGGCGGCGGCTTTCGGGGCCCGCACGCTCAGCGTCTGCGGCGACGACCCCGATCGGTCAAGGCTGACGGCCAAGTTCGCCGAGTTCTGCGATCTCGCTGCCGGCTTCGGCATCGGGGTCGACCTGGAATGGATGGCGTGGCGCCGGGTGCGGACTCTGGCCGACGCGTTGGCGATCGTGACCGCCGCCGACCGCCCGAACGGAGCGATCCTGGTCGATGCCCTGCATCTGTCGCGCACCGGCAGCTTGCCCAAGGATTTGCGGGCCGTACCCGCCGGTCTGATCCGCAGCGTTCAGTTGTGCGACGCCCGCGCTGAGGCGCCGACCACGACCGAGGACATCATCCGTGAGGCCCGCTCCGGCCGATTGCCGCCGGGGACCGGCAGCTTGCCGCTTGACGAACTGCTGGCCGAGCTCCCGGCTGATGCGACGCTGTCGCTCGAAGTCCCGATGGGCACTGAGTTGCCACCGGAAGAGCGAGCCAGCCGGGTCCATGCCGCCATGCGGACGCTTCTGGAGCGCCAGCAGGACAGGTAGCCTTGTGTCAGTCGTTGTTGACGACCTCCCAGCTGCCGTCGGGCTGCCGACAGGCGGTGCCGTAGCCCTCCTGGGGTCGGCCGCCGATGATTGCCGTGGTGGTATAGGTCCGGCAGTACCGATTGCCCGCTTGGAAAGTCTCGGTCGGGACCATGTGGTACGCCACGTTATTGTCCGGGTTGCGCCACTCCACGGCCCGCCCGTTCGGCGCGTACTCCAATGCCTGGTCGGCGCACAGCCGGTCCGCCCGATCCAGTGACCCGCCGAACTCGCCGCCGATGAAGAAGCCTGCAAGGGTACCACCGGCCACCGCGAGCAACCGTCCGGTCCCGGCGCCGAACTGCGAACCGATTGCCGCTCCTGCTGCTCCACCGAGCACTTGCCCGAGCAGTTCACGGTTGCAGAACCCGCCGTTCACGTCGATCGGCCGGTAGTCACGCGGCGGCTCCGCGGTCCAAACTGGGCGCTCAACCACAATATACTGCGGCGCCGGCCGTTGCTTATTTCTTGCCTATCCGGTTGACTCCCATGCCCACTAGATCTAGCGTTTGGCATGGATGTCCTGGCCCGAGAAGATCTGCCGTTTCCGCAGTCGCTGCCGGAATTTCAGTGCTTTTTTCCCGACGACGCGGCCTGTGCTGCATATCTCGAAAAGGCCCGCTGGAATGGTGGGTTCGTCTGCCCGAGATGCGGCGTTGTCGGCGAACCGTTCCGTTTCGAGGCGCGTCCGGGCGTTCTGCGCTGCCGCGCCTGTCGCAAAGACGTAAGCCTGATGGCTGGGACTGTCATGGAGCGCAGTCACACGCCGTTGTCGACCTGGTTCTGGGCGGCTTACCTGATGGCCAGCCAGACGCCCGGAATGTCGGCCGTTCAATTTCAACGGCAACTCGGCCTGTCGCGCTATGAGACTGCATTCGGCATCCTTCACAAGCTCCGCGCCGCGATGGTGCGCCCAGAGCGCGACAAGATTGGCGGCAAGCCGCAAGAGCATGTCGAAGTGGATGAAACGTGGGTTGGAGGGCGCACCCGAGGCGAGGGCCGGGGAGTCCATCACAAGGTTCTCGTCTCCTGCGCCGTGGAGGTGCGTCGCCGAAAGCCGGGAACCAAACTCGACAATCGGAAAGACGGTCGCTACGCGGGACGCGTTCGTCTCGCCGTCGTCCCCGACCGCAGCGCCAATTCGCTCGGCAGTTTCGTCGAAAACGCCGTTGCTCCCGGATCGCTGATCGTCACCGACGACTGGAGCGGCTATGCCGGGCTTCGCAAGCGCGGATTCGACCACCACGCGATCGCCGAATGCGGAGACCCGGAGATCGCAGAGGAATTCCTGCCGATCATCCACTTGGTCTTCGCCAATCTGAAGACCTGGATCAATGGCATCCATCACGGCGTCAGTGCCAAGCATCTGCAAGCCTACCTCAACGAGTTCACGTTCCGCTTCAATCGGCGCTTCTATCCGTTCAACTCGTTCCGCTCACTGCTCGGAATCGCCGGCGGGGCCGCAGCGCCGACCTTCGACGGGCTCTACTCGGGAGAATGGACTCACCCTACATTTAGTGGGTGTGGGTAACAACCGGATAGGCAAGGCTTATTTTTGCATTTTACCTTCTCGTCGTATTTGCCGTTCTTGTACTTTTTCGAAACCTTGCAGTTGCCGTCGTCGTACTTGTATTCGTAACCGTGCTTGGTCTCTTTGTACTCGTATTTCGTATCATTCTTGCCTTTGGCAGCCGCATCGGCTGCACCGATGCTGAAGACCGCTATGGCCGCCAGCGCCACATGACGCACGGATCGTGAATGCATAGTTCCCTCCTGCGGATCACAACGCCACGGCGGCAGTGACTTCCATCCAGTCGGTCGCCGGTGACGCAAAACTGTCATCGGTAAACGGTTGCGGAGGCCGTCGGTTCCGGCTGTGCTTGCCAGCGTGGTCGCTGCGGTGGACAATGCCTGCAACGCTTCCGTGAGGGGTGGGCTCAGTGGTCCTCACGCTTTTCCCATCGGCGCGCGCCGATCCACGCATTGTCCTACCCCGCCTCTACCTGCGGCCGCCGCAGCGTGGCGACTGGCAGGAATGGGCGGAGTTGCGGGCGCTGTCGCGCGATTTCCTGACACCATGGGAGCCATCCTGGCCGGACGACGCACTGACCCGCGCCGCCTACCGCCGCCGTCTGGCGCGCTACACGGAAGACTGGAGCCGCGACCAGGGCTACACCTTTTTCATGCTGCGGCGCGACGACGACGCGTTGATCGGCGGCATCACGCTGGCCAACGTCCGCCGCGGGGTCGCACAGTCCTGCACCTTCGGCTACTGGGTCGGCAAGCCATACGCCCGGCAGGGCTATATGACCGAAGCGGTGTACGGCGCTTGCGGCTTCGCCTTCGAGCATTTGCGGCTGCACCGGGTGGAAGCCGCCACCCTGCCGCACAACGAAGCCAGCCAGGGCGTTTTGCGTAACGCCGGGTTCCAAGAAGAAGGCTTGGCGCGGCGCTATCTCAAGATCAACGGCAAGTGGCAGGACCACCGGCTGTTCGCGCTGCTGCGCGAGGAGTTCATGCCGACGACGCTCAACGGCTAGATCGATCCTCGGCACGGCCATCGCGGCGCACGCACCCGTTCCACCGCGCCACGTTGTCGCTTGAACGCGTGCCGTCTAGCCTCGCTCCCGAACCGCCGATCGAGAGCGGCTGAACTGGGGAGGGAGCACGATCATGGCCGAGCGCGAGGTGTACGAGGTCTTCGCCGTCAAATACGCCCACAACGCGACCCGCAAGGCGTCTCAGAACCTGATCTTCAACGATCTCCACGACTCGCCGATGCCGCTCGACTACTTCGTGTGGGTGATCCGCAACGCCAACCGCACCTACGTCGTCGACACCGGGTTCGGCGAACGCGAGTCGAAGGAGCGCGGCACCCCGCTGATCTGTACCCCGGCTGAAGGCCTCAGCCTGCTCGGCATCGACGCCGCCGAGGTCGAGGACGTGATCATCACCCACATGCACTACGACCACGCCGGCGGGCAGGAGCATTTCCCGAAGGCGACCTTCCACCTGCAGGACGGCGAGATGGCCTACGCCACCGGCCGCTGCATGTGCTTCGAGGCGATCCGCCGGCCGTTCGACGTCGAGCACGTCACCGACATGGTCCGCAATGTCTATGGCGGCCGGGTGAAGTTCCACGACGGCGACGCCGAACTGGCGCCGGGCGTCACGATCCATCGGATCGGCGGCCATTCGGCCGGGCTGATGTGCGTGCGGGTCTGGACCGAGCGCGGCTGGGTGGTTCTGGCCTCGGACTGCGCGCATTTCTACCGCAACCTCAGCGAGCGCAACCCGTTCATCATCTGCTTCAACCTCGGCGAGATGATGAACGGCTTCAACACCCTGGAGATGCTGGCCGACTCCACCGACCATGTGGTCCCCGGCCATGACCCGCTGGTGATGCAGTACTATCCCGCACCGTCGCCGGACCTGGAAGGCAAGGTAGTCCGCCTCGACGTGGCACCGAGCAAAGGATAGCCCGACACACGCCCGTCGCCCGCTGGGTCCCGGGCGCGCCGCGCGTGACCCGGGGATCCAGCCGCCGACCCATCAGTCCTCCGCAATCCGCAGCCAGGGCCAGCGGGCACGGTAGCTTTCGGCCTTCTCGCGCCGACGCGCGGGAGAACTGGGGCACAGCGGGTTCGGCCGCAGGATGCCGGCGTACAGGTCGTCCAGGCCGTGCGGTGCGTGTACCCTCACGCGGCCATCACCGCCCGGAGCAAGGCCGACACAGGTGCAGGTGATCTGAAACAGCCCGATCGACTGCGCGGCATCGCCGATCGGGGGATAGGCGGTTCCGAATTTCTCCGGGTACCACAACGGCACCCGCTTCTGGTTCTTCAACTCGACCACCACGCCCAGATCGGCGAACAGGTCCATGGCGGCCTTGATCACTCGATCCTCGGCCTGCCAACTGGTGTCCTCGTCCCAATAGAAGATGTCATAGTCCTTGATGTTCTCGGCTGGCGGCCGACCGCTCAAACGGTTCCAGGCCGGGCCGTAGACACAGCCCGCCACCAGCCAGGGCTGATCCAACCGGAGCCTCGGCAGACGTTCGAGGATTGCGACGTTGATCGGATTGGCCAGGGCGTCGGCGATCAGGGTATCCGCCGTCGGCGCTTCGGTTGCGGCATCGAGCATCGTCACGCGGCCCCGCGCACCAGCACGCCGCCGCGCGGCCCGGTGTTCAGCCGGTCGGCGAACGCCGGGGCCAGCGGCCGGCCGTCGCGCAGGTTGAACCAGATGCGCCACAGGTCGCGCTGCCGCTCGCGTTCCGGCCAATCCTCGAACGCGGCGCGGGAGTGAAGGATCGCGTGGTTGGACAGCAGTTGCAGGTCGCCCTTCTCGAACGTCATGTCGTAGCGGAACGGCGCCGACACCGCGAGACGGCCGACCTCGCGCACCGCCTCCAGCGCCAGCCCGGTCAACGGCATCTTCCGCTTGGCCATGCCTTCCTCAATGGACTTGCCGTTGTATCGGCACGACAGCCGCCCTTCGAACCAGGAGAACACCGGCACCCGGTGGAAGGTCGTCTCGTCCGGGTCGTCGGTCACGCCCTCGCCGCGCAAATCGTAGTGGAATCCTTCCAGCAGCGCCGGGATCAGCTCCGGCCGCTCGGCCGCCAAGTGGTTGTAGATCGCGGTCGAGCTGGCGATCAGGCTCTCGCCGCCGCTCTTGGCCGGATGCCGGCACAGCAGGCCGACGATGTCGGAAGCGTCGCAGTGCGCTTTCAACTCGGCGCGCGTGGTGTAACCGCGCACGTTCTTGGAGGTGTAGTCCCGCCCGGTGTCCCGGACATGGCCGATCAGATCGCCCTTGGCGTTCTGCGGGATCGGGTTGCCGAGATGGACCGCCAGCCCCCAGTACAGGATCGCCAGCGCGTCGTCGTCATAGCGGCCCGGGTCCAGTCCCTTCACCAGCACGCAGCCCCGGCCGTGCTCCAGCGCGTGCACCCAGCCGGCGATCCGATCGGCCAGATGGGTCAACGGAAAGCCGTCACGGTCGAAGCCGCCGGGCTTCAGCCCGCGCTCGACCACCGACTCGACGGCGCGGTCGAGTTCGTGGATCTCGTGGCCGTCGAGCCGCTGGATCCAGTTCGAGTCCGCCTGCAGATCTGCCGCCAGCCAGGCCGACGGATCGACCACCGAAACCGGTGGACGCGCCGGCTCGGATGAGTTGTGCATCGGTGGCATTGGTGCGGTTCCTCCGGACTTTTGTACCCCGTCGGGCAGCGTGTCTATTATGGCCCCGATTCAGAGCGTGGGGAGGGGCATACGATGGCGCAAGGCAGATCGACGGTCGCTGTCATGGCGAGCCTCCAATCATCGATTGCGAATCGGGCAACCTGATGCCGAGCCGACTGCAGGCGCCTACCGTCATCCTGTGGGCCGCTACCTTGACGCTCGGCGCTGCCGGCGGCTTCGCCCTCGATCTGCTGCATGTGCCGTTGGCATGGCTGCTCGGCTCGCTCGGCGCGGTCGCGGCAGCCGGGCTGTGCGGGGTCGGGCTGTCGGTACCGCCCGGCGGGCGGCAGGTCGGCCAACTGCTGCTCGGCACCGCAATCGGCCTGACCTTCACATCGGCCGTCGCCGAGGCCGTGGCGGGCTACGCGTCGGTGATGGTGCTGGCGGCCCTGCTGTCGATCACTTATGGCGTGGTGGCGGCCTACACCCTGCGGCGCTCCGCCAAGGTCGACGATGCCACCGCGTTCTTCGCCAGCGTGCCGGGCGGCGTCGCCGAGATGTCGATCCTGGCCGAGCGCAACGGCGGCGAGACCGCTCCGGTGTCGCTGGCCCAATCGCTGCGCATCCTGTGCGTGGTCATCACCATTCCGCCGGTCATCACGGTACTCGGCCTGACGGGCATCGATCCGTTCGAGCCTTCGACCCTGTCCTTCGATCCGATGGGCTTCGGCGCGCTGCTGACCCTGGCGCTGGCCGGCGGTGGCCTGCTGGCGTGGCGCAAGGTGCCGAACGCCTGGCTGCTCGGCCCGATGGCGGTCGCCGTTCTGGTGACCGCCACCGAGAGCCACCTGTCCTCGATGCCGACGCCGCTGCTGAACCTGTCGCAGGTCCTGATCGGCGCCACGCTGGGCCTGCGCTATCGCCGCGACCGGTTGCTGGCGCTGCGTCGCTTCCTGCCGTCCGCGATCCTGTCGACCGTGGTGCTGGTCGGGCTGAACGTGGCCACCGGTGCCGTCATCGGCCTCGCCGTCGGGCTGCCGGTCGCGACCATGGCGCTCGCCCTGTCGCCGGGCGGCATGGCCGAGATGAGCATCACCGCCAAGGTCCTGCACCTCGGCGTGCCAATCGTCTCGGCGTTCCATGTGGTGCGGATCTTCCTGGTGATCGGTTTCTCGGAGACGGTGTTCCGCCGGATATTCCGCCGGCGGCCGCCGGACCGCACTACACCGCCGTCCGATAGCGCTCTTTGATAGTTGCGATCACTTCTTCGGGGTCGCGCCGCCACCAATCGCGGGCCGAAAAGATCTCGACCTCGCGCATCCCGTCATAGCCGGCGTCCTCGACCATCCGCCGGATACCGGGGATGTCGATCACGCCGTCGCCCATCATGCCGCGGTCGAGCCGCAGGTCGGTTGTCTCGGCCAGCCAGTCGGACAGGTGGAACGCGCAGATCCGGCCGCTGGCTCGGGCGATCTCGCTTGCCAGGTTCGGGTCCCACCACACCGCGTAGACGTCAACCACAATGCCGAGCCCGTCGCCGCCATCGGTCGCCAGGGCCTCGTACCAGTCGTTGGCCAGTTCCAGGGTCGGCAGCACCGACCGGGCAGCACAGATCATCGGGTGCAACGGCTCCAGGCCCAGCGTCACTCCGGCGGCGCGCGCCACCGGCAGCAACTCGGCCAGACCGTCCAGCGCTCGGGCGCGGGCGCCGACCAAATCGCGCTCGCCGACAGGCAGACCGCCGGCAATCGTCACCACGCACCGCGCGCCCAGTTCGGCCGCCTCCTCGATGACCCGGCGGTTGTCGTCGATCCGGGCACGGCGGGCCGCCGGGTCGCGATCGGTCAGCAGCCCGCCGACCAGATGACCGGTGACGGCAAGTCCCGCGTCGCGGATGCGCCGCCCGGCGGTCGCCAAACCAAGATCGCGGACTGACTCGCTCCAGGTGCCGATTCCGGCGATGCCCAGCCGGGCGTACCCGTCAATCGCCTGTTCCAGCGACCAGCGCTCGCGGGTGGTAACCTGATTGACCGACAGCAGACGGGGTTCAAGCATGTCGATATCTCTCGGTGGCCGTCGGGCCATTTGTGAGACGCCCATCGAGGAACGTCCTGTCGATGCGTCTTTTGAGGATCAATATAACTTGGAAGGTCAATATGAGCGGTATTTGGCGATTCCTAATGTTTCTGACCGCTTTTGTCTTGATTGGTATTTCCACCGATGCCCGCGCAGATCAACTTGACGCTTCACAGACGGCGGCACTGATCGCAGGTAAAACTTGGTCAGGCGTCAATGCGGAGGGCAACAGGTTCTCGTTCTATCATGACGAGGACGGAACCTTCAGAGCTCGCTTCTCGTCTACGTCGTCCGGCTCGAAGGTCTACCGTGGTCGTTGGTCGACGCGGGGATCCTCCCTCTGTTGGGCCTGGGATGGTTGGCAAACGTTTTGTTACCATCGATTTGAGCAACACGGCCCCGAACTAACAATGACCCGCGACGACCAAGTCGTTCACACCGGGAATCTCGTCGAGGGCAACCCGGGCGGGCTGTGATCGCTCGACTGTTGAACGCCGGCGGACCGCGTGCACACAATCGCCCGCAACGACTCAGGACCTTCCTCCATGGCCAAGACCCGCCTCGCCGTCGTCGGTGTCGGCCTGATCGGAATCCGACATGCCGAGTTGATCCACGCCACCGCCTCGACGGAACTCGCCGGCGTCGCCGATCCGTCCGATGCGGGTGCGCGCGAGGCGGAGCGTCTTGGCGTGCCACACTACACCGACTACGGGAGATGCTGGACCGCGAGCGGCCGGACGGGGTGATCGTGGCGGCGCCGAACCAGTTGCATCTGGCGGTCGGCCTCGCCTGCGTGGAGCGCGGCATCCCGGCGTTGGTCGAGAAGCCGCTGGCCGACACCCTGGACGCCGGCGCCGAACTGGTGCTGGCGGCCGAAGCCAAGGGCGTTCCCCTGCTGGTCGGCCACCACCGACGCTACAACCCGATGGTCGAGGCAACCCGGGAGATCCTGGCCCGCGGCGAGCTTGGCCGACTGGTGGCGGTCAACGCGATGTGGTCGGCGCGCAAGCCGGACGCGTACTTCGACGCGGCTTGGCGCCGGGCCCCAGGCGGCGGGCCGATTCTGATCAACATGATCCACGACATCGACTGCCTGCGGCATTTCTGCGGCGAGATCGCCGAGGTGCAGGCGTTCGGCAGCTCGGCAGTCCGTAGGTTCGAGGTCGAGGACACCGCCGTGGTGGCGCTGCGCTTCGCCAGCGGCGCGCTGGCCACCGTCACCCTGACCGATGCCGCCCCGTCGCCGTGGGGATGGGAAGCCGGCTCGGCCGACAACCCCGGCATCGCGGCGTCAGGGCAGAACTGCTACCGCTTCCTCGGCACCGAAGCCGCCCTGGACTTCCCCAACCTGACCCTGTGGCGCGGCGCCGGGGACGAGCCGGCATCGTGGGGCGATCCGCTGACCGGCTTGCCGCGCACATGGGCCGGCCACGACGCGCTGCCGCGCCAGCTCGAGCATTTCGTGAACGTCATTGCCGGCACCGAGGCCCCGCGGGTGTCCGGCCGCGAAGGTCTGGCGACCCTGGCCGCCACCCTGGCGGTCAAGCAGGCGATCGCGACCCGCCAGCCGGTAGCCCCCGCCCCACCCCCGCCTGGAGCTACCGCGTGAGCCTTTCCGACCGCGAAGTCGATCTGGTCGTCCTCGGCGCCGGCGCCGGTGGCATGACCGCGGCCCTGACCGCCTCCCAGCTCGGGCTCGACGTTGTGCTGCTCGAGAAGGCTCCGGTGGTCGGCGGCACCACCGCGATCTCGGCCGGCTCGGTGTGGGTTCCGAACACCCACCACGCACCACCGGGCGACAGCATCGACCAGGCGCGAACCTATCTGCAGGCGACCGTGGGCGACCGGCTGCGGCCAGAACTGTGCGAGGCGTTCCTGACGCGCGGCCCGGAGATGGTGCGCTTCCTGGAGGACAGCACCCCGGTCCAGTTCCGCGCCTATCCGCACCACCCGGACTATCTGGCGACCGCCGACGGCGCCACCCTGTCCGGACGGGTGCTGGAAGCGATGCCGTTCGACGGGCGGCTGCTCGGCCGCGACTTCACGCTGCTGCGCGACCCGCTGCCGGAGTTCACCCTGTTCGGCGGCATGATGGTCGACCGCACCGACATCGGCCACCTGCTGAACGCGACCCGTGCTGTCAGATCCCTGCGGCACACTCTCTCAATCCTGACGCGGCACGGCGCCGACCGGCTGCGGAACCGGCGCGGAACCCGGCTGGTCATGGGCAACGCGCTGGCCGGCCGGCTGTTGCTCGCGCTGCTGCAACGACATGTGCCGATACAGACCAACACCGATGTCACCGAACTGCTCCAGGTTGGCGGAAGGATCGACGGCGTGACGGTCGCAACCCCCGACGGACCGCAGCGCCTGCGGGCCCGGCATGGCGTGGTGCTGGCCACCGGCGGGTTCTCGCGGCACCCGGAACTGCGCAAGCGGCTGCTGCCGGAACCGGTCGCCGAGCATTCGCCGCTGGTGCCGACCGTGACCGGCGACGGCGTGTCCTATGGGATTGGCGCCGGCGGCCATCTCGGCGAGGGCCACGCCCAAGCCAGCTTCTGGGCGCCGATGTCGATCCGCCCGCGCGCCGACGGCAGCACCGCGGTGTTCCCGCACTTCGTGCTCGACCGCGGCAAGCCCGGCCTGATCGCGGTCGAGCAATCCGGACGTCGGTTCGTCAACGAGGCGACGACCTATCATCTGTTCGGCCAGGCGCTGTACGGCGCCCACCACGAGCGGCAGACCATCCCGTGCTTCTTCATCTGCGACCAGGCGTTCATCCTGAAATACGGGCTCGGCATGGTCCGGCCGCGCGGCCTCAACCTGCGTGGCGCGGTCGCCGACGGCTACGTCACCCGCGCCGACACCCTGGCCGGGCTAGCCAATGCCCTCGGGTTAGACCCAGCGATTCTGCAGAACACGGTCGACCGCAACAACCGTTACGCCGCCGACGGCATCGACCCGGAGTTCGGCAAGGGCGGCGACGCCTACCAGCGCAATCTCGGCGATGCTGCGCACGGACCAAATCCGTGCCTGGGGCCGATCGGTACGGCGCCGTTCTACGCAATCCGGGTGTATCCCGGCGACATCGGGGCCAGCGTCGGCTTGGTGACCGACGCCGACGCCCGGGTGCTCGACGGCGACGGCGCGCCGGTGCCCGGGCTGTACGCCTGCGGCAACGACATGGATTCGATGATGGCCGGGATCTACCCCGGCCCCGGTATCACCATCGGTCCGGCCATGACCTTCGCCTGGATCGCCGCCCGCCACGCCGCGCGGCGCAACGCAGTACGTTAAACCAGCCGCGCCTTGACTTTGTCGTAGCTCTCCAGCGCGCCGGTTGGGCCGATCGCCGCCAGGGTCGGCGGTGAGGCCAACAGGCGGGCGACCACCCGGCGGATCGCCGCCTCATCGACCGCGTCGACCTTGGCGACGGTCTCCGCCACCACCGGCGGGCGGCCGTAGACCAGCATGTAGTTGGCCAGTTGCTCGCAGCGGGTGCCAGTGCTCTCCCGGCTCATCAGCAACGACGCTTTGAGCTGGGTGCGGGCACGGGCCAACTCACCCTCCTCCAGCTTGTCCGCCACGGCGTGCAACTGCTCGACCACCAGCGGCATAACCTCGTCGATCTCGTCCGGCCCGGTGCCGGCGTAGACCCCGACCATGCCGTCGTCGAGATAGGACGAGGTGAACGAGTAGACCGAATAGGCGAGGCCGCGTTTCTCGCGGACTTCCTGGAACAGCCGGGACGACATGCCGCCGCCGTACAGAGTGGAAAACACCTGCATGGCGTGGAAGTCGGGATCGTCGAACGCAACGCCCCGGAAGCCCAGGATCACATGCAGTTGCTCCAACTCGCGCTCGACCCGCACCTCGCCGCCGACGTAGTTCGCCTTGTCGGTGGTCGCGACCGCCCGGCCCGGCAGATGATCGAAGCGTTCGGCCGCCAGCGCCACAAAGGCGTCGTGGTCGACCTTGCCGGCCGCCGACAGGATCGAGATGCCCGGACCGTAGTTGGTGTCGAGATAACCGACCAGCGCGTCGCGCCCCAGCGATTGGACGATCTCGGTGCGGCCCAGCACCGGACGACCCAGGCCCTGGTTCGGGTACGCCGCTTCCTGGAAATGGTCGTAGATGATGTCGTCCGGCGTGTCGGCGACCTGGCCGATCTCCTGGATGATCACCGAGCGCTCGCGCGCCAGCTCGTCCGGATCGAACAGCGAATCCTGCATGATGTCGGCGATCAGGTCGACCGCGACCGGCATGTCGTCGGCCAGCACCTTGGCGTAATAGGCGGTCTGCTCGCGCGAGGTATAGGCGTTCATGTGCCCGCCGACGTCCTCGATCTCGCGAGCGATCGCGGCCGCATCCCGCCGCCGGGTGCCCTTGAACACCATGTGCTCGATCATGTGGGCAAGGCCGTTCTCCGCCGGATTCTCGTGGCGGGTACCGACCCCGACCCACAACCCGACCGAGGCCGACTCCACCGACGGCATGGCGTCGGTGACGACGGTCAGGCCGCTGTCCAGTTTGGTGACGCGAATGCCCATCGCGGGGATTGTGTCGCTCAAGCCGCTGCTCCCCGTGAATCTACCCGATTGCGGATGTAGTCCTGCAGTGCGCCCAGATCGTTCGGGATCACCGGGTTGCGCTCCGGGCGGGTCATCAGATCGGCCATCCGCTCCGGCAATGGTGCCGGCGTGCCAACCGCCCGCTCGATCGCCTCGGCGAATTTCGCCGGGTGGGCGCAGGCCAACGCGATCAGCGGGACCGCCGGATCGCGATCGGCCTTGGTCAACTCGGCCGCACCGACGCCGACTGCGGTATGCGGGTCCAGCAGTTCGCCGGTTTCGTCGCGCACCCGGCGAATGGTCGCGACCGTCGCGTCGTCGTCGCTGGTGCCGCCCAGGATCAGATTGGTGGCGCGCGTCAGGCGGTTCGACCCCACGGCGAAACGGCCGTCGCGCCGGAACGCGGTCAGGGTGGCGTCGACCTCGGCACCGTCGCGGTCCATCAGGTCGAACAGCAGCCGTTCGAAATTGCTCGACACCTGGATGTCCATGGACGGACTCAGGGTCGGCACCACGCCGCGCATCTCCATGACCCCGTCGGCCAGGAAGCGGGTGAGAATGTCGTTGGAATTGCTGCCAATCACCAGTCGCTCGATCGGCAGGCCCATCTGCAACGCCGCATAGGCCGCGTAGACGTTGCCGAAATTGCCGGTGGGGACTGCGAACGACACCGGCCGTTCCGGCGCGCCCAGGTTCACCGCCGCCCAGAAGTAGTAGACGATCTGGGGCATGATCCGCGCCCAGTTGATCGAATTGACCGCCGACAAATTGTAGCCGTCGCGGAACGCGGTGTCGTTGAACGCCGCCTTTACCAAGTCCTGGCAATCGTCGAACGTGCCCTCGACCGCGATGGCGTGGACGTTGGCCGCGTCGACCGTGGTCATCTGGCGCTGCTGCACCGGTGACACCCGGCCCTTGGGGAACAGGATGAAGCAGTCGATGTTGTCGCGGTCCCGGCACGCCTCGACCGCCGCCGCACCGGTGTCGCCAGAGGTGGCGCCGACGATGGTCACCCGCTCGCCGCGCGCGGCGAGGACATGGTCGAACAGACGCGCCAGCACCTGCATGGCGTAGTCCTTGAACGCCAGGGTCGGGCCGTGGAACAGCTCCATCAGCCAGAGGTTGGGCGCCAGCTGCTTGAGGGGTGCCGCGCAGCGATGGCCGAAGCCGGCGTAGGTCTCGTCGACGATGCGTTTCAGCGCGTCGGTCGGGATGGTATCGCCGACAAAGGGCTGCATGACCCGCAGCGCCAACTCGGGATAGGACAGGCCCTTGAGCGCGCGAATATCGTCGCGGGAAAACAGCGGCCAGACCGCCGGGACGTACAGTCCGCCGTCGCGGGCGAGGCCGGACAGCAGGACCTCATCGAACGGCAGCGCCGGAGCGCGGCCACGAGTGCTGATGTATTGCACGGAGCAGTGTATCCCTGCGTGATGACGCGGTAACCTATCGACGGTGTCATCAGGGTGCAACCATGGACGCCGCGCCCTATTGGCGCCGCCGAAACGCGGGAAATCGAGGCTGACGGCATGGCGATCCACACGGTAGCAATCTTCACGCCCGGCGATATGGGACACGCGATCGGCCGGACCCTGGTCGACCACGGGGTTCGGGTGACCACCAATCTTGCCGACCGGTCTCGGCGGACCAAGAAACTGGCGGCACAGGCCGGTATCGAGGACAAGGGCGAGGACGTGGCGGCGATCGAGTTCGCTGACGTCGTGCTGTCGGTCCTGCCGCCGGATCAATCAGTCGAGTTGGCCACCCGTCTCGCCTCGGCGATTGCGACGGTGCGTCACAAGCCGCTGTACATCGACCTGAACGCCGTCGCCCCGGCGACCGCGGTGGAGTCGGCCGAGATCATCGATTCGGTCGGCGGCCCGTTCCTCGACGGCGGCATCATCGGCCCGCCGCCGAAGCCGGGACGCAGCCTCGGCCCGCGGCTGTACGTCTCCGGCGCCGCCGATGCGGTTCAGTTCGCCCTCGGCCTGCGCGAGGTCGGCCTGGACAGGTGTTGTCACGTTAACTCGTCGAGTTAGCAAGTTGGCATGCCGGTCGTTGATCAAGCGGCATGTGCCGCGGATTTCCAAGCTTCGAACGCTTCGAGCCGATGGTAGCGAATGGTGAGGGCGGAACGACGGCGGGCTGGGACAGAGTAACGATTGCGGGTTGCGGATTGCATAGACACGAAGCGTTGTAATCCACCCGGTGATCGGAAGCCTTGCATCACCCGCTCTCGTTTTCGGAAGGGCAAGTGGCTGTTCTCGGCGCGGTTATTGAGCCCCTTGTGTGACCAATGATCAAGGCCAGGCGCGACCTCGCGCTTGGCGGCCCCATATGAGCGCAGTTTGTCCGTAATGATCCTTTTGGGCACGAAGCCCCAACGTTTCATCAGCTTGATCAAAAGCCGCTTTGCAGCGCGCTTGTCTCGCTTCGATTGTAAGATTTCCTCAAGAACGACACCGTGTTGGTCGACGGCGCGCCACAGCCAGTATGACCGGCCCGCGATCTTCACGACGACTTCGTCCAGATGCCAAACATCACCAGGGCGAGGCTGCCGTCGCCGCAGAACGTGGGCGATCCGGGGACCGAACTTGACGGTCCAGCGCCGGATCGTCTCATACGAAACGTCCACACCACGTTCCAGCATAAGCTCCTCGACCTCGCGCAGGCTCAAGTTGAACCGGGCGTAGAGCCAGACAACATGAGAAATGATCTGAGGCGGAAAGCGGTGGCGCTTGTAGCTGATTTTCTCTGTTTGCATCGACACCGCCTACGCCCGGATCATTGAACCCGCAACCTCAGCACGTTAACGTGACAACACC
>ABHC01000010.1 GCA_000171835.1 alpha proteobacterium BAL199 | reverse complement strand
CGAGCCGGGACCTTGAGCGAGGAATCCTAGGATGGTCGATACCGTGACGAAGTCCGGCGGCGCCGATGTGTCGTCGGTGAACCCGCACCACCGATCCAGTCTGAAGAAGCTGATGCAGCGGAAGTCGACGATCGCCTTCCTGCTGACATTGCCGTTGATCCTGATCGTCGCGTCGCTGGTGATCTACCCGGCGTTCTACGCCATCCATCTGGCGACCCTGAACAAATCGATGGAACGCTTCGTCGGCTTCGGAAACTTCACGTTCCTGTTCAAGCGCGAGGTTTTCTGGATGGTGGTGATGCAGTCCTGCATCTTCGCCATCAGCGCCGTGTTCTTCAAAGCCCTCATAGGGTTCTTCGTCGCGCATTTCGTCCATGCCATCCCGACCAAGGGCCAGCGCAAGTGGCGTGGCATGCTGCTGGTGCCGTGGGTAATCCCGCCGGCGATGTCGACGCTTGCCTGGTTCTGGCTGTTCGACCCGTCCTACAGCGCCGTCAACTGGCTGCTGGTGGGGATGGGGATCGACCCGATCCCGTTCCTTGGCAACCCGTACTGGGCGCGGTTCAGCGTGATCCTGGTCAATGTCTGGTTCGGCGCGCCGTTCTTCATGATCATGTATCTGGCAGCACTGAAGTCGGTGCCGGACCAGCTCTACGAGGCGGCCGCGATCGACGGCGCCAATTGGTGGCAGCGGCTCTGGTACATCACCCTGCCGATGATGCGGAACATCATCTCGATCACCGTGATGTTCTCGCTGATCGTCACTTTCGCCAATTTCGACATCGTGCGGGTCCTGACCGCCGGTGGTCCGATCGACTCCACGCACGTGTTCGCGACCTACTCGTTCCTCCTGGGCATCCAGGGCGGAGATATTCCACTGGGTGCGGCGGTGTCGCTGTTCATGGTGCCGATCCTCGGCATCGCGGCGGTGTTCATCCTGCGCGACATCACCAAGCGCGGAGGCGAGGCATAATGGCGACCGCGACGACGATCGATAAGAGCGGACCGAGCCGGCCGATCAGCCATGGCAGCATGAGCCAGGACCGACGGCGTGCCCTGCTGTGGTCGTACTTCTTCCTGGTGGTGTTCGTGATCTTCTTCCTGACGCCGCCGGTCTACATGCTGATCACGTCGCTCAAGTCGAGCACCGAGATCGCCGGCGCCCGCAACCCGTGGTGGGTGTTCGAGCCGACGCTGATGAACTACCAGACACTGCTGACCTCGACCGAGTTCCTGACGTTTATCCTGAACTCGTCGATGGTGTCGATCATCGTGGTGAGCGTGACGATGATCGTCAGCGTGCTGGCGGCGTTCGCGCTGTCGCGTATGCGGTTCTGGGGCTCTGCCACCCTCGCGACCGGGATCTTCCTCTGCTACCTGATCCCGGAGACCCTGTTGTTCATTCCGCTGTTCAAGATGTTCGCGGTGGTGAACGAGTTCACCGGCATCCAGTTGCTGAACAAATGGTACGTTCTGGTCCTGGTCTATCCGACCCTGACCGTGCCGTTCTGCACCTGGATCATGATCGGCTACTTCGCCAGCATCCCGAAGGAGCTGGACGAGGCGGCGCTGATCGACGGCGCCACCTACATGCAGACCTTGACCAAGATCTTCATCCCGGTGGCGCTGCCCGGCATCATCGCGGCGACGATCTTCGCGTTCACGGTGTCCTGGGCGCAGTTCCTGTATCCGCTGGCGTTCACGACCTCGTCGGACCAACTCGTGCTGCCGGTCGGGATCGTGACCTCCCTGATCAAGGGCGACGTGTACAACTGGGGGCAGATCATGACCGGCGCGCTGATCGCCGCCGCTCCCCCGCTCGTCATCTACGCCTTCCTGATGGACTACTACATTGCCGGCCTGACCGCCGGTGCCACCAAGGGCTGACCGTGTCCTCGGTCCGCCGTCCACAAACCGTTCGACTTTCCGGAGACCGGCCATGGCTCAGGTAACGCTGCGCAAGCTCGTCAAGAACTACGACGAGACCCCCGCGGTGCGTGGGATCGACCTCGACATCGTCGACAAGGAGTTCGTCGTCCTGGTCGGACCCTCGGGGTGCGGCAAGAGCACCACGTTGCGCATGATCGCCGGACTGGAAGACATCACCGGTGGCGAGATCTCGATCGGCGGGCATGTCGTCAACGACGTGCCGCCGAAGGACCGGGACATCGCCATGGTGTTCCAGAACTACGCGCTCTACCCACACATGACGGTGTTCGAAAACATGTCGTTCGGGCTGCGCCTCAAGAAGGTGCCGAAGGACGAGATCCGCAAGCAGGTCGAGCACGCGGCGCGCATCCTGGACATCTCTGAGCTTCTGGACCGCAAGCCGAAGCAGCTTTCCGGCGGGCAGCGCCAGCGCGTCGCGATGGGCCGCGCCATCGTGCGCGATCCCAAGGTGTTCCTGTTCGACGAGCCGCTGTCCAACCTGGACGCCAAGCTGCGCGTCCAGATGCGCACCGAGATCAAGAAGGTGCACCAGAAGGTGCGCACGACCACCGTCTACGTCACCCACGACCAGGTCGAGGCGATGACCCTGGCCGACCGGGTGGTGGTGATGAACGCCGGCCGGATCGAGCAGGTCGGCACGCCGAACGAGCTCTATCATCACCCGCGGACCGTGTTCGTCGCCGGCTTCATCGGCTCGCCCGCCATGAACTTCATTCCCTGCGGCCTGGAGCAGGCGGCCGGTGCGTTGCGGGTGGTGCTGCCGGACGGCCTGGCTTTTCCAGTCCCGTCCGACCGCACCGATCGCTACACCAAGCATGTCGGCAAGAGCAATCTGGTGTTCGGCCTACGTCCCGAACACATCACCGAAACCCACCGCAACATCGATCCGAATCAGGAACGCTTCCAGATGACGTTGGAGGTGACCGAACCGATGGGCATGGAGACGCTGATTTACTTCCAAATCGGTGGGGTGGAGGTGTGCGGCCGGGTCAATCCAGCGGCCGGTGCTGAGCCGAGCCAGCCGATCGACCTGCTGGCCGATCTGAACCACATGCACCTGATCGACGCGCAGAGCGGGCTGGTTCTGTAACGCCCAGTTTCGATCAGCGGTTGTATGCCTTGCCGCCTCCCGTTAAAATTTGACGGTTGGAAGACGGGGGAGTGGGGAACGTGAGAAGACTGTGCGCACTGGCGTGCGCCTGCCTGATGGTGGCGGGCTGCGCCGGGCGGGATCCGATTCCGGTGTCCGCCTACATGCCGAACGATGCGGGCCTGACGTGCCCGGAGATCGATGCCGAGATTGTCGGCAACAATTCAGGGCTCAAAGCCCGGGTCAACGAATCCATCGATACGCGGGACAAGAACATTGTCGTCGGTGCGGCGGCGATCCTTCTGTTCTTGCCGGCAGCGTTGGCGATGGACTTGAAGGGTGCGGCCTCTACCGAAGCGACAGCCCTGGAGGCACGCAATCGGACCCTGACGATGCTTGGGGCCAAGCAGCGTTGCCGTACGACGCACGCCATGACGGTGGCCGAGGCGGAAGCTGAACGCGAGGCATCCATCCAATCCGCCGAGGCAAGCCAGCCGACCGATGTCCCGGGCGTGCGCACCCCGACAGACCAGCGCTTGCATCCGGCGCCGACGGCGACGCAGATGTCGGCGGTTCCGGCGGGAGTCGATCGTGCGCAACTCCAGACCCTGATGGACCGCTTCCTGCGCGGCGAGATCACCAAGGCTGAATACGACCGTCTGCGCGCTGGATAGCTATCGGCTGAGCAGATCTCGTCAAAACCGACGCCGCCCATGACCGAATGGGCGGCGTTTCGCGTTTCTCATTTCGTTCTCCGGCAGGCGTCGCCCAGGAGATAGAAAGTGTCGGCCGTCGCCCCGATCGCCTCTTGCATTAATAAAGACATAAAGATATCTTTATATCGTGATTGCACGAGGATCTGTCATGGAAGCATTGCTCTCAGGACTACGCGCAGTGGCGGAGCCGACACGGTTGCGAATCCTGGCGCTGTGCGCGCACGCCGAGCTGTCGGTGTCGGAGCTGGTGACGATCCTCGGACAGAGTCAGCCGCGGGTGTCGCGGCACCTCAAGCTGATGGTCGAGGCCGGGGTTCTGGAGCGTAACCGCGAGGGAGCTCGCGCCTTCTATCGCCCGGCCGAACGCGGCGCGCTGGCCGAGATGGTGCAGGCGCTGGTTCCGCTGGTTCCGGCCGAGGACCAGGCCACGGTCGACGACCTTGACCGGCTCGATCGGATCCGTGAGGAGCGGGCGGAGCGCGCCAGCCTGTACTTCGAGGCCAATGCGGCCCGCTGGGAGGAACTGCGCGGCCTGTACGTCGATGACGAGGTGGTCGACGCACGGCTGCTCGCGGCCCTGCAGGAGGAGCCGGGCGGCGACCTGCTCGACATCGGCACAGGCACCGGCCGGGTGCTGGAGATGGCGGCGGATCATGTCCGCAGCGCGGTCGGGGTCGACAATGCCCGGCAGATGCTGGAGATCGCGCGCGCCAATCTGGACAAGGCCGGCGTGCGCCACTGCCAGGTCCGGCTGGCCGACATGTACCGGCTGCCGTTCCCGGCGGAACGGTTCGATGCGGTGACGATCAACATGGTCCTGCACTACGCGGAAGCGCCGGGCGCCGTGCTGGCGGAAGCCGCCCGCGTGCTGAAGCCCGGCGGCCGGCTGATCGTCGTCGATTTCGCGCCGCACGAATTGGTCGAGTTGCGCGACGAACACGAGCACCGCTGGCTGGGCTTCGAGGAGACCGAGATGGCCCGGATCGCTACCCATGCCGGCCTGAGCCTTGAGCCCACCGTTTCGGTCGAGGGCGAACCCCTGACCGTGTGTCTATGGCAGGCGCGACGAGCCCCGGCGGCTCGCATCGCGGCCGCGTCGTAAGGAGAGGAAGATGACCAAAGTACCCTCGATCAGCTTCGAATTCTTCCCGCCCAAGGACGAGGCCGGCGAGATCAAGCTGTGGGAGACCCTGGACCGCCTAGCGCCCTATGGGCCGCGCTTCGTGTCGGTGACGTATGGAGCCGGCGGCAGCACCCGTGAGCGGACCAGCCGGATCGTCACCCGCATCAAGCGGGAAACCGGCCTTGAGCCGGCGGCGCACCTGACCTGCGTGGGTGCGACCTGTGACGAGGTCGACGAGGTGGCGCGCGGTTGGTGGGACGCCGGAATCCGACATGTGGTGGCGTTGCGTGGCGACGCGCCGGCCGGTTCCGGTGGCTACAAACCGCATGACGGCGGATACGCAAATGGTGCCGAGTTGACGGCCGGGTTACGCCGGATCGGCGACTTCGAGATCTCGGTTGGCGCCTACCCGGAATCGCACCCGGACTCGGCTTCGGCCGAAGCCGATCTGGACAATCTGAAGCGCAAGCTGGACGCTGGGGCCAACCGAGCGATCACCCAGTACTTCTTCGAGGCCGATACGTTCCTGCGGTTCCGCGATCGCTGCGCCGCCGCCGGGATCACGACGCCGATCGTTCCCGGCATCCTGCCGGTCACCAATTTCCAGAAGGTCGTGGAATTCTCCCAGGCGTGCGGTGCGACAGTGCCGGCCTGGATGGCCGATCTGTTCGCCGGCCTGGACGGAGACCCGGAGACCCGTCAGTTGGTCGCGGCGTCGACCGCGTCGGAGCTGTGCATGGCGCTGATGGCCGAGGGCGTGGAGGACTTCCACTTCTACACCCTGAACCGTCCGCAACTGGCTGCCGCGATCTGCCGGCGCCTGGGCGTGCGGCCCGAGCTGGAAGCCGCCGCGTGACGCGAGCCGACCTCATAGCGGCCGCTCGCGGCGCGCCGTTGTTGGTTTCCGGCGGCTTGGCCGAGCCGCTGGCAGGGCATGGCGCGGCCTGCCTTGAGGTGCTCAACCTCGAGCAGCCGCGTGACGTCCGGGCGGCGCATGCCGGCTATCTTGCAGCCGGTGCCCGGGTGATCCGCACCAACACCGCCGGCGCCTCGCCGGAACGTCTGGATCGCTATCGGATGCACGACGAGGCGTTCATCGTCTCCTACATGGCGGCCGAGCATGCGGTGCAGAGCGCGCGAATTTCGACCGACGAAACGGGCGTCACCCGCTGGGTGCTGGGCGTCGCTCGGATGGAGTCGCGGATTCGTCAACTCGGCTTCCTCCCGCTCGAACGGGTCGAATCCGCGGCTCGGACCATGGCGTCCGGCCTCGCCGGTGGCGGCGTCGACGCAATCGTGGTGGAGACCAACCAGGACGGCGCCCGGCTGGCAGCCGCCTTCGACGGCGTGCGGCGTGGCATGTCGGATGCCGGCCGGTCAGTGCCGGTCCTGCTGACTCTGCGCTATGATGCCCTGTTCGCCACGCCGCACCGCGACCGTGTCACCGAGGAACTGGCAGGGGCTGCCGCTGCTGCTGCCGGGCTCGGCGTCGCGGCGCTTGGGATTGCGAACACCGATCTGGCGGATGGCTGGGCGGCCACCCTACGGGCGGTTGCCCGGGCCTTTCCGGGACCGCTGATGGTAGAAGCCGCTCCGACCTCGCGGGATCTCACTGCGATCCTGAATGATCCGATCCTGTGGTTCCGCCTCGCACTGGTCGGCGGGGGCGCGTCACCGCAGGACACCAAGTTGCTGAGCGAGCGCCTCGGTGCGCTCCAGGGCGGAGACGAGGTCGGTAACCTCCATGCCGCTGCCGCCAATGACCCTGCTGCCGTGCCTGCCCGCCGGCCGAAAGGAAAGCTATGACCCGATCCGATCGTTTGGACGCCCTGGACCAACTCGCCAAGCAGTGCGTCGTGGTGCTCGACGGCGCCATGGGCACGATGATCCAGAACCTGAAGTTCAACGAAGCCGAGTTCCGCGGCGAGCGCTTCAAGGATCACGGCAGCGAATTGCAGGGTGACAACGACATCCTGAACCTGTCGAAGCCGGAGGCGATCGAGGAGATCCACCACGCCTATCTCGATGCCGGCGCCGACATCATTCAGACCAACACGTTCAACGCGACCTCGATCAGCCAAGCCGACTACGCACTGCAGGATCTGGCGCGCGAGATCAACCGGGTGGGTGCCGAGATCGCGCGCCGTGCCGCCGATGCCCACACCGCCAAGACTGGCCGACCAGCTTTCGTTGGTGGCGGTCTCGGCCCGACCAACCGGACTGCTTCGATTTCGCCGGACGTGAACAACCCGGGCGCCCGCAACGTCCGGTTTGACGAGCTGCGCGAGGCCTACCACGACGCGACTATGGGCCTGATCGAGGGTGGGGCCGACCTGATCATGGTGGAGACCATCTTCGATACGTTGAACGCCAAGGCTGCCCTGGTGGCCGTGCGCGAGGCGTTCGACGAAGCCAAGGTCGAGCTGCCGATCATCATCAGCGGCACCATCACGGACCGGTCCGGGCGCACGCTGTCGGGCCAGACGCCGGAGGCGTTCTGGAATTCGGTGCGGCACGCCCGGCCGTTCGCGGTCGGCTTCAACTGCGCGCTCGGCGCCAAGGAACTGCGCGCCCACGTCGCGGAGCTATCGCGGGTTGCCGACGTCAAGGTGTCTGCCTACCCGAACGCGGGGCTGCCGAACGAGTTCGGCGGCTATGACGAGACCCCGGACCAAACCGCCAGCCATCTCGGCCGGTGGGCGGCCGACGGACTGATCAATCTGGTCGGCGGATGTTGCGGCACTACGCCCGACCACATCCGCGCCATCGCCGAAGCCGTGAAGGCCAGCGGGCCGAGGGTGGTGCCGTCGGTACCACGCCGCCTGCGCCTGTCCGGCCTCGAGCCCTTTGAAATCCAAGCTGCCTGAGGCGACATGAAGCGACAGGGTATTTTCATCAACATCGGCGAGCGGACCAACGTCACCGGTTCCGCCCGCTTCCGCAAGCTGATCGCCGCCAACGACTACGAGGCGGCGCTGCAGGTCGCGCGCCAGCAGGTCGAGAACGGCGCAGCTATCCTCGACGTCAACATGGACGAGGGGCTGCTCGATTCCGAAGCGGCGATGCAGACCTATCTCAACCTGATCGCGTCCGAGCCGGACATCTCGCGCGTGCCGATCATGGTCGACAGCTCAAAGTGGACGGTGATCGAGGCCGGCCTGAAGTGTCTGCAGGGCAAGGGCATCGTCAACTCGATCAGCCTGAAGGAGGGCGAGGCGCCGTTCCTGGAGCAGGCCCGCAAGGTGCTGCGCTACGGTGCCGCCGTCGTGGTCATGGCATTCGACGAGCAAGGCCAGGCCGAGACCGCCGAACGCAAGGCCGACATCTGCGAGCGGGCCTACAGGCTGCTGGTCGACACCGTCGGCTTTCCGCCCGAGGACATCATTTTCGATCCGAACATCTTCGCGGTCGCGACCGGCATTGACGAACACAACGACTACGCCCGGGCGTTCTTCGAGGGCACCCGGCTGATCAAGCAGCGCTGCCCGCACGTCCATATCTCGGGCGGCGTGTCGAACGTGTCGTTCTCGTTTCGCGGCAACAACCTGGTCCGCGAGGCGATGCACGCCTGTTTCCTGTACCACGCCATCGAAGCCGGATTGGACATGGCGATCGTCAACGCCGGAGCATTGCCGGTGTACCAGGATATCCCGGAGGAGCTGCGCGAGCGGATCGAGGACGTGCTGCTGAACCGCCGGGCGGACGCCACCGACCGGATGCTGGAGATCGCCGAGCGCTATCGCGGTGACGGCGCCAAGCTGAAGGTGGTCGACGATTCCTGGCGCGAGCTGCCGGTCACCAAGCGGCTTGAGCATGCCCTGGTCCACGGCATCGCCGACCACGTCGAGATCGACACGGAGGAGGCTCGCCTGCAGGCCGACCGGCCGCTGTCGGTGATCGAAGGCCCGTTGATGGACGGCATGAACGTGGTTGGCGACCTGTTCGGCGCCGGCAAGATGTTTCTGCCCCAGGTGGTGAAGTCGGCGCGGGTGATGAAGAAGGCGGTGGCCTATCTGCTGCCCTACATCGAGGCCGAGAAGGGCGACGGTCCGCCGGTCGCCAAAGGCAAGATCGTCATGGCGACGGTCAACGGCGACGTCCACGACATCGGCAAGAACATCGTCGGCGTGGTCCTGCAGTGCAACAACTACGACGTCGTCGACCTCGGCGTCATGGTGCCGTGCGCCAAGATCATCGAGACCGCGATCGCCGAGAAGGCCGACATCATTGGCCTCAGCGGCCTGATCACGCCGAGCCTGGACGAGATGGTCTACGTCGCCTCCGAGATGCAGCGCGAGGGTCTCGACCTGCCGCTGCTGATCGGCGGTGCGACCACCTCGAAGATGCACACCGCGGTGAAGATCGACCCGGCCTACTCGGCCGGACCCGTGGTCTATGTCACCGATGCCTCGCGCGCGGTCGGAGTGGTGCAGAACCTGCTGTCCGGGAACGCCAAGGCGCATTTCGCCAGCGAGGTCCGGGCCGACTACCGGCAGATGGCCGAAGGCCGTCGCCGCGGCCGCACCGACCGGCAGCGCATCACCATCGGTGAGGCGCGGGCCAACAAGGCCGATATCGACTGGAGCGGCTACACCCCGCCACGGCCGGTGAAGCCGGGCATCACGGTGTTCAACGACTATCCGCTGGACAAGCTGGTCGAGCGGATCGACTGGCAGCCGTTCTTCACGACCTGGGAGTTGCGCGGCCGGTTCCCGGACATTCTGGACGACCCGAAGTACGGCGAGGCGGCGCGCCCGCTGTGGAACGACGCCCAGGCCATGCTGAAGCGGATCGTCGAGGAGAACTGGGCGCATCCGCGCGCCGTGATCGGGTTCTGGCCGGCGGCGGCGGAGAGTGACGACCTACGGCTGTTCACCGGCGAGGATCGCAAGGAAACCCTGTCGATGATCCACACTTTGCGCCAGCAGATGCCGCGCGAGGGTGACAAGGCCAATCTGGCGCTGGCCGACTACATCGCGCCGGCCGGCAGCGGCCGGGCCGACTGGCTGGGCGGCTTCGTGGTCACCGCCGGACCGGAACTGGAGGGCAAGGCGCGCGAGTTCGACGCCGACAACGACACCTACTCGTCGATCCTGATCAAGGCGCTGGCCGACCGCCTGGCCGAGGCGTTCGCCGAGCACCTGCACGAGCGGGTCCGCAAGGAATTCTGGGGCTACGCGCCGGACGAGGCGTTGAGCAACGACGCCATGATCAACGAGGGCTATCAGGGCATCCGACCGGCACCGGGCTATCCAGCCTGTCCGGACCATACCGAGAAGCGCACCCTGTTCGAACTGCTCGACGCTGAGGCCAAGGCCGGCGTGAAGTTGACCGAATCCTTCGCGATGTGGCCGGCCTCGTCGGTGTCCGGTTTCTACTTCGCCCATCCGGATGCGCGGTATTTTGGCCTTGGCCGGATCGAGCGCGACCAGGTCGAGGACTACGCCCGGCGCAAGGGCGAGACGGTTGCCTGGGTCGAGAAATGGATGGCGCCGTCGCTGGCCTACGATCCGGAAGAGGATAAGGCCCGGCGCGACGCGGCCTAAGCGGCCGAAGTAGGAGCTTTACACGTTGAACCAGTTCACCGTCGGCCCGAGGTTGTGCACTGGGCACGCGCCGATCGTGCCCCACGTGCCCCACGCGTTGTGGATGTGGCCGCACAGGTGGAGTCGGGGTTTGCATCGCTCGACCGCTTCGCCGATCGTGCGGCTGCCTTCATGGATGCCGTTGCGCTGAAGATCGGCGACGCCGTAGGGCGGCGAGTGCGTAACGAGAACGGCGTCGGCCGGGCATGGTTCGAGCAGGACGGCGGCGTCCGATTCTTCCATGCGCTGATTCCAGGAGACAGCGTTCCCGGCGGGGATTTCGTATCCCAGACCGAAGAACGGAATCCCCTGAATGACGGCGCCGTCACCGTGCAGGATATGCGCTGCCGGCCAATCGCGGCAGGCGCGTAGCATGTCGTCGAGACTGTCGTGGTTGCCGGCAACCAGGACGATCGGTGCGGAGATGCGCTTGAGCACATCGAAGGTGTCCGTCAACCCGCTGCCTTCGGTCGCAAAGTCGCCGGCGCCGACCACGACGTCTGCGTCGGCTGACGCGTCGACCACGGCTTGCGCGGCATCTCGGTCACGATGCAGATCGCTGAAGGCCAGAATTCTCATGGGTGGACCGCGTGTGCAAATCGGCTGAGCATGCTTTCCCGTCATGATCGTCGCCTTGCGCTGTTAGGTCCAGCCGACGGTTTCGACCTGGGCGCCACGGTCGCACGCGCTTGACCCTGTCCCCGGCCAAGGCCATACGTCGGGTCCCATGACTGCCGATACCCTGCCGACCTCGACCTCATCGCGTGCGCGCCGCTTCGCCGAACGCCTCGACCGGTTGTTCAACTGGTTGGCGACGCCGCTCAGCTTCGCTCTGGCGGCAGTCTCCTACTACTCGGTCGCGTTCCTGATCCGCAGTTTCGTTCTCACCGGTTCGTCCGGCGACGAGGCGCAGCTGATGCTGTACGGCCAGGGCTTTGCCTGGATCTACGATTTCGGCAATCCCCCGATGGCCGGATGGCTGGCGGCGCTGGTCGAGTCAGTCATCGGGCCGTCGCTCGCCGTGGCGTTGCTGATCCGATACGGACTGCTGGCGCTGTTCGCGGTCCTGATGCACGCCGCCGCCCGCGAGGTGTTCGAGGACCGCCGGACCGCCCTGGCCGTTGCCCTCTCGGCCTTTGGGTTCTGGTTCTATGGCTGGGAAGCGCTTCGAAACTACATGGATTCGCTGGTGCTGATCACGGCACTGGCGGGAACGGTCTGGCTGATGCTCCGGTCGGCACGGGCACCGAGCGTCGCGGGATACGCCGGATTAGCCGTCGCGGTGGCGTTCGGATCGCTTGGCAAGTTCAGCTATCCACCGGTGCTGCTGTGCCTGTTGGTTGCTGCCGGCGTCGACCCGGCGTTGCGAGCGGTTCTTTGGAGCCGACGCGGGCTGGTCGCAGTCGCGGCCGGTCTGGCGCTCGCCGCTCCGCCTTACATCTGGATCGGGTGGCATTTCGAGCGTTGGATGGCGGTTGCCGACACCCGGCTCGTGTCGGGTGTGGTCCCGGAATACGAGGTGACCGGACTCGTTGACCGGCTGCTGCTGGTTCTGGATTCGGCGGGCAGTTTTGCCCTGCCGCTGCTGCCGCTGTTTGCGCTGATGTTCCTGACGGATATGGCGCGACGCGGTCGACCACCGGCACTGCCGGCGCGGCGTCGATTGCGGCGTTGGCTTGGGCTGTGGGTGTTTCTGCTGTGGGCCGCCGCGACCGCATTGGTGTTGGCCACCGGCATGGAAAAACTGCGCGAGCACTACATGTTCGTGCTGATGCCACTGCCGCTGCTGCTGTTCGCCTGGCTGCCGGAAGCACCGCTGCACCGTTGGCGCGCCGTCACGTACATTGGAATTCTCGGCGGGCTGGCGGTGGTTGCCCTGACGGCGTTGGCCGGTCAGCGGGCGGTCGAACTCGTCGACTGTTCGAAATGCCGTTTGACCATGCCATGGCACGGCTATGCCGAAGGTCTCCGCGAGGCCGGGTTCGAGCGCGGCACGATCGTCAGCTTTGACTCGCCCTACACCGATGCCGGCACCAATTTGCGGCGATTCCTGCCGGAAACCAGGGTCGTATCCAACAAGCGGCCGCAGTTCATCCCACCGGCGTTGGAACGCCCCGGCGCCTGTCTGGTAGTATGGAACGACACGCGCTATCCGCAGACCGCCGACCACATCCGCATCTCTACGTTGGCCGAGATCGGTGGCCCAGTGCCCGCCGATGCCCGGTTCGGGCGGATCGAGTCACCGTCGGTCGGCTCCGGCACTCCAGCCCCTGCGCTGGGTTATGCGTTGATCGAAGCCGGCTCGGGCACCTGCCGCTGAGGCAGGCTCGCTGCGGCCGCGACCAGCGCCCGGAACAGCCGGCGATGCCGAGAGTTCCACAGCAACAGTTCCGGATGCCATTGAACGCCGACCCGGAAGCGGTGTCCGGTCTGTTCGATCGCCTGGACGATGCCGCCACCGTCGACGGCAGCAACCACCAGCCCGTCACCGACTTTGTCGACGGCCTGATGGTGTAGGGCGTTGATCCCCAAGGTCCCAGGTCCGAGCATGGCGGCCAGGGTCGATGACGACAGCAAATGTGCGGCTTTGCATGGGAAGATCGAGCGCGGATTCCGCAGATCGGGGCGAGCACGGTCCAGGTCAAGGACGAGGGTCCCGCCGCGATGAACGTTCAGCAGTTGTGCGCCTCGACAGATGCCGAGAACCGGCTTGTCGTGTTGCTCGGCCCAGTCCAAGGCCCTGATCTCAAGAGCGTCGCGGTCGGGATCGTACGGCCACTCGTCGGTGGTATCGATGCCGTACAACCTGGATTCGATGTCGACACCGCCGCCGACGATCAGGCCGTCCAGATCGTCCAGTTTGGTGCGCAGACCGGGCCCGATGGTGACCGGCGTGCCGCCCGCCAACACAACACCAAGCGAATTGGCGAGGCGCATCGCTCGGCCCTTGAACCGACCGGTCGTCACGCCGATGCGTGGTCTTGGGTGAAGTGGAAGTCTCAAAACAGCGAGGCCCACACGCTCTCACGGCCTTCAAGCACTTGGACGCGTTCGGTCAGCCGTTCCGTCAATGCGGCTGTGTCGCAGGCCATCTCCTCGATCCGCTGCCAGCGGGCCCACTGTCCCGCGACGGTCCAATTCGGATCCTCGATGTCAGCGTTCGGCAGGCGCCAATGGAAGGTGGGGCGTGCCGAAACGCGGGGATCCGGCAACGCCCGGCGGATGCGCTCCTCGTCGATCTGCGCGAATAAGGGCAACAGGTCGAGTTCGCGGTTCCGTGTCGGACTGAATCGGATGTAGTCGTCGATCAACTGCTCCAGCGACGGCGCATAGTCCGGATGGAGAACATGGTCGATATAGGGCTGCGGGAACGGTTCGACGAACGGCAGCAGGCGGCGCATCGGATCGACATCGATCGCGACACGCAGTGCCGGAGCTTCCAGCAGATATGCCTGCAGGACCCGGCGGATCGGGTCGGCAGCCAGGTCATCCGCCGCGAGGGATGGATTGAGATGCAAGCCGAACCCGTTGAATAGTCCCGAACGGGTGCCCTCGGCGCCGAGTTCGACGAAATCCATCACCAGAGAATCGATCTCCGGCAATCGCCCGGCGGGCATGGGCGGTGTTACCAATTCGGTCGGGACGACCTCTCGGCCAAGGTCTGCCAACAGCGTCTTGGCCTTGTCGACGACCCCGCCTTTGCCAGCGGTGCCATGAACCCAGCCCCAATCGAGTTCCACCCGAAAGTCGCCCAGTTCGGTGTTCCGGACGGCAACCCGATGTGGGCCACCGGACTCGATCGTGCCGCCAAAACGGCGTTGCACGGCCGCTGCGGCCCGATCGGAATCCAGCTTTCCGAACTCGATCTCCACGCCCACGCGCCGTCGACCGCCGCGGCCGATCACGGTCCTGTCGTTTGCCTGATCCACCCAGGTCCATGTAGGAGCAATGCGCGCCGCATCAAGCCGTTCGCTCCTCAGGCAGTTTGACACCGCAGCGGGCGCGGGGTACCGCAGCCGCGCCATGGTTGACGTCCTCTCCTCTTCTGTCGCCGATGCTGGCGGACAGCCGTCCGCAGCGCTGCGCCGTGCCGAGGACCGCCGCCGTCAGCGTTGGCTGAAGCAACAGGCGCATTGGGGCCGAGTGCCCCTGACACTCGCGATTGGAGCTGGTTTTGCCGGCGGAATGCTGGCGGTGCTCCAGGCGTTCCTGCTGGCCCGGCTGATTGCCGACGCGATCGGTGGCTTGTCGATTGAGGCGATGCTTCCGACGGCCGGGTTTGCGATCCTGACGTTCGCATTTCGGGCCGGATTGACGGCCGTTTCCGAGATTGTCGCCGCGACCGCCGCTTCGCGGGTAAAACAGGCCGTGCGCGCCGATCTCGTCGCCGCCCTGGCTCGGCTTGGCCCGTCCTGGCTGAAGGCCCGGCAGAGCGGCGCGGTCACCGCAACGCTGATGGAGCAGGTCGAAACCCTGGACGGGTTCGTGGCGCGCTACCTGCCGGTGCAGGCCCTGGCCGTGGCAATTCCGGTCGCGCTGCTGGTACCGGCGTTCCTGGTCAACCCCGGAACCGGATGGATCCTGCTGGCGGCCGGTCTGCTTGTGCCCTTGACCATGGGGTTGGTTGGCTGGCGCACCGGCACGACCGCGCGCCGACAGATGATCGTTCTGCAGCGGATGAGCGGTGTATTTCTCGACCGGCTGCAGGGCTTGACCACTCTCAAGCTTTTTGGCGCCGCCGAACGCGAATTGGGGCGGGTCCGCGAGGTGGCGGATGCCTATCGGGCGTCGACCATGGCGGTGCTGAGGGTCGCCTTCCTGTCGTCGACAGTCCTGGAACTGCTGGCGATCGGTTCGCTCGCCCTGGTCGCTGGGCGGATCGGGTCGGCTCTGCTCGACGGACGTAGCGAGTTGGAACTGGAGACCGGACTGTTTCTGCTGATCCTGGTGCCGGAACTGTTCCAACCGTTGCGCCGGCTCGGTCAGCACTATCACGACCGAGCGGCGGCGGTCGGCGCCGCCGAAGGCATGCTGGAGATCCTCGATGCGGCGGCAGCGCTGCCGTCCGGCAACGCATTGCCTCGGTTGGAGCGGGCGCCCGAGGTGATGTTCAAGTCCGTTGACCTGTCCTATCCGGGCGGCCGGCGCCCAGCGCTGGACGGCTGCAGCTTCCGGATAGCGCCCGGCGAGACGGTGGCCCTGGTTGGGGAAAGCGGCGCCGGCAAGTCGTCGGTCCTGGCCCTGCTGCTGGGTCACGAACGTCCGACCGGCGGTGCCATCATCGTCGGCGGCCGCTCGGTCGCCGGAGCGGAACTACGGACCTCGATCGCCTGGGCCGGACAGACGCCGCGGATCGTGGTCGGGACGCTGGCCGACAACCTGCGACTCGGACGGCCGGATGCACCGGAGGAAGCGGTTCGGCAGGCGGCCGAGGCGTGCCGGGTCTCCAGTTTCGCCGACCGACTGCCTGACGGGCTGGCAACCGTGGTGGGCGAGGGCGGACGGGGTCTGTCCGGCGGCGAGGCGCGCCGTGTGGCGCTGGCCCGGGCCTTCCTGCGCGATGCGCCGCTGGTCCTGCTGGACGAACCGACCGCCAACCTCGACCGGGACAGTGAGGCCGCCGTCCTGGACGCGATCGATCGCCTGCGTGCCGGCCGTACCGTGCTGATCGCCACCCACTCCCCCCAGGTCATCGCCCGCGCCGACCGGGTGATTCGGATCGAGGCCGGGCGGGTGGTCGAAACCGACGGCGAGAGCACCCGATTTGTCTGACCTCATCGCCCTGCTGGCACTGGCGCGCCGCCGAGCCGGATGGCTGGCGCTTGGGACTGCGTTCGCGGTCACGGCGACGATTACCGGGATCGTGCTGATGGGATTGGCCGGTGGTCTGGTGGCCGGGGCCTCGACCGGCGGTGCACTCACCGCGATCGTCTGGTTGCGAGCGCTGGTCGTCGCGCGCACCGCGGCGCGCTACCTGGAGCGCCTGACCACGCACGAAGCGACGTTCCGGGTGCTGGCCGACCTGCGGCTGTGGTTCTTCGAACGGGCGATCCCGCTGGCGCCGGCGCGCCTCGGCGGTTGGCGCGGCGGCGACCTGATGGCGCGGCTGGTCTCCGACATCGATGCGCTGGACGGGCTGTACCTGCGGCTGGTGACGCCGACGCTGGTAGCGATGCTGACGGCGCTCGGTTTGGCAGTGGTGCTGGGAAGCCTGTCGCCGGTCGTCGCGATCGTCGTGATCGGGTTGATGGCGTTCGCCGGCATCGGCGTGCCGGCACTGGCGGAGCGCGCCGGGCGTCGGACCGGCGGCGAGCAGGTCGAAGCCTCGGCACGGCTCCGGGTCGCACTGGTCGATATGGTTCAGGGCATGGCCGATCTCAGCGCCAACCAGGCGCTCGACCGGCAGGCAGTCGTGATCGCCGAAGCGGAAGCCGCTCATGAATCGGCATTGCGTCGCCAGGCCGTGATCGCGGCGTTCAGCGGAGCCGCCAGCCAGATCGTTGCGCAACTGGCCTTGGTGGCGATCGTGCTCGGCGGTGCCGTGCTGAGCACGACGGTGGCCGGCGGTGGGTCGCTGATCGCAGTAGCGGTGCTGGTCACCCTGGCGGCGTTCGAAGCGGTGGCTCCCCTGCCTTTGGCCTGGCAACTGCTTGGCAGGACCAAGGCGGCGGCGCGCCGGGTCCGCGAGATCGCCGACGCGACACCGCCGGTGCTCGATCCACCGGCGGAGCGCCGCCGGGATGCGCCGAGTTCGACCGCGTTGGTGCTGGAAGGGGTGAGCTTTCGCTATCCCGACAGCGATGCGGCGGCATTGTCCGGCATCGACCTATCCGTTCCGGATGGCGGGAAGCTCGGAGTTTCCGGGCCGAGCGGGGCTGGCAAGTCGACCCTGCTGTCGTTGCTGCTGCGGTTCCACGATCCCGACGTCGGGCGATTGACGCTCGGCGGAGTCGACCTGCGCGATCTGACCGTCGCCGACCTGCATGGCCGCATTGGCGTGCTGTCGCAGGCGACCGCGATCCTGGTCGGCAGCCTGCGCGACAACCTGGCGATTGCCGCGCCGGATGCCGATGATAAGAATTTCCTGCAGGCACTCGAACGCGCCGGGCTCGGTGCGTTCGTGGCCGCACTGCCGGATGGCCTCGACACCTGGCTCGGCGAGGCCGGGGTGGCGGTATCGGGCGGCGAGGCACGCCGGATCGCGCTGGCCCGAGTGCTGCTGAAGGACGCGCCGATCCTGCTGCTGGACGAGCCGACCGAAGGCCTGGACGCCGAGACCGAGCGGGCGGTGCTCGATGCTCTGCAGCCGCTGATCGCCGGCCGCACCGTGATCACCATCAGCCACCGCCCGGCGGCGCTTTCTGCGATGGATCGGGTCGTGAGATTGGAAGGCGGGCGGCTGATCGAGGTCGCATCGACAGCCGTTCGATAGCCCGCCCGCCGCGGCTCGTTGAGGGAGTATCCCGCCGATCGTTCTGAAAGAATCAGCCGGTCCCGCTGTTCCTGGAGAAGAGGTACTTGGCCAACGCCGCTATCACGAGGATGACCAGCAGGGTGAAGAGCAGATGTCCCCACCCCATGCCCCACATGATCGAATCGCCGTGATCTAGGAATCCGCCCATTGGTGCCTCCAACACTAAATTTTGAACAAGGGTCAGGTCGTCGGCTGCTACTTGGTCGGCTTCATCATGAGATCTTGCTGATCAAGCATCTGCTTCATCATGTCCTGCATCATGTCCATGCGCTGCTGCATCATTTTCATCTGCGGCGCTGACTTCGGGTCCATCATCGCGCCGTCGCCGCCGTGACCTTTCATGCCGTACATGGCCGCCATCTGCCCCTTCATCATGGCCATGTGTTCTGCCATCAGCGCCTGACGCTCAGTTGGCGTCTTCGCCTGCCGCGCCTTGTCCATCATTTCCTGCATGTTCGTCATGCACCCCTGCATCGCGGCGGGGTCGCTCGACGGGTCGGGGCGCGTGCATTCCTGCATTGAGGCTGGTTTCGCGGTTTGCGCGATGGAGGCGGCCGGCAGTGCCAAGGTGACTATCGTGGCTGCGGCGAGAACTTTGTAGTTGATCATGACCGGCTCCCCTTTCGGAAGGCGCGAGTTCCAGTGACCCGCAATATCCGCGTTCCTCGCGACCCGATCATTGACGTGCGTCAACTCAAAGAAGGATACCGCCCCGCACTACTCGATCGCGGCACTGAACCTAAGCCTCATACCCGAACGGATCGTCGACCGTGTGCGCCGGTTGGGTGAACCAGCGTGGGCCGTCGACGGTCATATAGATGTGGTCTTCCAGGCGTACCCCGAACTCGCCGTACACGCAGATCGTCGGCTCGTTGGAGAAGGTCATACCGGGCGCCAGGACTGTCTTGTCGCCCTTCACGATGTACGGCCATTCGTGGACGTCGAGCCCGATGCCGTGGCCGGTGCGGTGCGGCAGGCCGGGGGTGGCATAGCCGGGACCGAATCCGCCGGCTTCAATCACCCGGCGGGCGGCCGCGTCCAGGTCCTCGCAGCGTGCTCCCAACTGGGCAGCCTCGAACACCGCCAGTTCTGCGGCCTTCTCCAGGTTCCAGATCTGGCGTTGCCGGGAAGTCGGCTCGCCGAACACGTAGGAGCGGGTGATGTCGGACAGGTAGCTGTCGACCGGCGCGCCGACGTCGACCAGCACCATGTCGCCGTCCTTCAGGGTCTGCGGGTACGGCACGCCGTGCGGGTAGGCTGTGGCTTCGCCGAACAGCACGATGTTGAACGGCGGCGGCCCCTCCGACCCCAGCCGGCGGTGGGCCTCGACAATGAAGGCCTGGACTTCGGTGGTGGTGATGCCGGCGTGCAGCATCCGGGCGGTCGCCTTGTGGACCTCCAGGGTGATGTTCTTGGCGGTCTGCATCAGCGCGATCTCGGCATCCGACTTGATCGACCGGCAGCCGGCGGTGATCCGGCTGGCGTTGACGAAGTCATAGGCGTTGCCGGCCCGGCGCAACCCGTCGAAGGTGAAGAACGGCGTGGCCTCGTCGACCCCGATGGTGCCGGCGGCGATGCCCTTGGCGCGCAGCGTGTCGGTGACCAGGGCGGTCGGGTCCTCATGCTCCTCCCACACCGCGACGTCGTCGCCGAGGGTCAGCATGGTGCGTAGCTTCTCCTCCTCGAACGCCGGGCAGACATAGCTGAGGTCGCCGCGCGCCGGCAGGACGGCGCCGTGCAGCCGCTCGCTGCGTCCGAGGCGCAGGCCGGTGAAGTAGGTCAGACTGGTCGAGACGTCGAGCCACAGCGCATCGACCCCGGCCTCGCGCATCAGCGCCTGGGCCCGTTCGATCCGCTGTCTCCGTTCGGCGTCCCCGATCGCCGGCGTGTCGCCGCGCAGCGACGTCATGGCCGCCAGTTCCGCTTCCGCCGTCGATCCGCCGACACCGATGGTCATCGTCCTGCTCCGTGCTGAAATCCTAGTGCCCGCGATATCCCGAAAGCCGCCAGATCGACAACCGCTTGCTGCGACCGAAACTGGTGACCGAAAGCGCCGCAATGGACTCGGCGTGCTCGAACTTCTCCAGGATAGGCAGCGGATCCGGCCAGTCGGTGATCAGCAGCACCGGGTCGCCGCTGTTGGCACCGTAGGCGTCGAGCAATTCGTAGTGGTTCTCCGGCCGGTGGTTCCAGTCCCAGTTCCACACCGGCATGCGGGCGTCGCCGTCGTCGCGGCCGCTGGCCTCGGTCAACCGGTCGCGCAGGTAGTACAGCAGCGCCGCCATGGTCATGCGGTCGCTCATCAGCACCGGCAGGGTCAGGTTGCGGTCGAGGATTGGCCGGATCTGCTGGGCCATGGTCTGCCAGCCGGACAGCCGGGCGAAGCCTTTCGAGACGTAGGGTGGCGCCAGGGTCGGCCACGCGGCAACCAGCAGCAGGAAGCCGAGGCTGGCCGCCAGGTGCGGGCCGACGGTCCACAGGCGCCAGGCCCGGGCGCGCCCTGGTTCGGTCAGCCACAGCGCCACCAGCACGGCGGCGGTCGGGTAGGCGGTCACCGCCCAGTTGGCGTTGGCGCGCGACAGGAATGCCTGGGCGACCACCACGGCCAGCGGCGGCAACGCGAAGGCCAGCAGATAGCGTTCGGCCGCACTGGCCCGGCCGCGGGCCCAGGCGACGGTGCGCCACAGCAGCACGAGGAACGGGACCGGTCCGAACACGCCGAACTGCTGGCCGAGGAATTCCGCCACGTGTTCCGGGTTGAACAGCCGGCCCTTGAGATTGGCGTTGTCGCCGAGGTGGCCGACGGTCGCGAAGTCGTGCTGGGCATTCCAGAACAGGTTCGGCGCCAGGATGATAGCCGCGATCGCGAGGATCAGCAGACCACGCACGTCACGCAGGATCCAGCGGTCCTCGCGGGTAAACATCAGATGCAGGGCGAAGCTGACGGCGGCGTAGGCCATGGCGTATTTGGCAAGCAGGCCGAGGCCAACGGCGATGCCCGCGGTCGCTGCCCAGCCCCAGGAGGCCCGCCCCAGTTCCCGGCTGTCGAGCGTGCGCCGCAGCGCCAGCACCGCCAGCGTCCAGCACGCCAGTAGCGGCACATCGGTTGAGACGATCAGGCTGGAGAACGCCACAGACGGCAGGGTGATCCACAGCACCGCCGCCCACATGCCGGTTCGGGCATCGCGCAATGCCTGCCCCAACGCGTACAACCCCATGGCGGTGGCGGCGTGCAGCAGCGGCGATGAGGCCCGCACGCAGACCTCGGCGTCGCCGCAGGCCGCCGTAGTGGCAGCGATGACCCAGGCGATCAGCGGCGGCTTGGTGAAATAGCCGAGATCCAGGCGTTGCGCCCAACTCCAGTACTGGGCCTCGTCGCCGTGCAGTTCGAGCCCGGTCATCGCCAGCCCAGCAATCCGCAGGGCGGTCAGCGCCAACACCCAAGCAAGGGCCAGGCGCAGCGGGGAGATCGGTGCGGTATATGCAGTTGTCACGAACTCAGGACTCGCGTGAGGTTCGACGCATCAGGGCATGGAACCCGAACAGCAGCAGCATGATTCCTCTGACGACCTGCAGGGCGACAACGATGCGGGCGGCGTAAGTGATCGGTACGATATCGCCATAGCCGACCGTCGATAGGGTGATGATCGAGAAATACAGGCTCTCCACGAAGCTGGGATTGCGGGCGATTCCGTCGATCAGGAACGTCGGTGTGGCATCGAGGCGGCCTAGCAGACGATACAGCGTGGCAAACAGTACGACGATCATCGAGTAGAAGGTCAGGAAGGCGAAAGCCGGCTTCACCAAACCGGCAACCGTGTCGAAAAAATCCTCGAACAACAGGCCAGTATCGATCAGGAACACCGCGACATTGCGGCTTGCCATCAGCACGATGGCTGCAATGGCACTCATGGCGAACAGCAGCCACTCCGACTGCGCCAATGAGTCGAGCGAGCCAAGCGGAACGATGAAGTTGCCGAAACCGATCAGGATAACCGGGACCAGCCAGAGAAACGCTCGGCCGAACCGTCTCTGGATGTGCGGGTGGGCGGACGCGATGACCGATCGGATGGAGTGCCGGCGCATGAACACCCCTATGGCGAATGCCACGATCGGCAGCAGGAAGCCGACCAGCGCGACCGGTGTGTCGACGCCGGTGTACAGGCTCTCCAGGAACGACACGTACAGGCAAGCGTAGACGCCGATCGCGTTGGCGAAGGTGATGGTGAAGAACCGGCTGCCCGGGAACAGCCGGTGCAGCAGCGTGGCCACGGCTATCACCGTGACAAGCACGGCAATCGATACTTCCCAGGTCTCCCCTCCGACCGCGGTCGCGATCAACGACAGCAGCACGACCGTGACGGCGATCGAGACCGCCCATTGCTTCAGTGCGGGGAAGGGTAGCGACGATGGCATGGCGGGTTTGTACACGGCGAACGGCCCGTCCGGGAACCTTTCCGCGTCGAGTGCATCCAACCGATTGATGCCGCCACATCGAGCGGCTCCAATCCACAACGGAGATGCCGAGATGAGAAACGCCCTGGCACTTGCTGCCGCCCTGCTGTTCGGCGGTGCAACCGTCGCCCTGGCCCATGGCCCCGACGGGTCGGTTGCGACCTCGCCGCCGAAGGCGCCGTACCAGCAGGTCAGCAAGCTGGTGAAGCTGCCGGATTTCATTCCCGGCCTCGGCCAGTTGTTCGTTGACCCGGCCACCCTGCCGGCCGGGCCGTTCGTTGCCTATGACCGTGACGGCAAGCTGGTCAGCACGATCTACATGATCCCGATCGCCCACCTGAATCCGGACAAGACCTTCGACAATCTCGCGGTGCCGGGCAAGCTCGTCGATCATGTCGACGTCTACTACAACGCCGGCCACCCCGGCGTGGCGGTGCCGCACGCCCATATCGTGCTCTGGCACGTGCCGGTGAGCGGGGAAGCCCGGGTCGCGAAATGAGTCTGTCGCGTCGACATATGCTGTGGACGGGGGGCGGCATCGTTGCCGCCCTCGCGTTCCCGTGCCGTGCGGCCTTGCCGGCCGAGGTGGTCGACATCGAGATGCGCGGCGTCGACGGCGGTGCGCGGGTGTGGTTCGATCCGGTCGGCATCCGCATCCATTCCGGCCAGACCGTGCGCTGGACCAACCACGATGTCGGCAACGCCCACACCGCGACCGCCTATCACCCAGCGAATTTCAGCCGTACACGGCGGATCCCGGCATCGGCAACATCGTGGGACACCGAATACCTGCTGCCGGGCGAAGCGTTCTCGGTCACGCTGCAGGCACCGGGTGTCTACGACTACTACTGCGTCCCGCACGAGCACGCCGGTATGGTCGGACGGATCATCGTCGGGCAGCCGGGCAGCGCCGGGTACGGCGAGGGTGATCTGCCGGAAGTGGCGCTGCGCGGGTTTCCGGCCGTCACCGACATCATGGCGAATGGCGTGATCCGGTCGGCGGCCGGGCGTTGAGCGGGTGGAAGGAGACGGGTCATGGGCTTAGCGATCAACCGTGCCGTAGCGGTCGACGAGACCGCCAGCGATGCCGAACTCGTCGCCCTGGCCCTCGACGGCAGCGAGCCGGCGGTGCGGGTGCTGGTGCAACGCCACAACCGGCAGCTGTTCCGCGTGGCGCGCGGGGTGATGCGCGACAACGCCGAGGCCGAGGACGTGGTGCAGGAAGCCTATGTACGGGCCTTCACCGCGCTCGCCGGCTTCCGGGGCGAGGCATCGTTCGCCACCTGGCTGACCCGGATCGCGCTGAACGAGGCGCTGGGCCGCCAGCGACGGCGTCGTCCCACGGCTGACCTGTCGGAGATCGAGAACTACAACGGTGCCAGCCAGGAGCGCGTCATCATGTTCCCGATGTCGACGAGCACCGCCGGTCCCGAAAGCGAGGCCGACCGCGGGCACGTCCGGCGCGTGCTGGAACGGGCGGTCGATGAACTGCCCGACGCCTACCGGATGGTCTTCGTCCTGCGCGATGTCGAGGGTTTGAGCACCGAGGAGACGGCCGAGCGGCTGTCGATCCAGCCGGGAACCGCGAAGACCCGGCTGCACCGCGCCCGCCGGCTGCTGCGACGGGCGATCGAGCGCACTTTGGCTCCGCAATTCTCCGAGCTGTTCCCGTTCGGCGGCCAGCGCTGCGGCGCGATGGTGGATCGGGTCGTGGATCGGGTGTTCGAAGCGACGCGTCGTTCGCGATAGCACCGGCCGGGGTTGACAGGGCATCGCCCAGGCGGACGATCAGCCTCCAAGACTTCACCTGGAGGATTTGAGCGTGCGCCTCACCAGCCTACGTCTCGCCGTATCCGCGCTGCTCGCCCTGTTGTCGGCGCCGGTGGCCGCCGCGCCCGATGCCCTGGATGCGACCCTGGAGCCGGTGCGGGCCGAGCACCAATTGCCGGCGCTGGCGGCGGCGGTGGTCAAGGGTGGGGAAATCGTGGCGGCCGGTGCGGTCGGCGAACGCGCTCTGGGTTCCGGGATAGCGGTGACGATCGACGACCGGTTCCACCTCGGCTCCGACACCAAGGCGATGACCGCGACCCTGGCCGCCATGCTGGTGGAGGAAGGGCGGTTGCGTTGGAGTTCCACGGTCGGCGAGACGATCGGCGCGGCGTTTCCGGGGATGGTGCCCGAGTTGGCGGCGGTGACCCTCGAGCAGCTGCTGTCGCATTCCAGCGGCATCCCTGGCGACACCGCCGAGATGATGAACCTGTACTTCAACGTCGACGCCTTCGACCACGGGCCGTCGGCGCGCCGGCTGCGGGTGATCGACGCCTGGAAGACCAAGGTGCCGGTCAAGCCTGCGGGGTCGCCGTTCCAGTATTCCAATCTGGGCTATCTGATCGCCGGGACGATGATCGAGGCCGCGTCCGGACACCCGTGGGAGCGGCTGATCCGAGACCGGCTGTTCGATCCGCTCGGCCTAGCGACCGCCGGACTCGGGTCGACGGTCACGCTGGGCCGGCTCGATGCGGCGGCAGCTCATATGCGCGGGCCCGACGGCAGCGTGACCGTGCGGGCCTGGGGCATCGCCGCGGACGCTCCGCCGATGCTCGGCCCGACCGGCGGCGCCCACATGTCGGTCCTGGATTTCGCCCGCTGGGCCGGCTGGAACGCCGGTGAGGGCCGCCGTGGCCCGGCCCTGCTGAAGCCTGAGTCGTTTCGCACCTTGCACGCGGTCCACACCCGCACTCCGCCGCGCCCGAACGCCCCGCCGGGTACCCCGGATGCCGGCGGCTACGGCCTCGGCTGGGGCGTCGTTGCGTTCCCGTGGAGCGACCGTCCGCTGCTCGCCCACAACGGCTCGAACGGCATGAACCTCGCCAAGATCCTGGTCGACACCGAGCGCGACCTGGCCGTGGTGGTGCTGACCAACATCGGCGGCAAGGCGGCCGACGACGGTGCAAGCGCGGTGCAGCAGGCGCTGTATGAGCGGTATCGGTAAGGCCCGACCCGTTGCCAACCCTCGTCCTGCGTCGTATCTCCTGATCGACTCGGGAGAGACGCGATGACGGATGCCAAGACCGAAGTCCTCACCCTGGCCGCTGGGTTTCCGGCGGCGGACCGCGATGCGTGGCGGGCGCTGGTTGAGAAGGCGCTGAAGGGCGCGCCATACGAGAAGGTGCTGGTCACCGAACTCGCAGAGGGCATCCGAACCGAGCCGATCTACAGCCGTGACGACGCGCCGGCCCCCGCCGGTGCCGACGCCCGTCATGCCGGCGCAGTCGAGCGGGCGACCGACGGCTGGGACGTCCGCACCCTGCACACCCACCCGGACCCGGCCGCCGCCAACGCCGCCATCCTGACCGACCTTGCCGCCGGGGCGAACTCGGTGGCGCTGCGTTTCGACTCCGCCGGCCGGCTTGGCCGCACCGCCCGTGACGGTTCCGAGACCGCCGGGGTCGGCGGGGTGATGATCGACGGCATCGCCGCCCTCGATCGGGCGCTCAGGGACGTCTATCTCGACGCGGCCGTGGTGGCGCTGGAGCCGGGTGCCGCCTTCCTGCCGGCCGCCGCCCTGATGACCGGGCTGTGGGAGCGGCGTGGCATTGCCGGTGGCGCCGCGCTCGGCCATCTTGGCGCCGACCCGCTGGGCGCGCTGGCCCGCCTCGGTACCGCCGGCGAGCCGGTCGACGCGGCGCTGGCGCGCATGGCGGCGGTAGCCCTGACCCTGCACGACCGCTTTCCGAACGCGACATCCGTGTCGATCGACACCGGCGCCTACCACGCCGCCGGCGCCGACGAGGCGATGGATCTGGGTTATGCGCTGGCCACCGGGGTCGCCTATCTGCGCGCCATGGAGGCGGCCGGGCTGGCCCCGGCGGACGCCGCCCGACAGATCGTCATGACGCTGCCGGTCGGGGTCGACGTGTTCCTGGGCATCGCCAAGCTGCGCGCCGCCCGCGCGCTGTGGGCGCGGGTGCTGGAGGCATGCGGCGTCGCCGAGGACGGCCGCGGCCTGGTCCTGCACGTCACCACGGCCGAGCGCGCCTGGGCCGGGCGCGACCCGTGGGTCAACATGCTGCGCGCCACGGTCGCCACCTTCGCCGCCGCCGTCGGCGGGGCCGACAGCCTGACGGTGCTGCCCTACACCCATGCGCTTGGCCTGCCTGACGGTTTTGCCCGGCGCATCGCCCGCAACACCCAGCTGGTTCTGAAGGAGGAATCCCACCTGGCCCGGGTGATCGATCCGGCCGGCGGCAGTTGGTACGTCGAGACCCTGACCGACCAGTTGGCCGACAAGGCGTGGGGGCAGTTCCAGGCGATCGAAGCTGCGGGCGGCATGGCGGCAGTCCTGCTGGACGGCACGGTTGCCAAGACCTGTGCGGCGGCGTGGAGCGCGCGCGAGCGGCAGATTGCCCGCCGCCGCGAGGAACTGACCGGCGTCAACGCCTATCCGAAGGTCGACGAGGCACCGGTGGACTTGCTGGTGGTGGACCGCGCGGCGCTGGTGACGGCTGCCCGCAAGCGGTTGGCCAAACCCTCCGATCCGCTGCCCTCGGCCGCCAGTGTCGAGGACCGCGCCCGCGCCGCCGAGGCCGGGGTCGACGTGACGGCTTTGATGCCGAACGGACCGGTCGAGCCGCAGATCGCACCGCTGCCCGCCCATCGCCTGGGCGAAGGGTTCGAAGCCCTGCGCGACGCCTGCGACGCTGCCGCTCGGCGCCCGCGCGCGCTGCTGCTCGGCATCGGCGGGGCGACCGCCTACACCGCCCGCGCCAGCTTCGCGCGCAACCATCTGGGCTCCGGTGGGATCGGGGCGGTCGACCGCGAACTGGACGCTGTGGCCGGTGCTGCTGACGTTCTGGCGGACGCCGCCGCCGCCGATTTGGTGGTGCTGTGCTCCAGTGATACGATTTACGCGGAAAAGGCCGCCGAGTTCGCCTCGGCGCTGAAGGTGGCCGGCGCGCCGCGGGTTTGGCTGGCCGGCCGGCCCGGCGAGCATGACGCCGATTGGCGGGTGGCCGGGATCGACGGCTACCTGTTCGCCGGCGACGACACGCTCGCCACCCTGCGCGGGCTGCTGACGGACCTGGGCGTGTGGACGCCGCAAGGAGGTGCGCAATGAGCCGGATCCCGAATTTCGCAACGGTAGACCGCCGCACCGACACGGCGCCGGCCACCGCCATCGAGGATGCGGAACGGCTCTGGACCACGCCGGAAGGCATCGACGTCAAGCCGTTGTACACGCCGGCCGATCTTGAGGGGCTGGACCATCTCGGCACCTGGCCGGGCCTGCCGCCGTTCCTGCGCGGCCCGTACCCGACCATGTACGTGAACCAGCCCTGGACCATCCGGCAATACGCCGGATTCTCGACCGCCGAGGACAGCAACGCGTTCTACCGCCGCAACCTGGCGGCCGGGCAGAAGGGCCTGTCGGTGGCCTTCGACCTCGCCACCCATCGCGGCTACGACAGCGACCATCCGCGGGTCGCCGGCGACGTCGGCATGGCAGGGGTGGCGATCGACTCGATCCTCGACATGCGCACCCTGTTCTCGGAAATCCCGCTCGACAAGATGAGCGTGTCGATGACCATGAACGGCGCCGTGTTGCCGGTGCTGGCGCTCTACATCCTGGCGGCCGAGGAGCAGGGAGTGGCGCCGGAGGCGCTGAGCGGGACCATCCAGAACGACATCCTCAAGGAGTTCATGGTCCGCAACACCTACATCTACCCGCCGACCCCCTCGATGCGGATCATCTCCGACATCTTCGCCTACTCTTCGGAACGGATGCCGAAGTTCAACTCGATCTCGATTTCCGGCTATCACATGCAGGAGGCCGGTGCGACCGCCGACCTGGAATTGGCCTACACACTGGCCGACGGGGTGCAGTACCTGCGCGCCGGCATCGAGGCCGGGCTGGATGTCGACCGGTTCGCGCCGCGGTTGTCGTTCTTCTGGGCGATCGGCATGAACTTCTTCATGGAAGTCGCCAAGATGCGCGCCGCCCGCCTGCTGTGGGCCAAGCTGGTCCAGCAGTTCGGACCGACCAACGACAAGTCGCTGTCGCTGCGCACCCATTGCCAGACCTCGGGCTGGTCGCTGACCGCCCAGGACGTGTTCAACAACGTGACCCGCACCTGTGTGGAGGCGCTGGCCGCCACCCACGGCCACACCCAGTCGCTGCACACCAACGCGCTGGACGAGGCGCTGGCCCTGCCGACCGACTTCTCGGCGCGGATTGCCCGCAACACCCAACTGCTGATCCAGCAGGAAAGCGGCACCCGGCGGGTGATCGATCCGTGGGGCGGCAGCTACTACGTCGAGCGGCTGACCCGCGATCTCGCCGAGAAGGCCTGGGCACACCTGCAGGAGGTCGAGAGCTACGGCGGCATGGCCAAGGCGATTGAGGCCGGCATCCCGAAGATGCGGATCGAGGAAGCTGCGGCCCGCACCCAGGCCCGCATCGATAGCGGCCGCCAGACCATCGTCGGCATTAACAAGTACCGGGTCGACGACCCCGACAACATCGAGATCCTGAAAGTCGACAACGCCAGGGTCCGCAAGGGCCAGATCGAGAAGTTGCAGCGGCTGCGGGCCGAGCGCGATGCCAAGGACGTCGAGGCTAAGCTGGAGGCGCTAACCCGCAGTGCGCGGACCGGCGAGGGCAATTTGCTGGCGTTGGCGGTTGACGCGGCCCGTGCCCGGGCCAGTGTCGGCGAGATCTCGACGGCGCTGGAGAAGGTCTGGGGCCGGCACGTTGCCGAAGTCCGCACGATTTCCGGGGTGTATTCCAGCGAGGTCGGAGCCAGCAGCATGGTCGACGATGTGAAGAAGCTGGTCCGCGAGTTCGAGGAACTCGAGGGCCGGCGCCCGCGCATTCTGATCGCCAAGATGGGCCAGGACGGCCACGACCGCGGCCAGAAGGTGATCGCCACCGCGTTTGCCGATCTCGGCTTCGACGTCGACATCGGCCCGCTGTTCCAGACCCCGGACGAGGCCGCTCGCCAGGCGGTCGAGAATGACGTCCACGTCGTTGGCGCCTCGTCGTTGGCCGCCGGACACCTGACCCTGGTGCCGGCGCTGCGCGACGCACTCGCCGAACTCGGCCGGCCCGACATCATGATCGTCGCCGGCGGCGTGATCCCGCCGCAGGACTACGAGGCGGTGAGGGAGGCCGGTGCGGCGGCGATCTTCCCGCCGGGCACGGTGATCGCCGAGGCCGCCGTCGACCTGCTCCGCCGGTTGATCAAGGCGCTCGGCCACGAGAGCAAGGCCGCCTGACGGCGATGCCCGGACCGGAATTCACACCGTCGCCGTCCTCCGGACGGCGGGCCTTGTCGGTCGACGACTACGTGGCGGGCGTACGCGCCGGCGACCGCGCCACCGTGGCGCGAGCCATCACCCTGGTGGAAAGCCGCAAGGCCGAGCACCGCGCGCAGGCCCAGGACATGCTGGTCCGCCTGTTGCCGCACGCCGGGGCCGCTCATCGCGTCGGCATCACCGGGGTGCCGGGGGTCGGCAAGTCGACCTTCATCGAAGCGTTGGGCACCTACCTAACCGGCCAGGGCCGAAAGGTGGCGGTGCTGGCGGTCGACCCGACCAGCGGACGATCCGGCGGCTCGATCCTCGGCGACAAGACCCGGATGACCGCGCTCGGCCAGGATGCCAATGCCTTCATCCGCCCCTCGCCGTCGGCCGGCACCCTGGGCGGGGTGGCGCGTGCCACCCGCGAGAGCATGGTGGTGGTCGAGGCCGCCGGCTACGACGTGGTGCTGGTGGAAACCGTCGGGGTCGGCCAGTCCGAGGTGACGGTCGCCGAGATGGTGGACCTGTTCCTGGTGCTGATGCTGCCGGGTGCGGGCGACGAGTTGCAGGGCATCAAGAAGGGCATCCTGGAGATCGCCGACCTGCTGGTGGTCAACAAGGCCGACGGCGACAACAGGCCCCGCGCGATGAAGGCGATGCGCGAGTACAAGACGGCGCTGCACATCCTGCAGCCGCCGGACCCCAACTGGACGCCCAGGGTCCTGACCTGCTCGGCTCTGGCACAGGAGGGCATCGACGATGTCTGGAAGACCGTGGAGGAGCACCGCCAGGCGCTGTCGCAGGCCACGGTCGGCGGTATGGATGCCTTCCACGCGAAGCGCGGCGGCCAGCAGGTGCGCTGGATGTGGGCGATGGTGCGCGACCGGCTGATGACGGCGCTGGAGGAGTCGCCCAGCGTGAAGGCTCGTGCGAGCGCCTTGGAAGCCGCGGTCGCGACCGGCGAGACCACGCCGGCGCTGGCGGCCGAACGGTTGCTGGAGGCGTTTGAGGCCGGGTGACCCGCGCGTCCGCGCCGCCCGGGTGATTGTTCTGCAGGAGTGGGTGGAACGACCCTGTCCAGCACTCTGTGTTGGGCGCTATGCTCGCCCCGCCAGTTCTGCGTGTCCCAAGGAGCCTCTGTCATGACCACACCCCCTCCCGCCCGTGTCGGCGATCCGACCGATGCGATCGACACGCCGGCCCTGGTCATCGACCTCGACGCGTTCGAGCGCAATCTCGACCGGATGGCGGCGTTCTCACACGACACCGGGATCCGGGTCCGGCCACACGCCAAGACCCACAAGTCGCCGGCGGTCGCCCGCCAGCAGATGCAGCGCGGGGCGGTCGGCCAGTGCTGCCAGAAGGTCGGCGAGGCCGAGGTGCTGGTGCACGGTGGGATCAACAACGTGCTGGTCTCCAACCAGATCGTCGGAGCCAACAAGGTGGCGCGGCTGGCGGCGCTGGCCCGTCGTGCCTGGATCGGGGTGTGCGCCGACGATCCGATCCAGGTGAAGGCCTATGGGGAGGCGGCGCGCCGAGCCCAGGTCGAGCTTCACGTGCTGGTCGAGATCGATGTAGGGGCTGCGCGCTGCGGGGTGATGCCCGGAGCCCCGGCGGTCGAGCTCGCGAAGTACATCGCCGACACGCCGGGCCTGGTGTTCGAGGGACTGCAGGCCTATCACGGCTCGGCTCAGCACATCCGCGGCCACCGCGAGCGTCGGGCGGCGATCGTCACGGCCGCCCAGGCGGTGCAGACCACCTCGGAAAAGCTGGGAGCCGCCGGGTTCGACTGTCGGACCATCGGCGGGGCCGGTACCGGCAGCTTCCGGTTCGAGACCGAGACCGGCCTGTGGAACGAGTTGCAGCCGGGGTCGTACTGCTTCCTGGACGCTGACTACGCCCGCAATCTCGACGATTCCGGCGTGGAGCGCACCGAGTTCGAACACGCGCTGTTTGTCGCTTCGACGGTCATGAGCGCCAGCGCCCCGGGCCGGGCCGTAGTTGATGCCGGTCACAAGGCGTCGGCCATCGATTCGGGGCTTCCGACGCTGTGGAAGCGTCCGGACGTCAGCTATGCCGGTGCCGCGGACGAGCACGGCAAGCTGTCGCTCGGCGCAGGTGCGGCCAAGCTCGGCCTTGGCGACCGGGTGTGGCTGGTTCCGGGGCACGTCGATCCGACGGTGAACCTGCACGACTGGTACGTCGGGGTACGTGGCGGATTGGAGAATGGGGTCGTGGAATGCCTCTGGCCGGTCGCGGCGCGCGGGGCGGGGACGTGACGATGGGCCAATACGAATTAGTTCGAATTTGAACGAACAGTATCCACCGCTACTGACGGCGAAGCGCGTGGTCGAGATCAGCAACGACGCTGCTTGGTGGTGAGCAATTACAAGCGTGTCCGACAGGGTTGCGACATAACGATTGTGGCGGTGTGATTCTGTTCGTCATACAGACGGCGTGTCGATGCCCGACAGTGAGGACCAAAGTGCACAGCTTGCTCGAACACCCAGGCGCTCTTGCGACACTGCGTGAGACCGCGGCGATGCTATATATCGGCAATCATGATGTACGGGCGCATCAGATGGCTCGTTGGTCGCTTGCTGCCTCCGACTATGCTCCGGTCGATGGCGGCTTCCTCCAGAAGACCGCGTTTCGAGGCCGCGACTTTGGGCTTCTTGCAGCGGAACGCGACCGACTCAGCCACAAGCTTGATAGGCAGGCCAAGGATCCAGCGGTTGACTCCCGGATGCGTGAACTACGGGCCCAGCTGCACCGTTTGAATACCCTGCACGAGGCCCTCAAAGGATCGATACCAAAAGAGGGCGATGAGTTCGAACGGCTCTTGGTCAAGTTCTGCGGCCCTGGTGGCTGGCGACACAACATGCCGCTCCTGGATGGCCGGGGGACGTTTGACACGGGTCACATCAAGCGCAACTCACCCGTCACCGCATCCGATCATAACATTTTTCAGATGGAGCTTCTCCGACCGTGGTTGCCGGCATTCGACAACCGGACGGTTTTTGACATTGGACCGGCAGACGGATATTTCGGCCTGACGGCGGCGCGCGAAGGCGCCCAAGTATACATGGTTGAACCGGATCCTCTGTTCTGTTTGCGCACGAAGTTCTTTGCACGATACTACGGGGTCGAGGATAAAATTCATCTTGTTAACAATTATCTAGTGGAGCGACACGCCGCTATTTTGAATAAAGCGGATGTATGCATAGCGCTCGGACTCCTTTATTATCTATGGCCGCTGCGTAGTTCGCTTGATTTACTTCTCCAGACCAGAGGTAATTTGGTTTTGGAGTATGATTTTGAGAGCCGCGATCTGCATTCGCCGGAAGAAGCTGAATCAGGGTGGCTGGCCGGTAGTCCGATACCGGATGTTTGGTTGCTTCGGTACTTAGGGCAGCGTGGGTGGACCGTTCACGAACTGCCGGAATGGGAACAGCGGATGACCAGCGAACGCCCCACCGCACCGGCACGCAAGATGATTGTTTCTTGCCTATCCGGTTGACTCCCATGCCCACTAGATCTAGCGTTTGGCATGGATGTCCTGGCCCGAGAAGATCTGCCGTTTCCGCAGTCGCTGCCGGAATTTCAGTGCTTTTTTCCCGACGACGCGGCCTGTGCTGCATATCTCGAAAAGGCCCGCTGGAATGGTGGGTTCGTCTGCCCGAGATGCGGCGTTGTCGGCGAACCGTTCCGTTTCGAGGCGCGTCCGGGCGTTCTGCGCTGCCGCGCCTGTCGCAAAGACGTAAGCCTGATGGCTGGGACTGTCATGGAGCGCAGTCACACGCCGTTGTCGACCTGGTTCTGGGCGGCTTACCTGATGGCCAGCCAGACGCCCGGAATGTCGGCCGTTCAATTTCAACGGCAACTCGGCCTGTCGCGCTATGAGACTGCATTCGGCATCCTTCACAAGCTCCGCGCCGCGATGGTGCGCCCAGAGCGCGACAAGATTGGCGGCAAGCCGCAAGAGCATGTCGAAGTGGATGAAACGTGGGTTGGAGGGCGCACCCGAGGCGAGGGCCGGGGAGTCCATCACAAGGTTCTCGTCTCCTGCGCCGTGGAGGTGCGTCGCCGCAAGCCGGGAACCAAACTCGACAATCGGAAAGACGGTCGCTACGCGGGACGCGTTCGTCTCGCCGTCGTCCCCGACCGCAGCGCCAATTCGCTCGGCAGTTTCGTCGAAAACGCCGTTGCTCCCGGATCGCTGATCGTCACCGACGACTGGAGCGGCTATGCCGGGCTTCGCAAGCGCGGATTCGACCACCACGCGATCGCCGAATGCGGAGACCCGGAGATCGCAGAGGAATTCCTGCCGATCATCCACTTGGTCTTCGCCAATCTGAAGACCTGGATCAATGGCATCCATCACGGCGTCAGTGCCAAGCATCTGCAAGCCTACCTCAACGAGTTCACGTTCCGCTTCAATCGGCGCTTCTATCCGTTCAACTCGTTCCGCTCACTGCTCGGAATCGCCGGCGGGGCCGCAGCGCCGACCTTCGACGGGCTCTACTCGGGAGAATGGACTCACCCTACATTTAGTGGGTGTGGGTAACAACCGGATAGGCAAGGATTGTTTGTCGTCGGCATACATTCGTTCGATGACTGCTTGAGCTGTATGCTGATCGTATACAGGATGCGATTTGACGAACCAGCCCCATTCTCTTTAAAACATTCGGGTTCGAGGACGATATGCCACCTGCCGAGAAAGACACTAAGACACACACGCCTCTTTTGAAATCCGAGTGGGTAGCGGCTGTCGAGCTGGGGCCTGACGACGGGCCTGCATCGATCCCTTTGTTCGACCGGCGAGACCATCCCTTCGTCCCGACCTGCCTTCTGCGGGGCCAGGCGGGGATCGGCGGTCAAGGATGGCCGGAGGCCACCGCGCAGCGGCGCGAAGCGTCCTTGATGGCCGATCCCCGCCTGGCCACGCAGAAGGCAGGTGGGGCTCTGGAGGCGAGTGCGGGGCATGCAGAACCAACTCTTCGAGGTGGCCTTGGGCATTGCCGAGCCGTGGTACGTCAACGGCGTCGACTTCGACGCGGCCGAGAAGACCCTGACGATCGGTGTCGATTTCGTCGCCGGGACACGGTTTCCGGCGGCCGGCGTGGCAGGCGTGCATCCGGTCCACGACACCCAGATCAAGCGCCTGCGGCATCTGAACTTCTTCCAGCACGAATGCTTCCTGGAGGTCAGAACGCCTCGCGTGAAGCTGCCCGACGGGCGGGTCGTGCAGGTCGAGCCCGAGTGGTTCGGCAAGCTCGCCGGCTTCACCCTGCTGTTCGAGGCGCTGGTGCTGGCCATGGCCCGGCAGATGACCTTTGCCGCCGTGGCCAAGCTGGTCGGCCTGTCCTGGCATCGCGTCCATGCGATCTGTTCGCGCTATGTCGATCTCGCCCTGGCCGAGGCCGATCTGTCGACGGTGACGGCGGTGGCGATCGACGAGACCTCCTGCCGGCGCGGCCACAACTACCTGACCATCGCCGCCGATATGGATGAGCGCAAGGTGGTGTTCGTCACCGAAGGCAAGGACGCCAAAACCATCACCCACTTCGCCGAATACCTGGCCGAGCACAAAGCCATGCCCGAGCAGGTCCGCTCGGTGAGCATCGACATGTCGCCGGCCTTCATCAAGGGCGTGGCCAGGCAGTTGCCCAACGCGCGCATCACCTTCGACAAATTCCACGTCGTCGCCCATGCGTCCGCCGCCGTCGATCAGACCAGGCGCATCGAGCAGCGAACCGATCCGAGCCTCAAGGGGCTGCGCTGGAAGCTGCTCAAAGACCGCGACCGGCTGACTGACGAGGGCCGGGCCGACCTTGACGCGTTGATCGCTCAGGTCGCCACCAAACGCACGCCGCGCGCCTGGCTCTACCGTGAGAATTTGCGCGACATCCTCGAGCGCAAGCAGATCAACGTCGTCTCCGCCATGCTCAAGCAGTGGTGCACCAACGTCCTGCGTTCCAAGGTCGAGCCGATGAAAGACGTCGCCAGGATGATCCGTAGGCACTTCGACGGCATCGTCGCCTGGACCCAGACCCGCCAGACCAACGGCTTCATCGAGGCGCTCAATGGCCTGTTTCAGGCCGCCAAACGCAAGGCCCGCGGCTACACCCGGTTCGCCACCATGCGCACCGTACTCTTCCTCATCGCCGGAAAACTCGACTTCACCCGGATCAACCCGCAGGCCGCATAGCCCACTCGAAATTCAAAAGAGCCACACACACGAGTGCTGATGCGGGCGATTCGATCCTCGCCAACCGAGCGCACTGGTCATTCGGTGGCGAGGTCCCCAAGCGCTTTGTCGAGCATATCCGACGGTCGGTTCCGATGTATGACGAAGGGCACGCGTTGGTGTGTCAACTGAGCGACTTCTTTCTGCGGTCTGACAGTCTTTGTTATGAGATTGGGACGTCGACCGGCGAGTTGATGGCTCGGCTGGTCGATCACAACCGGCACAAGACCGGTATCCAGTTTGTCGGACTCGACAATGAACCGGCGATGATCGAAGCAGCGACAGGGCGGCAACGTCCGGGCGATCCGGTTAGCTTCGAACTGACGGACATCGTGTTCAAGGAGCTTGATCCGTGTGATCTCATCGTCGCGTACTACACGATGCAGTTTATCGCCCCGAAGTTCCGACAGGCGGTCTTGAACAAGCTGTACGAAGCCCTGGAGTGGGGGGGCGCTTTGATTCTATTCGAAAAAGTCCGCGGCCCGGACGCGCGCTTCCAGGACATCAATAACCAACTCTACACCGCGTTCAAGCGCGGCAATGGATTCACCGGCGAAGAAATTTTGAATAAATCAGAATCTCTTAAGGGCATACTGGAACCGTTCTCCACCGAAGGAAATCTAGACTTGCTCCGTCGCGCTGGGTTTCAGGATATTCAGACCGTCTTCAAATACGTGTGCTTCGAAGGCTTTCTCTGCATAAAGTGACGGCCGTTGACCTCGGCGATGCGTTGACAGGCGCTGCGATCCGCGCCACCTGAGGGGCAGGAGGATTGCTGCCGTATGAACGCTGGGACCATGACCGCTGCCGCATCGTCGATCGCCGAGGAGCAGGAGGACCTGATCGGGGAGTTCGCGTTCTTTGACGATTGGATGGAACGCTACCAGTACCTGATCGACCTTGGCCGCAAGCTTCCCGAGTTTCCCGAGGAGTACCGGCGCGACGAGTTCAAGCTGAAGGGCTGCCAGTCGCAGGTCTGGCTGGTTGGCGAGAAGCGTGACGGCCGGCTGGTGTTCCACGCGATCAGCGATGCTGCCATCGTGTCGGGCATCATCGCGGTGCTGCTGCGGGTCTATTCGAACCGGACGCCGGGCGAGATCGTGGCCACCGAACCGGATTTCATCGCCGAAATCGGGCTGGACGCCCACCTGTCGCCGACCCGTAAGAACGGCCTGGGTGCCATGCTGACGGCGATCAAGGGCCGTGCCCAGGCCGAGCTCGACGCGGCAGCCTGAGGAGTGCGGCGGCGGTGACAACCCTCGACGCCGTGTACCAGGACCGCCTGCTCGATCTGGCGGCGACCATTGTCCGCGACGGTCATGTGATCCCGGAGCCGACGGCGTCGGGATCGGCCTACAGCCGGGCCTGCGGGTCGCGCATCAAGGTCCAGGTGGTGCTGGATGGCAGCCGGATCACCGACTACGGCCAGCAGGTCGACGCCTGTGCGCTGGGCAGTGCTGCGGCGTCGGTGGTCGGCACCGCCGTGGTGGGGTTGACCGTGGCCGAGGTGCGCCGCGCGGCGGCCGAGATGGAGGCGATGCTGACCAAGGGCGGTCCACCGCCTGGCGGCGCGTTCACTGATCTGGCGGCGCTGGAGCCGGCGCGGTCGTTCACCAACCGGCACGGCTCCATGCAGCTTGCCTTTCGGGCGCTGGAAAAAGCATTCCGCAGCGCCGGACTCTGACGCCTCACGCTGCCGTCGCGGCTTCCAACTGATCAATCATCGTCTCAACCAGTTCCAGGCCTTTGTCCCAGAACGCCGGGTCCGAGGCGTCGAGACCGAACGGCGCCAGCAGTTCCTTGTGCCGCTTGGTGCCGCCGGCCGCCAGCATCTCCAGGTATTTGTCGGCGAACCCGGCCTCGGCGTCCTGGAACACCGCGTACAGCGAGTTCACCAGGCAGTCGCCGAAGGCGTAGGCGTAGACGTAGAACGGCGAATGCACGAAGTGCGGGATGTACGACCAAAACGACTTGTAGCCGTCGTCGAAGCGGATCGCCGGTCCCAGGCTCTCGGCCTGTACGTCCATCCAGATCTCGCCGAGCCGGTCGGGAGTGAGTTCGCCGGAGCGGCGTTCGTCATGAATCCGCGCCTCGAAGGTGTGGAACGCGATCTGCCGGACCACGGTGTTCAGCATGTCCTCGACCTTGGAGGCCAGCATCACCCGTCGCCCGACCGGATCGCTCCGGCTTTGCAGCAGGGCCTGGAAGGTCAGCATCTCGCCGAACACGCTGGCGGTCTCCGCCAGGGTCAGCGGGGTGTCGCACATCAACTGGCCGTGGCGGCTGGCCAGCACCTGATGCACGCCGTGGCCGAGTTCGTGGGCCAGGGTCATCACGTCGCGGGTCTTGCCCTGATAGTTCAGCAGCAGATAGGGGTGGGCGCTCGGCACCGTCGGGTGGGCGAAGGCGCCAGATGCCTTGCCGGGCCGGGTCGGCGCGTCGATCCAGGCGTTGTCGAAGAATTTCTGCCCGACCTCGGCCAGCTTCGGTGAGAACCCGGCATAGGCCTTCAGGACTGTGTCGCGTGCCTCGGTCCACGGGATCTGGGCGTCGTCGTCTTCCGGCAGCGGGGCGTTGCGGTCCCAGTAGTCGAGCTGATCGACGCCGAACCACTTGGCTTTCAGTGCGTAATAGCGGTGCGACAGCCGGCTGTATTTGCCGCGCACGGCCGTGACCAACGCCTCGACCACGTCATCCTCGACCTGGTTGGCGATGTTGCGGCTGGAGATCGGTTTGGCGTAGCGCCGCCACTTGTCCTCGATCTGCTTGTCCTTGGCGAGCGTGTTGGTCACCAGGGCGAACAGCCCGACATTCTTGCCCAGAACCTCGGCCAAACTGTGCGCCGCCTTGCGCCGCATCGCCGCGTCGCGGTGGCTCAACCGATCCAGCACCTGGGCGGTCGTCAGTTCCTCGCCGTCGAGCGTGAAGCGCAACCGCGCCATGGTCTCGTCGAACAGCCGGGTCCAGGCGGCGCGGCCGGCCACGTACTTCTCGTGCAGCAGCTTCTCGAGTTCGTCCGACAGCTGATGCTCGCGGTACGCCCGGGTATCGCGCAGCCAGGGCTGGAAATGCGCCAGCTCCGGCGCCTTCAGCTTGGTCGTCAGGTCGGCTTCCTCGATCCGGTTGATCTCCAGCCCGAAGAACAGCAGTTCGGTCGAGATCGCGTTCACCCGCTCCTGCATCGACTGATAGAAGCGGCCGACCTGCGGGTCCGACATGTTGCCGGCGTACATCAGATTCGCGAACGACATCACCCGGCCAAGGATCTCGTCCATCGCCTCGTAGGCGGCGGTCGCCCGGCCCAGATCGGTGCCGGACAGTGACGCCACGGCACCGGCGTGTTTGTCGCGAAACGCCTTCGCATCGGCTTCGCAACGCTCCAGGTCACGCGCCAGTTCAGGGGAGTCCGGGCCCGGATACAGGTCGGCGAGGTCCCATTGCGGCAGCGATCCAAGGTCGGCGGCGGTGTCGGCCATGCGGTGCATCCTGGTCGGTGATCGGCGCGCGGCGTCGGGTTGGTGTGGAAACCGCGCCCAAGGCAGCGATATAACCATGGCACACCGGCGCGCCAAGCGCTCGGCCTACAATTAAGCGTCCCCTGGTCGGGCGCGCCAGGGAGGCTCCATGGACTATGCGGCGGTTCCCAATCTGCCGACGATGTTCTTCGATCAGGCGAGACGGCTCGCCAGCCGGCCGTTTCTGTGGGCCAAGCGCGACAAGGTCTACCGGCCCCAGACCTACGCCGAAGTCGACGGCATCGTGCGCCGGCTGGCCAAGGGGCTGATCGAACTCGGCATCAAGCCCGGCGACCGGGTGGTGATTGTCTCCGAAAACCGGCCGGAATGGGTGATCGCCGATCTGGCGGCGATGGCGATCGGGGCGGTGACCGTGCCAGCCTATGTGACCAACACGGTCGACGACCATCTGTACATTCTCGATCACTCCGGCGCGGTCGCGGCGATCGTGTCGTCCGGCAAGCTGGCCCGGCAGGTGATCCCGGCAGCCCGCAGCTCGGAAGTCTGCAACACCGTCATCACCATGGAACCGCCGAGCGACCCACACGCCGCCGAGCTCGACCTCTACGGCTGGGACGCCGTGCTGGAGATGGGCGACCGAACCGAGCACGACGTCGAGGCGTTGGCCCGCGGCATCGGGCGGGACGATACCGCCTGTTTCATTTACACCTCCGGCACCGGCGGCCGGCCGAAGGGCGTGATGCTGTCGCACCGTTCGATCCTGGCGAACTGCGACGGCGCCCATGCCCTGCTGGAGACCATCGGCCTGGGCGACGAGGTGTTCCTGTCGCTGCTGCCACTGTCGCATTCCTATGAGCACACCGCCGGCCTGTTCTTCCCGATCTCGATCGGCGCGCAGATCTACTACGCCGAGGGACCCGACCAGTTGGCGGCCAATCTCCAGGAGGTGCGACCGACCATCATGACGGCGGTACCCCGGCTGTACGAGGTGCTGCACGACCGCATCCTGCGCGGCGTGGACCGCCAGGGCGGGCGCAAGGCCAAGCTGTTCCACGACGCGGTGCGGCTGGGCTGCAAGCGCTACGACGACCCGTCGAGCCTGACCCTGGGCGAGCGGCTGTACGACGGCCTGCTGTCGGTGCTGGTGCGGCGCAAGGTGGGGACCCGGTTCGGCGGCCGGCTGAAGGCCTTCGTATCGGGCGGCGCGGCGTTGAACCCGGACATCGGGCGGTTCTTCCTGGCGCTCAAGGTCAGCCTGCTGCAGGGCTACGGCCAGACCGAGGCCTCGCCGGTGGTCTCGGCCAACCCGCCGGGCGCGATCCAGATCCACACCGTCGGCCCGCCGCTGCGCGGCGTCGAGGTGAAGATCGCCGAGGACGGCGAGATCCTGGTGCGCGGCGATCTGCTGATGAAGGGCTATTGGCGCGACCCGGAGACCACGGCAACGACCATCATCGACGGCTGGCTGCACACCGGGGACATCGGGGTGATCCACCCGGACGGCTACCTGCAGATCACCGACCGCAAGAAGGACATCATCGTCAACTCCGGCGGCGACAACATTTCGCCGGCCCGGTTGGAGAGCAAGCTGACCCTGGAGTCAGAGATCCTCCAGGCAATGGTGTACGGCGACAAGCGCCCCTACCTGGTGGCGGTGCTGGTTCCGGAGGCGTCGTTCGTCGAGGAATGGGCGTCGCAGAACGGCCGCTCGGCCAACCTGGAGACGCTGTGCGACGATGAGGCGTTCCGCAAGGCGCTGGGACAGGTCGTCGAACGGGTCAATGGCCAGTTGGCCCAGATCGAGAAGGTTCGGCGCTTTATCGTGGCTCGCGAACCGTTCACCACCGACAACGGCATGATGACGCCAACCCTGAAGATCCGCCGCCACAAGATCCGCGAGACTTACTGGGAGAAGCTCGACGGGCTGTACGGAAGGGGGTAGGGCGAAGGCGAGGAGCCCGGAAAAACCTCGGCCCAAGCTGAAGGGCTCTTTGGTGGAGGCTGACTTGGGGGTTACGTCGCTCAGGCTGACGCGGTCGCGGAATGAATCGGATGCGGCCCGACATAGCCCGGTGCGGATGAAACCAGGACGTTGCTCTCTTCGAGCGCACGTTTTGGCGGATCGGTCAACGAGTACATTCGAAACTCGATGGCCGTTCGTGGCGCGGCGTCCAGTTGTGGGTCGGTGCGGTGGACGGCCCACTGATCGAACATCACGCAATCGCCCGGCTCGAGAACGGGGCGCCAGCTCCGATAGGAATCGCCGAAAATTTCCTGGAGATTCTGGTCTGTTAGAACACCGCCGTTTGGTCGAGCGATCGTGAACTGTTCGCTGATGGTCTGCTTCAGGACGGGCTTCTGGGGGATGGCAAATTCCAGCCCAGGTGCGTCGCGTCCGACGGTGTCGACCGGCACCCACACCACGCGTTGCGTTCCGCTGGCGCCAATGAAATTCGCGTCCACATGCCAGGAGACGCGAGTCTCCGAACGTCCAGGGGTGTGACGTTGGATGGTGGTGAATTCGACAAGCAGTCCGGGTTCGTCGCCTGTGTTTTCACGATACAGACTCGGGATTGGCGACTGCCAGAACCAGTCGACCAGACCCTCGGCGATTATTGCTGTGGTAGGGTCCCGATACAGCGCGGCTACGCTTGACTTCAGGCGGGGAGCCTCCGCCAGGGCCTTGTCCAAGAGCGCGCTGAGTGTGGCGATCGATTCAGTCGGAATGGCGGCTCGAAACCCGGCCATTGGGGATTTCCTGGCAGGTGCCGTGCTTTCTGAAGCGGGCATTGTTCAACTTGGTCCTTTGGCGTGGCGTCACCGACAACAGAGCGGTCGCCTATCCCAATCGCTGACGTTGAGTCGGGTGACCCTGCACTTGCACAATGCGTCACGTTGACGTCGGACGGTACCCTTGGGGTGTCCTGATCTCAAGAGTCGTCCAAACGGAGGATGAGCGACCCGGTTGACGCTTCGTCCGACCAGGATGAGGCAGACAAACCGGCTGATTGGAGTCGTTCAGCATGGAAATGCCTGTGTGTACGCACAACTCACGTTCGAGCATACACTTGGTGTCCAGATGGAGGCCGCTTAGACTGCCTTGAGCCTGAACCGGAGACCCTGCATGACCTGGATCAAGACCGTTCCGTTCGAGGAAGCGACCGGGCGCCTTAAGACCCTCTACGACCGGGTCGTCGGGCCGAACGGCAACGTCGACAACATCATGATGGCGCATTCGCTGCGGCCGCATTCGATGGAGGGTCACATGACCCTCTACAAATACGTGCTGCATCATTCCGGAAACCGGGTGCCCAAGCACTTTCTGGAGGCGCTCGGCGTGCTGGTCAGCCATCTGAACGGCTGCTCGTACTGCGTGGAGCACCACTTTCAAGGCCTGCGTCGCCTGCTGGCCGACGACGACCGCTCCAACGCCATCCGTGCCGCTTTCGAGGCGGGCGATCCGGCGGCGGCGTTCGACGACAAGCATCAGGCCGCCGTGCGCTACGCCGAGCGGTTGACCCGCGAGCCGTCCGGCATGACGCCGGACACCGTCGAGGCGATGCGGGCCACGGGATGGGATGATGGCGAGATCCTGGAGATCAATCAGGTCGTCGCCTACTTCGCCTATGCCAACCGCACCGTGCTTGGCCTCGGTGTCAACACCGACGGCGACGTTCTTGGGTTGTCACCGGGCGAGAACGACGATCCGGACAACTGGAACCACGCCTGATGCCGACCCGGCTTCTGCAACTGGTGTAGGCACCAGCGCATCCTCAGGCTTGTCCACGACGGGATGGTTGACCGGACCGATGACGTCATCCTCTGCCGACGCCCAGAGGCCGCTCCGTCTGGAGGGGTTCGTTACTTCCGGCCTCGTCCCGATCGCCGGCGCGCGGTTGATCGATCCGCTGCGTATTGCGGCGACCCGGCCGGGCGTTGAGGTGCATCTCCACGTCGATTCCACGCAGCTCAGCCCTTCGGTCGACGGCGCGGACAAGGTGTTCGTGCGCTATCGGCCGAAGGGGCTTCCGATATCGTGGCCGCTGCATCGGACGGTCCTTCAGGCGGGCTACCTGTTGGTCTCCGATGTCGACGATCTGATGTGGCGGGACAGCGGCATCGGCGGTGATGCCGACCGGGCGCAGAGGCTGCGCGGCTACCGCGACAGTGACTACGTGGCGCTGCGCGGCGTCCACGCCGTTCAGGTGTCGACACCGGCGCTGCTCGAGGAAGTCCGGCAGTTCAATCCCAACGCACGGGTCTTTCCGGCGGGGATCGCGGAGGTGCCCGCCTTGCGTTCAAGGCCAAAGCGGCCGCCGCGCCTGATCTTTGCGGCGTTGAACCGTAGCGCGGATTGGCGGCCGATCCTGGAACCGCTAAACCGGGTGCTGCAGCGGCGGCCCGATGTGATGGTCGCCACCCTGCACGATGCGGAGTTCCACGGAGCGCTGGCGACTGCCAACAAGCGGCTGTTCGAGTTCCAGCCGTATCACCAGTACCTGCACACGATCGGGGAGTGCGACGTCGCGCTGTTGCCGCTCGCGGACAGCCCGTTCAACCGGGCGAAGTCCGACTTGAAGTATGTCGAGTGCGCGTCACGGGGAGCCGTGGTCCTGGCGAGTTCCACGGTCTACGGCGACTGCATCGAGGATGGCGTGACCGGCCTGCTGTACCGGACCCCCGCGGAGTTCGAGGCGCAGTTGGGCCGGTTGCTGGCGGACGCCGGCCTGCGGCTTGCCCTGGCGGGTGCCGCGCACGCCTGGGTGGCCCGGCACCGACGCCTGGAGGATGGTGTCGACGCGCGTCTGGCGTGGTATCGCGAACTGCTGGCCGACAAGCCGGGACTGGACGCCGGAATCCGTGAGCGGGCCGGATGGATCCTGGACCCGGACGGTGCGCCGGGTCGGCTCTGGGGCGGTGATGACACGCCGGAAGTCTGCGGCCACGCCTGAGCGCACGCGCCTCATCGTTTCACCGTCATCCCGGCCGCATCGGCTTTTCCGCCGAGGGCCGGGATGACGGTGTGTGCGGGCGGGTTTGGCAGTTCTCTAAGCCGCCAGGACCTCCGCCAACGCGGCGAGCAGGGCATCGGTGTCGTCGGCAGTGCCGGTGGTGATCCGGATGTAACCGTCGAAGCCCGGCGCCATCAGTCGGCTGATCATGATCCCCCTGTCCTCCAACTCGGCGCACACCGTGGCGGGCGGCTTGGGGGTCTTGGCGGCGATGAAGTTGCCGACGCTGGGGAACGGCTCGCAGCCCAGCCGGGTGATCCCGGCGATGATGCGCTCTCGCTCGATCCGGGTGCGTTCCAGGATCGAGCGGGTGTGGTCCTCGTCCTGCAACGCCGCCAGCGCGCCGGCCTGGGCGACCGTGCTGACGTTGAACACGCTGCGGATCTTCTGGAACGCCTCGGCGACCGCATCGGAGCCGCACAGCGCGTAGCCGATCCGCATGCCGGCCATCCCGTAGGCCTTGGAGAAGGTGCGGAACGCCGCCCACGGCACCGCCACGCCGGCCAGCGCGGCCAGATGCTCTTCCCCGCCGGCGTGCCGGCCGTGCTCGTAATAGGCTTCGTCGATCACCAGCATCGTGGTGGTCGGCAGGCCGCGGGCGAACCGGACCACTTCCTCGGTGGTCAGCATGCCGCCGGTCGGGTTGTTCGGTGTGGCCAGGAACACCAGACGGGTCCGCGGGGTGACCGCCTCCAGCATGCCGTCGATGTCCGGCGAGCCGTCCTGGCGCACCGGCACCGGGACCAGCTTGGCGCCGTTGACCGCCGCGCACTTGGAGTAGCCGGGGAACGACGGAGTCGGCACCACTACTTCGTCGCCTTCCGACAGGGCGAGCCGGCCGATCTGCACGATCAACTCGTCGGAGCCGTGGCCGACGATGATCCGGTTCGCCGCAATGCCGGTCCGTGCCGACAACGCGGCGGTCAAGTCGCGCCATTGCGGATCCGGGTAGTAGTTCACCCGAGTCACAGCCTCCTGCATCGCCGCCACCGCCTTGGGAGAGGGCGGGAACGGTGACTCGTTCAGGTTCATCCGGCGGATCTTGGTGGGGTCGATGCCCGATTTGGAATCGCGCTGGGTCGGCGGCCAGCCCGGAGCCGGCAGGGCCTGGATCGGGGCTTTCGGGAAGGTCCGCGACGGACTCGTGTCGGCCATACGCCAGTCTCCTGGGTTGAATACCGGCGGCAGACTAATGGGGAAATCGATGGGCGGTAAGGGGGGAAAGCGGTGCCTGCGGCAGACTCGCCAGGATGCAACCGAGTTCAAACCGTTCCAAGGTTAGCCACGCTTTTCCGTGCGCGGTCGATGGGAGAACGGTATTGTCGTTGCCATGACAACGATCCCTGCCATCGGAGAGGTTGAAGCCGGGCCGACCGCGTTCACGCGGGCGATGATCCTGACGACGCTGACCATGGTCACGATGCTGTACGCGATGACCGTGACCATCGCCAACGTGTCGTTGCCGCAGATGCAGGGTTCGCTGTCGGCGACCACCGATCAGATCGCGCTGGTGGTGACCTTCAACATCATCGCGACCGCGGTGGCGACGCCGATGACAGGGTGGTTGGCGGCCCGCTTCTCTCGCCGGGCGATCCTGATCTGGGGGGTGATTGGCTTCACCTGCGCGTCCTTGGCCTGCGGCCTTGCCACGTCGCTGGAAGGGTTGGTGCTGTTTCGGGTCATGCAGGGCGCGTTCGGCGCGCCGTTGGTACCGCTCAGCCAGGCGATCGTGATGGACAGCTATCCGCGCGAGAAGCAGGCCTCGGCGATGGCGATCTTCGGCATGGGCGTGGTGGTCGGACCGGTGCTGGCGCCGACCGTCGGCGGGTACCTGTCGGAGCTATACAACTGGCGCTGGGTGTTCTTCATGATCGTGCCGTTCGGCCTGGTGGCCCTGGGCGGCGTGTTCGTCTACATCCAGGATCGCAGCCGGGCCGGATCGTCGCATCTGGACTGGACCGGATTCCTCGCCCTCTCGGTGTTCATCGCCAGCTTCCAGTTCATGCTCGATCAGGGCGAACGGCTGGATTGGCTGGATTCCGGCACCATTCTGCTGTGCGCCGCATTGGCGGGCCTGGCGCTCTATGTGTTCGTGGTGCATTCGGCGACCGCCGATCGGCCGTTCCTGAACCCCAAGCTGCTGCTCGACCGCAACTACACGCTCGGCCTGCTGATCGTGTTCATCTTCGGAATGCTGAACTTCACGCCGACCACCCTGCTGCCGCCATTGATGCAAGGGGTGCGCGGTTATCCGGACTCGGTCATCGGCCTGGTGCTGGGTGCGCGCGGCGTCGGCACGCTGGCCGGATTCTTCCTGATGTTCTGGTCCAACAAATTCGACCCCAGGGTTCTCCTGGTGTCCGGGTTCGCGTGCCAGGGCATCGCCGGCTGGGCGATGGCCCAGTTCAGTGTCGACATGACGACCTGGGGCGTGCTGTGGACCAGCGCGCTGCAGGGCTTCGGCGTTGGCGTCATCTGGGTGCCGCTGACCTTGGTGACTTTCGCGACCCTCGACAAACGCAACACCGCCGAGGCGACGGCGATCTTCCATCTGGTCCGCAACGTCGGCAGTTCGATCTACATATCGCTGTCGATCACGCTGGCCTTGCGGTCGGCACGGCAGAACTACGCCGAACTCAGTATCAACGCCGCGCCCACGAATGAGGCGCTGACCATGCAGGACAGCCTGTTCGGGGTCTGGTCGATCGACAGCGTCACGGCCCTGGCCGGTCTGGCGCGTGAGATCAACCGGCAGGCGCTGATGATCGGCTACCTGAACGCGTTTCACCTGTTCGCGATCACATCATTTGCCGTCATTCCCGTGATCCTGATGGTGAAGGTGGCGCGGCGGTAGGCGGCGCTCGACCGGTGATCGGTGCTAAGGTCGCAGCTGTCTCAGGCGAGGGTGATCATGGCGCACGGCTCGAAGACGGTGATCTACGCAGCGCTGGCCGGCAACGCCGCCATCGCGGTCATGAAATTCGCCGCGGCAGCGTTCACCGGCAGTGCCGCGATGCTGAGCGAGGGCATCCACTCGGTGGTGGATACCGGAAACCAGGGCCTGATGCTGTACGGCCTGCGGCAGGCCCGACGCAAGCCGGACGTCCGCCATCCGTTCGGCTACGGGATGGAGCTGTATTTCTGGACTTTCGTCGTCGCCATCCTGATCTTCGCCGTCGGCGCCGGGCTGTCGATCTATGAGGGCATCCAGCACATCCGGCACCCGGTGCCGATGACTGACCCGATGTGGAGCTATGTCGTTCTCTCGCTCAGCCTGGTGTTCGAGGCGGGCGCCTGGTTCATCGCCTTCAAGGCATTCGAGAAACAACGCGGCGCCCACGGGTGGTTGGCTGCGGTTCAGCGCAGCAAGGATCCCACGGTTTTTACCGTGCTGTTCGAGGACACCGCGGCGATCCTCGGCCTGCTGATCGCATTTGTCGGGATCGCTGCCGCGCAGTATTTCGACGAACCGAAGCTGGACGGCGTTGCGTCGCTGGCGATCGGTGGCGTGCTGGCTGCCGTTGCGATCCTGCTGGCACGGGAGAGCAAGGGGCTATTGATCGGAGAAAGCGTCGATCCGGAGGTCCTGGACGGAATCCGGCGGCTGATCGGGTCCGATCCTCGGATCATCGCCGTCAACGAGGTCCTGACCATGCATCTCGGGCCACAGGACGTGCTGCTGGCCATCAGCATCGACTTTGCCGACGGGCTGGTGTCGGAGAAGGTCGAGGAGGCGATCAGCGGTCTTGAGCGCCGGATCGTCGCCAAATACCCACAGGTCCGCCGGGTGTTCATCGAGGTGCAGAATCGCTATGCGCACAAGAAGGCCGAGCGGGCGGCGGCCCGAGCCTCCAACGCTCAAACCTGACGCGCACCGTGCCGGTCAAAGATTGACCGAGCCAACCGGTTTCGACAGCATTCACAAATGAGTATCGACCGACCCACCAAGATCCTGACCGCCATCGACCTGGATGCCGACGGTAAGCGGTTCGGCGCGCTGGTCGTTCCCTATTCCCGCAACGACAGCGCCTGGGGGTCGGTTCGCATTCCGATTGTCGTGATTCGCAACGGCGACGGGCCGACCGCGCTGCTGATCGCCGGAAACCACGGTGATGAGTACGAGGGCCAGATTGCGCTGCGCGACCTCGCCCGCGCCCTCGATCCGATTGACGTGACCGGGACGGTGATCATCCTGCCCGGCCTGAACTTCCCGGCGGTGCGGGCCGCCACCCGCTGCTCGCCGATCGACGGCGGCAACATGAACCGGTCGTTCCCCGGCAGTGCCGACGGTGCGGTCACCTCGATGATCGCGCACTATGTGGCCACCGTCCTGGTACCGCGCGCCGATTTGGTGCTCGACCTGCACTCCGGCGGCAAAACCCTGGATTTCGTTCCGTTCGCCGCCACCCACCGGCTGCCCGACAAGGCACAGGAGGCGCGCGCCATCGCCGCGGTTGAGGCGTTTGCCGCCCCGATCAGCGTCGTGATGTTGGAACTGGACGCCGAGGGCATGCTCGACACTTGGGTCGAGAGCCTGGGCAAGCTGTTCGTGACCACCGAACTGGCCGGCGGCGGCAGCTCGACCCGACGTTCCAACCAGGTCGCCGCGGTGGGAGTCCGCAACGTGCTGAAGCACATGGGCATCCTGGCGGGTGAGCCGGAAATCGTCACGCCGACCCGGCTGCTGGACATGCCGGATGAACGCTGCTTCGTGGCCGCCGAGCACACCGGCATACACGAGCCGCTGGTCGATCTCGGCGACGATGTGTCGGAGGGCCAGCCGGTCGCCCGCATCCACTTCCTGGACGAACCGTCGCGCGATCCGGCGGTGTATGTCGCCCGCCGCAACGGCGTGCTGATTGGCCGGCACTTCCCTGGCCTGGTTCAGTCCGGGGATTTCCTGGCCAGTGTCGGGATCGATCTGTAACCGTTCAGAACGTGCGTTCAGTCTGGATGGCGCTATCCTTCCAGGATCTCGCGCAGCCGCCTCGCCAGATCGACCAGGCGGTACGGTTTGCTCAAGAGGGTACGGAAATCCTCGCTTTGCGTGCCATTCTGCGCAGCCCCGCTGGCGAAGCCTGAGGTGAGCAAGGTCTTCAAGTCGGGGCGAAGGGCGACGGCGACGCGTGATAACTCGTCGCCCGTCATGTCTCCGGGCATCACGACATCGGAGAACAGCAGGTCGATCTTCTGGTCGCCGCGCAGGATCCGGAGCGCGGCTTCGGCGTTCTCCGCCTCCACGACCTGATAGCCGAGGCTGTGCAACTGCCTGAGCGCGATCGTCCGCATTCCTTCGTCATCCTCGACGAGGAGAATGCGCTCTCCGCCCATCGTCGATGACAGCCGTGCCGGTTCATCCTGCTGATGCCGTGCGCTGTCTCCCCCGGCCGCCGGGAGGTACAGGCGGACCGTGGTGCCGCGTCCGGGCTCGCTGTAGATCTTGATGTGGCCGCGCGACTGCTTGGCGTAGCCGTAGATCATGCTGAGGCCGAGGCCGGAGCCGCCGCCGGCTTCCTTGGTCGTGAAGAACGGCTCGAAAGCTCGGGCGGCAACCTCGGGCGGCATCCCGGTGCCGGTGTCGGTCACGGCGAGCATGACGTAGCGTCCGGGGGTAACGTCGACATTGCTGGATGCATACCCGTCGTCGAGTTGCTGGTTGGCCGTCTCGATGACGAGTCGGCCGCCGCTGGGCATCGCATCGCGGGCGTTGATCGCCAGGTTCACCAGCGCCGAGTCGAACTGCGATGCGTCCGCGAAGGCCGGAGCCAGTTCGGGCGAGAGCACTGTTGAGACCACGACGCGCTCGCCCAGGGTCCGGCGCAAAAGATCGAGGGTCTGTGCAACGCGCTCATTCACATCGAATTCTTCCGGGTCCAGCGACTGACGTCGGGCAAACGCCAGAAGTTGCTTCGTCAACTTGGATCCGCGAAGTGCTGCATTGAGCGCGACATCGACAAGTTCCTGGTGACTTCGAGCGAGACCGTCGGTCTCCGTCAGCAAATCGAGGCTGCCGATGATCACGCCCAGCAGGTTGTTGAAGTCGTGCGCGATCCCCCCGGTTAACTGGCCGACCGCCTCCAGACGTTGCGCGTGCCGTATTCGAGCCTCGGCGGCTTCACGCTCGGTCATGTCCCGACCGATGTAGAAGTGCTGCTGTTCGGCTTCCGACCAGACACCGGTCCAACTGAGCGGTACGGCGGACCCGTTTTTGTGCACGTACCGGCAGTCGAAATTCCGCATCTCCCGCCCACGGCGGCCGAGCCGCATTTCGGTGCGGGTGTTTTCAATGTCCGTCGGATGCACGAAATCCACGCCGTTGCACCCGACCAACTCCTCGGGTGTGTAGCCGAGTATTTGCCGTACGCTGGGACTCACACGAATGAAGTCGCCTTGTCGCCCAACCACCAGGATCAGATCGAGTGAGGTCTCAAAGATCCGACGGTTGATCTCATTTTCGACGTCCCGGTCCGTGCGTTGCTCTGTTCGGGCGCGATCATCGTCCTCATGGACCATATCGATACCTTAATATCCGCGCGGCATGTTCGATTGATGCCGTTCAACCGGCGCACGTATTCTCGGACGTCGGGTAAGCAGGGTTCCAACATCGATTAGCATTGAGCCTGCTAGCTTAGCCGTTCAATGCGCAATGGAAACCCCAGAGTCGATGCAGGGTTTCCTATCTGATCGATATTCGGCATTCTCTGGCGTCGTGGAATCCAAACCACGCCAAATGCGCGCAGAAGAGCAAGCATGTCCCTGATCCTGGTCATTGACGACAACGAGGATCTGCGTGCCGTCATCAGGCGGACCCTTGAGGCAGTCGGACATCAGGTCCTTGATGCTCAAGATGGCCGTCAGGGGCTGAAGCTGCTGCAACAGCACGCTCCCCAGGTGATGATCACGGACATCCTGATGCCGACCAAGGAAGGGTTGGAAACCATTCGCGAGGCCAAGGCACTAAAGCCACAACTGGCGATCATCGCCATGTCGGGCGGTGGCAGCATGGATTCGCGCGACCTGTTGAGGATCGCGCAGGAGTTCGGCGCCGACATCATCCTGGAAAAGCCGTTCCGATCGGCAACGGTCCGACAGGCGGTCGAGGCATTGGTGGCCAAGCATGGATCGAACGCGCCCAACTGACGCTCGGGTGCCACGGCATGGCTCCCCCGCGTCATTTGCACAGGCATTGTCACGGGGATCATGCATTCTGCGTTTGCAGGTTGCGGCGGCGGGTCGCGGCCCCGTCAGGATTTTGCCATGACTGCCGTAGCCGCCGAACCCTCCTCAAGCGCCGGATACGGGCGCGGCATCGCCATGCAGGTACTGGCGGTGGCGATGTTCACCTGCATGGGCATGGTCATCAAACTGTTGGACGGGCAGTACCCGACCTCGCAGATCATCCTGTTCCGGTGTGCGCCGGCGCTGATCCCGCTGGTGCTGTACCTGCCGATGCAAGGCGGCTGGTCGGCGTTGAAGACGCGGCGACCGGGTTGGCACGCCATCCGCTCGGTCGCGGGTATCGCCTCAATGTATGTCGGATTCTACGCGATCGCGCGCATGGCGTTTGCCGACTATGTGGCGATCTCGTTCACCGCACCGCTGTTCGGGACCCTGCTGTCGATTCCGTTCCTCGGTGAACGGGTCGGCGTGTGGCGGCTGGGGGCCGTCGGGCTCGGCTTTGCCGGTGCTTTGCTGACGGTCGGCCCGATCACCGGCAGCACCGACCCGATCGCCCTCTTCGCTGTTGGCTCGGCGCTCGGATACGGGGTCGCGATGATCGCGATGCGCAAGCTCGGCTCCACCGACAAGTCGGCAGCGACGGTTTTTTACTTCACGGTCGCCGGGGCGCTGTCGAGCCTGGCGTTCTTGCCGACCCAGTGGGTCACGCCGCCGCTGGAGGATCTGGCCCTGCTGATGACTATCGGGCTGGTCGGAGGGGTGGCACAGATCTTCATGACCGAAGCGTTCCGGCTGGCGCCGCCATCGGTGATCGCACCGTTCGACTACACCGCCATGCTGTGGGCGCTGACCTTCGGTTTCTTCGTGTTCGGCACCTTCCCCGGTCCGGGCGTGCTGGCGGGTGCCGGGCTGATCTGCGCGTCAGGCCTGTTCATCATCCACCGCGAGACCGTGCGCGGGATAAAACGCGCCAAGCTGAAGAGCACGAGCCTTTAGAGGGAGGCTATCCACTTCCGCGGCAGGAGCTGCCGCCGACCGGATGTCGGCGAAAGAACCGGTCGATGTCGTCGAGAGCCGGCGCCAAGCTATGCAGCGGGACGGCCAGCGATGCCACCAGTTCGATGTGCCCGATGCCGTCGTAGGACCGTTCCTCGGCGATTCCGCCGCTGTTTCGAATTCTCGCAGCCAGCCGGGCGGAGTTGCGCGGCAGCACCGTGGTGTCGGCGGTGCCGGTGATCAGCAGCATCGGCGGTGCGGTGCCGTCGACATGGTTGATCGGCTGGGTCTGGGGGCGGGACGACTCGGATCCGAAAATGTCCTTCAGGGTGGCGCTTCGAAGCGGCAGGAAGTCGTACGGCCCGGCCAGCCCGGCCGTTGCGACGATTGCCTCGCACACCTTGTTTCCAACCTCGGCCAGCCACGTATTGTCCAAAGTGAGCATGGCGGCGATGTGGGCACCTGCCGAATGGCCGACGAGATAGACCGGCCCCGCCGCAGCTCTAGTTTGATCGGTGTTGGCTCGTACCCACGCGACCGCGGCGGCTGCGTCCTCGAGGAACATTGGAAACCGGGCTTCGGGATAGACCCGGTAATCCGGGATCGCGGTGACGTAGCCGCGCGAGGCAAAGGCTTGGCCGACGAAAACAAAGTCGTCCTTTGATCCGGACTCCCACCCGCCTCCGTAGAAGAACACGATGGTCGGTGCGGCCGGTGCGGCACCCTCGGGGACGTAGAGATCGAGCGTACGGCGCGGACCATCGCCGTATCGGAGGTCGCGAATGACATGGTACCCGTCGCCCGGAACGAGACTGTTCAGCAGATCGGCGCCGCTGCACGCCGTCAAAGCGAATGTCAGTGCCAACATCGGCAGATGTAGGGAGCGTTTCATTCGGCCTCCTAGTTGCCCGTTCTACGAGGGGCGGGGCGATCCGGATGGCGGACGCTGAATGTCGGCGCTGATCAGCAAGCGGCTGCTGCAAGCCGTGGTCGCCGTGCTAGGACTGGTTCCGGTCGCCGCCGGTGCCGCGGGAGTCCTCGCGGGACCAGACTTCATGATGGCCGCTTCGGCGTGGCCGATCGACCTCGACAGCCACTTTCGCTACCTCTCGGGAATCTTCCTGGCGATCGGTCTGATGTTTTACGCCAGCATTCCCGGGATCGAGCGCAAGACGGCCTTGTTTCGCTTGGCGGCACTGCCGGTCGTGATCGGCGGCTTTGCCCGGCTCGGCTCGTTGCTCGCGGTGGGCACGCCGTCCAACCCGCATGTCGCCGGGCTGATTCTCGAACTCGGCGTGATGCCGACGTTGTTGATCTGGCAGGCGTCCGTGGCGCATCGAACCCCGGCACGCGGCTGGCATCGGACATCGGCTTTCGGCAGATGAACGGCCGGGGTCCGGTCAGTGGAGGCCGGCCTCCTCGATCAACCAGTCCCGGAACGCCTTGATTGCCGGTCGGGCCCGATGCCGTTCGAGGCATACGAGGTAGTCGGACTCCGCGCTGGGAATATCGACCTCCGACAGTCGGACCAGGCGTCCCGCCGCCAATGCGTCGGTGATCAGCGGACTTCGGCCCAGAATGACGCCCTGGCCACCCAGTACGGCCTGCATCGCCAGCGCGGTGTCGTCGTAGACTGCAACGGGTGGCAGATCCGAGTCCGGCAACCCCATCCCGATCCGCCATAGCTTCCAGTTAGAGGCGTCGGTGTGATGGGAATGGATGGTGAACCGTAGTAGATCGGTTGGTTCCAGCTCAGGGTGCAGTGCCGCGAGGGCAGGCGCGTACACCGGCGTCAGCGTCTCCCGCATGAAGCACTCGGCGTGAACCCCTGGCCAGTCGCCCAGGCCGTAACGGATCGCCAGATCGACGTCTTCTTTGGTCAGATCGACCACCCGGCGGGTGGTGAAGAACCGCACGTCGATTTCGGGATGCCGGTCGAGGAAGCGCGGCATCCGGTGGATCAACCAGTGCGCGGCGAACGACGGCAGGACGCTGATCGTCAGCGTCGATGGCGTCGCGCTGCGGCGGACCCGACGCACACCTTCCGCCATCGCGTCCAGCGCTTCGGCCACGATCGGTGCCAGAACGGCGCCGGCCTCGGTAGGCTCCAGACCATGGGCGGTGCGCTCGAACACGGTGACACCGAGGAACGCCTCCAGACTGGCAATCTGCTTGCTCACGGCACCGTGGGTCACATTCAATGCATCGGCGGCGCGGCTGAACGAGCCGTGGCGTGCTGCAGCGTCGAATGCACGCAAGGTGTTGAGGGGCGGTAAGGTGTTCATGGCGACCTGTGAGGTTTCCTCACACAGATCGGAGGCGGGACCGGTATTTCAAGTCCGGCCCAGGATGCCTTGGACGAGAGTCAACGCTGAAGCAACGCCGCGACCCGTGACTGTAGCTCTGGAACCAGTTCGGATCGAAGCCAGGGATTCTTGCGCTCGATGTTCTGGGATCGCCAGGACGGATGGGGCAGCGGTATGAATTTCGGCCCGTACTCCCGCCAGGCGGCGACGGTCTCGGTCAAGGTGCGCTTGCGGGTTTTCCCGAGATAGCGGGCCTGGGCGTACATGCCGGCCAGCACGACCAGTTCGACATCGGGAAGGTGCGCCAGCACCGCGTCGTGCCACATCGGCGCGCACTCCGGCCGGGGCGGAGCGTCACCGCCGTTCGGCAGCACACCGGGATAGCAGAAGCCCATCGGCACGATGGCGATCCGCGGGTCGTTGTAGAACGTGTCATGCTTCACGCCGAGCCAGTCGCGCAGTCGGTCGCCGGATCGGTCGTTCCAGGGGATGCCGCTTTCGTGCACCTTGGTTCCCGGTGCTTGTCCGATGATCAGCAAACGAGCCTGTGGATGCGCGACCAGCACCGGACGCGGCCCCAACGGCAGATGCGCTTCGCAGTGCCGACAGGCGCGGATCCGGGTGAGAAGGTCCGTAAGGGCGTTCATCGGTCCTAGGCGCCGTAGCTGATGTCCAGAGCGTCAAGCTCGGAGTCACTGATCGGCCGGCAAGGCTGGCCGTCGCGCTTGATCAGGAATCCAATGCCGCTGGGGGCCGCATCGTCACGCTGGCAAAACAGCCCGACCCGCGTGTTCCAGGATTGCGGTAGGCGGCCGAGGTCCGCCATTCGGAACTCGAACGACCGCCGGCTCTCGGTTGCATTGGGCAACAACTGGGTCCGGTGCAGCACGAACTGGTCGAAGACGGCGCCGCTGCCGGCGGACATCGGCAACGCACGGACCTGATATGCATCGGCACCGAACATGTCCGCTAGATTCTGATCGGTGAATACCTGCGGGCCACGTTCGGCAACGCGCCTCGACCACAGGTCGAGCAGCGGATCGAGGTTCAAGGTTCGGGTCGGCACACAGACTTCCAGGCCGATTCGCTTGGCTCCAACGTCTTCAAGCGGAACCCAGGCAACCATGAACGGCGACGTGTCGCCCACGAAATTCAGGTCGAGATGCCATCCGACCTGTGTGTCAGGAGCTTCCGGTGCCTGAAACCGGATGGTCGTGTATCCGAGATTGAGCACGGGCATCGCCCCGTGTTGGGTGGCGAACAGGGCCGGCAGTTCGCACTCGTAGAATCGGTGCGCTACGGACACGATTCTTGCCCGGGCGCTGGCGTTCGATACGAAATGCCCAAGCGACGTGCGATCCCGGTTCGCGCGATCAAGCAGGTCGTCGGCGCAGGCCCTCAGATCCGCCAGGGCTTCATCGTCGAAGATTTTGGAGCGGGCTTTGAAGAACATTGGAGTGGGCCATCATTCAGTTCGGGGCAGGCAACGCCAATTCTGCTGGTTTCGACACGACGATCCAACCGACAAGCCGGAACTCGGGCATGATTCGTCGCAGGGAATCAGTGGCACTTTGGTCTTAAAGGCTCCTTAGAACCGGCGCCTGCTCCTAAGTCCTCTTGGGCTGCCGTGGTTACATTTGCCTTATCCGGAATCGCTGGGGCGTTCATTCGGCGTCACCTGGGCCCCCGCGATCCGATGCCCTCAAGGGGCCTATCGACAACCAGGAATGAAATGGTGCTCAGGACGAATGTGAAGTCCAGGCACCGTTAACGACTGTCTGCGCTGGCGTATTTCGAAGAGATCGTGGGCATCCTTGGTCGCTGAACTCAGTCAAATGGAGGGTCTTCAGCCCGATCATCAGTTGCCTTTGATGCGAAGCGTGTCGAGTTGGCGATCGGCGATCGGCTGCGGTGCTCCCTCTCCGCGCTTGAACAGGAACTCTATCCCGTCGACGGCGTCCGAGCTGCGTCGACAGAAGAAAGTGGTCTGTTTCGACCACGAGGCCGGCAGGGCGTTGAGGTCGACCATCCGAAACTCGAACGAGCGCCGCGAGTCGGTGGCGTGCGCTAGATTCTGGGTTCGATGGAAGACAAACTGATCAAACACAGCGGCCCCGCCTGCGGGTAGGCGAAGCGGACGGACCTGATAACCATCGGTTCCGAAGATGCTGTCAACTTCCGAGTCGTGGAATACCATACCCTGCCCTTTCTCCGATCGGGACTGCCAAGGAGCAAGGATCGAGGCCAAGCTCGGGAGCTTTGCAGGAACACATATATCCAATCCGATCCGAGTTTCGCCGACGTCCTCGAGTGGAGTCCAGGCAACGAGGAAGGGAACCGTATCGGCGATGAAGTTCAAGTCGATATGCCAGCCGACTCGTGCTTCTGGAATTTCGGGATCCTGACGTCGAATTGTTGTGAAGATAAGGTTGAGGGCCGGCTGCTGACCGAACCGCTCAGCGAATATTTTCGGAAGTGGGCTGCTGAAGAAGCGCGTAACGGCCGCCTTGATTAGAGGCCGTGATCCGACGTCTGCCATATGGTGGCCGATCGACGTTCGGTTCCCTGAGGTACGTGCCAACAAGTGGTCGGCGCAGGCCTTCAGATCATGAAGCGCGTGCGGGTCGAAAACACCAGCGTCGGCCCGAAAGAACATGGCGGAATTGCTCGCTTTGTCGACTGCGGTCCGCATCTAGCCAATACCGGACCCGGATGGTCAACCTGCAGTAACTGGCAAGCGGCGCTCAACGACCTCTTGGAAACCGTTGCCTGTCCTCAAGCACGTTCAGGTCCATATGGTTACGCATATAGCGCTCCGATGCGCGCTGCAGCGGTTGGTGGTCCCAGGGGAAGTAGGCGCCGTTGCGCAAGGCCTCATAGACTATCCGGCGCCGCGCCTGGCTCTGCCGTACGTCGGCGTCGAACCGGGCAAGATCCCAATGCTGGCGGAGCTGGGCTACGAACGCCGCGGTCGTTGCGGCGTGGCTTGATGTGCCGGCGAGGTTGTTGAGCTCGTGCGGGTCGTCGTCCAGGTTGAACAACTGCGGCGGGTCGAGCTCACAGTGAATGAACTTCCAGCGACCCTCGCGGATCGACACCAGCGGTGCATAGGAGCCCTCGGCCGCATACTCCATCAGAACCGTCCCCGGTCGCAGGCCACCGTTTGACAGGGGACCCAGGTCCTTGCCGTCGGTCCAGGGCATCACCTCCGCCAGATCGATGCCGGCCAGCCCGGCCAGGGTCGGGGCCACGTCGAGCGTCGAAACCGGGGCGGCAACCAGTCCCGCCGGCATTGTGGGTGCGGCAATCATTAGCGGCACCCGTGCCGAGCCCTCGAAGAAGCTCATCTTGAACCACAGGCCACGCTCGCCGAGCATGTCGCCGTGGTCGGATACGAACACCACGATGGTGTCGTCGCGCACCCCGCAGCGCTCCACAACATCCAGCAGGCTGCCAATCTTCTCGTCCAGGTAGGAGATGTTTGCGAAATAGGCGCGCCGCGACCGTCGGATATCTTCGGCGGTGATGTCGTAGGCTTGATAGTCACTGGCGAGTTGCAGGCGCTGCGAATGGGGGTCCTGCCGGTCGAATGGAGTGGCGCCGACGGTCGGTTCCAGTTCCGCGCAGCTCTCGTACAGGTCCCAGAAGCGACGCCGAGCCACATAGGGGTCATGCGGATGGGTGAAGCTGACGGTCAGGCACCACGGCCGGTCGTCGTTACCGCGCGCCAGGTCGTACAGCTTGCGTTCGGCGTGATAGGCGACCTCGTCATCGTACTCCATCTGGTTGGAAATCTCAGCAGTGCCGGCGCCGGTGACCGAGCCGAGGTTATGGTACCACCAGTCGATCCGCTCGCCGGGCTTGCGGTAGTCCGGGGTCCAGCCGAAATCCGCCGGGTAGATGTCGGTCGTCAACCGTTCCTCGAAGCCGTGCAGTTGGTCCGGGCCGACGAAGTGCATCTTGCCGGACAGGCAGGTCTGGTAGCCGGCCCGGCGCAGATGGTGGGCGTAGGTGGGAACGTCAGACGTGAACTCGGCCGCGTTGTCATAGACCCTGGTGCGCGACGGCAACTGCCCGCTCATGAACGACGCGCGCCCCGGCGCGCACAGCGGGCTCGCGGTGTAGGCATTGGCGAACCGGGTCGAGCGCCGCGCCAACTCCCTCAAGTTCGGCGCGTGCAGGAAATCCGCCGGTCCGTCCGGGAACAACGTGCCGTTCAACTGATCGACCATCAGGATCAGGATGTTCGGGCGGCTCATGGTCACGGTCCATTCTACTTGTGTGGATTCGATCGTCAGTCCTGATGGTGCTGCCCGGTCAGGACGCGGATGCGCGACAGCCACTCATCCAGATCGACATAGCAACCCTGCAACTTGCGGGGGCCCGTATTCGGGTCAAAGGCGGCTCGTCCGTGCAGGACGCGGCGGTTGTTGAACACCATCATGTCACCGGCCTGCAGCTTGAACTGGAGAACATTGGCCGGATCCTTCAGCCGAGCGGCAAAGGCGTGCAGGGCCCGATAGACCTGCTTCACTTGGGTTGCCGGGACGTCAAGTGCCGCTCCAAGGCCGGGATTGTAGCGAACCTCATGGTAGCGGCCGTCGGCATCAAGCGCGATCGGTGTGCCCTTCCAACGGACGTCGCAGTCGGCGTCGTGGAACCGGAACGGCAGCCCGACGCGGGTCAGCACCTCCCAGGCCTGTGGATCGACGGCGCGCAGTTGCTCGGCGGCGTGAAAGCCGTCAACCAGCAGGCTTTCGCCGCCTGTCGCGCCGAACTCCAGACAATGCAGGAATTGCACGCCGGGTGGCATCTCCCGGTTAGCGAGATCAGTGTGAGCCAGCAGGGCGTCGTGGGTGTAGGCCTGATTGTTCGGGTTCGGTCGCGATATGACCTCGAAGTTCCGGCCGAAATTGGTCTCGCGCGTGAACGCGGTGCGCCGCGCCACCTCTTCACAGACCCAATCGCGGATCGGGACATTCCGCATGATGACGAAGCCCGTGTTGCGGACCGTGAGGTGGTAGTCGAGCAGGCTGGCATCGTCCGACATCACCGCGTGGTAGTCGGCTTCGGGCAGGCGTCGGCGGATGCTGTCGGACGACCACAGGTCCAACGGCGGCAGTCGGTCGCGGCGTGCCTCGTCATCGTAGCGACGTCGGTGGAGGTAATCGGATGCAAACCGGCTGACGTGACCGTCGGTCCAGGAGATCTCCAGTTCATCTGAAGCATTCAGGCACGTTGAATTCGCCCGGATGCCGGGGTCGATCGTTCCCCAGTCCCACAGCCGTTCACGGGTCGAAGGGTGCAGACCGCTGGGACAATGATCGCGCAGCCAGATGCAGTGGAACAGGCTCTCGGCGCCGTCGGCCCAACGGACAAGCACTGTGTCGTCCTCGCTCGTGACGGCGGCGAACGGTGGAGCCGTGCCATTTGTGGTGTCGGGCTTGTGCACAGGGGCGGGCCTAGCAAAACGATGAATGTTCTCGATGTTTACGGAACTTCGGGTCGACGGTCCCCGCGGAATTCGACACTCGCTGCCTCCGAGGCGTCTCTTGACAGCAATCGGCCGTCGGTGTTTTCTCGCCGGACAGCGCCGATTTGAGCCTCCAGCTTGCGGGCGCGTTACAAATGCAGCTAAAGTGGCGGTCGGTTCGGACCCGCTGCAGGCTTGTGGCGGGTTTTTGTTTGCCCGCCCACCGCCTCAAGGGGTCCGGTCCGTCCGCGCGGCGGCTGCGTTTGGTCCTTCAACCACGCTGCCCGTCCGGGCTGTGCCCGGGACGAGCAGCGGCCGCTAAAACGGAGCGACCGATGTCTACCCAATCCAAGCATCCCGAGACCCTGGCTCTGCACGCCGGCTACCGCGCTGATCCCGCCACCGGGGCGGTGGCCGTGCCGATCTACCAGACCACGTCCTACCAGTTCCGCGATACCGAGCACGCCGCCAATCTGTTCGCCCTGAAGGAACTCGGCAACATCTACACCCGCATCATGAACCCGACCTGCGACGTGTTGGAGCAACGCATCGCGGCGATCGAAGGCGGGGTGGGGGCGCTTGCCGTGGCCTCGGGCCAGGCGGCCAGCGCGTTTGCGGTGCAGAACCTGGCCAAGATCGGCGACAACATCGTCAGTTCAACCGACCTGTACGGCGGGACCTGGAACCTGTTCGCCAACACCCTGAAGGACCAGGGAATCGAGGTCCGGTTCGTCGATCCGTCCGATCCGGAAAACTTCGCGCGGGCCACCGACAAGCGCACCCGTGCGTATTATGCCGAGACCCTGCCGAATCCGAAGCTGCAGGTGTTTCCGATCAAGGAAGTGGCGGATCTCGGCCGCGGCTTCGGCATTCCGCTGATTATCGACAACACCGCGGCACCGCTGCTGTGCCGCCCGTTCGATCATGGGGCGGCGGTCATCGTGTACTCAACCACCAAATACATCGGCGGCCATGGCACCTCGATCGGTGGGCTGATCGTCGATGGCGGCAATTTCCCGTGGGACCAGTTCAAGGAGCGCCAGCCGGCCCTGAACACGCCGGACCCGAGCTACCACGGGGCGGTGTGGACCGAGGCGGTCAAGCCGCTGGGCTCGATCGCCTACATCATCAAGGCGCGCACCACGCTGCTGCGTGACTTGGGTTCGGCGCAAAGCCCGTTCAACGCCTTCCAGACCATCCAGGGGCTTGAGACCCTGGCATTGCGGATGCGGGCGCATTGCGAGAACGCGGCCAAGGTCTCGGACTTCCTGAAGGACCATCCGTCGGTCGAACGGGTGATCTTCCCGGGGCTGCAGGACGGCGAGGCACGGCGTCGCGCCGACACCTACCTGAAAGGCGGCTACGGCGGGCTGGTCGGGTTCGAGATCAAGGGCGGTAAGGATGCCGGCCGGGCGTTCATCGACCGCCTGAAGCTGTTCTACCACGTCGCCAACATTGGCGACGCCCGGTCGCTGGCGATCCATCCGGCGACCACCACCCACAGTCAGTTGTCGCCCGAGGACCAGATCGCCACGGGCGTGTCGGATGGCTATGTCCGGCTGTCGGTCGGGATCGAGAACATCGACGACATCCTGGCCGACCTGTCCCAGGCGCTGGATGCCGGAGTGGCACAGGTCGCGGCGGAGTAAAATCGTCTACTCTTGGTGATCGAGGCGAGGTGGGCCGTTTCCCGCTTCGCCTCGATCACCCAGTTGTCTCGCGCCAGTCAGGCTGCGGCAGGTGTTGTCATCGCCAATCCGGCGCTATCGACCGGGATACGAGCGTAGTAATCGCCTAGCTTGTGCCGGATCGACTCATCGTGACGATCGATCAGATCGGGAAACAACTCACCCTCCTGGGCGTTGGCATGGTCCTCGATGGTTTGCCCGATCTGCCGGGCCGCTTCCGCCACGGCGATGCCGTCATAGCCTGCCTGCGTCGCCAGCGCTCGATCGAATTCATAGGCCAGACCACGAGCGGTTGCCGGTGCGCCGAGACGTTGGAAGACATTGCGCTCCATCCGGTCGTGCCTCACCAGAAGGTCGCGGAAGGCTTTCAAGCCTTGGCCATCCGCTTCGGAGGCGGCGGTGTAGACCAGGGTTTGCGCGGTTTCGAGCAGATGGGTGTGCTGGGTCTGCAAAAGCAGAATGACGCACGGCATGAGCAAGTCTCCTGTCGGGGGGCATGCAACCCCCGACGCTGCCGAGCGCGGCGCGGTGACGCGGCCATGAATAGTCCATATGGGGGCTGTGCAAGATATACCAACCGGTAAACGTTGGTCACCGCATCGGTCGGCTATGCTCCTGCAGGCTCGCCCAATTCGATCTGGTCGGCCGGGATCCGCGCGTAGTGGTCTCCCAACTGGTGGCGCAGCGAATCCCGGTAGCTTTCGATCAGGTCTGGGAAGAGATCGGTTTCCTGGGCATCGGCATGGACTTCGATGATCCGGGACATTCGTCGTGCCGCTGCGGCGACCGCGCTCGCGTCCAGTCCGGGTTGCGACGCTAGCACGTCATCAAAGACTCGGCTCAGGCCGTCGTCTGTCGACACGTCAAGACGCTGGAACACATCGCGCTCCATTCGGTCATGGCGGATGAGCAAGTGGCGGAACGCGTAGAGGTCGCCGGGCCAAGTCTCGCTCCCGGCACCGGCGGCGTGTGTCAATGTCTGAGCGGCTTCAAACAGGCGGGAATGTTGAGTTTGGAGCAGCAGGATTATGCAAGGCATCGCAAGTCTCCTGTCCCGGAAAATGTCACGGAGGCCCCCGTGCGCGCAGCGCCGATAAGCGGCGCCAGACGGACAACATCCAGTCGCGGTTTCCGTTCCCGCGGGACAGCAGCGATTTGTCGATTTCGGACCCGTGGTTGCGCCGGTCTTCGTCTACGCAGCGTCGGCCGTCACAAATGCGACCCCGGCCGCGGTCATCTCGGCCATCGCGGCGGCGAGCGACCCATTCAGGTCAATGGCCCGGCAAGCGTCGGTGATCACGGTAGTCGCGAAGCCAAGCCGGCGGGCATCCAGCGCCGAGTAGGCGACGCAGAAATCGGTCGCAAGGCCGGCCAGAACCACCCTGTCGAAGCCACGTTCCTTGAGGTATCCGGCCAAGCCGGTCGGGGTCGTCCTGTCGTTCTCGAAGAACGCCGAGTAGGAGTCGATCGACAGTCGGAAGCCCTTTCGGATGACCAGTTCCGACCGATCGACGACGAGGTCCGGGTGGAAAGCGGCGCCGGGGTTGCCCTGCACGCAGTGATCGGGCCACAGCACCTGGGTGCCGTAAGGCATCTCGGCAGTCTCGAACGGCGCTTTGCCGGTATGCGAACTGGCAAAGGAGGAATGCCCGGCCGGGTGCCAGTCCTGGGTCAGAACCCGGTGGTCGAACCGCATCGACAGCTGGTTGATCAACGGCACCACCGCATCGCCCTCCGGCACCGCCAGTGCGCCGCCGGGGCAGAAGTCGTTCTGGACGTCGACGATGATCAGTATCTCAGCGTCTTGACTGGTCATGAACACGGTCTCCTGCGTTCGGTGTCGTCGTGATGCGGCGGGCTTGCGACCTTAAACGTGGCTGCACTCGATCGGGCTGGCAACATCGTGTGCGCGAACCATTCCCGACCAACACCGGCCCGTTCGCGTCCGAGGTTCGACCGAGATGGTAATCGCGACGGCCGCAGCGCGGGCCGCTCGAAATGCAGAACGGTCACTGTCCGATCTGCGCGAAAGCGTCGCGCCTGACGAATATTCGGCTCGAACGGGCGTCCTTTTGGTCGGACGCGGTTGTTCGCACGTCGATGGTCAGCCGCATGGGCCAGGTACCTGATTACGGCGACCAAAGGATGACGGATGTTCGAAGACCGGAAGCGAGGGTTGAGTTCCTCGATCAATGCCTTTTGCCCATCGGCCGGCAACTCCGCACGCGAATCCAGACCAAACTACCGTCCGGTCATCTTGGGCGTTCCGGTGCCGAGGCCGCGTCGTACCCGGCTTCGCCGCACTTTGCGCCGGATGCTGCCGGAACACCTTGTGAACCGATTGCGCCAAGCGTTGACCCGGACCCAGATCAAGGTCGATTCAGTTCTCGACGACCCTATGCAGTTCCGCCGACCGTCATTGCAACGCGAGTGTCCGTTGTGCGGATTCCAAGGCCGGTTCTGGACTTTCGGGGCGCCGCCGCGCAGCGAGGCGCTGTGTCCGCGATGTCTCAGCCTGGAGCGCCACCGCCTGTTCCATCTGTTGGTGGATCGCTACGCCAACTCCGCGATCAAGGACAAGCGGGTCCTGCATTTCGCGCCGGAGCCCTGTGTCAGGGCTCGCCTGGGCCGGATGTCGCGGTATGTGACGGCCGATCTGTCCGGATGGGATGTCGATTGTCAGTGCGCGATGGAATCGATCCCGTTTCCGGACAATTCGCTCGACGCGGTGATTGCCAATCATGTGCTTGAGCACGTCGACAACGACCTCGACGCGATGCGCGAGGTTCGCCGCGTGCTGAAACCTGAGGGCGCGGCGATCCTATCGGTGCCGATCGTTCAGGGTTGGGATGAAACCTACGAGAACCCGGACATCGCTACGCCCGAGATGCGTCGGACGCATTTCGGTCAGGAAGACCACAAGCGCCTGTACGGACGCGATTTTCACGACCGGCTGCGGCAGGCAGGCTTCGTGGTCGAGATCTTTCGGGCCGATCCGGAGCGCGAGATCCGCTTTGGACTGCGCCGCGGCGATCAGTTCTTCGTGGCCCGGCCGCGATCGGATCGCGGCCGGGGACGATAGGCACGCCGTTCGCTACGGGCGCGGCTTGGCGAACACGCCGTTGAGTTCGCTGCTTGGTGCGGCACGCTTGAACGCATCGAAGCTGCCATCGGCAGCGATCTCCTTGGCGGCGCGCAGGAATTCACCATAGGCCGAACGGGCCAGCGACCCGCCGACGCTGATCCGCCGAACCCCCAGGCCGGTCAACGCACCGACCGACATGCCCATCGTCAGCACGTTCACCGGCTTCGGGGCGACCGCCTGAACCACCGCCGTGATTTGCGCGTCCTCGCGGATTCCCGGTGCGTACAGGCAATCGGCACCGGCATCGGAGAACGCCTTCAGTCGGCGCACGGTCTCCTCCAGGTCGGGACGGCCGGTGATGAAACCTTCCGAGCGGGCGGTCAGCATCACATCCTGGCCGCTGCGGTCGATGGCGGCACGGGCAGCGGCGATCCGACGAACTGCAAGGTCGAAATCGTACAGCGGGGCATCCTTCTTGCCGGTCGAATCCTCGATCGACAGCCCGGCGATGCCGGTTTCGACCGCGAGAGTCACGCTGGTGGCGACACCGTCGGGATCGTCGGCGAAGCCGTTCTCGTAATCGGCGTTCACCGGCAGGTCGACTGCCTCGACGAGCATCGACAGGTGGGCCAGCACGTCATCGCGGGTGACGCCGTTGTCCGGGCGGCCCTGCGTCCAGGCCATGCCGGCGCTGGTGGAAGCCACCGCCTTGAACCCGAGGCTCTGCAGCAGGATCGCGGATCCCGCGTCCCACGGGTTGGGAATGACGAAGCAGCCGCTCTCGTGCAGGCGGCGGAAGGTAGCGCGTTTGTCGGCAATGCTCGGGCGCATGACGGCCTCTCCTGGCGTCGATGAATGGCGCGCGCAGAATGACGAGCGATCCCCGGGTGCCGTAGAGCCACCCGCGACGAAAACAATGGAGCCAGTACGACCTGGATGCGGTCAGGGAATCCGTTCGACCCGCAGCACGTTGGTCGAGCCGGGAGTGCCCATCGGCACACCGGCGGTGATCACCACCTTATCGCCGCTGTTGCCGTATTCCTCGCGCTTGGCGATCTCCGTCGCGCGCTGGACCACCGCCGAGAAACGCTGCTCCTCGGCCATGTGCACCGCGTGGACACCCCAGGCCATGGCCAACCGGCGGGCGGTGGACAGACTGGAGGTGATGCACAGGATCGGCACCGTCGGCCGTTCGCGCGACGCCCGCAGAGTGGTCGATCCCGAGGTCGTGTAGGTGATGATGCAGCGTGCATCGATCGCTTCGGCGACCTCGCGGGCCGCCAACGTGATGGCGTCGGACACCGTGCCTTCCGGGGTCGGATGCTCGGCGTGGGCATGCGCCAGATAGTAGGAATCACCTTCGACGTTCTGGATGATCTTGTTCATCATCGTGACCGCCTCGACCGGGTAGTCGCCGGCGGCGGTCTCCGCCGACAGCATGACGGCGTCGGCGGAGTCGTAAACGGCCGTGGCGACGTCCGAGGCTTCGGCACGGGTCGGTGCCGGCGAGTGGACCATCGAATCAAGCATCTGGGTGGCCACGATCACCGGCTTGCCGAGCGCCCGGCAGGTCCGGATGATCCGTTTCTGCAGCGACGGGACCCGCTCCGGCGGAAGTTCCACGCCAAGGTCGCCGCGCGCGACCATGACGGCGTCGGCAATTTCGACGATTGCTTCTAATTCATCGATCGCGGCCGGCTTCTCCAGCTTGACCAGAACTGCCGCTCGTCCGGCAATCAGCCGCCGCGCCTCCGAGACGTCCTCGGGCCGCTGGACGAAGCTGAGCGCGATCCAGTCGGCGCCCATATCGAGAGCGAAGCGCAGGTCCTTGCGGTCCTTGTCGGTCAGGGCCGACAGCGGCAGCACCGCGTTCGGCACGTTGACGCCCTTGCGGTCCGACAACGGCCCGCCGGTGATGATCTCGGTGTCGGCATAACCCTTGCCGCACTTCACCACACGCAACCGGATCTTGCCGTCGTCCAGAAGCAGATCGGTGCCGGGACCGATCGCCTTGAAGATCTCCGGGTGCGGCAGGGTCGCCCGTTTCGCGGTGCCTGGCGCGTCGGTCAACTCCAGGCGGAACGTTCCGCCGGCTTCAAGCTTGACCGGCCCGTCGGGGAAGGTGCCGACCCGTAGTTTGGGGCCTTGCAAGTCCGCCATCACCGAGATCGGCCGCCCGGCTTCCGCCTCCAGCCGGCGCACGATGTCGAAGCGCTCCTGGTGGTCGGCATGGCTGCCATGGCTGAAATTGAAGCGGAAGACATCGACGCCTGCCTCGAACAGGGCGCGGATGCTCGCTTCGGAGGAACTGGCCGGCCCGAGGGTGGCCACGATCTTGGTGTAGCGGTATCGTCTCATAACGCTGATCTTAAACAGAATTCAAAGCCGAGCGTAAGCGACGATCGTGTGAACGCGCGCATCGAAGTGACGTCCCGCCCTTGCGGAACCGCAGCGGCTCGATAGTCTGCTAGGCAACGGCCCTTCAGGAGCATTGCCTTGAGCACGAACCCCGGTACAACGGCGGGCATCGGTCCGACCCGCGGATTCATCTGGCTGGCGTATCTCGCAGCATTTGCCGGAGTCGCCAGCCACGCCTCGAGTGAGTTCGTGGTGAAGCTGACTGGTCTGATGGGAGCCGAGGTGTCGGTCTGGCGCTTCACGCTCGGCGGGCTCGCGCTGGTTCTGGTCGCGCTGACCCAGAAGAGCAGTCGCGATCTGATCACGCCATTGCGCGTCGACCCAATACCGGTGATCGGGCTGTCGATCTTCGGCATGACGCTCGGCCAGTTCCTGTTCCACTGGGCGCTCGACTACGCATCGGTCGTGCAGGTCGCTACCCTAGTGACCACCATGCCGATCTTCGTGGTGTTCGTGGTGCGCATCGTCGAGGGCACGCCGGTGACCGGCCCGAAGATCGTGTCCGGGATCGGGGCGTTCCTGGGCTGCCTGTTCCTGCTGACCGACGGTGTCCTGCACAAGGTCGAGGGCGGGGTGAGTTCCCTGCCTGGCGTGTTCCTGGCGCTGGGTTGCGCGTTCATCGGTGCGTTCTACCTGGTGCTGGTGCGGCCCTATATCCGCAAGTACGGCGCGATTCGCATGACGACCTACACCTTCGCGCTGGGTGCACCGGTGCTGTGGATAGTGGTCGGCGCGGCTTGGGGGATCTGGGTCAACCCGCTGACGGTGCTGGATCGCCCGCCGGTGCAAGCTGGTGCGTTGATCACCCTGGGTCTGTGGAACACCTGTATCGGTTTCATCCTGTGGCTCTGGGGCCTCGGCCATGTGCCGGACCCGGCACGCGGCAACTACCTGTTCTTCCTGAAGCCGGTGATCGCGGCCCTGCTGGCCTACTTCATCCTGGGCAGCCACATCACCGTCACCCAGATCCTGGCGATCGTCGCCGTCACCGGCTTCGTGCTGGGCGAGATCTTCTACGACGAGATCCGCGGCGCGTTGGGGCGACGCAAAGCCAAGAGGTAGGTACTGTGGACTGAACCTGATGCGGTCAGGGTGCTCTTGACCGACCCGGTGGGCGATCACACGCTGGGGTAAGGCAGCAATGGACTACAGTTACGTTGTCCAAAAGAAGCAAAACCATCTTGAGATTCAATTCTCAGGATCGTTGGTCGGCGAAGCCATCGTCTTCATTCTTGAAGACATTTCATGGCACGAAGTTCGTTCCAGCCAAGCCGGGTTGTTGTGGGATCTGCGCGACGCCGATCTCACCGCCTACAGCTTCACGGACATTACCCGTCTGCAGACTTACGATGCTGAGGAGGTCAGCCGAGTGTCTGCCACGTCTGCGAGACTGATGCCGGGCCGGAAGTTTCGCATCGCAGGCGTTTTTGGGAGTTCCTCCGACCATTTGATCCTGCGGCTTTGGGAGGCCGTAACCACGGAGGCTGAGGATCTGGAGCGCCGCAGCTTCTCAAACATCGAAGATGCCCGGCGTTGGATCGCCGGGGAGTAGCCTTCAGCGGAGATGCCTCCGATCCGTAGCGTAGTGCGGATGCCGCGAGCCGATACAGCGGTCACCGGCTGCGTGTTGGGCGAGACCTTCTACGACGAGATCCGCGGCGCGCTGGGGCGTCGCAATGCCAAGGCGCAAACTCCGCAAGATCGATCAGGCGTCGGCCGGCGGCCCGGTTCAGAGTACCGACCGGACGACGAACGGACTTGCGATGAAGCCTTGCACCCGATCCGCCTATGAATCCCGACTTTTGCGTGTGCTGGTGCACATTCAGCGCAACCTTGACCGGGCGATGAGCCTGGACGAATTGGCGGATGTCGCCGCGTTCTCACGGTTTCATTTCGCCCGGATCTTTCGGGCGATGACCGGCGAGACGGTGGGCGAACACGTCCGCCGCCTGAAGCTGGAACGGGCGGCGGGCAAGTTGCGGCACACCCGGCAAACCGTCACCGAGATTGCGCTCGACGCGGGGTTCGACACACCGGAGGCGTTCTCCAGAACCTTTAAGGCGCAATTCGGTGATCCGCCGAGCCGGTTCCGGGTGTTGCGTGGATCGTTCCGTCCGCCGCGGTCGCCATCCGGCGTGCACTACGATCAGGATGGCGTGCTCCGCGGGTTCACCCCCTATCAAGGAGCCGATCCGATGACCCTCGATGTTTCGACCCGGGAGTTCCCGACCTACCCGTTCGCCTTCCTGCGCCACGTCGGCCGTTACAACGACATCGGCCCGGTGTTCCGGCGGGTTGCCGCCATCGCCGACGAACGGCGCCTGTTCGGACCAGACACCAAGGTAATGATGGTGGCGTACGACGACCCGAGCGTGACCGACGAACAGCGGCTGCGCTCGGACGCTGGCGTGTCGCTGACCGATCCGACGGTCGATACTGGCGAACTCATCAAGGGCGAGATTGCCGGAGGTCTCTACGCCGTCACGGTCTACAAGGGACCCTATGACGGGCTGCGCAATTGTTACGACTGGCTGATGGGTAGCTGGTTGCCGAACTCAGGCTACGAGGCTGCCGACCGACCCTGCGTCGACGTTTACTTGAACAAGGTGGAAGACACTCGGCCGGAAGACCTGTTGACCGAAATTCGCGTGCCGATCCGACGGCCCTAGCGTCAGACTTTGCGGCGGCGCTCGGCCAACCAGATCCCGCCGAGCACGAAAGCCAGTGCCACGGCGTGAAAGCCCTGGAACTGCTCGTCGAGCACGAACACGCCTAGCGTCGCCGCGAAGATCGGCACCAGATTGACGAACAGCCCGGCTCGCCCCGGACCCACCAGGTCGACGGCGCGCAGAAAGAAGATCTGGGCCAGGAACGATGGGAACAACACGACGTACAGCAGCACGGCCCAGCCGGTCGCGCTCGGCCAGATCAAGGTGCCCATCGCCGCCTCGATCGCCATCAGCGGCAGGGAGGTGACCATGGCGGCCATTGCCAGGACCGAGAACATCGCCAGACCGGACACCGCTGGTCGACGGCGCAGCGCCACGGTGTAGCCGGCGTACAACGCGCAGGCGCCCACCATGAGCAGGTCGCCGTCGGCGAACTCCAATGTCGCGAGCTGCGCGATGTCACCGTGCAGCGCGACAATAGCGACACCGATGATGGTGATGGCAACACCGGCGGCCTGCACCAGGGAGACCGGGGTGCGGTACACCAGATAAGCTCCCATCATCACGAACACCGGGATCGAGCCCTGGATGATGCCGAGGTTGATCGCAACCGTGGTCTGAGCAGCCATGTAGAACAGCGCGTTGAACACGGTGAATCCGAGCGCACCGAGGGCCGCCATGAACGGCAGATGCTGGCGCAGCACCGGCCAATCCTTCGCAATCTGACGGCGGGCGAACAGCAGCACCAGGATCGCAACGCCGATCCAGCGCAGGGTGGTCAGCGTCAGCGGCGAGACCTCGCCGACCGCGATTCGCCCGGCGACCGCGTTGCCGGCCCAACTCAACATGGTCAGCGTCAGCAGGACATAGGCATTGCTGAACAGGCCGCGGGCCACAAAGCCCGTTGATGATGCGCTCACGGAACCTCCTTGGGGCGAGGACCGCTCGGTGCCATCGCCATCGTTCCGCCCTGTCTACCCGATCGATCGGTCCGGCGGCACCCGCTTTGGTCGATCAGACCATTGCCGTTTGCAGCGCTTGTTCGACCTGCACCCGCACGGCCATGAACGCCGGATCAGTCCGAACCCGGTGCGCCGGCAGGTCTACCGGCAGGTCGGCGACGATGCGGCCTGGTCGCGGCGACAGCACGATCACCCGGTCGGCGAGGTATACCGCTTCCTCGACGTCGTGGGTGACCAGTAGAACGGTTGCCGGGGTGGCGGCGCGGACCTGCACCAGCAAGTCCTGCATCTCGTTGCGGGTGATCCGATCCAGCGCCCCGAACGGCTCGTCCAGCAGCAAGGTGCCGGGTGCCGGGGCCAGCGCACGGGCCAGTGCCGCGCGTTGCGCCATGCCGCCTGACAACTGGGCGGGCAGTGAGCGTTCGAACCCCTCAAGTCCGACCGCCGCGATCCAGCCGGCTACCCGTCGGTCGGCCTCGGTGCGGACCATGCCGGCCTCGTCGAGGCCGAAGCGGATGTTGGCGGCGACGTCGAGCCAGGGGAACAGCGCCGGCTGCTGGAACACCACACCCCGCTCCGGTCCCGGTCCGTCTACCGTGCGGCCGTCGGCCGACACGGTGCCCGTAGTTGGCCGGTCGAGCCCGGCGATCAACCGCAGCAGCGTCGACTTCCCGCATCCAGACGGGCCGACCAGCGCGGCAAACCGGCCACTCTCAACGGTCAGGTCGATGGAGGCGAGCGCCGCCGTGGTGCCGAACCGGCGGGTGACGTCGCGCAATATGATGGTGGCCATGCCGGCTCCTCGTTCGACGCCACCGCTTATGCCAGCCCCGGCCGATCGGCGAAAGCCGGGACCCGCACAACTTTGCTTGTATATACAAGCAAAGTGTCGTTACCATCACGGCACAGGGTGACATGGCCGCCATCGACGCCGAACCGGTGCAGGGCGGAGCGACACAGGGAGACAGGGACATGCGTAGCCACGCACTCATCGCACTCGCCGTTACGGCCGCCATGGCGGCCGCAGGCCCGGTGACAGCCGCGGAGCCGATCCGCATCGGTTTCAACGTGCCCTTGACCGGGTTCGCCGCCGCCGACGGCGCGTCGGCCAAGAACGGCGCCGAGTTGGCGGTCGAGCAGATCAATGCCGCCGGCGGGGTCGGGGGCCGCATGCTGGAGTTGGTCAGTTACGACGACCAGGCGTCGCCCAAGGAAGTGGTGCCGATCGCCAACAAGCTGATCGAACAGGACAAGGTGACGGCGGCGATCTCCGGCAGCTATTCGGCACCGACCCGAGCGGCGGCCAGCATCTTCCAGTCCGCCAAGGTGCCCTACATCTCGGCCTACGCCATCCACCCGGATATCACCCGCGCCGGCGACTACGTGTTCCGCACGTCGTTCATGGGTGAGGTCCAGGGCCGCGCCGGCGCCAAGCTGGTCGGCGACATCCTGAAAAAGAAGCGGGTGGTGATGATCACCCTGCAGAACGACTTCGGGAAGTCGCTTGCCGACGGATTCAAGGAGGCAGCCGGCACGTTCGGCGTCGAGGTGGTGGCCGAGTACGAGTACTCGATCAAGGACCGGCAGTTCGGGCCGATCGTCACGCGGGTCAAGGCCGACGCGCCGGAAGTGATTTACGCGTCCGGGTACTTCTTCACGGCGGGGCCGCTGGTCAGCCAGTTGCGCGCCGCCGGGATCGACGTGCCGGTGATCGGCCAGGAAGGCTATGACAGCCAGAAGTTCATCGAGATCGCCGGGGCGGCGTCCGAAGGTGTGATCATCACCACCTCGCTCGACCGCGATTCCAAGGATCCGGAAGCCCGTGACTTCATCGCGGCGTTCGAGAAGAAGGCCGGTTATCCGGCGGACATGGTCGCGGCTTCGGGGCACACTGCGGTCAAGGTGTTGGCCGCCGCGCTGGGCGCTGCCGGCTCGACCGATCCGCAGGCAATCCGGGATGCCATCGCCAAATCCCACGTCAAGGCATCGACCGGCACGATCTCGTTCAACGGTCTCGGCGAGGTAGAGAAGGACGTGCAGGTCCAGATCGTCCGCGACGGGCGTTGGCACCACTTCGCGGTGATCGATGACCGCAAGCTGCTGGCGGCACCGACGAACTGAGCCGCCGCGTCGTGCACACCGGCCGCTCGCCTGACATTGGCGGGCGGCCGACCGCATCCCGACCAACCGGGCGGAGCCCATGTTCCTCGTCGAGCTGTTCGTTCAGGGGTTGATCCAGGGCAGTGTCTACGCGCTGATCGCGGTGGGCCTGACCCTGGTCTACGGCCTGCTGCGGATCCTGCATGTTGCCCATGCCGGCCTGTTCACCTTGGGCGGCTACGCTGGCGTGCTGGTCACAAACGCCACCGGCAGCGTCGCCGTGGCGCTGGTGTTCGCCGCACTGTCGGTCGGCGCTGTCGGCATGGCGGTGTACCGGTTCTGTTACGAGCCGATCCTTCGGCGTCCGCCGTATGTGGCGCTGATCGCGTCGATCGGCCTGTTCATTGCCATGGAAGAATTGTTCCGCATCGTGTTCGGACCGTTCGGGCTGACCTACGACATTGTACCGCTGCAGGGGTCGGTGGTGATCGGCGGCATGTATCTGCGGTCGGCCGAGCTGGTGACGATGGCGCTGGCGGCGGTCTTGATCGGCGGGCTCGGGTTGCTGGCCGGCCGCACCCGGATCGGGCTTGCCTGGCGGGCCACGGTGTCGGTCCCGGAGATGGCGGAGTCGTTCGGCATCGATATCGTCAAGGTGCGCTACCTGAACTTCTTCATCGGCTCGGCTCTGGCCGGCGTTGCCGGGGTGATGGTCTCGGTGCTGAACAACCTGGTCGAGCCGACCATGGGCAGCGTCGCCAGCTACAAGGCGCTGGCGATCATCGTGCTGGGCGGGCTCGGCAACGTGCGCGGCACGCTGGTCGCAGCCCTGACACTCGGGGTGATCGAGGCCTACGGCACGATCTATCTCGCTGGTTTCCTCGACCGTGACGCCATCGCGTTCGCGGTGCTGATCGTCATCCTGATGGTGCGCCCCCAGGGCCTGTTCGGGAGGTCTGCATGATCGGCGCCTACGAGATCAGCCTGCTGACGACCATCGGCATCGCCGTCACCTTCGCGCTCAGCCTCAATCTGGTCACCGGGTTCTGCGGGCAGATCAGCTTAGGCCATGCGGCCTTCCTCGGCACCGGTGCCTATGTGGCGGCGATGTCGGTGGTGGCCGGCGCGCCGTTCGCGGTCGGACTGATTGCCGGCGGATTGGTCGCGGCGGCGGTCGGTGCCGTGGTCGGCCTCGCCTCGCTGCGGGTGCGGCACGACTTCCTGGCGATCACCACCATGGGCGTCGGCTTCCTGTTCGTCGGCTTCACCCGCCAGCAGGACTGGCTGGGCGGCGAGATGGGCATCGCCGGGATACCCGAGGCACCGTTCGGCAAGGTCGGACTGATGGTGGTCGCACTCGGCGTGGCGGCGGCTACCGCCGCGTTTAGCGTGTACCTGAAGCGCACCTGGATGGGCTTCGCGTTCGACGCCATCGCCGCCGACGAGGATACCGCGCGTACCGTCGCCATCGACGTGTCGCGCTACAAGCTGGCGGCGTTCGCGCTGGGGACCGGCATCGCCGGGCTGGCCGGCGGCCTGTACGCCTTCAATATCCGCTTCATCGCGCCGGACAGCTTCGGTTTCGTGGAATCGGTCACAGTGCTGGCGATGGTGGTGATCGGCGGGATCGGGTCGGTTCTGTGGGTCACGGTCGCCGCCGCGGCGCTGGCCGTGCTGCCGCAGTGGTTCCAGGCGGTCGACGACTACAAGCTGCTGCTGTACGGCGTGCTGCTGTTCACGGTGATGCGGCTCAGCCCTGGCGGACTGGCCGGTCTGGTTGCCCGGCTGGTCCGGGGAGTCAGGCAATGACCGCCGTCCTGGAAGTCACGGGCGTGACCGTCACCTTCGGCGGTGTGACCGCGCTCGACGACGTGTCGTTCGTGGTCCATCCCGGCGAGCTGCTTGGGCTGATCGGCCCGAACGGTGCGGGCAAGACCACGATGCTGAAGGTGGTGACCGGGATCGTGGTCCCGCAGGCCGGCACGGTCCGCCTCGCCAATGCAGACCTAGCGGGTCTGCCGACGCACGCCCGGATGCGGCGCGGGCTGGGGCTGGCGCAGCAACTGGTCCGTACCTTCGACAATGTCAGCACGATCGAGAACGTCATGCTGGCGGCCGGCCGCCAGCGCACCGCGAGCCCGTGGGCCGCGCTGTTCCAGGTCAACCGCAGCGTGGAGCGTCGGATCGCCCTGGAACTGCTGGAGCGGGTCGGCATCGCCGACGCCGCTGAACAACGACCGGACCATCTGCCGCTCGGCTACCGCAAGCGCCTGCAGGTCGCCCGTGCACTTGCCCTCGACCCGGCTCTGCTGCTGCTCGACGAACCGCTGGCCGGGCTCAACCATGTCGAAGCGGCTGCGCTGGCCGACGTGGTGCGCGGCATCGCCGACGACGGCCGCACCGTCGTGCTGATTGAGCACAACCTCGGCGAGGTCCTGCGGATCACCGACCGGCTGGTGGTCCTGGACAGCGGCCGCAAGATCGGCGACGGCGAGCCCGGCGCGGTGATCCGTGATCCGGTGGTCCACGCCGCCTACATCGGCGAAGGGGAGGCCGCCTGAGATGCTGACCCTGGAAGGCCTGGTGTGCGGATACGGCCCGTTCGTGGCGGTGCACGGCCTCGACCTCGTGGTGCCACCGGCCGGAGTTGTGGCCCTGGTCGGCGCCAACGGAGCCGGCAAAAGCTCAACGATCATGGCGGTCGCCGGCCACGTACAGGTGCTGGAAGGTACCATCCGGCTCGACGGCGAGGACATCACCCGTCTGCCGGCCCGCGAGCGGCTGCGCCGGGGTATCGCCCTGTCGCCCGAAGGACGCAAGCTGTTCCCGGATCTGACTGTTGCCGAGAACCTGGAGATCGGCGGCTACATCCATCCCCGGGCCCGAGTGGCGCGGAGCCGCGAGCGGGTACTGTCCCTGTTCCCGCGCCTCGGCGAGCGGCTTGACCAGCAGGCGGGCTCGCTGTCCGGAGGCGAGCAGCAGATGGTGGCGATCGGTCGGGCGCTGATGGCCGAACCGCGGCTGCTGATGATCGACGAGGTGTCTCTCGGCCTGATGCCGAAGGTGATCGACCAGATCTACGCAGCGATCGTCGGCTTGCGCGCCGACGGCATCGCGGTGCTGCTGGTCGAGCAGAGCACCAGGCGGGCGCTCGCGATCGCCGATGAGGTGTGCGTGCTGGAATCCGGCCGGCCGGTGTGGCGCGGCACTGCCGCCGAGGCGCGGGGCAACCAGACGCTGATCGATGCCTATCTCGGCCTGCGCGAGGAGGCGCCGTCGTGAGCGAGACCGCCGTTCCACGCTATCAGCAGGTCAAGGACTGGGTGGTCGACCGGATCGGTTCCGGCGAACTGCGGCCCGACGACCGCACGCCGTCGGAGAATGAGCTGGTCGAAACGCTCGGCGTCAGCCGCATGACCGTCAACCGGGCACTGCGTGAGCTCACCGCCGAGGGGTTGCTGCGGCGGGTTCAGGGGCTCGGCACCTTTGTCGCCGATGCCCGGCCGCAGTCCGAACTGATGGAACTGCGCAACATCGCCGACGAGATCCGCGGTCGCGGCCATCAGCACCGGGCCGAAATACGCGCCCTAGCCGAAACCCGGGCAAGCGCGACTGTGGCGAGCGCTCTTGGCGTACCTACCGGTGCGGCAGCGTTCCACTCGGTGATTGTGCATTTCGAGAACGCTCGCGCCGTGCAGTTTGAGGACCGGTACGTGAACCCGGCGGCAGCGCCGGAGTACCTCGACCAGGACTTCACGGCGATCACCCCGAATGAGTACCTGATGCGGGTGGCGCCGGCGCCGCATGTCGAGCACGTGGTCGAGGCGGCAATTCCGCCGGCGCGCATCCTGCGGGCGCTCGCCATGCGGCCGGGCGAGCCGTGCCTGCTGCTGCACCGGCGCACCGCGCTGGCCGACCGCATCGTATCCCGAGCCTGGCTTTGGCATCCCGGCGCCCGCTACCGCCTCGGTGCCGCCTTCGACGTCGACCCTCTCAAGGAGAACCGACCATGACCGCTTCCGCTTCCGCATCCGGCCGGCTGGACAATGCCCGGCGCATCCGCGCTCCGCGTGGCCTCGAGATCACCGCCAAGAGCTGGCAGACCGAGGCGGCGATGCGGATGTTGATGAACAACCTGGACCCGGAGGTCGCCGAGAAGCCGGAGGCCTTGGTGGTGTATGGCGGCATTGGCCGGGCGGCGCGCGACTGGTCGAGCTACGACCGCATCGTCTCGGCGCTGAAGAACCTGGAGGACGACCAGACCCTGCTGGTGCAGTCCGGCAAGCCGGTCGGGGTGTTCCGTACCCACCCCGACGCGCCGCGGGTGCTGATCGCCAACTCCAACCTGGTCGGCAAGTGGTCGACCTGGGAACACTTCCACGAGCTCGATCGCAAGGGTTTGATGATGTACGGCCAGATGACGGCCGGCTCGTGGATCTACATCGGCAGCCAGGGCATCGTGCAGGGCACCTACGAGACCTTCGTGGAGGTCGGGCGCCGGCATTTCGGCGGCAGCATGAAGGGCAAGTGGATCCTGACCGCCGGGCTGGGCGGCATGGGGGGCGCACAGCCGTTGGCTGCCACGATGGCCGGTGCCTCGATGATCGCGGTGGAATGCCAGCCGAGCCGGATCGAGCGTCGGTTGGAGACCCGCTATCTCGACCGCAAAACCGACAGCCTGGACGAGGCGGTGGCGATCGTGACCGAGGCCTGCGCCAAGGGCGAGGCGGTGTCGGTCGGCCTGCTCGGCAACGCCGCGGAGATCTATCCCGAGATGGTCCGCCGTGGCATCCGGCCTGACGTCGTTACCGACCAGACCAGCGCCCACGATCCGATCAACGGCTACCTGCCGGCCGGCTGGACCCTGGATCAGGCGGAGCGGGCGCGCGAGACCGATCCGGACTCCATTGCCAAAGCCGCCAGAACCTCGATGGCCGCACACGTGAAGGCGATGCTCGACTTCTGGCGCCTGGGTATTCCGACGCTGGACTACGGCAACAACCTGCGGCAGGTCGCGTTCGACGAGGGGGTCGGCGACGCCTTCGACTTCCCCGGCTTCGTGCCGGCCTACATCCGTCCGTTGTTCTGCCGCGGCGTCGGCCCGTTCCGCTGGGCCGCTCTGTCCGGCAATCCGGAGGACATCTACAAGACCGACGCCAAGGTGAAGGAACTGATCCCCGACGATCCGCACCTGCACAACTGGCTCGACATGGCCCGGGAGCGGATCCAGTTCCAGGGCCTGCCGAGCCGAATTTGCTGGGTTGGCCTGGGCCAGCGCGACCGCCTGGGCCTCGCATTCAACGAGATGGTGGCGAAGGGCGAGATCGGGCCGGTGGTGATCGGTCGCGATCACCTGGACTCCGGGTCGGTGGCCAGCCCGAACCGCGAGACCGAGGCGATGAAGGACGGCTCTGACGCGGTTGCCGACTGGCCGCTGCTGAACGCCTTGCTGAACTGCGCGTCCGGGGCGACCTGGGTGTCACTGCACCACGGCGGTGGGGTCGGTATCGGCTATTCCCAGCACGCCGGCATGGTGATCGTCTGCGACGGCACCGAGGCCGCGGCCAAGCGGCTGGAGCGGGTGCTGTGGAACGATCCGGCGACCGGTGTCATGCGCCACGCCGATGCCGGCTATGAGATCGCGGTCGATTGCGCCCGTGAAAACGGCCTCGACCTGCCTTTCCTGGGAGACGCGTGATGACATCGCTGACCATCACCCCCGGCGCGTTGTCGCTGGCCGATCTGCGCCGGCTGTACCGCAGCCGTCCGTCGCTTACCCTCGATCCGTCGTCACGCGGGGCGATCGCCGATTCGGCGGCGACGGTGGCGCGGGTGATTGCCGCCGGCAAGGTCGTCTACGGGATCAACACCGGCTTCGGCAAACTCGCCCAGAAGACCATTCCGACCGATCGGTTGGAGGAGCTGCAGAAGGCCCTGGTGCGGTCGCACTGCGCCGGCGTCGGCGACCCGCTCGGCGACAACGTGGTGTTCCTGATCATGGCGCTGAAGGCCAATGGTCTCGGCCGCGGCCATTCGGGCATCCGCGGCGAGGTGATCGACGCCTTGCTGACCTTGGCGAACGCCGGGGTGCTGCCGGTGATCCCGTCACAAGGATCGGTCGGCGCATCCGGCGACCTGGCCCCGCTGGCTCACCTGTCGGCCGTGCTGATCGGCGAGGGCGAGGCGCACCGGAACGGCGAACGGTTGCGGGGCGAGGCGGCGATGCAGGCGGCCGGCCTGGACTCGGTCACCTTGGCGCCGAAGGAGGGCCTGGCGCTGCTGAACGGCACTCAGGTGTCGACGGCGCTCGGCCTTGCCGGGTTGTTCGAGATCGAGCGGGTGTTCAACGCCGCCCTGGTTGCCGGGGCGATGACGGTCGACGCTTCGATGGGCTCGGACACCCCGTTCGACGCCCGCATCCATGCCCTGCGGGCCCATCCCGGTCAGTCGGAGACCGCGGCGGTCTATCGCCGTCTGCTGCACGGCTCGGCGATCCGCGCCTCCCACCTGGAATGCGACCGGGTGCAGGACCCGTATTCGCTGCGCTGCCAGCCGCAGGTCATGGGTGCGGTGCTCGATCATCTGCGGTTCGCCGCCGGGCGCCTCGCCGCCGAAGCCAACGCGGTGTCCGACAACCCGCTCGTGTTCTCCGACACCGGGGAGATCATGTCGGGCGGCAACTTCCACGCCGAGCCGGTGGCGTTCGCTGCCGACCAGATCGCCATTGTCGCGTCGGAGATCGGCGCGATGTCGGAGCGGCGGACCGCCATGTTGATGGACGTCAACATCTCCTCCCTGCCGCCGTTCCTGGTTGCCGAGGCAGGCATTAATTCCGGTTTCATGATAGCCCAGGTGACTGCGGCGGCGCTGCAGGCGGAGACCAAGCTGCTGACTTCTCCGGCCAGCGTCGACAGCCTGCCGACCTCCGCCAACCAGGAAGACCATGTGTCGATGGCGACGCACGGTGCGCGGCGTCTGCTGGCGATGGCGGCGAACCTTCGGCGGGTGGTCGCGGTTGAACTGCTGTGCGCGGCACAGGGCATCGACCTGCGCCGTCCGCTGACGACATCTCCGGCGCTCGCCGAAGCGCTGGCGGAGGTGCGTGCCGTTGCGCCGTTCTTCGAGAACGACCGGCAGGTGGCGCCGGACATCGAAGCCGTGGCGGCGCGCATCGGAGCCGGCGCGTTCGACAAGCTGGCGGGTGTGTCAGTAGAGGGCGGATAAGGCGGAGCCTGCCGCCTGGCGGTCAGCCGAGCCGCGGCGCCGATTTCTCGAGTGCCCGAATCCGATCGAGACCAGGCACCATTTCGGACAGCAGCCAGTCAGCCCGCTTGTTCGGGCTGCCGCCGCCGTTCGGGAAGTCGGTGTGCCAACGCTCGATCTTGACCGACAGGCCGCACAGGATGCCGCCGACCACGTGATGGTGACTGCGAATCAAATTGCGCAGCACGCCGTAGCGCTCCTTGGACAGATCCTTCCAGAACTCCTGGCTGGCCTCGTCGAAGGCTTGGAACCGCGCACCGATGAACTTGATCGCGGCGTCGACGTTGGCGATGACGATTTCGCAGGCGCGGATGGCGTCCTTGTCGTGGCGCAGATGCGAGCCGGCGATACCTTCCTTCATCCAGGCCTTCATGGCTTCGAAATCGGGCCTGATCTGTTCGAGATAGCGTTTGAAGTAGCTGAGCGACAGGAAGATGTCGCCATAGTCTTCGAGGAATCCCGGGATCTGCTCGACGTCGAGGCCGAGCGCGTCCGAGATCGCCCGAATCCGCCGCAGCGCCTCATCGCGGTCGACGTCACGGAACATGCCGATGATCTGGCCGGCCGATGAGATGTCCTTGGTGTCGTCACCGAACACCTTCTGCACCAGCGGTCGGGTGAACACCCGCATGTACTCCGTCAGCTTCTCCTGCATCTTCGGCGACAGCCGCAGATGCTCGGCATCGTCGACCTTGATGTTGTGCGAGCGCAAGGTCAGGCGCAGTGAGTAGACATCGAAGCTGGGAGCCTCGGCCAGCGCCTCGATGATGATACGGTCGTCCATGAAGGTCGGGGCCGCCGAGTCGAAGAAATCGGCGAGGCTGCCGATGTCGATCTGCCCGGAGCCGGCACGCGCGTCCTTGAACAACTCCAGAACGGTGTTGAACTGGGCATTCTTGATCAAGCGCTGCCGGCGCATCCCCGGCGTCTTGAGCGGGATGATCGCCAGCGGAAGGATGTGGAGTGAATCCTTTTCGTCATCCGAGTATACCTCGGACTCCATTGCTTCCGCCGACATGGACACTCCCTACCAGCGGTAAACGCGCGGTATCGGCTCTTTAATCATTGTTCTTCAATATCAGACCCGGGGATGAGCGGGAAGCGCCACGGCTCGCCTAGCGGTTCGGAAGCGCTTAGAATGTCAATGACATGCCGAGGACGGGAGTTCGGAGTGAACTGGCTGAAGCGGATTTTCTCGGGACTTGAGCGCGTGGCGGAGCGGCGGCGGTATCCGCGCTATCCGGCATCGGCACCGCTGGAGATCGACGTGGACGGGGCGACCATGGAATGCCGCCTGGACAACGTGTCCGCTGGCGGCGTTCGCCTGACGCCTGCCGTGACCGTCCACATGGGGGCGATGGTGACCGTGCGGCACTCCTCGTCCGGGCTGGCCTTACAAGGTCGGGTGGTCGGCCAGGACGATGAGAGCACGCGGGTGCAGTTCGACTCCGAGGACGCCGGCATCGTCGTGTCGTCGTGGCTCCGAATGGCAAGCGAGACAGACGGTGGCGAGGGCGGCCAGCGGAGCCGCGGCTAAGGCCACGGCTCCACGCTTCAGGCCACGTCGACCAGAACGATCTCGGCTTCCTCAATAGCTTTGATGTCCACCGTCGGTTCGTCGGCGATCGCGACACCGTCGCGGGCGTTGGCCGGGACGCCGTTGATCTCAATCGAGCCGCTGGCCGCGACCAGATAGACCTTGCGGCCGGCGCCGAGTTGATGCGTCACGCTCTGCCCCGCCTTGATGGTCGCGCCAAGCACCGCGGCGTCCTGGTTGATCCGCAACGCGCCGTCGTCGCCTTCGCGTCCCGACGCCAGGACCACCAGTTCGCCGGCCCGTCCGTCGCGCGGGAACTGACGAGCTTCCCAGCGCGGCTCGAACCCGGTGGCCGACGGCACGATCCAGATCTGGAAGATCTGTGTCGGCTCGCTCTCCAGGTTGTACTCGGCGTGCACGATGCCGGTACCGGCCGACATCACCTGTACGTCGCCGGCCTCGGTTCGGCCCTCATTGCCGAGGCGGTCACGGTGGGTGATCGCCCCTTTGCGGACATAGGTGATGATCTCCATGTCGCGGTGCGGGTGCGGATCGAAACCGGTGCCGGGCTGGATGGTGTCGTCGTTCCAGACCCGCAGGTCGCCGAACCCCATGCGCTTCGGCTCCATGTAGCTGCCAAAGCTGAAATGATGGCGCGCGGCCAGCCAGTCGATATCGAAACGGCCGAGGCCGTTGAATGGGCGTACGTCGATCATGATGTCCTCCTCGGAGGTTTGCCGCCCCGGTGTATCAGGCGGCCAGCTTCGTGGCGATGCGCGCCACATGCGCCCCCTGGAATTCCGCCAGGGACAGTTCCTTGTCGGTTGGTTGCCGGCTGCCGTCGCCGCCGGCGATGGTCGCCGCTCCGTAGGGTGACCCGCCCTTGACCTCGCTGATGTCGGCAAGCTCGGGAGCCGCGTAGGGCAGGCCGACGACGACCATGCCGTGGTGCATGAGAGTGTGGTGGAATGAGGTGATGGTGGTTTCGTTGCCGCCGCCAGTGCCGGTCGACACGAAGACGCTGCCGACCTTGCCGACCAATGCGCCCTTGGCCCACAGGCCGCCGGTCTGGTCCAGGAAGTTGCGCATCTGGGCCGACATGTTGCCGAACCGGGTCGGGGTGCCGAAGATGACGGCGTCGTAGTCGGCGAGTTCCTGTGGACTCGCGATCGGGGCCGCCTGATCGAGCTTCGCGCCGAACTGCTTGGCCACGTCCTCGGGCATCAGCTCCGGCACGCGCTTCACCGTGACCTCGGTTTCTGGAACGCTGGACGCGCCCTTGGCAACGGCCCGCGCCATGGTCTCTACATGGCCCCAGGTCGAGTAGTACAGCACCAGGATCTTGCTCATCATCATCTCGCTTGGTTGCGCACAGGCGTGGCCGTGCCGGGTTCTGGTTCGGAGCCCGCTCATCGAGGCGTCCGATCCACACCTATCTGATAGTTGCCTTGACGAACCAGAAGAGCGTTAAATTCGACAAATAATCTCTCTGAGGAAACAATGATTCTGGACAATCTGACGGCGATGGCGAGCTTCGCGCGAGTGGTCGAGGAAGGCAGCTTCTCGAAGGCGGCTGTCCGGCTCGGGCTCTCCAAGTCGGCGGTTTCCAAGCAGATCGCGCGGCTGGAGGACCGACTGGGCACCCGGTTGCTGAACCGGACCACGCGGCGGCTGGCCCTGACCGAGGCCGGGACCCGCCTGTACGACCGCTGCCAGCGGATCGTCGCCGAGGCCGAGGCGGCGGAAGCCGAAGCGGGATCGATGCAGACCGAACCGTCCGGCCTCCTGCGGGTCAGCACCGGAATGTCGTTCGGCCAGGAACATCTGGCCGCCCACGTTCCGGCCCTCCTGGAACGCCATCCGGGCCTGTCGCTGGAACTGGTGCTGAACGACCGCATCGTCGATCTGGTCGAGGAGGGCTACGACGTCGCCCTGCGCATTGCGGAAATGCCCGACTCGCCGCTGATCGCGCGCCGTCTGGCACCGGTCCGGCGGATCTTGGCGGCGGCGCCGTCCTATCTGGCCCGGCGTGGCATCCCGGCCCTGCCGAAGGACCTGCAGGACCACGGCTGTCTCGGCTACAGCTACAGCGCGGGCGGTTGTACCTGGACGCTGGTCGGTACCGACGGCACTCACCATAGTCACCGGTTCCGGCCGCGGGTTCTGGCCAACAACGGCAACGCGCTAGCGGCGATGGCGGCGGCCGGCTCCGGCATTGTGCAGATGCCGACCTTCATGCTCAGTCGCTACCTGAAGGAGGGTACCCTCGTGCCGGTGCTGGCAGACTTCGAGCCGCCGCCGGTCGGCCTGTACGCGGTCTACCCGCCGGGCCGTCCGCTGGCCGCCAAGGTGCGGGCGTTCATCGATTTCGCGGTTGCGACCTTCACCGACCGACCGTACTGGGACGATATACCTTGAGCGTCAGTCGCCCTCGCGCCGCCAGGCGACCATCAGGCTGCCGATCAGCAGGAGCAGGGCAAGGGCTGCCGGCAGCGCCGGCACGGTCAGGACCCCGGTGACCACATAGTCGCCGTTCGTGCGAAGACCGAACCAGCCACGCCCGGACGCCGCCCGGTCCTTCGACACTCGCCGCAGCGCCGGCACCCCGTCGTCGACCAGCCACTGCAGCCCGCCGCCGGTCGCCTCGACAATCGGAGCGAGCCGACGGTCGGTTGCGGCAACATCGGACAGTTCGATCGGGTTGAGCGCTCCGACCGCGACCATCGCGGTGCGAACCCCGTCAGTCAGCCGATACAATCCCGGTCGTCGCACTTGAATGGATGCTTTACCGTTGCCTGGGCCGACCTCCTCCAGTTCGACGGTCTGTGTGGTGCCGTCCGGGCTGGTGACACGCACCGGCACCAGCGTTCCGTCGAGGGTCCGCCGCTCGATCTCCAGCGCGTCGCCGCGAGAGAAGACGTGCAGAACGTCCTCCTCAAGATCCGGCTCGCGCATCAGCCAATGGGCGGTCCGGCGCAGCAACTCGGCCTGCGGGCCGCCACCCTCGTAGCCGCGGCTCCACAGCCACATCTGGTCCGACAGCAGGTGGGCCACCCGACCTTCGCCGACCCGGTCGAGGATCAGCAGCGGGCGGTCCACGTCGCCGGACATCACCACGTTGCCGCGCACGTCGCGCGCCTCGATCTGCCGGAACCAGCGGCCCCAGGTTGGTTCGCTGCCGTTGTGCCCGGCGCCGGCCAATCCGGCGGTCACCGGATGCCGTTCCCCGATCCCGGTCACCCGTGGCCGAAAGCCCTGTTCGATGACTCCGCCGGTCGGCTGGGCCGGCAGGACATCGCCGATCGGGGTGCGGGCCAGGCTGAGCCGGCTGGCAAAGGTCGGGCCCGATGCTTCCAGCAGCGCGCCGCCCTTGCGGACGTATTCGGCGATGTTCTGCATGTACATGCGGGGCAGCACGCCACGCCGGCGGTAGCGGTCGAAGATGATCAGGTTGAAGTCGGCCAGCTTCAGCTCGAACAGCTCGCGGATCGGAAAGGCGATCAGCGACAGCTCACGGATCGGCGTGCCGTCCTGCTTCTCCGGTGGCCGCAGAATCGTGAAATGGACGAGATCGACCGAGGGGTCGGACTTCAGGATGTCGCGCCAGGTTCGCTCGCCGGCGTGTGGCTCACCGGACACTAGCAGGACCCGCAGCCGGTCGCGCACGCCGTTGACCGCGATCACCGCCCGGTTGTTGTCCAGCACCAGTTCCTGGCGGCCCGGCTCGGCCGCGAATTCCAGGATGGTCTGGCCGCCGTGTTCGATCGGGATCTCGATCGAATGTTCCTGGTTGGCCGGCACCGCGAGCGGAGTGGCCTCGCCACCATCGATCCCCAGCAGCACCGTGGTGGATGCACCAGCCGGCTCGTTGGGATCGACCACCTCGATCGTCACGGTCACGGTCTTGTCGACCATCCCGAAACTCGGTGCCCGGACCACCCGAAGGCGCCGGTCGCGCTCGTTGCGGTCACCGCTCAGCAGCACGTGGAACGGTCCGGGAAGTTGGCCGGCGGCCAGGGCTGCGGCTGCGTCGTGCACTTGGCCGTCAGTGACGGCGATGACACCGGCGAGCCGGTGTGCAGGCACATCGACCAGGGCCTCGCGGACGGCTGCCATCAGACGGGTGCCGTCCTCGGCTCCGGACAGCCCGTCGGCCATGACCGAGACCCGTTTCACGGTGATGTCGGAGAGTCGGGCCAGCTTCTCGTCCAACGCTTCGACCGCGGCATCGGTGCGGGCCGACCGTTCGCCGATCTCCTGGCTGGCGGTCCGATCGACCGCGACCACCACCACGTCGGGGCGCGGCTCCCGGCGTTCGGCGACGATCGACGGGTTGGCGAGCGCCAGCACCAGCAAGGCCAATGCGCCGGCCCGCCACCAGCCGCCCCTTGCCCGGCGGGCCAGCACATAACCGGCCGCCGCGAGCGCGATCAGGCCGAGAGCGACAACTACCGGCCACGGCACCAGCGGCCCGAAGGTCACGTTGATGGCGTCGGGGGTCATTGACCGAGCCTTTCCAGGATCGACGGCACGTGCACCTGGTCGGCCTTGTAGTTCCCAGTCAGCGCGTACATGACGAGGTTCACGCCGAACCGGAACGCCATCTCGCGCTGGATCTCGCCGCCCGGCACCACGGGGAAGCGGAACCGGCCGGCGCTGTCGCGCGCCCAGGCGGCGGCCCAGTCGTGGCTACCCAGCATGACCGGGCTGACCTCGCTGTTCGGGTTGCTGACTCCGTCCTCAATCCACACCGTGCCGCCGGCGTATCGGCCCAGAAAGTCCTGCATCAGGTAGAAGGTACGGGTCAGAACGTGGTCGGGCGCAATCGGTGCGAGCGGCGGGATCTCCAGATCGCGGGTGATCTCGATCAGGCGCTGCAGGCCGGGGGTGCCGCGCGCGCCGGGAGCGACGATCTGGAAGCGGTCGCGGGTATCGAACAGGATCACGCCGCCGTTGCGCATGTACGCGTTGACCCGGGTGACCGCGGTTTCGGACAAGCGGGGCTGCAATTCGGTGACCGGCCAATACAGCAGCGGGAAGAACGCCAACTCGTCGCGTTCCAGTTCCACACCGTAAGGGGCAGCCGGCTCGACGGCGGTCCGGCGGGTCAGAGTGTCGGTCAGGCCGAGCAGGCCGTCTCGGCTGATTCCGTCGACCCAATTGTCTCCGGTAATTACGTATGCCAGCCGGGTTTCATTCGCCGCCTCGAGGGCGAACCGCTCGGGCTCCGCCGGCGCCCCGCTCGGGGTTTGAGCGTGGGCAGCGCCGTAACCTGCCGGTGCGGCGCTCAACAGGACAAGACCGATCGCTGCGCTGGCGGCGGCGCGGGCCAATGGCAGCAGGCCGCGCAGAGCCAGGGACACGACGGTGTCGACGACTGCCAGCAGGAGGGCCGCCGCCAGCAGCCAGCCCTGCAGATCGAGGTCGCGTCCGGCATCCAGCGCCTGGACCGCGGCTCCGCCCGGCGGTGCTGCACGGCGACCCAGCCCGGTCAGGCTCGGGCCCAGGTTGATCGCCTCGCGGCCGGATTCATCACCATAGAAGCCCGGCGGATGACGGGGGCCGACGGCAATCGGTCCGATCTTAGCGCGATCGGCGGTTGCCGGCAGCGGCTCGGCACCGGCCGCAACCGGTCCCAATCGCCCGAAACCGTCGAGACTGGACAGCGGAGGCAGTGGGCGTTCCGAGGTCCCGCCGACTCCCTGGCTAAGCGTCACAACCCGGCGCAGCATGTCCACGAACAGGCCAGCGAGCGGCAGATCGGTCCAGTCGGCGTTGGCGGTCGTGTGGACCAGCACCAGCCAACCGGATCCGCGACGCTCGGCGGTCACGATCGGAGTTCCGTCGCCCAGCCGTGCCCAGGTTTTCTCGCCCAGGTCGATTGCCGGCTCGGCCAGGACCTGCCGCGATACGGTGACTTCGTTGGGGATTGCGAGGCCGTGGAACGGGCTGTCCTCGGCGAACGGTGCCAGCGACGCCGGTCGCGACCAGGATAGCGCGCCGCCAAGGGTCCGGTCGCCCCGGCGCAACCGCACCGGCACCAGATCCTCAGGACCAAGGCCACCTTTCTCCAGCCCGGCAGCGGCCAGACGCGGTCCGGCGAAGCGCATGGCCACGCCACCCTTGCGGATCCAGGCGTCGATCTTCTCGCGCTGGCCGAACGGCACCGCGCCGACGTCGGCCAGGACCAGGACTGCCAACTCGCGGGCCAGCAGGGTATCCAGGTCGCCGCGACGGATTTCGGTGAACGGCGCCAGTGCGCGGTCCAGGTAGTACAACTCGTCCAGCAGCGGCTGCGCGCCTTCGAATTCGCGGGCCGACAGCAGACCGACCGGGCGGCGGCGGAATCGCTCATCGACCAGGAAGACCCCGGCCGGCGTGGTCTCGCCTTCGACCTCAAGCCGGGCCACTTCATTGCGCAGTTCGGTGGGCAGGTCGACCGCCAGGGTTGCCTTGTCGGCGGTGGCGGCGAATGTGCCCGTGACACGGGTCAACACCCGGTCGTCCTCGGTAACGGCGCGAACCGCGACCGGACGCTCGATGCCGGCCGACAGTCGCCGAACTTCGGCGGTGAGCGTTCCGCTCCCAGTATCGGGAATGCCGAGCCAGGCCGGCCCGTCGTCGACGGCGTCGATCACGATCAGTTGGCCGAGCCTCTGCAGGCGTTCGGCCAGTCGGGCGCTACCGGGGGCGGCTTCGGCGCTGCGGATCCAGACCGCGGTGGCGGTGCGCGGCAGGTTCAGACGATCGACCTGCGCGACAACGCGTTCCAGGTCGAGCGGCCACGGTCGCGGCTTCAGCGCCCCGATCGCCGACTTGACGCGGGCGGCGGGCGCCAGTTCGACCTCGCGCACCTCCCCGGGCCTCGGCGCGCCGGTGGTGATCAGGGCGACCGGCCGGCTTTCCCGGTCAGCCTGATCCAGGATGCGGATCGCACGGGCACGCCGGGCCTCGAAATCCCGCCCTGACGCCCAGCCATCATCGATCACCAGAACGATCGGCCCACCCTCCGGGATCGCCGTCCCCGACGGGATCAACGGCCGGGCAATCGACAGGATGATCAGGGCGGCGATCATCAAGCGCAGCAGCAGCAACCACCACGGCGTGGTGTGCGGCGTATCCTCGCGCGGACGCAGGCCTTCGAGCAGCCGGATCGCCGGGAAAGAGACGCGTTGCGGCGACGGCGGAATGATCCGCAGCAGCCACCACAGGATCGGCAGGCTCAACAGCCCCAGCAGCGCCCAGGGAATGGCGAAGGCGAGGGGACCGAGGCTCAGCATCGGGGTGCCGTCACGCGAACCGCCCGCCGATCATGCCGAACAGCGCAAGCAGCGCGCTCTCGGCCGACCGGTCCGTGGTGTGCTGGGCGAAGGTCCAACCGGTCGTGCGGGCCAGATCGGTCAGGCCGTCGCGGTGCCGGACAAGGCGCTCGCGGTAGTCCGTCGAGATCGCCTCGGCCCGGCCCAACAGATGGGGGGCTTCGGCCTCCAGCCCCTCGAACCGGATCCGACCACGGTAGGGGAAGCCCTCTTCGGCAGGGTCGGTGACCTGCAGCAGGTGCCCGGTCACCGCCTCACCGGCCCAGCGTTTCACCACTGCCGAAAGATCGGTCAGCGGGTCGAGCAGGTCGCCGATCAGCACCACCGTCGCGTTCCGTGGCAGCGGTTCGTAGGCCGGCAACGAGGCCCCGCCATCCTTCGTCATGGCCAGCAACTGGGCGATCGGCTCAATCGCGGGTTGCCCAGTGCGCGGCCGCAGCGGTTCGCCCAACAAGGCCACTCGTTCTCCGGCCTCGATCAGCAGGATGACGAGGGCGAGGGTCAACAGGTCGGCGCGTTCGCGCTTCTCCACCAACCGGCGGTCGGAGCGCCAGCGCATCGACGGCGAGACGTCGCGCCACAGGTAGACGGTCTGGGCGGTCTCGAACTCGCGCTCTCGGATATACGTTGTTGAGCCGCGGGCGGAGCGGCGCCAGTCGATCATGCGCGCGGCATCGAAGGGCTGATAGGCCCGGAACTGCCAGAATGCGTCGCCGGGACCGGACCGTCGGCGACCATGGGCGCCGGGGGAGACAGTCGATGCGACGCGGTGGGCGGCCACCAGAAGCGGTGGCAGCGTCGCGGCGAGATCCTGTGCCTGTTGGCGCATCCAATGCTCGCGGTGTCAGCGGTGCGGTGCGCAGAGTCGGTCGATCACAGAGTCCAGTGTAACCCCTTCGGCGCGTGCCGCGAAATTCAGCGCCATCCGGTGCCGCAGGACAGGGTGGGCGAGTGCCAGCACGTCATCGATCGACGGCGCCAATCGGCCGTCGAGCACGGCGCGCGCCCGGATCGCCAGCATCAATGCCTGACTGGCGCGCGGGCCCGGTCCCCAGGCGACGTTGCGGCGGACCTCGTCGATGTCGGTGCTGTCCGGGCGGCCGTTGCGTACAATCGCCAGGATGGCGTCCACCACGCTTTCGCCGACCGGAATCCGCCGCAACAGCTTCTGCGCCCGCAGCAACTGCTCGCCCGACAGGATGCGTTCAACCTCGACCTCCTGGCTGCCGGTGGTGGCCAGCAGCATGGCACGCTCGGCCGCCTCATCCGGATAGCCGACCGAGACCTGCAGCAGGAATCGGTCGAGCTGGGCTTCCGGCAGCGGGTAGGTGCCTTCCTGTTCCAACGGGTTCTGGGTGGCCAGCACGTGAAACGGTTCCGGCAGCCGGTGAGTCTGGCCGGCGATCGAGACCGTGTGTTCCTGCATGGCCTGCAGCAGGGCCGACTGAGTGCGAGGACTGGCCCGATTGATTTCGTCGGCCATCAGAAGCTGGGTGAACACCGGCCCCTGGATGAAGCGGAAACTGCGCTTTCCGTCGGCATCCTCCTCCAGAACCTCCGATCCGAGGATGTCGGCCGGCATCAGGTCGGGCGTGCACTGGATGCGCTTGTCGTCCAAGCCCAGAATGATCCCCAGCGTTTCGACCAGCCGGGTCTTTGCCAGGCCTGGCACGCCGATCAGCAGGGCGTGGCCGCCGGCCAACACGGTGACCAGGGTCTGGTCGACCACTTCCTGTTGCCCGAAGATGACTTTGCCGACGCCGTCGCGGACTTTGGTGAGGCTGCGGCCGAGTTGGTCGACCTCCTTGACGAAGGCGAGACCGTCGGTAGCGTCCAGGGTGGTGGTGGAGTTCGGCATGGCGGGTATACTCACTGAGAGTGGGCGCCCGGGCAGGGATGAAACCGCCGAATGGCAGAACAGCGACGCGTCATGGGCGACAAGACCGTCCGTTCAGGTTCAGACCTAGAGCGTATCGCAGCCGCGGCGCGCGGCAAGGGGCAGTCGCGGAATGGCGATCATGATCGCGTGAAGGGAGATCCCGCGCCGCCTGAGCAACGCGACGGCGACTTCGAGATTCGCATCGGCCGGGACGGTACCTGGTACTACAAGGGAACACCGATCACCCGCCTGCCGTTGGTCAAGCTGTTTGCCTCGGTGCTGCGTCGCGAGCCCGATGGATCGCACTGGCTAGTCACACCGGTCGAGCGCGGAACCATCATTGTCGAGGACGCTCCCTTCGTTGCCGTCGACGTCGACCGGAAACCGGCGGACAGCCCGTTGGTTGCCGAGGACGTGGAATTGATCTTCCGGACCAATCTTGACGAAACCGTGGTGGCTGGTGTGGATCATCCGATCCGCGTGGAGATCGATGCGGACACGGGCGAGCCGGCGCCCTATATCGATATCAGGAACGGGCTTGAGGCGCTGATCAACCGCGCCACGTTCTATCGTCTCGTGGAGTTCGCCGTGGAGCGGGTGGATCCCACGTCAGGCAGCAAGGTGCTGGGTGTATGGAGCAAGGGTCAGTTCTTCCCGATGGGGCCGGCCGGGGTCGACGGTTCGACCTCATGACGCTGGACGACTTCCGGGCGGCGTTCAGCCGGGTTGCGGTACTGACGGACGAGGGATTCCTGCCGGTCGCGCGCTGCCGTGGTGACCATGACCTGAACCCCGGCATGCTGGTTCCCGACGCACCGCGGGCGGCGGCCGTGCTGGTGCCGATCGTGGAGCGCGAAGACGGCCTGACCATCCTGCTGACCCGCCGCTCCGATTCGCTGCCCGTGCACCGCGGCCAGATCAGTTTTCCGGGCGGCCGTGTCGAGGACGACGACGTCGACGACGTCGAGACAGCGCTGCGCGAGACCGAGGAAGAGATCGGGCTGGAACGTGATCAGGTCGAGGTCATCGGCCGGCTCGACACCTACACCACGCGCACCGGCTTTCAGGTCACACCCGTGGTGGGTTTGATCCGTCCTCCGTTCGACCTGGTTCCCGACCCGGTGGAGGTGGCGGAGATTTTCGAGGTTCCGCTCGGGTTCGTTCTCGACCCGGCTAACCATCAGCGGCACAGCCGTGAATGGCAGGAAACCACCCGGCATTTCTGGGTGCTGCCCTACCAGCATTACTATATTTGGGGCGCCACCGCCGGGATGCTGGTGAACCTTGCCGACGTGATGCTGGGCGCGTTTCGGCGCTGAAGGATCCGCATGCGGCCTGTCGATCGCATTCCCGCTCAGTCCTGGATGACGGCCTCACCGGCCGCCGCGGTGTTTGCCGCGTTGGCCGCCGACGGTGTGCCGGCTCGCTTCGTCGGGGGCTGCGTGCGCGATGCCGTTCTCGGTCTCCCGATCGGCGATCTCGACGTCTGCACGCCGGCCCGCCCCGAGCGGGTCATGGCGCTCGTACGCGCCGCCGGACTCAAGGCGGTGCCGACCGGGATCGAGCATGGCACCGTGACGGTGGTCGCCGACCATATCCCGGTCGAGGTGACGACGTTGCGTCGGGATGTGGAAACCGACGGCCGGCGTGCGGTGGTCGCCTTCACGGATGACTGGGCCGAGGATGCGGCTCGTCGTGATCTGACTTTAAACGCGCTGTATCTCGACCCGGATGGCACGATCTACGACCCGACCGGACAGGGGCTGGTTGACGCTCGGGCCGGTCGGATTCGCTTCGTCGGCGACGCGGAAACCCGGATTCGCGAAGATGTGCTGCGGATCCTTCGGTTCTTCCGGTTCTGGGCCCGTTTCGGCGAGGAGCCGCCTGATCCGGTCGGTTTGGCAGCCTGCGCCGCGCTGGCGAGCCGCGTTCCTTCTCTGTCGGGTGAGCGGGTGTGGGCTGAACTGGCCAAGCTGGTGGTGGCGTGCCGGGCTGCCGAAGCGCTGAGCGCGATGGCCGCAGCGGGTGTTGCCGCCTGCCTATGGCCCGGATCGGCAGACGTGGCGAGGGCGGTCACCGTGATCGAGATCGAACAGTCGCTGGGCCTGAAGGCGGACGCCGTACGACGGCTGGCTGCGATGATCGGTGCCGTCGGGAACGTGGAGCCCGCCGTGAGCCGGCTGCGGCTGTCGCGGTCTGAGGCGGACCGGGTGCGCCGTGCTTTCCGTACTGAGGGCGGTCCGGCGAGCAGTGGCCCTGAGCGGCGTGCACGGATCTATCGTGCCGGTTCGCAGGCCTATCTGGACGCCCGGGTGCTGTACACCGCCGCCGAGCGCGAGCCGGTGGAGGCGTTGGCTCAAGACAGCGCTCTGGCGCAGGCGTGGACACCGCCGGTTTTCCCGATCGGCGGAAACGACGTGGCGGCGCTCGGGGTGCCACCGGGGCCCACCACCGGCCGGCTCTTGCGGCTGGTCGAAGACGCCTGGATTGCTGACGATTTTGCAGGAGATGCGGCCGCTTGCCGTGCCAAGCTGGCGGCACTCGTCGATCAAGGGAGACAACAGCAATGACCACCGACTTCACCGCTGCCATGGTGGCGGCCCGCCGTGCCGGTCGACGCGCACCGCTCCCGGCTTCGATCCCAGACGATCGGGCTGCTGCGTATGCCGCGCAGATCGCGACGTTCGACGCCCTCGGGCTTGGCGTGGCCGGCTTCAAGGTCGGATCAAACGGTCGGACCGGCGAGCCGGGTGCGGCCCCGCTGGCCGCCGGTACGATCCATCGGGATCGGAGTCGGATCACCGTCTCGGAAACACACCCGATGTGGCTCGAAGCGGAACTGGCGTTCGTGATGGCGCGCGACCTGCCGGCTCGTAGCGCGCCCTATGCGGCGGCTGAGGTGTTGGCGGCGGTCGAGGGCGTGGCGGCAGCGATCGAGATCGTGGATCCACGCTTTGCCGATTGGCCGGGAATTCCACCGATGGCGGCCTTTGCCGATTTCCAGGCGAACGGCGCAACCGTCGTGTCGGCGGTCGGACGCGGCGCCGGCGATTTGAAGGTCGAGGATCTGACGGTCGATTTCCGGATGGGCGACCTGGTCAAGACGGTGCCGGGCACGAAGTACCCCGGTGAGGACGCCATTCGCCTGCTGGTCTGGCTGGCGAACAACCTCGGCCTGTGGGGACCATCGATGACGGCGCGCGGCCTGAAGGCCGGCGACGTCATCATCAGCGGTTCATGGACCAGCGTCGATAAGGCGGTAGCCGGAACGACCGCAACCAACACGATCGCCGGAGTTGGGTCGGTCGCGGTCGAAATCGTTCAGGGTTAGCGAAGAAGCGGTCGAAGCACTGAGCCGTCCGCGCGGTTCAGCGCAGTCGCTCGATCTCGGAGCGGATGAAGCCGGCGTCACGCAACAGATGATCGTCCAACTCCAGCAACAGGCGGATGCCCTCGCGCCGCAGGCGCCATGCCTGCAAGGCTTGCAGTCCACGCAACGGCAAGCCAGCCAGGGACACTAGGACTGTGGCCGGGCCGCGTCGTTCGACGGCGATGTCAAAAGTGGACATGACGCATCTCCAAGAACGGCCCTTCAGGCCGATGTGATCCTCGGACTCCTTCGGAATCCGTCTGTGGTGAGTACGTAAATGGAGAACGCGGCGGGCGTTGCAAACCGCTATGCCGCGATGGCCGGCATGCGCTGTGTGCAATGCACAAGACCGACTGAAACTGTCGCTTGAGCGACGCCGTGTTCGTTGGTTATGGCCAAGCGACCTCAGGTGGCAGGCTCATCAGGATGGCCTCGACGTTGCCGCCGGTCTTGAGGCCGAACAGCGTGCCGCGGTCGTATAACAGGTTGAACTCGACATACCGGCCGCGCCGGACCAGCTGGTGCTGCCGCTCGGCATCGGTCCACGGCTCGCTCATGTGCCGCTCGACCAGGCTCGGATAGACGTCGAGAAAGGCAAGCCCGACGTCGCGGGTGAACGCGAGGTCGGTTGCGAAATCCCCGTCCACGTAGTCGTAGAAGATGCCGCCGACGCCGCGTGGCTCGTTGCGGTGCTTCAGGAAGAAATACTCGTCGCACCACGCCTTGAACCGCGGATAGTACGCCGGGTCGTGGGCGTCGCAGGCGGCCTGAAAGGCGGCGTGGAAGTCGCGCGTATCGGTGTCGTCCGGGACCATGGGCGTGAGGTCGGCGCCGCCGCCGAACCAACTCTTGGTCGTGGCAATGTGCCTGGTGTTCATGTGCACGGCCGGCACGCGGGGCGAGCGCAGATGGGCAACCAGTGAGATGCCGCTGGCGAAGAATCGCGGATCCTCGGCGGCACCGGGAATCGAGGCGCGGAACTCTTCGGAGAACTCGCCGTGGACCGTCGAGATGTTGACGCCGACCTTCTCGAACACCCGACCGTGCATCAGCGACATGGTCCCACCGCCGCCGCCGTCCCGGTCCCAGGTCTTGCGGGTAAAGCGTCCGGCTGGGTGCTGATCGCGCAGCGGGCCGTCGTAGGCGTCCTCAAGGGCTTCGAATGCGGCGCAGATCTGATCGCGAAGCGAGGCAAACCAAGCCTGTGCCTCGGCACGTTCTGCATCGGTGGACAGGTACATGGCACGCTCCGCGGCATCGACGAACGCCACCGTGATGCCTCAGCCGAGGCGACAACGCAAACACGCCTGCGAGGCGGTCGTCGAAGTCGGGTCAGCCGGGCTGATTGAGCGGGGTGTCAGCCTGCCGTGCGTGTCTTGGTTGCCGCAGGAACCGGGGCGGTTGGCTTTGCGGAGGCTGGCGTGTCGTCCTTTGGCTTTGCCCGGTTCTCCAGCTTCGGCGCGGTGTCGAGCGGCTTCGCTTTGGTGGGGCCCTTCGCCTTGACGCCGCCAGACAGCATGGCGACTTCCAGCAGCCGCTCGCACTGGCCCTTGAACTCGGCAGGGGCTTTGTATTTGACCGCTCCGGCGAGCTTTTCGCGGGCTTCCTTGATCTTTTTGGCACGCAGTTCGATATCGTCGGATTTTGCGGCGTCGAGCGCCGCTTTCGCGGCGACGGCCGTCGCCTTCATGAAGCCGTGCAGCAGCAGGGAATCCAAGACTCCGCGTGCTTGTTTTGAGTAATCGGGAGGTAGCTTGGGGTTCTTGAGGGTCTCGGAAATTCGCTTGGCGGCACCTTCACATCGGTCGGTGTTACCAGCCTCGGCATGAGCTTTAAGGTGCGCTAGTGCACTCTCGATCGAAACCTTCATGGCTTCGAGTCGTCGGGCTTCTGCCTCAGCCTTTTCGTCGTCCTTGCCGGACCGTCCGAACATGCGGTGTTCCTCCGCTCCTAGCATTCCCTTGTATCGTTTAACAAATCGCTAATGATCGGGCCATTGTTAAAATATACGTCAGTCGGAGATTGGTGGGTATTTTAAGTATATTTGGATATAGTTCGTTTTGTTGTTGTTGAAAGGGCGTTGTATACATTGCGCTCAGTCACGGCAGGCGGTCGAGCAAACGAAACGGGCCCGGTCGAATGACCGGGCCCGTCAGGAAGGTGGAAAGGTCTATGCGAGTGACGCGTCAGCTGCAGCCGCTGGTGCCGCCACAGGTGTCGCACTTCAGACACGTGCCGTTGCGCACCAGGGTGAAGTTGCCGCATTCGCCGCAGGATTCGCCTTCGTAGCCTTTGATACGGGCTTCGCGGATCTTGGCCAGCTTGCCGTCGACAGCGTTCATGACCTCGCTGGAAACCGCAACCTTCGTAGTTGTGCGCTCGGCAACCGCCACGCCGCCTCCGGACGCGTGACCCGGGGACGACTGAACTGATCCGCCGCCACCGGCTCGGCCGGTGGTGGTGTTCACCGCGTGGCCATGGGCATGCCCGTCGGTACCGGTCGCCTGGGCGACCCCGCCGTGCAGGACGACCAGATTGGAACGCACATCGGTGCGGGCAAAGCCGCGGCTGGCAGCCTGACCGACCTTTTCGAGCAGGGCATTGGCCGCGGCGACGCTGTGCTCCTCGGCACCGTCACCGACCGTGTCGGGTGCCAGGTCCTCTTTCTGGACATGGGCGAGGTCATGGCGGTCGAGGTAGGAGATCGCCAGTTCCCGGAAGATGTAGTCGATCACCGAGGTCGCCATCTTGATGGCGTCGTTGCCCTGGACCATGCCCGACGGCTCGAAGCGCTGGAATGTGAAGGCATTCACGAAATCCTCCAGCGGCACTCCGTACTGCAGGCCGATGGAGACCGCGATCGCGAAGTTGTTCATCAACGACCGGAAGGCAGCCCCTTCCTTGTGCATGTCGACGAAGATCTCGCCGAGCCGGCCGTCCTGATACTCGCCGGTCCGCAGGTACACCTTGTGGCCGCCGACCACGGCCTTCTGGGTGTAGCCCTTGCGCCGCTGCGGCATCCGTTCGCGCTCGGCCTGATGAACGATCTTCTCGACGATCTTCTGCACGATCCGTTCGGCAACCACCGGTGCCTTGACCGCCGCCGGCTGGGCGGCGAACTCGTCGGCTTCTTCCTCATCCTCGAAGTCGAAGGTCGAGGCCGACAGCGGCTGGCTGAGTTTCGAGCCATCGCGGTACAGCGCGTTAGCTTTCAGCCCCAGGCGCCAGGACAGGATGTACGCCTCTTTGCAATCTTCGACGGCGGCGCTGTTCGGCATGTTGATGGTCTTGGAGATCGCGCCGGAGATGAACGGCTGGGCGGCCGCCATCATGCGGATGTGGGACTCCGCAGACAAATAGCGCTTGCCAATGCGACCACACGGGTTGGCGCAATCGAACACCGGCAGATGCTCGGCCTTCAGCTTCGGAGCACCCTCCAGTGTCATGGCGCCGCAGACGTAGGTGTTTGCCGCCTCGACCTCGACCTTCGAGTAACCGAGGGCGACCAGCATGTCGAACGCCGGATCGTTCATCTGCTCATCGGTGAAACCAAGCGTCTCCCGGCAGAACGCTTCGCCCAGCGACCACTTGTTGAAGGCGAACTTGATGTCGAAGGCGGAGACTACCGCCTCTTCGATCTTGACGATTTCGGCCGGGCCGAAGCCCTTGGCAATCAGCGTGTCGTGGCCGATCCCCGGTGCGCCCTTCAGGGTGCCGTAACCCACGGCATAGCGGACGATCGCCTCAACTTCGGCTTCATCGTACCCGAGCGTCTGCAGGGCCTGCGGCACGACCCGGTTGATGATCTTGAAGTAGCCGCCGCCGGCCAGCTTCTTGAACTTCACGATCGCGAAGTCCGGCTCGATGCCGGTGGTGTCGCAGTCCATGACCAGTCCGATGGTGCCGGTCGGGGCAATCACCGTTGCCTGGGCGTTGCGGTAGCCGTGCTGTTCGCCGAGCGCCAGGGCAGAATCCCAGGCGCGACGGGCTGCCTCGACCAGTTCCGACGACGGGCAGCTGGCGGCGTCGAGCGGCACCGGGGTGATCGACAGGCTCTCATAGCCCGTGACGTCGCCGTGGGCGGCGCGGCGATGGTTACGGATGACCCGCAGCATCGACTCCGCGTTCTCCTTGTAGCGCGGGAACGCCCCGATCTCGCCGGCTAGCTCAGCCGATGTCGCGTATGCAACGCCGGTCATCACCGCGGTCAGCGCACCGCACATGGCGCGGCCTTTCGGGCTGTCATAGGACAGGCCCATGGCCATCAACAGGCCGCCGATGTTGGCGTAGCCGAGACCCAGGGTCCGGTAGTCGTAGGAGAGCTTGGCAATCTCCTTCGACGGGAACTGCGCCATCAGAACCGCGATTTCCAGCGTGACGGTCCACAGCCGCGTCGCGTGCTCGTACGCCGCGACGTTGAACGAACCGTCGGCGCGCTGGAACTGCATCAGGTTCATCGACGCCAGATTGCAGGCGGTATCGTCGAGGAACATGTACTCCGAGCACGGGTTGGACGCGTTGATGCGACCGCCGGCCGGGCAGGTGTGCCAGTCGTTGATCGTGGTGTCGTACTGCAGGCCCGGATCGGCGCAGGCCCAGGCGGCGTGCGCGATCTTTTCCCACAGATCGTTCGCCTTGACAGTGGCCGCGATCTTGCCGTCGGTACGGCGGATCAGGTTCCAGTCGCCGTCGGCCTCGACCGCCTGCAGGAACTCGTCGGACACCCGAACCGAGTTGTTGGAGTTCTGGCCGGACACCGTCAGATAGGCGTCGCTGTCCCAGTCGGTGTCGTAGGTCTTGAAGTCGATCTCGGTGAAGCCCTGCTTGGCGAACTGGATGACCCGCTGGACATAGTTGAGCGGGATCATCGCGGCCTTCGCCGACTTGATCGCAGCCTTCAGTTCCGGGTTGGCGGTCGGCTCATAGGCCGCGTCGCCGAGGCTCGCCTTGGCGTCGACGCAGGCTTTCATCACCGCTTTCATGTTCCGGGCGGCGAGCTTGGAGCCGGCGACCAGAGCGGCGACCTTCTGCTCCTCGACGACCTTCCATTCGATGTAGGCTTCGATGTCGGGATGGTCGATGTCGACCGACACCATCTTGGCGGCGCGACGGGTGGTGCCGCCGGATTTGATCGCCCCAGCCGCCCGGTCGCCGATCTTCAGGAAGCTCATCAGGCCCGAGGACTTGCCGCCGCCGGCCAGCGACTCGTTCTCGCCGCGCAGCTTGGAGAAGTTCGACCCGGTGCCGGAGCCGTACTTGAACAGGCGCGCCTCACGAACCCACAGGTCCATGATCCCGCCTTCGTTCACCAGATCGTCGGCCACCGACTGAATGAAGCAGGCGTGCGGCTGCGGATGCTCGTAGGCCGACTTGGACCGGGTCAGCTTGCCGGTCTTGAAGTCGACGTAATGGTGGCCCTGCGCCGGACCATCGATGCCGTAGGCCCAGTGCAGGCCGGTGTTGAACCATTGCGGCGAATTCGGCGCCGCCATCTGGTTCGCCAGCATGAAGCACATCTCGTCGTAGTAGGCCTGGGCGTCCTGCTCGGTATCGAAGTACCCGCCCTTCCAGCCCCAGTACGTCCAGGTACCGGCCAAGCGATGGAAGACCTGGCGGGCACTATGCTCGCCGGTGGTGCGCTCGCCAACCGGCAACGCCGCCTGGGCCTTCTCGTCGATCGTTTCCCGCCACAGCCAAGACGGAACGTCGTTTTCCTCGACCTTCTTGCGGGCGACCGGAATGCCGGCCTTGCGGAAATACTTCTGCGCCAGGATGTCGCTCGCGACCTGCGACCAGCTCGCGGGGACCTCGACGTCGTCGCGGCGGAACACCACGGAGCCGTTCGGGTTCCGGATCTCGCTGGCCGTCGTACGGAAGGCCACACCCTCGTAGGCGTCCTTGCCTTCGGTGGTGAACCGACGCTCGATCTTCATCGCTGCTGACTCCCTGACTGTCCGTATCCGTGCGGCGGGCCGGCCCGCGTGCAGGTCGGAACCACATCTTGTGCATGTCGGCAGGGAGGCTACTGAATATGGGGGAGAAGGTGCAAGCCTGAAAGTTAAGAATCGGTAACTTTTCCGCCTGCAAATCAGGAGTTGTTGCTTAAAATCAACACTTGGTTTTAAGTAAAATTAAATATAGAGCTGTCCCGCGATTGAATATCGCAGGTATTCAGGTGTGGCTTCACTTCCTGTGGTGGGGCTTTGCCTTCTAGGGCGTTTGACCCCGCAAGATCGACCAGCGTCGCGTGGTGTCCACGGCTCTCCGACGCATGACCGGCCCTTAGGATGCTGGAATCAGCCGGTCCATGCAACAGATTTTGTGGGCAACAATCTTGCGTAGCCTATATCTAGCGTGGCTCCCGCGAACTGGTCGGCCGTGGTCGGCGACCCTGCGCCAGCACGATACCGGCGAGTACGATGAACGCCCCGACCAATTGAATGCCGGTCAGGGCCTCACCGAGCACGGCAGCGGCCAGTGCCACGCTCACCACCGGCTCCAGATTGACGGCGACGGCCGCCCTCACCGTTCCCAGCCGCTGGATCGCGGCAAACAGACACGTCAGACCGACTGTGTAGGCGACTGCATTGCCAAGTACCCCAGTCCAGCCTCGCGCATCGGTCGGCAGTTGCAGGCCGCCGTGCAGGGCGATCAGCGTCCCGCTGAACAGCGCACAGGCGCTGGCGACCGTGGCGGTCAGCAGCAGCGGCGGAATGTCGACCGTCAGTCGCCGGGAGACCTGGAACGAGACCGCGACGCAGGTGCCGCCGCCGAAAGCCATGGCAAGGCCGATGGGATCGGCGTGTGCCATTCCTCCTTCCAGCAACAGCGCGATCCCGGTGAAGCCGACCCCGAGCGCCAGGACCCGGCGGAGCGTCAGCCGCTCGTCGCCCAGCAGGTGGGCGAGCGGTCCGACCATCAGCGGAAAGGTGAAGAACACCAGGCTGGCCACCGGAACCGGGATGCTGCGCACACTGGTCATGTAGCCGTAGGAGGCGCCACCCGACAGCACCACCAGGGCCGCCAGCAGCGGAAGATGGTGCCGTCGGATCACCATCGGCCGGCCGGTTACCGCCAGCAGCAGCGACAGTCCTGCGCCGGCGAGTGCAAACCGCGCGAGTTGCAAGGTCAGTGCGCCGGTGCCGCCATCGAACGCCAGCCGCGCAAACGTCGGCGCCGATCCGAAGAACAGCGCGGTCACGATGATAAACGCGAACCCCGACAAAGAGCCGACGACGGGCGGCTGAGGAGGCGGTGGCGGGGACGCGGGGAGCGACATCATTCATGCTCTTACGAGGCGATGCACTCCGGCGCAACGGTGCCGTTCCGGATGGCCGGGCGGATGCCGCTCAGACTGGACGTTTGCAGCCTGCGATGACATAGTCCGGCCGCATCTTGACCGGTCGCCGAGGACTGCCAATGGACGTCGGACTGCGTGTGTTTACCTGGCTCAACGGCAAGCTCGTGGGCGATGACCCGTATGGGAATCGCTACTTCGTGCACAAGGCCAACCGTAAGCGCGACGGTCGGGAAATGCGTTGGGTCGTATACAACGGCCTGGCCGAAGCTTCGAAGGTACCACCGGATTGGCATGCCTGGCTGCACCACTCGACCAACGCGCTGCCGAACGAGCAGCAGGTCCCGCGGTTCGACTGGCAGAAGGATCACATGCCGAACCTGACTGGTACGCGTTACGCGTATCGGCCGCCGGGCCATGTGCTGCAGGGCGGCAAACGAGATCGGGCGACGGGCGATTACGAGCCCTGGACGCCGGCCTGAACGGGATCACGCAGGCATGAATCGCAGTCTGATCGAAACCTTGATGGGCGCCATGGTGCTCGGCGTTGCCGGGCTCTTTCTGATGTTCGCGTACACGACGGCGGATCTCGGCCGGACCGACGGCTATGAAGTCTACGCAAACTTCACCACCGTGGGCGGTCTGCGGGTCGGCAGCGACGTGCGGCTGGCGGGCATTAAGGTCGGCACGGTGAAGCGCCAGGAGCTCGATCCGGAGACCTATCTGGCGCGGGTGACGTTCAGCGTGGAACCGTCGGTCAAGCTGCCGGCCGACACTTCGGCGTCGATCACCAGCGAAGGCCTGCTTGGCGGCAACTTCGTGGACCTCGCTCCGGGCGGCGATGCCGAAATGCTGAAGCCGGGCGGACGAATCCAGTACACCCAGGATGCGGTTGATCTGGTGCAGATGCTCGGCAAGTTCGTGTTCTCAGCCGGCCAAACCGGTGGCGAACCCCCTAAGCAATAGCGACCAAGCCGCGGAATCGCCTCATTTCCAGCGCCTTATCCAGTCCGGAACGGCACACTTCATGCGAGACCGAGATGTGGCGATGCGACGGATGACGCATGGAATGACAAAGGCCACGGCCGGCGCGCTGCTGCTGTGCGTCGCGATTGCCCTGTCACCCCAGGATGCTCAATCGGCCGATGAACCGGACTGGCTTCCCCGGCCTGTTGCCAAGCTGCAGGGCCTCGACAAGGTGACGGCCCGGATTTCGACGGTCACCGTGCCGGTGGGCGACTCCGTAGTGTTCGGCACGCTGCACATCACCGCCCAGACCTGCCAGGAGCACCCGCCGACCTTGGCGCCGGAGAGTGCCGCGTTCCTGATCATCGAGGATCAGCCGCCGGACGAGGCGCCACGCCGGATCTTCGACGGCTGGATGTTCGCGTCGAGCCCGGCGCTGAACTCCGTGGACCATCCGGTTTACGATGTCTGGATGCTGGCCTGCAGCAGTGATTCGACTGCCGGCCAGTCGCCTTCTGCCGGCAAGAACTGAGCCGGTGTGGCGATCGCCTGCTGCAGGCGGCTGCGGTATTCCTCGCGTGGGATCTCGACGGCTCCGAACCGCTGCAGATGGCCGGTGATGAACTGGCTGTCCAGCAGCAGGAAACCCCCGGCCCGCAAGCGTGCGACCAGATGGACCAAGGCGACCTTCGAAGCGTCGGTCTCGCGGCTGAACATGCTTTCGCCGAAGAACGCGCCGCCGATCCGCACTCCGTAAAGCCCACCGACCAAAATGCCGTTGTGCCGAACCTCGATCGAATGGGCGTGGCCGCGCTCGTGCAATGCCACGAACAGGCTGAAAATCTCACGGTTGATCCAGGTGTCGGGGCGCTGTTCCGTTGACTCGGCGCATCCCGCGAGTGTGCTGGCGAAGTCCCGATCGCACGTGACCTGGAAGCGCCGTTGGCGGACGGTTTTGCGCAGGCTGCGGGACACATGGAACCCGTCGAGCGGTATGATGCCGCGCCGATCCGGGTCGACGAAGAATGTTCGCGGATCGTCACGCCCTTCGGCCATCGGGAACACACCGACGGCATAGGCCTGGAGCAGCAGTTCGGGTTGGATCTGCGACATGGTCACCGACTGGGGACGGTGCGACCGGTAAAGGCTATCAGGTGCAGCCGGCAGGGCAACGGCCCGATGCTATGACGTCAGGAACTCCTGCTCCAGCCAACGGATGTGGTAGTCGCCGTTGATGAAATCGGGGTCGGCCATCAGGCGCTGGTGCAGCGGAATCGTGGTCGGCAGACCTTCGATGACGAATTCGTCGAGGCTTCGACGCAAGCGGAGCAGACACTCGTTCCGGGTCGAACCGTGCACCACCAGCTTGGCGATCAGGCTGTCGTAGTGCGGCGGGACCGGATAGCCGGCATACAGGGCGGAGTCCACACGCACGCCGAGTCCGCCGGGGACATGGTAGTTGGTCACCTTTCCAGGCCGCGGCTGGAACGTCACCGGATCTTCGGCGGTGATCCGGCACTCGATGGCGTGGCCCGAGAACGTGATGTCCTTCTGGGTCATCCCGAGTGGTGCGCCGGACGCGATCTGGATCTGCAGGCGCACCAGATCGATGCCGGTGATCGCCTCGGTGATCGGATGCTCGACCTGCAGGCGGGTGTTCATTTCAATGAAGAAGAACTCGCCGTCCTCGTACAGGAACTCGAAGGTTCCAAGGCTGCGGTATCCCATGCGACTGATGGCATCGACGGCGCGGCGACCGATTCGTTCGCGCTCGGCCGCGTTCAGCGCCGGCGATGGGGCTTCCTCGACCACTTTCTGGTGGCGGCGCTGGATCGAACAATCCCGCTCGCCGAAATGCACGACCGAGCCGTGGTTGTCGGCGGCGATCTGGATCTCGATGTGCCGTGGCCGCGACAAATAGCGTTCCATGTAGACGGCGTCGTTGCCGAAGGCCGCAGCCGACTCGCGCCGCGCCATGTGGAAGGCTTCTTCCAGGTTCTCCGGCCCTTCCGCGACCTTCATCCCGCGTCCGCCACCGCCGGCGGCCGCCTTCACGAGGATCGGATAGCCGATGCGCTTGGCTTCCGCTCGTGCGGTCTCCAGCGTCTTCACCTCGCCCTCCGAACCGGGCACGCACGGAACCCCAAGCTCGACCATGGTTCGCTTGGCGGTGATCTTGTCGCCCATCGCTTGGATGTGAGCGGGCGACGGACCGATGAAGGTGATGCCGTGGGCCTCGACGATTTCGGCGAACGCCGCGTTCTCGGACAGGAAGCCAACGCCCGGATGAATGGCATCGGCGCCGGTCACGGCGGCGGCCGACACGATCGCTGGAATGTTCAGATAGCTGTCGCGGGCCGGCGGCGGGCCAATGCATACGCTCTCGTCGGCGAGCCGCACATGCATGGCATCGGCGTCGGCGGTCGAGTGTACGGCGACCGTCTTGATCCCCATCTCCCGGCAAGCGCGGTGGATACGGAGCGCAATTTCGCCGCGGTTGGCGATCAGGACTTTTTCAAACACCGGCATCGCCCCGTTTTCGTGATCGCCTGCGTCACTCCAGCACAACCAGAGTCTGGCCGTACTCCACCGGCTGGCCACTATCCACCAGCACCGCCTTCACTGTCCCGGCGCGTGGGGCCGTGATCGGATTCATGACCTTCATGGCCTCGATAATCAGCAAAGTGTCGCCCTTGGCAACCTTGCTGCCGGCTTGCACATAGGGCGCGGCACCCGGCTCGGGAGCGGTGTAGGCGGTGCCGACCATCGGCGACGGCACGACTTCTCCGAGCTCGCCAGCACCCACCGCAGGTGCCGGTACTGCGGCAGTCGAGGCAGCAGGCGCTGCCATCGAGGGTGCTGCGGCGACAGCCGTCATTTGGACCTGCGGCCGGGCAATCCGGACCTTCAGGTCCTTGGTCTCGTACTCGATCTCGCCGAGGCCCGTCTCGTTGAGAAGGGCCGCCATCCGGCGGACGAGGTCGTCATTGAAGTCCTGGCTCAAGGCGTGCTCCCGTCGTCGTCGACAACACCCACGAGCCGCCTCATCGCCTGCAAGGCGAGGAGATAGCCGTGGGCGCCGAAACCGCAGATCACTCCGACCGCAACGTCGGAGATGTAGGAATGATGGCGGAACGCTTCGCGCTTAAAGGTGTTCGAGAGGTGCAACTCTATCACCGGCAGATCGGACAGAGCCAGCGCGTCGTGGATCGCCACCGAAGTGTGGGTGTAGGCGCCAGCATTGATGATGATGCCGTCGTGCTCGTCCCGCGCCTGCTGAATGATCGAGACCAACTCGCCCTCGAAATTCGATTGGCGGAAGTCGACCTCGAGGCCGAGCAGATCGCCCTCGGCGATGCAGTTCTGCTCGATCTCCGCCAGCGTCGTGCGGCCGTAGATCGCCGGCTCGCGCACGCCGAGCATGTTCAGGTTGGGGCCATTGACGATCAGAATGTCGGGGCGGTCGGCCACGGAGTCATCTCCCAGTGAATGCCGGGCGGCGTTATACCATGCGGTCGCCAGCCTGCAACGTTTCGGCAGGCCTTATGGGCATTTCGAGCGCGGGCGCCGTGCCGGGGGCAACCGATTCGCCATCAGCGCAGGCGCGACAGGGAGTAGCGCGGCGGCCGTGAATCGCGCGACCATGCCGGCGGACCAATCTTGGAGGCCTTTGCCATCATGCCTCGTCTGACCCGTGCCGATTTTGAACGTCTTGATGCCGACGATCCGCTGGCGCCGTTCCGCGATCGGTTCACGCTCCCCGCGGGTGTGATCTATCTGGACGGCAACTCTCTGGGTGCGTTGCCCAAATCGGTGCCGGACCGGGTTCACGCCATGCTGACCAAGGAGTGGGGCGAGCATCTGATCGGCGGCTGGCTGAAGGACGGCTGGATGGTCAAGCCGTTGGAACTGGGTGACCGGCTGGCGACCCTGGTCGGCGCCGGGCCGGGTGAGGTGGCGGTGGTCGATACCACCTCGGTCAACCTGTTCAAGATGCTGTCGGCTGCGTTGGCGATGCGGCCCGACCGGCGGGTCATCCTGTCGAACGCCGAGAACTTTCCGACCGATCTGTACATGGCCCAGGGCCTGATCGCCCAACTCGGCGGCCGGCACGCCTTGCGCATCGTCGCCGAGCACGAGATCGCCGGCGCCATCGACAAAGATACCGCCGTGGTCATGCTGACCGAGACGAATTTCAAGACGGGCGCGGTGTTCGATATGGCGGAGATCTCCGCCGCTGCGCACGCTGCCGGCGCGCTGACCCTCTGGGATCTGGCGCACTCGGCCGGCGCGTTTCCGGTCGATCTTAACGGCTGCAATGCTGATTTCGCGGTCGGCTGTTCCTACAAATACCTGAACGCCGGGCCGGGCGGGCCGGCTTGGTTGTTCGTGGCCGAGCGTCACCAGAAGGCGGCGCACCAGCCGCTCACCGGCTGGCTAGGTCATGCCTCGCCGTTCGATTTTGCGCTGGAGTACCAGCCGGCCAATGGCATCCGCCGCCACGTCTGCTCCTCGCCCGGGGTCATTGGTCTGGTAGCGTTCGAGGCCGCCCTGGATGTCATGCTGGACGCCGACATGGCAGAACTGCGCCGTAAGTCGGTGGCGCTCTGCGATCTGTTTATCAACCTGGTGGAGCAGGAGTGCGGAGACGCCGGCGCCCGGTTGATCTCGCCACGCGACGCCGGCCTGACGGCGCCTTGGCGGCGCGGCAGCCAGGTGTCGTTCGCTCATCCCGACGGGTATGGCATCGTGCAGGCGCTGATTGCCCGCGGCGTCGTCGGCGACTTCCGCGACCCGGATGTCATGCGCTTCGGCTTCGCACCGCTGTATCAGCGCTACACCGACGTCTGGGACGCGGTGGCGGCGATGCGGGCGGTGCTCGACGCCGGCGAGCATCGGGCAGAGCAGTACCGGGTGCGGGCGGCGGTGACCTGAGTTGGCGGTTGCCGAGCCAGGTTGCCTTCGTGACATCGAGCTCATTCATTCCATAGAGGGCGTGCCATGATCTCCCATCACAACCCGGCGACCATCTATCCGCCGGCCGGCCCGTACGCGCACGGAGTGGAACTGCGCGGTGCTTCCCGGCTGCTGTACATCTCCGGGACCATGGGGCTGACCCCTGACGGCTCGGCGCCGGACAGCTTCGAGGCCCAATGCGAGCAGGCCTGGGCGAACATCGGCGCCGTTCTGGAAAGCGCGGGCATGACCGTTCGGAACCTCGTGAAGGTCAATTGCTTCCTCGGTAGTGCCGGCGACCGGGACGTCAACGCCGCCGTGCGCAATCGAGTGCTGGACGATCACAAGGTGGCGGTCACGGTCGTCGCGGTCACCCTGCTGGAGCCCGCTTGGAAACTGGAAATCGAGGCGATTGCCGCCGCTTGAGCGGGAGCCGATGCCCGGCGTCAGGGCATGGGCTGTTGCTCGCCGCGGCGGGGAAATCCTACGTCGTCCAGCTTGGACTTGGCGCCCGCTCCAAGTCTTGGAACGTTGTGACTTCCTGAGCCTTCAAGTTGCTCGGCAGGGGGCGTTCCATCGGCCAAAGCATGACGTTCGTATCGCGGTGGCCGGCAGGCAGTTTGGGAGGCGGCCTGCCGAAGAAATTCTCGGGATTGAAGGGCACAAAGCTAGCCGCGAACCGACGGTAGCGATGTTCGTCCGCGACGGCCCCCAAAAATTCCATTGAGGAGTGGTTTAGGCATTCGCAGTGGATGATGGGACGAAGGTGCCGCAGCGTATGTTGTGCGCCGGCCAACACCTCTTGTTCGAACCCTTCGACGTCAATCTTGATCAACTTCAGTTTTGGAAGACGCGAGAGCAGGGCATCCAGTGGTTCGGCCCGCGTGAAATACCAGTTTCGTTGATGCCGAGCTGACGGCTTGACACGGTATTCGCCCGAATTCGAGGTCTCGTCACCAGTGTTTTCGACCAGTTCGACAAAATACGACTCACGTCCGCATACGACGTGATGCGCCCGAACGTTGCTCAGCCGGTTGATGACAACATTGGCAACGAGGTTCTGGAATACCAGTCGTTGCGCTTCCAGCGCGATCACCGCACCCAGTGGGCCGACCTTCTTCGCGAACGGTATGGTGAAAGTCCCGATGTGGGCGCCGACATCGACAGCGACATCACCGGGGTTGAGCAGCCTGAGCAGAAACGACAACTCCATTTCGGACCACTCGCCAAACTGATCGAGGCATTTGCCGATCATGTCGTTCGAATGGAAGATGAACGAGCCGTGTCTGGTGACCTTATTCGTCAACATGTTGATCGACTCGCAGGCAAGGGTACCGGAAAAACAGCGGTCGCTATCACGACGTCTCTGGGCATGCAAATCTGCTCAGGGATCTCAATCCACCCCGCCGGCCTGCGGGATCGGAGCGGCGGTTGACCAGCCGGGCTGACCTGAAGCTTGTCCATGGCGGGCCGGTCGCAGATCTCTGCCAGCGTACAGCTGGAGATCACCCGCGACATCATGATTATTAGAAATGGATCGTCAACCGATCGAGTGATTGCACAAAGTATAGCCGTTCATTCAAGTGTTATTGAAATCAATATTATTCTCTGTGTTATTTTCGTGTAATAATTTGGATTGGATATTTTGAATTTGTAATCGTTGCGCAAGATACCACATCAAAAACAGAAACGGTGTTGTGGCGGCGCTCTCAAGTTATTGCTTGTGCTATCGATGGCGCGGCAATTCAATTTCTGAAAACTGCGAAAAACTTAGTGAATTCAAAATATTATGCTGAGCGAATGTGCTCACGGAAGGATTTCATGCGGCTTCAGGTTGGATACGAACTGGTCTACGACTGCCCGCAGCCGACGCCGATGATGCTGATGCTGAACATCCATCACACGCGGGCCGGCGATATCGTCGTGCCTGACCGGCTGTCCACCGACCCGGAGATTCCGCTCGCCACCTATCGCGATGGCTTCGGAAACTGGTGCAGCCGGATCGTCGCGCCGCAGGGCCGTCTACGCATCTACACCAATGCGGTGGTGAACGACACCGGCAAGCCGGATCCGATCGCGTGGTCGGATGAGGAGCACGCAGTCCAGGACCTGCCCGAGGAGTGCCTCGTGTTCCTGCTCGGAAGCCGGTACTGCGAGACCGACCGGCTGTCGGACATCGCCTGGAGCCTGTTCGGCGCCACGCCGACGGGGGCCGGGCGGGTCAAGGCGATCTGCGACTACGTTCATCGCCATATCGTTTTCAACTATCACAATGCCCGGTCGACCCGGACCGCCTGGGACGCGCTGAACGAGGGCACAGGGGTCTGCCGCGACTACGCGCACCTGGCCATCGCGTTCTGCCGCTGTATGAACATCCCGGCGCGCTACTGCAACGGTTATCTCAGCGATGTTGGGATGCCGCCGCCCCACGGCACGATGGATTTTGCGGCATGGTTCGAGGCCTATGTCGGGGGGCGCTGGCATACCTTCGATCCCCGCAACAGCATCCCGTGCTACGGCCGGGTGCTGATGGCCCGCGGCCGCGACGCGTCGGACGTGGCGATCAGCAACACCTTCGGGCCGAACGTCCTGTCGCACTTCACGGTGCGGGCCGAGCCGGTTCCGGGCCAGCCGCTCCCGGTGCTCGTGCCGACCGGCGGCGTTCCGTCCGCTGCGACCGCCCAGTCGTCGTGAGACCGACAGCATCTGCCGGACCCCGCATCCTCACTGTGCGGCACGTCACGGTGTATCGGTACCGGGAGCCGGTCAGACTGGGCGAGCATCGGATGATGTTCCGGCCTCGGGAGAGCCATGACCTGAACCTGCTGGCGACCCGGTTGGAGATCACGCCGCAGCCGGCACGACTACGCTGGCTGCACGACGTGTTCGACAACTCGGTGGCAATTGCGACGTTCGCTGGAAAGACGGCGGAACTGCGCTTCGACAGCACCGTCACCCTTGAGCATCTGGAAACGACCCTGCCGGACTATGTGCTCGATGACGCGGCGCAGATCTACCCGTTCCGATATCCGGATGACGAAGGTCCCGATCTGATCTCGGCCTTGCTGCGTCGCTATCCGGCGCCCGATGTTGAGCGCTGGGCCAGGCAGTTCCTGACGGGCGTCGGTACCCAGGAGACTATGGGGCTACTGCATGCCATGACTCTCGGCATCAGCAACGGCCTTGTCTACGAGCGGCGGACCCAGAAGGGCGTGCAGACCCCGAGCCAGACGCTTAAACGGGGTCGGGGCAGTTGCCGGGATTTCGCGTTGCTGATGATGGAAGCGGTTCGGTCGCTCGGCCTCGCCGCGCGTTTCGTCAGTGGCTATATCGCCTCGCTCGACTCCGGGACGGAGTCCAGCGTCGGTGGCGGGGCGACGCATGCCTGGCTGCAGGTCTACCTGCCGGGAGCGGGTTGGGTCGACTTCGATCCGACCAACAGCATCATCGGCAATCGCAACCTCATCCGGGTCGCGATGGCCTGGGATCCACGTCAGGCCCTGCCGCTATGGGGCACGTTCGACGGTCCTGCTTCGGCGCCGAAGGGCATGGAGGTCGAGGTCAGCGTGACCGATGTGAGCGGGAAAAGCCCCCCGTCAGTCCATCCCACCGATCCCGTCGTCGGGCCCGGCGATGGCGCCCGCTCGGTCGCCGAGGCGGTTTAACAAGGCATCGAGGACGCGGCGCTCGTCGTCGCTGAAGCCGTCCAGCAGGATCGCCTCGCGCGACAGCGCCAGCGGCACGATCTCGCGGTAGACGCCGGCACCCTTACCGGTCATCGCGATGGTGGCGCGGCGGCGATCGGCGGGATCGGTGCGGCGGCTGACCAGACGGGCCGAGACCAGGCGCTGGATGGCCCGGCTGACCTGAACCTTGTCCATGGCGGTGCGGTCGCGGATCTCAGCCGACGTGACGGGGCCGGAGTCTCCTAGAATCGCCAGCACCCGCCACTCCGGGATCGTGATGCCGAAGCGGTCGGCGTACAGCCGGGCAATCGCGCGCGACACCGTGTTGGCCAGCACGCTCAACCGGTACGGTAGGAAGCGATCCAGAATCAGACCGTCACGGTCGGGAATGGGATCGGCGTCCGACGGGTCGAGAGAGTCCAAGGGACTTGCAGATGGTTTCAAATGAAACTACTCTGTGATTTCGTTGCATATGAAACTAACACGACGACGCCCGCCGCGCGAGACCGCGCCGTGCCGGTCGCGCTGTCGTACCGCCGAGGAGAGACGCGATGGCCCAGGTTTCCCGCCCGCCGGTCCCGCAGGGCACTGCCGAAAACCCGATGGCGACCGATGGGTTCGAGTTCGTCGAGTACACTGCACCGGACATCGCCGATCTCGACAAGCTGTTCACGGCCATGGGCTTCCGCCCGGTGGCGAAGCATCGCTCCAAGAACGTTACCCTGTACCGCCAGGGCGATGTGAATTTCATCGTCAACGGCGAGCCTGACAGCTTCGCCCAGGCCTTTGCCAGGGTGCATGGCCCGTCGTGCTGTGCGATCGCGTTCCGGGTGAAGAACGCGGCCGCCGCGTTCGAGCGGGCGGTGGCGCTGGGTGCCCGTCCGTTCGAGGGCAAGGTCGGGCCAATGGAACTGAATATCCCGGCGATCCACGGGATCGGCGACAGCCTGATCTATCTGGTCGACCGCTATGGGCCGCGGACCATCTACGACGTCGATTTCGTGCCGGTGGAGGGCGAGGAGCCGAGCCCGCAGGGCGTCGGCCTGACCTACATCGACCACCTGACCCACAACGTGCACCGCGGCCGCATGGACACCTGGGCTGAGTTCTATGAGCGGCTCTTCAACTTCAAGGAGATTCGCTACTTCGACATCGAAGGCAAGCTGACCGGCCTGAAGTCCAAGGCGATGACCAGTCCATGCGGCAAAATCCGCATCCCGATCAACGAATCCTCCGACGACAAGAGCCAGATCCAGGAATACCTTGACCAGTACAAGGGCGAGGGCATCCAGCACATTGCCCTCGGCAGCACCGACATTGTCCTGTCGGTCTACGGGCTGCGCGAGTTGGGCATGGGCTTCATGGACCCGCCGCCGGCCACCTACTATGAGATGCTGGACGACCGTCTGCCGGGCCATGGCGAGAACGTGGCCGCACTGCAGGAGCGTGGCATCCTAATGGATGGCGCGCCGACCGAGGACGGCGGGCGCCTGCTGCAGATCTTTACCAAAACCGTGATCGGACCGATCTTCTTCGAGTTGATCCAGCGCAAGGGCGACGAGGGCTTCGGGGAGGGCAACTTCCGGGCGCTGTTCGAATCGATCGAGCAGGATCAGATCAAGCGGGGAGTGCTCAAGGCATGAGAGACTACATTCGCCTGTCAAAAGTCGAAGGAACGGCGTCACGCCAGGCGCACACCGACCTGCCGGAGGGAACCTACGAGCGCGAGATGTCGAAGGAGGGGTTCTTCGGCCCGGCGGCGCACCTCTACCACCAGCGTCCGCCGACCGGTTGGATCGACTGGGAAGGGCCGTTGCGGCCGCGCGCCTTCGACCTGAACCAGCTGAACTACCGTCCGAACTCGCCGTTCGAGGCAGCGACGGTGCTGCACAACGCCCATGTGAAGCTGCGGTTCTGGCGTGCGTCCGGGAAGATGGAGCGGCTGGCTCGCAACGGCGACGGCGACGAACTGCTGTTCGTGCACGACGGCCAGGGCCAGTTGTTCTGCGATTTCGGGCGTCTCGACCTGCGGGCCGGCGACTACGTGATGCTGCCGCGCGGCACCATGTGGCGCACCGAGTTCGACGGTGACGCCGACTTGCTGATGATCGAGGCGACTAACGACAGCTTCCACTTGCCCGACAAGGGCATGGTCGGCCACCACGCAATCTTCGACCCGGCCATGCTGGACACTCCGGTGATGGATGAGGCGTTTCGCGCCCAGCAGACGCCCGAAGGCAAGGAAGAAATCTGGCGGATCGACATCAAGCGCCGCGAGGCGCTGTCGACGGTGACCTACCCCTACAACCCGCTCGACGCGGTCGGTTGGAAGGGCGACCTGATGCCGGTGAAGATCAACGTCGAGGAATTCCGACCGTTGATGAGCCACCGCTATCACCTGCCGCCGTCGGCGCACACCACGTTCCTATCCAAGCGGTTCGTGGTCTGCACCTTCTGCCCGCGGCCGATGGAGATGGACCCGGCGGCCCTGAAGGTGCCGTTCTTCCACAACAACGACGATTTCGACGAGGTGCTGTTCTACCACCGCGGCGACTTCTTCAGCCGCGACAACATCGAGCGCGGCATGATCACCTTCCATCCCTGCGGCTTCACCCACGGTCCGCATCCCAAGGCGCTGGGCGGCATGTTCAAGCCGCGCAAGACCGCGACCGACGAGTACGCGGTCATGCTCGACACCCGCGACGCGCTGGAAGTTGGCACGCTGCCGGAGGGGATCGAGAACCACGCCTACGTGAACTCCTGGATGCCGAAGAAGGAAGCCGCGGAATGAAGCTGGCCTCGCTGAAGAAAGGCGGGCGCGACGGCACCCTGATCGTGGTGTCGTCCGACCTTAGCCGCGCCGTCACCACCCACGGGGTGGCGCACACCCTGCAGGAGGCGCTCGACGACTGGTCGCATATGGAGCCGCGGTTGCGTGCGCTTAGCGATCGGCTGGAAGCCGGTGCCGCCAAGGAGGCGTTCCCGCTCGACGTGGCGCAACTCGCCTCACCGCTGCCGCGCGCCTACCAGTGGCTCGACGGCTCAGCCTACGTGAACCACGTCGAACTGGTCCGCAAGGCGCGCGGGGCGGCGTTGCCGGAGAGCTTCTGGTCCGACCCGCTGATGTACCAGGGCGGCTCCGACGGCTTCCTGGCGCCGACCGAGGCGATCCGGGCCAAGGACGAGGCCTGGGGCATCGACTTCGAGGCCGAGATCGCGGTCGTAACCGATGACGTGCCGATGGGCGTGTCGGTCGCCGAGGCGGGCAAGCACATCACGCTGGTCATGCTGGTCAATGACGTCTCGCTGCGCGGCCTGATCCCAGCGGAACTCGCCAAGGGGTTCGGGTTCGTGCACGGCAAGCCGCCGACCGCCTTCGGGCCGGTCGCGGTGACGCCGGACGCGCTCGGCGACGCCTGGGATGGCGGCAAGCTGCACCTCCCGGTGACCTGCTCGCTGAACGGCGCCAAGGTCGGTTGGACCGACGCCGGGCTCGACATGACCTTCGACTTCCCGACCCTGATCGCCCACGCAGCCAAGACCCGGCCGCTGAACGCCGGCACAATCATCGGCTCCGGCACGGTATCGAACTCCGACCAGAAGCATGGCTACTCATGCATCGCCGAGATCCGCATGATCGAGACCATCGCCGGCGGCAAGCCGACGACCCCGTTCATGAGCTTCGGCGACCGCATCCGCATCGAGGTGACGGGCAGGGACGGCGCAAGCGTGTTCGGTGCGGTCGATCAGGTGGTGGAGCGGGTGTGAGGCTCGGTCGGATTACTAATGGTCTCAGTCGTCGTTGATTGAGATCACGTCGAACTTGCAGAGCCATAGCAGGAACCGGCGCAGAATCGGGCCGTCGCAATCGAGGTGCGCGCGCTCGATCTCGTCGACCGTGTTCGTTCCCTTGGCGATCGTTCCCAGGACGGTGTTGAACTGCTCCCTCGGCACCGAGAGGTCCAGTGCGACGGTGCTAAGGGTGTTGCCGGTCAGGCGTGCGACTGACTGAAGCACGTCGCGATGGCGCGGTCGAACCGTCATCCTGCCGTGCAGCACGATGGTCGGGTGCCCTTGGAACGCATCGAACGGGTCGGGAACCATGGGCTTGACCTCGGGCGGCGATTGGAACGGATGCCTGATCGGGGACGCAGTTCGGATCTCCGCCAGTTCAGCCCATAGGTCCTGATAGGCGCCCACGATCAGCCGCCAGTCGTAGACGGTCCGTGCGCGTCGGCGGGCGGCGGCACCCATGCGGCTCCGCAGATCCGGGTCCAGGGCGAGTGCCTCCAGGCAAACCGCCGCCCGGTCAACGTCGCAGGCCGTTGCCATGCATGCCCGGGCGTGGAACATCGAAAAGTCATCCTCGCCGCTGCGGAAGCGTTCGGCCAGATCCCGGCCATCGCCCGGAGCCGGCATCAAGGTCGGTATCCGGAAGCCGGTCTCGCCCTCGACCACGGTATCGCGATAGCCGTTCCAATCGCTCACGACGCTGGGCAGCCCGGCCGCCATCGCTTCGATCGGCGTCAGGCCGAAGGTCTCCTGCAGGTTGTCGGACAGCGTGAAGAACACGTCGGCACCATGCCAGGCTTCGTGCACGACGGTGTCGTTGTGGCCGTCCAGCAGGTGAACGCTCGCCTTGTCGGTGAACGCCTGGGCAGCCGTCCGGTACGACTCGAGCACCGCATCGCTGGTCCGTTGTCCGACGAAGACGTGATGCAGCCGGATGCCGCGGCTGGCGCAGGCCGCCGCCGCGCGTTCTGCAGCGAACAGCATCGGCACGGGGTGTGCCTTGTTCACCGGTGTGAGGCGCCCAAGCGTCAGGAGAATGATGTCGTCGTCCGAGGCGCCGATCGTTCGCCGCAGCCCGGCCCGGGCAGCCGGATCGGCAGCGTAGGTGCGGGTGTCAACGCCGAGCGGGATGACAGGCAACCGAACGGGGCTATCCGGTGGGACAACACCGGAACGTGACGCCAAATGTTCGGCTTGTGCCTCGATCACCCTGACCACCACCGCCCTTGCCGCATGCGACGTGCAAACGAGCGCGTCCCAGGGCTGAACGGGCGTTGTCAGGAACTCGCTCAGCGCGCGGATCGCCGGTTTGCTGGACAAGGTGTGAGTGACGCCGCACAGGCTGTAGCGCCGCGGGTCGTCCCGCCGGTCGGCTAATGCCGCCCGGCCGAGTGACGGATCCGGCAGCATCAGCGTGCCGGCAACCGCCAACTCGGACGCCGACAGGGAGTGGACCGGCCGGCGCTTCGGATCGCGCGCGGCGGCCAGGTCCCGGAACTCGGTCGCGTGGGCGTCCGACTCGGCGTACACGTAGAACGACTCGGTGTCTGCGTGTTCCAGAAAGCCGTTGACGAAGCCCGAGCCGGCGCGCACCCGTCCGATGATCGGACCGGAATCGACCGTGTGCGCGCCCGGATGAAACTTGATCGCTGCGTTTGCCGGCATGGCTGCGCGGTCTAGCACGTCGGGATTGATCGCTACAGAGGGCGAATGGGTCGCTGCCGCGAGTTCGCCGCTTGCCGATGCTCGACGAACGCCCGACTCGATTGCTGGCGTTGAGGCGGATGACGCTGCGGTGGCACCCGGCTACCATCGCGCGGAAGCGGCGAATGGAGACGGACATGGCGGTGCAGGAGCGGGTCGGGCTGGATCCGGCAACAGTCGAAGCGTTCCGGCGTGATGGGGCGGTAGCACTGCGCGGCGTGTTCGCGCCGGAGTGGATCGTTGCCCTGCGCGACGGAGTCGACCGCAACTTGGCCGACCCTGGCCCCTACGCCAAGGGCTACACCACCGAGGGCAAGCCGGGGCATTTCTTCGGTGACTACTGCAATTGGCGGCGCATCCCGGAGTACGAGGATTTCCTGAAGAACTCGCCGGCGCCCGATTTGGCGGCTGAGTTGATGGCCTCGCGATCGGTCGTGCTGTTTCACGAGCACGTGTTGGTGAAGGAGCCGTCGACCGAGGAACGCACGCCCTGGCACCACGATCTGCCATACTATTGCGTGGAGGGCCGCCAAACTGTGTCGCTGTGGATCCCGCTCGACCCGGTGCCGCGGGCGACCTGTGTGGAGTTCGTCGCCGGCTCGCACGCCTGGGGCAAGCGCTTCATGCCGACCAAGTTCAAGGGCCAGGCCTACGATCGGGCCGAGACCGATCTGGAGCCGCTGCCCGACATCGACGCCAAGCGCGGCGATTTCCAGATCCTCGGCTGGGATCTGCAGCCGGGCGATGCGATTGCATTCTCATTCCTGACGGTGCACGGAGCCCCCGGCAATCTGCAGAGCGGCGCCAGGCGCCGTGCGTTCGCGGCGCGCTATTGCGGAGACGACGTGGTGTTCGTCCAGCGCCAGGGCGAGGTCTCGCCACCGTTTCCCGATGTTCGCCTGTCGCATGGCGACAGGCTGCGCGGCGAGGACTTTCCGGTGGTGCGCGGCTGATCGAGCGGATGCCTCCAAATCGCGGCAAGACCATAGGGGCTTTGTATGAAGCGATTGGCTAGGCTCAGAATCTCAAGGTTAGAATGTTCATGTGATAGGCGACGGCCCAGACGCTGCACTGCGCCCTTTCTCTCATCTCGTAACCTTTCGGCTGGATGATGCGTCCCCCGTATATCGAGTTGCCGTTCCCACGCGCGACGCCCGAGGTGCGGTCGTCGATCGCCGGGTTGGTGCCGCCGGGCGGCAAGATCACCTTTGCCAAACTGTGCGAGGAGCGTCCGAAGACAGGGTACCAGTTGCTTCTCGGGTTTGCCGAGAAGCTGTCAACCCACGCCGACGCCGCGCTTGGCGAGCGAGCCGCGCTGATTCTGCCTCTGGGTACCGTCCGTCACAACTCGGCAGTGCAGACCGACTTGCATCCCTGGCACACCGACCGGAGTTTCTTTCAGCCGGCAGGACACGGGCTGACGTTCTGGGTCACCTTTGACGATGTCGGTGAGACGGCGCCGTCGATTGAGTTCGATGTGGACGACCAGGCACACGTCGCCTGCGTGAGGGCGGCGACCGCTCTGATGTTCCTGTCGAACGTGCGTCACCGCACACAGTGTCTGAACGGTGAGCGGATCTCGGTCGAGTTCCGGTGCATGCCGGTCTCGGCCCGGTCCGCAGATGTGCTCTCTGTACTTCAAGTCATGGTCGAGGAGGGGCCGGCCGGGCGCCGCATGGTGGTCTCCCGGGATGGTACGGAACTTCATTCAGCCCGTATCGAGTCGCCTGGATTGAAGCCGTGATCTCGGATTGCTGCACGCGAGCGCAGTCGTTGCACTTATTGTAGTGTCATTGGCATTGGCCGAAACCACGATGACGACTGGCTGAGGGAACCCCATGACCCGTGTGCTGCATGGCTATTTTCGATCGTCCGCAGCCTACCGAGTGCGGATCGCGTTGAACCTGAAGGGACTCGAGCATGATCAGGTGTCGGTGCACCTGCGCAAGGGCGAGCAACGGGCGGCCGCGTTTCTTGCCTTGAATCCCCAGGGCATGGTGCCGGCGCTGGCCGATGGCGATGCCATGCTGACGCAATCGCCGGCGATCCTGGAGTATCTGGACGAGGCGTATCCGGAGACCCCGCGCCTGTTGCCGGATGGACCTGTCGATCGAGCCCGGGTCCGGGCGCTGGCGGCCGCTGTTGCCTGCGACATCCATCCGCTGAACAACTTGCGGGTCCTGAAATACATTCAGGGTCCGCTGGGCTGCACCCAGGAGGCAATGATCGCCTGGTACAATCACTGGATTGTCGAGGGATTCATGGCTCTTGAGGCGATGCTGGCGGGCGATTCGCGGACCGGACGGTTTTGCCACGGTGACAGTCCAGGCCTGGCTGATATCTGCCTGGTGCCGCAGGTGTTCAACAGCGCGCGCCATGCTCTCGATCTTGCACCCTATCCGACGATCCTGCGCATTGCCGAGGCGTGCGGCGAATTGGAGGCTTTCCAGACCGCTCATCCGTCCCGGCAGCCCGACAGCGAATGAGTGATTCCTTGACCGACACGGAGCGGGCCGAACGGCTTCGCTCGCTCCGCCGCATGCTGGTGGTTCTCGGCTGCTTCTTCATCTTCGTACAGGTAAACCGGTCGTCGGGCGGCGTGCTCGCCAGCTACCTGGGAACCCATCGCGGCTTGTCGCCGACCGACATCGGCACGGTGATGGGGGCGATGTTCTTTGCATCGGCTGCCGCGCAACTGCCGACCGGTATCCTGTTCGACCGCATCGGCGCGACCCGGACCCTGCTGGTGATGGGATTGGTCTCGCTGGTGGGAATCGTGGTGTTCGCGTTGGCCGGTAGTACCTGGGGGCTGCTCGCCGGGCGGCTGGCGATCGGTGTCGGCCACGGAGGGGTGATCACGGCGGTCTACTTGATCGCGATGGGCTGGGCGCCGCCGGACCGGGTGGCGCAGGCGACTGGAACGCTGGTGGGGGTGGCTGGCGGAATCGGCGGAATGCTGTCCACGACCCCGCTGGCTCTGGCCCTTGAACACTATGGGATCGAGGGCACTTTCCTGGCCCTGGCGGCGATGACCGGCCTGGTCATGGTGGCAATCCGGTTACTGGTTCGCGATGGACCAACGGACTCCGGTGCGGCCGAGCCGAGTCCGCAGGAGACTCTGATCCAGTCGGTGCGGGGCCTGGTCGAGGTGATGCGGATGCCGGAATTGCGCCGGATCTTCATCATGGGGATCTGCTTCACCGCGCCGTTCATGACCATCGGCGGGTTGTGGGCCGGGCCGTATTTCGCGCAAGTCCAGCAACTTAGCCATGCCGAGGCTTCGGTGGCCCTGTTGGTGCTGGTCGTCGCTTTGCATCTCGGGACCTACGCCTATGGTGTGCTGGACCGGTTAGCGCCGTCCCGCAAGCACCTGATCCTGGGGGGCGTCGCCCTAGAGGTTGTTTGCCTCAGCGTGCTGGTGATCTGGCCGACGGTGCCGATGCTCGCCGCCATCGCGCTGCTGTTCGTGTTCAGTTGCGCCGCACCGCTGTTTGTTGTGCTGGCGGCTCATGCCCGCAAGTTCGTACCGCGGCAGCGCGCCGGGCGGGCCATTGCCTGCATCAACCTGATGGGACTGACCGGCGTGTTCCTGCTGCAGACCGGGACCGGTGCCGTCATTGACATGGTCCGGGTGGCCGGCGGTGCGCCGGAAACCGGGTTCCGCCTGGTGTTCCTGACCGTGATCGCCGTTCTGGTGGTCACCGCGTCGATCTATTCCCGCCAGCCGGATGGACCGCAAGCCGAGGGGTGAGGCTCACCCTATGGTGCGGCGTCATCCGCCGGCCTCGCGCACCTTCTTCACCAACCCCGCCAGATGCTCCTTCGGCGCGGCGCCCGGCACTACGGTTTGACCAATGGTGAAGGCCGGCGTGCCCTCGATCTGCAGGGCCTGGGCGAGTTGGTAGTTGGCGTCGATCGTCGCCGTGACCGCCGGATCCTCCATGTCTTTCTTCAGCCGATCCAGGTCGAGCCCGGCCTCGGAGGCGGCCTGCCAGATGGCGCCTTCGCTGAGCCGGCCGCGCAAACCCATCAGCGTCACGTGGAACGGCTCATACTTGCCCTGCATGTTGGCGGCCAGCGAAGCCCGCGCCGCGACGAGCGATGCCGGGCCGAGGATCGGGAACTCCTTGAGGACAAGGCGGATGTTCCCGTCGCCGTGCACCAATTCCATCAGCGGCGCCATCATGGTCTTGCAGTAGCCGCACTGGTAGTCGAAGAACTCCACCACCGTCACGTCACCATTTGGATTGCCCAGGACGGGGTCGCCGCTGCTGCGTTCCAGCACGGACAGGTTTTCGGCGATGGCGGCTTGGACGGCCTGCTCTTTCTGGGCCTTCTGCCGAGCCTCGATCGAGGCTACCGACTCGAGCAGAATCTCCGGGTGATTGAGGATGTAGTCGCGGACCAGAGCCTCGATCGCCGATTTCTGTTCGGCGGTAAACGGCTCGGCGGCGTCGACTGGCGCGGCGCCGGACAGCGCTCCCGCCACGAGTGCCGCGGCGGACAGGCGACGAACAAGCGACATTTCGATTCTCCGGATGTGAACGGCGATCAGCCGTTTTTCTTTTTCTCGAACTCACGTTTGGCTAGATCTTCGATATCGAGGGCGCGCAACGCTGCGGCCGACCCTTTGGGCAACTGCGCCTGAGCCCGCTTGGCCTGCCCCTCGGCGTCGCGCCACCGCCTCTCGCGGATCGCCTCTTCGGCGCTTGAAAGCGCGCTGTCGCCGAACCGGCCGACACGACCGTAGGCGATGGCCAGTTGACGCCAGGCTGACGACCAGTCGTCCTCGGTCCGGATCGCCGTTTCCATATGCTTGAGTGCCTTCTGGTCCGCTGTGGGATCGTTCAGCGCCAGCAGGTTGCGGGCCAGGAGCATCTCGATCTGCCCACTGTGCGGCGCCAGACGGTGCGCCGTCTCGTAGGATGGCAGCGCCTCGGCCGGGTGGCCGTTCTCGAACTGGATTTGCCCCTCCAACTCGTGGAAATACGGATCGTTCGGGTAGTCCTTGTTCAGCGCACGCACCAGTTCCAGCGCTTTCGGGAGATCGGGGATCTCGTAGTAGGCAATGGCGCGGGCGTAGCGCGCCGGCAGGCTGGTATCGGCCTCCGGGTATTTCCGGAACGTCTGGGCCGGCGGTTTAATGAACGCGAACAGTTTGGCCACCATGCGGGCGTGGCGGTCCAATTGATCCTGGGTGGCGGGCGTGTTGCGGAACCGGGACCGCTCGACATGAGCCTCGACGGATGCAATCCGGTCGCGGGTGAGCGGGTGGGTGTTGAGATACGGGTCGCGGCGGGACGGCGACAGCAGTTCCTGGCCGGCCAGGGTGTGCAAGAACTCGACCATGCCCTCAGCCGACTGGCCGGTCTGCTCGAGGAAGGTCAGGCCGGCTTGATCGGCGGAGGATTCCTGGGTCCGGCTGTACTCCAGGAACGAGCGCTCGGCGAAGTTGCTGCCGCCGAGCGCGATGGCCGCACCGGCGCCGGCGTTGCCGGCCGCCAAGGCGGCACCAAGTCCCAGAATCGTGGCAACCAGCGCCGCCGTTGATGCTGAGCTGATGGCATCGGAGGTCCGCGCCAGGTGGCCACCGGAGATGTGGCCGGTTTCATGGGCAATCACCCCGATCAGCTCCAGCGGGTTCTTGGTGCGCATCAGCAGGCCGGTGTGGATGAACAGATTCTGCCCACCCGCGACGAATGCGTTCAGGCTGTCGTCCTTGATGATGAAGATGTCGATGGCATCGGGCACCAGTCCGGCTGCCTGGAACAGTGGCGTCGCGAAATCACGGATGGTAGCTTCGATCTCCGCGTCGCGGATGAGGCTGCGGCCTTGGGCGAAGGACAACCCGACGTTCGACAAGGTCATCAATGCCGTCAACGCGACACAAGAGATCCACCGACCGGTTTTGCGCATGTCCATAACTGCCCGCCTTTTTGCCGTGGCACTTTACCGCTGGCTCGCCTTCCCGAAAACCCGAGCCGGCGACTATCGCACCATTGTGCGAAATCGTGTCATCACCGTGGCTGCGGCGGCGCTCACCGTGGTCGGGGTGACCGCCTGTGCCCGCGACACGATCGACGTGCCGGAAGGGTTTTTCGGAGCCGTCGCCGTGGAGGAGCCTCGCGCCGCCCTGCTGGCGCGCGACGTTCTGGTCAACGGTGGATCGGCGGCCGACGCTGCGGTGATAACCTACTTTGCGCTGGCAGCGACCCTGCCGTCATCCGGCGGCCTTGGTGCTACCGGATCGTGCCTGGTGTTCGATCCGGTCGAGGGGCCGCGCTTCGAGCGCTTGGAGTTTTATCCGACGCCGGCGTCGGCACAGGGGCCGACGGTATCGCTGCCCTCCGGACCGCGTGCGATGTTCGCCCTGAACGCCCGCTATGGCCGGACCAAGTTCGAAGAGCTGCTGATTGCAGCGGAGCGTTTGGCGCGGTTCGGCGAGCCGGTCAGTCGGGCGTTCGCCCATGATCTTGCCGCAGATGGCGCCATCCTGCGCGTCGACCCGGAGACCGCGCGGGTATTCTTGCCGAACGGCCGACCGCTGAGTCAGCAGGATACGCTGGTCCAGCTCGATCTTTCGGCCACGTTTGGTAGGTTGCGTGGCGACGGGGTTGGTGCGTTTTACTCGGGGCCGATGGCCAAGGACTTCATCGCTGCCGCTGGCCGCGCCGGTTATGCGGTCGACGTCGACCGGCTGCGCGATGCGTTGCCGCGGTGGTCGACCGTCCAGGGGCTGGAGCACGACAATCATCAATGGGCAGTCGCTGGCCAGGACCTGACCGATACAGCGCTGTCCGAGATTGCGCTGGCGTCTGTGCTCAAGGGCGCGAATTGGAGCGACGGTGGAGTCGCGACGCGACGGCATCTGCTGGCGGAAGCGATGAGCCGGGCAAGCGTGGCTGCCCTTGGTGGCGCACGCACTCTGAGCATCGATGCTGCCGAGGATGCCATGGCGGGGTACGATCCGACCCGCCGCGGCCTGTCGGCGCCGCGATCCCGTCTCGCCGGGACGCTGGGCGAGCGGGGTACGGAGGTTTCCGGGGCTACCGGGTTCTACGCGGTCGACCGGTCCGGCATGTCGGTCGGCTGTGCGATTGGCCTCGGGGCACCGTTCGGCACCGGCAAACTGGCACCGGGCTTCGGATTCCTGCTTGGCCAACCGGCCACGGTTGCGGGCAGCGGACCGGGGGCGGCCGCGCTGATGGTCGGCAACACCAAGGCGTCGCAGCTTCATCTCGCAATGGCGTCGTCGGGTGGCCGCCCGGCGTTGTCGGCTCTGTTGGAGACGGCGCTGGATCATTGGGAACTGCAGGAGCATCTGGACGCGGTGGTTGCGGTTCCGCGCACGCACTTTGCCGGCGGCGGCGACACCATGGTCGTCGAGCCCGGTGTGCCGGCCGAGCAGCGTCGCGCGCTGGAGGGCATCGGCTACCAACTGTCCGAGCAGCCTCAACTTGGCCGGGTCAACGGCTTCCGTTGCGTCGAGGGCATTCCGAGGCGCGAGTTGAGATGCGAGGCGGGGGTCGATCCGAGATCCCGCGGCCTGGGCTTCTTCGAGCGTGGAAAATGACCGGTATCGTCCCGCGCGGCCTACACCCGTCGACGCGCGGACAGGTCGATCCATTCATCGTTATGGACGTGATGTCGGCCGCCGCAGCCCGCGAAGCCGCCGGGCAAGAAGTTCTGCATCTGGAGGTAGGGCAACCGTCGACGCCGGCTCCGAGAGGGGTCCTGGATGCGGCGAGGCGGGCCCTTGATTCGGATCGCATCGGCTACACGGTCGCGCTGGGCATTCCGGCGTTGCGCGAGCGCATCGCCCGCCACTACCACGATCTGTACGGGGTGACGGTTCCGGCTGAGCGGATCGCCGTCACCACCGGATCGTCGGCGGGCTTTCAGTTGGCGTTTCTGTCGGCCTTCGACGCCGGGGCGCGGGTCGCTCTGGCGTCGCCGGGGTACCCGGCCTACCGGAACATCCTGCAGGCGTTGAACATCGAGGTCGTGGACCTGCCGACGGAGCGCGCCGACCGGTACCAACCGACGGTGGAGCGGCTGGAGGCAGCAGGCCCGATCGACGGCGTCATCGTGGCCAGCCCGTCGAACCCGACGGGCACGATGCTTGATGGCCCGGCGATGCGGCGACTAGCCGACTGGTGCCGCGGCCGAGGCGTCCGGCTGATCTCCGACGAGATCTACCACGGCATCGGGTACGGAACCCGGCCGGTTACCGCGCTGGAGGCCGATCCACAGGCGATCGTCATCAACAGTTTTTCCAAGTACTTCTCGATGACCGGATGGCGGATCGGCTGGATGGTCGTGCCGCAGGACCTGTTGCGCTCGGTCGAGTGCCTGGCGCAGAACTTCTTCATCTCGCCGCCGACCCTGTCGCAGATCGCGGCTGTGGCGGCGTTCGACTGCGAGGACGAGTTGCAGGCCAATTTGCGGCGGTATGCCGCCAACCGAGATGTGCTGTTGAACGAACTGCCGAAGGCCGGACTGGACGACCTGGCACCGGCGGATGGCGCGTTCTACGTCTATGCGAATGTGGCGGCGCACACCAACGACAGCGTCGAATTTTGCCGCCGGATGCTGGCCGAGACCGGGGTGGCCTGCACGCCGGGGGTGGATTTTGACCCGTCGCGGGGCCATGCCACGGTCCGGTTCTCGTTTGCCGGGGCGACCGATACCATGGCGGAAGCCTGCCGCCGGATTGCCGACTGGCTGCGCTAGCCGCCGTCCGCTTCCCACCAAATAAGAACCCCGGTCGGCGGGTGCCGACCGGGGTGCGATAGATCAGGGATGGAGACCGCGGATCAGCGGCGCCACCAACCCTTCTTTGGCTTCTCGACTGGCGCGTCGATCGTCTTGACCTCGATCAACGGTGCCGTGGCGATTGCATCGTTGGCCGGAACCGCGGCTGATGCCGCGGGTACTTCGACGTCCTGCGCGATGCTCTGATCACGACCGGGCTCGCCGGTGATGGCGTGGTCCGTTGCGTCGGTGGCGGGAGCCGCCTCGACCGGGACTTCCGCCACGGTCGCCGATTCCTCAGCGGGCTCGGCCTTCTTGCGGCGACGCGGAGCGCCGCGCTTGGGCTTTTCGGCTACGGTCTCGTCGGCCTTGTCTGCCGGCTTTGCCGCTGGCTTCGCCTTGGCGCGGGACCTTGGCTTGGCTTTCTTCACCGGCTCTTCAGTCACGACATCGGCCGGTGCAGCCGAAGCCGCTGCCACGTCGACGGCTTCGAGCTCCGGGGCGTCGATCACCGGTACTGCAGAAACATCGTCCGACTGGGTTGTCTTGGTGGAGTCCGAATCTGAAGCGGCATCCACGGTATCGGCAATCGGCTCGAACGGAGCTTCTGCCGATGATGTCGTCTCGGTCGTGAGTGCATCGTCGGTAGCCTGCTCGGCACCGCCCGTCTCGTCGCCGGACTGGACCGAGGTGTCCTCGTCGCTGCGACGGGCCCGCCGCCGACCGCCACGCCGGCCGCGCCGGCGCCGCTTGCGGGTGGCCTCGTCTTCCTCGGACTCGACTGACCGTTCCTCGTTCTCGCCGGCCGGCCGGTCGGCCGTGTCAGCCTCTCCGACGTCGCCGTCCGGTGTGGCAGTTTCAGCCGCCGGGCGCTCATCCGACCCTTCGCCGCTGCGTCGACGTCCACCCCGACGCCGGCGTCGGGGGCGCCGCGCTCCTCGCTCGTCGTCGGACGCCTGCTCAGGAGCGCTGGCGCGCTTGCTCTGGGCCGGCTGGTCCTCGTTCTCCTCGCCGTCGTCCGCCTCGTCGACAACGTCGTCTTCCTCTTCGATGACCACCGGCACGGATGCGACGGCGTTCTGGAAGGCGGCGCGTTCCTCGGCGGTCTTCGGCCGCGGACGCTCGATCCGGTGATCCGGCGGAATCAGTGTGTCGTCCTGCTCAAGCAGCACCTGGCAGCCGTAGCGCTGCTCGATCTCGGCCAGCCGCGAGCGTTTGTGGTTGAGGATGTACAGCGCGATGCTGGCAGGGATGTAGACGACGATCTCCGCCGAGCGGTTGCGCATGCCCTCTTCTTCGATGACCCGCAACGCGTGCAGGGCCGCGGACTCGACCGAGCGGATGTGCCCTGTGCCCTTGCAGTGCGGGCACACCTGGGTGCTCGCCTCGAACAGGGACGGGCGCAAGCGCTGCCGGGACAATTCCATCAGGCCGAAATGGCTGATCCGGCCGATCTGGATACGCGCCCGATCGGACTTCATCGCCTCTTTCATGCGGCGCTCGACGGCGTGCTGGTTGCGTGACTCCTCCATGTCGATGAAGTCGATCACGATCAGCCCGGCGAGGTCGCGTAGGCGCAGTTGACGAGCCACCTCGTCGGCCGCCTCGAGGTTGGTCTTGAGGGCGGTTTCTTCGATGTTGCGCTCACTGGTGGCGCGTCCGGAGTTGACGTCGATCGCGACCAGCGCCTCGGTCTGGTTCAGGACGATGTAGCCGCCAGACTTCAGTTCGACCGATGGGCTGTGGATCGCGTCCAACTGGCTTTCGACCTGATAGCGATGCAGCAGCGGCGTGTGCGGGTCGCGATATGGCTGAACGCGCTTGGCGTGGCTCGGCACCAGCGCCTTCATGAAGTCCTTGGCGATCCGGTAGCCTTCCTCGCCCTCGACCTGCACTTCGTCGATGTCGCGGGCATAGAGATCGCGGATCGACCGCTTGATCAGGTTGGCTTCTTCATAAATCAGGCACGGTGCGCTCGACTTCAGCGTGGTTTCGCGGATGTCGTCCCACAGGCGCAGCAGGTACTCGTAGTCGCGCTTGATTTCGGTCTTGGTGCGCTCGCTGCCGGCGGTGCGGACGATAACCGCCATGCCGTCCGGCACATCCAGGCCTTCGACGATCTGCTTGAGCCGCTTGCGGTCACCGGTGTGGGTGATTTTGCGGCTGACGCCGCCGCCGCGCGCGGTGTTCGGCATCAGGACGCAATATCGGCCGGCTAGCGACAGGTAGGTGGTGAGGGCGGCACCCTTGTTGCCGCGCTCTTCCTTGACGACCTGAACCAGCATGATCTGCCGACGGGCCACCACTTCCTGGATCTTGTAGCGGCGGTTGACGCTCTTGCGCTTGCGGCGGACGTCCTCGACCGGATCGCCGCCGACCGTCTCCGGGCGAGCCTGGGCTTCGGCAGCGTCGCCGTCACCACCGGACGCAGCCTCGTCGGTCTCGGGAGCCGAGGGCTCCTCGGACACGTCGGGCTCGTCGTGGTCGTCCTCCATCTCCTCAGAGGCGCGCGCACGCTCCTCACGGAGCAGAGCCTCGCGATCCTCGATCGGGATACGATAATAGTCCGGGTGGATTTCCGAAAACGCCAGGAAACCGTGACGGTTGCCGCCATACTCGACGAAGGCGGCTTGCAGCGACGGCTCTACCCGGGTGATCCGGGCGAGGTAAATGTTACCTTTGAGCTGCTTCTTGGTAGCGGTCTCGAAGTCGAAGTCTTCGAGACGGTTGCCGTCGACCACCACAACCCGGGTTTCCTCCGGGTGGGTGGAGTCGATGAGCATACGTTTGGTCATTGAGGCTGATCTCCGTCGCGCGCCACCGCTGAAAGCGGACGCCCGCAGCGGCGCGTGAGCGCGCGGCTGCGGGCGCGGTGCATTGGGTTGAGGGTCGTCCGGCGTCATGCCGGGTCCGGGCCGGACGACACGCACCACGCCGCGCGCCAAGATCGGTATCGATCAGGCTCGTCGGCATCGGTGCGGGCGACGGTGTGGTAACCGTGGCCGTTCCGGTCGGAAAAGAAGCAGGTCTCACGTGATTTGGCCCTGCGCCGGTCGAACGGGTAGGCCGTTCAACTGGTGTTCGAAAAGATCTGTCGGTCGTTCCACGGCTCGGTTCAGTCCCAGGTAACTCCCGGATCTGACAGCCTGCCAGAACAGAGGCACCATACTGTTCCGTGTCCATCCAAACAATGGTTTCTTTCGCGCTTGCAGCAGGCATCATGGGTTAGCGAAGGCGCGATGCGATGCTGAAGTTGTTCATGTGTGTTCGAAGCTCTATCGTCTAATTTGATGAAACTGAACTCTTTTTGTTGCGTGACTCCGGCTGATCCGGCACTCTTGCAAGGGTTTGCTACGGAGGAACGGGCGGGTGGCTGCGATCTGCCGGATCATGATGGTGTTCGCGATTGCGATAGGGGTCGCGACGCTTGCGTTCGGCGGGGCCGCGCGAGCGGTCACGGATGTGACCGATTTGCGGGTCGGGCAGCATCCGGACAAGGTCCGCTTCGTTCTCGACCTGACCAATCAGGCCGACTTTCTGGTTTTCCTGCTTCCGGATCCCTACCGGATCGTGATCGACCTTCCACAGATGAACTTCAATCTGCCGGATGATGGTCGGTCACGGCGGGTGGGTGCTATCACCGGCTGGCGTTATGGTTTGTTCGAGCCCGGCACGTCGCGGGTCGTGATCGACGCGAGTGCGCCGATGATCGTGAAGGCGGCGTTCATCCTGCCGCCGTCGGGCAGCAATGGGCACCGTCTGGTGGTCGATCTGGCACCGACGGATCGGGACACGTTCCTGACCGCATCGAACGAGTCGGTCGCCAAGCGGGTGGCGTTGCGGGCACCATCGCTAAATGCGCCGCCGCCGGTTCCGGCACCGGCAAGCGATTTGCGGCGGGTCATTGTGATCGACCCGGGGCACGGCGGTGTCGATCCGGGCGCGCTCGGCCACAAGCATCACGAAAAGGAGATCGTGCTGGCGGCGGCCAAGACGCTGGCCCAGAAGCTTGAGCAAACTCGCCGGTACAAAGTGGTCATGACCCGGGATCGCGATGCCTTCGTCGGGTTGCGAGAGCGGATCTCCATCGCACGCCGGGCCGGCGCGGACCTGTTCGTGTCGCTGCACGCCGACTCGATCGACGACACGTCGTTGCGCGGCCTGTCCGTTTACACCTTGTCCGAAACCGCCTCTGACCAAGAGGCGGCAGCTCTGGCCGTGAGCGAGAACAAGGTCGACATCATTGCCGGGCTCGACCTGTCGGACCAGGCGCCCGAGGTCACCGATATCCTGATCGACCTCGCCCAACGCCGGACCAAGAACCTGTCGGCGCGGATGGCGGCACACGTTGTCGAGGAGATGGCCAAAGTCACTCCGCTTCTGGGCCGCTCGCACCGGTTCGCCGGCTTCGCTGTCCTGAAGGCACCGGATGTTCCGTCGGTGCTGGTCGAACTGGGCTTCCTGTCCAATCCGACCGATCATAAAAACCTGGAAGACCCGGCCTTCCGGAATCGTCTCGCTGATGGGCTTGCCCGGGCGATCGACAGCTACTTCCAGGGCGTCCAGTCCGCCTACCGCTGATCTCCCGGATCACCACAGCCGCGTCACAATTCAACGATAACGCTGCGCTTCAGACGGCGATCTGCTAGGTTTCCGGTGGGTGGGAAACGAGCGGGGAAGCGCGAACGAGCTAAGGACTTGACGCAGAATGCGGTGGCTTCTCGGACTTCTGGCAACGGTCTTCATCCTGGCAATCGCCGGTGTCGGCGCCGTCCTGTACGGCTTCTATCACTTCGGCCGCGGTCTGCCGGACTACGATTATCTGGCGGACTATGAACCGCCGGTGGTGACCCGCGTGCACGCCGGTGACGGCCGATTGCTGGCCGAGTACGCCCGCAACGTGCGGGTTTTCGTCCCGATCGAGGCGATTCCAAAAAGGGTCATCAAGGCCTTCCTGGCGGCCGAGGACAAGAACTTCTACGAGCACCCGGGTGTCGATTTCGTCAGCCTGTTGTCGGCCATTGCCATCAACGTGAAGAACTACGGCGCGGGGCGCCGGCCGGTCGGTGCGTCGACGATCACGCAGCAGGTCGCGAAGAACTTTCTGTTGACCAACGAGGTGTCGGTCGAGCGCAAGGCCAAGGAGGCGATCCTGGCGTTTAGGATCGAGCGGTCGCTCAGCAAGGACCGGATTCTTGAACTGTATCTCAATGAGATCTATTTGGGTTTTGGCTCCTACGGCGTGGCCGCTGCTGCGCTGAACTACTTCGACAAGCCGCTGTCGGCGCTGACCATCGGCGAGGCGGCCTACCTTGCGGCCCTGCCAAAGGCACCGAACAACTATCATCCGATCCGCCGCCACGAGGCCGCCGTCGAACGGCGCAACTACGTGATCTCGCAGATGCGGCGTAACGGCTTCATCTCGCCGGCCGAAGGTGATGCAGCGCTCGGCGAGCCACTGGTGACCCGCAGCACCTCGGCGAGCGATGTCGCGTCGGCTGACTACTTTGCCGAAGAGGTCCGGCGCCATCTGCTGCGGCAGTATGGCGAGGGAGCGTTGTACGAAGGTGGCCTGTCGGTCCGGACCAGCATCGACTCTCGATTGCAGGCGATGGCCGACAAGGCATTGCGGAAGGGGCTCGAGGACTATGACCGGCGTCATGGCTGGCGTGGGCCCGTCGCCACGGTTCCGGTCGTTGCCGGTTGGGGCGACGCCCTGGCGGCGATCCCGCCACCGAAGGGCCTCGGAACTTGGCGCCTTGCCCTGGTGTTGCAGTCGAACGACAAGGATGCCCGGATCGGCTTCGCGGACGGTTCGCTCGGGTCAATTCCCTACGCAGAGGTCAAATGGGCGCGGGCGTGGCTGGAAGACCAGCGGTTTGGCGGGCAGCCGAAATCCGTTGACGAGGTCCTGAAACCCGGCGACGTGATCCCGGTCGAACCGGTTGCCGCTGGTGAGGACGGCGAGGCGTATCCGGAGGGATCCTTCGCGCTGCGCCAGATCCCGGATGTCGGAGGCGCGCTGGTCGCGCTCGACCCGCACACCGGCCGGGTCCTGGCGATGAGTGGTGGCTACGATCCACAGATGAGCGAGTTCAACAGGGCCGTCCAAGCCAAACGGCAGCCCGGGTCGTCGTTCAAGCCTTTCGTGTATCTGGCGGCGCTCGACTCGGGGTATTCGCCGACTACACAGATCCTGGATGCACCCTTCGTGATCGACCAGGGTGCCGGTCTCGGCAAGTGGAAGCCGTCGAACTACACCAACAAGTTCTACGGACCGACGCCGATGCGCATCGGCATCGAACAGTCCCGCAATCTGATGACCGTGCGGCTGGCGCAGACCGTGGGGATGGAGAAGGTTGTCGAGTATGCCGAGCGTTTCGGCGTGGTCGAAGGCATGCAGCCGCATCTGTCCTATGCGCTCGGCGCCGGCGAGACCACGTTGCTGAAAATCACCGCGGCATACGGGATGCTGGTAAACGGCGGCAAGCGGATCGAGCCGAGCCTGATCGACCGCATCGTGGACCGCCATGGCAAGACGCTGTGGCGCCACGACATGCGACCGTGCGAAGGCTGCAACCCGTCGTCATGGAACGGTGGGCCACCGCCGGCGATCCCCGACACCCGCGCACAACTGGTCGATCCCGCGTCGGCTTATCAGATCGTATCGATGCTGGAAGGCGTGGTGTTGCGCGGAACCGGCCGGAGGATCGCCGAGCTTGGGCGACCGCTTGCCGGCAAGACCGGTACCACCAACGAGAATTTCGATACCTGGTTTATCGGGTTCTCCCCGAATCTCGCTGTCGGAGTGTTCGTCGGCTTCGATCAGCCGCGTACGCTCGGTGCCCGTGATACCGGGTCGAGCGTTGCCGCCCCGATCTTCAAGGACTTCATGGGCGAAGCGTTGGACGGCAAGCCGATCGTCGACTTCCGAATCCCGCCGGGGGTTCGGCTGGTCTGGATCGACCACGATACCGGGGTTCGGACTTCGCCGGGCGCTCGCGGTGCGATGCTTGAGGCGTTCAAGCCGGGAACCGAACCGGGCACTGTGCGAACCGTCCTCGAAGGCGGCGTGCCATCCGGCGACGCCGATGCCGGGTCGTCTGCTGCCGCCGGTCCGAGGCCGCCTGTTGCGACCGGCGGGTCGGGGCTCTATTAAGTCGTCCCGACGCCCGACCACCCCGCGTCTCGGAGAACGCCATGCGCGCGGAAATCACCGCAACCGCCGAAGAGATCAAGCAGTCGATCGAGCTGCTGAGGAGGCATCTTTGACTGGGATGTCTCGACGACCCGCCTATCCGAACTTGATGCGCTGACCCAGGACCAGTCGCTTTGGGACGATCCTGATCGCGCGCAGAAACTGATGCAGGAGCGCACGCGCCTGGAGAAGCAGCTTGGCGAGGTGAACCAGCTGAACCAGGGGCTCGAGGACGCGCTGATGCTGATCGAACTCGGCGAGACCGAGGGTGATGACGCCACGGTTGCCGACGCCGAAAAGGAGCTCGAGGCGATCCGGGTGAAGGCCGAGTCGATGCAGATCGAAAGTCTGCTGTCGGGCGAGGCCGATGCCAACGATTGTTACCTTGAGGTCCATGCAGGGGCCGGCGGCACCGAAGCCCAGGATTGGGCGGAAATGCTACTGCGGATGTACACCCGGTGGTCGGAGCGGCGCGGCTTCAAGGTCGAATGGCTGGAAGAGAGCCAGGGCGAAGAAGCCGGGCTCAAATCCGCAACCGTTAAAATCAGCGGCCACAACGCCTATGGCTGGCTGAAGATCGAAAGCGGCGTTCACCGGCTGGTGCGGATCTCGCCATACGACAGCCAGGCCCGCCGCCACACCAGCTTCTCCAGCGCCTGGGTCTACCCGGTGATCGACGATTCGATCGACATCGTGGTCGAGGACAAGGATCTCAAGGTCGATACCTACCGGGCCTCGGGCGCCGGCGGTCAGCACGTCAACCGGACGGACTCCGCCATCCGCATCACGCACCTTCCGAGCGGCATCGTCGTGCAGTGCCAGGCCGACCGGTCGCAGCACCGCAATCGGGCGACGGCGATGGAAATGCTGAAAGCCAGGCTCTATGAAGCCGAGCTGAAGCGGCGCGAGGAAGAAGCCAGCGCTACGGAAGCCACCAAGTCCGACATCGGATGGGGTCACCAGATCCGCTCCTACGTTTTGCAGCCATACCAGATGGTCAAGGATTTGCGGACCAACGAGGAATCGAGCAATCCGGCGGCGGTGCTTGACGGCGACATCGATGCGTTCCTGGAGGCGGCATTGGCCGCCAGGGTCGGCATGACCCGAACTGGAAAAGGCCCCGACGGGACCTGACGGTTGCCGAAGAGCGAGTGATCGAAGGCCGGGCCATGTGTCCGGCCTTTGTCGTTTCAGGTTTTGAATCGGCATCGCGTTCCGAGTCGCGGTGTATCGAGCGATCGACAACCGTGGCTTGTGGCCCATTCGCCGGCCGGAGACGCGCACTTTCCGTCTGTCCGACCATAGAGTGCAGGAAGGCCCGAATCCCTACATCAGGTGGTGTATTATATACGATAGTACAAAACCTTGTGGGGAGACCGACCATGGTCAGCCATCTAGAACTTGCTCAGCGCTATATGACGGAGTCGATCGGATTGCTGCAGCGATCCGGCTACCGGCTGTCGCTCAATTTCGATCTGAACGGGTGGGCGGCGCTTCTGAGGTCCGCTCCCAAGATCGGGATCGTCAACCCGACCTTCGATCCGACGCACAGCGACCTGAAGCCGAACGAAGCGTTCTGGCTGCAACTCAACGACGATGTCGGAGTTGCCGCGTGTATCGCCGACCGACTGTTCCGGACCGATGATTTCGTGGCCAACGAACTGGCGACCGGCCGGGTCTGGTACGCCACTCCCGGCGACGGCGACCGGCCGGAACTGCTACCGGACGTTCCGCTTGGTCGGTACACCGGTCGGGTCGGCCACGCTGGCGGGTTGTGGGTCCATCCGCGTCGGCGCAAGGACGGGCTGTCCTGGCTGCTGCCCCGGTTGGTCCGCGCGTTGTCGATCATCAATTGGAGCGTCGACCGGCACTGCGGTCTGGTGTTCGAAGGTATCCATGACTCCGGCCTGTCTGCCCAAGCGTAAGGGTTTCCGGAATCACACGCCGTGGTGGAAGGCTATTTCCCGCCGACCCGAGCCGATGCACGGGTGTTCGTCATCCACATCGATCTCGACCAGATCGTGGCGCAGTTCGAGGACGATCTAGTTCGGATGACAGACCGCCACTGCGAGATGCGTGACGTCGCGACCATTGTCGGTCAGCGGATACACCAGCCGATGGTAGGTGCCCGTGTAGTCGAGATGGGTGGTGGCGATGTGCGACAGAACAGCAGTGCCTGACGCTTTCACCATCGCGTACGAATCCCGGACGAAGGACCGGTAGCCCGGGCTGGGAATCTCGGCGAGGCGGCGGCCTGTGAAGTTCGCCGCCTTGGCCACCTTGGCGCGGAAGCCGTAGCTTTCGAAGACGAACCGGTCAGGATCATCGGCGCGGACATCGACAAGGTGCATGAAGCCGATCACCTGACCCAGCACCGTGTCGGTTAGCAACACTTCACGCTCCGGCAGGAGACCACGGATACGTCGATTTTCCCAAGCGTTGTACAGGCGGATCAACGGCGTGTCGGTTCCGACCACGAAGCCGTTGGTGCCCATGAATTGCACCCGGGTCAGTTCCGCCTGACCCGAGTAGACACGCAACGACATCGGCCCTCACCAATCGAACAGCATTACCACCATCTGATGGGGACGGCCGAACGGAAGCATCAGCGAATTCACGACACTGTCACGGCCCCATTCATGGGTGAAGGCGATTGGCGTCGCCAAACTCACCTCACGAACCGTTTCCGCCGCTATCCCTTCGTGCATCCGCGTCAGTTCGTCCCCGACGAAAATCGCATCGGCCAGCACACCATGCTCGCCACGGGCGAACACAATGCTGCGCCCGCCGACAATCTCCGGAAGAGACAGAATACAGGCAGCACGGTCTTCGGGCGACCGTTTATGCAGCAGGTCAAACCAGGTCGCCAATCCCGCCTGCAGCCGCTGCCCGGCGGCCCCCATCCTCAAAAGACTCGTTCGAACCGGTTCGACCTGACGGAGCGGGATAACGTTGGCGGACATTTCTCATTCCAGGCAATGACTATCGTTGATTGTATACAGCCAGTGCTGAATGTCGGCAACGTCAATTGCGCGATGATGGTCAAGCCAAGGTATTGTCGCGCGAACAAGTTGCGCGCTTTCATTGTATATTCCTGACCTACGGCATGGCCATGCGGATCATGCCGCCGTCGACCGGGATCTGCGTCCCGGTGATGTAGCCTGCGGCCTCGGATGCCAGAAACGCGACCAGCGCCGCCAGTTCCTCCGGTTCCCCGAACCGGCCCATCGGGATGCTCTGGTCGATCTCGGTGCGCCGGGCCTCTTCGGTCGGGAACAGGCGGTTGACGATCTGGGGTGTGTTGATCCGACCCGGCGCGATGCAGTTGACGGTGATGCCGTCCGCCGCGAGCTCCGCGGACAGGCTGCGCGACCAGCTCCACAATGCGGCCTTGGCGGGTGAGGCGGCGTTCATCCGCCGTGCTGTCATGGCGCCGGTCAATGTGACGATCCGGCCCCAGCCGGCGGTCTTCATGCCCGGCAGCAGCCCCTCGGTGATCCGTCGGGCCGCCGTGAAGTTCAAAGCGAACGACTCATCCCACCACTCGTCGTCGGTCGTGTTGGCCTCGGCGCCGGGCCGCGGTCGGGAGCCCCCGGCGTTGTTGACCAGAATGTCGACCCCGCCGAGCCCCTGTGACGCGCCGACAATGACGTTGGCGATGCCATCGGCGGTCGTGATGTCGGCGGCGATCACGACCGGAGCCGCGGCCCCGGCACTGGCCAGTTCGTCCCGAAGCGCGCTGAGCAGCGCTTCGTTGCGACCGGCGATCGCGACCCTGGCGCCTTCGGCGGCCAAGGCCAGGGCGGTCGCCCGGCCAATCCCGGTCGTCGCCCCGGTGATGAGCGCGCGCTTGCCGGAGATCCTCAGGTCCATGCTGTCCTCCTCGAGTGGATGGTCGGCGGCACGCTACGCAGGGCGGTGGGTCCGGCCAACGCCGCCGGCGGCACAACACCGATCCCGGCAGCGCGCGAGTTCCGTCACTTTCCGGTCAGCGGGAACCGCTTGAGCGGCGTCTCGTCGAGTGCCGGGTATCGTCGCTCCAGCACGAGGCGCATCGCCTCGACCGACCATTCGACCACGGGGCGCTCCGGCCACGTGCCAAGCGGTTGAGACCACGCGCTGGCGACCGGCTGATCGAGTCGCGCGACGGTCGCGTGGGTGGTAGCCGTGCGGAACACCGGCGCGAGCCCGGTAATGGCCGCTTCGACCGCATCGCGGATGGTCTCGAGATGCGGATTGGGTTCGGCCTCGATGATGACCGCATCGCCGCGCAACCCGGCACGATCGAAAGCCAGGGTGAACGGCGCCGTTCGTCCGGCAACGCGGTGCAGCGCTTCAGTAACCGGCCGCTCCAGCATCGCCCAGACGGACTCGGGTGGTGTCGGGTAGACGGCGCGCACGTAGACGATCGAGAATGCCGTCAGATGCAAGGTTTCCGCCGGGGCATGCTGCATGGCGAGCCCGGTGCTCTCGGCGAGCGCATCGCGCAGCCGAACCAGATCGGCGCGGGTCCCGGCCGGCGGCCGGACCTGCAGGTTAACCGCATAGCAGTCGGCGCCGAACGGCAACTCGCGGACCGGCGGCCTGCCGCCACCGTCGCTGCGCGGATCCGTCTGATCCGCTCCACCCCCGCCCATGGTCATCGTTGTGCCGTCAGGCGCGTGGGAAATCCTCGCCCAGGTCCCAGAACAGCCCGGTCATCATGCGCAGCCCATCGCGCATCAGCGGTGCCAGGACGTGTTCATTCGGAGCGTGCTGCGAGCAGCCGGCGTAGCTGTGCGGGACCCACAAGGTGGCCATGCCGAGCATGTCGAGGAAGATGTCGTTGGGCAGCGATCCGCCGGAGTTCGGAATGATCCCCGGCTTCACGCCGAGTGTCTTCTGGATCGACGCCGACGCCCAGCCGACTGCCGGATGGTCGGGGTCGAGCCGCGAAGCGCCCAGCATCGACTGGCGCATGGTGTCGACCACGATGCCGTCGAAGCCGTTGTCCTCCAGATGCTTGCGGATCGCCGGCAGGAACGTGTCGGGGTCGGTTTCGACCACGAAGCGGATCTGGCAGATCGCCTCGGCGAAAGGCGGCACGGCGTTCTGCGGCTTATCCGGATCGCCACTGATGAACGACAAGACCTCGAAGGTGTTCCAGCCGAACACCTTCTCAGCGGCCGTAAAGTTCGGCTCGCCCCACCACGGGTCGATCGACGGGTCATCCGGGCCCGGAACGACTTCAAGCCCGCCAAGCGCGGACCGCACCGAGTTCGGCATGTGCTCGGGCTTCAGCGCCGGCAGCTTGATCTGGCCCTTCGGTCCGACGATCGAGGTGATGGCGTGCATCAGCACGATGGCGGGGTTGGCCAGCAGCCCGCCCCAGTTGCCGGAGTGGTGGCCGCCTTCGCGGTATTCCAGCCGCATGCGGAAGTTCAGGCAGCCGCGGGTGCCAAGCTTCATGTCCGGCTTGTCAGCGGCGAGGCGCGGCCCGTCCGAGGCGATCAGCAGGTCGGCCTTTAGCATTTCCTTTTGCGAGAAGCAGAATTCCCGTAGGCCGGGAGAGCCCATCTCCTCGGCCATCTCGATCAGGAAGGTGACATTGTAGCCAAGCTTGCCGCGGGTCTCCAGGACGTGACGCATCGCCTCCATGTTGATGGCGTGCTGGCCCTTGTTGTCGGCGGTGCCGCGACCGTACCAGCGCTCGCCCCAGCGCTCGTCCTTCACAACGTCGAGGGTCCACGGATCGCGGCCGTCCTTCCAGCGTCCTTCCTCGCCCGGCACGGTGTCGCCGTGGCCGTAGCAGAACAGGGTCGGCAGGCTCGGGTCTTCGATCCGGCGCGCCACCAGGAACGGCGCGCGCTCCAGGATGGGATTGGCGTGAATGTGCACGTCGAACCCCATCGCCTCGAAGCGCGGCCGCATCAGGTCGTCCAGATACGCGAACAGGTCGGGCTTGTGCTCTTCCTCGCGGGACGAGCTTGGCACCGCCACGCGGGTTGCCAGTTCCGTTCGGAACTCACCGGCATCGAAATACCGTTCGACCGCTTCGATCGCCATACCGCGGGTGCTCATCGCCCACTCCTTGCTTCATTGATGTCAAACGGGGCGGCGGGACAGCCGCAATTCGGTCGGGCCCCCGTTCAAATTGCAGAGCAGGACAGTGCCGAAATCCGCGACCGGAGGGAAGCCCTCCGGCGGGTCGAGATTCGGTCAGTGCGACATGAACAGCGGCACCGTCATCGTGCGCAGCATGTCGTGGGTCACGCCACCGAGCACCATCTCGCGCAACCGGGTGTGGCCGTACGCGCCGAGCACAACCAGGTCGACGTTCTCGTCGGCGATCCGAGCCAGCAGCACCTCGCTGATCGATAGGTCGCGGTTGCTGTAGACCTGAACCTGGACCTTGACGCCGTGCCGCGCCAGATGTGTGGCGATGTCGGCGCCGGGTTGCTCCCCATGCCCGTCTCGGCCACGGCGTGGGTTGACGACGGCGACCACGACCTGCTCGGCGGCCTCCAGCAACGGAAGCGCATCGTTCACGGCGCGCGCGGCCTCCCGACCGGCGTCCCAGGCGACCATGACCCGGCGGCCGGGTCGCTGCTGTGCGCCGATGTACGGGACGATCAGCGCTGCCCGGCCGCTGCCGAGCAGAACATCCTCCACCAGTTCGGGCGACCCGGTCAGCGGATCGTCGGTGTCGGCCTGGCCCATGATGACAAGGTCGGTGTAGCGGGCGTGTCGCGCAATCAGCTCGGCGACCGGGTTCAGCGTTAATTCCGTGCGGGTTTCGAACGAGATGCCGGCCGCGTTTGCTTGGCTGGAGAACGCGTCGATGACCGTCGCGAGGTCAGCCTTCAGGTTGGTGCGCATCCGCGAAAAGACGGCGGCCGGAATTTCAGCCTCGACGTATGACGGCATCGAGGGCTCGTGCGCGACCGCGAGCCCCGTCAGATGGGCACCGTGGGTCAATGCCAGCGCGATCGCAGTCTCGGCCCGTTTGAGCGACGATTTCGAAGGGTCCAGATGGACCAGAAGGTTCTTGAGCGCCATGGATGCCTCCGTTGCTGGTGCAGGGGGTCCGACGGCAAGCAGTCGATCTTCACGGCCACGTTGCCGCATTGATCTGAATCATATGGGTATTCGGACCGCGTTCGGGCATAGGCCATTCGACTGCCGCTCTAGCTCGTCGATCACGTCGTGACACTGGCTCTGGGATGCTGGAAGCTGATGCCCGCTGTTGCCCGGATGTCTGGATGGAGACTGCAGGTGAGTTTCACGCCATGAAGGACGAGAAGATCCCGATTGCCGAGATCTATGTGCCGGCCAAGCGGCAGGCGACCTTGAACCCGGAGACGGTCGAGCACCTCGCCGCGGCGATCCTCGAAGAAGGTCAGAAAGCCCCGATCCAGGTCCGCCACGACGGCAAGCGTTTTGTGCTGGTCGAGGGCCTGCACCGGCTTGAAGCCTGCCGGGCACTTGGCGAGGAGACCATCGTCGGGATTCGGGTGCAGGCGAAGAAATTCTAGCAGGCTGTTGAAGAAGTGACGCGTTCGGCTTTGAGGGTAGCTTCGTCGCCCAGGTGGTAGGCGAACTCGATCTCGATGGTGCCGTCGTCCTGGAGTTCGGCGGATCCGGTGCCGCGGACGTGGTCCATCTCGTCGAAGCCCTCCCAGGTGAAGAACACCAGGGTGCGGGCGTATTCGATGTCGAGCCCGGCCTGCATGGCCCCGAAGGCGATCTCGCCGTGTCCGCCAGCCTCGATGACCATCTTCGCCGGCTCGACCAGGTCAAGGTAGTCGCGATCCCAGATGTCGGCTTCAACGATCCGCCACCGGCCGATCAACTGGCAGCCCATCGGCGCGGTCATGACTGCACCTCGGCCAGCAACTTGGGCAGCCGCACCAAGTTGTAGGCGGCGGCCGCGAAGGTGAAGGCCAAGTCGACGCGCTCCCGGCCGCGGAACCGGGTCTTGCGCATCCCGGCCACGGTCTTGATCCAGCCGCCGTGAAGCGAGCTTACGCAAGCTTCGCTCACGGTCTCGCTTCACCTTCGATCCGCTTGCGGATGCGCTGGCTCACCGCATAGCCCGGATGGCGGGTGGTGCGGCGGTCGATCGCGGAACGCCGGTTGCTGGTGTTCTGCGCCAGATGTGGGCGCACGTTCACCTCGCGCAGTTCCATCACGAAGTCGCGGGCATCGTAGCCCTTGTCGGCGCCGAGGGTGACGGCACTCGAACGGTCGCCCCAGGGCTCGATCATCTCCAGCGCCGCCAGCCGCTCGGCGTGGCCCGATACCCGGGTCAGCCGGGTGTCGACGATCAGGCCCGAACGGTTCTCCATGAGCCCGTGGCCGATGTAGCACAGTCGTGCCTCCATCCCCGGTCCCTTGCGGTACAGCAGCGCATCGGGATCGGTCGTCGAGGCGTGCGTCGCGTTTGAGCGCTTCTGGCCCTTGAAGTCGACCGATGCGTTGCGGTCTCCGCCGTTGCCATCGCCCGCGGATGGAGGGGCGCCGGGGTCCTTCGGCTTGAAGCTCTTCAAGCTGGCCCACGCCTCGATCAGCGTGCCGTCGACCGAGAAGTGCTCGCTGGACAGCAGCCGCTTCACCCGCGGCTGAGCCAGCACCGCCGCCAGGAACCGACCGGCGATCTCTCCCGCCAGCAACCGGTCGCGGTTCTTCGAGAACGTCGAATGGTCCCACACTGCGTCGTCCAGACCGAGCCCGACGAACCAGCGGAACAGAAGGTCGTATTCCAGCCGCTCCATCAGCTGGCGTTCCGAGCGGATCGAGTAGAACGCCTGCAGAAGCATCGCCCGAAGCAGCCGCTCTGGTGCGATCGACGGACGGCCCATCCGACAGTACAGCGCCGCAAAGTCCTCGCTCAGCGTATCCAGAGCCGCGTTCGCAATCTCCCGGATCGCCCGCAGCGGGTGGTCCCGGCGAACCCGAGCCTCAAGGTCGACGTAGCTGAACAACTCTCCTGAACCGTCATCACCGACGCGCATCGATCCACCTCGACCATCTACCCGATCCAGTGAATCATGCCACCAGCTACCGCTCCATCGACTTCTTCAACAGCCTGCTAGGGCGCTCCGACCGGGCGTTCGCTTTCGTGCCCCGACGGCCGGTTTACTTGGACGCCGCTGTGGTCAGCTTCTCGAGCGCGCCGGTCATCTTCGCAAATGCCTCATCGGCGCCCTTGATGCCATAGCGGGTCTTCAGAGTGTTCGGGCGCTCGTAGCCGATCCGGGTGACCCCGTCCTCCTCCCAGATCAGGACGCGCAGCGGCAGGTCGAGAGCCGCCCGTCGATCGGCCTTGATGATCGCGGTACCGATCTTGGGGTTGCCGAAGATCACGAGCACGGTGGGATCCAGGTCCTCGCCCACCGTCTTGGCACCGGCGGCATGATCGACTCTGGCGAAGACGGTTGCGCCGGCCTGCTCGACGGCGGCGACCAGCCGGTCGGCGGTTTCGGCGGCCGACCCCGAACTCTCACGGACGACCCATCCGTCGATCGCAAGGGCGGGTGTGACGGCGATGACCATCACGGCGAGGATCGCGGCAAGCTTTTCCAAAGGGCCCTCCGGTCTGGTGGAGTGGTAGCTGGGAGGATCCCGCTAAAGACGGTGTCCTCCGGATGCACCCTAGGGAAAGTGCCCGGTCGGCCGGCTGGTTCCGTTGCTCACGGCGCTGTGACCGATGATTCTGTTCATCGACCGGTCGTTGAGCATTGGAGAAAGCATGGCGGAAAATCTGTTCCGGTTGACGCGAACGCAGCACGGTCGCACTAGGTTCCCATGGCCCGCACATCCAATCGACCGACATGACCAGCAGTGATATCGGCGAGGCGGCCCGCACTGTCCTGAGTACTGCCGACGCGCGCGGCAAGGCAGCCGCCGGGCGAGCGGTCGCCACGGCTTGGCGTGATGGCGGCCTCGCCATGCCGAGCCGTGTTACCTTGCCGGACCGACCGGCACGGCCAGCGGAACCACCGCTGCTGTCACCGCATGCCATGCGCAAGCGCAAGATCACCGCTGCGCCCGCCGGCCGGATTGCGCTGCTGCATGCGATCGCGCACATCGAGTTGAACGCCGTCGACCTGGCGTGGGATGCGGTTGCCCGGTTCCCGGACGCCGGCTTCCCGCGCGCCTATGTCGACGATTGGGTGCGGGTGGCAGACGAGGAATCCAAGCATTTCTTACTGCTGGCCGACCGGCTGGAGGCGATGGGGTCCCGCTACGGGGCGATGCCCGCCCATGACGGGCTGTGGCAGGCGGCCGAACAGACGATGGATGATCCGCTGGCCCGCCATGCGGTGGTGCCGCTGGTGCTTGAGGCGCGCGGACTTGATGTCACGCCGGCGATGGTCGCCAAGCTGCGGTCGGTGGGCGACGATGCGTCGGCCGACATCTTCCAGATCATCTACGACGACGAGATCGGGCACGTGGCCGTCGGCAAGCGCTGGTTCGACTATTTGTGCATCCAGCGCGGGCTGGAGCCCGTATCAACGTGGCAGGAGATCGTCCGTGCCCGGTTCCGCGGCGGAGTGAAGCCGCCGTTCAACGTGCCGGCGCGCGAGGCGGCCGGGTTCTCGTCGGCATTCTACGGTCCGCTCGGCGAGGAATACGAGGCGGCCCGACGCGACAAGCGGTAGCGCCCGGCGGGCAGACGACGGCAACGGAGGGAAGCCATGGCCACGCATGTCGTCGAATGGGAGTTCGATCATCCTCCGCACGTTGTCTGGCCGGTACTAGCCGACACCGCGCGCTTCAACGAGGCGTCTGGCCTGCCGAAGCATCCGATCCGTCGCGAGGAACAGCCCGACGGCTCGGTGCGGTTCTACGCCGAGGCGCGCATGGGACCTTTCCACCTAGCCTGGGAGGGTGTTGTCACGTTAACTCGTCGAGTTAGCAAGTTGGCATGCCGGTCGTTGATCAAGCGGCATGTGCCGCGGATTTCCAAGCTTCGAACGCTTCGAGCCGATGGTAGCGAATGGTGAGGGCGGAACGACGGCGGGCTGGGACAGAGTAACGATTGCGGGTTGCGGATTGCATAGACACGAAGCGTTGTAATCCACCCGGTGATCGGAAGCCTTGCATCACCCGCTCTCGTTTTCGGAAGGGCAAGTGGCTGTTCTCGGCGCGGTTATTGAGCCCCTTGTGTGACCAATGATCAAGGCCAGGCGCGACCTCGCGCTTGGCGGCCCCATATGAGCGCAGTTTGTCCGTAATGATCCTTTTGGGCACGAAGCCCCAACGTTTCATCAGCTTGATCAAAAGCCGCTTTGCAGCGCGCTTGTCTCGCTTCGATTGTAAGATTTCCTCAAGAACGACACCGTGTTGGTCGACGGCGCGCCACAGCCAGTATGACCGGCCCGCGATCTTCACGACGACTTCGTCCAGATGCCAAACATCACCAGGGCGAGGCTGCCGTCGCCGCAGAACGTGGGCGATCCGGGGACCGAACTTGACGGTCCAGCGCCGGATCGTCTCATACGAAACGTCCACACCACGTTCCAGCATAAGCTCCTCGACCTCGCGCAGGCTCAAGTTGAACCGGGCGTAGAGCCAGACAACATGAGAAATGATCTGAGGCGGAAAGCGGTGGCGCTTGTAGCTGATTTTCTCTGTTTGCATCGACACCGCCTACGCCCGGATCATTGAACCCGCAACCTCAGGCACGTTAACGTGACAACACCGCTGTGTCCGATGTCGGGCGTGCATTCCAAAAGCCAACGACTGACCTGCTTTGAGGACTGGGGTGATAATTTGGTTGTCTAATTCGAACTCCAAGCTCGGTGCTTTGGTCCCGACGTCGTCGAACGGGAGCCAGACCGTCATGCCGTCGTCTGAGAGCAGATCAAAGAACCACGCGTCAGTGTGCCAGTTGTGGAAGTCCGTATTCTCGGCGGTGTTGTGACGAGCAGTCGAGATTTGGGGCCAAACACACACGCGCAGCCCAAAAATGCGCTCCACGATTGGTGCAATGTTTCGGGTGTAATGCGACATCACGTCGGTCGCAAGCCCGCCGTCGAGTACGAACAGATCGTAGAGTGTCGCTTTGCCGCCGCATGGAATTAAACCGGCCAGCCGGTCGCGAGTGCCGACCGGCAGAGGGGTTGGGATTGTCGTGAACGGGGGGATGACGGCGGGGGGCAGGTTGTTCATGTTCTAGGCTCCGGATCGCAGAGCAAAGCGCCGGTGGAAGATGGACATCAATCGGTTGAGAAACTTCTCAGCCATCGCTCCAGGCCTGTCAATGACCGTCGCCACCCGCTTCGCCCCCAGCCCAACCGGCCTGCTGCATCTCGGCCATGCCTACTCCGCGCTCCTCGCCTATGAGGCGGCACGCTCCGCCGGGGGCCGGTTCATCCTGCGGATCGAGGATATCGACACCGGTCGTTGCCGCGAGGAGTTCGTCGCGGCGATCGAGGAGGATCTGGGGTGGCTCGGCCTGGAGTGGGAGCGGCCGGTGCGCCGGCAGTCCGAGCATATGGCCGACTATCGCGCGGCGCTCGACCGGCTGGAGGATATGGGGCTGTTGTACCGTTGCTTCCTCAGCCGCAGGGAACTTGATGCAGCGCTGTCGGCGCCACACTACCAGCCGATGCAAGGTCCCGAAGGACCGGTGGTGGTGGATACCGACCGGTTGATGCCGGCCGGTGAGCGCGCCGAGCGTCTGGCAAGCGGCGAGCCCTTCGCGTTGCGCCTGCGTATGGCGGCGGCGATTGAGCGGGTCGGCCCGGTCGTCTGGACCGACGACCGGCACGGCGAACAGGTGGCGACACCCGAGGTTTTCGGGGACGTCGTGCTGGCCCGCAAGGACACGCCGACCAGCTATCATCTGGCGGTCGTGGTCGACGACGCGCTGCAGGGCGTCAACCGGATCGTCCGTGGCGAAGACCTGTTCCAGGCCACTCATGTCCACCGGTTGCTGCAGGCGTTGCTGGGATTCGAGTCTCCAATCTACAGCCATCACCCCCTGCTGACTGACGCGCGAGGCCGGCGCTATGCCAAGCGGGATCGCAGCTTGACGTTGCAGGAATTGCGCAAGGCCGGGCGGATATCGGCCGATATCAGGACGATGGTGGGGCTTTGACCGTGCCGATCAACCCTTGGCCTGAACGAAGCGATAGCGGTCGTTGCGCATCTCGATCGCGGTAAGCACCCCGGTAAACACCGCGCCGGTGTCCAGGTTGATGCGATGACGCTCGACCGTCGGCTCCTCAAGCGGATCTTCCGGCGAGTGACCGTGGATCACCACCGTGTCGAACGGCCACGGCTCGGCCGGGTGCAGGAACGGGTGACGGATCCAGGTGATAATCTCGAGCGGCTGATCATCGAACGGCCGGCGCGGATCGAGCCCGGCATGAACGAACACGTAGTCGCCGATCTGCCGGTATCCCTGCATGCCGCGCACCGCCTCCTGCACGAAATCTGGCACCGATCTGCGCAGGGCGGCGGCCAGCTTGCTCGGTGGCGTCATCGGTGGAATCCGCAAAGACTGCCAGGTCGGCTGTCCGCCATTGGCGGCCCACAGTTCGATCATTTCCGGCGTCAGCGCGTCCTCGAACGCAGCCTTCAGCCAGGCGTCGTGGTTGCCGAGAAGCAGGACGTCGTCGACCGGAAGACGGTCGCCGAGATAGGCACCGAGACCACCGGCGGCGAGGCCCAGCACCTCCAGCGACTGGTCGCCGCGGTCGATCAGGTCGCCGAGAAACACGCAGGTCACATGGGAAACGCCCGGCACCCGAGCGTCGTCGGCGAGCGTCTCCAGCAGCGGATCAAGCAGATCGGCGCGACCGTGGACGTCGCCGACCGCGCAGATCAGATGGTCCGTGTGAAGCGGTTTGGGCGCATCCGTCCAATCACTGTGTTCGATTGTCACCATGCCGTCACGAAACCGTAGGAACGAGCGACGTGCAAGGGGAACCTGGGAATGGCGGGGGGGTTGGGCCGACCCGGCTCCGGGGGCATGGAGCGGATCGGCCCGTTCGCGCGAGAAGAGGCGTAAGCCTCACTCAAGCGGCCCGGACCGTCGAGAGGAGCCTAGGAGTAGCGCGGCGCGGGGGCAGGGTGCGCCGCCACGCCGGTCCGGGTGTGGATAACATGTGGTATCGCCCTGGGCACAGAACCAGAGGTGAAACGAATGAGGGGCGGACACAGTGTCGTGAGCGTTGATGTCCGCCCCGTTCGGAGTGTCACAAGCGGTTGCAAGCGCTGACCACCGCCTTCACCGGGGCCAGCGTGATGTCGGTGGCGATGCCGACCCCGAAGACGCTGCGCCCGTTCTCGTCCGGCGCCTTCAGTTCGATATAGGCCGCAGCTTCGGCGTCGGAGCCGACCGAGCGGGTGTGCTCGGCGTAATCCTTCAGCTTGAACTTGAGGTCGAACGCCACCCGCATGGCCCGCGAGAACGCGTTCACGGGTCCGTTGCCTTCGGCCTCAATGGTGTGCTCGACGCCGTTGCGCTTCACCACCGCCTCAATGCGGACGGTCTGGTTCGAGCCCGGCACCCGCGCCGCCTCGAACGACATCAGGTCGAATTCGCCGTTCGGCTGGGTGACGTACTCGGTCTCGAAGGCGTTCCAGATTTCCTGGCTGGAGATCTCCTGCGAGGAGGCATCGGTCAAGCGCTGGATCACCTGGCTGAACTGGGCCTGCCATTCCTTAGGTAGCCGGATGTGGTGGTCGTGCTCCAGGACATAGGCGATCCCGCCCTTGCCGGACTGCGAGTTGACCCGGATCACCGCCTCGTAGGATCGGCCGATGTCGTGCGGATCGATCGGCAGGTACGGCACCTCCCACAGGCCGGAGTTCGAGGCCTGGATCGCCTTCATGCCCTTGTTGATGGCGTCCTGATGCGAGCCGGAGAACGCGGTGTGCACCAATTCGCCGGCGTAGGGATGGCGCGGGTGGATCGGCAACTGGTTGCAGTACTCGGCTACCTCCATCAGCCCGTTGATGTCGGAGAAGTCGAGCATCGGATGGACGCCCTGGGTCAGCAGGTTCAAGCCGAGGGTCACGATGTCGACGTTGCCGGTGCGCTCACCATTGCCGAACAGCGTGCCCTCGACCCGGTCGGCGCCGGCCATCACGGCCAGTTCGGCGGCGGCGACGCCGGTTCCCCGGTCGTTGTGCGGATGGACCGACAGCACGATGCGGTCGCGTCGGGTGAACCGGCGGTGCATCCATTCGATCTGGTCGGCGAAGATGTTCGGGGTCGACATCTCGACGGTCGACGGCAGGTTGATGATGATCGGGTTGTCGGTGACCGGAAACCAGACGCCCATCACCGCCTCGCAGACCTCGAGCGCGTAGTCCAACTCGGTGCCGGTGAAGCTTTCCGGCGAGTACTGCAGCTGGACGTTGGTGCCTTTCAGTCGGTCGAGGCGGGATCTCACCATCTCGGCACCTTCGACCGCGATCTGTTTCACCCCAGCCTGATCCTGCTGGAACACCACGCGGCGCTGCAACTCGGAGGTCGAATTGTACAGGTGCAGGATGACGTTCTTGGCCCCCATCACGCTGTCGATGGTGCGGTCGACCAGATGCTCGCGCGCCTGGGTCAATACCTGGATCGTGACGTCGTCCGGGATCATCCGGTCTTCGATCAGTTGCCGTACGAAGTTGAAATCGGTATCGGAGGCTGAAGGAAAGCCAACCTCAATCTGCTTGAAGCCCATCTTGACGAGGGTCTCGAACATCCGCCGCTTGCGTGGCCCATCCATCGGATCGACCAGCGCCTGGTTGCCGTCGCGCAAGTCGACCGAGCACCAGATCGGCGCCTTGTCGATGACCTTCCCCGGCCAGCTTCGGTCAGGCAGCGCGATGGTCGCGTAAGGCCGGTATTTGTTGGTTGGAGGAACTTTCATCTGGGTCTCCTGTCACGCGCTCCGAGCCGTTCCCGGCGGGCACGTATCGTCATGCGGTGTGGGCGTGCTGCGTCTGCATGCCGTCCGAGTTGTCCCGATGGGAACCCACCCCGTGCGTGCCGCGTTGTTCGGGTCGCAACGTTGGGAGGGGCGGGGATGACAAGCGTGCCGACAGTCATCGGCGGTGGAACCCATGGGGTGGACGCGAACGGCGAACGGATAACTCCCGGTCTCTCGTCAGAGAGCCGGGTCCGTAAGTCGAAGGCCGGGCGTCCAGGTTCCGAACATCATGGGACGGATTTGAGCCACAAGCCCGCCTTCGGGTCAAGCGGTCGTGGTCGTTTGGCCGCAGGACACGTTCGACAACAGACAGTGGCGGCGAAGCGATCGCGGGCGCATACTATTGCCATGCTAACAAATCCTCGGATCCGACTTCTCCCGCTGCTCGCTGCGACCATCCTGTGGCCTGCGTTTGCTCAGGCCGAGGAACCGAAGGTCGGACAACCGTCGGACAAGACCGATCGGCCGGTCTGGACCCTGACGCTTGAGAACGATTTGACCAACGATACCGACCGGTATTTCACCAACGGTATCCGGCTGTCCCGCACCAGCCCGGTCGGCGATGTTCCGGAGTCGGTGATCGACTTCGTACAACCACTGATCGGTACAGTCGGAACCGTCCGGTGGACTGCGTCGATCGGCCAGAACATGTACTCGCCGTCGGACATCACGGTTAAGAACCCCGACCCGGGCGACCAGCCCTACGCGGCCTGGCTGTACGGCAGCGTCGGCTTGCTGAACGATCTGGCGACCGGGGATGGCAAGCGGACCCAAACTAGTGGATAGAATCCAACACTTGGTGCCCACGCCTGACGGCGGCGATGATTTTGTCGGGATCGGCTGTCCAGTTGAAGGGCTTCGGATCTGAGGCGTTGTGCTCGTCGAGGAAGCGGTTGATGGCGGCCTGGAGGTCGGCGACAGAGCGGAAGACGCCGCGCTTGAGGCGGCGCTTGGCGAGCCTGGCGAAGAAGCTTTCGACGGCGTTGAGCCAGGAACATGAGGTCGGCACGAAGTGGAAGGTCCAGCGGGGATGGCGGTGCAGCCAGGCGCGGACCTTGGGGTGCTTGTGGGCGGCGTAGTTGTCGAGGACGGCGTGGATCACCTTGCCGGCCGGAACCTGGGCCTCGATGTGGTTGAGGAAGCGGATGAACTCCTGGTGGCGGTGACGCTGCATGTTGCGGCCGATGACGGTGCCGTCGAGCACGTTGAGGGCAGCGAACAAGGTGGTGGTGCCATGGCGCTTGTAGTCGTGGGTCATGGTGCCGGCGCGGCCCTTCTTCAGCGGCAGGCCGGGCTGGGTGCGGTCGAGCGCCTGGATCTGGCTCTTCTCGTCGACGCTGAGCACGATGGCGTGGGCCGGCGGGTCGACATAGAGCCCGACCACGTCGCGCAGCTTGGTCACGAACTCCGGGTCGTTCGAGAGCTTGAACTGCCGGATCCGATGCGGGGCCAAACCGTGAGCACGCCAGATCCGCTGCACCGAACTAACCGAGATGCCGGTCTGTGCCGCCATCGTTGCGGCGGTCCAGTGGGTCGTCTCGCCGGGCGGATCGGTCAGGGTCAGGGCGACGACGCGCTCGGCCACCGAGGGGTCCAGCGGCGGGATCCGCGACGGGCGCGTCTTGTCCCGCAGCAGCCCGTCCACGCCTTCGGCGGCGAAGCGCTCCTGCCAGCGCCAGACCGCCGTCTTGGCGACCCCGGCCTCGCGCATGATCGCGTTGGTGCCCAGGCCCGCGGCGGTGAGCAGCACGATCCGGCAGCGCCAGACGTGCTTTTGCGGGCTGTTGCGGTCCGCCACGATCGCCTCCAGGCGGGCGCGATCGGCGGTACTGACGGTGAAGCTGATCCCGGTGCGCATGCCCCAGACTCGCACGCCACCGAACCCGCGGGAATCCTGAGCGGGATTCTAATGTCGGATTTTATCCACTAGCGTGCAGTTGTCGCTTGGCGTGATCGGCCCGTCGGCCCAGGGCGAACTGGCGCAGAAGACCGTGCATGAGGTCATCAACTCGCCGGAGCCGCAGGGTTGGGATCATCAGCTTCACGACGAACCGGCCGTGCTTCTGAACGTCGAGCGACGCTGGGTGGTTCCATCGGAGACGATCTTCAGCGATCTGCTCGCCGACGTGTCGCCGCATGTCGGGGCGGCCCTCGGCAACGTGTTCACCCACGCCGCCGCCGGTCTGACGGTGCGGTTCGGCAAGCCGCCGAAGTTCGACTACGGGCCGCCGCGTCTGCAGCCGCACACTCCGGGGTCGGAGTACTTCGCGCCGCCGGGCGACGATGACGATGCGATCGGCTGGTATCTGTTCGCCGGCATCGAGGGCCGCGCGGTGGCCCGGAACATCTTCCTGGACGGCAACACCTTCCGTGACAGCCGCAGCGTCGACAAGGAACTGCTGGTCGGCGATCTGTCAGCCGGCGCCGTCGTGACCTTCGGTGACTTGCGCCTGACCTACGTGCAGGTGATGCGCACCAAGGAGTTCGATGGCTAGGAGGGTCCGAGCCTGTTCGGGGGCTTCAGTGCGGGCTACCGCTTCTAGGAAACAACACGGTCACCGGTAGAGCGGTGGCGACGTCGCGGTGGGGTGCTGCGAACACGCTGACTCTTCAATTTTTGGGGAAAGTTAAGGCGACTTCGGAGCCTTTCGATGGATCGAATGGCCTTTCTGACAAAGCACCTGGATCTGCAGGGCCTTTCAATGTTGGAGATGGGGGCGCTGGACAAGCCGGTGCTGCCGCCGGACGCTTTTGACGTCTGTTACCTGGATCATCTGAGTACCGCAGAACTGCGTCGTAAGTACGAATCCGACCCGTCCGTGGACGCGAGCAAGATCGTCGATGTCCGGTATGTCTGGCACGGCGGAAGTATCGCGGATTCCGTGGTTGATCGGCAGAAGTTCGACCTGGTATTGGCCAGCCATGTGTTTGAGCATTTTCCGAACCCGGTCGGCTGGCTGCTGGACGTCCCGAACATCCTGAAGGACGACGGGTGCATCTGTCTGATGCTGCCGGACAAGCGGTTCACCTTCGACCTCGACCGGCGCAACACGATCCTGTCCGACTGGATCGGCTGGTACCTCGAGAAGCTGGAGCGCCCGTCCCCGAGGCAGGTGTTTGATCATTTTTCGAACGTCCGAGACGTATCGTCCGCTGAGGTTTGGGACGACCCCTCTTACTGTGGGGCGGGCAACATTCATCAGATGTCGGAGGCGCTGGATTTTGCGGTCGGGTCCGTTGGCGAACAGCGTTACGTCGATTCACATTGCAGCGTGTTCACCCCCTATCAGTTCGTCGAACTGTGCCGAGGGTTGCGGACACTGAATCTGTTTCCCTACCGCTGCAAGGCGTTCGAACCGACCGAATTCCACGACATGGAGTTCGTCGTCCTGCTTCAGAAGGGCGACGGGATGTTCCGACCCGGGATCGAAAACGCCAACCTGCAGAATCTGGCTCGCCAGGCCGGTTACGGCGGGACGTTCGGCAGCGGTAAATTCAACCGGGCGTTGGCCACGGATCCGGCCCTGAAACGGCGCTACGACGCGCTGTTGGGGGCGGCGCTACAGGACCTGCAGGAGCGCTGGAATCAGAAGCTGGCGTTTCCGGATCTCGACAAGGTGCTCCACCACGACCGGCCGCGGCAGGACGACCCGCGCCGCCCGGAGTTTCTAGGGTTCGAGCGCTGCCGAGACCAACCCCGAACCGATGGTCCGCCGCCAGCTCAAGCGAACCTCCGCGAGGTCAGTTGACCCCGAGAAAATGCAGGACGGCCTGATCAAACTTCTCTGGTTGCTCGATGTTCGACAGATGTGCCGCCTCCGGCAGCACGACCAGCTTGGAACCGCGAATCTGTTCCTGGATCTCGCGCGCCTTGTCCGGTGTGGTGCTGGGGTCGTCGGCGCCGACAATGATCAGGGTCGGTGCCGCGATCGACCGAATGCTTTCGCGCTGGTCCATGGCCTGGATCGCCCGGCAGCAACCGGCGAAGCCCGCAACCGGAGTGCCCAGGATCATCGCCCGGACCGTCGCCACCGCCGTCGGGTCGTTGACCCGGAAACTCTCGGTAAACCAGCGTTCGATGGTGGCGTCGACCACACCGGCCATACCCTTATCTTCGGCCAACTGGATGCGCCCCTCCCACAGCTCGGCAGGGCCCATGTAGCTGGCGGTGTCGCACAGGATCAGCCGGTCGACGCGGCCCGGATGCAGCGTGGCCAGCCGTTGGCCGACCATGCCGCCCTTGGACAGGCCGCAGAAATGGGTCTTGGCGATATCCAGATGGTCGAGCAGGCCGACGGCGTCGGCGGTCAGCGTGTCGATGGAGTAGGCCCCGTCGGGTGCTTCCGACTGACCATGGCCGCGGCTGTCGTAACGGACCACCCGGAAGCGCTTCTCGAACGCCGGCATCTGCGGATCCCACATGTTCAATGTGGAGGCCAGCGAGTTCGACAGCAGCAGCGTCGGTCCATCAGCGTTGCCGGAGACTTTGTAATGCAGCTGAATTCCATTGATGGTCGCATGCGGCATGGGAATCTCCTAAGGCGGGTCGGCGGCATTCGAGCGCACTGCCGACCGGGCCGCAAGTCCACCTCTCGACACCGGTCTCTTGGTCGGTTCGAATGATTCATCCCGACCGGAGGAAACGATGGCGCCCGAACCGCTGCACGCCAATGCTCTGTATCGCTCCACTGATCTGTCCGCGTTGGACTTTCGAACCACGAAGGATCTGGCCGATGTGGATACGCTGGTCGGGCAGGACCGGGCGCTCGACGCGGTGCGCTTCGCCGCCCGGATGCGCTCACGCGGGTACAACGTGTTCGTCATCGGGCCGAAGGGGTCGGGCAAACATACCGCCGTCCGCTCCTATCTGACGGAGCGGGCCGCGACTTTTCCGTCGCCGGACGACTGGGTGTACGTCAACGATTTCGATGACCTGCACCGTCCCCGCTGCCTGCGCCTGCCGTCGGGTGTCGGTGCGGTGTTTGCGCGGCGCGTGGCTGAACTGGTGAAGGATCTCAGCGACACCTTGCCGAGCTTGTTCGAGGGCGAGGACTACCGGCTGAAGCGTGAAGCCCTGGAGAAGAGCTTCGGCGAACGCGGCGAGAACGGTTTCAAGGAAGTGGCCGATGAGGCCACCAAGCGCGGCCTTGCGTTGGTGCGCACGCCCCAAGGACTTGTCGTGGCGCCGGTGGAGAACGGCAAGCCGATGCCGCAGGAGCGGTTCGCCGAACTGCCGCAGGAACAACGCGAGACCTTGGCGGCAGCGATCGACGAAGTGCAGGTGCATCTGCGCGCGGCCCTGCATCAGGCGCCGATCCTGGAGCGGGAGCGGCAGATCGCGGTCCGCGATCTCGATCGTCGCGAGGCCTCGGCCCTGGTCGATCTGCAGATTGTCGAAGCGCGCGATGGCCTCGATCTGCCGCGCCCGGTGGCTGCGTGGTTCGATCGGTTGCGCGACGACCTGATCGACAACATCGCCCGCTTTGCTCGCCCGACCGGCGAGGAGGCGGCGGCAGGATCCGCCGCCGAGCCGGCCGAACGCCGGTTCCGGCGCTGGGAGGTCAACGTCCTGATCGCCCATGATCCGGACGCCGGGGCACCGGTGGTCAGCGAGGATCACCCGACTTTGGGCCGTCTGATCGGCCGGATCGAACACCGCGCCTACATGGGGGCGATGCTGACCGACTTTACCTTGATCCGGCCGGGTGCGCTGCATGCGGCGAACGGCGGATACCTGCTGCTGGACGCCGGCAAACTGCTCAACAACGCCTACGCCTGGGACGCCTTGAAGCGGGCGCTGTATGCCGAGCAGGTTATGATCGAAGGGCCGATGGACTCTGCTGCCACAGCATTGGCCGTCTCGATCCAGCCCTGCCCGATCCCGATTTCGGTCAAGGTCGTGCTGTTCGGCGACCAGCAGGTCTATGCTGCGCTGTCGGCGATGGACCCGGATTTCGGCGACCTGTTCAAGGTGGCGGCCGACTTCGACGACATGATGGACCGCGATCCAGAGCACGACGTTATGTACGCCCGGCTGGTCGCGACGATCCAGCGCCGCGCCGGCTTGCGGCCGTTCGATCGAAAGGCGGTGGAACGGGTGATCGAGCACTGTTCGCGCCTGGTATCGGACACCCGCAAGGTGACGGCGCGGGTTGGCCTGATCGCCGACGTGATGCGCGAGGCCGATCATGTCGGGCGCGACAAGAACCACAAGGTGATCCGCGCCGACGATGTCGACGACGCGTTGGCGGCACAACTCTACCGGTCCGACCGGATTGAGCGTCGGATGCGCGAGCAGATCCTGCGCGAGACCATCCGTATCACCACCGACGGTACGGCGGTCGGGCAGGTCAACGGCCTGTCGGTGCTGCAGATCGGCGCCCACGCCTTCGGCCGGCCGACCCGGATCTCGGCCCGCGTGCGGGTCGGGCGCGGCCGGGTGATCGACATCGAGCGCGAGGTCGAGCTCGGCGGGCCGCTGCACTCAAAGGGCATGCTGATCCTGCAGGGCTTCCTCGCCGGCACCTACGCCACGGACATTCCGGTGGCACTGCAGGCCAGCGTGGTGTTCGAGCAGTCCTACGGGGGTGTCGACGGCGACAGCGCATCGTCGACCGAACTGTATGCCTTACTCTCGGCATTGTCCGAGTTGCCGATCCGCCAGGGTATCGCGGTGACCGGCTCGGTCGACCAGATGGGCCGGGTCCAGGCGATCGGAGGCGTCAACGAGAAGATCGAGGGCTACTTCGACATCTGCAACGCCAGGGGGTTGAGCGGCGAGCACGGCGTGATGATCCCGCGTGCCAACGTCGAGCACCTGATGCTGAAGAGCGAAGTGGTCGAAGCCTGCCGGCGCGGCGCCTTCCGGATCTGGCCGATCGACACCATCGACGAGGGCATCGAGGTGCTGACCGGAGTACCGGCCGGAGAGCGCGGCGAGGGCGGACTGTTTCCGGACGGTAGCGTCAACCGCCTCGTCGAGGACCGCCTGATCGGCTTCGCCGTGGCTCGGCGGCGGTTTCTGGGCGACACCGACGAAGACGACGCGTGAATCAGGTCAGGCGGCGGGACCGGTCCATTCGCTGACCACCTGCTCGAAGGTCGGACGCGGGCGCTCGTTCGGCGGGGTGGTCGGGGTGCCGATGTAGATGAAGCCGATGATCTGGGTTTCCGCATCGTGGCCGAGGGTCTGGCGGACCGCCGGGTGGTAGGACGGCCACTCGGTCAGCCATTGCGCCACGAAGCCGCTGGCGTGGGACGCCACCAGGATGTTCTGGCAGAGCGCGCCGCCGGACAACTGCTGTTCCATCAGCGGGATCTTGGGATGGTGCGGATCGATCCGCGCCGTTACCGCGAGCAGGATCGGCGCGCGCTGCGGGCGCTGACGTTCCAACTCGATTTGCCGGTCCTCGGCTTCAGGGTGTTCCTGCGCGAACACCCGCGCCAGCACCTCTCCCAGCGCGGCCTGACCCGGCTTGCGCAGCACCTGGATGCGCCAGGGTCCGAGCTTGCCGTGGTCGGGCACACGGATGCCGGCGGCCAGGATCTTGTTCAGGGTGGCGTCGTCCGGCCCCGGCTCGCCCATGTCCTTGGCGACGACCGAGCGGCGGGTGAGGAGCAGGTCGAGGGTATCCATCGTGGGCGATCTCCATCGGGTTCCGCGCGAACATAGGGTCTTGCGGCTCCGGTTCAAAGACGCCGCATTGCTCAATTCGACGGATTACGCGTTTGCTGGTGAACAGGCCGTGGCGAAAAAGCAGCGGCTCGGGTAAACTGCTGCGGTTCGTCAGAACGGCGGACCCAGGCGGGCGACCGGCGAGAAGATGTTTCGACGCGGCCCGACCCCGAAAGAAGTTCGGAGACGCGCGATGTCCTTACCTTCAACGCCATTTATCACCTTGGTCCGTGTTGCTGCGGCCGTGGTCGCCCTGACAGCGTTGGGCGGATGCAACCCGTATGTCTGGAGCGGAGTGGCCGCGTTTGCCGGCCCGCAGGCCGTCACCGGACGCAACACGTTCTATCACATCGACAAGTATCTCGGTCGGTCGTGCTCGGACTACAACTACTTCGACCGGCCGGTGCGCTGCGCCAACGACCCGGACTGAACGGGACGCTTGAGCGGTTGTGCGGGGGCTTGGGCTGTGTGATGGGCAATCTGCTCGATATCGAGCCTGAGGAATCCATTCCGTGAGATACAGCGCGACAATCTTGGCAGTCATCGGACTGGGTCTGGCGGTTGGCGGCTGCAGCGGGGCTGGTACTGACTGGAACCGCACGATTGGCGACTTGGCGAGCAGTGCCTGTCGCGGCATGGACGCATGCACCGCGGTATGTGCGGATGGCTCGACCCTCGACGGCCGTCCGGTCGCTGCGCGGTGTCGCCGCTGAACCGTCAGCTTGCCGGAGCTTCAAGTCGATCGAAGCCGAACCGGCAGACCAGCGCCAGGAAGCAGCAGGCCGCTACCACCGCGCACATGGCAAGCGGAGTCGCATCGTGCAGCAGGCCGACCAGGGCGCTGGCGACGGCACCGGCACCGAAGCGGATGGCGCCGAACAGGGCGGATGCCGCACCGGCGCTGGCTGGAAACAATCCCATCAGGCGCGCAGTGCAGTTGGCGCCGACCGGAGCCTGGACGCCGATCACCAGCAGCAGCGGCAGCGCCACGCCCCACAACCCGCCGATGCCGGTCAACCCGGCGAACAGCAGCCCGGCGCCGCCGACCGCGCCGATCGCGATCGACAGCCGGGTCAGCGGCAGCACGCCGAACCGCCCGACATAGCGGGCGTTCAGGAACGACGCGATCACCAGGGCGACGACATTGATGCCGAACAACGCGCCATACCACTGCGCCGGCACGCTGTAGTATTCGATGTACACGAACGGCGTACCGGTGATGTAGGCGAACATCGCGGCGCTGTTGAAGCTGCCGGACGACAGATCGGCCAACGCGCGCCGGTCGGCCAGGATCCGGCCATAGGCGGCGAACGCACCGAGCAGGCGGATGCCGACCCGGGCCGACGGCGGCAGCGATTCCGGCAGCAGCGTCACTGTGGCGAACAATCCGGCGGCACCGAACGCCGCCAGCACGTAAAAGATTGCGCGCCAGTCGGCCACCAGCAAGATCTGGCCGCCGACCGTTGGTGCTGCCAGCGGGGCGACCGCCATCACCATCGCCATCAGCGACAGCACTCGAGCGGCACCCTCGGTGGAGAACATGTCCTTGGCGACCGCGCGCGCCAAGGCCGACGCCGCACCGCCGCCGATCGCCTGCAGCACCCGGCCAAGCGTCAGCATGCCGATGCCGTCCGCGACCGCGCACAGGATCGAGGCCAGCATGAACAGCGCCAGTCCCGCCGCGATGATCGGCCGACGCCCGTATCGGTCGGAGATCGGCCCGTACACGAGCATGCCGACGGCGAACCCAAGCAGGAACACGGTGATCGTCTGCTGCACCTCGGCCGGATGGGCCGACAGGCCGACCGCGATGTCCGGAAGGCTGGGCAGGTACATGTCGACGGCCAACGGGCCGACCATGACCAGCGATCCGAGCAGGACGATGAGCGACCGGCCGGGGGCGGCGGGCGAAGCGGTCTGGGTCATGAGGGCTCCGGTGGGGCGAACATCGCGGGTGGGTATCATGCAGCGCGGGTCGCGGCGACTCTTACGGCGGATTGGACCCAAGGCGATTGCGTCCACGGCCGATTTAGTGCGCACTACCATGCGCTTCAGGTGGGGGCATGGAGCCGAGGATGATGAGAGGTCTGTCGTTGGTAGCCGGCGTCATGATCGCCGGATTGAGCATGAGCGCGGCTGCCGATACGCCGGTGGAACGCGGCCGATATCTGGTGGAGTCGATTGCCGGCTGCGGCAACTGCCACTCGCTGCAGGACGCCAATGGGCCGGTCCCGGGTAAGGAGTTGGCCGGCGGTCCACCGATGAAGGAGGCGGTGTTCGAGGCGTATCCGCCGAACCTGACACCGGACCGGGAAACCGGCCTGGGCGGCTGGAGCGACGAGGAGATCGTCCGGGCGGTCCGCGAAGGACGCAGCCGTGACGGACGGATCATGGGGCCACCGATGCCGTTCGGGCTGTACCGTGGGATCGCCGACGACGACGTGAAGGCCATCGTCGCCTATCTGCGTACCGTCAAACCGGTCGTCAACAAGGTGCCCGCCACCGTCTACCGGATGCCGTTGCCCGACAGTTGGGGGCCGCCGGTGGCTGGGGTTCAGGCGCCCGCGCTCTCCGATCTGGTGGCGTATGGGGCCTACCTCGCCGGGCCGGTCGGGCACTGCGTGGAATGCCATACCCCGATCAGCGCCAAGGGCGAGTTGCAGTTGGCGCGGCTTGGCGCGGGCACCCGGGAGTTTGCCGGGCCTTGGGGCGTGTCGATCTCGCGCAACATCACGCCGGCCGCACTCGGCGACTGGACCGATGCCGAGATCAAGCAGGCGATCACCACGGGCGTCAGCCGTGACGGTTCTCGATTGATGCCGCCGATGGGCTACGGTTTCTACGCCAAGATGACCGACGAGGACCTGGGCGCGCTGGTCGCCTGGTTACGGTCGCTGAAGTCGGCAGACTGATGCCGAACTTGGCCGATGCCCGGCGGCTGTTGATCGTGGCGCACGCACCGTCGGCGAACACCCGCCGACTGCGCGACGCTGTGGTGGCGGGCACCGAAGACGCGGGCGCCGAGGCCGTGGAGGTTCGGGTGCTGCCGCCGCTGGAAGCCGGGCCGGACGATGTTCTGGCGGCCCGCGCCGTGATCCTCGGCACCACCGAGAACCTCGGCTACATGAGCGGAGCGTTGAAGGATTTCTTCGACCGCACCTACTATCCGGTGCTGGAGAAAACCCAGGGCCTGCCCTACGCGCTGTACATCCGGGCCGGGCACGACGGCACTGGGACACGTCGCGGTGTCGAGACGATCGTTACCGGCCTGCGCTGGCGGGCGGTGTGCGAACCGGTACTGTGCCGAGGCGATTTCAAGGAAGAGTTCGTCAACCAGTGCCGCGAACTCGGCGCTTTGATGGCCGCCGGACTCGATGCGGGAGTGTTCTGAGCATGACGGTCGACCCGGCCTTGGTGTTCGCGGCAGCCGTTCAGGCCGGCGACTGGGCGGCGGCGGATCGTGCACTGGACGCGTTGCTGTACACCGATCCGGACAACCCGGTGCTGCTTTACAACCGTGGCCTAGTGTGCCGCCGGATGGGGCGGCTGGAGGAGGCGGTCGCTGCCCATGACGCGGCACTGGCTCGTGCGCCCGACCATACCAACGCCGCCTTTGAACGGGCGGCCTGTCTGCTGGATCTCGGTCGGTTGGGTGACGCTGAGATCGGATTCGGTGACTACCTGAAACAGGTTCCCGACGATCCCGACGCCCGGCTGAATCGGGCCCGCATCGCGTTGCGGCTCGGGCGACCGGATGATGCCCTGCAGGATCTGAGCGGTCTCGACGATTCCGGGCCGGCCGTCCGCCTGGCTCGCGCCGAAGCCCTGCGCGACCTGCGGCGGCTGAACGAAGCGGAAGCGTCGCTGGCCCCTTTGCCGGGTGACGAGCCCGGGTTCCGAGCGGCCGCCCTGAAGCTGCGCACTCAAGGAGCGGTCGGTCGGCTGCGGTTGGACGGAGAGACTTGATCCGATGAGTGTTGAGCTGGAGTTTGACGAAGCGGCCGGCTTTTACGTGGTTCGATACTTGGGCGAGGTCGACACCGATGTGATTGCCCAGATAATCAAAGGCATGCGGGAAAGTGAGCATTACAAGACAATGCTCGGCGCTGTTTGGGACTTTCGCTCTGCTGATCTCAGTTCCATGACTCTCAGCGGGATGCAATCGGTCTGGTCATCGCAATCGATCCAGCCGTCTCGGACCGACCTCCGGGTCGCGTCGGTATTCTCCAGAGTTCCGGACGGCTTGATTCTCCACCTCTGGCAATCCGCCGCCCCGAGTTCGGTCGGAATGGAACGCCGCTACTTCACCGACATGGGTGCCGCCCGGCGCTGGGTTGCCGGGTCCGACTGACGTTTCGGGGTCTGTGGCAGCGTTGACGCCTCGGGTCCCGGCTTATGGGCCGGTCCGCGGTCGTAGAGGGCCGAAGAAACCGATTACGCGGGCAAGCTTGCCGTCGTCGGCAAGCTCGACGATGTCAATGCACTCCGGCAACTCAGTTCCGTCGGCGAGGACCTTGCGCCAGCCGAAGCGGCCAAGTCCGTGGTGAACGTCAACGGCGCTCGTGAGTTGCAGGCACGAGCCCGGATAGCGCGCCGCGACCGTATCGATGTGATCCATGAGCGCCGGGATGCCCCGCGTCTCAACCGTGGGGTCGACATAGACCGCATCGGCCGTGATCGAGGCTTCCAGCAACGCTTTTCGCTTTTCCCGGCCGGGTTCGTCCCAGGCCGCGGCGTAGGTGGCGACGACCTGCTCAATGCTCACGGCGCGCCTCCTCGATATTGCTTGCGGTAGACACCCGGATCATCTGCCAGTGCCTGCTCGATGTCGCGGTAGGCGTCCACCCGTTCGGCATCCATCTCCTCGATCACCAGATCGAGCGTCTCGCGCCGGATCGGAATCGCCTGGGCCACTGGCGTGCCAGCGGGCAACACGCCCTCGAAGTTCGGGTCGATCCACAGTGCGGGAAAATGCACCAACCCGTCGCGCCACCGATCACAGTCCACCAGACCCGACAGGGTGCGGAACGGTAGATCCTCGCGGTTCAGCGGATGGGTGAACAGCACCGACCAGCCATCGGGCACCTCGACCGTCCAGAAGTTGGTGAACTTGATCACGAACCGGCCTGGCGGCAGGCGGAGCGGCACGCCGGTCGCCTGCTCGGGCAGATGGAATCCGATCGGCGAGCGGGTGTGGCCGACCTCGGGGTGGCGGGGTGCGTCCCAGTCCCAGGACAACTCACCGCCGCGTACCGTCAGGTCGGCCGCCAGCGGGAACAGCACCCCGGTGCCAAGCGCGTCGATCAATGGCGGGCAATGCTTGAGCGTGCGCACCTCCGCCCCGGCCAGCGCGTCCGCCGGTGCCGTCGATGGCATCGACTTCAGCCAATCGGGCAAAACCGAGCGGGCCGGCACCGGGGCCGGCACGTGCGAGGAAAACCCGGGCAGGCAGCGCACCACGAACCGCATGACCGGCACTGGACCAGCCGGCGGCGTTGCGGTCAACCGGCGGCGAGGCGGGCCAGTTCGCGTCGACGGGCGGCGGCCCAGATCAGGGCGGCGATCACCGTCAGCACCACGAACAGCACACCGATCGCGTTGACCATCGGCGACAGGCCGAAGCGCATGCGCGAGCCGATCTCGGTCACCAGGGTCCAGGAACTGCCGATCGCGAAGAAGGTCGTGTTGTAGTTCTCGATCGACTGCAGGAATGAGATGAACGCGGCGGTCAGGATGGTCGGCATCAGGAACGGCAGGGTGATCCGGCGGAACACAAGCACCGGCGAAGCACCAAGATCGAGCGCCGCCTCCTCCAGCACCCGGTCCTGGCGCTGCAGTCGGGCCATGAACATCAGCATGCAGTACGAGGCGATGAAGGTCGCCTGGGCGACGGTGGCGGTGAACAGACCGGCCTCGACCCCGAAGGTGTCGCGCCAGAAGATCATGGTGGTCACGCCGAGCACGATGCCGGGGGTCAGAATCGGCGACACCAGGATGGTGTACAGCGTCGTGGTGGAGCGCGACCGCAGCCGGGTCAGGATCAGCGCGCCGGACAGGCCGAGCGGAATGGCCAGCACGATCACCCCGGTGGCGATCAACAGTGAATGCCCGAGTCCCTGCACGAACCGCTGATCGCGCGGCAACTGCCGGAACCACTCCAGGGTGAATCCCTGCCAGTCGGTGGCGGATGGTGTCGGCGAGGCGTTGAAGGCGGCCGCCACCATCAACAGCAGGGGCAGGAACAGATAAGCGAAGAACACCGCCAGGTAGACATTCAGGATCGCATCGCTCCAGTCCCGGCCGCTGGACGGGCGGGCGGCGGGAACCGCAGCGGCCGGGGTGGCGGTCTCGGCGGTCATTTCGCGATGTCCCGGATGCCGACCTTGAACAGGCCCATGACCCCGAGCACGAACACCACGCAGGCAACCAGCAGCACCAGCGCGTAGGCCGAGCCCTGGTTCCAGTTGTTGGACTCGAAGAAGCGCTGATAGATCACTTGGCTGAACCAGTCTGGATGCAGGCCTCGCCCGACGATCTCCGGTGCCGCGATCGAGCCGGCCGACAGCATGAAGGTCATCACGGCGCCGACTGCGATGCCGGGCTTGGCGTGCGGCAGCACCACCCGCCAATGGATCCGCCAGGTCGACGCACCCAGGTCGCGCGCCGCCTCGATCTGGTTGCGGTCGAGGGTCTCGATCGTGTTGTAGATCGGGAACACCATGAACAGGATGTAGGCGTAGACCATGACCGCGAAGACCGCGCCGTTCGACGCCACGAACCGCATGCCCTCGCCGGCGGCGAGGTCGATCAGGCCGAGACTGTCGAGCAGACGGTTCAGCACGCCGTGCTTCTCCAGGATCATGATCCACGAGAAGATCCGCAGCAGCTCGTTGATGGCATAGGGAATCACCAGCCCGAGCATCAGCAGGGCAACCCGCTCGCTGCTGCGCGACGTCGCCACCGCATAGGCCACCGGGTAGCAGGCCAGGAACGCCAATATCGTCACGCACAGCGCGTACATGAGCGTCGACAGGAAGATCTTGGCGTGGATCGCGCTCATGCTGGTGAAGTTGCCGAGCGCGTAGCCGGTGCCGCCGGCTTTGACCTCCTTCTCCCGAACCTCCAGCTCGGCAATCCGGGCCTGCAACTCTGCCTTTTCGGCTTTCAGGGTGGCAGTCCGATCGGGATCGGTGCTGACGGCACCGCCCGATGACGCGGACGGGGTGGCGAAGGCGGAGGGTGTCGACGGCTTGGCCGATGATGGTGACGGACTGAACGGCGACGGGGCGGTCGGTGCCGTCGGACCGGCCGCAGCCCGGTCCAGTTCCTGGTCGATGGTGAACACGCGGGTGTAGGAGCGGTTGATCTCGACCCCGACCCGGGCGGCCTCGTCGCTGTAGCGGTCGACCACGAAGGCCCGCTCGATCATCCGCAACTGGGGCACCACGATCAGCGCCACGATCCACAGGGCGGTCAGTCCCAGGAAGATCGTCGTCAGGCTCTTGCCGTAGATCCGGATCAGGTCACTCACGGGCGAACTCCCCGGCGCGCATGACGACCGCGTCGTCTGCCTGGAAACTTACGCGCTGGCCGCCGGACACCACGTCGCGCCCGCTGCCCGCGTTGGTCAGGTGCACGGAAATCGGATGGTTGCCGGCCCGCAGGTGCAGGTTCACGAACGACCCTTCAAGGTCGCGTCGCTCCACCTCGGCGTCGATCCGGTTGTCCGGGCTGGCCGTCGCGCCATTCATCAGCGAGACCCGTTCCGGGCGTACGAACAGGAGGGCCTCGTCGCCGATCGACAGCGTCCCCTGTGAAGTTCCGCGCAACGGACCGACGGCGGTATCGACAACCGCCTGGCCGTCGTTCGTGGCGGTGACCCGACCTTGGAAGACATTCTGCTCGCCGACGAAAGTCGCGACAAACGGCGTCGCGGGGCGGTCATAGATCTCGTCGCCGGTGCCGACCTGCTGGACCCGACCCTGGTTCATCACCGCGATCCGGTCGGACATGGTCAGGGCCTCGCCCTGGTCGTGGGTGATGTAGATGAAGGTGACGCCGGTGCGGCGCTGGATGTCTTTCAACTCGGCGCGCATGTGCTGGCGCAGCTTGAGGTCGAGCGCCGACAGCGGCTCATCCAGCAGCAGGACCGCCGGCTCAACCGCGAGCGCGCGCGCCACCGCGACCCGCTGGCGCTGGCCGCCGGACAGCTCGGTCGGCTTCTTGTGGCCCTGATCGTCCAGCGCCACCAGAGACAGAAGCTCGCTGGCGCGGCGCTTGCGCTCGACGATCGGGACACCGCGTGCCTCAAGGCCGAAGGCGACATTCTCCCAGACGGTCATCAGCGGAAACAGCGCAAGATTCTGAAAGATCAGCGCGGTTGGCCGCCGGTTCGGACCGAGTCCCGCCATCGGCACGCCGCCGATGGCGATGCCGCCGGAACTGGGATCCAGAAAGCCGGAGATCATCCGCAGGATCGTGGTCTTGCCGCAGCCCGACGGGCCGAGGATCGAGAAGAACTCGCCTTCCCGCACCGTCAGATCGGTCGGATGAACGGCCGTGAAATCGCCGAAGCGCATCGACACGTCCGAGAGCACTACGTCATTGCCGCGCATCGCTGTCGGTTCTCCGCCGGTTCCGTGCCCCGTGCCGGGGACTGACGGGCCGCGGCACGATGTCCGCGGCCCGTCCGATCACATCAGTGCCGTCAGGGGTGTTGTCACGTTAACTCGTCGAGTTAGCAAGTTGGCATGCCGGTCGTTGATCAAGCGGCATGTGCCGCGGATTTCCAAGCTTCGAACGCTTCGAGCCGATGGTAGCGAATGGTGAGGGCGGAACGACGGCGGGCTGGGACAGAGTAACGATTGCGGGTTGCGGATTGCATAGACACGAAGCGTTGTAATCCACCCGGTGATCGGAAGCCTTGCATCACCCGCTCTCGTTTTCGGAAGGGCAAGTGGCTGTTCTCGGCGCGGTTATTGAGCCCCTTGTGTGACCAATGATCAAGGCCAGGCGCGACCTCGCGCTTGGCGGCCCCATATGAGCGCAGTTTGTCCGTAATGATCCTTTTGGGCACGAAGCCCCAACGTTTCATCAGCTTGATCAAAAGCCGCTTTGCAGCGCGCTTGTCTCGCTTCGATTGTAAGATTTCCTCAAGAACGACACCGTGTTGGTCGACGGCGCGCCACAGCCAGTATGACCGGCCCGCGATCTTCACGACGACTTCGTCCAGATGCCAAACATCACCAGGGCGAGGCTGCCGTCGCCGCAGAACGTGGGCGATCCGGGGACCGAACTTGACGGTCCAGCGCCGGATCGTCTCATACGAAACGTCCACACCACGTTCCAGCATAAGCTCCTCGACCTCGCGCAGGCTCAAGTTGAACCGGGCGTAGAGCCAGACAACATGAGAAATGATCTGAGGCGGAAAGCGGTGGCGCTTGTAGCTGATTTTCTCTGTTTGCATCGACACCGCCTACGCCCGGATCATTGAACCCGCAACCTCAGGCACGTTAACGTGACAACACCCGAGACCGGCATAAACCTCACCTATTTCTACGATTCGTTCGATCGTGCGCGCATGATCGGCGGGTTCTTCATGACCATCTGGCTGTCGCTGGTCTGCCTGTTCTTCTCGACCATCATCGGCGTGGTCGGCGCCTGGCTGCAGGGATCGCGCTTCGTGTGGACCCGGCGGATCGCCCAGGGCTACATCCAGCTGTTCCGCAACACCCCGCCGCTCGTACAGATGTATTTCTTCTTCTTCGCCCTGGGCAACCTGCTGCCCCGGGTCAAGAACGAGTACGGCTACCTGGAGCCGTTGTTCGACAATTTCACCTGGGCGGCGGTCTCGCTGTCGTTCTTCGCCGGCGCCTTCAACGTGGAGATCTTCCGCTCGGGCATCGAGGCGGTCCCGGAATCGACCCGCGAGGCGGCCGAGGCGCTCGGCTACAACCGGCTGCAGGCCTATCTGTACATCGTGCTGCCACTGGCGTTCCGGGTCTGCCTGCCGGCGCTGAACAACAACCTGGTCAATCTGGTCAAGACCACCACCCTTGCCTACGCCATCGCTGTCCCGGAGCTGCTGTACGTCTCCAATCAGATCTGGTCGGACAGCGTCAACGTGCCGGAGATGATGGTCACCCTGCTGGTCCTGTACGTCGCCCTGGTCGGACTGCTGGTCTGGGGCATGCATCGATGGGAGCGGGCGATCCGCGTGCCGGGGTACGGCACGTGAGGCGAGGCACCGACCTGCCGGTGCTGCTGCCGGCCGCCGACCGGCTGGCCGAGCGGGTGCGCCGCGAGCGCGAGGTCGGGGCACCGATCCCGCAGCTGCGCGCCCGGCACGGCGTGTGGCTGGTCGGCATCCTGGTGCTGAGCGCCGGTGTCGCCCAGGCGCAAACCGGTGCTGCGACCGAGTCGGTCCTGGCCATCCTGCTGAAATGGACGCCGCTGCTGTTCCAGGGCTTCATCTTTAATCTCGCCATCAGTTTCCTGGCGATGGCCGGCGGCACCGCCGTCGGTACCGCGCTCGGGCTGTGGCAGATCTCATTGCTGCCGCCGGTGCGCGCCGGGTCCTGGCTGGTCACCCAGTTCTTCCGCAACGCGCCCTGGCTGGTGCTGCTGTTCTTCTGCATGTTCCTGATGCCGTTCCAGATCAAGATCTTCGGCCTAGTCATCCCGCTGCCAGATTGGGTCAAGGCGACCTTCGGGCTGGCGTTGCCGGTGATGGCCAACGTCTCGGAACTGGTGCGCGGTGCCATCCAGTCGATCCCGTCCGGACAGTGGGAGTCGGCGGAATCCCTAGCGTTCAACCGCCGCCAGACCTTGTGGATGATCATCCTGCCGCAATGCGTGAAGCGCATGCTGCCGCCGTGGATGAACCTGTACGCCATCCTGACCATGGCGACCGTTCTGGCCTCGGTGGTCGGGGTGTCGGAAGTGATGACCCTGACCGGCCGGGTGCTGAGCGCGGAGGGCGGGCGAACCGACCTGCTGGTGCCGTTCTACAGCTACATCCTGCTGTGGTTCTTCCTGTACTGCTATCCGATCGCGCTGCTGACCGTGCGCCTCGAGCGCCGCTTCGCGGTCAAGTCCTGAACCCGGAAAGGCCCGCGCCGCCATGACCGCCAGCCAACCCTGGACTCCCGATCAGCCGATCGTCCGCATCGCCGACGTCTACAAGTCCTTCGGCGCCGTCGAGGTGCTCAAGGGCGTCTCGCTCAACGTCATGAAGGGCGAGGTGATCTGCATCATCGGTCCGTCGGGATCGGGCAAGTCGACCCTGCTACGCTGCATCAACGCGCTGGTGCCGATCGACCGCGGCTCGATTCAGGTCGAGGGCCTGGAAACCCACGACCCGAAGCTGAACAAGCTGGAACTGCGCAAGAAAGTCGGCATGGTATTCCAGCAGTACAACCTGTTCCCGCACAAGACCGCCCTGCAGAACATCATGATGGCCCCGGTCACCGTGCTGAAGCAGGACAAGGCCGAGGTCGAGGTGCGGGCTCGCGTCCTGATGAAGAAGGTCCGTCTGGAAGGCAAGGAGCACAGCTACCCCGGAGAGTTGTCCGGCGGACAGCAGCAGCGCGTCGCGATCGCCCGCTCGCTGGCGATGAACCCCGACGTGATGCTGTTCGACGAGGTCACCGCCGCCTTGGATCCGGAGACCGTCAAGGAGGTGCTGGTCACCATCCGCGACCTGGCCGAGGAAGGCATGACCTGTCTTTTGGTAACGCACGAAATGGGGTTCGCCCGCGAACTGGCAGACCACATGTACTTCACCGACCGGGGCGTGATCGTCGAGCACGGGCCGCCGAAGGAGTTCTTCTCGAACCCGAGAGACCCGCGCACCCAGGAATTCCTCAGCCAGATCCTTTGAAGCAGCGGTACCGGATGGTCAGTCGATCCCGCTAGTCGACAGGCGCTGCAGGCAGGCGCTGATCGCCGCCAAGTCCTTCTCCAGATTGCCGGCGTAAGACCGCCAGAAGAACTTGTCCTTGTCGATGCGCTGGATGCGCGCAACGTTGCCACCGGCCTTGGACGGGAATGGATCGCGCCCCGCCTGGATCGCCCACAGGACCGTCTGCTTCTCGCCGGTCAGCCGGCCCAGTTCGCGTTGGCTGTTGGCGACGACCCGTTGCTTGTGCGTGACCCGGTAGATTTCGTCGGCCCAGCCCAGTTCGCATGTCGTCGGGTCGACAGTGACCGTATTGATGCCGGTCACGAACTTGACCACCAGCCCGATCAGCACGATCGCGACAATCACCAGCTTGCCCTTCAGGCCGAACAGCCGGCTGTACGGATAGTCGAGGATCCGGTCGATCAGCTTGGGTCGGTCCAGCGCACGTCGCCGCGCTGCTCGACTCTCCCCGGATTCCGACGGTCGTCCTCTGGTCGGCTGATCGGCCACGATGGTCCCTTTGTTCAGGTGGACGGCTCATCGGGGCGCAAACCGTCAAGCCATCCTATCGGCATTCACTCTTGATCAGAAGTGCAGCGCTCCGGCTTTGCAGCGACCGCCGCCCTGCCGCTAGTGTTGCGCCGGGCTACGCCAGCACGGGAGACGCCGACGTGTCGCGCAAAGCATTGGTTCTGGGAGCGACCGGCATGGTCGGCACGCTGATCACTCAGCGGCTGCAGGCCGAAGGCTGGCCGGTGGTGATAGCCAGCCGCCGGGCACCGACAAACGGGCCGGCGGTGCCCCACGTCGCGGTCGACCTGCTGGACCCCGCCGACTGCCGGCGTGCCTTCGCCACTCAAACCGACATCACCCACGTGTTCTACGCCGGACGCGCCCCGCACGGCGAAGGCGGCATCGAGTCGGTGGCGGACAACCTCGCCATGCTGGTCAACGCGGTGGAGGCGATCGAGGCTGCTTCACCTCGCCTGCGCCATGTCCATCTGGTGCACGGGACCAAGTACTACGGCAACCATCTCGGCACCTATAAGACCCCGGCCGAGGAGGACGACCCGCGCCCAGACTCGCCGAACTTCTACTACGATCAGCAGGACTACGTGGTCGGACGGAACGCCGGGTGGTCGTGGAGCGTGGTGCGGCCGCCGCTGGTGTTCGACTTCACCCCGGGCAAGCCGCGCAACCTGGTGTCGGTGATCGCAGTCTACGCCGCGATCCGCCGGGAGCTCGGCCTGCCGTTCAGCTTCCCGGGGACCGAGACCGCCTACCAGTGCCTCGCCGAGTGCGCCGAAGCGGTGCACGTCGCCAAGGCGTCGGTGTGGATGGCAAGCGACGAGGGCTGCGCCAACCAGGCGTTCAATATCAGCAACGGCGACATCTTCCGGTGGGAGCCCATGTGGCATCGCTTCGCCGGGTATTTCGGAATGGAAGTCGGCTCACCACTGGGCATCTCGCTGGCCGAGACCATGCCCGAGCACGCGCCGGTGTGGGACCGAATCGCCGCCGAGCGCGGGCTGCATCCGACCCCCTATGAAGATATGGCCTTGTGGAACTACGCCGACTACGTGTTCCGGCCGACCTGGGACATCGTTTCCGACACCACCAAGGCCCGGCAGTTCGGCTTCCACGACGTTGTCAAATCGCAGACCATGTTCTTCAACCTGTTCGACCGGTACCGGCAAGCCCGCCTGATCCCCTGACGCCGAGTCTGTCCACCCGAAGGAATTTAAATGGCGACCACTGGCACCAACCGGCTGCTCGACATCGAAGCCATCAAGCAACTGAAGGCGGAATATTGCCGCTTCGTTGACACCAAGCAGTGGGACCGGCTGTTCGCGCTGTTTGCCGAGGAGACGGTGTTCGAGGGCTTCGGGTCCGCCCCAACGGGTTCGACCGCTCGGGACTTCATCAAGGGCATCTCGCACCGTATGAAGGGTGCCGTCACCATCCACCATGTCTGCAACCCGGAGATCGCGTTCCTCGGCCCCGACCGGGCCCGCGGCATCTGGGCGATGACCGATCTGGTCGAACTGGCCCCCGGCATGCGACCGAAGGAGGCTCCGAACAGCCGAGGGTTCCGCGGCTACGGGCATTACCAAGAGGAGTACCGGCGCGACGGTAGGCGCTGGAAGTTCTGCTTCCTGCGGCTGACCCGTCTGCGCCTCGACCCGCTGCCGGACGATTTCCCGCCGATGCGCCACGACCTGCTGGCCGCCGACCCGAACTGGCTCGACACCGCCACCGCGTGAGGTTCGTAACATTATGAACGTACTGGTGATCCAGGGTGCCAACATGTAGTTTCTCGGCCGCCGCCAGCCGGAACTCTATGGCACGACGACGACCGCCGAACTCGATGCGGCCATGCACGAGGAAGCCCGGAAATACGGCCAGACCCTCGACATCCGCTACACCAACCTGGAGGGCGAGGCGATTGGCTGGATCTACGAGGCCGAACGCGGCGGCACCGACGGCTTGCTGATGAACCCGGCCGGTTTCCTGTACGCCGGCTATGCGCTGCGCGACTGCATCAAGGCGGTGTCGATGCCCTATGTCGAGGTCCACATGACCAACATCGACAAGCGCGGCATGGGTGTTGTCACGTTAACTCGTCGAGTTAGCAAGTTGGCATGCCGGTCGTTGATCAAGCGGCATGTGCCGCGGATTTCCAAGCTTCGAACGCTTCGAGCCGATGGTAGCGAATGGTGAGGGCGGAACGACGGCGGGCTGGGACAGAGTAACGATTGCGGGTTGCGGATTGCATAGACACGAAGCGTTGTAATCCACCCGGTGATCGGAAGCCTTGCATCACCCGCTCTCGTTTTCGGAAGGGCAAGTGGCTGTTCTCGGCGCGGTTATTGAGCCCCTTGTGTGACCAATGATCAAGGCCAGGCGCGACCTCGCGCTTGGCGGCCCCATATGAGCGCAGTTTGTCCGTAATGATCCTTTTGGGCACGAAGCCCCAACGTTTCATCAGCTTGATCAAAAGCCGCTTTGCAGCGCGCTTGTCTCGCTTCGATTGTAAGATTTCCTCAAGAACGACACCGTGTTGGTCGACGGCGCGCCACAGCCAGTATGACCGGCCCGCGATCTTCACGACGACTTCGTCCAGATGCCAAACATCACCAGGGCGAGGCTGCCGTCGCCGCAGAACGTGGGCGATCCGGGGACCGAACTTGACGGTCCAGCGCCGGATCGTCTCATACGAAACGTCCACACCACGTTCCAGCATAAGCTCCTCGACCTCGCGCAGGCTCAAGTTGAACCGGGCGTAGAGCCAGACAACATGAGAAATGATCTGAGGCGGAAAGCGGTGGCGCTTGTAGCTGATTTTCTCTGTTTGCATCGACACCGCCTACGCCCGGATCATTGAACCCGCAACCTCAGGCACGTTAACGTGACAACACCCCATCAACCGCTTCCTCGACGAGCACAACGCCTCAGATCCGAAGCCCTTCAACTGGACAGCCGATCCCGACAAAATCATCGCCGCCGTCAGGCGTGGGCACCAAGTGTTGGATTCTATCCACTAGCGGCAGTCGCGCGGATTCGCGAGATGTCGGTTCCTGTCGGACTGGCTTCAGAGTTTGGACGCGCCCCATCGCTAGACCATGTACGTGTGACCAATGCAGACCTTCAGGGGATCACAAAGGCGCTTCTCGAGCATGGTGGATCAGTGGTTGCTCGTCGCTGGCCATGCCCGTCCTGCGGCGGGATGGGGACGCGGGTCGCAGCCGCGCCCTTGGTCGGGCGAGGTCAGCCCTATGGGCGTATCTACTTCGATCTAGACCGGTTGCTGGCACCATGGCCGATCGAGGCAACTCGCCTCGAACTGGATCTGCTCGTAGCTCATTTGATGCTACAGCGAAATATGCGAGCGCCCGTCGCACGGTGCGCAAATTGTGATTTGTTCTATGTCGATTGGCCGTACGATCAGGGCAGAGTTGATGAGTTTTATGCAAGCCGGGAAACCAATGGAATAATGCTGAATGGTGTCGAGGTGTCTGGGCGAGGGCACATCGCGACATTTGTTTACAGCAAGATCGCCCTTCCGTTGCATGTCGAAGCGCTGGTTGGATCCCTTCGAGGCAAGACCGTCTTCGATCTTGGCTGTGCAGAAGGGATTATGATGGAGGCGTTTCGCCACCTGGGCGCGCATGTGATTGGCTCAGACGTTGACCGGGGCAAGGTTGCCTATGCTCGCCAGGTGTTTGGGCTTACTGGAATTGATGAACGACCTGACGCAATCGATCACCAAGCCACTGAATCAGTAGATGTTCTAGTCTCGTACCACACTCTGGAGCATCTGATCCAAGTTGACTCCTGGTTGTCATCGATGACCAGCGTGCTTCGACCAGGTGGTTATCTGGTCATCTCGGTTCCCAATGTCGTCATCCGCTCGACGGGTGAAGCGGTCGAAATGGGCGGGGATCATCTAATCGGATTCGATACTGCCTCACTACGGCGTCATATTGAGGCTCAGGGGCTATCTGTGGTCGACATAAAGTCCGATGACGGCAGTGCGCCACTGCAGACGTCGGATTCAATTCTCGGGCTGCCGAATTGGTCCGGTCGCAGGGTTGATGTGACAGTCGTCGCCCGTCGTTCCTGATTGCTTCAGCGTGTGCTCAAATAGCCTTGCGCAAGTGCTCAATCAGGTTTGCGCGCTACACACAACCGGTCGAAGTCGGTGATGCTCTGGATCGGCCAGACGCCTCTGACCTTGTCGATCCAGTCGGGCGGGTTGCCGGCAAACCCGACCAGATGCACGTGCAGGTTCCGGCAATGACGGTCCGCCGGGTCGAAGCGCGGATTGCCGGGATCGATCGGCCGGAAGAACCCGACGAAGCAGGTCCCGCAGATCGCCTGCAACTCGTTCAGGATTTCCGGCACCCGTGCCCGACGGTCGGCCTCCGCGGAAATCACCAGACGGTCGTGCGCCAGCCCGAGCATGCCCCGCAGTACTGTCGCTTCCATGCCCTCGGCATCGACCTTCACCAGACGCGGCCGCGGTGCGCGGGTGGCCAGGAAGGCATCCAGACGGACGGTCGGGCAGGGAACCCGTCGTGCCGACCGGCGGTCGGGATCCAGGCCGAACCCGCCGTAGTTGCCCGGGCGCCGGAGGTCGATCTCGTCGATGTCCACCATTCCGGCCTGATCGGCGACGGCGAGCGGGTAGAGCGACACGTTGTCATGAGCAAAGGTGTTGGCCGATGCCAGCCGGAAGCATTGCGGCTGCGGTTCGAAGCCGATGACCGTTCGCCGCGTCGGGCTGACGGCCAGTGCCCTGGCGACGACCCCGATGTTGCAGCCGACGTCGATGACGGTGTCGCCCGGGTCCGCCAAGCGGTCATAGAGGTCGATCTCGGCGACCGCATACTCGCCGAACTGTCGCAGCGCCGCAGAGACCCCTTCATCGTTGGTGAAACCATGCATCGGGCCCCAGCGGGTACTCAGGCGCTCGATCAGCGCCGGGGTATCCGGATGGTCGGTTTCGCTCGGCATGTTGTCTTCGATCATCCCTCGGCCTGCCGGCGCTTGGCGTAGTGGCGGTGCGCCTTGGCGCGGTTGCCGCATTGGCTCATCGAACACCAACGCCGGTTGGCGCTCTTACTGTCGTCCAGAAACAACCAGCCGCAGCGGTCGTTGGCGCAGCGCCGGACCCGCCCGAGCCGGGTGCCGCTCAATAAGTCGCCCGCCGACCACAGCACCGGCGCCAGCAGGCCGTCCACGGCGTCGGCCGGGCCGAGCCGCCAGACGAAGCGACCGTCGCGCCGGTCCAGGGTGGTTCGGGCCGGCGTCCGCCGCAATGCCGCGTTCACGGTGTCGAGGTCCGCCACCGAAGGCTCGGCTCCGGCGGTCAGGGTGGCGAACACGGCGTAGAGCGCCTCGCGCAGAACAATCGCCTGGCCGAATGCCGGGCCGGCGGTATCGGGCCAGTCGCGCCAGGCGGCTTCCAGCCGAGCCAGCAGGGCAGGGTCGACGCTGCCGGAGGATCGCACCCAGGCCAGCAGGCCGACCGGGTCGTGCAGGGTTTCGGTCGCTGGATCGCTGCCACGCCAGTAGCGGGTATTGGCGAAGTCCAGGCAGAGATCGTCGCGCGGTGCGGGGAGGGTCGGACCGGAGGCGGGGGACGGGACCGGGCTATTCATCGCTCCAGTAGTACTAACCGTCATGTCGGTTGACAAGACTTCAGGTCGCGTTCTCGGCTTTCGTACGACTAACCATCATGATGGTTGACATGAAATGGTGTTCGAAATTATATAACTGGCATGAAGGTTATACATGCGGTCAGCATCGACCGGCCGCATCCGGTAAGGGAGGACGTCCATGCTCGATCACGTTTCCATCGGGGTTCGGGATATTGCTGCGACACGCCGCTTCTATGACGCGGCCCTCGCGCCGCTCGACTACACCTGTCTCAGCGATGGGGCGGACTCGCTCGGCTACGGCCGCGGCTCGGTGGCGTTCTGGATATCGAGGAGCCCGCGACCGGTACCGGCCGACGAACAGTCGGGTTTGCATTTCTGCTTCAAGGCGCCGAGCCGCGCCGCGGTCGACGCTTTCCACGCGGCAGCCCTGGCGAAAGGCGGCCGGGACAATGGCAAGCCGGGACTGCGGGCCGACTACAGCGCCAACTACTACGCTGCCTTCGCGATCGATCCGGATGGCTATCGGATCGAGGCGTACTGCGGAACCGAGCCTTGACCGCAAGAGGACGGCGCCTTGGGCCGGCCGCTCAACTGCGGCCGGCCTGGCTGCGCATCAGGACCAGCGTGGTGATCAGCCCGATTCCGAAGGCTGCTGTCAGGGCGGCGAAGCCGTCGTGGAACGCCAGTTCGTGGGCTTTCAGGTCGACCAGTTGCCGGACATAGGCCAGAGCGGCTCCGTGCCGCTCGCCCTCCGGCACGCCGGCCGCCGCGAACCGCGCCGACAACGCCCCGAGCAGTTCTGCTAGTGGAACGTTTCCCGGCGTCTGCGTCACTGCCAGGGCGGCGGAGTGCGACGCGATCCGCCCGTCGATGATGATGGCCAGCGCGTTGACGCCGATCGCCGCCCCGGTCATGCGGATGAAGTTCAGCGTGCCGGCGGCCGAGGGCACCAGTTCCCGCGGCACCGACGCCAGCGCGCCGAGGTTAAGCGCTGGCATGACAAGGCCGAGGCCGATCCGGCCGAACGCGACCAGCAGCGCCAGCGTCCAGAATCCCGTCGCGATCTCCGCCGACATCAGCCAGAAGCACGACACGCTGAACACCGACAGTCCGATCGAGATGGTCCAGATCGCGGGAACCGTCTGCGAAATCCGCCCGGCGATCGGGAACACCGCCATCGCCACCATGCCGCCCGGCAGCAGCATCAGCCCGGCCTTGGTCGCGGTGAAGCCCTGAACGGTCTGCACCATGATCGGGATCAGGAACAGCGTACCGAACATGCCGGCGCCGAAAATAAAGCCGACGATCGCCGATGCCGTGTAGTGCCAGACCGAGAACAGCTTGAGCTGGATCAGCGGCGCCGGATGGCTCATCTCGCGGTACAGGAAGCAGGCGAAGCTGGCGGCCGAGCCGATCAGCAGCAGAAAGCAGCGGTCGGTATCCCAGCCGTCGCGCTGGCCTTCGGTGATACCGTTCAGAAACAGGCCGATGGCTGCGGTGATCAGCGCGAAGCTGACCAGATTGACTCCGACCTTCCGGGCGTTCGGATCGCGAGGCGGCAGGTACACCCAGGCCAGAGCCGCCGATATGGCCATAATCGGTACCGGCGCCGAGAACACCCACGGCCAGGCCACAGTATCCACGACAATGCCGCCGAGGGTCGGCCCGATGGTCGGGCCGAGCACGATGCCCATGCCGAACCAGCCCATGGCCCGACCGCGCTCCTCCGGTGGGTAGACCAGGAACACGGTGCTCATGGCCAGCGGCTGGATGATGCCGGCGCAGACGCCCTGGGCCACTCTTGCCAGGATCAGCCCGCCATAGGTCGGCGAGAGCTGACCGATGAAGGACGCGGCGACGAAAATCGCCACGGCTCCGAGAAAGGAAGCCCGCGGCCCAAACCGCCCAACCAGCCAGGCATTGAGCAGCATCGAGACGGTCATTGCCGACAGGAATCCGGTCGACATCCAATGCGCCTGATCCTGGCCGATGCCGAACGCGCCCATGATGTCCGGGATCGCGACGTTCACCATGGTCGACGACATGATCATCGAGATCATCGCGATCATGGTCGTGACGGTGACGCCGATCTTGCTGATGGCCGGTGGTTCGGCGTGGGGCAGGGCGTCGGCGGCTGCGGTCACGCCGGCCTCAGAACGGCCAGAACCCGGCCCGCGGCGCGTTGATCGACACTTCGACCATCATGCCCGGGCGCAGGCGCCCATCGCGTTGTTCGACGGCCACCCGAACCTCGATGCGCTGGGTTACCTTGGTGAAGGTTCCGGACTCGTTCAGGCGTGGCAGCAGGGCGTACTGGCTGTTGGCGGCGTGGCCGACCCGTTCCACCCGGCCCTCGAAGGTCTCGCCGGGATAGGCATCGACGTGGATCGATACTGTCTGCCCGATGGCGACGCGCCCGACTTCGGTTTCGCGGATGTTGGCCTCAACCCAGATCTCGGCCGGGTTGTGCAGCGACATCAACCGCTGGCCCTTTTCGACCCGTTCGCCAGCGGATACGAAGGTTCGTCCGACGACTCCGTCGATCGGGCTGACGATGGTGCGGTGTTCCAGATCGATCCGCAGGCGCTCACGCCGGGCCGCAATTTCAGCGAGTTCCGCTTCCAGCCGTGTTCGTTCGGCCCGCTTGACGGACACCTCCGCCAGATCAGCATTGGCCTCGTCGATGCCGGCCTGGGCCATGGCGATCTCGGCCTGGGCGCGGCTCAGTTCCTGGCGGGCCTTGAGGTAGTCAGTGTGCGAACGCTCCAGGCGCGACGACGAAATCGCCCCGGTCGTCGACAGTGCCCGAGCTCGCTCATAGTCCGCTTTGGCAAACGACAGTTCGTGTTCGTACAACTCGTGGCCGGCGGTCATTTCCGTCAGCTGCGACTTGGCCCGCGCGACCCGGCTTTCGGTGCGCTCGCGGATCATGACGATCTCCGCTTCGAGCCGACTGATTTCGGCCAGCAGCGTGGCTTGCTGTGCGTCGGTCTCCTCCAGCCTCAGCAGGGCCTCGCGGTCGTCGAACCGCACCAGGACTTGCCCCTTCGTGACGGCCTGGCCATCCGTCACCGGACGATCGGTCGCCCGGCCATCCACCTCGCTGGCCACGGCGATCAGGTCGGCTTTGATGCGGGCGTCGGTCTCATGGACGAACAGCACCGCGGCGCGGCCCCAATGTGCCGCGAGCGCCAGCAGTCCGAGGAGCACTACCAGAAACAGCGTCAGCCGGATCCAGCGCGCACTCACCCGCAACCTGCGCGGCGTGGCGGCCGAAGGTACAATCCTGTCTGACAGGCTGGCCGGGTTTGCCGGCTTTGGGGACAGTTCATTCATGGCGGGCGTTTCCGCCGTCAGTGTTCGCTAATTCAAGCAATCTGGCAATTCAATGATTGCGTGCGACTCTGATTAGTCACGGCTCGCCAACTCGTCCAGGATCGGGCAATCGGGTCGGTGGTCGCCGTGGCAGGCTTCGATCAGCCGGCCAAGTTCGGCGCGTAGACTGCGCAATTCAGCGATTTTCAGGTCGATGGCGTCGCAGTGTTGGGTGGCGAGGGACTTGACCTCCGCGCTCGATCGGTCGGGGTCGCGGTACAACGACAGCAGCAGGCGGCAGTCCTCGATCGAGAACCCGAGTGAGCGGGCTCGTTTGAGGAATCGGAGCCGGTGCACGTCGCTTGGCCGGTAGGCGCGGTAGCCGTTGCCGCGCCGGTCCGGGATCACTAGGCCGATCTGCTCGTAGTAGCGCAGGGTCTTGGCCGGCAGGCCGGCGGCATCGCCGGCCTCGCCAACCGTCACGGTGGCATCGTCACGCATCGGGCTTCCATCGGGTGAGGGTGAGGGCATTGGCGACCACGCAGGCCGAACTCAGGGCCATGGCGGCGCCGGCGAATGCCGGCGACAGCAGGCCAAGCGAGGCCAGTGGCAGGCCGACCACGTTGTAGGCGAAGGCCCAGAACAGGTTCTGGCGGATCTTGGCGCGGGTTCGTGTGGCTACCGCGAGAGCGGCCGTGACCAATCGCGGATCTGGGCGCAGCAACACGATACCGGCGGTCGCCAAGGCCACGTCGGTTCCCGATCCCATGGCGATCCCGAGGTCGGCGGAGGCGAGTGCCGGCGCGTCGTTGACGCCATCGCCGACCATTGCGACCACCCGGCCGGCGGCGCGCAGCCGGTCGATCTCGGCCGCTTTGTCCTCGGGACGAACCGGCGCCAGAACCCGGTCGATGCCCACCTCGGCTCCGATGGCGTCGGCGACACTCCGGACGTCGCCGGACAGCATCCAAGTCTCGATGCCGCGCGCTCGGAGTGTCGCAACCGCGGCGGCCGCATTCGGCCGCACCGTGTCGGCGACGGCAATCAGGCCAACGATCCCGCCGTCGACCGCAACCCTGACGACGGTCTGAGCCGTTGCTTCGATCGTGTCGGCGCGCCGGGTGCTGGTGGGATCTTGAAGATGTTCGGTCGCCATCAGGGCGGCGTTGCCGATGACCACTCGCCTGCCATCTACGGTCGCGGCAATTCCCGCACCGGGTCGGCTGTCAAACTCGGTGGCGGGCTGAATGGACAGGTTCCGGCCGCGCGCGGCTTCGACCACGGCGGTCGCAATCGGATGCTCACTGAGGGCCTGTGCGCTGGCCGCGATTCGAAGCACGTCGTCTTCGTTCCAACCATCGGCCGACGCTTCGACCAGGGCGACGCGCAACCGGCCCTCGGTCAAAGTACCGGTCTTGTCGAACAACACCACATCGACGGCATGGGCACGCTCCAATGCAGCGACATCCTTGATCAGGATGCCGGCCCGCGCAGCGGTCCCGGTACCGGCGACGATCGCCGCGGGAGTGGCCAGCCCGAGTGCGCAGGGACAGGCAATGACCAGCACCGAGACGGCGGCGACCAGGGCAGGCTCGAGACCCTGTCCGGCCATCAGCCAGCCGCCGAAGGTGGCGATCGCCAGCACCAGAACCACCGGCACGAACACCGCCGACACCCGGTCGACCAACTGCTGGATCGGCGCCTTGCCGGCCTGGGCCTGCTCGACCAGGCGCGCGATGCGGGCCAGCGTGGTGTCGGCTCCGACGGCGGTGGCCTGAACGCGAAGGTGGCCGGTACCGTTGATCGCGCCGGAGATGACCGTATCGGCCTCCGTGCGTTCGACCGGCAGGCTCTCGCCGGTGATCAGCGATTCGTCGAGGGCGCTGCGGCCTTCGACGATGACGCCGTCGACCGGAACCCGTTCGCCCGGCCGGACCCGAACCACATCGCCCACCCTGACTTCGGCCACGGGGCGTTCGAGCGTTTCGCCATCCCGCTCGATCCGGGCGGTCTCCGGTCGCAGGGCCATCAGCGCGCGCACCGCGTGGGTAGTGCCGCGTTTCGCCCGCGCCTCCAGCCGTTTGCCGAGCATCACTAGTGTGACGACGGCGGCCGACGCTTCGAAATAGAGATGACCGGTACCCGACGCCAATGCGTACAACGAGTAGCCGAACGCGGCGGTGGTGCCGAGGGCCACCAGCACGTCCATGTTGGCGGCGCGGGCTCGAAGCGCCTTGGCGGCACCCACGTAGAATCGGGCACCGGCAACCACCTGGACCGGCCCGGCGAGGGCCAATTGGATCCAGGCCGGCAGGTGCCAGTCCGATCCAAGCGCCATGGCGATCATCTGGGCGACGAACGGCAAGGTCAGTGCGACTGCGCCGATCAGAATGATATCGTCGCGGTCCAACCCACCGGCCGCCTCCGGTTCTGCCGTGCCGGGCTCGCCGCGGATCGACGCGCGGTATCCGGCGGCTTCGACGGCGGAGACCAGTGCATCGACGGCGACCGGAGCCGCGAGTCGCAATGTCGCGGAGTCGGTGGCAGGGTTGACGTCTGCCTCGATCACGCCGGGCACGGCTCGCAGGGCATTTGCAACCCGCCGGGCGCAGCCGACGCAGGTCATCCCCCGCACATCCAGCGTCAGATCGGTGGAAGGGACGGTGAACCCGGCACCAATGACAGCGGCCGCGATCGCAGCCAAGTCGGTCTGAGCGGGATTGTATGTGATCTCGGCGCTGTCGGTAGCGAAGTTCACGCCAGCCGTCGTGACGCCATCGATTGCAACCAGCGTCCGGTCAAGCCGACTGGCGCAGCCGGCGCATCGCATTCCCTGAACGGGTAGACGGATCGAGGCACCGAGATCAGAGTGTGGTTTGGATCGGGCAATGACGGTCGACATGTGGCTCTCCAGTGAGGACACATACGATATGGGGCTTCCGGTTACTGGAAGGTCAAGGTCAGAAAATACATATCAAATTGCGCGGATTACGCGATCAACAGGGTGCCATTTAGATACCGCGGGTTCACGGTCCGTTAACCCTTCCGGATGCAGAGTGCTTTTGATGGATTGGGAGAGAGGGCGATTTGACCTGATGGAGCCGGGATGTCTGCAGTGACTGCCGAAGCGAAACCGGTAAAGGACGACCTGGAAGAGGTCGACCGGGATTCCTTGCATACATTGCCATTGAAGATCGTGCCGTTGCGCCTGGCGGCGTTGCGCCGTGCCCGGATGATCAAGACCTCCAAGCTGGAATCGGTGATCGAGCTGTTCAAGGACAGCTCGGCCGGATCCGGCCTGATCGACATCAAGTCGCTGCCGGACTTTATCCAGGCTGATGAGGCGGACATCGCCGCGGACCTTGAGATCCTGCATCCGCTGGCGGATCTGAACAGCTTCGATGTGTTCTCGTTGCGCAACTCGTTGCGGGATCTGAAGATTGACGTTCGGTCCGCGACCGATCTGCAGCTGTCGCCCGCCATGGAGGGCAGGCTGACCGAGTACATGAAGTCGTTTACGCGGCCGCTGGTCACCAACGTGTTCGGCACGCCCAACGATGCTGTCGAAAGCTCCGGCCAGATCATCCACATGTTCACCAACATCGACCGTGATGTTGCGCTGCGGAACATGCGCAAGATCGCGCAGATGATGGGCATCACCATTGTCGAGATCCCGGCGTTCCTCGAGAAGTACGGCGACATCTACCTGTCGCTCTCCTACTTCCGGCGTTGCCTTGATGAAATCGTTCCCAAGTTCGATCAGTTCACCGAGTGGATGGCGGAGATCAAGACGACGATCCTGCGCGACAACCGTCAGCTCATGGACAAGTGCCTGTTCGTCAACGACGGCTTGAACGAAGTGTTGAGCTCGGTGACCGGTCGATTTGAATCGTTCGACCGGAACTCCCAGACGTTCTGGGAGAACATCACGATGGACAGTTTCCAGGCGTTGCACCGGCTGATTACCGCCCATCACGAGACCATCGGCGGCGTGCTGTGCGGCTTGAGCGTCAAGCTCGACTCGTGGGAGCAGAAGTTCCCGAACCACGCTGGCAGCCCGCAGAAACGGGCGGATTTCATCCTCGGAGAGATGGCGCCGGGCCTTGACCGGTTGATGCGTCTGGAGAAGTCGGCCCCGTCGACCACGATGTAACCGAGCAACCAGTTCGTCAGGCCGCGCTCAAAGCTTGAGGAGACGTGGCCGGCGATTGTCTGGTCCTGCAAGCAACACCCCGACGATGAAGCCGGTGGCATGCGCCAGAAACGCGACCGGCTCACCTTGCTCGAACGCGATCCCGGCCAGTTGCGCCACCAGCCAGACAGCGACCACGGGCAATACCGGTATGGCGATCCGTCGGAGCCGGAAGCCCCTGGCTGGAATAGCCATTCGGACATGACCGTGCGGATCGCGCCTGGTGACTGCGCCGATGACGCCGGCGATCGCGGCGCTGGCTCCGATGATCGGCACGGACGAGGTTGCCGACGCGACGGCTTCAACGGCAAGGCCGGCTGCTCCAGCCAGCAGGAACACCAGCAGCAGGCGCCATGCGCCAGTTTGAGCCTCCGCCGGCGGGCCGGCAAAGGCCAGGGCTGCCAGATTACCGATCAGATGCCCGAACCCGCCATGCAGACCCTGGGCGGTGACCAAAGTCGCGATCGGCGGAACCTCCGCGATTCCTGGAAGCGCTATGCTGAACCCTAAGAGTTGCGCGGGCACCACACCGTATTTCAGCACCACATTCATGTCGTGGTAGGCATCCAGACTGACCTGCCAGGCGAACAGCCCGCAGAGCGTCAGGCCCAGCGCGATTGTGGTGATTGGAACGTGGCGCATTCAGGTACGGTCGAGCAGACGGCGTCGGCCGTCCAGACCAAGGTTACTCGCGAAACAACGCGTTGAACGGCATGGAGTATACGACCACAAGGGATTCGACTCCGGGGTTGCGCTCGCCCAATCCGGCATTGGAGATATGGGTGAACGACAGGCCCAGTCGGGAATAATTGTCGAACCGATACGCAACCTCCAGCCCGGACCGGAATTCGACCGCATGGCCGAGGTCCTTGCCGTCGCCGTCGCCATACAATCCGACCGCGAAGTTCGGGGTGGCGACCCAGCGCTTGCCGAAGAAGATGTCGATCCCGACGCCGGCATAGCCGTAGGTGGCGGCGTCGGTGGTTGCCGTCACACCGACGAACGGCGTGAAGAAGAACAACTTCTGCGTTTCCGAGAAACGATACTCCAGGCGCGCTTCGCCGGCTGACTGATCGTCGAACAGGTCGTAGTAGCCGGCACCGATGCTGATGAAGGCGGGTTCCTCGGCAACGGCTGGTGCCGTGGCGACGAACAGAGCGGCAACGCCAATCAACAGTCGATTCACGGACAAGACCCTCCGATTGACCAATGCCGCTTCGCGAATTCGACGGCATCATACCGGCGTGCGGCTCTGCGGCAAGAGGCGGGCGCTGGGTCGTGTGGGTGCCTCGATCACGACATACCGAGTGTAGACAGAGCCCTGTAAGAAGCGATGCGATTCGACTATATTGCTGAGTCGAAACACCCTCCCACTCGAGGATCGAGGATCCGCGCCATGGGTATGCGCGTTCGCGAGGACTACCGCAGCATCACCGGCCCCGAAAAGGCGGCCATCCTGTTGATGTCGCTGGGCGAGGAACAGGCGGCGAAGCTATTTGGGCAGATGGACGACGAGGAGATCAAGGAGATCTCCCAGGTCATGGCCGGCCTCGGCACCGTGTCGTCCAACATCGTTGAGCGGCTGTTCGTCGAGTTCGCCGAGCAGGTCTCGTCGACCGGCTCGCTGGTCGGCTCGCTGGATTCGACCGAGCGGCTGTTGACCAAGGTCCTGGGCGAGGACCGGGTCGGCGACATTATGGAGGAAATCCGCGGTCCGGCCGGCCGCACGATGTGGGACAAGCTCGCCAACGTGAACGAGCAGGTTCTGGCGAACTACCTGAAGAACGAGTACCCGCAGACCGTCGCCGTCATCCTGGGCAAGATCCAGCAGGGCCACGCCGCCAAGGTGCTGGGGACCCTGCCGGAGAACTTCGCCATGGAAGTGGTCATGCGCATGCTGCGCATGGAGGCGGTCAACAAGGACATCGAGAAGGACGTGGAGCGAGTGCTGCGCACCGAGTTCATGTCGAACCTGGCGCGCACCAACCGGCGCGACAGCCACGAGATGATGGCGGAGATCTTCAACAACCTGGACCGCGCGACCGAGAGCCGGTTCCTGTCGGCGCTGGAAGAGCGCAACAAGGACGCCGCCGAGCGCATCCGCGCGCTGATGTTCACCTTCGAGGACCTGTCGCGGCTGGATCCGGCCGGTGTGCAGACGTTGCTGCGGGCGGTCGACAAGGACAAGCTGGTGATCGCGCTGAAGGGCTCGTCGGAGGAACTGCGCGACTTGTTCTTCTCCAACATGTCGGAACGCGCGGCCAAGCTGATGCGCGAGGACATGCAGTCGCTCGGGCCGATCCGCCTGAAGGACGTGGAGGACGCGCAGCAGGCGATGGTGCAGTCGGCCAAGGACCTGTCCGACCGCGGCGAGATCGTCATCGGCGGTTCCGGCGGCGACGACCAGTTGGTGTTCTAGCGTCGCTCTGAAGCGGCTTGTTGCCTCCGTTCGGAGGCGATGGCACTGTCCGCGCCATGTCAGAATCCCCCCGATCCGATACCCCGCGTACCGACGATTCGTTCCTGCGCGACATCTGGTATTTCGCCTTACCGTCGGCTGAACTGGGCCGTGGCGCATTGCGACCGAAGACCCTTCTGGGCGAGCCGGTGCTGTTCGGTCGCGACGATAGCGGCGCGGTGTTCGCGATGCGCGACATCTGCCCGCACCGTGGCATCCCGTTGTCCGACGGCCGGTTCGACCAGGGCGAGGTCGAATGCTGCTACCACGGTTGGCGCTTCGCCACCGATGGCCGCTGCACCGCGATCCCGTCGCTGACCGTCGACCAGACGATGGATGTCGACAAGATCCGGGTGCGGACCTACCCGGTCGTGGATCGTCACGGTGCGATCTGGGTCTACATGCCGGCCGACCCGCGCTCGACGGCCGAACCCGCAGTGTCGCCGCCGGTGCTGCCCGAGGTTACCAATCGTGGTCCGGGCATGGTGCAGCGCATGAGCTTTCCGTGCCACATCGACCATGCGGTCATTGGCTTGATGGACCCGGCGCACGGTCCGTTCGTGCACACCAGCTGGTGGTGGCGGTCGCGCAAATCGATCCACGAGAAGGCCAAGCGGTTCGGGCCGGTAGATCTGGGATTCGCCATGCTGCGGCATCAGCCGTCGTCGAATTCCGCCGCCTACCGGTTGTTGGGCGGAGCGCCGACCACCGAGATCCGGTTTCACCTTCCGGGAATCCGGGTGGAGGACATCGAGATCGGCCGGCACCGGGTGTGCGGCCTGACCGCGGTTACGCCAATCGACGCGACCACCACCGAGATCCATCAGTTGATGTTCTGGTCGATCCCCTGGTTGAGTATCCTGAAGCCGGTGCTGGCGCCGTTCGTGCGGCGGTTCCTGGCCCAGGATCGCGACGTTGTGGTCCGTCAGCAGCGTGGCCTGGTGCACAACCCGACGCTCATGCTGATCAACGATTCCGACGTCCAGGCTAAATGGTACTTCCGGCTCAAGAAGGCCTATGCCGCATGGCGGTCCGAAGGCACGCCGTTCGAGAACCCGGTCCGCGAGACCACGCTGCGCTGGCGGAGCTGATGGACGATCCGGCCGCCCTGCTGCGCGAACGCGAAGTGCAGGGGCTGCGTTGGTTCCTGTTCGCGATGATCGGCGCCACCTTGGTCTGGGGGATCGGCGGCGCGGTCTTTATCACCGGCGAGGTCGGGAAGGCCTTTGTGCTTGGCACCGGCGTGTTCGCCGCAGCCATCAATGCCGCGCTGCTGTTGTTGCTGACCCGGCGTCGGGCACTGGAATTGATCGGGTTCGCCACCGTGATGGTGGCGTTCGTGACCATCGCCCCGTCCCCGCTGCTGGAATGGCAGGCAGCCGGCATCGACCGGGTTCCGGCTGCCTATGTGATAAAGACCGGATTGTCGGCGGCGTTGGTGGTGTGTGCGCTCAGCGCGCTGACCTTGCGACCGCGGTACCCGCTGATGGTTACCGGCCTGACGCTGGCCTATCAGCTGTTCCTGCTGGCGCTTGCGCTGGATGACCCGCGCACCATCCTTGCCACCCAAGCCACCTGGCAAGAGCACGTGATGGACCAGGACGTGCACCTAGGGAAGGTGGCCCACTCCCTTGGGCTCACGACGGTGACCGGGCTGAGCATTGCCCTGGTGGCGTGGGTCGCCCGCCAGACGGTGCGCCGGGCGGTGGCGCTGGAGCAGGCCAACAGCCAGTTGCGCCGCTACTTCTCGCCCGATGTCGCTCAGCGGATCGCCGAGGCGAACGCCGACTTCATGCGGCCCGGGGGGCGGGTGCGCAACATCGTGGTTCTGGTGTCGGACCTTGCCGGGTTCACCCCAATGTCGCGGGCGCTCGGGCCGGACGCGACGCTGAAGCTGCTGGCGGAGTACCAGGCACGAATGACCGCTGCGATTTTCGCTGAGGGTGGATCGGTCGACAAATTTCTGGGCGACGGAATTCTCGCGACCTTTGGAGCCACCGGCATTCGTGCCGACGCACCGTCGCGTGCGATCCGGGCGTCGATCGGCATGGTTCGGGCGCTTGCCGAGTTGAATGCCGAGCGGGCGGTGCGCCGTCAGCCGGTATTGGAACAGCGGATCGGCCTGCACATCGGCCCGGCCCTGGTCGGCAATGTCGGCAGTGCGGATCGCCTCGAGTTCACGGTGATCGGCGACGTGGTCAATCTGGCGTCGCGCATCGAGCAGGCCTGCAAGGTCACCGGCGATGCCATACTGGCCAGCCGCGCGGTGTTGGATGCGGCCGGCACGAGGGTGGCAACCGTTGAACGTGGATCGTTGCCGCTGCCGGGGGTGGAGAACCCGCCCGAGTTGCTGGCAATCGTGGATGAGGGTGAGCGATGAATTATCCAGGTCTCGCAGCCCTGCGCGCAGACTGGCGGTTGCTGGCGTTCGGGTTCCTGATGGCCTTTGCGTCGAGCGCCGGGCAGACCTATTTCATCTCGTTGTTCTCGCAGCAGTTCCGTGACGATTTCGGAATGAGTCACGCCGGCTTCGGCGCGATTTACTCGATAGCCACTCTGGCCAGCGGCTTTCTGCTGATCTGGGCCGGTGGACTGATTGATCGGGTTGATCTTCGGCTGTTCGCGGCGGTGGTTCTGTTCGGTATCGGCCTCGCCTCGATGGTTGCGGCTTCGGCCGTCGGCCCGCTGACGCTCGGTATCGGGATCTTTCTACTGCGCTTCTTCGGCCAGGGCCTGGCCTCGCACACCGCGGTGACCGCAACCGCTCGCTACGCGGAACCGGCGGTACGCGGCAAGGCGGTCAGCCTGGCAACCCTCGGCTTTCCCGCGGGCGAGGCGCTGTGGCCGATCGTGGCGGTTGCGGCGATTGCCGCGTTCGGTTGGCGTCAGTCCTACGGCGGCGCCGCGGTGATTGCCGCCGTCCTGATCCTGCCGGTCGCGCTGCTGCTGCTGGCAAGCCACGGCCGGCGGCACGCAGCCTTTCTGGCACGCACGTCGTCGACCGGGGACGCCGACGCCGAGCGGCAATGGACCCGGGGCGAGGTGGCACGCGATCCGATGTTCCGCCACGTTCTGATTGCGGTGATGGCGCCGTCCTTCATCGTCACCGGCATTCTGTTCCACCAAGTGCACCTTGCCGAGGTCAAGGGCTGGGACCTCGGAGCCTTCGCGGCCGGGTATGTCGGCTATGCAATCTGTCAGGTCAGTACCGCTTTGATCGCGGGGCCGGTGATCGATCGGGTCGGGGCCCGGCGCACCGCTCGGTTTTATCTTGCACCGCTCGGACTCGGGCTGTTGGTCCTGGCGACGTTCGATCCGATCTGGTCGGGATATCTCTTCCTCATGTCGGCCGGGGCTACGGCTGGGGTCAGTGCGACGCTGCTCGGCACCCTGTGGGCGGAGCTGTACGGGGTACGCCATCTCGGAGCGATCCGTGCCCTGGTTACGGCCTGCTCGGTGGTGGCGAGCGCGTTGTCACCAGCTCTGCTGGGCCTGTTGCTCGATCTCGGGATCCCGATGGAAGCGCTGGCGCTGGCGTGTGCCGCCTATATCGTAGTCAGTATCGTGATCCTGCTGCGGTTGTTCTCCGGCGGTGGCGAAACCGGCTCGGCCCCGGTCTCGTAGCCGTCAGGTTCAGCGGTTGAGCAGGGCTTCGCGCCGGGCCAAGCTTTCGGCCGGCCACACCTCGCTGCGCCGGTAGAATTCCTCGAAGGCCGGCGTGCCGACAGGCAGCGCCACCCAGGGCTGCTTGGTCGAGGTGAAGATGTGCACGTCGGGCGGCAGGCGACTCGGCTGGTCGAGCGTGCCGACCCGCACGAACCGCACCGCGTCGCCAGCGCCGGCATAGTTGCTCCACACCGCGACCCGGCAGGTCGGACAGCGGCTGATCTTCTGGCCCTTGCCGCTGTTCGACGGCGTGTTCACCGCCTCGGGCGCACCGCTCAGAAGCTCAACTCGATCAGCCTCGATCATGGCGTTCAGGGCGAAGGCTGTCCCGGTTTCGCGCTGGCACCAGCTGCAGTGGCAGCAGTGCACGAACATCGGCTTGCTGGTCAGGCGGTATCGTACCGCCCGGCAGGTGCAGCCGCCTTCGGCGGTGAACTCGGTCACGTTGGTCATCGCGCAGTCTCCTGGGCGCGTGGTCGGACGGCAGGGATCATAGGCACGGCTGTCCGGTGTCGGACAAGATGCCGTCCGTGAATGATGTCGTGATGACCTAGGCGGTGAGGCGAGGTACCTCGCGGAGTGGCACGGGGACCGTCTCGCCCTCGATCTCCGCCCGGCTGCGGCGGAACAGGTCCACCAGCACGTCGATGACGATCCGCACGCGCGGCACATGGCGCAGGTCGGAATGCACCAGCAGCCACTGCTCGGCGCGGGCTTCGTCCAGGATCGGCGTGATCCGACTCAACAGCGGGTCGGCGTCACCGAGGAAGCAGGGCAAGATCCCGACGCCATTACCGCCGCGGACGGCATTGGCCAGCACGATGCCGTTGTTGGTGCGCACTGCCGGGCGTCGGTTGCCGAGCAACGTGGTCTGCCAAGCCTGGCCGGGCATGTACTGGTGCTCGTCGTCGAAGCCGACCCAGGGAAGCTCTTTCAGCGCGATGGTCGAACCGTCGCAGCCGGCGGCAAACTCCGCGGTACCGTAAACGGCGTAGGCAAAGGCACCGAGCTTGCGGCCGACCAGACTGGCAAGGTCCGGGACCCGTGAGCGCACCAGCAGGTCGGCTTCGCGGCGCGACAGGTTGGCCGAGATATGGGCGACGACGATTTCGAACTCGATGCACTGATGGTTGGCGCGCATTGCGGCGAGATGCCGGCCGAGGAAGTCGGCGGTGATTTCGTCGACCGAGATCCGCACCGTACCGAGGTGCGAGCCGGACAGCCCGGCGCTTCGGCGGTCGATGGACTGCGAGGCGCGCTCCATCTCCTTGACATCGTGCAGCAGTTCCAATGCCGGTTCGGTCGGCTGGAAGCGATCGGGCAGCCGGTCGAACAGCCGGGTCCCCAACTCCTCCTCAAGCGTCTTGATCCGGCGGGCGATGGTCGGATGGCTGACGCGCAGCCGTTTTGCCGCCGCCGTCAGGCTGCCTTCCTCGGCCAGCGCCAGGAAGGTCCGCAGGTTGTCCCAATCACCGATCATGGAACTACACTAGTTGCTGTCGTTGACGGATCATCCGTACGTTTTTGTACGGCTGATCTTCGGTATTGTCCACGGACGAACGAAAGCGTTCGACGTAGGGTGCTTTCAATCATTGGAACGCTGGAGTGGCGGGTATGCATTTCGAACCTCGTCTTTGGGCCTTCACCGAAGGTGTTCGCGGGCGGATCGTCTGGGCGGTTCTGGTCGGGCTGGTCGCCGTCGGCCTCGGCGTCGCGAGGTTGGCGCTGCTCGGCTGGTTGATCGCCCGGGTGTTCGCCGGCGACAGCCTGACGGACCTGCTGTCGGCAGCAGCGGGTGTTGCCGTCGTGATGGTGCTGCGTGGCGTGTTTGAACAGTGGCGCACCATGATCGCCCACGAGACCGCGGCGATCGTGCAGAAGCACCTGCGGCGCGCGCTGTTCGAGCGGCTGACCGCGCTCGGCCCGGCCTATGTCGGCAGCGAGCGGTCCGGCGACCTGACCCTGGCGCTGATCGACGGGGTGGAGCAACTGGAGACCTATTTTGGCCAGTACCTGCCGCAGCTGCTGGTGGCGGTGCTGACCCCGATCCTGATTTTCGCCTTCGTCGCCTGGCTCGACCTGCCGGTGGCGGCGGTGCTGCTCGGCTTTGCGCTGGTCGCCCTGCTGGCGCCCGCGATGTGGCACAAGCGCGACACCGCGAACTCCAAAGCCCGGCAGCGCGCCTACGCCGCGTTTGCCGCCGAGTTGCTCGATTCGATCCAGGGCCTCGCCACCCTGAAGGCATTCGGGCAGTCCGGCGACCGGGCGAGCATGTTGGCTGACAAGGCGCGCGAGCTGTTCCGCACCACCATGTGGGTGCTTGGCACCAACACCGCGGCGCGCGGCATCACCGACGCCTCGATCGCCATCGCTGCCGCCGCTGCCCTCGCGCTCGGCGCGTGGCGGGTCGAGGCCGGCGCCATGGAACTGTCGGCACTGCTGGTCATCCTGATGATGGGCGTGGAGATCTTCCGGCCGATGCGCGACCTGCGCACCGTGCTGCACCAGGGGATGGTCGGCCTGTCGGCCGCCCAGGGGCTGTACCGGTTGCTCGACGCCCAGCCGCCGGTGGTCGACGCGCCCGCGCGCGCCGTGCCGGAGTTGGAGCCGAGCATCGCCTTCGAAGGCGTCCGCTTCGCCTATCCGGGCAGCCGGCGGGTCACTCATGAAGATCTGAGCTTTGCGGTGCGACCGGGCGGGCGGATTGGCGTGGTCGGCCCGTCCGGCGTCGGCAAGTCATCGATCGTGCGGCTGCTGCTGCGGTTCTACGACCCCGAGGCCGGCACCGTGCGGATCGGCGGCGAGGATCTGCGCAGCCTGCCGTTCGAGGCGATCCGCTCGCGCATCGCGGTAGTCCAGCAGGACGCCTTCCTATTCCACGGCACGATCGGCGAGAACATCCGCCTGGGCCGGCCGGATGCGACCGAGGCTGAGGTGATCGAGGCGGCGCTGGCTGCCAACATCCACGGCTTCGTAAGCGGTCTGCCGCAGGGCTACGACACCCCGGTCGGCGAGAAGGGCATCAAGTTGTCGGGTGGCCAGCGCCAGCGGGTGGCAATCGCCAGGGCGATCCTGCGCGACGCGCCGATCCTGGTGCTGGACGAGGCATTGTCGGCGGTCGATGCCGAGAACGAGGCGACCATCCAGGCGGCCCTCGATCGGTTGATGCAGGGGCGCACCACGCTGATCCTGGCGCACCGGCTGTCCAGCGTGATCGACTGCGACCGCATCCTGGTGCTCGACGACGGTCGGGTAGCAGAGGAAGGGCCGCATCGCGAACTGCTGGCCAAGGGCGGGGTCTACGCCTCCCTGATGGCGGCGCAGGTCCGCGACTCCGAACGCGCGGCTGGCGATGGCGATCTGGATGAGGCGCCTGTTGCGGCGGCTACCGAAGCGGCTGCGTCGACCCGGCGCTACGACGTGCTGGGCGGGCCGACCGAGGGGATCGTCGCGGCCGAGGGCCTCGGCTGGATGCGGCTGGTCGCCATGCTGATGGCGATGATCGTCCCCTGGAAAGGACGGATGACCCTGACCTTCCTGTTCGGGGTGACGCGGGTGATCGCGTTCATCGGTGTCGGGGTGATCAGCGCGCTGATCGTCCTGGCCCTGAAGGAAGGGCGGCCGTTCGAGCCGCTGCTGCCCTGGCTGTTCGTGACGGCGCCGTTGGCCGGCATCCTGCATTGGGCGGAATCCTGGTTGGCCCATGACGTGGCGTTCCGGCTGCTGGCGGAGATGCGGATCGCGTTGTTCGACAAGCTCGACAAGCTGGCGCCGGCCTATCTGGTGCGGCGGCGCACCGGCGACCTGATGGGCATCGCCACCCAGGACGTGGAACTGGTCGAGTACTTCTTCGCCCACACCGTGGCGCCGGCGTTCGTAGCGGTGCTGGTGCCGGCGGCGGTGCTGGCGACGCTGGGCTGGGCCGATGTCTGGCTGGCGGTCGCTTTGACCCCGTTCCTGCTGGCGGTCGGCTTGTGCCCGTGGCTGATGCGCGGCCGGGTCGACAGCCTTGGCTCCAAGGCGCGCGAAGCGTCCGGCGAACTGGCCGCCCATGCGGTGGATTCGGTTCAGGGTCTTGGCGAGATCGTCGCCAACCGCCAGGAGGCGGCGCGTGGCGATGATCTTGATCGGCTGACCGATGCCCACGTTGGGCACCGTATGCCGTTCTTCCGGGAGTTGACCGCCCAGCAGAGCCTGCTGGAAGTCTTGACCGGCCTTGGCGGTCTGGCGATCGTTGTGACCGGAGCGTCGCGCGCCGCGGCAGGTGCCATCGATCCCGGCTTGCTGCCGCTGCTGACCCTGCTGGCACTGGCGGCATTCCTGCCGGTGTCGGAGATCGCGCAGATCGGTCGGCAGCTTGCCGATACGCTTGGCGCTACCCGGCGGATCCACGCGGTCGAGGTCGAGGTCCCGGTGGTCCAGGACGGCCCGGGTGTCACGACCGCTCGGCCGGCCGGCGGTGTCGCGCTGTCGGTGGAGGATGTCCGCTTCCGCTACCCCGGAACCGACCGGCCGGCGCTCGACGGTGTGACGTTCGCGGTCGAGCCAGGCCAGACCGTGGCGCTGGTCGGCCCATCCGGCGCCGGCAAGACCACCACCGCGCAGATGCTGATGCGATTCTGGGATCCCGAGTCCGGGCGCGTCCTGCTCGACGGCCTCGACCTGCGGGCCCACCGGCTGGAGCAGGTGCTGGACCGGGTCGCCCTGGTGGCCCAGGACACCTACCTGTTCAACGACACGCTGGAGGCCAACGTCCGGATGGCCAAGCCGCATGCCAGCGATGCCGAGTTGCGGGCCGCCGTCGATCATGCGGCGCTCGGCGATCTGGTCGACAGTCTGCCGGATGGCCTGGCGACCCGGGTCGGCGAGCGCGGAGCCAGCCTGTCCGGCGGTCAGCGGCAACGGGTGGCAATCGCCCGGGCCTTCCTGAAGGATGCGCCGTTGCTGATCCTCGACGAGGCGACCTCGCATCTCGACGCGGTGAACGAGCGGCTGGTGCGCGGCGCGCTGGAACGGCTGCAGCAGGGTCGGACGACGGTGGTCATCGCCCATCGGCTGTCGACGGTGCGTGAGGCCGACCGGATCGTGGTGCTGGAGCACGGCCGGGTGATCGAGATCGGGCGGCACGACGAGTTGCTGGCCAAGGGAGGGCTGTACGCGCGGTTGGTCAGCCGGCAGTCGGGATCGGGCAGGGCCGCTGCGGCGGAGTAGGGAGCGTCAGTCCTCCGCGAAGTACTCTTCCCAAGGCCGGATGACCCGTGGCGGGTCTGCCAGATGGGGCGTCTCGTAGTCCAGGGTGAGATTGGGATTGTAGTAGGGGTCGGCGTCGAACGTCGTGTTCCAGCGGGTCTGCATGGTGCGGACTTCCGACGCGAAGCGCTCCAGCTTCTCGGGCTCCGTGTCCTGGCCGCGGCTCACGGACTCATGATGATAAAGCTCGGCGTATGGGCTCCAGACGATGCGGTAGCCAGCCTTGCGGACCTTCAGGCAAAGATCGACGTCGTTGAACGCCACCGAGAGGTGGTGCTCGTCCAGCCCTTCGACTTCGTCCCAGACCGTCTTCGGCATCAGCATGCAGGCTGCGGTGACCGCCGTGAAGTTCTGGACGATTCCGGCCCGCCCGAAATAGCCCCGTTCGTTCCGCGGCAACCGCTTGTCGAAATGCCCTGCCACGCCGCCCAGGCCAACGATCACGCCGCCATGCTGCAGCGTGTCGTTCGGATAGTACAACTTGGCGCCGACCGCCCCGACTCCCGGCTGTACGACCTGACGGACCATCTCGGTCAGCCAGTCCCGGTTGATGGGCTCGATGTCGTTGTTCAGAAGCCCGAGGATCTCGCCCTTGGCCATTCGCGCGGCGCGATTGTTGAGGCGCGAGTAGTTGAACGGCCCGTCGTCGCGAAGGACAGTGATCCTTGGGTCCTTCCCAAGCGCTTCGAGATACTCGAGCGACTCATCCTCGTCGCTGCCGTTGTCGACCAGGATCAGTTCCCAGTTGGGGTAGTCGTTGTGCTCCCGGATGCCGTCGATGCACAGCTTCAGCACCTCGGCCTTGTTGCGTGTCGGCACGATCAAGCTGACGAGCGGGAGCGTATGCGGCAGCGCGTAGATGACCCGGTGGCTGAACCGGTCGGCACCCGGCACGACCTCGCCATCAATCCCGGTCCGCTCGAGATGCTCGGTGATCGCCCGCCGGGCGGCCTCCAATGCGTAGTCCTTGGCTTCATCGGCACCGGCCACCGATCCCGCCACCGCGCGCCAGTGATACAGGACATGCGGGATGTGTCGGATCCGCTCCGCAGTCGTCCGCTCGATCACGCGCAAGGCCAGATCGTAGTCCTGGCTGCCTTCAAAGCCTTCCCGGAACCGACCGACAACTTCGACAAGGCTCCGGCGGTGAGCACTCACGTGGTTCAGGTAGTTCTGCGCCAGGAACATGTCCGGCGACCAGTCCGGCTTGAAGTAGGGCTGATAGGCTTCGCCGTTGTCGTCCAGCTTGTCTTCGTCGCTGTAGATGACGTCGGCGTTGGGGTGGTCGTTCAACTCGCTGGCGATCATGTAGAGCGCGTGGCTCGTTAATTCGTCGTCGTGGTCCAGCAGGACCACGAAATCGCCCGTCGCAAGGTCAAGCGCCGAGTTTGACGCTGCTGAGATGTGACCGTTGACCTCCCGGAACACCGTCTTGATCCGGTCGTCCTCGCCGGCGTGGCGGCGGATCACTTCCTGAGTTTCGCCGTGCGTCGAAGCGTCGTCCGCGATGCACAGCTCCCATCGCGGATAGATCTGGTTGCGAACGGACTGGATCGCGCGGTCCAGGACTTCCGGGTCGGTGTTGTAGGTCGGCATGATCACCGACAGAACCGGCTTGGCCTTCATCTTCTTGATGTGGTCGCCGATTGCCTGGACGTCGGCCTCAGTCAGCGTTGCGTACGCGTCGCACCACTGGTGATAGGCGGGAAGCGGTGTCGTGGCCTGACGAAGCAGGCCCTGTTTGACCTCGCGGATGCCACCCCGCTTCAAGGCGGTCCGAAGGCCGTTCCAGATGCGGATCCGGGAATCGCGGTTGGTCAGCGCTGGCCTGATCCGCTGCCAGACCAGGAGGATTCCAAGCATGACGCTGTTCAATTCACGGACGCGAATCGGTTCCAGCTTGAACTCGCCGATGAATGTCACCGGATCGAAGCGGATTGCCGTCACCCGATCGGGCAACCGGACGATGACCTTGCCATGGCCGTTCCGCGTCGGGGGAAGGCGGATCCGATCCGATTCCTTGATGCCGGCGCCCTGGTCGATGAACAAGAACGGAGACGCGACGCGCTTGGCCTCGATCCGGTACTCGACCTCCACCCAGCCCGTCGGCAAGCGTCCGCGCCGAGTGTCCAGAATCATGTAAGGATGCAGCGACTCGGCCTCGAAGTGACCGTGACCGAGTGGACGCAGATTGACGAAACTGATTGGCATCAGTTCAAGCGTGCGCAGGCGCAGCGCACCGAGAATTCCCGATACAACCCGGGTCACTAGGCGGAGCGGTCGCGTCACCTTCCAGGAAAACGTCGATGCGACGTATCGGAAGTTCTGGTGCAGGCGGGCGATCTCGCTGCGCAGTTCATGCTGTTCGGCTTCCTTGCCGCTTATGATCTGCTGCAAGTCGTCTATTGCGCGCGCTTGCGAGCGCGCGAGTTCGTCGTGCGTTGATCGCAGATTGGCGATGATGGCATCGCGCTCGGCGATCCTGGTGTCGCGTTCGGCGATCCGGGCCTCGCGCTCCCCGACGCGGCTTTCCTGCTCGGAAGCCCAGATCTGCCGTTCATGCAGCCGCTGATGCAATGCGTTGATCTCGTCGGCCAGCCGCTTCTCGCGCGGCGCGGCGTCGCCCACCACGTCGTCGTAGTACCAGCCCGCGAGGTCGAGCTCCGCCGCCAGGAGATCAAGGGCGGCCTCGGCCTCGGCGTCGGGTCCGGTCAGCAGTCTGCCGAAAGCATCGTGGGCCGCGCCAACCCAGCGTGCCAGGCGGGCATCTTCCTTCAGCAGTTCGTCGTGGAACGAGAAGTGGCGGAGCTGCGGTTTCAGGAATACACCGATTGCATCCGACGCTCCGCTGTCGTCCAGCGCGAGCGGCAGGCCGAGTTCATCGGCGATCCGCTGCAGTGTCGCGCGCCAGTCCGACATCAGAGAGGCGTAGTCGACGAAGACCCGGGGTGTACCGCGGGTATGTCGCTCGGATTCGAGCGCGTGGCGGAGCCACAGCAGATACCCTCGTCCGCTCGACAGGCCATCGCGCTGCTGCAGGGAGCGAACGATTTCCAACGGGTGCCGCAGCATGATGACCCAGGCCGGTGTGGCATCCGTTTCGTGGGCCACCTGCTCCCACAGCGGCACGAACCGGCACATGCGCGGGTCCTTGACACCCCACAGTGCCGTGCTGCCGAAGTCGTCGCGCATGCGGGTTGCGATACGCGCCCTGATCTCGGCCGTCTGCGGTCGATCCAGCCAGTCGCTCGCCAGGGCGCGAGGGTCGTCCCAGGTCATGCCGAGTTCGGCGAGCAGTTCTTCGTGCAGTTCGACGACGCTCTGGTGTTCCCAGAACCCGGTTTCGTTGTTGCCGGCTGCCGGCGGCAGAAGATTGTCGCCGAGTGCGACGCCGAGCAGGTTCAAGGCACGGGTCAGGGCCGAGGTGCCGCTTCGGTGCATGCCGAGGATGAGGACCGCGGTCGCACGTTCCGGCACGGCCGGATCGGATGTCCCGCGGGCCTTGGGCGTGGTTGTCGTGGCCATGGTCGCCGTATTCCCCGTGTACTCAGTATCGCCGGTGTCGGATACCGGTTCGTTACAGGCCGGTCAACGCGACTGCCGGCGGCCGCTACAACGCATCGGCAAAGCCGCGCCGGGTGCGCTGGAACCACATGTAGCCAAGTTGAGCGACGACCAACGCGATCGCAGTGTACAGGCCGAGGGCCTGCCAGTCCGGCATTCGCCCGTACAGTACCACCGCGCGAACCTGATCAACGATCAGGCTGAGCGGGTTGAGGTAGACGATGCCGCGCATGGTCTCGGGCAGGCGTTCGACCGGAAAGAAGATCGGGCTGACGAACAGCAGGACGGTGCTGATGACCGACGTGACCTGTCCGATATCCCGCAGGAACACGCCGAGCGATGCCAGCAGCCAGGTGATCCCGACCATCAGGATCAGCAGGGGCGCGACCGTCACCGGCAGGAGCACAACGGTCCACGCCAGATCGCGGTCCAGGATCACATGGGCCGCCAGCAGCACCACCATGCTGACCGCGGTGTGGAACAGGGCGGACAGCAGCACCGTGTAGGGCAGGATCTCCAGCGGGAAGATCACCTTCTTAACGAAGTTGGCGTTCTCGATCACAAGGGTCGGCGCGCGCGTGAAGCATTCGGTGAACAGCCCGTGTACGATCAGCCCCGAGAACAGGATGACGGCAAACGCGACCTCGCCCTGGTCCTGGAGCCGGTCGCTCCACCGCACTTGCAGCACGACTCCGAAGACGTAGGTATAGACACAGAGCATCAGCAACGGCTGGATGAGCGACCAGACCAGCCCGAGCGCCGATCCACGATAGCGACCGACCACGTCGCGCTTGGCCAGCTGCCAGATCAGGTGGCGGTTGTTCAGGAAGCTGCGAATCGGACCAGGTATCATCACATCTCGGCAGGTTCCCGCCGGCGGGGAAGAGTGACAGGCGGTTTACAAAGGCCGGCGTTTCATAAGACACTCGCGCCGGCTGGCAAAGGCTGAAGTTTCAGGTTTAACTCGCGGCAGCGTTTGGTATAAGCCGGCGTAGCTGAGCGATCGAACAAGACGCGGGACGGACGAGGGTCATGGGAACCTATCTGGACGATCTTTGGAACGACCTTGAGAAGACGTGGGATCTCGCCATGGAGATCAACGATCTCCCGGAAGCGGAGCGCGGTGACGTCGCGTCGGCGTGGGCGAAGTTCAAGGCGTCTGATCTGGTTGACTCGTCACGCACCGAGAAGGAAGCGGGAGGCGCCTTGCCACCCCAGAAGGTGTTCTGCACAAACATCTATGGAATCCAGTACAATACCGAGACCAAGTATTGGATCCCGTTCCGTCATGGCGAAATCGATCTGGCCAAATTCACTGAGGACTGAGGTGAGCGTTCGGTCGCCGTCGACCGGACGTTGTGATACGGTGACCGGAGCGCGACGACGCGCTGTCAGCCCGGTCTAGCGAAGGCGAATATGCAGCCGCGCGGTCCCGTCACCGTACATGGCCTTCTGAAGGCTTGTTACACAGCCTTCGCCGCGTGCGGGGCGTTCAGCTTTTTCGTCAATCTGCTGATGCTGACGATGCCGCTGTTCATGTACCAGGTGTTCGACCGGGTGCTGGCCAGTCGCAGTGCCGCGACGCTGTTCCTGCTGTTGCTGATGGCAACCGTCGCGCTGGGCGTGCAGGCGGCGCTGGACAGCATCCGGGCGTTCGCGTTCGTTCGGGTGTCGCGCTGGATCGATCGGCGGATCGGCCCGCTGCTTCTGGCGGCGATCGTGGTCGACGCACTGGACCGCTCCAAGACCGGTTCGATCCAGGTGCTCCGGCAGCTGGCGGTGCTGCGCACCTTCCTGACCGGCCCAGGCATGCTGACCATGCTGGACCTGCCTTGGGTACCGGTCTTCCTGATCATCATCTTTTACGTCAACGCGCCAATGGGCCTAGCCGCGCTTGGCGGTGCCCTGATCATGCTGATTCTTGGCATTGTGAACGACCGTTTGACCCGTCCGGCCCTGGCCGAGGCCCAGCAGCATTCCGCGACCGCGTTCCAGTCGGCCGATTCGGCAGTGCGCAACGCCGCCGTGGTCGAAAGCATGGGCATGCGGCAGTCGATCCTGCGGCGCTATCACCACGCCAACGAGAAGGTCCTCGATCTGCAGGGCCAGGCCAGCGATCGCGCGGCGATCTTCCTGGCGATCTCGAAATCGGCGCGCATGCTGGTCCAGATGGTCATCATGACGGTATCGGTCACGCAGATCATCGATCCGTCGACCCCGATGACGCCGGGACTGATGATTGCGGCGGTGCTGATCCTCGGTCGTGCGCTGCAGCCGATCGAGGCTGGGGTCGGTCAGGCCCGTTCCACGATCGAGGCCTATCAGGCCTATCGGGCGGTCGAAGAGGTGTTGGAAGCGGCGCAGGACCGGCTGGAGAAGATGGAACTGCCGCCGCCTGAGGGTAACCTGTCGGTGGAGAACCTGTATTTCCAGCCTCCCGGCCTGACCAAGCCGATCCTGCAGCGCATCAGTTTCGACCTTCCGGCCGGTGAGTCGCTGGGGGTAATCGGCCCGTCGGCGGCCGGCAAATCGACCTTGGCCCGGCTGCTGGTCGGCGTTGCCAAACCGACCATCGGCAATGTGCGGTTGGACGGCGCCGACGTGTTCACGTGGGATGGCGAGGAACTCGGCCGGCACGTCGGCTTCATGCCCCAGGACATCGAACTGTTCCCGGGAACCGTTGCCGACAACATCGCCCGGCTCGAGGAAAGCCCCGATCCGGAGAAGGTCGTCAAGGCGGCCAAGCTGGCCGGGCTGCACGAGATGATCCTGCGTCTGCCGGACGGCTACGACACCGAGATCGGCTGGGCCGGACAGATCCTGTCGGGCGGCCAGCGCCAGCGTGTCGCCCTGGCCCGCGCGCTGTATGGCGACCCACGGGTCGTTGTGCTGGACGAGCCGAACGCCAATCTGGACACTCAGGGCGACGACGCGTTGATCCACGCGGTCCATGAGATGAAGGCCGCCGGGGTGACGGTGGTCCTGATCACCCACCGACCGCAGACCATGTCGCTGATGGACAAGGTATTGGTGCTGCAGAACGGCACGATGCAGCGGTTTGGGCCTCGCGAAGAAGTGCTGCCGTCATTGCCGCCGAGCGCCCCGCGCCCGCCGCAGGTCGGAGCACCCCCGCCGCGTCTCGATGCGCCAGCCAACCGGCAGACCCCGCCCGAAGCCCCGCGAGCGTCGACCGCGCCACCGGCGGCAAGAACGCCCGATTCGGTGGTTGCTCGCCATCCGTCCGCGGTTGTTCCGCCGGATGACGGATCGGAAATGGTGCGTGACCTTCGTGACGATCCGGGCGACCGGGAAATCACCAGCGATGAGGAAGCCGTCGACGAGGCGCCGCGTCGCATCGTGCCTCCGCCGGCGCCGCGTCCGGTCGGTGGTCTTGGCGTCGTGGTGCGCCCACCCGGCGCAATCAAGGCGCAGTCGACTTCGCTGAAGGTCCAGAACGTGCAGGCGATTTCCGCCCGACCCAACAAGCAGGGATAGGGAGACCGGTCTGCCCATGGCCCTGGTACGCAGCGAAGGAAACCGCGATCTGTCGCGCTGGAGCGATCCGCTCGGCGAGGACGAGGCCAATCCGATCGGGTGGCGTGGCGTGCTGTGGCTCGGCTACGGCATCGTGTTCCTGTTCTTCGGGTTGTTCGGTCTGTGGGCGGCGCTGGCGCCGTTGGAGTCCGGCGCGGTTGCCCAGGGACAGGTCCAGGTGGTCGGCAACCAGCGGGTCGTCCAGCATCTGGAGGGCGGATTGATCAAGCAGATCCTGGTCAGGGAAGGCGAGCGGGTGAAGAAGGGTCAGCCGTTGGTCGTTCTCGACGGCACCCGCGCCCGAACTCAGTTCGACCGGGTTCACCAGCAGTATCTGGCGGCCCTGGGCCGCGAGGCCCGGTTGCTGGCAGAACGCACCGATACACCGGTAATCAAATTTCCTGAAGAGCTGATCCGCGCCGCTGGCCAGCCCGGCGTGGCCGACATCCTCGATGGCGAGCAGCGGCTGTTCGACGGGCGGCGCGCCGCGGTCAGCAGCCAGTTGAGCCTGCTGGACCGGCGGATCGACAAAGCCCGCGAGGAGATCACCGCGCTGAACGCCCAGCAGCGCTCCGACCGTCGTCAGCTGGCAATCATCAACGAGGAGATCGTCGGGGTTCGCGAGCTGTACGAGAAAGGGCTGGAGCGCAAACCGCGGCTGCTCGCCCTGCAACGCACCGAGGCTGAGCTGGAAGGCTCGATCGACAACCGCCAGGCGCTGAAGGCGCGGGCCGGCCAGGCGGTATCGGAGACCGAGTTCCAGAAATCCGGGTTGGTTGAGAGCACGACCGCCGAGATTGAGACCGATCTGCGGGCTGCCCAGATCGAGTTGGAGGACCTGCGCCAGCAGTTGACCGCCGCTCAGGACGCGCTGACCCGCACCACCATCGACGCGCCGGAGGCCGGCAAGGTCTACGGCTTGCGCTTCCACACTCATGGCGGCGTGGTGGCGCCCGGCGACGCGATCCTCAATCTGGTGCCGGACGACGAGGAACTGATCGTCAAGGTCCAGCTTGACCCGAACGACATCGACACCGTGAAGGAGGGTGCCGCCGCGACGGTCCGACTAACTTCGTTCAACCAGCGGACCTTCAAGCCGATCGACGGCACGGTTACCCAGATCTCGCCGGACGTGGTCCAGCCGGAGAAGGGGCCGCCGTTCTACGAGGCACGGATCCGGCTCGATGCCGAGATGATGAAGCGCCTCAATGTCGAGATCGTGCCGGGCATGCCGGCGATGGCGATCATCGCGACCGGCGAGCAGACCATGCTCGACTACCTGATCTCGCCGATCGCCCGGTCGCTTGAGACCGCGCTTCGGGAGAAGTGATCCGGTGAGCGTGCCCCCGCCCGGCCTGTCGCCGTCGTTCCTGCCCTACGGCCGCCAAGTCATCGAAGACGACGACATCGCCGCCGTGGTCGAGGTGCTGAAGGGCGACTTCCTGACCACCGGGCCGACCGTCGACGCCTTCGAGGCGGCGTGCGCGAAGGCGCTCGACGTGCCTTACGCCGTGACCTGCTCCAGCGGCACCGCCGGCCTGCACCTGGCGACCCTGGCGCTCGGCCTCGGGCCCGGCGACGCGGTGGTGGTGCCGAGCGTGACGTTTCTGGCCAGCGCCAATTGCGCCGCCTATGTCGGTGCCGACGTGGCGTTTGCCGACGTGAACTCCGATACCGGGCTGATGGAGGTGCCGCATGCCGAGGCGGCCGCCGCGCGGGCCGGTCGCGACCGGGTCAAGGCGATCGTCGCGGTCCACCTGAACGGGCACTGCGTCGACGTGGCGGCCCTGGCGTCGGCATTCCCCGGCGTGCCAATCATCGAGGACGCCTGCCACGCACTCGGCGGTCGGATGCGCGGTGGCGACCAGGCCTGGCACACCGTCGGGGCTTGCCCGGACAGCGCGATTGCGATGTTCTCCACCCACCCGGTCAAGACCATCGCCACCGGCGAGGGCGGGGTGATGACCACCCGCGATCCGGTGCTGGACGAGCGGATGCGGCGGATGCGCAACCACGGCATGGTGCGCGATCCGGAGCGCTTCACTGAGCGCGACCGGGCTTTCGACTCAAAGGGTGCCGCGAACCCCTGGTACTACGAGATGCCGGAGCCGGGCTTCAACTACCGCCTGTCCGACATCCACGCCGCCCTGGGCATCCGCCAACTCGCCAAGCTGCCGCGTTTCGTGGCGGCCCGGCGGGCCCTGCGGGCGCGCTACGCCGACCGGCTTGACCGGCTCTGCCCGCACATCCGCGCCCTGCCGGTTGCGGCGGGTTGCGAGCCGTCCTGGCATCTGTCGGTGGCGCTGGTCGACTTCGCAGCACTGGGGATCGAGCGGGCGGCGGTGATGAACGCCCTGCGCGCCGAGGGCATCGGGACCCAGGTCCACTACGCGCCGGTGCACCTCCAGCCCTACTACCGGGCCACGCATCCGACGCCGGAGCTGCCGGGGGCGGCGGCGTATTATGCCCGCTGCCTGTCGCTGCCGCTGTTCCCGACTATGACGAATGCCGACGTCGACCGGGTGGTCGACGCCCTGGCGAGGGTCACCGGGGTGGGCTGAGGCAGCTCGTCAGCCGGCGAAACCCGCCACCACCTTGCCCAGAACCCCGAAATCACCCGACACCCGGTCGCCTGGCGCGATCGCGATCGGCACCACGCAGGTGCCGGTGGTTACCACCTGTCCGGCGCGCAGGGGGACGCCGTGGGCCGACAACTCGTTGACCAGCCAAGCCAGGGCGATGCGCGGGTCGCCCAGCACGTTGGCGCCGACGCCGTCGCGGGTCGTGCCGTCGGCCAGTGTGGCGGTCACCCGGTGGGTGGCCAAGTCGAGTGACCGCCAGTCAGCGGTGACCTCCGGTCCGAGCATGAACTGGTGCGCGCAGGCATTGTCGGCGATCAGCTGCGGCCCGCCGGCGGTGGCGAATTCGGCGAACCGGGAGTCCGGCACCTCGATCGCCGGGTGCAGGGTCGCGACAGCGTCCAGCACTGCGGCCTGGGTGTACGGTTCGGCGCGCGGCGGCAGGTCGCGGGCGAAGCGGAACGCGAACTCCAGCTCGGCGACCCGCATCCGGTTGCCGGCCAGCGACACGGTGGTGCCCGGCGCGTGCACACGCTCCGCCAGGATCCGCCCGGCCAGCGGCCCATCGACCCCGATATGGCCCTGGCCGGCGCTGCTGGTCGCGGCGATCTTCCAGCCGTACAGCGCGGACGCCGAACGGCCCTCAAGATGCGCCTGGATCGCGTATCCCTCGGCGCGAGTGGACGGGCGCAGACCGTCAGGCAGGGCGTCCAACACCGTGCCAGCCTGCCAGTGCTGCCAGACCAGATCGGCGGCTTCCTCAGCTTGGGATGTGTTCACAGGGCTCTCCGTCACGACGCCATCGGTACGTCGTAGCAGGAACCCGCGTAGCGTCGAAGGGTATCCGTCACGAATGGGGCCGGAGCGGCCCTTCGTGGCCGGCTGCTGGCCGGCTCCTCAGGGCGACAGAGGCAGGGGTGGTTGGGTTACACAATCCACATCCTGTCGTCCCGAGGCGCCTGGCGGAGCCGGCCGCGAAGGGCGGGGTCGCCTACCGGTACTTCGCCTCGAAGGTCAGCAGGGCGGTGCCGTAGGCGTCGGAGAAGGTCAGGCGGTTGCCGTCGGTCTTCCAGGTCCGGGTGCGGTCGAGGTCGCGGATGAACGACTGTTCCTGCTCCATGCCGGTGGCGCAAGCCATCTGGGTGCTGGGGCCGAGCGACAGGGTCAGGGAGCGGTCGTTCTGCACGAACCGGCCGCCGATGCCGTTGCAGCCGCCGCTGCCACTGAACTGGCTGATGTCCGGGTTCAGGATCAGGTGCGGCTCCATCCGACCGGCGATCTCGGTCACCGGCTGAGAGCCGAGACGGGTGAGTTTCCAGTAGGTGTTGCGCAGCGGGGCGTCGGCGCTCGCCGCCGGCGTGGCGGGCACGCTCGGTGACGCGACCGGGCCGAGCTGGGTCGGCGGGGTCCAGGCGGCGGCCGGCGGCGGGGCACAGGACTCGCCGGGCCGCAGCTCGATGAAGCGGTCGACCGTCAGGACCCGGCCGAGGCCGCTGCCGTCGGCGAGCGGCTGGATGGTGATGCGGCCCTCGACCTCCGCCATGATCTCCTGACCGGGACGGCCCTGTTCGCGCCGGTAAGCGGCTTCCAGTGCTGCGGCATCACCCTCCGATGCTACCAGGATCGGCTGGTTGCCAGCGCACTCAAAGAACTGCGGTGGGCCGCCGGCCGAGCGGTACAGGCCGCGCCGCCGATAGGCCGACTCGGCGGTTGACGGGTACGTCGTCACCGACGATGTGCTCGGGTATGTCGTCACCGGCGATGCGCTCTGTGACGGTGCGCCCAGCGGGGTGCCACCCAGCGGCGTCGTCGCTGAGTATCCGGCGACACGGGTCAGGTCGTAGTTCAGGTTGGAGACGATCTCCTGCCCGGAGGCGTCAAGCAGCCGCAGGGTCGACGGGCTCTTGATCGCGAAGGCCAGGGGGCGGTCGCGGTCGCCGCTCAGGGTCAGGGTGCCGGCCGGATCGAGCAGCCAGCGCCCGCGCAGGGTAAAGCCGGGGTCGCCGCGGCGGCCGAGATACTCGGTGCGCATGGCGAAGGTACCGTTGGGCGACAGATCGAGTTCGTGCCGGATGCCGCTGCAGTCGGCGCAGGGGAACATGCCCGTGAAGGTCGCCGGCAACGCGCCGAGCGGACTGGACGGCAGACCGGCGACAGGCGGTGCCGGTACGCGCGTGACGGCGGGCGGCGGCGTGTACACCGGCGCCGGGGCCGGCAGGGTGCTGGTCGCCACGCCCGAGGCGCGCGGCAGTACCAGATCGACCTGGGTCGGACGACCGTCGACGAACACCGGCACCGGATCGGTGGTGGCGAACAGCAGGCGGCCGTCGGCGACGATCCGCGCCTGGATGCTGTAGCGATTGCCGTACTTGATCAGCTTGGGATCGTAGGGGATGGCAAAGCGGATCGGCAGTTCCTGGACCGGGTCGATCCGGGTACGCGCAACCAGCTCGGCCGGTCGGCCGGTCGGGGTTACGTCCTCGACCGTCGCCTCGAACACCGCGTTCTGCGGTAGCGCCATGCGCTCGTAGTAGGTGGCGGTGCCGTACAGCACCGGGGCCTGCGCCACCGCGTCGGGCGTCGGACCGCCCAGAAGTACGGCGGCGGCCAGCGCGGCCGAGGTGGTGGCGCGTCGCCAGCCGGATCCGTTGAAAAGCTGCATCGTCTCATCCCTCCGCTCGCCGTCGGCCCGCGGTACCGCGGGCGACAGGGCACGACGGATCAACCACGGGCCGGACCGACGGTTCCGGTGCCGGACTACCGTGGTGCTTCACAAGCGGTCGTTGGCGCGGGACAATACCGGATGATTCGCCACGCATCGACGAGTCGCCACCCATCGACAGGGGCGCCGCGGGGACCACATGGCCATCCGACAGTTCGACACCGGTTTCCTCGATCTCGACGGCAAGACGGTGCTGGTCACCGGCGGCACCGGCTCGTTCGGTAAGCAGTTCATCCGCACCGTGCTGGGTCGGTTCAAGACCAAGCGCTGCATCGTGTTCTCGCGAGACGAGCAGAAGCAGTACGACATGGGGCAGGAGTTCCCCGACACCCAGCACCGCGAGATCCGCTATTTCATCGGCGACGTGCGCGACGTCGATCGGCTGGAGATGGCGATGCGCGACGTCGACTACGTGGTTCACGCCGCCGCCCTGAAGCACGTGCCGACCGCCGAGTACAACCCGTTCGAATGCGTGCGCACCAACATCGACGGCGCCGAGAACGTGGTGAAGGCGGCAATCCGCACCGGGGTGCGCAAGGTGATCGCGCTGTCGACCGACAAGGCGGCCAACCCGATCAACCTGTACGGTGCCACCAAGCTGGCGTCCGACAAGATCTTCGTCGCCGCCAACAACCTGTCGGGCGCCGGCGGTTGCCGGTTCTCGGTGGTGCGCTACGGCAACGTCATCGGCTCGCGCGGCAGCGTGATGCCGTTCTTCAAGAAGCTGGTGGACGAGAAGAAGGATCGGCTGCCGATCACCGACCCACGCATGACCCGGTTCTGGATCACCCTGCAGCAGGGCGTGAACTTCGTGCTGACCTCGATGGAGTTGATGCGCGGCGGCGAGATCTTCGTGCCGAAGATCCCCAGCATGAAGATCGTGGATGTCGCCGAATGCATGGGCCCCGGACTGCCGCACGAGGTGGTCGGCATCCGTCCGGGCGAGAAACTGCACGAGGTGATGGTGCCGGAGGACGACTCGCGCACCACCGTGGAGATCGACGATCGCTACATCGTCCTGCCGGCGTTCACCGACGGGCCGTTCAAGGAATGGGTTGCCCGCGGTGCCCGCCCGGTCGCCCCGGAGTTCCGCTACGCCAGCGACAGCAACGACGAATGGCTGTCGACCAAGGAACTGGCCGGGATGGTCAGGGAACTGTAGGCGGACTACGGCTCGGTCCGGCCAGTCTCGGTCTAGCCAGTCTCGGTCCGTCCGGTTGCCGTCGTGACGCTGCGCCACGTCAAATGCCGGCAACCAGTCTTCGCGCCGACGAACCCACAGCTCATAGGTGGGCTGGACCCGATACGGCTCGGCACTCCAGGCGCACGGTGCCACACAGGCACCCGCCGGTGTAGGAAGCGATACTCGGGACGGGGTCGGGCATGGTCGGCTCCTCTGGTCGGTTCCCGGCCGACCAACGGTCGCGGAGGCTGGTCGTTTCCATCGGACCCCCGGAAAGTAGGTGTCGCCAAGCTTCAACTGCAACCGGCCGAAGCCTGGCGGGTCACGGCATCCGCAATCCGTCTAGATGAACAGATCGCCGGCGAGAAGAGCGATACAGCTCAAGACACCGGCGATCGGAACCCAGACCCCGACGCTGAACACGCCGGCGGGGGCGGCTTCGCCCCGGAGCTTCATCTGCACAAGAGCGGCATTGGCCAGAGTGAAGACGAGCAACACGATCCGCGCTGTCCACTCTGCCAGTGCCTCGATCGGGAACATCAGCGCCAGCACCAGAACGACCCCGATGACCGTCACTGTCGCGACTAGGGGCGTTTGCGTCTTGGGATGGACCCTGGCGAAGACAGCCGGGACCGCGCCTTGCCGGCCCAGCCCATAGAGCACGCGCGAAGCCATGATCATCTGAATCACCACGCCGTTCAGGGTCGCGACGATCGCGATCGAGGTGATGACTACAGGTGATGCTCCGGTGATCGAGCCGAACACCAGGCTTAACGGCGCGTCCGACGCCGCGAGATCGTCAAGCGGGACGGACAGCACCGCCACGGTGGTCACCAGGAAGTACAGCACGGTGCTGATCACCAAGGTGGCAAGGATCGCACGGGGCAGAACGCGGCTCGGCTCCTCAACCTCCTCGGCCAGGTTGACGATGTCCTCGAACCCGATGAAGGCGAAGAAGGCGAGCAGACTGGCGCTCGAGATGGCCACCCAGGCACCAAGTTCGGTTGGCGACGGAAACACATCGGGGACCTCGGCAATCATGCCGGGACGCTGCCAGAACCCAAAGACGATGATGGCCACAAGCGCGCCGACCTCCACCAGCGTGAACACACTTGCGAACATCACGGACTCCTTGATTCCCCATGCGGCGAGCCCGCCGACGAGCACCACCACAACCGGCATGATGATCAAGGTATCGAGGTCGATGAACTCCCGGATATAGCCGGTGCTTCCAACGGTAATTGCAGCAGACGACACCGTTCCGGAGGCGATGACCAGGCAGCCGACCAGCAGGCCGAGAGGCTTTGAGCGAAACCCGGAGCGGACGTACTCCGCCTCCCCCGCACTGACCGGGAAGCGTGAGGACAGTTCGGCGAACGCCGCTGCACTGAACACCATGACGACGGCTGCCAGGACGAAGGACATCGGCGCATGGAGCCCGGCCTTTCCGGCGGTCACTCCCAAAAGGGCGTAGATCCCCGCACCGATCGTCACGCCAATGCCGTAGAGCACGACCAGCGGCAGCGACAGGGTGCGTCGGAGTTCGGTCATGCACCGGTTCCTATCGTCAGTTCGACGGGCCGGCTTCCCTGCCGGAGCATGACCCGTCCCTTGCTCATCAGGACTAGGGGAAGCCGGCGCAGGCTGCCTTGCGGTAGCTCAATTGACGGACCAGCCTCCGGTCTCGTTGTCACGCCACACCATAGCGTCTGTTGGGTGCCATCATCCCGCAATCCACCGTTTGACGAATTAGGACAATTGTCCTAATTATTGTGTCGAGAGAACCTAGACGCAGGTTGCGTGACAGTGCTGCAAGGCGGAGTGAGGTTTGTTATGAGCGAGGGAACGACCCGCGACCACATCGTCGAGGCGGCCGATACGCTGTTCTACCGGCAGGGATACGAGCACACCTCGTTTGCCGATATCGCCGGCGCGGTTCGGATCTCGCGGGGCAACTTCTACTATCACTTCAAATCCAAGGACGAGATCCTGGACGCGGTGATCGGCGTGCGGCTGGCCAACACCCGCCGGATGCTGGAGCAGTGGGAGGCCGAGGGCGCTGGGCCGGCGGACCGCATCCGCAGCTTCATCCGGATCCTGATCGTGAACGGGTCCGACATTCAGCGTTACGGCTGCCCGGTCGGCACGTTGAGCACCGAGCTTGCCAAGCTGAACCACGCTTCGCACGCCGAGGCCAGCACCCTGTTCACGCTGTTCCGGACGTGGTTGAGCCGGCAGTTCGCCGAACTTGACCGCGCGGATGACGCCGACACGCTGGCAATGCACCTGCTGGCTCGCAGTCAGGGTGTGGCCACCCTATCCAGCGCATTCCGCGACGAGGCGTTCGTGCGGCACGAAGTTCAGCAGATGTGCGACTGGCTGGACGCGTGCATCGACGGGAAGCCCTGAAGCGCCGCCGAACGCGCGGCCCACCCACCCTGTAGGAGAATCAACCCGATGTTTGTCGTGCTGCTGAAGTTTGCCGGCAACAAAGCCCAGGCCGGCCAATTCATGGAGGGCCACAAGCAGTGGATCCAGCGCGGCTTCGATGACGGAGTGTTCCTGGTCGTCGGAAGCCTGCAGCCCAACCAGGGCGGTGGAATTGTGGCCCACAACACCTCGCTGCCGGACCTGCAGCGCCGGGTGAACGACGACCCGTTCGTCGCGGAGCAGGTCGTCGACGTCGAGATCCTGGAGATCACGCCGGCCCGCAGCGACCCGCGGCTGCAGTTCCTGCTCGACCCCGAGACGGTCGGCGCATGAGTGCCACGATCCTGGGTCCCGACGGCGAGCCGCGTTGCCGTTGGTGCGGGGCGGCGCCGGAGTTCCTCGGCTACCACGACACCGAATGGGGATTCCCAGTCGACGACGATCACCGTCTGTTCGAAAAGCTCTGTCTGGAAAGCTTCCAATCGGGGCTCAGTTGGCGGACCATCCTGGCCAAGCGCGACAACTTCCGCACGTCGTTCCTCCACTTTGACTTCGACCGGATCGCGCGTTTCACCCCGCACGATGTCGACCGACTGCTGACGGACGACGGCATCGTGCGGCACCGCGGCAAGATCGAGGCGGTCATCAACAACGCGGCACGGGCGCGGGAGATGGCCGGTCGGGAAGGCTCGCTGGCTGCCTTCT
>ABHC01000011.1 GCA_000171835.1 alpha proteobacterium BAL199 | reverse complement strand
CACGGACGTGACACCAAGGAACAGGGCAAACGCAAGACCCGAGCGTCTCGGCGGAATCGGTGCCCGTTCCTCCGCGCACCGATGGCGATTTGGAAGCACACGAAGGGTGATCCCACCGCACGGGCGTGGTGGGCGTCGACGTCGTCGACCTGCACGTAGACCCCGAACCCCTCCACGGTCCACGGATTGGCCGGGTCCGGCGCGCTGGTGGATCCGCACATGATCATGCCAGCGCCATTGCGCAGCTCGGCGTGCATCACGGTACCGTCTTCGCCCGGGACCACCATCTTCGGTTTGAACCCGAACGCCCGGTCGAGCCATTCGACGGCGGCCGGCGCGTTGCGGTACTTCACACAGGGGAAGATGTTCGGATGGTCGGCCATGTCGGCCTCCTTGCATGGGTTGACGACTTCGCGGGACGTTAGGCGCGGCATCGTGGCCGGTCTTGCAAGGATTTTACCGCTTCAGCCCGGCAGGGTGGCCCGCTCCAGCGGACGGCGCTGCGCCAGGAACACGGTTGGGCTGACACCAGCGAAATGCCGGAAGTCGTTCACGAAATGCGCCTGGTCGGTGTAGCCGCATTCATAGGCGACGTCGGCCCAGCCGGCGCACAGGCCGCGGTCGTACAGGCCGATCGCCCGATGGAAGCGCAGGATGCGGGCGATGGTCTTCGGCGGCAGACCGATCTGGTCGCGGAACACCGCGATCAGGTGCTTGCGGCTGCAATCCAGCTCGGCCGCCAGATCGCCGATCGCAATCCGTCCGCCGGAGTCCTGCAAGCGCTGCCAACCGGCGACCGCAAGCCTGGACGGCCGCGCGGTCTCGGACAGCCGACGGGTGATGACGCTGTCCAGCAGATCGAACCGAGCCGACCAGTCCGGTGCGTTCAGCAGCGCCTCGACCAGTCGGGGACCGGCACGCCCGAAGGCGTCGTCGACCCAGACCACCCGGTTCGCCACCTCGCCCATCGGCAGCCCCAGCAACCGGCGCGCACCCAGCGGCGTCAGATTGACGTGCAGGCCGCTCTGCTCGCCCACCGTTTCGGTCAGCACTGTCACATCGTGCACGCCGGCCAGAAAGCCGCCGGGATGCCGGGCCACGACGGCCGTGCCGTCGGCGTCGAGGAACCGCAGGGTCGGGCCGAAGTCGAAGATCAGCACGATGCCGGGCCACGGCAACTCCCGGCGCCGCATCGGCCCCAGCGAACGCTCCCGGTAGCCCGTGTAGTCGAGCACGGTGCCGCGCAGCCGGGGATCCGGGTCACCGGACACCATCTCCAGCTCGGTCTCGGCATCGGCGTGGCGCACCACACGGACCGGCCGGTGGGTCGCGGCCGGCCGGCACGCCGCTTCGACGGCCGATGCCAGCGTCATCCTTCAGATCCTACCCGAACAGACATCCAACCCCGTAGCACGATGCCCCGAACAGCTTGACCGTGACCGCCCAGCCGACGACGTCCAGTGCCACCATCAGAATGGTGACCGGCATGCCCACGAACAACAGCACGTAGATCAACGCCCAGCCGGTGTATCGCCGGGTCGGGATCAGGTGGCCGTGGACGCGCACGGGTTTCTTGAACAGGGTGATCATCGGCGGAACACTAGCGGCTGAATCGCGGGCGGGGAACACGGATGGCGGAACGACAAAACCAGCGGCGACGCAAACCCGCACCCGTCGCAAAAACCAACACCGGGCGGCCCGGCGGGTCGCGGGACGGCATCGACCTGATCTGGGCCGGCGAGAGCGAGCGTGGCTGGAACCAATTGCTGGCAACCGTTGGCCGGGCGCCGATCGAGCAAAGCTGGCCGTACGGCGATGCGATTGCCGCCGGATCGCCGTACCGGCCAGTGCGCGGCGTGTTCCGGCAGGGACGGCGGCCGATCGCGCTGGTCCAGGCCCTGGTATGGTCGATCGCCGGTGCGGTCCGTCTGGTCAAGGTGGTGCGCGGCCCGCTGTTCCTCGACGAAGCCCCGGACCCTGCGATACTGGCGGCGGTGTTCCAGCTGATCCGCGATTGCTGGCCGCTGGCCCGGGCCAACGCGCTGTTCTGGACGCCGGAACTCGCGCAGGACAATGCAAGTACCGCGTTGATGCGCGGCCTGGGCATGCGCCGCACGGTCACCGGCTACAGCACGGCCTGGCTGGATCTCTCGATCGGCGTCGACGCGCTGCGGGCGGGATTGCACCAGAAATGGCGCAACCAGTTGGTCCGGGCCGAGCGGGAGCGGCTGCGGGTCCGCGACTCCCACGGCGGTGCGGCACTCGGCTGGCTGGTCGAGCGCCACGACGAACACCGCCGCCGGCGCGGGTTCAGTGGTCCCACCGGCACGTTCGCCGCCGCTCTCGCGTTGCTCGCGACCAAGCCACAGGACGTGCTGATCCTGGTGGCCGAGCGCGGTTCGGACCCGGTGGCCGGCGTGCTGTTCCTGCGCCACGGCGACGCCGCCACCTACTATCTCGCCTGGACCAGTTCGGACGGTCGCGACGCCCACGCCCACAACCGGCTGCTGTGGGAAGGGATCGAGCGCCTGGCCGACAGTGGCGTGCGCTGGCTCGACCTCGGCGGCATCGACGCCTCGATGCTCGGTGTCAGCCGTTTCAAGCTTGGTCTGGGCGCACCACCGGAGACCCTGACGGGAACGTGGCTGTAGGCGCGGCTGTCCCGTCCTGCCTTCCACCATCCCGGTCGATTCCGGCTCGGCCGCAACGACAAACGGCCCGGAAATCGCTCCGGGCCGTTCGGACGTTATGCGCGCTCGGCGTGAACGTGGTTCCGCGAGCGTCTGGCGGTCAGCGCGGCGCGACCACCATGACCATCTGGCGGCCTTCCAGCCGCGGATGCGCCTCGATCTTGGCGAGCTCGCCAAGATCGTCCTGCACCCGCTTCAGGACATTCAGGCCGATTTCCTGGTGCGCCATCTCGCGTCCCCGGAACCGCATGGTCAACTTGACCTTGTCGCCGTCTTCCAGGAAGCGGTTCACGCTCCGCATCTTGGTCTGGTAGTCGTGATCGTCGATGTTCGGGCGCATCTTGATCTCTTTGACCTCGATGACCTTCTGCTTCTTCTTGGCCTCGTTCTTCTTCTTCTGGGCCTCGTACTTGAATTTTCCGAAATCGAGGATCTTGCAGACCGGCGGGTCGGCGTTCGGCGATACCTCGACCAAGTCGAGTCCGAACTGCTCGGCTTGCGCCAAAGCATCGTTCAGGCTCAACACGCCAAGCATGTCGCCCTCGGGGCCGACGCACCGCACAGTGCGCACATTGATTTCACGGTTGACGCGCGGCCCGTCTTTTGTCGGCGGCGCGGCGTTGAAGGGAGGTCTAGCTATGGGGTCGTCTCCTTATGTGGTCAGGCCTGTCCGCTCGGCGGAGTGGCTTCGGTCTTGAGTCTATGAACCGCGTCGTCCAACGCAAGCACTTCCTGCGCCTGACCGCCAAGCCGCCGCACGGCAACACTTCTTCCCTCGGCTTCGCGGGCACCGACCACCAGGATCGCCGGCACCTTGGCCTCGGAATGCTCTCGGATCTTGTAGTTGATCTTCTCGTTCCGGCGATCCATCGCGACGCGCAGCCCGGCCGCCTTGCACGCGGCAGCCACCTCCTCGGCATAGCCGTCGGCGTCGTTGGTGATGGTCGCGACCACCACCTGCAGCGGTGACAGCCACATCGGGAACCGCCCGGAATACTGCTCGATTAGGATGCCAATCCAGCGCTCCATCGATCCGAAGATCGCCCGGTGCAGCATGACCGGCCGCTTGCGCTCGCCGCTCTCCGCCACATAGTTGGCGTCAAGGCGTTCCGGCAGCACGAAGTCGACCTGCAGGGTCCCGCACTGCCAGTCGCGGCCAATGGCGTCGCGCAGCACGAACTCCAGCTTCGGGCCGTAGAACGCGCCCTCGCCCGGATTCAGCGTGGTGTCGAGCCCGGCGGCATCGCAAGCCGATCGAAGCGCCCCCTCGGCCCGATCCCAGACGGCATCCTCGCCGGCCCGCACTTCCGGCCGGTCGGAGAACTTGATCCGGATGTCTTCGAACCCGAAGTCGCGATACACGCTTTTCAGCAGGTCGCAGAACCGGATGCTCTCCGAGGTGATCTGGTCCTCGGTGCAGAAGATGTGGGCGTCGTCCTGGGTGAACGCCCGCACCCGCATGATGCCGTGCAACGCACCCGACGGTTCGTTGCGGTGGCACGAGCCGAACTCGGCGAGGCGCAACGGCAGGTCGCGGTACGATTTCAGACCCTGCTTGTAGACCTGGACATGGCCGGGGCAGTTCATCGGCTTCAGCGCCAGGACCTTGTCGTCCTCGGCGTTGGCGGTGAACATCGCCTCGCGGAACTTGTCCCAGTGGCCAGACGCTTCCCACAGCGCCCGGTCGATCAGCTGCGGCGTCTTGATCTCGCGATAACCACCCTCTTCCAGCCGGCCGCGGATGTAGTTCTCGATCACCCGGTACAGGGTCCAGCCCTTGGGGTGCCAGAACACCGAGCCGACCGCCTCTTCCTGGATGTGGAACAAATCAAGCTCGCGGCCCAGCCGGCGGTGGTCGCGCTTCTCGGCCTCCTCCAGCATGTGCAGGTAGGCATCGAGCTGCTTCTGGTCGGCGAACGCCGTGCCGTAGATCCGCTGCAGCATCGGCTTGCTGCTGTCGCCGCGCCAGTAGGCGCCGGCCACTTTCATCAGTTTGAAGGCGTGGCCGATGGTCTTGGTCGACGGGCCGTGCGGGCCGCGGCACAGGTCGAGGAAATTGCCCTGGCGGTAGAAGCTGATGATCTCGCCCTCGGGGATCGCCTCGGCCAGTTCGACCTTGAACGGCTCGTCGGTCGTCTTGTAGTGGGCGATCGCCTGCTCGCGGGTCCACTCCTCGCGCGTGATCGGCTCGTCGCGGTCGACGATGTCGTGCATCCGCTTCTCGATCGCGACCAGGTCGTCCGGGGTGAACGGCGTGGCGCGATGGAAGTCGTAGTAGAAGCCGTTTTCGATCGACGGGCCGATCGTGACCTGGGCGTCCGGGTACAGCTCCAGCACCGCCTCGGCCATCACGTGGGCGCAGTCGTGGCGGATGTGCTCGACCGCCGCCTCGTCCTTGCGGGTCACCAGGGCAAGTTGAGCGTCACGGTGTATCGGCAGGCCCAGATCGACGAACTTGCCGTCGACCCTGGCGACGAAAGCCGCCTTGGCGAGGCCGGGGCCGATGTCGGCGGCAACCTGGGCCGGCGTTACCGGCTGGTCGTAGGAACGGACGGAGCCGTCAGGAAGCGTAATGGCAGGCATGGCGTGTCTCGACTGGAAAGCGATGAACTGACAGGAATACCGGGCGAGCCGGCGCGCGCCGGCTCGCAAGATGGACGCCGCCTCAGACGGGGACCGTCCGAGACGGCCGGCTAGTCAGCTCATGCGAGCAGCGCATCGGTTCGCCTGCATTGATCGTCGATGCCGGTTACTTAACGCGCCCGCGCCGGGGTCGCAAGGGCGGCGTCCCGGTTCCGCCGATCGGACGCGGCATACAGTCTCGGCTTACTGCGCCGGTGGGGTGAAGCGCATCGCGGCCGCCAGCATCGCCAGCTTCCCCTCCTCCGATGCCGCCCGTGCGTTGACGACGACCCGGCAACTTCGGTTCCCGCCACAGCTCTCGTCGAGGTACTTGGATCCGAACCCGCCGTCTTCGGCGCGCTGGAACTGCTCGCGCACGAAACTCGGGTGCGCTTCGGCGATCCGCGCGGCCACCACCGGCTCCAGTGCGTTGGCATCGCCGAACTCCGACACCACGAAGCATCCGGCACCGTCACGGATGATCAGCAGGATGTGCATGGCCGGATTGGGCGTCCATACGCTTCCCGGCTTGCCGTCGAGCCAGTGGCCCGCCAGGAACTCATGCACCTCGTTCATGCCCGTCGTGTCGTAGGCGGTGTCGGCGTGAACCGCCGACAGGCACCGGTTCACGAAAGTCTCGACGAACAGCTTGTTGTGGGCCAGCCGGTCGGGCGCCGGTTCCTGCGCAACGGCCGACGACAGGGCCGCAAGCAGCAGCGCTGCGGACAGCGACACGCACCGAAGCCAACCCGTCATCACCGTGCTGAGCATCGTTTCCCCCGCGCCTTGTTTTGCCGACACCATAGCCGAGTGACCCGCCCGCTCAACCGTTCACCGGCCGCCGGGCCATTCGCGCTTGCATCGCACGGCCAGCCGAGGCTCACTGCCGCCGTCAGGAGCATGAGGCGGAGCCGTGACCATTCAGACCCAGCCCCCAATCACGCGTCCGGAAATCGGGGATATCGTTCCACAGCTCGCGCTGAAGCGGCGCACCGGCGCGATCTTCGATCCGTTCGCCGACGACGAGGCCGGGCGCTTCCAGGTCCTGGTGTTCGCCGCTTCTCTTGAGCGACCGGCCGCCGCCAGTATCGGTGCCTTCACCGCCGCCCGCGATGCCCTCGACGAGCACAAGGTCTACGTCCATCTGGTGCTGCCGGCCGGCGAGGCCGACAACGCCGGAGCGGCACCATTTCCGGTGCTGGTCGACGGCAGCGGGGCCGCGTTCCGGGCCATGGGGCTGACGGTGACCCCGGGTGCCTCCGGCGACGGCGCAGCGGTCCTGGCGATCGCGCCGAACGGCCATGTCCTGGCACGGCTCGACCCGGACACCGCCGGCGATCCGGTCGAGGCGATCCTAGCTCTGGTTCGACCGCTGAACGCCGCCCGCAAGGCGGTCGCGGTATCGCCGATCCATCCGCCGGTGCTGGTGGTGCCGGATGTGCTGAGCCCGGAAGATTGCCGGCGGCTGATCAGCATCTACGCCATGCAGGGCCAAGAGTTCGTCGACCCCGGGCACAACCAGCTCAAGGGCCGCACCACCGACTGCAAGATGCGAATCCCGGAATACGGCCGCAACGACCGGATCGACCACTGGGTCTGCTCGACCGCCAACAACAATATCATCGATGCCCGACTGGTGCCGCGGCTGATGCCGGAGATCCACAAGGCCTTCCAGTACAAGGTGACCCGGCACGAGCGCTACCGGATCGCCTGCTACGAAGGCTATCGCGGCGGCTCCCAGCACGGCCACCGCGACAACACCCTGCCGTTCGTGGCGCACCGCCGGTTCGCGGTCACCATCAACTTGAACGCCGACGAGTACGAGGGCGCTGAGTTGCGCTTCCCGGAGTTTTCGGAAGCCGCCTACAAGACCCCGACCGGCTCGGCTATCGTGTTCTCCTGCTCGCTGTTGCACGAGGTCATGGCCATGCGCTCGGGCCGGCGCTTCGCGCTGCTGGCGTTCCTGTTCGGGGAGACCTGATCACCGACGAAGGTCAGCGGGCCGCCACCACCTCGATCTCGACCTTCCAGGCCGGATCGACGAGCCCCGACACCAATACCAACGTGCTGGGCACCACCCGTGTGCCGAGGAATTCGCCGCGGGCCTGACGCAGGGCGGGAATGTCGGCGCGGTCGAGCAGGAAGATCCGCATGTGGACGATGTCGGCGACCGACATGCCGGCGGCCGCCAATAACGCCCCGATATTCGCCAGCGCTTGTTGACATTGCGCCAGCGGGCCCTCGGCAGTCTTGCCGTCCGGCTTCACCCCGACCTGGCCGGACAGATGAAGCCAGCGGGTAGCCCCTTCGGACACCGCGCCGTGTGTATAGTTCGGAACCTCCAGCACGACGACGCTGTCGGGATCGATCGGTTGGTGCGCCATGGCGGCTTCCCCGTTGGATTGCGGAAGCCCCATCGGAGCAACCGCCGCCGCTACGGTCAAGGAAGCGCGCTCACCGCTCAGAACGCCAGCCGGCCGAACAGGTGGTCGAACGGCAGCATGACGTGCTCGCGGTAGGGCGGCCGCTCCCGCAAGCGCTGATACCAAGCCTCGACATTCGGCACGGACGGTCGTTCGATCGGGATCCCGAAGTAGCGGAACAGGTTGAGGCCGGCCGGGATGTCGGCCAGCCCGAACGTGTCGCCGCCGAGATACGGCCGGTCGGCCAGCTCACGGTCCAGAAGTTCCATGTGCCGGGCGCACCGGGCGATCTTGTCGGTCACCGCCGGGCCGTCTCGCTGCGCCTCCGGCGTGCGGTAGAAGCCCCAGAACACCCCGGTCAGGAAGTCCGGCTGCAGGGTGGTCGCCGACCAGTCCATCCAACGCTCGGCCCGGGAACGGGCCGCCGGATCGTCGGACCAGAACGTCCCTACGCCGTAGCGGGCCGACAGATAGCGCAGGATGGTGTGCGATTCCCAGACCACGGTGCCGCCATCGTCGATCACCGGCACCCGGCCATGCGGGTTCATGGCCAGGAACGCAGGATCGTCGAGGCCGCCGGCCGATCCGCCGGCCGGGGTGTGCTTGTGGGCAAGCTCAAGCTCGCCGACCAGCCACATCACCTTCTGCACGTTGAACGCGTCGCGACGTCCCCAGATCGTCAGCATGGCCGCCTCCCCTCACGCCCGGAAATGTATTGCCGCTCGAGCATGGCCAGCCCACCGACCGCCTGCAACACCTCTGTCGGTCAACGGACTTACGACAAAACCGCGATCACCTGTTCCACCGGCAGATCGGCCAGAACGGGCTCGTGCAGTTCCCGCACATCCAGGCCCCGCGGCGCGGTCTTGGCCGGATCGGAGGCGTCGGAGAACAACGCGACTGTCGGACAGCCGGCCAGCGCGACCAGATGGGTCGGCCCGGTATCGTTGCCGATCGCGACGATCGCCCGACGGGCCAGTGCCGCAAGCTGGCCAAGATCGGTGCGGCCCGTCAGGTTCAGCGATGACGGCTCGGCCGACAGAATGGCGTCGGCCAGCGTTCCTTCATCCGGGCCGCCGAGCACGACCGGCGTGATGCCCCTGCCCGACAGATGCGCCGCCAGTGTACCGAAGTGTTCGGCCGGCCAGCGCTTGTACGGCCGGTCCGGCGACGAGCCGGGGATCAGCAACGCGAACCGCTCCGGCAAGGCGAACGCCGCAAGGTCGCCGTCCAGAAACGACAGGTCGGACAGGGCGGCATCGTCGATTCCAGCAACGGCGAGTTGGGCGCGCTGGCGCTCGGTCGAGTGCATCCGGTGATCAGTCGGATAGACGTGCCGGTGGCTCGCGCCTGCAACCTTGCCCGACCAGGCCGGGCGCCGGTCGGACGCGAACAATCGGAAATAGCCGCCTGTTCGTTCCGAGGTCTGCAGGTCGTACACGCGATCGAACCCGCCGCGCCGCAACCGGGACCGCCAGCGCACCCATGCGACCGGATTCCAGCGCGGCGCGGGGTCGATCCAGATCTCGGAAAACAGTCCGCTCGCCGCACCCAGTTCGCGGTACGGCGGACGGGTCAGCAGCACCAGCTCGGCCTGCGGATGGTGCCGGCGAATCGCCTGCATGGGCCCGAGCGCCATCAGGAAGTCGCCCAGCGCACCGAGCTTGATCACGAGGATTCGAGGACGGGACATGCGGCTCGGCAGCGTTGCGGTGGATGCCGGATGGTCAGACTGCGTCCGGCTGATCGTCGACGGTATCGTCGACCGGGCCCGTCGCGTCCAGCAATTCGCTGTAGACCGCCAGAGTGCGGGCGCACATCTGGTATCGAGAGAAGTTCTCCCGCACGTGTTCCACGGCCCGCGCCGACAGCCGCTCGCGCCCTTCGGCGTCGAGACCGAGCGCCGCCTTGATGCCCTGTGCGAGAGCATCCGCATCGTTTGGCTTGACCAGCCAACCGGTCTCGCCCGGCAGCACGGTCTCCCGGGCACCGCCGTGATCGGTCGCAACGATCGGCCGTCCCATCGCCTGGGCCTCGATCATCACCCGCCCGAACGGCTCAGGGTCCAGGCTGGCCGACACCACGACATCGGCGAGTTTGTAGGCCGCCGGCATGTCGTCGGTACGGCCGACGAAATGCACATGCGGAGTCAGCCCCAGCTTGGCGATGACCGGCTCGAGCGCCGCCTTCACGCTGCGCCGTCCTCCGTCCTCGCCGACCATCAGGCAATGAAACGAGCCGCGCTGCAGCCGGGACAAGGCCTGGACCAACAGATCATGCCCCTTCCACCGGGTCACTCGCGCCGGCAGCACCACCACCGGCACGCCGTCCGGAATCCGCCAGCGTTCAACCAGCCGGACCAACCGCTCGGCCGAGACCCGTTCCGGGTCGAACAGCGACAGATCGACGCCGCGTGGAATCACTCGCAGACGCGCCGGATCAAGTCCGTAATCGGCAATCAGCCGATCAGCCACGTAGTGCGAGATCGCGATCACCCGATCGCCGCGCACCATCACCGAGTTGTACAGCCGTTTCAGCGCAGTGCGCGCGGCCGGCCGCTGATGGAAGGTAGTGACGAACGGCACGCGGTTGCGCCGTGCCGCGCGAAACGCAATCCACGCCGGGATCCGCGAGCGGGCGTGCACCAGATCCACACGCTCGCGCCAGATCAGATCCACCATTCGGTCGAAATTGGCCCGCCAGATCAGGGGATTCTTGGAATGAATCGGCATCGTTATATGGGTGGCCCCGATGCGCTCCAATTCATGGACCATCGGACCGCCGTTGGAGACCACCAAGGCGCGCCACCCGGCCTCGATCTGAGCCCGTGCGACGTCGATCGTGCCACGCTCCACTCCGCCTGAAACCAACGCAGGAAGAACCTGGAGAATCGTCGGCGCACCCCTCGGAGTCAGCCGGCGGAAGGCTTCGTAATCCTCGGCGATGCTGTTAGAGTCCGGCGCTGTCGCGGCGTCCAGATCGAGCGGCACGTTCACCGGCCCTTCCAGTCATCGATGGTCCAACGCAGGAGACCCTAGCACAATGACGCAAGCGTCACAGCCCGCGTCGCCGGAACGCCTGGAGACCGCGGACGGTGGTCATCTGGCCTACCATCGAAGCTCAGGCAAGACGCCGGGCGTTGTTTTCCTCGGCGGTTACGCGTCCGACATGACCGGAACCAAGGCAATCGCGCTGGAAGCTCACGCCCACCGCCACGGTCACGCCTTCCTGCGGTTCGACTATCGCGGTCATGGCCAGTCATCGGGCCGGTTTGAGGACGGCACGATCGGGTGCTGGTACGCCGACGCCCTCGCGGCGTTCGATGCGCTGACCGAAGGGCCGCAGATCCTGGTCGGTTCGTCGATGGGCGGCTGGATCGCGCTGTTGCTGGCGCGAGACCGGCCACAACGTGTCGCCGGGCTGGTCGGCATCGCCGCAGCACCCGATTTCACCGAAGACCTGATGTGGGCGGAGTTCGACGCGGCGCAGCGCGCGACTCTCGAGCGCGAGCGCATCCTGCGGCAGCCGTCGGAGTATTCCGACCAACCCTATATCGTGACCATGGATCTGATCGAAGACGGCCGGAACCATCTGCTGTTGCGCGCACCGATCCCGATCCGGGTTCCGGTGCGCCTGCTCCAGGGCATGCGCGATCCCGACGCTCCCTACCGCCACGCCCTGACGCTAGCCGATCGGTTGGAAAGCGACGATGTGCAGATCCGGTTGATCAAGGATGGCGATCATCGGCTCTCGACCGACCGTGATCTGGCCATTCTGACCGATACCGTGGATGCCTTGCTTGCGCTCTGAGCCGCCGTTCAGACCGGTCCAAGCGGCAGGCGGATGATGGCACAGGTGCCGATGTCCTTGCGCGACCGCAACTCCAACGTGCCGCCGAGCAGTTCGACCTGGCGGCGAACAACCGCCAGCCCCATGCCGCTGCCGGTATCGCCGTGCACACCGACGGTCGAAAGGGCACCGGTCCAGCCCGGAGCCATGTTGCGCGCGACTTCCTGTGGCTCCATGCCGACGCCGGTGTCGGAGATCACCAGGATGGCGACGTTCTCCGCCAACTCGGCGCGCGCCGACACCGTCACCCGACCACCGCGCGGCGTGAACTTGATGGCGTTCACCACCAGATTGTTCACCACTGACGTCAAGGCTTCGGTTTCGACCTGGAGCTTCGGCAGCGAGTCCGGCAGATCGAGCGCCAAGGTCACGCCGCGTTCCTCGGCCATCGGCCCGAACAGGCTGACAATATCGCTCAACACCTGGCCGACCGGCGATGTCTCGATCGACCGGGCGGCGGGGTCCTCCAGCACCAGACGGTCGCACAGCTGCAACATGCGCTGGGCCGCACCGTGGGCCAGCGACGCGTATTCCAGGTACTTGTCGCCCGGCAACGGGCCAAATCGCTGGTCGCGGAAGATCTCGGCGATGGCAGTCAGGGCGTTCAACGGATTGAGCAGCTCGTGCGCGATCTCGCGCAACTGGGCCGCCGCCTCGCGCGACAGGCGACGATCAGCCTCGACTGAGCTCAATCCAGTTTCCATCGTCCGTACTGCCTCATACCGTCGCCGGATCAGTGTAAATTCCGGCGGTTACGGAATGGTTAACATTTTTGCCCTGGCCGTCCTGCTGCTTTTTGCCCCGGCTTCCGGCTGGGCCGCGATCGACGACGCGCAGAAGGCCGACATCTACAATCGGTGCCTGGCTAAAGCACAGTCCGACCCGTCGGCGGCCTACTCGGACGCGCTGGCATGGCACGAGGCCGGCGGCGGCCTGCCAGCCCGGCACTGTGCCGCGGTTGCACTGGTCGGCACGCGCCAGTACGCCGAGGCGGCCGCCCGCCTGGAGACCCTGTCCACCGAGGTTGCCAAGCAGGATCCCGGCCTTCGTGTCGGCCTGTTGGCGCAAGCGGCCCAGGCCTGGCAGCTGTCTGGTCGAGTCGAGCGCGCCGAGCAGCTCCAAAACCAGGCGATCGAGTTTGCGCCGACCGACCGGCAGCTTCGTGTCGACCGCGCGGTCACCCGGCTCACTCTCGGCAAGTCGTGGGAGGCTATCGACGACCTGAACGTCGCCATCGAGCTCGACCCGCAGGATCCCGAGGCCATGCTGTATCGCGCCTCGGCCTACCGGTATCTCGATGCCGTCGACTTGGCGCGAGAGGATGTCCGACGCGCCATCAAACTGGACCCCAAACGGCCGGAAGCCTGGCTGGAGCAAGGAATCCTCGAGCAGCTCGCTGGCGACTTTTCGGCGGCCCGGAAAAGCTGGCTCGAAGTCCTTAACTTGGACCCCGACGGCCCGGCCGCATCGGCAGCGCGCGCCCGAATCGAGGAAATGGACGTCACCAAGCGATAGATGACGCCTCAGAAGTCCAGATCGGCGTAGTGCTTGGCTGGACGCAGACCGGAGACGTGGTCGGCCAACAGCGGGCGGAAGCTCGGCCGCGACTTGACCCGGGCATACCAGCCCTTGGCCTCGGCGTTGCGGTCCCACGGAACGTCCCCGAGATAGTCCACGCAGGACAGATGGGTCGCCGCGGCCACATCGGCGAGCGAGAACCGGTCGCCCGCCAGCCATTTCCGCCGCTCGGCCAGCCAGCCGATGTAGTCCAGATGGATCGCGATGTTGCTGTGGCCGGCGCGAATCGCCTCGCTGGACGGCTCGCCGATCCCCAGGAACCGCTTCAGGACCTTCTCGCCGACCAGCAGGTCGGTGACCTCGCGGTCGAACTTGCGGTCGAACCAGGCCATCAGGCGTCGGGTCTCCGCCCGCTCCGCCGCATCGCCGTGCAGGAGTGCCGGATCCGGGCAGATCTCTTCCAGATACTCGGCGATCGGCGTGGCGCCGGCGATCGTGGTACCGTCGTCCTCAACCAGCACCGGCACTTCACCGGCCGGATTGATCGCCAGGAATTCTTCGCGCCGGTCCCAGATCGGCTCGGCGCGCAAATGCGCCTCCATCCGCTTCTCGCCAAGGACGAGCCGGACCAGACGGGACTGTGGTGACAAGGCGAGATGAAAAAGCGTGCGCATGCAGTCGTTTGACATGGCAAAGGGAGGTCAGGCTACCAGTATCGGCGGGGCCGTGTCACCGCACGAAGTCGAAGGGCTGCGCCCGGCGCAAGGTCTGGTCGACCCGGAGCTTGTGGTTGACCGGCGGATGGGCGCGCTGGGTGCAGTCCAGTCGCTCGCAAACGCGGCAACTGACGCCCGCCGGAGTGACATCGCCCGGCCGCTTCGGATCCACGCTATCGCCGTAGATCAGGTGGCGCGAATCCTTCAACTCGCAGCCCAGCGCGATCGAATAGCGCGGCTGCAGCGGATCGCGGCCGCCGCCGATCGGGTCCAGCGTGCGCGCAATGATCAGGAACGTCGTGTCGTCGGGTAAACGCACCACCTGGGTGTTCAACTGCCCTGGGCTGCGGAACACATCGTGCACCACCAGACGCGGGCAGGTCCCGCCGAACCGCGCGAACTGGAAGCCTCCGCCGGACAGGCGCTTGGAGATGTTCCCGGCGTTGTCGACCCGCAGGAAGAAGAACGGCACCCCGCGCGCGCCGGAGCGCTGCATGGTGGTCAAGCGATGGCAGACCTGCTCGACGCTGGCGCCGAAGCGGCGGCGCAGCAACTCTATGTCGTAGCGCAGGTCCTTGGCGGCCTGCAGGAACGGGCCGTACGGCATCATCACGGCACTGGCGAAGTAGTTGGCGAGCGTCATCCGGAACAGGTCGCGGCCGTCGTCGCTCTGCAGGTCGGCCCGCTCCACGATCCGGTCGAGCCGCTCGCGGTGACTGATCAGCGCCAGTTGAACGCCAAGATGGAAGATCCGCGCCGACGGCAGCAAGGTCTCGGAGATCAGGATGCGGCGGCGATGATGGTCCCAGCGCCGCAACGTGTCGCCCATCACCTCGACCGGCATGACCCGGACATCGATGCCGTGCGCCGCCTTGGTGTGGACCCGCAGACCGGCGAACAGGGTGTCGCGGTCGAGGCCGGCATCCTCCCACAACTCCTCCGCCGCGCGTTCCAGGTCGTCGAAGTGATTGGCCGCCGCCTCCAGCACGTCTCGGACAGCTTCAACGGGGTTGTCCGGGGACAGCGGGCCGTCGGCGGTACCGTCACCGCCGGCCTCATGCGCCAGCGCCTGGGCGTTCTCCCAGATCCGTCGATAGGCACGGTACAGCGTCAGCACGCCCTGGGCGGCGGCCGGAGCGGAGGCAACCAGTTCGCGCATCTCCCGCTCGGATACGGCCTGTCCCTCGAACAGCGGATCGCCGAATACCTCCGACAGCCCAGCGGCCAGCCGCTGGTCGTCGTCCTCGGCGAATTCCTTGAGATCGATTTCGAAGGCGTTGCCGAGCTTGAACAGCAGCGGCACGGTCACAGGGCGCTGGTTGTGCTCGATCAGATTCAGATAGCTCGGCGAGATGCCGATCTGGGCCGCCATTTCGGTCTGGCTCAATCCCTGATCCAGCCGGAACCGGCGGATCTTGTGACCGAGCATCGCCTTGCGATCCAACCGTTCCGTCGCCATTGGCTTCCGACCCTTCCGACCGCTCGCGTCGCGCTTCGCCATCCTACTGGAGCGTGTTTGCAAACGCGAAGAAATTTACAAATGTGACAAATTACATTTCGTGAACTTTACTTCATAGACCGCGTTACTCGTTTTCAAGCAATAGGTTATGGCCAACTCCAGTCATCAGTGAATACATGACAGTCATGTTGCGGCGCGATATCGAACAGTGCGTCGCCGAACCGACAACCAGGAGAACCGAGCGATGACCCAGGAGTTCCAGGATCGAATGCGTACGACGCCGGGCCGCTTTGCCGACGTCCGCCGCGACTACACCATCGAGGACGTCCGCCGGCTGTCCGGCTCCCTGCGGATCGAGCACACCCTGGCCCGGCGCGGCGCCGAGCGGCTGTGGGAGCTGCTGAGGACCGAGCCCTATGTGAACACCCTCGGCGCGGTGACCGGCAATCAGGCCATGCAGCAGGTGAAAGCCGGGCTGAAGGCGATCTACCTCTCCGGCTGGCAGGTCGCGGCTGACGCCAACGTGGCCGGCGCCATGTACCCGGACCAGAGCCTCTACCCGGCGAACTCCGGCCCCGAACTGGTGCGCCGCATCAACAACACACTGGCGCGCGCCGACCAGATCCAGACCATGGAAGGCCAGGGCGACGTCGACTGGTTCGCCCCGATCGTCGCCGACTGTGAGGCCGGCTTCGGCGGCGCGCTGAACGCCTTCGAGCTTGCCAAGGCCTACATCGAGGCTGGCGCCGCCGGCATCCACTACGAGGACCAGTTGGCGTCCGAGAAGAAGTGCGGGCACATGGGCGGTAAGGTCCTGATCCCGGTGCAGCAGCACATCGCCAATCTGAACGCCGCTCGGCTGGCCGCTGACGTCATGGGCGTGCCGACCCTGATCGTGTGCCGCACCGACGCCGAAAGCGCCAAGCTGATCACCACCGACGTCGACGAGCGCGACCGGCCGTTCCTGACCGGCGAACGTACCGCTGAAGGCTTTTACCGCCTGAAGGACGGCACCAGCTTCGAGCGCTGCGTGGTCCGCGGCCTGGCCTACGCGCCGTACTCCGATCTGCTGTGGATGGAGACCTCGACCCCGAACCTGGAACAAGCCCGCCGCTTTGCCGAGGCGATCCGCAAGGAGTTCCCGGACCAGATGCTGGCCTACAACTGCTCACCGTCGTTCAACTGGTCGGCCAACCTGGACAAGGACGATATCGCCCGGTTCCAGCGCGAGATCGGCGCCATGGGCTACAAATTCCAGTTCGTGACCCTGGCCGGCTTCCACAGCCTGAACCACGGCATGTTCGAGCTGGCGCGCGACTACAAGGAACGCGGCATGGCCGCCTACTCCGAGCTGCAGAATGCCGAGTTCGCCTCGGAGGCCAACGGCTACACCGCGACCCGCCACCAGCGCGAGGTCGGCACCGGCTACTTCGACGCGGTGTCGGTCGCCATCAAGGGCGGCGAATCGTCGACCACCGCCCTGCACGACTCAACCGAAGAAGCCCAGTTCCGGCCGGCGGCGTCCCTGCACGTCGCCGCCGAATGACCGGCCCGAGTTAAAGGAGGATTGACCATGCCTGAACGCTATTGGGTGATCGGCGGCGAGTACGAGACCACCGCCTTCGACCGGCTGCTGGATGGGACCAAGCAGATCCTCGGCCCCTACCGCGACGTCGACGATGCCAAGAAAGCTTGGGAGAGCGTCGCCGTCGAAACCCGCAGCATCTGCAACGCGCGCTTCACGATCGTCCGGGAGGGATTGGCGTTGAACTGATCTCAGCGCTCGCGACGATCGGGCCGGCCCCCTACTCACGCTCGGGGGCCGGCCTTTCTTTTTGGACCAGACCACCTGCGGCGCCATGACACTTGCCGCGACGGCCGGCGCGGGTAGGCTGCGGGCGATGGCTACACGTCCGACAGCGCCGGGATACGTTGATGGATCGCCCAGGCACCGCCTGACCGCGCTGGCCGCGGTGTATGCGATCCTGGCGCAGATTCTTCTCGGTACCCTTGCGGCGGCGTTTGGCCCGGCAGCCGTAGCCGGCGACCGTTCCGCACTGGCCCAGCTCGCCGAACTCTGCACGCCGGACGGACTGGTTCGGATCGCCTATCGCGATGGGGACGACACCTCCGGCGGCACGTCCGAGCGGGTGGCCCCGAAGTGCCCGTTCTGTCTGGGTGGCGGAAGTGCCCCGACCCTGGCGCCGTCCGGCACTTGGACCCTCGATCCGCCGTCGCAAACGGCTCAGGCAGACTGGCTTGAAACCGACAGCGCCGGCCGCTCCGCGAACCACTTCACGGAGGTCCGTCCCCGGGCCCCGCCGCCGATCGTCTGACGCGCGCCACCCGGCGCCGTCCCGATCAGCGACGTTTCACCCGATCACGACGGAGACATCCCGTGAAAGCTTATGCCTTTATGGCCGCCGCCCTGTGCGCGGCAATTCCGACGCTCGCGAACGCCCACGCCTCGCTTGAAACCGGCAAAGCCGGCGCCAACGCCATTTACAAGGCGGTCCTGCGGGTGCCCCACGGCTGCGACGGTGCCGCGACCCGAACCGTTCGCATCGCGATTCCCGAGGGCGTGATCGCCGTCAAGCCGATGCCCAAGGCCGGCTGGCAGTTGACCACCGTCAAAGGCGACTACGCCAAAACCTACGACTACTACGGCACGCCGACCTCGTCCGGCGTGAAGAAAGTGGTCTGGTCCGGCGGCAACCTGCCGGACGAGTTCTACGACGAGTTCGTGTTCCGCGGCCACATCACGGACTTTCCGGCTGGCCACGTCCTGGCGTTTCCGGCGGTGCAGGAGTGCGACGCCGGCAGGGTCGCCTGGGTCGAAGTACCCGCAGCCGGCCAGGACCCGCATTCGCTCGCGCATCCCGCCCCGATCGTGACCATCGCCGCAGCGGCTGAGTCCGGCCATCACGGCCACGCTCACGCCGGCCACGCCCAAGGTCCGATCGAGGTCGGGCACGCCTGGGCCCGCGCTTCCGCCGGCCCGGTCAAGACCGGCGCCGCCTATCTGACCGTCACCAATGCCGGCAGCCACGCCGACCGGCTGCTCGCGGTCTCGTCATCGGCCGCCAGGCGAGTGGAGCTGCACACCAACCTGACGGAGGACGGGGTGATGAAGATGCGGCCACTCGAAGCGCTCGACGTTCCCGCCGGAGAGTCAGTGACGCTGGCACCCGGTGGCCACCACATCATGATGATGGGCTTGGCCAAACCGCTGGTGGAGGGGGAGTCGTTCCCGCTGACCCTGACCTTCGAGCATGCTGGCACTGTCGAGGTCGATGTGTCGATCGGTGCCGCCGGCGCCATGGATGCCGGCAAGGAGCACAAGCACAACTGATCGGCGGCATCAGGTCTGCGCGTTGTGGTCGGCCGATCAACCCAGAACAGATCGGCCGATCACCACAACCGCCAACGTGCCGAGCAGAACCAGCGCCGCGCGCTTTACGGTCGCCGGATCGGCGCGGCCGTACAGCCGGCGGCCCAGCAACACCGCGCCCTCCACGATCGGTATCAGGATCAGGCAGTGGAGCAGCAGGTGCGCGGTGATCAGGCCGTAGAAACCCATCACCACCACCGAGACCAGATCCGTCACCAGAAACACTGCCACCGCAGTTGCCCGCAGCGTCGCGACCGGCAGCGGAGACGACAGGTAGAGCAGGATGACCGGAGGACCGGGGATGCCGGCGGCCCCAGACAACAGGCCCATGGTCGCACCAGTCGCCAGCTTCAGGCCGGTGCCGGGCACCCGCTTGAGCCCGATGCCGGCGGCAATCGCCAGGGTCGCAATCAGCACCGCCACACCGATCCCGAGCCGCATGGCGTCGTCGCTGAGCGCCGACAGCGCCAGGGCGCCCAGGGGGATCGCCGGCAGCGCACCCAGCACCATCAGCACGCTGCCGCGCCGGTCGATGTCGGCATGAACATGCGGCAGCATCCGGATGCCGGCAAAGATGTCGAGCAGCAACGAGACCGGCACGATGTCGGATGGCGGCGCCAGCACCGTGACCGCGGTCACCAGGATCAACGCGAAGCCGAACCCGGTAAAGCCGCGCATCACGCCCGCCACCAGGGACGCGACTGCGGCGAGGACCCATATTTCTAGAGTCCATCCAAACAGCATACCGACGCCGGCCGTCAGCCGACGCGCAGCCGCCGGTGGCTCACGACGTCGTCCCCGTCGGTATTGCCTCCTCGATGCCCCCTCCAGGGCAGGAGTGGCAGGGTCGCGCCGCGTGGCAGGGTGTCCAACGCCTCGGAGGTCAGCGCCTTAACCTGCAGGCGGCCGGCCTCGATCGGGCCGGGCATCGCGAACCCATAGGGCGCCGCCGGCTCGAAGCCGAACGGCCGGTAGTAGTCCCGGTCGCCCGACACCAGGCAGAGCCGCCAGCCGCGATCACGCGCAACGGACAAGCCATGGCCGACCAGTGCGCGGCCAAGCCCTTCGCCACGCCGTTCCGGGATCACCGCCAACGGCCCGAGCAGCAGGGCCGGACGATCGAGCCCGACCATCACCGGCCAGAACCGCAGGGTGGCCAGCGGCTGGTCGCTCACCGGATCGGCGGCGATGAAGCTGAGCGTGGGCGCGCCGAGGCGCAGCCGGTAGACCGTGCGTCCGCGCCGCTCTACCCCAAAGCCAAGGTCATTGAGGGTTTCGACGGCGGCGCCATCGGACGGGATTTCGGAGCGGATCTGAAACATTGGGGCTACCTGTCGGAGAGGGAAAGCAAAGCCCGCTCCGGCACAGCCGGGCGGGGTCAACCGAACGCGCGTCGTCGCACGGTTCGTCGTCGTTGCTGATCTCGGCTCGTCGGCTGGGTCATGGCCCGTGGGCGTCCTCTGATGCAGTATCCGCACAGGTAATCGTATCCGCACTCATGCGCCATAGGAAATTCACGCATGGCCGACACGACGACAATGCAGGGCACCGGAACGCAACCGGCCCGGGCGGCTCCCTACGTGCAATGCCTGGGCGCGGCGACGCTCGACACGGTGCTGCGGGTGCCGGCGATTCCGCCGCACGGCAAGGTGCTGGCCGACGCCTGCGCGGTGTTCGGTGCCGGCATGGCGTCGGCAGCGGCAGCTTCGATCGCCCGGCTGGGCGGCCGTGCCGGGATCTGGGCGCGGATCGGCGACGACGATGCCGGACGGCGCTGGCGCGCCGACCTTGCCGGTGAGGGCGTCGACGTCTCGGCGGTCCGCGTCGAGGCGGGTCGTCGCACAGCGATCTCCACCATCATCGTCGACGCGGCAGGCGAACGCCTCATCGTCCCGTTCTACGACCCGGAACTCTCCCACGACCCGGGCTGGCTGCCGCTCGATACGCTCACCGGGGCGGGAGCGGTCCTGGTCGATACGCGCTGGCCGACGGGCGCCGCCGCTGCGCTGGAAGCCGCGTTTGCCGCGCGGGTGCCGGCGATCCTGGATGCCGACGTTGCCGATCCGGCGGTGCTGCGCGACCTCGCGGCACGGGCCGATCACGTAGTGTGCTCGGAGCCTGGCCTTGCCCTACTGCAGTCGTCGGGCGATCTCGAAGCGCTGGCGGCGACGCTCCCCAGAGCGAAGGTGGTCGCCGTCACCCTCGGTGCGGCCGGGGTCGAGTGGATTGCCGACGGGGTGCGGCAGCGGCAGGCCGGTTTCCCGGTCGACGCCGTCGACACGCTGTCGGCCGGCGATGTCTTCCACGGCGCCTATGCCCTCGGCGTCGCCGAAGGCCAGCCCGTCGGCGATGCCATGCATTTTGCATCAGCCGCCGCTGCCGTGAAGGTCACGCGGTTCGGCGGTCGCTTGGGCGCGCCGAACCGCGACGACGTGAACAGCTTTCTGAAGTCCCGCGCCGAAGCTGCCTCCGGATGACCGGCGATCTCAGCTGGCCGGTGGCGGGGCCAACTCGGCATCAGTCGCCTGCGATCGCTTCAAGGCCGGCCGCTCGCCGAGACGCGCGACATAGGACTTGAACTCCTCGCGGTCGGGAATCAGCTCGAACAGCATCCCCCAGCGCAGGGTGGAGCCGATCACCACGTCGGCGGCGGTGAACGTCTCGCCGAACAGGTAGGGCCCCAGCCGCAAGGCGTCGGCGACCACCCCCATGGTGGTGTCATAGTCGCCGTAGCCAACCGCCGAGCGCGGCCCAGTCTCACGCTGCATCATCCGGTCGATCATCGCCGGCTCGATGCAACTCGGTCCGAAGAACAGCCACTTCAGGTAGGGCCCGCGCCGCGGATCGCCGACCGGGAAGTTCAACCGGGCTTCCGTGAACGCATCGGCGAGATGGCAGCAGATCGCTGCCGACTCGGTGATCACGGTCCCGCCGTGGACCAGCGCCGGCACCTTGCCCATCGGGTTGACTGCCAGATACTCCGGGGTGCGATTTTCCTGTTTCTTCAGGTCGAGAATCCGCATCTCGTAGGGCCGACCGACCTCTTCGAGCATCCAGTGGGCGATCGACGATCGCGATGGTGCCGCGTGATACAGGATCAGTTCAGAACCGTCGGCCATGGCCGGACTCCATTCGCTCGGAAAGCATGAGCGGCACGATAGTTTGGTCGCGATCACAATTTCAAGAACAAACAGCGAACATCATTTCTAACCACGAAGCGCAGCCGCCCTGCGCGCCAAATCCTCGATCCGTGCCCAATCGCCGTCGCGAATCGCGTCCGCCGGAGCCGGGAAGCTGCCGCCGACGCACAGAACGTTCGGCAGGGCGAGGTAGGCCGGCGCATCTTCGGCGCCGATTCCGCCGGTCGGGCAGAACGCGATGTCAGGAAGGACCGGACGGATCTGGTCCAGGCCGTAAGTACCGCCGGCCGCCTTGGCCGGGAAGAACTTCAGGGTGTCCAGCCCGGCCCGGCGTGCCGCCATCGCCTCCGACACCGTCTGGATGCCCGGAAGATAGGCGAGGCCGGCCGCCGCCACCTGGGCAACCAGCGCCTGGTCGAAGCCGGGCGATACCGCAAACACCGCGCCAGCCTCGACCGCCGCCGCCACCTGCTCGGCATCCAGCAACGTCCCGATCCCGACGATCATGTCCGGAACCTGTTCGCGGATCGCCCGCACCGCATCGAGCGCCGCCGGGGTGCGCAGGGTGATCTCGATCACCCGGATGCCGCCGGCCATCAGTGCCTTGGCAAGGCCCGGCGCCTGCGCCGCATCGTCGATGGTCACGACCGGGATCACCGGGCCGGCCTTCAGGATATCGCGGACGTTCATCGGGATCTCCATTGCCACCTGTTCCGGCGAAGCTAGGGACCTGCGGACCCGTGCACAAGCCGGCATCGCAATCGCAGCCCGCCCTTGCGCTGCCCCACCCGCCCATCCTATATCCCGCATCGGAAGGCTGGCGCGGACGGGCTCCTCGCCAATTCGGTCAGGTCCGGAAGGAAGCAGCCGTAACGAGTTTCGGTCCGGGTCGCTGCCGGTCTTCCACCTTACTCCCTTATCGTCGGTTTCATGGCCGGCCGCGGCGCCGTATGATCACCGCATGACCGATGTCTCTTCCGACGACGCCGTCACCGGCGCCCCTGCTCCAGCGACCGAATACCGGGTCCTGGCGCGCAAATACCGTCCGCAGACCTTCGAGGATCTGGTCGGCCAGGAGACCCTGGTCCGCACCCTGCGCAATGCGTTTGCGCAAAATCGCATCCACCACGCCTTCGTACTGACAGGCGTGCGCGGGGTCGGCAAGACCACGACCGCCCGCATCGTTGCCAAGGGCCTGAACTGCATCGGGCCGGACGGCACCGGCGGTCCGACCATGACGCCGTGCGGGACCTGCGACAACTGCGTGGCGATCGCCGGCGACCGTCACGTCGACGTGCTGGAGATGGACGCGGCATCGCGCACCGGCGTCGACGACATCCGCGAGATCATCGAGAGCGTCCGCTACCGGCCGGTATCGGCGCGCTACAAGGTCTACATCGTGGACGAGGTCCACATGCTGACCCGCAACGCCTTCAACGCGCTGCTGAAGACACTGGAGGAACCGCCCGAGCACGTGAAGTTCATCTTCGCGACCACCGAGATCCGAAAAGTCCCGATCACGGTGCTGTCGCGCTGCCAGCGCTTCGACCTGCGCCGCATCGACGTGGCGGTCCTGAGCGAGCTGTTCGAGAAGGTCTGCGCCGCCGAAGCCGTGGAGGCCGAAGCCGAGGCGCTGCGGATGATCGCGCGCGCGGCCGACGGCTCGGCCCGCGACGGACTGTCGATCCTCGACCAGGCGATGGCACTGGCCACCGGGCCGGTCACCGCCGTCCAGGTCCGCGACATGCTCGGCCTGGTCGACCGCGAGAGGGTCTACGACCTGTTCGAGGCGGTGATGGCCGGCCGGATCTCCGAAGCGCTCGACGTGCTGCGGATGCTGTATGACGGCGGCGCCGATCCGGTGGTGGTCATCCAGGACCTGATGGAGTTGACCCACGCCATCACCCGCATGAAGGCGGCGCCGAAGGCTTCCGGTGCCAACGATCTTGGCGAGGCTGAACGCGATCGCGGCCGCAAGCTGGCGGAGACCCTGCCGGTGCCCGCTCTGACCCGTTCCTGGCAGATGCTGTCCAAGGGGCTGGGTGAGGTTCAGAACGCAACGGCGCCGGTCGCCGCCGCCGAGATGGTGCTGATCCGCCTCGGCTATGCCGCCGACCTGCCGGACCCGGCCGATCTGATCCGGTTCCTGACAGACGGATCCGGAGCGGTCGCGACCGGCGCCGCGGCGCCGGCCGTTACAAACGCAGCCACGGCAACAACATCGACGCTGCCCGTTGCGGCCGCATCACCGCCGGCCGAGCCGGACGGTTCGCCGTCGTATGTCATGGACGGCCCGCCACCAGCCGATGCACAAGAACCTGAAGATGCCCGCGCCGAGGTCCCGGCGACGTTCAAGGCACTCGCCGAGTTGTTTCACGCGCGCGGCGAACCGGTTCTGTCGGCACAACTCTCCGGGTCGGTGCATTGCGTGTCCTACGCGCCGGGCCGGATCGACATTCGCCCGCAGAACGGTACCGATCCACGGTTCGCTGCTCAGATCGCGGCCCATCTCGGCCGCTGGACCGGCCAGCCCTGGGATGTCCGGATCTCGCGCGAGGATGGTGAAGCAACCCTGCGCGAACAGGCGGTGACGGCCAAGGCCGAGCACTTCGCCAAGCTGGCCGAGCACCCGGTGGTCTCCAAAGTGCTTGAACTGTTCCCGGGGGCACGCATTGAAGAAGTGACGGCGCCTCCGCCCCAGGCCAGTGCCGATCCGGACGACGAGGCACTGGACGACGCCGACACGATCGCGTTCGACGACGAAGCGCCCGAAAGCAAGGCAAACCAAGCGTGAGGCAGACATGAAAAACCTCGGCCAGCTCATGAAGCAGGCTCAGGAAATGCAGGGCAAGGTGCAGGAGATGCAGGAGCGGCTGTCCGCTCTTGAGGTCACCGGCCGTTCCGGCGGCGGCATGGTCGAGGTCGTGCTCACCGGCAAGGGCGAAGCCCGCAAGGTCACGATCGATCGCGCGCTGGTCGATCCGGCCGAGACCGAGGTCCTGGAAGACCTGCTGGTCGCCGCGATCAACGACGCGCGGGGCAAGGCCGACGCCCGCTCGGCCGAGGAGATGCAGAGCCTGACAGGCGGGCTTAGCCTGCCGCCCGGCTTCAAGCTGCCGTTCTGAGAGGCTGCTGGCCGTGGCTGTCGGCGAACTCGACCGTGCAATGCAGTTTCTGGCGAAGTTGCCGGGCCTCGGGCCCCGGTCGGCCCGGCGCGCCATCCTGCATCTGATGAAACGACGGGACTCCCTGATGCTGCCGCTGGCCGAAGCGCTGGCCGCCGCTGCCCGCTCGGTCCGGCCGTGCACCACCTGCGGCAACCTCGACACCGTCGACCCGTGCGGCATCTGCAGCGACCCGCGCCGCGACCCGCAGGCGATCTGTGTGGTCGAGGACGTGGCAGACGTGTGGGCGCTGGAGCGTGCCGTCGCCTTCAAGGGCCGCTACCATGTGATCGGCGGCGTGCTGTCGGCTCTCGACGGGATCGGACCGGGTGACCTGAACGTCGACGGGCTGGTCCTGCGTGCCGCCGACCCGGCGGTGAACGAGGTGATCCTGGCGATGAACGCCACGGTCGACGGCCAGACCACCGCGCACTATCTCGCCGACCGGCTGGCGTCGACCGGCGTGAAGGTTTCGCGCCTGGCTCACGGGGTCCCGGTCGGTGGCGAGTTGGACTATCTGGACGACGGAACACTCGCCCAGGCGCTGCGGGCACGGCAGGCCCTGTAACGCTGTCAGCCTGGGCGTTGACTCGGCGCGGTACAGCCGATATACACGCGCCCTCGCCAAACCTATGGCACGTCGACGTGACGGAGACTTCCCGTGAAGCGCACCTATCAACCTAGCGTCCTGGTCCGCAAGCGTCGGCATGGCTTTCGCTCGCGAATGGCCACCGTCGGTGGCCGCCGCGTGATCGCCACCCGCCGATCCAAGGGTCGCAAGCGCCTTTCCGCCTGATACCGTTCGACGGCGTCGAACGGTGAAGCGATGCGAACGACCGGCGCACCTGCATTGTCGCGGCTTCTCAGCCGCGCCGATTTCCTGCGCGCCGCTCGTGGCGTGAAAGCCGTGGCTCCCGGCCTGGTTCTCCAGGTTCGGCGCCGGTCGCCCGACGAAACCGGTGACGATACGCGTCCGCGCGTCGGTTTTACCGCCAGCCGCAAGGTCGGCAATGCGGTGGTCCGCAATCGTTCCCGTCGTCGTTTGCGCGCGGCAGTGACCGACGTTCTGTCGGCACGCGCCGAGGCGGGATTCGACTATGTGCTAATCGCGCGGGCCGGTACCGCCGAGCGGACCTATGACGAATTGCTGGCCGATCTCGGCAAAGCTCTCGACCGCGCCCGCTCAGGCAAAGGGCGGCGATCGTGATCCGCGCGCTGATCAGCGCCCCGATCCACGCCTACCGGCTCCTGCTGTCCCCGCTGCTCGGTCCGGCCTGCCGGTTTGCGCCGAGTTGTTCGGCCTACGCCCTGGAGGCGATCGCTGTGCACGGGCCGTTGCGCGGCTTAGCACTCGCGGCTCGGCGCTTGCTACGCTGCCATCCGTGGGGTAGCGACGGGTACGATCCGGTGCCGCCGCTGGCCACCATCGATCTCGACCAAACGTTCACGCTGCCGACGCGCGGCCTCACCGACGGATCCCCGCGATGACCGACCAAAAGAACATGATCCTTGCGATCGTGCTGTCCGTGCTGATCTTGCTCGGGTTCCAGTTCCTGGTGGAACGCCCGAAGATCGACCAGCAGCGCCAGCAGCAGGCTCAGCAACAGGGTCAGACCTCGCAGGCCGACGGATCCAGCGTTCCTGTGCCCGGACAGAGCACCGCGCCGTCCGCTCCCGGCGCTGCCCGGGACAGCGCCGGCCAGACCGCTGGTGAGAGCCGCGAGGCCGCCCTGGCGCTGTCGCCGCGCATCACCATCAGCACGCCTCGGGTGCAGGGATCGATCGCGCTGAAGGGCGCGCGCATCGACGATGTCGTCCTGACCGACTACCGCGTCACCATCGACCCCAAGAGCCCGCCGATCCATCTGCTCGATCCGACTGGGCTGAAGCACCCCTATTACGCCGAATTCGGCTGGGTGGCGGCCAGCGGCTCGTCAGTCGCAGTCCCGACTCCGGAGACAATCTGGACCACCGACTCGACCACGCTGACCCCGGAAAGGCCGGTGACGCTGTCCTGGTCGAACGGTCAGGGCCAGACTTTCGAACGCACCATCGCGATCGATAAGGACTACATGTTCACGGTGTCGCAGCGCGTGGTCAACAAAAGCACCGATGCGATCACGCTCTATCCCTACGGGCTGATCAGCCGCGGCGGCACGCCCGAGACCCTGGACTTCTACATCTTGCACGAAGGGCCGCTCGGCGTGTTCAACGACACGCTGACCGAGATCAACTATTCCGACCTGCGCGAGGACGGAGACGTCCAGCGCGCTGCAACCGGCGGCTGGATCGGCATCACCGACAAGTACTGGCTCGCTGCCCTGGTGCCCGGCCAGGGGCAGACGTGGAACTACAATTTCCGGCACAGCGTTCGCAACCAGAGCGACCGCTACCAGGTCGACTTCCTGGGTGAAGCGACATCGATCGCAGCCGGTGAAACCGCCTCGACCGAGAACCGGCTGTTCGCCGGCGCCAAGCTGGTCAAGGTGCTCGACCGCTACGAGGAGCAGTACGGCGTCGCGAACTTCGACCTCGCGATCGACTTCGGCTGGTTCTACTTCCTGACCAAGCCGTTCTTCTACGTGCTGACATGGCTGCACGCCCTGCTCGGCAACTTCGGCCTCGCGATCCTCGGGCTGACGATCTGCGTCAAGCTGCTGTTCTTCCCGCTCGCCAACAAGTCGTACGCGTCGATGGCCAAGATGAAGGCGCTGACGCCGAAACTCCAGGAGATGCGCGAGAAGCACGGTGACGACCGCCAGCGTCTGAACGATGAGATGATGGCGCTGTACAAGCGCGAGAAGGTCAACCCGGCCGCCGGCTGTCTGCCGATCGTGATCCAGATCCCGGTTTTCTTCGCGCTGTACAAGACCTTGTTCGTCAACATCGAGATGCGGCACGCGCCGTTCTACGGCTGGATCAAGGACCTGTCGGCGCCCGACCCGACCACGATCTTCAACCTGCTCGGTGTGATCCCGTGGGACCCGCCGCAGTTCCTGATGATCGGCATCTGGCCGGTGCTGATGGGCATCACCATGTTCCTGCAGCAAAAACTGAACCCGGCCCCGGCCGACCCAGTGCAGGCGAAGATATTCATGTTCCTGCCGCTGATGTTCACTTTCCTGCTCGGGCATTTCGCCGCCGGGTTGGTGATCTACTGGACCTGGAACAACCTGCTGTCGATCACCCAGCAGTGGATCATCATGCGCCGCATGGGCATCAAAAAGGTCCTGTCGTGACCGAAGCGGACCCGGAGTTCTCAGCCGCCGAGATCGAGGCGGCGCGGGTCCTGTTCGCCCAGGAATGCACGTTCAAGTGGGCGGCCGCCACGACCCAGCAATTGCCGCCGCTCGGCCTGCCGGAAGTGGCGTTCGCCGGCCGTTCCAACGTCGGCAAGTCGAGTTTGGTGAACGCGCTGACCGGCCGGAAGTCGCTGGCCCGCACGTCCAATACGCCCGGACGGACCCAGGAACTGATCTTCTTCGACTTGGGCAGCCGGCTGCAGCTCGTCGACCTGCCCGGTTACGGCTACGCCAAGGTCTCAAAGACCAAGGTGCAGCTGTGGACCGACACGCTGTTCGCCTATCTGCGCGGCCGCACCAGCCTGCATCGGGTCAACCTGTTGATCGACTCCCGGCACGGGCCGAAGGACATCGACAACGAGGCGATGGACCTGTTCGATCGGGCGGCACTGTCGTACCAGATCATTCTGACCAAGGCCGACAAGCCGAAGCCGTCGGAGCTGGCTGAGTTGATTGAATCCCTCGGCGCAGCACTCGCCAAACGACCGGCGGCCCACCCGCAGATCCGGGCGACCAGCAGCTTCTCAGGCGATGGCATTGCCGAGTTGCGCGCTGAACTCGCCCGCTTCGCCATCTGACGGCGGCGACCCGAGTTTCTCTTGATGGATTGGTGCCCAGCGCAGGGTTGCGCTGCAGCGTAAATTTGCGCTCTATTCACCGCATCGTCGCCAGCGGGACCGCCTCATGAAACGGATCGACCTCAAACGCCGGGCCGAATGGCTCTCCAAGGCCGGAATCCTGACCGAGGCGCTGCCGTTCATGCGCCGCTACAACGATCAGACCGTCGTTGTGAAGTACGGCGGTCACGCCATGGGCAACGACGATCTGGCACGGAAATTTGCCGCCGACATCGTGCTGATGAAGCAGGTCGGCATGCACCCGATCGTCGTCCACGGCGGTGGCCCGCAGATCGGCCGCATGCTGGAACGGCTGGCCATCAAGAGTGAATTCGTCGACGGCCTGCGGGTCACCGACCAGGCGACCGTCGAGATCGTCGAGATGGTGCTGTCCGGTGCCATCAACAAAGGCATCGTCGCCGCCATCAACGCCGCCGGCGGGCGTGCCATCGGCCTGTCCGGCAAGGATGGCAACCTGATCCAGGCACGGCAGCTGCGCCGCACCAAGGTCGACCCCGACAGCAACATCGAGAAGGTGCTGGACCTGGGCTTCGTTGGCGAGCCGACGAAGGTCGAGGGCGATATGCTGCGCCGGCTGGTCGCTCAGGACCTGATCCCGGTGGTGGCCCCGATCGGCGCCGGCGAGAACGGCGAAACCTTCAACATCAACGCCGACACCGCGGCCGGCGCGGTTGCCGCCGCGGTCGACGCCATCCGCTTCATGCTGCTGACCGACGTCGAGGGCGTGCTCGACAAGGAAGGCCGGCTGATGCCGGAACTGTCGGTCGCCGAAGCCCGCGCGCTGATCGCCGATGGCACGATCTCCGGCGGAATGATCCCGAAGATCGAGACCTGCATCGAGGCCGTGCAGGGTGGTGCCGAGGGTGCCGTGATCATAGACGGCCGGGTGCAGCACGGCGTGCTGCTGGAACTGTTCACCAGCCACGGCATGGGCACCTGGATCCGGCGGGACTAGGCAGGCCGGAGGCCTTCCTAAAACACCCCTATTGGGCGCCGCCTTCGGCCGCCATCTTGATCTGCCACTCCAATTGCTCGTCTTCCAGCGGATACCGCGTGCCGTAGGTCGCGCGCAGCACATCCTTGGGCTCGATATAGGCCAGACGAAGCTGGAGTTGTTCGGCGAACTCCATGGACATGCCCGCCTTCCACGACAGCGCCGTCACGGCCTTTGCGTTGCCCGAGCTCATCATCGAATGCACGACCGCCTCGGTCAGACCCGACCGGACCGACAGCGCGGCAATGACGAAGGCCCGTCGGCCGGCGGTCAACGCCTCGCCCAGGGCCATCTCGTCGAGCTGGCCCTGGCCATGCATCGCCAACGCCCGGGTACCCTCCGCCGTGGTCGCGGTGGTGCGAGTCCCGGCTTCCTCGATCCGCTTGCTCATGGCGTCAGCGAGTTGGGCCGATGCCTCATCATCCAGATCGGTGCGCTTGCGCAGTTCCTCGACCAACGCCATCGCGACGAACCGGGCCAGCTTGCCGACGTGGCCGGCCGACAGCTTCGGGCGTGCCACCAACGGCGCGTGCCATGTCGGGCGCGACGGCGCCAGATCGATCAGGCTGTCGAGCGTCGCTTCGCGTATCTGGGCGGAATCATTAGCCAACAACGCGGCAATCGCCGCGTCGTCGCCGCTGGCGGCAACCGCGTCGGAAACCCTGGACGACACACCATCGCGCCGGGACACCGCGGTAACCGCACCGGTGTTTCTCGGCGCCTTGATGATCCCGATCAGGAACTCATCCGAGAGCAGCGGCGAATGCTGCAGGACTGGTCCGGCAACCTCAAGCGCGGTGTCGCGAGCCAGAACCTCGATCACCCGCCGGATCACTTCCGGTGGCGCGCTGGCTGCGTCCTTGACCGCGTTCGACAGCCGGCTGCGCACCTTCTCAGCCGCGTCGAGCGCCAGAGTCTCCATCACCTCCAACGTGATCTTGCGGTGTTGGGACCGCCGCTCGCTGCCGATACCGGCTACGTCCAGCGCCACTCGCACGGCCACCGATTGGCGCACGGTTTCGTCCGGATCGCGCGCCAGGAACGTGTCGGCACGGCGCGGTGTCGATGGGTTTTTCGCAACCGCGCGCCGGACCCCGTCGTCAGCGTCCTCCGCCAGGAAGAACAGCAGCTCCGGTGGCATGTCCGCCCGCGCTGCCAGCTTGCGGCGCTCGGCGGCATCGCCGCTGCGGGCGATCACCATCGCTTGTTCCAGAGCCCGTGCGTCGACCGGATTGTCGTCGGCGCGACGGAGAGGTGGCGTATCAGTCATCAGGCCTCGCAGCGATCGGATACCGTGGCGCCCGGAGCGGCGGCGAGCCGGTACCATCCCTTGCCGCTCCGCTTGATTTCGTACATGACCGCGTCGGCGCGCGCGATCAGATTCTCCCTGGTTTCACCCGAGCCGGGTTCGAACACCGCCATCCCGATCGACAGGCCGATCGGGTGATCCGGGCTTCCGGAATACGTCAGAAGTTCCTTGCCCATCTCGATGATCCGCTCCGCCCGTTCGGGTGCGGTCGAGGTATCGATTCCTTCCATCCAAAGCGCGAACTCGTCACCGCCGAGGCGGGCACCGATATCGCCTGTATGAGACTGTCGCTTCAGGATGTCCGCCAGATGGATGAGCGCCTTGTCACCCACTTGGTGGCCTCGGGTATCGTTGACCTTCTTGAAGTTGTCCAGATCGACATAGACCAAAGTCCCCGGCCCCGCGGCAGTGGAGGTCGACGGGTTCAGGCGTGCGGTGATCGCCTCGTCGAAGGCCCGGCGGTTCAGCAGGCCGGTCATCGCGTCGACCGATGACAGCGTCCGCAGATGCTCGTGGGCGGCAACCTGCTGCAACGCGATGCCAAGCTGATCGGCCACCTCGACCAGCAGCGCCACCTCCTCCTCATCCCAGACGGCGGTCGCCCCGGACCGCCACAGAACCACGGTGCCGTTCATCTCCTGGTGATACGAGAGCTGGTGCGCGAGCGCTGCTCCCTCCTCGATCTCGGCCAGGACCGGATCCCGCGTGGCGACAATGGCTTCGCGCAGATCGTCGATCACACGGGACGGCACGCTCTCGCCGATCCGCACGGCGAGGTCGAGGCCCGCTCCGGGCACAATCCGGAACAGCGAACAGCCATCCGCCGAGAGCGCCCGTGTCAACGCTTCGGCAGCCGCATCCAGCATGCGATCCGGCTCAACCTCATCGCGTATGGTGCGTACGATGTACGTCGTCAGCCGCTCACGGCTGCGGGCCCGGCTGAGCGCCAGATCGCGCAATCGGGCTTCGGTGACATCGCGGCAAACCCCGCGCGCACCGCTCCAACGACCCTGATCATCGAACAACGGCGCCGCCGACGCCTCCAGGGTCGAGACGCCGCCATCAACCCGGCGAAACCGCACTTCCACGCCCTGCACCGGTTCGCGCGTGTCGAACGGGCTGACGATCGCCAACCCTTCCGGCACGACCAGGAAGGTCTCAGCCGATCGACCGACCATCTCGTCCGGATCGTATCCGAGGGCGCCAGCCGCCGAGACGAAGACAAACTGCCCGGTCGGCCCGGTCTCCCAGGCAAAGTCGGAGGATATCTCCACCAGATCCTTGTAGCGCTGCCGGGAATCGACCAATGCGGCGCGCAGATTGTGGTCCAGCGAGACATCGCGACCGACCAACAGGGCCAGCCGATCGTTGACCGGGATCGCGGCCAGATCGATCGTCCGGCCGGTGTCCTCGTCTGAAATCTTGAAACTCTGCGACCCGGTTCCCGCCGTGACAGCCGATACCATCGCGGTGACCGCCGGCAGTTCGCCCGTCAGAAACCGATGCGCGAGGGGAGCGCCTGGAATGTTGCGAGCCAGAACCTCGCCGTCGATGTCTACAAGCAGGATCGGGCCCGGATGGTCACCGAGCGGCCCTTCGTCGATCAAATGGACCAGATCGGCGGCCAAACCGTCCTCCTCGCCCATCCTCAACCGCCTCCCGTCCTTGCCTGCCACGCCCGCGGACGCCACTGTAGCGGCATGAGCGTTAACACTCCATTGCCCCAGGCCAATATTCGACGGCTCGATGCCGGCTCGGTCGAGACTTGGCTGTTCGACCTGGACAACACCTTGTACCCGGCGCGCTGCAATCTGTTCATGCAGGTTTCAGCGCGGATGACCGAGTTCATCCAGTCGCATTTCAAGCTGGACCACGAGCCGGCCCGCGAGTTGCAGCGCGATCTGTTCCGGCGGCACGGCACGACCTTGCGGGGGCTGATGAGCGAGCATGGGATCGCGCCCGGCGCTTTCCTCGACTACGTGCACGACATCGACGTTACGCCGATCGACCCGTCGCCACGGCTCGACGTCCTGCTGGGCGCTTTGCCGGGTCGCAAGCTGGTGTTCACCAACGGCTCGGTGCCGCACGCCGAGCGGGTGATGAACCGGCTTGGCGTAGCGCATCATTTCGACTCGGTATTCGACATCGTTGCCGCCGACTACGTTCCCAAACCGGACCCCCGACCCTATGCCCAACTGGTCGAGGTCGCCGGAATCGAGCCGACCAACGCGGTGATGGTCGAGGATATGGCGAAGAACTTGGCGCCCGCCGCCGCCCTCGGCATGCAGACCGTCTGGCTGCGCTCCGAGCACGATTGGGCCCGCGACGGCGCCGAGGCGAGCCACGTCCATCATGTGGCCGACGACGTTCTGGCGTTTCTGGAGACCGTGGTCGGGACCGCCCGCGACTCGCGTTGACAGCCTTTGGGTGCCCGGCCATTGTGGCGCGGATTTCTGCCTGTTCAGCACCTATTGACAGCCGATGACGGAACCGATGAGCACGAGCCAAATGCAAGCTGTGATCGACGCCGCCTGGGAACGCCGCACCGAGATCGGGACGGCCACCAAGGGCGAGGTACGCGATGCCGTGGAAGCGGCACTCGAGGGCCTCGACAACGGGAGCCTGCGGGTCGCGACGCCGGACGGCGATCATCAATGGACCGTCAACCAGTGGCTCAAGAAAGCCGTGCTGCTGTCGTTCCGGCTGTTCGACATGGAGGTGATCCCCGGCGGCCCGAACGATCCGGAACGCGGCCCGTCGGTGTGGTGGGACAAGGTCCCGTCCAAGTTCGCCGGCTGGGGCGAGAACCGATTCCGGGAGGCCGGCTTCCGCGCGGTGCCGAACTGCGTGGTCCGCCGCTCCGCCCACATCGCTGCCAACGTCATCCTCATGCCGAGCTTCGTGAACGTCGGTGCCTATGTCGACACCGGCACCATGGTCGACACCTGGGCAACGGTCGGCTCCTGCGCGCAGATCGGTAAGAACTGCCACCTGTCGGGCGGCGTCGGTATCGGCGGCGTGCTGGAGCCGCTGCAGGCCGATCCGGTGATCATCGAGGACAACTGCTTCATCGGCGCCCGCAGCGAAGTGGTCGAGGGCGTGATCGTCGAAACCGGCGCCGTGCTGTCGATGGGCGTCTACCTCAGTAAGACCACCCGCATCGTGAACCGCGACACCGGCGAAGTGTCGATGGGCCGGGTACCGGCCTATTCGGTGGTGGTCCCGGGCTCCATGCCGGGCAAGCCGCTGCCGAACGGTCAGCCGGGGCCGTCGCTCTACTGCGCGGTAATCGTGAAGCAGGTCGACGAGCAGACCCGCTCGAAGACCTCGATCAACGATCTGCTGCGCGACTGAGCGGAGACACGGCAATGCCCGAGGCTGGCAACGAAGGCGCCGACAGTACCGTCGCGGTCGACGCCGTCGACTTTGCCGGCCATCTGATCCGCTGCCCCAGCGTCACACCGGCTGAAGGCGGGGCGATCGACGTGCTGGAGTCGACGCTCGGCGCCCTGGGGTTCACCTGCCATCGGCTGCGGTTCGAAGAGGCCGGCACCGATCCGATCGACAATCTGTATGCCCGGATCGGAACGGCGGCGCCGCATTTCTGCTTTGCCGGACACACCGACGTGGTGCCGGTCGGCGACGCCGCTGCCTGGACCGTCGGCCCGTTCGACGGCGCGGTGCGGGACGGATTGTTATGGGGCCGAGGGGCGGCCGACATGAAGGGCGGGATCGCCGCCTTCGTGGCCGCCGCCGCCCGGATCATCGGCGAGCATGGCGGCAACCCTCCCGGCTCGATCAGCCTGCTGATCACCGGCGACGAGGAAGGTCCGGCAGTCAACGGCACCACCAAGGTGCTGGACTGGATGGAAGCCGCCGGCGAGATCCCCGACGCCTGCGTGGTCGGCGAGCCGACCAACCCGAACGCGCTCGGCGACATGATGAAGATCGGCCGCCGCGGCAGCCTGACCGGCACGCTCACCGTGCTCGGGACCCAGGGCCACGTCGCCTATCCGCACCTGGCCGACAATCCGATCCATCACCTGCTGCGCATGCTCGAACCGTTCGCCCACGGTCAGCTTGATGAAGGTACGGCACACTTTCAGCCGAGCACCCTGGCGGTCACCACCATCGACGTCGGCAATCCGGCCAGTAACGTGGTTCCGGCGAAAGCGACGGCGGTGTTCAACATCCGCTTCAACGACGCCCACAACTCACAATCGCTGGAGCGGATGCTGCGCGACAGCTTCGACCAGAAGGGCGCGCGCTATGAGCTTGTCACATCGTGCTCGGGCGAAAGCTTCCTGACTGAGCCGGGACGGTTGAGCACGCTGATCGCCGACGCTGCAGAATCCGTGGTCGGCCGGCGCCCGGAATTGAGCACCACCGGCGGAACCTCCGACGCCCGGTTCATCTGCCGGATGTGCCCGGTGGTCGAGTTCGGCTTGGTCGGCCAGACCATGCACAAGGTGGACGAACGGGTCGCCATCGCCGACATCCGATCTTTGACCGACATCTACGCCGCGCTGCTGCGGCGGTTTCTCGCTTAGCCGACCCGCAATGGCATCGCCACCCGATCGGATCGAGATTGCCACCGCGCTGTACGGAGCCTGGCGGTTGATCTGCGGCGATGCCGCCGGCGGCGCATACTTCCGGGCCGGGAGGGAGGGATTCTGGTCGGCCGCCTGGGCGATCGTTCTGGTGATTCCCGCCCACCTGCTGACCCTTGCGGTCCACATTAACGATGGTGCCCAGCCGTCGTTCGGGCTCGACGACACGATTCGTGAGGCTGAAATCCTGGCGATCGGCTGGTTCGGTTACGCGTTGCTGGCGTACTACCTGATGCAGAACTTCGGATGGCCCGCCCGCTTCGACGGGTACATGGCAGCGTACTTCTGGACCACCGTCCCGTTGTCTTACGCGTACATGGCGCTGACCTTGATCCGGGCCACCGGCCTGTTGCCGTCGGTGCTGGAAAACCTGCTGGCCCTCGGCTTCCTGGTGCTGATGCTGTGGTCGCGCTGGTTCATTGCCCGCGTCGGCCTTGGCATCAAGGGCCGGGAAGCGGTGGCTGTGGTGGTGGGGACCGTGATGTTCGACTGGATGGTCGGCACGGTGCTGTCGCCGTTGCTGTAGACTGGTCAGTCGGGGTACCCGACCGCGGTCAGCGTCAGCCCGTCCGCCGGGGCGGTCGGGCCGGCTGCCACCCGGTCTCGGGCCTTCAGGGCCGCGGTGACGTCATCCGGCTGCCATTTGCCCTCCCCCACCAGCCGCAGCGTTCCGACCATGTTGCGCACTTGATGGTGCAGGAACGACCGGGCCCGAGCCTCGACCACGATGCGCTCGCCATGACGGGACACCTGCAGCACGTCCAGGGTCTTCATCGGAGACTTGGACTGGCAGTGGACCGCCCGGAAACTGGTGAAGTCGTGATGGCCGATCAGCCGCTCGGCCCCCGCCGACATGGCGGCCACGTCAAGCGGGGCCAGCACGCTCCAGGCTCGCCCCAGGTCCAGCGCCAGGGGTGCGCGCCGGTTCACGATGACGTAGCGGTACGACCGCCAGATCGCCGAGAACCGGGCGTGGAAATCCGGGCTGGCCACCGATGCGGACACCACCGCAACCGGCAGCGGCCGCAGGTGCGCGTTGATGGCGTTCATCACCGTGACGGCGTCGAAACGGTCGGTTGCTAGGTCGATGTGAGCGACCTGCCCCTCGGCATGCACGCCTGTGTCGGTGCGGCCGGCTCCGGCCACCTCGACCCGCTGCCCCGAGAATGCAAACACCGCATCCTCGATGGCGCCCTGCACGGTCGCACCATTGTCCTGGCGCTGCCACCCGACGAACGGGGCACCATCGTACTCGACCGTGAGCCGGTAACGCGTCATGGCTCAGCCCACAATGACGCCGGGCGCCACCGGGAACCCGCGCAGCAGCGCCTCGGTCGCCATCGGCGCCTTGCCGGCCCGCTGGATCCGGGTCGGGCGCAGGGCATCGACGCCGCAGGCGATGGTGAGTTCGTGGTCGAGCACGGTACCCGGCGCGTTGGCCAGCGCACCGATCGTCAGCACTTGGGCCGACAAGACCTTGAAACGCTCGCCGCCGAGGTCGAAAAACGCTCCCGGCCACGGATCAAAAGCTCGGATCTGCCGCTCCAGATCGGCCGCCGGACGGCCAAAGTCGAGCCGTCCCTCGTCGCGCTCCAGCTTCTTGGCGTAGGTGACGCCCATCTCCGGCTGCGGCACCGGCGTCAGCGTTCCGGACTCCAGGCCGGCCAGCGCCGGAACGATCGACTCGGCGCCCAGCGCCGACAGCGTGTCGTGCAGATGCGACGCCGTGGTGTCGGGCTCGATCGGGACCGGGCAGTGGAGCAGCATCGCCCCGGTGTCCAGCCCCTCGTCCATCTGCATGATGGTCACGCCGGTCTCGCGGTCGCCCGCCAGGATCGCCCGCTGGATCGGCGCTGCCCCGCGCCAACGCGGCAGCAGCGAGGCGTGCACGTTGACGCAACCGAGACGCGGTGCCGTCAGGATCGCCGGAGGCAGGATCAGCCCGTAAGCGACCACAACGGCAACGTCCAGGTCGAGGGCTGCGAACGCCGCCTGGGCATCCGGATCGCGCAGGGTCCGGGGGGTGCGCACCTCGATCCCGACTGATTCGGCGGCGCTGTGCACCGGGGTCGGCCGATCGTGCTTGCCACGGCCAGCCGGGCGTGGCGGCTGGGCGTACACGCACACCACGTCGTGACCGGCATCGATCAGCGCACGCAGAGTCGGAACCGCGAAATCGGGACTGCCAAGAAAGGCGATGCGCAACGGTCGGACAGTCAGGACTCCAACTTCGCTCACGCCGCCTGCTCGCGGGCGCGCTGCTTCTTCGCCTTCACCATCTTCTTCATCATGATGTTGCGCTTCAGCGCCGAGATGTGATCGACGAACAGCACACCGTCGATGTGGTCGATTTCGTGCTGCAGGCACACCGCCAGCAATCCCTCACCCTCGATCTTTTGTTCAGCCCCGTCGCGGTCGAGATAGCGGACCTTCACGTGCGACGCGCGCTCGACATCGGCATACAGCTCAGGCAGCGACAGGCAGCCTTCCTCGTAGATCTGGGTGGCGTCGGAACGCCAAACGATCTCCGGGTTGACCAGGGCGATCGGCTGCGGCTTCTCGTCCTTGCCGGCGACGTCGACCACGATCACGCGCTTGGTCACGCCGACCTGCGGTGCCGCCAGCCCGACCCCCGGTGCGAAATACATGGTCTGGAACATGTCATCGATCAGCCGCCGCACCTCGTCGTCGACCACGTCGACCGAACGGCACTTGGTTTTCAGCACAGGATCGGGTGCCCAGATGATCGGCAGGATGGCCATTGCGATTCGCCCGGTTTCAAGATCCCCTGAGGTAGGCGAACCGGCCGGAACCGTCAAGATTTCCGCGCCTGCCGGACGGCCCGGCAAGCTCGGGTCGCAACATGCTAGATTCTGGCTATGTCCGATCTCCACCTTCCGCTGCCGCCCGACCTGATCCTGCTGATTCTCGGCGCCTGCGTGCTCGGTACGCTGTTGCTGATCGCCTGGCGGCTGTGGACCGGCAGTTCCGGCGTGGAAGACGCTCTTGCCGACAGCGAGCATAGGCAGACCGCCGCCGCCGAACGGCTGGCCCACAGTCAGGCCGAACTGGCCGGGCGCCTCGCCCAGATCGCCGAGAGCCAGGCAGCCGCCCAGGCCCGGATCGCCGAGCAACTGCAAATCCAGGAACGCGAACTGGCAAAGAAGCTGGAGGAACGGCTGGCCGACGTGACCCGGCGGATCGGCGAGAGCCTGGAGAAATCCAGCGTCACCACCCAGACCACCATGACCGACCTGAAGGAACGGCTGGCGGTCATCGACGTCGCCCAGAAAAACATCACCACCCTGTCAACCCAGGTGGTCGGCCTGCAGGACATCCTGTCCAACAAGCAGGCGCGCGGCGCATTCGGCGAGATCCAGCTGAACGACCTGGTGATCCAGGCCCTGCCGCCCAGCGCCTACGCCTTCCAGGCGACCCTGGCGAGCGGACGGCGGGTCGACTGCCTGCTGACCCTGCCGAACCCGCCGGGCGCCATCGCGATCGACGCCAAGTTCCCTCTCGAAGCCTACCAGACACTGCGCGACGCCGGCTCCGACGCCGAGCGTGATGCCGCGCGGCGCGGCCTCGCCCAGGCCATCACCAAGCACGTCAAGGACATCGCCGAGCGCTACATCGTCCCCGGCGAGACCGCTGATTCCGCGCTCATGTTCCTGCCATCGGAGGCGGTGTACGCCGAGTTGCACGCCAACCTGACCTCGGTGGTGCAGGACGCGTTCCGCCGCCGGGTGTGGATCGTCTCTCCGACCACCCTGATGGCGACCCTGAACACCGTGCGCGCGGTACTGAAGGACGCCAAGATCAGCGAGCAGGCCGGACTGCTGCAGGCTGAGGTCGGCCGCCTGCTGGACGACGTGCGCCGCCTCGACGAGCGGGTCGGCAAGCTGCAGACCCATTTCCGCCAGGCTGACGAGGACATGAAGCAGGTCCGGATCTCGACCGAGAAGATCGACAAGCGCGCCGAACGGATCCGCGAGGTCGAGGTCGACGAGCCCGAACGGGTGACCGCACCGGTCGCCGCGCCACGCCTGCTGACCGGCGACTAGTGGATAGAATCCAACACTTGGTGCCCACGCCTGACGGCGGCGATGATTTTGTCGGGATCGGCTGTCCAGTTGAAGGGCTTCGGATCTGAGGCGTTGTGCTCGTCGAGGAAGCGGTTGATGGCGGCCTGGAGGTCGGCGACAGAGCGGAAGACGCCGCGCTTGAGGCGGCGCTTGGCGAGCCTGGCGAAGAAGCCTTCGACGGCGTTGAGCCAGGAACATGAGGTCGGCACGAAGTGGAAGGTCCAGCGGGGATGGCGGTGCAGCCAGGCGCGGACCTTGGGGTGCTTGTGGGCGGCGTAGTTGTCGAGGACGGCGTGGATCACCTTGCCGGCCGGAACCTGGGCCTCGATGTGGTTGAGGAAGCGGATGAACTCCTGGTGGCGGTGACGCTGCATGTTGCGGCCGATGACGGTGCCGTCGAGCACGTTGAGGGCAGCGAACAAGGTGGTGGTGCCATGGCGCTTGTAGTCGTGGGTCATGGTGCCGGCGCGGCCCTTCTTCAGCGGCAGGCCGGGCTGGGTGCGGTCGAGCGCCTGGATCTGGCTCTTCTCGTCGACGCTGAGCACGATGGCGTGGGCCGGCGGGTCGACATAGAGCCCGACCACGTCGCGCAGCTTGGTCACGAACTCCGGGTCGTTCGAGAGCTTGAACTGCCGGATCCGATGCGGGGCCAAACCGTGAGCACGCCAGATCCGCTGCACCGAACTAACCGAGATGCCGGTCTGTGCCGCCATCGTTGCGGCGGTCCAGTGGGTCGTCTCGCCGGGCGGATCGGTCAGGGTCAGGGCGACGACGCGCTCGGCCACCGAGGGGTCCAGCGGCGGGATCCGCGACGGGCGCGTCTTGTCCCGCAGCAGCCCGTCCACGCCTTCGGCGGCGAAGCGCTCCTGCCAGCGCCAGACCGCCGTCTTGGCGACCCCGGCCTCGCGCATGATCGCGTTGGTGCCCAGGCCCGCGGCGGTGAGCAGCACGATCCGGCAGCGCCAGACGTGCTTTTGCGGGCTGTTGCGGTCCGCCACGATCGCCTCCAGGCGGGCGCGATCGGCGGTACTGACGGTGAAGCTGATCCCGGTGCGCATGCCCCAGACTCGCACGCCACCGAACCCGCGGGAATCCTGAGCGGGATTCTAATGTCGGATTTTATCCACTAGCCGCCCGGGTCCGCGATCCGCGCTCGCGCGACAGCGGCAACACGGTGCTGATGAAGGAGTTTCCGGGTGGGGTGCTGATCCTGACCGGCGCCAACTCGGCGGTCGGTCTGCGCTCGATGCCGGTTCGCTACCTGTTCCTCGACGAGGTCGACGGCTATCCGGGCGACGCTGACGGAGAGGGCGATCCGGTAGCACTGGCGATCCAGCGTGCTGCAACCTTCCTGAACCGCAAGATCCTGATGGTGTCGACACCGACACTGAAGGGGTTCAGCCGGATCGAGGCGGCGTACCTGGAGAGCGACCGGCGCGTGTTCGCCGTGCCCTGCGATGGCTGCGGTGAGCGCCACCAGATTCTGTGGCGGGATATCCGCTGGCCGGGAGGCCAGATCGACGAGGCGGCTTGGCACTGCCCGTCCTGCGCCACCCGGCACCCCGAGCACCGCAAGCCCGCGCTGATCGCCGCGGGCGCACCTGCGCGCTCTACCAGATCGTCACCCGCAAGACCTCGTCCGTCGACACCCCGGAAACCTCGATCACCTACATCGCCGTGGTCGGCGCGGTGCTGTCGTCGATCGTGGTGCCGTTCGACTGGGTGACGACCCGCTCGGCCCTGGACCTCGGGTTGTTCTGCCTGCTCGGCCTGATCGGCGGGATCGGCCACTACTTCATCATCCAGGCGTTCCAGATCGGCGAGGCCTCGGTGCTGTCGCCGTTCGCCTACGGCCAGCTGATCATGGCGACGGTGCTGAGTTGGCTGGCGTTCGGCACCTTTCCCGACGTCTGGACCTTCGTCGGGGCCGGGGTGATCGTGGCGAGCGGTCTCTACATCACCGACCGGGAAATCCGGCGGAAGGTCACGGTCACCCGCGGGCAACCGTCCGCCGACGCCTGAGGCGGGCCGGACGCGATCACCGCCCGGCCACCCCCTCGTCCACGAACCGCTCGGCGGATTCCAGAAACCGCTCGATCGCGGCATCGACGATGGCGGCCGACACTCCGCCCGGCACGTCCATCTCGAGCCAGACCTCGCTGTCGTCCGACCGGTAGGCGCGCACCCAGCGCTCGTTGCGGTTCCAGTCGTTGAGGCGGGCGAGCGGAACCGGCTGCCCGCTCTCCAGGCCGAGGTAGAGCATCGCGCTGTCGCAAACCCCGTCGGCAGCGCAGTCGAAGAACTGCACCCCCAGCGTCCGGCCGTCGAGCGGGCCGCCGAGGGCGCCGCTGATCGAGGGGTCGCCGGCGCTGTCCGGCTCGACGGTGGTGGCGACCCCGAACTCCTCGAGACGCTCGGCGATGAACGCCGCCGACGTGCCCGCCGACACACGCTGCTCTTCCGTCTCGTCGGTATCGATGTCGGCACCGGAGTCCAGCATCGCCATGCCGTCCCCGACGATCGCGCTGACGTCGTTGCCGTTGAGGGTGGTCAGCCCATCGACGCCACGCGCCATCAGCCAGCGATGCGTGACGCCGCCGGCACCCTCCGAGCGCTGTCCGAGGGCAGCGGCGAGCTGGATCGCGGCCAGTTCGTCGGTCACCAGCGGCCCCAGCGCCGCCACGATGCGGTCGAGGTTGAGCACCGACAGGTCGGCCCTTCCGACCACGCCATCTGGCGCGGTGGCGGAGGCCGAGAGCTCCAGGTCGAGATCGGCCCCGCTGCCGTTCATGCGGATCCGGGCGCCGGTCACCCGGGCGGTGGTCCCGGCCTCGCCGAGCGCCGCCAGCATCCTGCGCTCCTCGTCGTCGCCGGAGCCGAGAACGCCGATCAGCCGGGCGCCCGGAAGCCGCTCGACCGCGATCTCGATTGCCAGCGCCTCCGGCATGGCGGCGGCGTCGACGGGCAGCGGGCTGAGAACCGAAAGGCCCTCGTGGGCGTAGCCGATGCTAGCGCCGGCGCTGGCGCCCGTCAGCCCCGACACCCCGACGTGGAACCCGCCGCTGGCCAGCGAGACCGGCCCCGTGCCGTCGATCTCGCCGATCCAGAGGTCGGTCAGGCCGAACCGGACCTCGACTCCGTCGGCGATCAGGTCGGGCGTGGTGAGCAAAGCCTCGAAGCGCTTGGCCAGATCTGACTGGTCGCCGGCGGCGATCGCGACCTGATTGGCGAGCGCGAAGGTCTGCAACTCGGCCAGCCGATCCCAATCCACCCCGTCGAGGCGCACGGTGCTGGTGATCGAGCCCGCTCTGGCGAGATCGGCGGGTGCAGCGCCAGCGGACTCCGGCTCCGCCTGCACGCGCAGCCCGTCGAGGCGATAGGTGGAGGTCACCGTGGTCTTGCCGTCACCGGCAACCCGCAGGTCACTGCCCAGCTCGATCCCGGCGATCGCCACGCGCCCGATCGGCTCGAAAACCACCGCGGCGTCGGAGGCGCTGATCCGCGCGTTGCCGATCATCCCGTTACGCGGGTCGATCTCGACGTCGAAGGCCGACCCGCCGGTCGAGACAACCGCTGCCGGCAACCCCGGCATCGCCACCGTGACCCGCGTCGGAAGGGAACCGGTGAGCCGCCACAACCCGCCGGGAAGGCCGGTGCCGTGGACCAAGTCGACGTCCCCGAAGCTCACCTCCGCGTCCAGCGCCCGCAAGGTCAGCCCGGGGAGGCGAATGAGGTCACCGACCGGCCCGGGCGTGACCGTCACCGGCCCCGATGTCACCAGTTCGCCGCCCCCTGACACGCGGATCCAGTTGGTGAGGTCCGCCATCGCCGCCTGCACCTCGCCGCCCGGTGGCGGCGACGCCGGACGAGGCTGTGCCGAGGCGGGAAACGCGACGGCAAGGACGGTCGCGCCCGCGACCAGAAGACCACCAAGACGCTTCATCCGACATTTCCCATTTTATTCAGACTCCACGACGAACCTGTCCCTGTAGAATTTTGGAAGAATGCTGCGCTCAATAACGCAATTTAATAGACGCGGCTTTCGTAAATTATCATTTAAATTAACAAATTTACGATCTGTATCGCACATTTGTGGTTCATAAAAACGCAGATCTACTTTTGTAAAATTGCAGTTTATGAAAGTTGTTCCACTGAGATTAGCCCCATTAAATGATGTTTTTGTAAATTCACTATTTATAAATACCGTATTAGAAAAATCTGATTCATTTAATTTTACATCATCAAAATAATTATTTGTAAAATGACAATTTATCCAAGATGATGAAATTAAATTTTTTGATCGAAAAGTCATGAGATTCAAAACACGCTTGTTGTATATTAGCCGACATTCCCCAAGCGGCGTGCCGACTGACGTGAAGATCGCCTCAATCCGACCTCTGGACAATCGTTTTTTGCCCCAAGCGGCGTCAGGGGTCGCGCAGGCTGCTGTAACAGGGCGGATCAGACCGGGAAGCCGCTGTGTCCTGGCCCAGGGGCGGTGTTTTTCAGCGCAGTGGATAGACCTGTCCTGCCGCTTTCGTTCAGTTTGGGTCCGGATCGCGGTCATGCGCATAGCGGTGGCGCTCGCAATCGGCGGATAGCGGCGAGGATGGCGCGCACCATCGGGCCGGTGACGGCCACCTCGGCCAACTGGAAGGTAATGGCGCGGGCGTGGCGCACGACGCGTGCCCCGATCTTGATCAGCTTGAGCTGCAGGCTGGTTAGCGACCAGTCGGCCATCGCCTCGGGTAGCTCGATGCAGCGCAGGAAGGTGGCCAGGTTGTAGGCCAGTGCGTGCAACTGCAGCCGCACCTCGTTGTCGCGGAACTTCCGGCATGACAGCCGCGTCCAGTGAAAGGCATGCTTGCCTTCCTTGATATGCTGCTCGGCGGTGCCGCGGCGATTGTAAAAGCGGGTGATCTCGTCCGGCTCCATCGGCAGGTTGGTGACGATGAAGCCGACCTTGGGGAACAGTTCGCCCGGATGCCATTCGATCTTGGCGATCACGCGGCGTGGCTTGTCCCAACTCTGAGCCTGATACTGGAAGTCCTCGTAGAACCGCTTCACCTTGGTCTTTGACGGCCGCCCAACGGGGCGGGTTAACCGATGAGCGATGCAGCCTTCGAGAACGGCGTTCTTCTTCATCCGGATGGCGTAGAAATAGCCTGCCCCTTCCAGTCGCTCATAGAGTGCCGGGATCGCATAGGCGGCATCGGCCCGGAAGAAGCGGCCACCAAGGTTGCGACCAGCGTAGCGGGTGATCACCGGATCAAGGACGTTCCGCCAGCCGTCGGCGCTGTGGACGTTGCCATTGCGCAGGGCGCAGCGTTCCAGCATGCCGAACTGGTTGAACAAGAAGTTGGGATGATAGCAGTTGCAGTCGAAATGCCCGTTCCACGCCGCTCCTTCCTGATCGCCATGCGTCGGGCTGACCGAGCTGTCCATGTCCAGCACGATATACTTGAGCCCGTTGCGGTCATGAAACCGGTCAATCCATCGGCCATTCAGGTCGGCCAGCGCCGCCCGGTTCTCAGGCAAGGCCAGTGTCTCGGTCTCGAACCGCCCCATCTGCGATGCTGAAGCTGCTTGCGCATCGACGGCCCTGCCGCCGACAACCTGACGCATCACCGGGTCGAGCGCGAGACGGTCAGCATCGTTCACATCCCCATATCCGGCCAGCCGCCCGAACACCGATTGCCGGAACAGCCCGTCAAGACGATGGACCGTGTTCCTTCCGATACGATTGTCGCGCAGCGAAGCTGATGCCAGATTGGACAGCCCAAGCGCATCGTCAAGCTCGCGCATCACCAGCAGGCCGCCGTCCGAACTGATCTGCGTGCCACGAAATTCCAGCCGCACGCGAGGGTCGAAATCCACCCGATCTGCCCGCTGTAATCCCGCACCCTCTGGGTGATCCATGAAATACGCCCCTCGCAGCCATCAACACCATGATTTGTATAGGTAATGTTGAGTTCAAGACAGCGAAATCAGCCGGCTACTCGGGGAATGCGGGATACAAGGTTAGTTCGAAAGCGTGGTCCGAAATTTCGCTGAACAAATGCCTCTCGGACCGCCGATGCTCGATCTTAATGAGCTGAAATCGAACGCCTGTCGCGAGCCGACGCCCAACATTGCGGACGTAGAATCCGTAGATCTCCTCCCGTAGAATTTCGCCTTGGCGTGCCTCGGTGCTGTGGGCAAGGACTTTGCTACGCTCATCCGGGAGTTCGATTACCAAGCGGGGCCGCTGTCGCCGCCTCCATACAAGAACCGCAACATTGACGAGTTGCGCCAGCAAGAAGCCAACGACAGCGCCAACACCGGGCCGAATCAGGTCGCCAAATTCCATCATGCGCTTACTATGTGCTTGCTGGCCTCAAATCTGGCCAACAGCACCATCTTCTAACCCGCATTCCCCGAGTAGCCGGCTGATTTCGCTGTCTTGAACTCAACATTACCTATACAAATCATGGTGTTGATGGCTGCGAGGGGCGTATTTCATGGATCACCCAGAGGGTGCGGGATTACAGCGGGCAGATCGGGTGGATTTCGACCCTCGCGTGCGGCTGGAATTTCGTGGCACGCAGATCAGTTCGGACGGCGGCCTGCTGGTGATGCGCGAGCTTGACGATGCGCTTGGGCTGTCCAATCTGGCATCAGCTTCGCTGCGCGACAATCGTATCGGAAGGAACACGGTCCATCGTCTTGACGGGCTGTTCCGGCAATCGGTGTTCGGGCGGCTGGCCGGATATGGGGATGTGAACGATGCTGACCGTCTCGCGCTCGACCCGGTGATGCGTCAGGTTGTCGGCGGCAGGGCCGTCGATGCGCAAGCAGCTTCAGCATCGCAGATGGGGCGGTTCGAGACCGAGACACTGGCCTTGCCTGAGAACCGGGCGGCGCTGGCCGACCTGAATGGCCGATGGATTGACCGGTTTCATGACCGCAACGGGCTCAAGTATATCGTGCTGGACATGGACAGCTCGGTCAGCCCGACGCATGGCGATCAGGAAGGAGCGGCGTGGAACGGGCATTTCGACTGCAACTGCTATCATCCCAACTTCTTGTTCAACCAGTTCGGCATGCTGGAACGCTGCGCCCTGCGCAATGGCAACGTCCACAGCGCCGACGGCTGGCGGAACGTCCTTGATCCGGTGATCACCCGCTACGCTGGTCGCAACCTTGGTGGCCGCTTCTTCCGGGCCGATGCCGCCTATGCGATCCCGGCACTCTATGAGCGACTGGAAGGGGCAGGCTATTTCTACGCCATCCGGATGAAGAAGAACGCCGTTCTCGAAGGCTGCATCGCTCATCGGTTAACCCGCCCCGTTGGGCGGCCGTCAAAGACCAAGGTGAAGCGGTTCTACGAGGACTTCCAGTATCAGGCTCAGAGTTGGGACAAGCCACGCCGCGTGATCGCCAAGATCGAATGGCATCCGGGCGAACTGTTCCCCAAGGTCGGCTTCATCGTCACCAACCTGCCGATGGAGCCGGACGAGATCACCCGCTTTTACAATCGCCGCGGCACCGCCGAGCAGCATATCAAGGAAGGCAAGCATGCCTTTCACTGGACGCGGCTGTCATGCCGGAAGTTCCGCGACAACGAGGTGCGGCTGCAGTTGCACGCACTGGCCTACAACCTGGCCACCTTCCTGCGCTGCATCGAGCTACCCGAGGCGATGGCCGACTGGTCGCTAACCAGCCTGCAGCTCAAGCTGATCAAGATCGGGGCACGCGTCGTGCGCCACGCCCGCGCCATTACCTTCCAGTTGGCCGAGGTGGCCGTCACCGGCCCGATGGTGCGCGCCATCCTCGCCGCTATCCGCCGATTGCGAGCGCCACCGCTATGCGCATGACCGCGATCCGGACCCAAACTGAACGAAAGCGGCAGGACAGGTCTATCCACTGCGCTGAAAAACACCGCCCCTGGGCCAGGACACAGCGGCTTCCCGGTCTGATCCGCCCTGTTACAGCAGCCTGCGCGACCCCTGACGCCGCTTGGGGCAAAAAACGATTGTCCAGAGGTCGGATTCAGGCGATCTTCACGTCAGTCGGCACGCCGCTTGGGGAATGTCGGAGAAAAGCATCAGGCTCAGGCGAAAGATTGCCGGCTGGGACACCGGCTACCTCGCATCAATCCTTGGCCTCAAAGCGCGTCAACCTGGATTCGGAGCCCTGGGCGACGGGGGCCGTGGATCGCCAATGTGGCATGCTGCATGCGCGAGACAAGCGTGCCCGCTACTGGCAACTTCGACGGTTTGACATGGTTAGGTAATCGCGTGATCAATTCGCCGCCGATCCAGCGAATGCTGATGGTACACCGCTGGAGCAGGTGATCTATGATCTCGACGGCTTATCGGGCTTGACGGCCGATCATGAATTGTGCGGATGCGTCGGTGCGCCCGGACATGGGGGGGTATGAACGATGGTTTTGCGGAAATCATGGCTGACGATGCGCGGGCTTGGCGCGATCGGCTTGCTCGCCGTCCTTCTGATCGGTCCGACGCCGGTCCAGGCCCATGAAGTCAATCTCGTGTCCACGCTGTTCAGCATCGGCGAGGACCGGCAGTTCAGTGCCGAGATCCGCCTGAAGGGCAGCGACGTCGACCGCGTCGCCGGCACCGCCATCCACGACAAGGCCTCCGATCTGGCGAAGTCCGACGCGCTCGCCGCGTCCGAGGCCACGATCCGCGCCTACTTCAAGGAGCATGCGCTCCTGCTGGGTGTCGACGGGCAGGCCTGCCCGATGACCGTCGACCGGATGATCGCCGAGGCCGACCATGTCACCACGCTGGTCAGTTGGGACTGCTCGGCGATCCCTGGCGAGATCGTCTACCGCTCCGACATCCTGACGGCGATCGAGCCGACGGCCCGGCAGATCGTCGTACTCGGAGACGACGTGGACGCGGGCCAGGTGCAATTGACGGCCGACAAGACCGAGGTGAGCGTAACCGGGCCGCCGCCGCGCCTGTTCGACGTGGTGATGCAGTACACCTACTCCGGTATCATGCACATCTTCATCGGCTACGATCACATCGCCTTCATCATCGGCGTGCTGCTCTGGGCCAGCCGGGTCTGGCCGGTGATCAAGGTCGCGACCTCGTTCACCATCGCGCACTCGATCACGCTGTCGCTGGCGGTGTTGGACGTCGTCGACATTCCCGGCGAAATCATCGAACCGCTGATCGCCGCCTCGATCGTGTTCGTGGCGGTCGAGAACTTCTTCTCCCGGAACATGGAGCGGCGCTGGAAGTACACCTTCTTCATCGGGCTGATCCACGGATTCGGGTTCGCCGGCGTGCTGAAGGAGTTCGGCTTGCCGAGCGACGCCCTGGCGACGGCGCTGGTGACGTTCAACGTCGGGGTCGAGATCGGGCAGGTGGCGATCATCGCGATCTTCCTGCCGGCACTGCTGCTGGTCGAGCGGGGGCTGCGGTCCATGTCGGCCGGGCCGGCGGAGCCGCAGATCGCGGCCGACGGCACCGCGGCGATGCCGCGCAACGCGATACTGATCTACGGCCTGTCCGGCATCATCGGCCTGCTGGGCGTCTACTGGCTGGTCGAGAGGACGCTGCTGTGATCTTGTCCTCCCTTCGACCGTGGGTGCTGCCGGTCCTGGCGGGTCTCGCCCTGCTGGTTCCGGCGGGCGTCGCCTTGGCCGAGGCACCGCGCCTCAAGGGGCTCGCGGACCATGAGCCGGGACCGCATGGCGGCGCCATCGCCGATGCCGGCCCCTATCACATCGAACTGGTGATCGACGGGACGACGCTGTCGGTCCGGCTGTACGACTCCGAGGTCAAGCTGGCCACCGGCCATTACGGCGATCCGCTGCCGGTCGCCAGAATCGGCGCCGAGGCGATCCTGCTGATCAACAGCGCCAAGGAGACGGTGAAGCTGGAAGCCGGCGACGCGGTGACGCTGAGTGGCCGGAGTGCGGCGACGCCCGACGCCAGCCTGAAGGCTGTGATCCGGCTGCAGGTGCCGGACCAGCGTCCGCTGCAGGCCCGCTTCGTGCCGATCGGCGAGTGAGACGGGGAATATGACGCGATCCGCCGGAGGTTCTGGACGCCTGGTCCCTGCTCCGGCGGCTGTGACCGAGTGCGTCGACTACCGCAGCGTCGCCGAAGCAGAGAGCGGCCCCGTGGGCGAGCACAGCTGCCGGAGATACTCGTCCTCGTTCAACGTCCGCTCCGCGGCCAGCGCCGCGTCGGATGACGTAGGGTCGGTCGGGAACGACCAGAACCAGTTGTCGGAGGCTTGCAGGAAGCTCGAGGCCGACGTCTCCGCGAACACTTCCACGGCGACATCGCCGGCCATCAAGCCTGCGAACACGGCGGTCAGCAGTAACCAGTTCATGTCGCGCTCCTGCGATGTAGGGAGGAAGGCCCTGTTGCGCCGATCCGAAGGTAACCAGCGTGGCTGGCCTTGGCAAACCAAGATCGGCGCGCCGCTCCTCCTGCTGTCGATTGTGCTAGGTGGGCCGGCGGCCGCGCAGCAGACCGGTGGCGCGCCGATCGACCGCATCGAGGACCCGATGTCGCGTGCCATGATCGACACCTATGTCGGTTTCGGCGACGCCTACAACGCCACGATGTCGACCCTCTACTCGGCCGGCGTGTCGACCTACGGGGCCGTGTCCTGGTCGGGCGACCTGGCCGCCCGGGTGCTAGGGATCGTATCCGGCTCCCAGCCGAACGCTCCGCTGGTCAGCCCGGAACTGGATCGCGCGATCGAAATCCAGGTCGGCCGCATCGGCCAGACGGTGACGCCGCCGCTGCCGACGCTGTTCGGCCAGGACCTGTCGAGCGCCAGCCCGGTCAGCCTGCAGGCGGCGGTCGTGCCGCGGCCGGCCAAGGCTCCGCCGGTGCCGAAGGGCGACCTGGCGATCACCTTCAAGGACGCGGCGGCCATTCCGCCGGACCGGACGGCTTGCGGCTTCGACGACGGCAAGGTCGACGACGCGGATTTCGACCAGGTCAAGAAGATGGTCGGGCAATTGAAGAACATCGCGGACAGCCCCCGGCAGATGCCCGACGGCACGCTTTTCGTGCCGAAGACGACGCAGCGCCTGATGATGATCCGCACCGCCCTGCCGTGCAGCGGCGAAGCCCGGATCGGCGAGCGGCTGTCCGGCCGGGTGACCGCCGACCGGATCAGTACCGGCATCGTGCAGGCCAGCCAGCCGGGCCGGCTCGAGGCGGCGGGCGACGTGTTCCCGTATATCGGCATGCGCGTCACCAAGGGCGAGACGCTCGCGGTATTGCGGCCGGTCCTGCCGGTGACCAAGGTCGCCGACATCAACGCCGCCGCGGCCGAGCTCGAGGGCGAGATCACCAAGACGGAGCTGTCGCTGCTCCGGCTGCGCGAGTTCCCGATCGTCCCGTTTCGCGCTGGCCGGATCCTCAGCCTGCGACTGCAGCTCGACAAGCTGCGCAAGCAACGTGACGCGGTGCTGAGCGCGCTGGATCGGGTCGAGGAACTGCGGGCGTCGGCCAGCGGCATCGTCTCGTCCGCCGAGGGCGAGATCGGCGAGGTGGTATCGGCCAACGACGTCCTGTGGGAGATCGTCGACCCGGCCAACCTGTGGGTCGAGGCGGTGGCCTATTCCGGCGCGCAGATCGACGGCGTGACGGACGCCTATGCGGTCACCGCCGACGGCCGGTCGTTCCGCCTTGCCTACGTCGGGCGGGGCCGGCGGCTCGAGCAGCAGGCGATCCCGCTGCAGTTCAGAATCGTGGTCAGCGACGACACGCTGGTGGTCGATCAGCCGGTGACCGTCTATCTGCGGACCGGGCGTCAGGTCTCCGGCCTGGTGGTGCCGAGCGACGCGGTGGTCCGCGGCTCGAGCGGTCAGCAGATCGTGTTCGCCCATGTCACGCCCGAACGCTTCGAGCCCCGGCAGGTCAACACCGAGCCCCTGGACGGCGATACCGTGCTGGTGATCTCGGGGCTGGACAGTTCCGAACGCCTCGTGACGGCGGGCGCCCACGTCCTCAACCAGGTGCGTTAGATGGCTGGTACCAGCTTCCCGAATTTCGGCCGGATCCGCGCGGCGATTGCGGCTGCGGTCCTGTCCGGCGCGGTTCTGCTGACCGGCCAGGGCGCGTCCGCGGGCGGCGCGCACCACCTGCTCGAGGCGCTCGAGCCGCCGCGCGAGGTGGCGCCACGCGCCGTCACCATGACCGAGGCCTTCGAACTGGTGGTGCTGGTCGACCGCGGCCGCCTGGTGGCGTTCCTGGATAACGCCGTCACCAACCGACCGGTGGTCGGCGCGACGATCGAGCTGGACGTCGCCGACAGCCAGCACCTCCTCGAGGAGGCGGCACCCGGGATCTACACCACGACCGGCTGGCTGCCCGGGCCGGGGGTCAGCAGCCTGATGTTCTCGGTGATCGCCGGCGACGTCGACGACCTGCTGATCGTCGATTTCAAGCTCGACGACGCGGCGGCCGCGCAGCTCCAGGCGGCGGCCGGCGACGCCGGCATCGACCCATGGACGCTCCTGACCGGGGACACCGGCCGGGTCGTCACCGCGCTGCTGGTCGCCGGGGCGATCCTGATCGCGTCCAGCCTGCTGTTTGCCGGGTCGCTGCCGGCACCGCTGTCGCGCTGGGCGACCGTCTCGCTGCCGGCATCCTTCCGCCGCAGCCGCCGGCGCGACTGACCGCATGTTCAAGTCGCTCATTCTCGCGAGCCTGCAGAACCGCCTGATCGTCGCGGGCGTCGCCTTCGCGCTGATGGTGTTCGGCGTCGTCACGGTCCGCGACATGAGCGTGGACGCGCTGCCGGACGTCAACCGCCCGACCGTGACCCTGATGACCGAGGCGCCGGGGCTGGCGCCCGAGGAGATCGAGGCCCTGGTCTCGTTCCCGATTGAGTCGACGATGCTCGGCCTGCCCGGGGTGATCCGGGTCCGCAGCGCCTCGACCGCCGGCCTGGCGATCGTCTATGTGGAATTCGACTGGAACACCGACGTGTTCCGCGCCCGGCAGACCGTGACCGAGCGGATGGACCGGCTCGGCCGGCAGCTGCCGCCCGGGACCGAGGTCCACATGGGGCCGATCCAGTCGGTGATGGGCGAGATCCTGGTGTTCACGGTGCGCAGCGTCGACACCGACATGATGACGGCCAGGGAGCTGGCCGACTGGGTGGTCCGGCCGCGGCTGATGGCGGTCAGCGGCGTCACCCAGGTGCTGACAATCGGCGGCAAGGTCCGTCAGTACCGGGTCACCCCGAACGTGACCCTGATGAAGCAGGCCGACATCTCGCTGAACGACCTGCAGTCCTCGCTCACCCACTTCGCGGAGAACTCCGGCGGCGGGTTCCTCAACCAGGGCAACCAGGAATACGTGATCCGGAACATCGGCCGCACCAACCGCCTGGAGGACCTGCGCAACCTGGTGGTCGGACAGCGCGGCCGCCATCCGATCTTGCTGCGGCAGATTGCCGAGGTCCACTTCGGCCAGCAGTTCCCGCGAGGCGAGGCCGGCTTCATGGGGGAGCCGGCGATCCTTGTGGCCGTCAAGAAGCAGCCCTGGGTCGACACCGTGTCGCTGGTCCGCGACATCGAGGTCGTGATCAGCGAACTGCAGCGCAGCATGCCCGAGGGCATCGAGATCGGCGAGGTGCTGTACAAGCAGTCCGACTTCATCGAGGCCTCGATCGACAATCTCGCCGACGCCATCGTCGAGGCCGCGGTGTTCGTCACCGTCATCTTGTTCATCTTCCTGAGCAATGTCCGGGCGACCGTGATCTCGGTGATCGCGATCCCGATCTCGGTGCTCGTCACGCTGCTGGTCCTGAAGGTCATGGGGCAGTCGGCCAACACCATGACCCTGGGCGGCATGGCGATCGCCATCGGCGCGCTCGTCGACGACGCGGTGGTCGACGTCGAGAACGTGTTCCGCCGGCTGCGGGAGAACCGTCGGCTCGCCGCCCCGTTGCCGGTCATCGAGGTGGTGGCGCGGGCCTCGGTCGAGGTCCGGAGTGGGATCGTCTACGCCACCCTGATCGTGGTGCTGGCGGTCGTGCCGCTGTTCTTCCTGTCCGGGCTGGAAGGCCGCCTGTTCAGCGCACTCGGCGGCGCCTACGTCCTGTCGATCCTGGCCAGCATGCTGACCGCGGTCACCATCACGCCGGTGCTCTGCTACTACCTGCTGCCCGGCCTGGCCGAGCGGCCGGCGGCGGAGGCCGACGGCCGGGTGCTGGCGATGGCCAAGCGGCTCAACCGTCGGGTGGTCGGCTGGGCGCTGGACAACGGCCGGTCTGTGCTGTTCGGGATCGGCGGCGTCGCCCTGCTGGCCCTCGCCCTGATGGTGGCGTTGCCGCGGGTGTTCCTGCCGCCCTTCAACGAGGGCCCGATGGTGGTCCTGATCGAATCGCGGCCCGGCATCTCGCTGGTCGAGGCGGGCCGGATCGCCCGGGTGGCCGAGAACCTGCTGCTCGAGATGCCGGAGGTCAGGCTGGTCGGGCGGCGCACCGGGCGGGCCGAGTTCGACGAGCATGTCGAGGGCGTCAACTTCTCCGACATCTATGTCGACTTCGCCGAGACCGACCGCACACGCGGCGAGCTGCGCGAGTTGATCCGCCGTAGGCTCGCCGTCCTGCCGGTTCGGCTGATGCTCGACCAGCCGATGTCGCACCGCATGGGGATCATGCTGACCGGTGGCCGGACCAGCATCGTCGTCAAGCTGTTCGGCGACGACCTCGACAAGCTGCGGTCGCAGGCCGAGGACCTGCGCGCCAACTTCGCCGGCATTCCGGGCATCCGCGACCTGTCGGTCGAGGCGCAGGTCCGGATCCCGCAGATCAAGGTGGTGGTCGACTACGAGTGGGCGGCCAACCTGGGAGTCACGCCGGCCTCGGTCACCAATGCGCTGGAGGTGCTGTCCGGCGGCCGCGAAGTCTCGCAGATCCTGGAGGGGCAGCGGCGTTTCGACCTGATGCTGCGGATCTCCGACCCGGCGCGTCGTGCGGTGACCCTGCGCGATCTGCTGATCGAGACCCCGAATGGCAAGGTGCCGCTCGGCAACTTCGCTGTGGTCGAGGATACTGACGGCCCCAACAGCATCTACCGCGAGAATGGCCGGCGCCGGATCCTGATCCAGGCGAACGCCGAGCCGAGCGAGATGGGCGCGGTGGTCGGCGAGATCGAGAAGCGGCTGGCGGTCGCCGGTCTGCCGACCGGCTACTTCGCCGTGGTCGAGGGCTCCTACAAGCAGCAGGAGGAAGCGGCTCGGATCATCGCCCTGCTGTTCGGCGCGGCGGTCCTGATCGTGTTCACGCTGCTCTACAACCGCTATCAGTCGACCGCCCTCAGCCTCGTGATCATGGCGAACATCCCGCTGGCGCTGATCGGAGGCGTCTTCGCGGTCTGGCTGTCCGGCCAGCCGCTTTCGCTCGCCAGCATGGTCGGATTCGTCGCCCTGGCCGGCATCAGCGCCCGCAACGGCATCCTGAAGGTCAGCCACTTCCTCAACCTTGCACTCCACGAGGGCGAGAGCTTCGGGCGCCATCTGATCCTTCGGGGCTGCGACGAGCGGGTCGCACCGGTGGCGATGACCACGCTGTCCACCGGCCTGGCGCTGATCCCGCTGCTGATCGGGGCCGAGACGCCGGGCAAGGAGGTCCTGCATCCGGTTGCGGTGACGATATTCGGCGGGCTCGCCAGCGCCATGGTCATGGACACCGTGCTGACGCCGGTGCTGTTCAGCTTGGTCGGGCGCGCCCGGATCGAGGAATTGAGCAGGACGCGCGGGGCCGCGGTAGAGCCGGCGGCCGATGTCGGGGGCGTCTATTGAGCGCATCGGCGGGCCGTGTGTCCGGCAGGGCTCCGAATCCAGGTTGACGCGCTTTGAGTCCAAGGATTGATGCGAGGTAGCCGGTGTCCCAGCCGGCGATCTTTCGCCTGAGCCTGATGCTTTTCTTGTCGGTTGCGGTACGGACGAGGTTGATTGCGAAGTGTCTGACGACGGCCATGTTCTTGGCTCCGTGCCCGGTTCGCAGGCGGGCCCGGTCGTCTCCAAAGACGACGTCGAGGGGTTTCCGTACCACTTTCCCCGAAAGTACCGGTAAGGATCGCCTGGGATTTCAATAGCTTAGAATGACTGGCAGAATCAGGGTCTGCGATATTTCAATAGCTTAGCACCCTTTCCTGTTATCGTGCCCTCCGGCGTGCGAGATGGGCGTGTTCCTCGACCGCAAACCGGATCCGCCCTTGCATGTTTATGTGCCGGTGCGCGATCGGCGCGATGTGAGCGAGGTGCGGCTCGGGGAAAGTGCCGTGAGAGAAAAGACTATCTGACCTCCGAGGAGTTTCGTGACGCTGTTTCCCTGAAACCGGCCAATGGTGCGTCCGGCCGCTTCAGTATTGAGGATCCAGGCCTGCTAGACCTTCTGACGATAATCCTTCGCGGGGTCACGGATGTCGGCGGACGAGAAGCTCGCCGGCGCCAGGACAAAGAGGAAGATGCAGATCTTCACGCCGGCGAAAAAGAGGATGGAGACGAGCTGACCGAAGAGAATCCTCAATATCCTGCAGCTGATTCCCCGCCGTCACAGCACGAGCCGATTCAACGAATCTTTACACAGGCGCAGATCGACCGGCGGAAATCACAACTAAAGAAGGCTATCAGCGGCTTCGAACAAATGCTGGAGAAGTTTTCTGCGGAGTCGAGCACCGTCTCGAGCCGATTGGCCGCGCAGACAGCATTTATCCTCAACCTGATGGTGTTCGCCTGTACGAAGGACCACTATCGAACTGAGGGTGCGCCGGTACGTCTAATGGTGTTCGCCCCTGATTCAAACTCAGATCGAGAACTCGCGTTCGCAGTCAGGGCGGGACGTATCCTGCAAACGATCTGGGTCGGCGGTCGCACTGGACCTTTGATCGACAAGCTGGATCTCGACCGACGGCAGAGCCTGATCCCAGATGATTTATTCTTTCTAATCGTAATGTCTAGGTGGGCCATCGCACGAGCGTGCCTTTCGACGATGGATGGGGCGGGGAACAACCATCTCAGGAAAATCTTGCAGACGATGGCTGTGAAAATATACCAAGCATCATCAAGGTATGGGCCGCTCGAGGGAGAGTCGGAATATGGTTTTATAGCCAAGCTAGATGAATCCCTTGGTTTCAGCGAGGCCGAGACAAGAAAGCTTGTTGGGGATTGCAGACGATTCGCCTCAACCGTGTCAGGAGGGTCGATGCCATCCTTCGCGAGAGCAATATCATAGCCCACGCAGCATTTTCCAGCATCTGCTTGTTAATTTTCGCGCAGTTTCTAATGATTCCGCTGTGTTGCGATAACGCATTGAATTCGTTTGTCTATTTCCGTTTTGCGACTACCGTTTTCTGATCATCTTCTGTAGCGAACGGTCTCATGCAAGACGCCCGATCCGGTCCGAACCCTCTGTTGGCCGCCCGTCTGTCAGCGGACGATCGCCTCGATGAACTTGCGTGCATTATTACGGCGGGGTTGATGCGTATTCAGCCGGAACAGTCCAGTTCTTTATCTGCGCCTGGTGAAGACAGTTCATTCGACATTCTCGCCCTCAAACGCCGTGTTGGTCGTCGCAAACCGAGCAACCGGATTGGAGGGCACTGATGCCAAGAACGATCAAAAGGAGTGTCGCCGAGCCAGAGGGGGATGTCCCTCGCCGTGTTGAAATTTGCTCGGCAGGCGCTGTTGGTTGACGATGCTATGCGGCGACCGCCTGCTGTTCAAGGTCGTGGTTGATCGCGTTCCTGTCCTGGTGGGCCGCCAGGGCTCGGCGCAGGCTCGGGAGTTGCTTGTGGGCCTTGAGGCGGCGGAAACCCTTGGCGGCCTCGAGCATGGCAGCGGCGGTCCAGCGCAGCGCCATGGCCGCGTCCTGCCAGCGTTTGACGTTGCGGCAGACCCGGCGGACGGTTCCGTTCATGTTCTCGATGATGTTGGTGCAGGCGAGCGACCGGCGTAGTTCGACTGGCAGACCGAGGCGGGTGACGGTGAGGATCTCGTCGAGGCCCTCCAGGATGCTGGCCGACACGCCCGGGGCGTCGCGCTCCAGGCGACGGGCGAGGTTGCGGATCAGCTTCTCGGCCTTGTCGGCGTCGTCCAGTTCCCAGGCCTGACGCAGCGCCTTGCGGACGCCGGCCTGCAAGGACTTGGGCAGGCGCTCTGCGATGTTGCGGGCCTTGTGGACCTGGCAGCGCTGGATCGGGGTGTCGCGGCCGAAGGTGTTGCGAATCGCCTTCGACAGCGCCTTGGCGCCGTCGATGATGAACAGTCGGCAGACCGCGGGATCGAGGCCGCGGCCGACCAGGTTGTCGAGCAGCGCCTGGGCCACGGCGGCGTTCTCGCTGGCCCCCTCGATCACGCCGAGCGGATGCTTGTCGCCGATGCCGTCGATGCCGACGGCGGCCAGCAGCATCAGGTCTTCCTCGATGTGGATGCCGTCGATCTGGATCGCCAGCAGGTCCAGGGCGGACAAGTCGGCGGCCATCCATTCCTTCATGCGTTCCGCCGACAGCGCCACGAACCGCCGCGACACCGCCGACTTCGACACTCCCGACCCGGGGGCCGCCGGGATGTCGCCGCCCGGCAGGCGGACGGCGCGGCCGAACTTGCGGGTCGAGACGTTGATCAGCATCAGGTTCAGCGCCCACTTGCCGAGCAGGTCTTCCGACTGCGCCGCCTCCCAGCTCGGCAGCGCCAGCTCGCCGCCGTCGCGAGCACGAACGCGAGGACGATCGATCTCGACCTTGCCGCCGTGGAAGCCGACCTTCCCCTTGGTCTTGCCCCAGCGATACCCGTCTCGCCCAGCAGCCCGGCCGTAGCGCGGGCCGCACAGCTCGGCCGCCTCCTCATCCATCATCGTCGCCAAAGTCGCCAGGCCCGCCGTCAGGCAGAAACGATCGAAGCTGGCTCCGACTTCCTGCCAAGCCTCATCGACGATTGCCGCCGGCACCACGCCGGCAGATCTGGTAGCTTTCTTCATGGCGTTGCTCTCCTTCGCGGATTCGACACCCCGAGCCTAATGGCTCAAGGCGGGCAACGCCTGCTCCCCTATTTCAACATCGACCGGGACATACCCAGCCAGAGCGACGAACCGCCACAGCGGCGGACGCGAGCGTGGTCGCGGAACTGGCGGAGCTGAAGCGGATGTCCGTGGCCGAACTGAAAGCGAAGTGGGCGAGCCTCTTCAGCGCGCCGGCCCCGAACAACAGCCGCAGCTACCTCGAACTGAGGATCGGTTACCGGATCCAGGAACTGATCCTTGGCGGTCTCACGCGCGAGACGCGGCGAACACTGGACCTGCTGGCAGACGAGATCGAGGGCAGGATCGGACGCAAAGCGATCATCGCCGATCCCCGTAACCCGGTCGTCGGCACGAGGCTCATCCGCGAATGGGACGGTGTCGAACACACCGTCACCGTAATGAAGGACGGGTTCGACTGGCAGGGACGAAAGTTCAAATCGCTGTCGGCGGCGGCGCGGGCGATCACCGGGACGCAGTGGAACGGCTACCGCTTCTTCGGCCTGCGCGAGGCCCGGAGGGACGATCGATGAGCCGCTCCTCGGAATCTATCGCAATCATGCCGCGCCGCCAGCGCTGCGCCATCTACACCCGCAAGTCGAGCGAGGAAGGGCTCGACATGGCGTTCAACAGCCTCGACGCCCAGCGAGAGGCTTGCGGGGCTTATGTGACAAGTCAGAAGGCGGAGGGATGGGCGGCCATCCGCGAGCGCTACGACGACGGGGGCGTCTCTGGCGGGACGCTGGAGCGGCCCGGCCTGAAGCGCCTCATCCAGGACGTCGAGGCCGGCCTGATCGACGTGATCGTGGTCTACAAGATCGACCGGCTGTCGCGCTCCCTGATGGACTTCGCCAAGCTGGTCGAGATCTTCGACCGCCATCAGGTGACCTTCGTGTCGGTGACGCAGGCGTTCAACACCACGACGTCGATGGGCCGCCTGACCCTAAACATCCTGCTGTCCTTCGCTCAGTTCGAGCGCGAGGTGATCGGCGAGCGTATCCGCGACAAGGTCGCAGCGTCCCGCAAGCGCGGCATGTGGATGGGCGGCCACGTGCCGCTCGGCTACGACGTGCGCGATCGCAAGCTGGTCATCAACCAGGCTGATGCCGCAACGGTCAGGATGATCTTCGAGCGGTTCGTCGCCATCGGCTCCGCAACGACGCTGGCCAAAGCGCTGGCGGCCGAAGGCGTGCTGAACAAGCGATGCAAGCTGATCGACAAAGGCTTCCTCTACAAGCTCATCAACAACCGGGTCTATCTGGGCGATGCCGTCCACAAGGGCACGGCCTATCCCGGCGAGCACGAGGCCATCATTTATCAGGCCCTATGGGACAAGGTTCACACAATCCTGCAGGAGAGCCCACGCCTGCGGGCAAAGAACACGCGCCGCCAAACGCCGGCTCTGCTGAAGGGGATCATCTTCACCGAGACAGGCACGGCGATGACGCCGACGGCGACGAAGAAGGGCACGCGCCTCTACCGCTACTACGCGTCGATGGATCTGATCCGCAACCGTCCGACCGGCGATGCCTCCGGTCCGCTGCGCTTGCCGGCGGGCATGGTCGAGGACGCCGTTGTCGGTGAAATCCGCCGCATGATCCGCGCGCCCGAGATCGCGGCACGGACGATCAAGCTGATGCGGGAAGACAGCCCACCCGTCGACGAGAAGGCGGTCGTCAGGGCCCTCGGCGAGTTCGATCAGCTCTGGGCAGCGCTCTATCCGGCGGAGCAGGCCCGCATCGTCCAGCTTCTGGTCGAGCGGGTGATCGTCGGCGAGGACGGCATCGCCGTCGATCTGCGCCATGAGGGGTTGGGATCGGTTGTCCGGGAAATGATGGCGCCCCGCCAGACGGAGACCGCCGCATGAGCGGCTCGAGGGGAACAATCCGCGTCGTCATCCCGCTGACGATCCGCAAGCGCAACGGGCGGCCGAAGATCCTGCCGCCCGACGATATCGGCCTGCGGGATGGCCGGGCACAGGATCCGCATGTACTGCGCGCCATTGCCCGCGCCTGGAGTTGGCGGCGGCAGCTGGAAACCGGTGCCGCTTCCACCATCCTGGATATCGCCGCCGCCGAGAAGGTCTCCGACCGGTTCGTGAGCCGGATGATGCGGCTCGCCTATCTCTCGCCGGAGGTTCTCGAATACCTCGTGATCAGGCGCGTACCGTCGGCGCTCTCGCTCTACGACTTGGCCGACGTCGCCGCCCGGCCGTGGGCGGAGCAGATGGGGATCGTGTTCGATCGGTCTGGACGACAGACGTGGAGCCGATCTATCCCTTGATCAATGCCAGCAGGTCGTCCTCGCTCAGCCTGGCGGAGACCTCGCCGCCTTCCAGGATGTCGGCGGCCAGATCGCGCTTGTCGCGGTGCAGGCGCAGGATCTGTTCCTCGATGCTGTCCTGCATGATCAGGCGATAGATGGTGACCGGCCGCTCCTGCCCGATGCGGTGGACGCGGTCCGAGGCTTGGTCTTCCACCGCCGGGTTCCACCAGGGGTCGAGATGCACGACATAGTCCGCGGCGGTCAGGTTCAGCCCGGTGCCGCCGGCGCGTAGGCTGATAAGGAAGACATCGGCCGTTCCGGCCTGGAAGGCGGCGACGCGGCGTTCGCGGTCGGCGGCTGGTGTACTACCGTCGAGGTATTCATAGCGGATGCCGCGCGCGTCCAGCGCGGCGCGGACCAGCGCCAGGTGCGCGACGAACTGGCTGAACACCAGCGCGCGATGGCGGTTGCGCACCAGATCGTCCACCAGGTCCAGGAACGCCGCCAGCTTGCCGCTGGGCACGCCCGCGTCCTGGTCGATCAGTGCGGGATTGCAGCAGGCTCGGCGCAGCCGGGTGATCTCCGCCAGGATCTGGATCTTGCGCTGCCCAGCGGGGGCATCCACTGCGGCGAGGCGATCCAGCGACTGGCGGCGCAATGCCTCGTAGAAGGCGCGCTCGCCGTCCTCCATCTCGATCCGCATCGTCTGCTCGGTGCGCGGCGGCAGTTCATGCAGCACCATGGCCTTGGTCCGGCGCAGCATGAACGGGCGGATCAGCGCGCGCAGCGCCTGTCGTGCCGCCGGGTCGCGGTCGCGCTCGATCGGGCGGGCGAAGCGCTTCTGAAACCCCTCCCGCGAGCCCAGAAAACCAGGATTGACGAAGGCGAACAGGCTCCACAACTCGTCCAGGTAGTTCTCCACCGGCGTGCCGGTCAGCGCCAGCCGGAAGTCCGCTTGCAACGATGACGTCGCCTGGGCGCGTCTTGTTTCGGCGTTCTTGATCGCCTGCGCTTCGTCCAGCACCACCATCCGCCAGGGCCGAGTGCCGAGCTCCTCGGCGGCGAGGTGGAGGAGGGTGTAGCTGCAAATCAGCACGTCGCGCGAGCTGAGCCCGTTGACCAGCGCCGCCCGGTCGCCGGCCAACGCATGGGTGCGCAGGGTCGGGGCGAAGCGGGCGATCTCGGCATGCCAGTTCGGGCACACCGAGGTCGGCGCGACGACCAGGCACGGGCCCTCCTCGGCCTGGTCCAGCAGCACGGCGATCGCCTGCACCGTCTTGCCCAAGCCCATGTCATCGGCGAGGCAGGCGCCGGCGCCCCAGCGCGCCAGGCGCGACATCCAGACGAAGCCCTCGATCTGATAGTCGCGCAATTCGGCCTGCAACGTCTCCGGCAGACGTGGTGTCCAACCCTCGGCGGCGCGGATGCGCGCGACGTGCTTCTTCCAGGCGGCGTCGGCGCTGACCTTGCCCGCATCGTCCAGCACCGCGTCCAGCGCCGGCGCGCCCAGTGCATGCACGCGACGGCCGTTGCGATGCGGCTCCGACACCGCGGCGAGTCGCTCGAGCTGCATCTGCAAGTGCCGTGACAGCGCCACGAACTGTCCGTCGCCCAGTGGCACGAACCGGCCGCGCGCCTGTCCCAGGCGGTCGAGCAGGAAGCGCATTTCCAGCACCTGGTCCTCGTCCAGCGGGACCGAGCCGTCGACGCTGAACCAGTCGCGCTCCTGGGTCACGTTGACCCGCAGCTTGCGGGGCTCGACCGGACTGACACGCAGCGTGCGGCCCTCTGGCCACTCCACCGTCAGCGGCACGGCACAGTCGCGTAGCTCCAGCAACAACTCCAGGCTGCCGTCCAGGTCGTCGACTGTCAGCTCATGCGAGTCACTGCCCAGGCGGTCGCGCAGGGTCGGGCACGCAGCGATCACGGCGGCGCGGTCCGCGACTTCCCGCGGCAGGTCGCGGACCGCGCGCAACTGGCAACCGTCGATGGTCGCCAACACCGACCGCCCGCCCAGGCCGGCGACATAGGCGGGGCCGCTGGAGCCAAAGGGTCGCACCAGCAGGCAGACGCGCAGGCCCTCGCCCTCGGGTGAAAGTTGCAGCACCGGTGCGGTCAGTCCGTCGATCCCGGGTTGCGCCTCGGCGATCTCGGCGCGGACCGGCAGTGCAGGGTTGTCGCGCTGCGCCAGGGCGATGACGCGGTCACGCGCCGCGGCCGGCACGGTCAGGCCATTCGGCCCCAGCAGTTCCTGAACCGGCAACAGTGATTTCGGGAACTCGACCACCCGGTACCGCGACGGGGTCTCCGGTTCCAGGAACACGCTCGCGTCGGTGGCCGAGTGCGACAATGCGATGCGATAGCCGCCACGGTGCTCGGTCACCAGCAGTTCCAGCGGATAGGACACCAGATCGAGGCGCTGCGAGCGCTTGCGGGCGTCGAACACCAGCGGATGGCCGACCAGCGCGGCGATGGTGCGATCGACGTCGAATGCGTACTGGTCCTCGCCGTGCCAGCCGCCGCTGTCCTTGCGGATATGGCGCAGCGCCGAGCGGTCTTGTTCCGTGAGGTAGTCCAGCCGGGGATCGAGGTCGCGAAGCCGCTTCATGCTGACGGGGCGGCCGTCGGTCCAACCATCCTTGCCCTTGGGGGATTGTTCCACCGCGTGGACATCCCAGGCGTCCGGATCGACGAACCAGGCCAGACGCTTGGAGCGGCGCGGCGCCTTGGCGGCGGTGGCCTTGGTAGCCCTGGTGTCCAGCAGCGCGTCCAGGCTCTCCAGCGCACGCTCCCAAGGTTGGCGGACGGCGATCAGGCGGGTGAAGGTGACGCCACAAGCCGCCGCGGGCGTGTCGAGCCAGGTCAGATAGGGCTTCGGGTCCGATTCGATCGCGGCCAGGATTTCCGCCAGAACGCGGGCTGCCAGTGGCGCCGCTTTGGCCAGGGCCTTGAAGGCCGCGTCCAGCGCGCCGGCGCGCCGCCGGCTGAGCGCCGGGTCGACGGTGTATTCCGCCAGGGCGACGCAGGCATCGCCGAACGGGCCTGGCGATCCGTAATGGAGCAGTTGCATCACCTCGGCCTGCGCCTTGACCTCCAACCCCTGCGCCATCCAGAGCATGGCCTGGATCGCCCGCCAGCCCGCGCTGTTGGCCACCTCCGGCAGTTCAAACAGCGCCGCCTCGATCCCTGTCTGGAGTTCGGCGTGCAGGGCGGCGTCGTTGGCGCGCAGCAGCGCCAGCAGGAAGAACATGCCGTGCTCGTCTGGCAGGAACAGCTTGCGCTTGCCCAGCCGCTTGCGCCGCGCCTTCAGGGCGTCGCGATACAACGCCAATGCGGCGTCGTTGCGGCCCTCGAGGAAAGCCATCGTGCCGTCCAGCGCCAGGCGGTCATCATCGCTGCCGACGAAATCGGCGCACATGGCGTCGAGGCGGTTGGCGAGCAGGTCGCAGCGCAGCAGGACCGGTCGCAAGGACTCGTAGGCGCTGTTGCCAAGCCCGGCGCGTGCCTGGGCGATGATGGCGGGCAAGTCGTCATCCGCGGTCCCCGCCTGCGTGAATGCGAGCAGACGCGCCAGCAGAAGCGTGGGCAGCATCCGCGGCGCGCGGCTGGCGAACCAGGCTGCCGGGGGTGGTGAGACGACGAACAGATTGCCGAAGAAAGACACGTTGCTGGCGGGTCCAAGCCGCTTGTCGCCCAAGGTGGCGAGAGCGTCGAATGCAGTCGCGTCGTCGGCATAGGCGTCGTTTGCATAGGCTGCGAGCCGCAACAGACGACACAGCGCGACCTGATCGGGCGCGAGATAATAGCTGGACCAGGGTGGCTGCACCGGCAGCACCTTGCAAATTGCGGCAACCATGCGCTCTGCCCCCGGCGCGGCCATGGCCTGCCCAGTGATGTCATGCGACAGCGCGGGGAGGCAGCCGTGGTCGACGGCCAGCAGGCGCTTTTTTGACAGTCGATCGAGCACCGGCTGGGCGGCGACGTAGGACCATTGTCGTCCCTCTGGCGTCTTGGCGCCCATCGCCTTGAGGCATTCGACGAATTGTCCGTTCGGCGTGGGGAAGAGGAGGAGGTATTTAAGGTGCAGCAGCAGACGTTCGGCCTCAGCGAGGTCGTCTGGCGTGGCGCTGGGGCGGTCAAGGCGCTGGTTCAAGTCAGTGTCCATCGCGACAGTAAAGCGTCGGTCGGCGAGTCGGTGACAGCCGCAGCGTCCCTTCCCCGGCAACTGGAGGCCGTGACAATACGGTTCGCCACGTACCTTGTCGTTAGGCTACGCCTACCGCGCGTTCTCTGGTCCCGGATGGCAGCCGAGGGATCGGCGGCGGAAGGTTCAGCTTGGCATGGTCGATAACTGATTGAGAATAAGTAATTTTGTCCAACCGAACCAAAATGGGAGAGGTTCGGTCGGAACGAGACAGGTGGCGGTTCAGAGACCGAAAATCAGGGGTATGCGAGTCTTCGAGGTTCGGCCCAACCTCGCAAACCCCTTTGAAACTTGGGAAAAATTCGGCGTCGCGGGAGGGGTTGCGGCAGTTCGCAACAGGATATTGGCGGAGGGAAGAAGCCTCGAATCCAACACTCTCTGTAATGGATCGCACCAAAAAATCTACCTGATTACGCACTATCGTCAGCCGACCTCAAATCGTACAAATCATGAACAAATGAACGTTCATGCGGGGTTGGGCTATGGCACGCAACAAGGTTTAATTTCAGAAGGGTCTCAGCGAGGCGCAATTCAATGAACTCTACGGAACGGAAGATCGATGCCGCGCCGCGGTGTTCAGCCTGCGCTGGCCAACCGGCTTCGTGTGCCCAGCCTGCGGCGGGCGGGATCACAGCGTCGTCCAGTCGCGTGGCCTTTACCAACCCGCATTCCCCGAGTAGCCGGCTGATTTCGCTGTCTTGAACTCAACATTACCTATACAAATCATGGTGTTGATGGCTGCGAGGGGCGTATTTCATGGATCACCCAGAGGGTGCGGGATTACAGCGGGCAGATCGGGTGGATTTCGACCCTCGCGTGCGGCTGGAATTTCGTGGCACGCAGATCAGTTCGGACGGCGGCCTGCTGGTGATGCGCGAGCTTGACGATGCGCTTGGGCTGTCCAATCTGGCATCAGCTTCGCTGCGCGACAATCGTATCGGAAGGAACACGGTCCATCGTCTTGACGGGCTGTTCCGGCAATCGGTGTTCGGGCGGCTGGCCGGATATGGGGATGTGAACGATGCTGACCGTCTCGCGCTCGACCCGGTGATGCGTCAGGTTGTCGGCGGCAGGGCCGTCGATGCGCAAGCAGCTTCAGCATCGCAGATGGGGCGGTTCGAGACCGAGACACTGGCCTTGCCTGAGAACCGGGCGGCGCTGGCCGACCTGAATGGCCGATGGATTGACCGGTTTCATGACCGCAACGGGCTCAAGTATATCGTGCTGGACATGGACAGCTCGGTCAGCCCGACGCATGGCGATCAGGAAGGAGCGGCGTGGAACGGGCATTTCGACTGCAACTGCTATCATCCCAACTTCTTGTTCAACCAGTTCGGCATGCTGGAACGCTGCGCCCTGCGCAATGGCAACGTCCACAGCGCCGACGGCTGGCGGAACGTCCTTGATCCGGTGATCACCCGCTACGCTGGTCGCAACCTTGGTGGCCGCTTCTTCCGGGCCGATGCCGCCTATGCGATCCCGGCACTCTATGAGCGACTGGAAGGGGCAGGCTATTTCTACGCCATCCGGATGAAGAAGAACGCCGTTCTCGAAGGCTGCATCGCTCATCGGTTAACCCGCCCCGTTGGGCGGCCGTCAAAGACCAAGGTGAAGCGGTTCTACGAGGACTTCCAGTATCAGGCTCAGAGTTGGGACAAGCCACGCCGCGTGATCGCCAAGATCGAATGGCATCCGGGCGAACTGTTCCCCAAGGTCGGCTTCATCGTCACCAACCTGCCGATGGAGCCGGACGAGATCACCCGCTTTTACAATCGCCGCGGCACCGCCGAGCAGCATATCAAGGAAGGCAAGCATGCCTTTCACTGGACGCGGCTGTCATGCCGGAAGTTCCGCGACAACGAGGTGCGGCTGCAGTTGCACGCACTGGCCTACAACCTGGCCACCTTCCTGCGCTGCATCGAGCTACCCGAGGCGATGGCCGACTGGTCGCTAACCAGCCTGCAGCTCAAGCTGATCAAGATCGGGGCACGCGTCGTGCGCCACGCCCGCGCCATTACCTTCCAGTTGGCCGAGGTGGCCGTCACCGGCCCGATGGTGCGCGCCATCCTCGCCGCTATCCGCCGATTGCGAGCGCCACCGCTATGCGCATGACCGCGATCCGGACCCAAACTGAACGAAAGCGGCAGGACAGGTCTATCCACTGCGCTGAAAAACACCGCCCCTGGGCCAGGACACAGCGGCTTCCCGGTCTGATCCGCCCTGTTACAGCAGCCTGCGCGACCCCTGACGCCGCTTGGGGCAAAAAACGATTGTCCAGAGGTCGGATTGAGGCGATCTTCACGTCAGTCGGCACGCCGCTTGGGGAATGTCGGATCAGGATGGAGGGTCTCATGCAGGCCATTACAGCAAGCCAGTACTATTTGGTCTATAATTCACTTTCCTTCACTATCGCAACTTTTGCGGCCGCAACACTGTTCTTCTGGTTCGGCCGCAGCCAATGCAGCGCGAACTACCGTACCGCAGTGACGATCACCGGACTTGTGACCTTCATTGCACTCTATCACTACTGGCGTATGTTCGAGAGCTGGGATGCAGCTTTCAATGTTGTCAACGGCACCATTGAAGCGACCGGGATCGCCTACAACAGAGCTTATCGCTATGTTGACTGGCTTCTCACAGTTCCGCTTTTGCTCATTGAACTCATCCTTGTGATGCGTCTGAGCCAAGCCGAAACCATGTCACGCTCCATCAAGCTCGGCGGTGCCGCAGCATTGATGATCGTGCTGGGCTATCCTGGTGAAGTCTCAGAAGGCATGGAATCAACACGCCTCATCTGGGGCGCGCTGTCGATGATCCCCTTCCTCTACATCGTGATGACGTTGTACTCGGGGCTTTCCAAATCCATCGACCAACAGCCGGAGAACGTGCGTGGACTTGTCAGCATGGCACGCTCGCTGGTTGTCGTGTCGTGGTTCTTCTATCCGATTGTTTACTTCCTGCCGTTCGTCATTCCGATGGACGGTGGCGCGGCCTTCGCCTTGATCGAAGTCGGTTACACGATTGCGGACATCACCGCGAAAGCCGTGTTCGGCCTGTTGATCTACATGATCGCCGTGCGTAAGTCCGAAAATGAATCGGACTCGCCTGCAAAGGCATAAGGCTAAGTAAAACGATCAGATGCGGAGGCTTCGGCCTCCGCATCCACCATCAAGGCATCGCTCCGCCTTTCTTCATGCAAGCCGGGGCGAATTTCAAAGGCAGCAAAATGACTGACAATGAGCTGGCCAGTCTCCTCACCAAAGTGGAGGCGTTGATAGACACGCTCTGCACTGGCGAGCCGGGCTCGCTTGCAGGCATTGTCCGCAACCATTTCTCAGCCGGCGGCAGTCGCGTACGCGCCCGCATTGCATTGCAAGCCGGTTCGGCCCTTGGCCTTTCACAGACCATCTGCGTCGCACTCGCCAGCGGGTGCGAACTTCTCCATAACGCATCACTCGTGCATGATGACCTGCAGGACCGCGATGGCATGCGGCGCAACGCGCCATCCATGTGGTTAGCGCACGGAGAAGCCATCGCCATCTGCGCTGGCGACTTGATGCTCTCATCCGCTTATGCAGCCTTGGCGCAAGCAGGCCCGAAAGCCGCATCCATGATCACGCATGTGCATCTGCGGGTAGCACATGTCATTTCCGGACAGTGCGAGGACTTGCGTCTCGGCGGGACCTGTAACGATCCAGAAGCCTACGAACAGATTGCCGCGGCCAAATCAGGCCCCCTTCTTGCACTACCGCTGGAACTTGCGTTGATAGCAGCGGGCCGAGAGCCGCTTCTGGGGGCTGCCAGTCGCGCCGCTACGCTATTCGCCATTGCCTATCAAATGCTCGATGATTTGGGCGACGCTGACCGCGATGCCGCCAATGGCTCATTGAACGCCGTTGCCGTCTATGCTGCCAAAGGCATTACCAACCCACGCCGCGCTGTGCGCGAAGCAGCCGTCGCTCGGCTGGAGGCCTTCGAACAAACCGCGGCTGAATTGCCAGCCGGACTGGCTCATTCACTGGTCGCGCGCGCGGCACCCATCAGACTGGCACTGGGCTTGCAGCCGGAAACGGCATGAGCCACGCCATCGTTATTGGCGGCGGCTTTGGCGGCATGGCGGCGGCCTTACGCGCAAGGGCCAAAGGCTGGACCGTCACCCTCATCGACCGCGCACCCAAGCTTGGCGGACGCGCGCAGGTGTTGGAACGCGAAGGCTTCCGCCATGATGCCGGCCCCACGGTCCTCACCGCACCTTTCCTGTTTGAAGAACTTTTCGAACTCTTTGGCGAGAACCTGCGTGACCATGCTCAACTGGTGCCGATGAAGCCCTGGTACCGCTTCATCTATGAAGACCGCAGTACCTTCGATTATGGCGGCACGATTGCGGAAACACTTTCCGAGATCAGGCGTGTCGCACCAGACGATGTGGACGGCTATCAAAACCTGCTTTCTGCTTCCAAGGAAATCTATGCCGTGGGATTTGAAGAGTTGGCGGATAGGCCATTTCACAAGCTCACCCGCATGATTGCCGCCGTGCCCGCCATGCTGCGCCTTGGCGCGCATCGCAGTGTCTGGCAACTGGTTTGCGCCCATCTAAAATCAGAAAAGCTGCGACAAGCCTTTTCCATCCAACCGCTGCTGGTTGGCGGCAACCCATTCGACACGACCTGCATTTACGCCCTAATCCACTTTCTGGAGCGCGCACATGGCGTTCATTTCTGTATGGGCGGCACAGGTGCGCTGGTGGCAGCCCTTGAGGGCCTGATGCGACGCCAAGGAATTACAATCCGGCTTGGCGAAACCATAGCGAAAATCGAGACGGCCCAAGGTAGCGTTACGGCTGTTCGGTTAGAAAGCGGTGAGCGGCTGAAGGCCAACGCCGTGATCTCCAATGCAGACCCCGCCCATCTTTATGCCCATATGCTGGAACGCAAGGACACCAAGCTATCGGCCCGCTTCAAAACGCGCCATGCGCGCAAATCCATGGGGCTATTTGTGGTGTTCTTTGGCGCAGACCGTCAATGGCCGGATGTGGCCCACCACACCATTGTGCTGGGGCCGCGCTATGAAGGGCTGTTGAGCGATATCTTCAAGCGCAAGACACTAGCGCAAGATATGTCGATTTATCTTCATAGGCCAACTGCCACCGATCCCTCCTTCGCACCCCCAGGCTGCGACAGTTTCTATGCTCTTGTACCCGTTCCAAACCTGGATGCGGATATCGATTGGTCGGTTGAAGGCCCACGCTTTCAAGCACGGGTGATCGCCGAGCTTGACCGCAAAGTTCTTCCCGGAATCTTGCAGTCTGTGCGCGCGCCATTTCACATGACGCCTGCTGATTTCGCCCATGATTATTTGAGCCCCGCTGGCGCTGGCTTTTCCATTGCGCCCACCTTCATGCAATCGGCTTGGTTTCGCTTCCACAACAAGGCCGAAGGCCCAGAAGGACTATACCTCGTGGGAGCAGGCACACATCCGGGTGCCGGATTGCCAGGCGTCATCAGCTCCGCCAAGGTGCTAGACCGCTTGCTTGCCCCGTCTGCTTCTATGGGCACGGTGTAGAGCCATGGCATTCGTTTCGCAGGTGCATTCTGGCGCGGCAAAGGTAGTTCTGAAAAAGCATGGGCGCAGCTTCCACTTCGCCTCGCATCTTCTTGGCGCCCGCCACGGCGAACGGGCAGCACGCCTCTATGCGCTCTGCCGGGCTATTGATGATCTGGCAGATGAAGCAACTGACCCCAATTCAGCTGATGAAAAGTTAGCGTCACTTTCCAATGCGATTTCAAGTGGTGATCGTAGCGATCCCCTCGTCGCCGCCGCGTTAACACTTCGTGACGAAACCGGACTTCAATTAGGCGCATTACAGGCACTCATTGCAGGTGTACGCACGGACTTGAAGCCAGTGGCATTGGCTGATGAAGCTGCCCTTCTGGATTATGCCTATGCGGTTGCAGGTACTGTCGGGCTGATGATGTGCGCGGTTCTGGATGTTGACGATCCGAAAGCATATCCTTTCGCCATTGATCTGGGCATTGCCATGCAGCTTACCAACATCGCGCGCGATGTTGGCACGGATGCTGGGCTTGCTCGGCGATACCTGCCCGCATCTTGGGTCGGCGAGATCGCGCCCGATGCTCTGGTGAAACCCAATAGCGCGCTTGAGGCTCGCGCGCACCAAGCGGTAGAGCGGACGCTTCAACTTGCTGAACGCTATTATGAAAGCGGTGAAGCGGGGCTAGGTTTTTTGCCGCCGCGTGCGCGACTTGCCATTTTGACAGCCGCAAGGGTCTATCGCGCCATCGGAACACGCATTGCCTCGGAAGGCTATCGTCCTTGGGAACGGCGCGCTGTTGTTTCGGGTGGCCGAAAAATTGCGATTGGCCTGAAAGCGGGAGCGGCTTTCGTGCTGCAACGTCATTTGCACAGCCAGCATCATCAACATGATCCTCGCTTACACGCCGCCATCCAGCACCGCCCGGGGGCAAACCTTGCGGGGGGCCAAGCACTTGGCTGAGGAAACGCACGATCTTGCCATTATTGGCGCAGGCTGCGCGGGGCTTTCGCTGGCAGCGCGTCTGGCTGACATATCTCCACATTTGAAAATTGTGCTGATCGACCCGCGCCAAACATTTGAAGATGATCGCACCTGGTGCTTCTGGTCAGCAGGCAATACGCCAGTCGAGCACCTCATCGATAAGCGTTGGCAAAGCTGGCGTTTCTCAAATGTGGAAGGCCGAGCCATCACGCATCACGCCGAGCTTTCGCAATATGCCTGCGTGCGCGCCGAGCGTTTTTACAAGTCAACGCTGCATCGGATTGAGAATGCAGGTTTTCAACTGAGGCTCGGTGAGACCGTGCGCGAATTGGCCCTAGATGCAGACCGGGTTCGGCTGCTTATCGGAGAAGACCGCGTGCTTGCCCGAAATGTTGTGGATACAAGAACACCGCCACACATAACAGCCAAGCTGTTCCAAGTTTTCTCCGGCGTCGAAGTGGAAACCGAGATTGATCGTTTCGAACTTGGCCAAGCGGGCCTGATGGAGGATATGGGATGTGATGAATACGGTTTTCACTTCACCTACACCCTGCCCTTTTCATCTCGTCGCGCCTTGATCGAATTCACACGCTTCAGCCCTATCGCCATGAGTGCCACATCCCTCGACAGCCAACTTCAAGCTCTATTGGCGCAGCGGGGACTAAACAGAGCGCGCATCCTGCGGCGCGAGTATGGGGTTCTGCCGATGGGACAGGTGATTGAGCCCCCATCCAAGGATCCCCGATGGGTCCGTGCGGGTGCAGGTGCGGGTGCTTTGCGATCGGCAACGGGCTATGGCTTTTTGCGGATCCAGAACTGGGCCGAAGCCTGTGCCGCCTCCATGGCGCGCGGCGGCCCACCGCTGGCGCAACAGCCCGAGCCACCTTTGCGGGCTTGGCTAGATGCCGTATTTCTGTCCGCCCTCACCAAGCAACCCACCTCAGCTGCCGACTATTTCTTGCGAATGGCTCGTGCGCTCACTCCCGATGCCTTTGCCCGCTTCATGTCAGACGCCGCGCGCAGCCGTGATCTTGCCCATCTCATGACGGCACTTCCCCCCATGCCCTTCCTTTCAGCGGCTGCCCGTGTCGGCCTAAAGGGGTTTGCATGACGAAACATCCTACTGTGGAAACTTTTCTGCATGCGGGGCTGAGCTTTGCCGCCATCGCGGCCACTCTCTTGGTCATGCCCGCGCCCAGTGCTGCCATGCAAACATTTGCTCTTGCACTTGGAGTGGCATTGATCGGCCTACCCCATGGGGCGTTGGACCCTCTGCTTGCCCGGCGCGCCGGGCTCATGAGTGATTGGCGTGCGGTGATACTTTTCCATGCTGCCTATCTGGCAACCGTTGGGTTGGTTCTGGCGTTCTGGTTTACAGCACCCGTGCTGGCACTTGTGATCTTTCTGATCTACTCAGCCCATCACTTTGCCGGCGACTGGCTGGATAAGCCTTTTGCCCAGCGTTTAGCCATCGGCGCATCTGTTTTAAGTCTGCCTGCCATGTTCCATGTGAGCGCGGTCAGTGACATTTATGTGCTGCTTTCGGGTGAAGGTGCGCGCCAGATTGCCCAAGCCCAGCTTTGGCTCGCCCCCCTTTGGCTCTTGATCATTAGTGGCTCCATCATCGGATTCGTCTGGCAGAAGCAACCGTGGGACGCGCTTGAAATTGCAATCCTGCTAATCGGCGCGCTGTTTTTACCACCGCTCATATTCTTTCTCATCTACTTTTGTGCACTGCATAGCCCACGGCATTTCCTAGCAATCTGGCGTGCCAGTGCATACCGGCGGCAAGCTGCAAGGATTGCTGGCTTTTATACGGTTGCCTCCTTGCTAATGGCTCTGGCTGCCATACTCGCATTTGGGCCTGCGAATGAGATGATCGCGTCCATGCAGAAAGCCGTGTTTATTGGACTGGCAGCTTTAACCGTTCCGCACATGGTTCTTGCCATCATTCTGGAAGGCCGCCCGCGTGACTGACGATGTTCACCGCAAGAACGCCCATGTGGACTCGGTGCTTTCTGGCCGCGTGAATTATCGCGACAAGACGGCGGGCTTTGAGAATATCCATTTTGTTCCTGAAGCCTTGCCAGAGCTACAACTTGCCGACATTGACTTGTCGGTTCAATTCTTAGGCAAACGGCTGGCGCTACCTTGTCATAAAAACTGGGGATTACTTTGACTCCCAATGCAATAAAGCACGATTTAGCGAATTCTTGAAATTGGGTTGGCGAAAGTTCGCCATTTCCCCCATCTGGGTCATCTGCGACGGATAGCGTAGAGGGGGGATGTCCCTCGCCGTGTTGAAATTTGCTCGGCAGGCGCTGTTGGTTGACGATGCTATGCGGCGACCGCCTGCTGTTCAAGGTCGTGGTTGATCGCGTTCCTGTCCTGGTGGGCCGCCAGGGCTCGGCGCAGGCTCGGGAGTTGCTTGTGGGCCTTGAGGCGGCGGAAACCCTTGGCGGCCTCGAGCATGGCAGCGGCGGTCCAGCGCAGCGCCATGGCCGCGTCCTGCCAGCGTTTGACGTTGCGGCAGACCCGGCGGACGGTTCCGTTCATGTTCTCGATGATGTTGGTGCAGGCGAGCGACCGGCGTAGTTCGACTGGCAGACCGAGGCGGGTGACGGTGAGGATCTCGTCGAGGCCCTCCAGGATGCTGGCCGACACGCCCGGGGCGTCGCGCTCCAGGCGACGGGCGAGGTTGCGGATCAGCTTCTCGGCCTTGTCGGCGTCGTCCAGTTCCCAGGCCTGACGCAGCGCCTTGCGGACGCCGGCCTGCAAGGACTTGGGCAGGCGCTCTGCGATGTTGCGGGCCTTGTGGACCTGGCAGCGCTGGATCGGGGTGTCGCGGCCGAAGGTGTTGCGAATCGCCTTCGACAGCGCCTTGGCGCCGTCGATGATGAACAGTCGGCAGACCGCGGGATCGAGGCCGCGGCCGACCAGGTTGTCGAGCAGCGCCTGGGCCACGGCGGCGTTCTCGCTGGCCCCCTCGATCACGCCGAGCGGATGCTTGTCGCCGATGCCGTCGATGCCGACGGCGGCCAGCAGCATCAGGTCTTCCTCGATGTGGATGCCGTCGATCTGGATCGCCAGCAGGTCCAGGGCGGACAAGTCGGCGGCCATCCATTCCTTCATGCGTTCCGCCGACAGCGCCACGAACCGCCGCGACACCGCCGACTTCGACACTCCCGACCCGGGGGCCGCCGGGATGTCGCCGCCCGGCAGGCGGACGGCGCGGCCGAACTTGCGGGTCGAGACGTTGATCAGCATCAGGTTCAGCGCCCACTTGCCGAGCAGGTCTTCCGACTGCGCCGCCTCCCAGCTCGGCAGCGCCAGCTCGCCGCCGTCGCGAGCACGAACGCGAGGACGATCGATCTCGACCTTGCCGCCGTGGAAGCCGACCTTCCCCTTGGTCTTGCCCCAGCGATACCCGTCTCGCCCAGCAGCCCGGCCGTAGCGCGGGCCGCACAGCTCGGCCGCCTCCTCATCCATCATCGTCGCCAAAGTCGCCAGGCCCGCCGTCAGGCAGAAACGATCGAAGCTGGCTCCGACTTCCTGCCAAGCCTCATCGACGATTGCCGCCGGCACCACGCCGGCAGATCTGGTAGCTTTCTTCATGGCGTTGCTCTCCTTCGCGGATTCGACACCCCGAGCCTAATGGCTCAAGGCGGGCAACGCCTGCTCCCCTATTTCAACATCGACCGGGACATACCCTAAGAAGGCCAAGAGGTTTCTGAAGGGCAGCGTGCGATGAAAGCTACCGAAGCCAAGCTGCTGAGCTTCCTGCAGAAGTCGCCGCAGTTCGTGATCCCGATCTACCAGCGCACCTACTCGTGGACCGACAAGCAGTGCCGCCAGTTGTGGGACGACATCCTGCGCGCGGGCTCCAGCGACACCATCGCCGTGCATTTCATCGGTTCGATCGTCTACGTCGAGCAGGGGCTGTCGCAGGTCACGCACCAGGCGCCCTTGCTCTGATCGACGGCCAACAGCGTCTGACCACCGTGTCGCTGCTGATCGAGGCGCTGGCCCGCGCGCTGGGCGACGGCGAGCCTGTCGATGGCTTCTCATCCGCGAAGCTGCGCCATTACTACCTGAGCAACCCGCTCGAAAGCGGCGACCGCTACTTCAAGCTGCTACTCTCGCAGACCGACAACGTGTCGCTCAAGGCAGTCATCAAGAACACGGAGCAGCCCAACGAGCCGTCGCTGCGCGTGACGCAGAATTTCGACCTGTTCACTGAGCTGCTCGCCGAGCAGAAGGGCGACCTCGCCCCGGTCTGTCGCGGCCTCGCCAAGCTGGTGGTCGTGGACATCGCGCTCAGCCGCGACCAGGACATCCGCGAGCCCTACGACGACGGTGGCTTCTCCGGCGGCACGCTGGAGCGACCCGGCCTGAAGCGCCTCATCCAGGACGTCGAAGCCGGGCTGATCGACGTGATCGTGGTCTACAAGATCGACCGGCTGTCGCGCTCGCTGATGGATTTCGCCAGGCTGGTCGAAATCTTCGACCGCAATCAGGTGACGTTCGTGTCGGTCACGCAGTCGTTCAACACCACGACGTCGATGGGCCGCCTGACGCTGAACATCCTGCTCAGCTTCGCTCAGTTCGAGCGCGAGGTGATCGGGGAACGCATCCGCGACAAGGTCGCGGCCTCGCGCAAGCGCGGCATGTGGATGGGCGGCTAGGCGAAGGGCTCTACCCCGTTCAGCTTGCAGGTCCCGATCAGCGATGCCAGCCGAGCCCAGCTCCGGGCACCCTCGTCATGCCCGGCGAACAAAGCGTTCTTTCTGGTGAGGGCCAGCGGCCTGATCAGGTTCTCGACCGGGTTGGAGTCCATCTCGACCCGGCCGTCGTCGAGGAACACCCTCAGTCCGTCCCAGTGGTTCACCAGGTAGCCGAGCGCGACGCCCATCACCGACTTCCGCGACAGCCGCTCACGCTGGGCATGGATCCACACCTCAAGTTGCTCGACCAGCGGTCGGGATCGCTGCTGGCGCGCTGCCAGCCGCTCGGCGGCCGGCTGGCCACGGATTTCCTTCTCGATCTTGTACAGCTCGGCGATCCGCCGCAGCACTTCGTCGGCCACCGGCGAGCCGGTCTGCGGCGTCGCCTTGATGACCTCGCGCCGGGCGTGGGCCCAGCAGTGCGCCAGCACCAGCGGCGAGCCGCCGCGGCGATCCGGCACGGTCAGCCGACGATAGCCGGCATAACCGTCGACCTGCAGGATCCCGTCGAACCCGTCCAGGATCTGCTCCGCGTGGATGCCGCCACGACCGGGCGCATAGTGGAACACCACGCCCGGTGGATCGGCCCCACCCCAGGATCGATCGTCACGCGCCAGCGCCCACAGATACCCGGTCTTGGTCTTGCCGCGGCCGGGATCCAGGACCGGCGCCCTCGTCTCGTCCATGAACAGCTTGCTGGAGCGCTTCAGCACCTCGGACATGCGATCGACGATCGGAGCGACGTGATAAGACGTCTTGCCTGAACTCCTGCACCAACCGCTCGAGCTGGGCCACCAGCGCCTTCTGATCGGCGAGTTCGGCCTCTACATGCCGGCGCGCCGCGCGCTCCATCTCGAGCGCCGCGCGCTCCATCTCAAGCGCCTCGCTCTGCATCTCAAAGGCTCGCCGGAGATCCGGCGGAAGCTCAGCGAGACGTGCAAGATCAACGGCTTGATGCATGCCCACAGTATACCCGAGAACGGTATCCGCCGACAGCGCGACCACCCTCAGGGAGCGGGATGATTCAATTCGCCACAGCCGGTTCCCGCACCCGGCGCGCCGTCATCCGGCGCCAGTCCAATCCTTCGAAGAGCGCTTGGTACTGCGCCGGTGACAGCCGCATTACCCCGTCGCGCACCTGCGGCCACACGAACTTCCCAACCTCCAGGCGCTTGTAGGTCAGCACCAGGCCGGTGCCGTCCCACACCAGAATCTTCACCCTGTCGCCACGGCGCGACCGAAACACCACCGTCAGCCCGGAGTGCGGGTCAAGGCCCAGCTCCTTCTGCACCGTTGCCGCCAGGCCATCGTGGCCGCGCCGGAAGTCGACCGGCCGCGTCGCCATCACGATCGGCGTGTGCTGGCCCGGCACGATCACACTCGCGCTCCGAGCGCCACCGCGATCTCCACCACTCGCGCGACCGGCGTCGCTGCCGGCAGCCGCACCATCACGCCTTCCACCACGATTTCGATCCGATCGTCCAGGCCAGCATTGGGTCGTACCGTGCCTCGAGCACCGCGATCTGGCGAGGCGGCTTCCGCGTACACCGGGGTCTCGACCTCCACCGACACCAGGCCCAGATCCTCCGCGCCGACAGCGTCCCCTGGCAGCGCCAGCAACCCCTCCCGGGCCGCCCGCCGCCACGTCGTCAGCTGCTGACCCGACACCCGATACCGCCGGGCCACGTCGCATACCCGCACGCCCGGGGCAAAGCTCTCCGCGACCATCCGCCCCTTAAGAGCATCAGGCCAACGCCGGCGACCCGACGGGCCATCCAGGACTTCCAGGCGGCCGCCAAAACCGGCCGACCCAGCCTCAACCTCATTCCCGACGCCCACCGCGTCCGACATCACACGCTCCCGCTCACGTCCGGGCGACAGCGTGGACAGGACCGCGGGCGGCAGCAATCAGCAATTCAATGGGGTCTGGGCACCGCTTACCCTCGAGCATGCCGAATGGCTCGCCCTGCTGCTCGAGCAAGAGGCCACCCTGCGGCGTCAGAAGCGCTTCGAGAGCCGGGCGCGGGCCGCCAGGCTGCGGCACGACGCCAGCGTCGAGGACGTCGACTACCGTGCTGCACGGTAAGCGGCGTTCTGACCCCACCTACCGCTGATCGCTGATCCGGCGGAGTCTGCCGACATGGAGGCAAGATCCATGTCGAAGCCTGAGCTTATTGCTATGTCGGAGCCGGTGCAGCGCTTCGAGGTGTTCACCGGCAGCGGCCGTCGGCGGCGCTGGCCTGACGAGGTGAAGGCGCTGATCGTCGCGGAGAGCTGCCGTCCCGGGGAGACGGTGTGCGGGGTGGCTCGGCGTCATGGTCTGTTGCCGCAGCAGCTGTTTGCCTGGCGCCGGCTGGCGCGACGCAATGGTGTGGCGAGGGATGCCGTGCCGTTGTTCGCCGAGGTGGTCGCGGACGCTGTCGCCGGCAATTGGGCAGGGGCAGCGGCGGTAGGATCCGCGGACATCGTGATCGAGCTTGGCGATTTGCGGTTGCGGCTGGGGTCGGGCGTGGCGGCAGACCGGGCGGCGGCACTGGTGTCGGCGCTGCGGGCGGCTCTGGCGGTTGGGCGATGATCCTGCCGGGCGGGCCGCTGCGGGTCTATGTGGCGACGCGGCCGGTGGACTTCCGCAAGGGGATGGACGGGCTGGCGGCCCTGGCTGCGGCCGAACTGCGGCTGGATGCGTTCTCCGGGGTGGTGCTGGTGTTCCGGGCCAAGCGGGCGGACCGGGTGAAGATCCTGGTGTGGGACGGCAGCGGCCTTGTGCTGATCGCCAAGCGGCTGGAGCAGGGCAAGTTCGCCTGGCCGGGCGTTCGCGACGGGGTGATGCGGCTGTCGTCGGCGCAGCTGGCGGCGCTGTTCGAGGGGCTCGACTGGCGGCGGGTGTACACAGCGCGCACCGTGCGGCCGACGGCGGCCGGATAAGCTGCGGCGAAGTGACTCGGGGCGACTGATCGCAGGTCCCCGAGTGCCTCAGGGCATGATTCAATGGCGGCCATGACCGACGCCACCGCAGTCCTGGAGGCTTGCGAACTGCCGGACGACCCGGCGGCGTTGAAGGCGCTGCTGATCACCGAGCGTAGCCTGCGGGCAGAGTTGGGCGCGGAGGTGGTGCGGCTGTCCGCGATCGTGGCGGCGTTCAAGCGGGCGCTGTTCGGCCGGCGCTCGGAGAAGTACGACCCCGAGCAATTGGACTTGGCGCTGGAGGACGTCGAGCAGGAGTTCGGCGAGCAGCGTGCCGAGGCCGACGCCGGCGATCCGGCGCTCAAGACCGAACGCGCGCGTCGGCGCCGCGCCAACCGCGGGTCGCTGCCCAGGCATCTGCCGCGGGTCGAGGTGGTGGTCGAGCCGGATAGCCGGACCTGTGGGTGCTGCGGCGAGGCGCTGCAGGCCATCGGCGAGGACGTCAGCGAGCGGCTCGACGTCATCCCGGCGCAGTTCCGGGTGATCGTCACCCGCCGACCGAAATATGCCTGCCGCGGCTGTGCCGAGGGCGTGGTCCAGGCGGCCGCACCGGAGCGGCTGATCGCCGGCGGGCTGCCGACCGAGGCCATGGTCGCCCATGTGCTGGTCGCGAAGTATGCCGACCACACGCCGCTCTATCGCCAGGCGCAGATCTACGCCCGCCAGGGGATCGCCCTCGACCGCTCGACGCTGGCCGACTGGGTCGGCCACGCGGCGCGCGAGCTGCGGCCGGTCCATGCCCGGCTGATCGAGATCCTGAAGGCCTCGGCGGTCCTGTTCGCCGACGAGACCCGGGCTCCGGTGCTCGATCCTGGGCGCGGCCGGACCAAGGAGGGCTGGCTGTGGGCGCTGGCGCGCGATCCGCGGCCCTGGGGCGGTGCCGATCCGCCGGCGGTCGCATATCGCTACGCTCCGGGACGAGGTGCCGAGCACGCCGAAGTTCATCTCGACGGGTTCAAGGGCATCCTGCAGGTCGACGGCTATGCCGCCTACCGGCGCCTGGCCGGCCCGACCCTGGCGTTCTGCTGGTCGCATGCCCGGCGCAAGTTCTACGAGATCGCCGAGGCCGGCCACGCGCCGGTCGCCGAGGAGGCGCTGCGCCGGATCGCCGCCCTCTACGCCGTCGAGGCGGAGATCCGCGGCAGTGATCCACAGACCCGCCACGCCGAGCGCCAGGCCCGCTCGCGGCCGCTGGTCGAGGACCTTCGTCCCTGGCTCGAGGCCCAGCTCAGTCGGCTGTCCGGCAAGTCCCGCCTCGCCGAGGCGATCCGCTACACCCTCAAGCTCTGGGACGGGCTCTCCCGCTTCCTCGACGACGGCCGCATCGAGCTCGACACCAACACCGTCGAGCGCGCCATCCGCCCGATCGCGCTGAACCGCAAGAACGCCCTGTTCGCCGGTTCCGACGGTGGCGGCGAGCACTGGGCCGTCATCGCCTCCTTGGTCGAGACCTGCAAGCTCAACGACCTCAACCCGCACACCTACCTGACCGACGTCCTCGAACGTCTCGTTGCCGGCCATCAGCAGAGCCGGATCGACGACCTCATGCCGTGGGCCTACCGCGCCAACGCCGACGTGTGAGCAGAACACCGCTTACGCTGCACGCGGCCTCGATCGCGGCCTGTTCCTCAGGCTCGCCTCCTGCGAATGGATCCGCGCCCGTCATAATCTGCTCCTCACCGGGCCCTGTGGTGCCGGAAAGAGCTGGCTTGCCTGTGCCCTCGGCCACAAGGCCTGCCGGGAGGACCTCGCCGTCGCCTATCACCGCATGCCGCGGCTGTTCGCCGCCCTCGCCACTGCCAGGGCTGACGGCCGCTACGCCCGCATGCTGCGCTCGCTCGCCCGGCTCGACCTGCTGATCCTCGACGACTGGGGGCCGGAGCCGCTCGACGCCGAGCAGCGCCGCGACCTCCTGGAGATCGTCGAGGACCGCTACGAGGCCCGCTCGGTCATCGTCACCAGCCAACTGCCGGTCGACCGCTGGTACGAGGTCATCGGCAATCCCACCATCGCCGACGCCATCCTCGACCGCCTGGTCCACAACGCCCACCGCATCGAGCTCAGGGGTGACAGCCTGCGAAAGAAGCGGCCCCCGGAGGTCGCCGCGGCCGCCGCGACTTGACCGTCCGACACCGCCCGAACATCATCCCCCACGACCCGGAGGAGCGTGCCTCAGGTGGCCGGCATCAAATCGGAACGCCGGCCGGCATCGGATCGGAATAGGTGGCCGCCTTCAAATCGGAATAGGTGACCAGCATCGTCGGAATCCGCAGGGAGAGTGGCAGCACCCTACATATTGGGGGTGTCTGCGTTAACCAGATAGGCAAGTTTCATTTGTAGCTTGATGACACCATAAGCCCCGAGTTTACGGATTCCATTGGGATGAAAACTGTAGCTTATCGATCCAAGATTGATATGCATTAGCGTCATCGCACTCGATACTGAGCGGCTCTCTCATAACCGCAAATTCTTGATCATTGACATAGCCTACGTACCAACAGTTTTGTCCGTACGTGCCAGCCGAACGGTTCTTGATATTCACCTCTATCTTTGCAAGAACGGCTTCTATATTTCTACCCTTCCAAGTAACAACACCAAACTCGTGAATAGCGGGTATAACCGAATCTAGCACCCATCCCTTCAACGCTTGATCGTAGAACCAGCGATTCAAATTATTATAAAATGAAAACTTATTGCCTGAAAAGTCAGGAGATCCCTTTTTCCCCGTGATCGCATAAATTTCATTGAAGCTTCCAAGGACTGCTACGTTGATCTCAGAAACCAATGATTTTGCTCGATCTCCGTATCGCGCTCGAAGCTCCGCTCTTTTAACAGACAATTGTTCTCGCAATGCAGCCTGGCGATTTGCTTCCTCTAACACCTTAGTTTGGTTCTGCGATGCTGCAACCGAACGCATAGCTGCAAGTTGACGTTCTTGCTTTTCGATTTTCTCTTTAGCTTCTAAAAATATCTGAACATCGACCCAAGCAGGAACGAATTCTGTAACGAGACCTAAACGCTGCGTCGCTTCATGCATTATTTTTAGATCGGCTTGGTCGGCGTAAATTATTCGACACTCGGAACGCTGGATTTTCCGAAATGCCTCATCTAATGTCGACGTACTTACTAGGTCAACATTTGGCTGATTGAGAAAAGCCTCCGACCCAACATATTTTTTAATGATTGCTGCATGAACGGCTTGGTCTCCCTTCACGTAGACACATAAGTTCAAAGAACTATTTTCTACACGGATAAAGCCATACCCTGACTTATCGCTGTTTGACACATGATCAGTGATTGCTTTAGATGTAGCGCGAAGTTCAGTTATTTTTTGATCGAATCTTGCTTTTTCAGCTAAAACGACTTTTACAAGTCTCTTCTGGTCAAGGCCTTCCGTTAAATACCTTAAGTCTGGAATATACTTTGATCGTACAAGATCAACCCCACGCACAAGCAATCCATCTATGCCCTGAAGCCCATCACTACAGCCGTTTACAGTATCAATGTTCACGTTTTGGAAGCGTGTGGAAAAGTTTTGGATTATATACTTCTTATATGACGGCTGATATCCGTCAATTTCAGGCGCGCAAAGTCTCGCGGAATTATTATCAAATGACACATCGCCCCGCAGATTCTGAAAGGCATGAGGCGGACCATCAAAGATATTAACGACGAGGATGACATCATTGTCGCCAATATCTTCAAAATAGCGACGTTTCGCTGTCTCTCCATTATTCTTGTCAGTGGACGGACGAGCGTCAGTACTAACTCCATCAAAGCCCAGCGCAGCAAACTTGTTTCGAAGCGAACGAATTTCTGATTGAAGCTCTTCAAGGTCATTTGGCACACTACGTGATTCATATTCTAATAAAATTTGGGCTAGGCCTTTCGCCTGTGTCGAAAGGGGGTCTTTAGCGACCGCACTTTGAGCCGAGGTCAGAAGATTCTGCATCTTTTTCTGAAGCAAAACCGCAGCGACGGCTTTTTCTTCTACACGAAACAAAACTCTATCACTATGGAATTCTGCAAATTTTGGTTCGGCATTAGCGTAAGTATACAACTCCACAAACTTTGAACTAGCCGCCTTGTAGCCGTTACCGCCATCATTTAGTTCATTGCTAGCTGACTGAAATAGAATAGCCAGGCGCACAGGGTTTAGCACGCCTTGGTTTAATGTAACGAAATCCTGAACGTCTTTCAAAAAGTCGGAAGCTTGTTCTTGTGTAAGGTTAATAGCAACCTTTGCATTTTCAAATGCTAACTCTTTTACATATCCGAGACCTGTCCCACCATCTTCTGGATGCAATATATCGCCGCAGCTCATCTCTATTTGAAGCCACCCAGAAGACTTCTGCTTCTCCATCACCCGACCAACAACGATAACGCTGTCTTTTATACCACACTCAACTTTAAATTCGTTTTTAGGCTCGGATCGAACTTCAAGCTCCACTGCTATATCCCATAAATTTTGGTCAAACTTTTCGACGTCATAAACTTTTGCCACTACAGTCGGCTTATCAGAAATGTAACCACGGTGAACGAAGCCAAAGCTGTCGCGGAAATTTATCCGGATCCAATCTGTTAATTTATCACCTTCGTATACTTCACCGCTGATCGAAACTTGGTCGCCTTTTGCCAATGTCCCTAGGCGCGAAGCTTCTGCCGACGGTGAGGATCTTACATTTAAAACTTGTTTCGAATATCCCTGCGTCGAGGATACTCGGATCTCAATTTTTACCTCCGGTTTTTCAAGAGCCGCTGGGATCTCATTTTTTACCTTCGATTGTTCAAGAGCCACTGAAAAGTCTTTAAAAAAGCTTTCACTAACAAATCCTAATTTGCCACTCGCTTCAGATCGACATACCGCTTTACCATCATCTGTTCTTACGCAACCGTATTGCCCCTTATATGTAAAGCTTGATCCGTTTGCTTTTTCAGGTAAGGAAATTGATGCAACGGCGGTCACACATATGACTATCACTTTGCATCGAACAATAAAAATTGCCAATTTACTCCTAATTTTCATCTATTCTACCCCAGTAGCACAAATAATAGGTATCCGTTGTTTATATTACGCCTGCACCAAACTACGCCTGCACTTCCCAGCTACCATTTTCCAGGCAACGAGTAGAAGTAACTTGTTCTTTTTGTCCTCCAATTGAAACAGTTTCTTCGAACTCAGCGCACTGCTTCCCATCCATTGTAGAAATTTCAGAAACTCGAGTAATTGATCCACTACTTTTTTCGACTGTTTGCGTTTGACTTGGTTCTTCCCAACGGATTGCTTCCCCAATTTTGGCTTTTGAAGCCTTATCAACCGCCGTCTCGCGCTCTTTCTTTGCTTCCTCAGAAAGCTTGTCCAATATTGCCATAAATGCTCCAAATATCTGAGCCGAGTTTCCCGAGTTAGCCGCTCCAAAGATACCCGGAATTTTATCAATAAATGCATGAACTTTATCGGTCTGATGGAAAGAAAAGCTCAATCCAACCACTGCTGCGAGACCGATTTTCTTAATGTGATTCATAAATGCATACCTTCTATTTCGTATTACAGACGACATAATTCTGTTGCACGTTACAGGTTATAGGAACTGATTGTCCATGATACCCATATGGCTCAGGCGCACGATACATGACCGGAGCTGCCGGGTAGTACGTCGGTTGCTGTCCTACGTTATTCTGCTGCTGCATCTGTTGAATCGACGCCGCATTTTGAGTTGATTGGTCGAAGAACGATCCTAGATAGCCACCGGAACCAGCTCCAAGAAGCGCGCCTACGGCTGTAGCGACGAGGTTTCCCTGCCCCTGACCGATCTTGGAGCCTCCATAGGCGCCTCCCAGCCCACCGAGGGCGGCACCTCCTAGCGTATGCGACTGGCAGCCACCAAGAACCAGAGCGATAACTACCATACTGAATAAGCTTCGCATTCTGTCGTCCTCCGCGCTCAGAAACGCTACTCAGAATCTTGCTGCGATGTCAAGCTCAACTTCCGCAGTGTGTGGCTAGAGCATTTTCCGATCATTCTCGATCATAACCAGCAGCAGCGAAGTAGTTGAGGCACTCGATCGGGGTGAAGGTGTCGATGCCTCGGGCGATGGCGTTCCAGAGGTCGTCGACGGTTCTGGGTGCATGCTTCTTGAGGAAGGCCTTGAGTTTGGCAAATGCCATCTCGATCGGGTTGAAGTCGGGGCTGTAGGCCGGCAGGAAGCGCAGCTCGGCTCCGGCCCGCTCGATGGCCTGGCGCACGGCGGTGGGTTTGTGGGCCGGCAGGTTGTCCATGACGACGATGTCGCCGGGCCTGAGCGTCGGCAGCAGGACCTGCTCGACATAGGCCAGGAAGGCACGGCCGTGCATGGCGCCGTCGAGCACCATGGGTGCCGTCATGCCGCTGGTCCGCAGGGCGCCGACGAAGGTGGTCGTCTTCCAATGTCCGTGCGGCACCGGTGCCCGGCAGCGTTCGCCTCGCCGGGAGCGGCCGCAACGGCGGGCCATCTTGGTCGACGCCCCGGTCTCGTCGATGAACACCAGGCGATCAGGGTCCAACTCCGGCTGGAGCGCAAACCAGGAACGCCGGCACCGCAGAACGTCAGGACGCTGCTGCTCGCTGGCGTGCGCGGTTTTTTTTGAAGGTCATGCCGTGACGGTCGAGCAGACGCCACACGGTGCTCTGCGCCACCGTCAGCCCGTGCTCACGATCCAGGTGCTCGACGATCTCCGCCAGGGTGATGTCGTGCCGGACCTCGATCAGGCCCAGGATCTCGTCAGCGTGAGCCTCGATGTGGTGAGAGCGGTGATCGCCACCCTGTGGGCGCGGCTCAACGCCGCCCGTCCGCTCCCACTGATCGACCCATTTGACCGCCGTCGAGGGAGCTACCCCGAACCGCTTCGCCGCCGATCGCCGGGTCATACCGCCCACAACCGCCGAAATCAGCCGGGTGCGGATATCCATCGAAAGAGGTCGCGTCATACAGGCTGGCCTCCTTCACCAGCCTGTATCTTGAATCAGAAATCGAGCCGTCCGGGAATCTGGAGGGTTCTGTGAGGTCGCGCGACCGGGAGGCAGCCGTCGGGCTCGGTGCGCGACCTCATTGAAGCCGGATTGAGCGAACCCGCGGGATGGCGGAACGGGCTATGGGGATTGTGTTGCCAGCGCCTGGCCCGGGAGGCCGAGGCGCGCGATGGGATTGCGGGTTGGACGGTCGCGCCGGACGATGACGGCGGTGATTTGCGGTGGGACGTCGTGGTCGTGGACGCTGCGCCGCCGATGACGACCTTGCCCGGACCGCTCGCCGTTGCAGCAGGACGCAGCGTCCATGCAGGCGCATGGAGCGCCCGGAGCAGCATCGGGTCGTATGAGGTGGCGTGACGGGCCGGTCATGATGTGTCGTTCCAGAAGGACGGCCGCGCAGGCGGTGATCGCCACGACCCCGGCAGGATGGCGCGGCTTATCGCGGTGCTGCCGCAGCACGGGCAGCAGTGGTTGCGATCTGTGACAGCCGCGTCTTCGGTCGGCGATGGATCCGGTTTGGGCGCCGGTGCGGCGAGCAGCGTGCGGCAGAGCGCCAGCTTGTCGGCGCGATGACCGTTGGCGAGGAAGCCGTAGTGGCGGATGCGGTGGAAGCCGTCGGGCAGGGTGTGCAGCAGGAAGCGGCGGATGAACTCGTCGGCGTCGAGGGTCATGACCTTTGCCTTGCCGTGATGGCGGTAGTCGCGCCAACGGAAGGCGACCTGGCGGTCGGTGACGTCGAGCAGCCGCGAGTTGGCGATCGCGACCCGGTGGGTGTAGCGACCGAGATAGGCCAGGACCTGGGCGGGGCCGCCGAACGGCGGCTTGGCGTAGACCACCCACTCTACGCCCCGCAGCTCACGCAGCCGGCGGGTGAAGGCGGCGGGCTCGGCGAGCCCGGCGAGGTCGCCGAAGAAGCCCAGTCCGCCGGCCTCGAAGGCGGCCTGCAACTCGGCCAGGAACAGCCGCCGGAACACCCGGGACAGCACCCGCACCGGCAGGAAGAACCCGGGCCGGCACGCCACCCAACGCGTGCCGTCGAGCGACGGGCCGCCGCCCGGCACGACGCAATGGACGTGCGGGTGATGGTGGAGGGTCTGGCCCCAGGTGTGCAGCACCGCGACGACGCCGAGCTCGGCGCCGAGGTGGCGGGGATCGGCAGCGACCACGCGCAACGTCTCGGCCGCCGCCCGGAACAGGATGGCGTAGACAGCCGCCTTGTTCTGGAAGGCGATCTCCGCGGCTGCCGGCGGCATGGTGAAGACGACGTGGAAATATCCCACCGGCAGCAGCTCGGCCTGACGGGCGGCGAGCCACTCGGCACGCGCCTGGCCCTGGCACTTCGGGCAGTGCCGGTTGCGGCAGGAGTTGTAGGCGTGACGGACGGTGCCGCAGTCCCGACACTGCTCGACATGGCCGCCGAGTGCCGCGGTGCGGCACAGCTCGACGGCGCTCATCACCCGCCGCTCGACCCGGCCCAGGTGACCGTCATGCGCGCGGCGATAGGCATCGCCGTGCCGGCGGAACACGTCCGCCAACTCCAGACCCGGAGGCATGACGCCCGGTCAGGCGGGAGGCACCACCTCCAGCGCCAGCCGGTCGAGCGGGCTCTCGGTCCGCCGGATCAGCCCGTTCGAGACCTGCGTGTAGCGTGCCGTGGTCGACAGGTTGGCGTGCCCGAGCAGGACCTGGATGATGCGGATGTCGGTGCCGCTCTCCAGCAGGTGGGTGGCGAAGCTGTGCCGCAGGGTGTGCACCGTCACCCGCTTGTCCAACCCCGCAGCAGCACGAGCCGATCGGCAGGCGGCGTGCAGCACCTGGACGTCGATCGGCTTGCTCGCCTCGCGACCGGGGAACAGCCAGTGCTCGGGACGCGCCAGCCGCCAATAGGTTCGCAGAATGCCGAGCAACTGCGCCGACAACATGACGTAGCGGTCCTTGCCACCCTTGCCGTGCTCGACCCGGATCACCATCCGCCCGCTGTCGACGTCGCCGACCCGCAGAGCGACCACTTCCGACACCCGCAACCCAGCCGCGTAGGCCGTCGTCAGCGCCGCCCGGCTCTTCAGGCTCGCAACCGCCTCCAGGAACCGCACCACCTCGTCGGCGCTCAGCACCACCGGCAGATTGCGCGGTTCGCGTGCGTAGGGAATGCGCTCCGGGATCTCCCCGTGCCCGAGCGTCACGCCGTAGAAGAACCGCAACGCACAGACCGTCTGGTTCAGCGCTGCCCACGAGATCCCGGTCGACACCAGGTGGACCTGGAAGGCACGCACATCCTCCAGACCCAGACGGTCCGGCGATCGGTCGAAATACCGGCTGAACTTCGATACTGCAAGGACATAGGATCGTTGCGTCGCCGGCGACAGATTACGGACCGTCATGTCCTCGATCATGCGACGGCGTAGAGGGCTCAACTCGGCCATCGGGGTGCTCCTGTCTGGTGATGAGGCTGCTTGCAACCGCCATCATTCCAGACAGGGGACCTCCACGGGTCACCGCCCCCTACTTCCCGCGACAGCGGGTTCGTTCAATCCCCTACGATTCAATCAGCTGAGAAAGTGCTCTAGCAGGCTGTTGAAGAAGTCGGTGGAGGGTCCGCTGGCGACGTGATTCACTCGATTGGTGAGGTGGTCGAGGTGGATCGATGCGTGGCGGTGACCGTCAACCGGGTGAGTTGTTCAGCTACATCGACCTTGAGTCTCGGGTGCGTCGGGACCACCCGCTGAACCGCGCCGGGTTTGCCGGAGGCTTCATCAGTTGAGAGGATGGAGCGATGACGAGGCAAACGACGACGGCGACGTATTCGCCGGAGGTTCGCGATCGGGCTGTGCGCTTGGTCCTGGACCATGAGGGTGAGTACGGCTCGCAATGGGCAGCGATCTGCTCGGTGGCGTCGAAGTTCGGCTGCACGGCGGAGACGCTTCGGCGCTGGGTTCGACAGTCGGAACGTGACCGTGGCGATCGTGCGGGGCTGACGACGGATGATCGGGCTCGGCTGAAGGCGCTGGAGCGCGAGAACCGGGAACTACGCCAAGCCAACGAGATCCTGCGCAAGGCGTCGGCGTATTTTGCGATGGCGGAGCTCGACCGCCGGTTCAAGCCATGATCGCCTTCGTGGAGGATCATCGCGCCGAGTACGGGGTCGAGCCGATCTGCAAGGTGCTGCCGATCGCCCCGTCGACGGTGTACGCCCATGCCGGCCGGCGAGCCGACCCCGACAAAGCCTCCGCCCGGTCCCGGCGCGATTGCGGGCTGCGCGAAGAGATCGGCCGGGTCTGGCGCCAGAACTTCCAGGTCTACGGCGTGCGCAAAGTCTGGCGCCAGCTCGGCCGCGAGGGCATCGCGGTTGCCCGCTGCACGGTCGCCCGGCTGATGCGGTCGATGGGCCTGCAAGGGGCAGTGCGCGGCAAGCCACTGCGGACCACGGTTCCGGGGCCGGCAGCGGCCTGCCCGCGGGACCGGGTCAACCGGCAGTTCCAGCCGCCGCGGCCGAACGCCCTGTGGGTCTCGGACTTCACCTACGTAGCGACCTGGAGCGGCTTCGTGCATGCCGCCTTCGTCATCGATGCCTTCGCCCGGCGGATCGTCGGCTGGCGGGTCTGCCGCTCGCCGGCGACCGGCTTCGTGCTGGATGCCCTCGAACAGGCTCTGCACGCTCGCCGGCCGATCCGTGGGACCGGGCTGATCCACCACAGCGACCGCGGCGTGCAGTACGTCTCGATCAAATACACCGAGCGGCTGCTCGAGGCCGGCCTGGAGCCCTCCGTCGGCAGCGTCGGCGACAGCTATGACAACGCCCTCGCCGTGTCCGTGATCGGCCTCTACAAGACCGAGGTCATCCACCGCCGGGGACCGTGGCGCACACTCGAAGACGTCGAGTTCGCAACGCTCGACTGGGTCGACTGGTTCAACCACCGACGACTGCTGGCCCCGATCGGCGACATACCGCCCGCCGAGGCCGAGGAACGCTTCTACGCAAGCCAGGACTACATGACGATAGCCGCATAGCACTCACACCAAACAGCCTCCGGCAAACCCGGCGCGGTTCAGTCCGCATCGTGCTGGTCGGCAAGTGAAGGCAGGCAAGTCGAGCCTACTCAACGCTCTCGCCGGCAGCGTGTTGGCCGAAGTGCGCGCCATCCCAACAACGTCCAACGCCACCACCTACGAACTCCGCGCCGAGGACCAGCCCGTGGTCCGCCTGGTGGACACACCCGGCCGGACCGCCGACCCCGCCACGGCCAAAGCGGCGCTGGACGAGATCGAAAGCGCCGACGCCGCAATTTGGGTCGTCTCCGCCACCCAGCCCGCGCGCCAGTCAGACCTCGCAGCCTTCGCCACCTTTCGCGCCCGCCAGGACTCCGAAGCGACACGGCGTGAGGCGCCTGTCTTCATTGCGCTCACTCATGTGGACCAACTGCGTCCGGCTGCCGAATGGGCCCCGCCATACGACCCGGTGAACCCCTACACGCAGAAGGAACGCTCGATTCGCGACGCGGTGACTGCTGTTGCCGAGGTCTTCCGCGTGCCGTCGGAGCATGTTGTCCCCGTTGCCTTGCCCGAGGGAGGCGAGGCATGGAACCAGCATCTCGTCTGGGGCCATATCGCGGCGCGGATCGAGGCTTCGCAGCTGCGACGCCTCGACAGGTTGATCGAGACACGCGAAGGCTCTTCGATCGGGGAGGTGGTCGCTCAGATCTGGCGGTTGGTAGGTAAGGCGACGGGTTGACGCCAGGTCAGTCTGCTGCAGGCATTCATCGTACGTTCGGCAAGAGCCAACCGTCATAGCTCGATCATCGTGATTTCAGGTCCCTGAGGTTTAAAGATGCCGCGACCAGCAGAAGGAGCGCGAATCGACGAGAGAGCCGTCCGCCAGATCCTGGACCGGTATGCATGCCCGGTCCCGTATCACGAAGTGCGAGCCCGCTTTCTCGGGAGTATTGCGACGCCGGTCATCGGGGCGTCGCCGGTCGTCGTGGTTCAGAACCTCTGGGGCGGCGAGTTGCCGGAGTTCGAAAGCCTCGAGGCAGCCAACGAACTCATCGGCATCCTCGTCAACGGTCTCTGGAACGGGCTCACTCGGCATCAGAAGCGGACCGAGCCGTTCCGCGTCATCCGCCTTGTTGTTCCAGCGACCCGCGAGGGAATCGCGCAGTTGGCCCTCACTCGGCGCCAGGAAGTCGACGGCTTCGTCGAGGGGCTGTTTGCCGGTCAGGGCGAGATCGATTTGCCGGACAAGTCGAACGAGGCCCTGAACGTCCTCGGTGAGATCAGGGCGATGATGGACGGAGTGCATGTCCTGGCCACCGACGAGAGCAAACCGGCGCCGAGCGCCGAGCTCGAGAAGACGCTGAAATATGTTCAGCAACTGAGCCGAACCATCGAACAGGAGATGAACGCCGTCCTGCTGGACTGTACCCGAGCCCGCCGCGCGGCGATGCGGGAGACGGGTCCGCCGGGCGTCACCCGTCACTGACCGCCCTCGCAGTCCCTCGCCACAGCGCGCTTCGGTATGCCCACCGGGATTTCGTTCGCCGCATCGACAGGCGAGCGGATCGCCCGAAACTGCCAAGCACCGCCAATCTGCAAACGCTGGAAACGTGGGATGAAATTCGACCGAACCAGAACGGACGAGGTTCGGTCGGAATGAGACGAACGCCGTTCAGAGACCGAAAAGCGGGGTTACTCAAGTCTCTGGAGTTCGCTCGACCCTCGCAAACCCCTTTGAAACTTGGGAGAAATCTGGCGTCTCGGGAGCGGTTGCGGTGGTTCGCGACAGGAGATTGGCGGAGAGACCAGTCTGCTGCGAACCCTGCTCCGAGTGGATTTCCCTGTTTACAGGGAAAAAACAGGGAATTTCGCTGAATCTGGCGCACAAAGCGATGATCGAACCTAAAAAACACGCGAACTTTCAAGGTACTATCGGGGAATTCCCTAGGCGCAGGAACAGGGAATTGAATTTTTCGAACAGGGAAAGTTCGACGCGGAATCAGGGAATACCGATGACGTATCAGGGACCTCGGATCCGCTACGATAGCGCCATGTTTGTTATTCGGCATGGGGTCCTGGCGCCGATCGGCGCGGCAAATGATTGATATCTATCAGTTACAAGAGGTCCGCCGGTCACGCCGATACACAGTCGCGCACCGGACGCAGCGAGTGACGATCGCGTTCACTCTCGACTTGCCTTGGGGATGGAGAATGTTCACTATATGTTCTTAATCACACGATGCCGTGTCCCCCCTGCGGAACAGTCCCTGAATGGCCGAACAAATTGTCATCACGGAGAAGACCAGCCAAGCCAAGGACGTGCGCGCCGCAGTTGGGGGCAGATACGGCACCATCTTGGCGGCCGAGGGACATCTGCTCGATCTTCAGGAGCCGGAAGACGTGGTTCCCGAATGGAAACGCTGGTCGTCAGTCCTGCTGCGCCCTGAAGGGCTGTACGGGACCCGGCCGGCGGTCGGCGGCAACAAGGCGGCCAAGCTCAAGGCTATCCGCGAGGCGTTGCACACGGCCCGGCGGGTCTGGCTGGCCACCGACTGCGACCGCGAAGGCCAACTGATCGGTCAGGAGATCCTCGAGCATTGCGGCTTCCGCGGAGAGGTCCTGCGGGTGATGTTCACCGCCCAGGATACTCAGACCATCCGCGATTCGTTCGACCGAGCCCGACCGAACGCTGACTATGCCGGGCTGTACGCTGCCGCCGTGGCCCGCCGCCAGGCAGACCAGATCTACAACCTTTCCCTCACCCGCACGGCGACGGTGACCCTCGGCAAGGGCGCCCGAAGCGTCGTCGGCGTCGGTCGCGTGAAGACGCCGACGCTGGCGATCGTGTGCCGGCGCGAACTGGAGATCCGCCAATTCGTTCCGGTCGCCTATTTCGAAATAACCGCCACCGCCACGGTCGCCGCCGGCGATTTCACGATGCGACACGCACCGGAGAAGCGGATCCTCAGGCGCGCCGACGCCGAGAGCATCCTGAACGCGGCGCGGGACTTCGAGGGGCCACTGGCAGTCCGGGTCGAGGACAAGCGGCAGGGTCCGCCCAAACTGCATGACCTGCCGTCTCTCCAGAAGCTCTGCGCGTCTCGTTTCGGGTGGTCGGCGGCCCGGACACTGGAGATTGCCCAGGAGCTTTACGACGGCCAGAACAAGAAGATCATCACCTACCCGCGCGCCGAAGTCCGCTATCTGCCCGAGAGCCTGATCCCGGACGTGCCGAAGATCGTCGCCGGACTGCAAGTCGGCAAGTCGTGCGCCACCATTGCGGTGCCGACGCCGCCGGTCATCCGCAAGGGCGCACACGGTGCGTTCCACGATAAGGGACTTGAGGGAGCCAGCCATCATGCGGTCATCCCCAACGTCAACACGGTGGCCGGCCTGCGCGAGGTCTGGCCACGCCTTTCGCTCGACGAGAAGAAGCTGTTCGACGTGGTGGCGCGCGCTTACCTAGCCGCGATGATGCCGGATTTTCGCTATCGACAGACGACCGCCACGTTGGATGTCCGGGGGGTTCCGTTCAAGGCGTCCGGCCGTCAGCCGATCGATCTCGGCTGGAGGGCGGCGTTCCCCGAATGGCAGCCCGCGGACGAGAAGAGCGGCGACGCCCAGCTGCTTCCGCCGATACTCGACGGCGAGACCGCCCGGCTGCGCGACGCGGCGATCGAGGACAAGGAGACGCGCCCACCGCCGCGCTACAACGAAGGCACGTTGATCGAGGCGATGCAGAACGCCTGGAGGTTCGTCGAAGACGAGGCGCTGCGGAACCGACTGAGGGAGGCCAAGGGCATCGGCACCCCGGCGACGCGGGCAGAGATCATCGCCGGCCTGAAACGGCAGCAATTCCTGGTCGCCCAGGGCAAGGCCATCGTTCCGACCGACACCGGGCTCGCGCTGTTCGATGTGCTGAGGCAGGCGGATCCGGCGCTGGTCGACCCAGGTGTCACGGCGCAGCTCGAATGCCTGCTCGACGATGTCGTAGTCGGCAAGCAGGCGATGATCGACGCGATCGACGCGGTGTGCGGCGTGGCGCAGCGCATCATTGGCAACCTGACCAGCGGCACCCCGATAGTAAGCGCTGCCCTGCTCGGCGGTCGATCCGTAGGACCACGCACCGACCGACCGCCAACAGCTGCGATGAAGCGCTTCGCCGAGAGCATCGCCCGCCGCAAGCGGATCGCGCCACCGGCGGGCTATGCCACGTCCAGCGCGACCTGCCGCGTCTTCCTCGAGCAGCATGCCCCCAGGCAGGCTAATGTTTCCCCCACCGACGCGCACCACCCCGGTCCAGCGCTGGCAGTCCTGGCGACCAACGAGGCCGTCAATGGCGGAGGAACACCGGCCGGTGCGACCGCGGATCCCACCGAGCAACCGACCCAGCGCGGCCGGCACGGCATCCGTAAGTCGGTGACGCCGCGGCGAAAAGCCGGTGGTCAGCGCACTGCCGGGTTGGAGGCGAATCAGGCCGCGAGGCCCAGGCGGCGGCGGAGCACCGCCGCCACCGCGGAACCCGCGTCGCGCGCATCCCCTCTAGCGGCTGTCGGGAGCACGCCGCTGCGGATTCCCTACGGGAACAAGGAGGTCGCCCGCGAACTCGGCGCCCGGTACGGCGACGCCGGCTGGTATGCGCCGCCCGGCGTTGATCTGACGGCGTTCAGGGATCGGGGGTGGCTGTAGGTTCGGCAGGGTGTAAGTCGGTGCCGATCCGGAATCCTTTGATTTACGTATTGTTACCAAGATATCAGTAAACTAGAGCTGCGTTGGGCCGGGGTTCCGGTTCGGCTTCGAGTCACAATTGGACCAGCGACGGCGCTGTCACACGAACTCATGGCTGACGCCGGTCGCGGCCGGTAACGTCGCCTCATGAAGCCGATCTCATACGCCCGATTGCACTATCCATCATCGATCGTCCAGCACGCCGTCTGGCTGTACCTGCGTTTCAACCTCAGCCTGCGGGACGTGGAGGACCTGCTGGCGGAGCGAGGCCTCGATATCAGCTACGAAACGGTCCGGCGCTGGGTCGCGCGCTTCGGGCCGGCCTACGCCCGGCGGCTCCGCGCGATGCGACCGCGACCCTGCAACTCCTGGCACTTGGACGAGATGTTCGTCTCGATCGGCGGCCGAACGATGTACCTATGGCGCGCTGTCGATGCCGAGGGCGAGGTCCTCGATGTCCTGGTGCAGCCGAGACGTGACAAGCGGGCCGCCCTGAAGCTGATGCGCAGCCTCCTGCGGAAACAGGGCTTCGCGCCGACCTCGATCGTGACTGACAAGCTCCGGTCCTATGGAGCCGCGCTTCGAGAGATTGGCATGGCCGATCGGCACGCTACCGGCGGCCGGCTGAACAATCGCGCTGAGAATTCACACCAGCCTACCCGCCGACGGGAACGATCGTGGATCGGCTTCAAGAGACCGGGATCAACTCAGCGCTTCCTCTCTGCTCACGCCGCCGTCTACAACACCTTCAATGTCCAGCGCCATCTGATCTCTCGCAGCACCCTTCGGACCCTGCGCGGCGAAGCATTCGCTCAATGGCAAGCCGCTGCCGAGGCGGCGTGATCCCAGATCAGAACCTGGGCTTCGTGCGCCCGGACGACGAAGATGTGACAGTGCCGTTCGTAGAGCTTCGAGCGGGACACGCCAACCTCGATGCAGATCGCCTCGACCGACAGGTTGGGATTGGTGATGTTCGCCTCGACAAACCGACGTGCCTTGGTGATCTGCGCGAACACGATCCCGGACGCCTGATGCGGACTGTCCGGCGAGATCGCGGCGTTCAGGCAGGCTGCCGCCAAGCCCACGGTCGCCGGGGCGATCTCGACCGCTTGGCGCGCCGTTATCCGGCTCGATAGCTTCTTGAGCGAAATCATGTGGTCGCGCAGCAATTGCACCATCGGCTCGCGCCCCGTGAGGACGCGCAGATGCTGGTCGCCGGCGGATTTCAGCTGATCCTCAAGCATGAGACGTGGGATGAACAGCGAGATGTTTGCAAAATTATTGGTCTTCGACACCATCGGCTGCGCAAGGTCAAAGACCACCAGGCCATCCTTGGGAAAACTCATTGGCCCACTGTCGGTCTCCCACAACATGTCGCCTTTTTCGTAGAGCTGGATCATGTAGTGATCCATCCCGTCCTTGGCCATCAGCCGCGGAGACCGCTCCCAGCGCTGTTCCAGCGTTTGCGTGCGCGCCAGCATGACCGAACCGAACATGTTCGCGTCGATTTCCGCTTGGAAACCGTTGCTTCGTACGGTCTTGTTCGCTTCGACCTCGAAAACACACGCGATGCTCTCGCGCCACAGGTCGAAGCGTTCGTGCGTCGGCACGCCGTCGACCCGGAAAACGGCATGGGGAACCGGATCGTCCTTTGGCGTTGGGATTGCGGCACCGTGGTGTTTCGTCATCGCTCCCTACTGTCCCGCCACTCTTCTGAACGACGCTTGATCATCCGTTCATAGCCGCTACGGCAGCAGGTCTCGGCAGTGTTCGCCACGTTTCACTTCTGGTGAACCTCGATGGTATCAGGATTGTCATCTGCTGGTATCAACTTCTCCAATGTTTGCAATCCCATAGAACCATTCCACGCATTGGAGCCAAAGACGCTCCAGGTCTCCAACCTGAAATCGTTTAACACAAGGATAGCGTCCGAATTTCTGGACGAACGGTACTGGTTTTCCAGACGTTCGGCAGGCAGGGTTCGACTTGCTCTTTCACAATGAACACTCGGAGGCCGGTGCGTCCGGTTGCGGACATGGGGAGGGGGAGATGGGATGGACCCTTGATGCCCGAGTTCACGGGTGCATCGAGCGGTGGCGTCGGCGGTGGTCGGCGACCGTCTCGGTCGACCTGAAGCGTGGCGCCGGGGCATCGGCGGCTGCCCCCTTCGGGGAGAGGTTGACCCGCTGTGTTGGTACTCGTCAGCGGGTTCTCGACGGAATCGCGTCATCTGTAAACTTGCACAGCACTGCCACGCACGCCGCTGGTGGAGGAGGGGTCGGACACGCATTCGCGGCCGGTATGGCTTCAGTGCAGGGCACCAGGTTCCGATCGGCCAGCGTGCAGCAGTGAACGGAAGCTAGGAGGACCAGCATGGACGACAAGAGAGACATCCGCCGCCGCGACTTTCTCGCAGGTCTGGGCCTGGGTGCCGGATTGGCGGGGTTGGGGTTCCCGTTGCCTGCAAAAGCGGCGATCGCTTCCTTCTCGTCGGCGATGCCGGCTCCGCCGGGCGCCAAGATCGCGCGGGTGGCCATCTATCCAGCGGTCGGAATCTGCCGGGTCGGCGGGAGTCCGAAATGGTTCCTCGCTCCGGAACTGCCAGGGGTGCCGCCCAAGCCGGAAGGCGGGTTCAAGGACGGAACCGACCGGATCAAGAAGCAAGCGCAACGCTTCCGGATCTATGCGTACGACGATCAGGATCGCGTTGTGGGCGAGCTGACCTCGAAAGAGGCGACGGTGTCCTGGCGCGTGCATGTCGCCAATACGAAGGCGGCTTGGTACGGCTTCAACAATCCTCTGGATAATGGAGCGGTGGCGCCAGGCCTGCCGGGACAGCAGCGCAACCGGTACTTCACGAGCCCCGCCGACCGGGAGCGGATGCTGGTGATCGATCCAGGTCCGGTCGAGATCAGCGGCAGCAAGGTCAATTGGGATGGCGACCAAGGCAACTACGCCATGGTCGGCCGGTTCTGGGACAGCACGGACGTCGGGCTGGGCCAGTTGCGCACTGACGATAGCGGTCGTCTCATCGTCGTACCATCAGACGGCAAATCAGGTTCGCCGCAGAACGCCCCCATCACCAGCTTCGCGGACAATGACGGCTGGTATGACGACTGGTGCGACGGTCCGGTCGATGCGACCGTCACCTTGACGGATGGGCGGGTGTTGAAGGCGGACGGTGCCTGGGTTGCCTGCGTGGGCCCCAACTTCGCACCGGAGATTCCCCCGATAAGCACGTTGTACGACGTCATTGCGAGCATGCATTGGGAACAGGGATGGCAGTCGATACCCGACGGCCCGATCTCCTTTCGGAAGCATGTCTATCCGACATTCAGGCGAACGGCGCTCATGGAGTGGGTATCGGCGGCCGCCCACCTGCAGGAGGCCTGGCTCGATACCGGGAACTTCGCGAGCGAGGACTACATTGCCCGGCTCGCCGATCCGAGCGCGGAGAATGCCGCCCTTCGGCAGGCGGTGTTCGCCAAGTTCCGGAACCCCGATAACCTCGGCGACGAGGCCTACAAGGAAGAGCATCTGAAAATCCCGCTCATGACCGGAGACGGGATCAATCACGACGGCAGCGCGCTGCAATGGTTCCAGTTCCCCAAGCTGCAGTACGAGTTCCTGAAGCGCTGGGCGGCGGGCGATTTCGTGAACGATCTCGCCGACGCCGCGTTGGACGGTGTCGAGGCGCTCGAACAGTTGCCGGTGGCAATGCAGCCGGCAGCGCTGACCGAGGCGGCGCTTGAGCCGTGTTCGGGAGGTGCATTCCACCCGGGTGTCGAGCTTTCCTACTACCTGCGGCTACCGCCGCTCTACCGCCGGTCCGCCGATCCGACGGCTGAGCCTTTCCGGATGGCCCGTGGCGATCGTACGTCGCTGCTCCAGGATGTCGGTCGTATCCTGGACTACACGGCCGCCACCCAGCCGTCGGGCGACAACACCGTCCCGATCGGTCCGCAGATGCCGGGTGACCTGACGCGATGGATGGGGCTGCCATGGCAACCGGATGCCTTCAGCTGCCAGCATGTGGCGATGCAGGACGCATTCCCGATTCCGGTCTGGTGGCCCGCCCTTCTGCCGGTCGATGTGCTGCCTGAGGAGTTCTACAGGCAGCTGATGCGGGACGATCTCTCTGACGAGGCCCGCGTGAAGTTCTTCGAGAACCGGGTGTGGTGGGCTCGGGGCGTGCCCGGCATCGGGTATCACGCCAACGCGAGCTACTGGGACGGCATCACCAACATGATCACCATCTGGCAGGAAATGGGCTTCGTGGTGAAGCGGCCGGGGCCACCGGACGGTGCACGACCTCAAGGCATTCCCCGTGAGGTCTATGTCGAGGTCGACCGGGGCAACGTGGAGATCCGGACGAAATGGCAGCCGCGAATGGGGCAGTTGCCGTGACTGCAGCCAACCCGAGCCGGCTTTCGGCGAAGCCGGTCGTCGTGGCTGGCGCGGGAATCTCTGGTGCGGCGGCGTGCGTCACCCTGGCTCGCCAGGGCCTGAGCGTCGTATGGCTGGCACCGGAGCCGGCTACGCCGCGGAAGCCAGGCGAGAGCCTGGCGGCTGCGGCGGGGCCGCTGCTCGAGAGCCTCGGGGCGGCCGGCATCCTCGACAAGCCGGCCCATCGCCGGATGGAAACCAGTTTCTCGAGCTGGGGCTCCGATGCACTGTTGGAGCGCAGTGCAATCGCGTCGCGCGGCGGCCTGGGCACTGCAATCGACCGAAGCGCGTTCGAAGCGGATCTCAGAGATCTGGCGGCTGAGGCAGGCTGCAGGGTTGTCTGTGCCGAGCTTGCCGATTTCGCCAGATCGCAGAGCGGGTGGGTACTGCGAACCGGCGACGGGCAGGAACTCGATGCCGGGGTCCTGGTTGACGCGACCGGGCGCTCCGCGTTCGTCGGCCGCCGAATGACCACGATGCATCGGCGGGACCGGCTGGTGGCCGCAGTCGCGTTCCTGCAACAGGTCGAGACGGACGTGGACCCCACCCCGGCCACGGTGATGGAGGCGGTCCAGGATGGCTGGTGGTACGCAAGCCTCCTGGCTAATGGTTCCCTGGCGGTCAACTACTACACGGACCCCGATCTTCTGGCGCGCGGCCTCACCCGGGATGTCGAGGCTTGGAAACGGCTGATCGCTGAGAGCCGCTACATCTCGAGGTGGATCGCGACCGGCGGCTTCGGCGTAGCGCAAGCGCCGCATCTGGCCAGCGCCGGATCGACCTGGCTGGAGCGGGCCGCCGGTCCGGGCTGGATTGCCGTCGGCGATGCGGCGGCAGCGTTCGACCCGCTGTCCGCACACGGCATGACCACGGCCCTTTGGACCGGGATCGAGGCTGCTAAAGCGATAAAGCGAGCGCGGGATGGAGAGACCGCGGCGCTCGACGCCTATTCCGCGCGCGTGACGGCGGGTGTCGAGCGCTTCCTGGCGGATCAGATCGGAATCTATGGCCGAGAGGTCCGCTTCAGGAAGAACACATTCTGGAGCCGTCGCGTCGTGCCCAATCTGAAGGCCAAGCCTGGGGCGTCGAGCGTGGACGAAGACCGCTCGGTCGCCTGATCGAACGCAACCCCACGAAGGAAAAGCCGAACAATGAAAGTACCGAACGTCTCCAGACCGCTGACGCTATCCGCGCTGGCCCTCCTCGTGTCGGCTGCGGGGATGCCGAATGTCGGGCACGCAGACGCGATAACGGCCTACCCGGATCACAACTTGCCCGGCCTGCCATACTCAGCCGTCGTGCGCGCGGGCAACACGATCTATGTCTCCGGTGTCCTCGGCCATGTTCCCGGCAAGGCAGAGTTGGTGCCTGGCGGTGTGGGCGCGGAGGCCCGTCAATCGCTCGCATACATCAAGGAGTATGTGGAGCTTGCGGGCGGCTCATTTGAGAACACGGTCAAGTGTATGGTTCTGCTCGCCAGTATCGAGGATTTTCCGAAGATGAACGAGGCGTATCGGGAATACTTTCCGAAGAATCCACCAGCGCGATCGACAGTGATCGTTCCCGCCTTGCCGCTTGGCGCGGGTGTCGAGATCGAATGCAACGCCATTGTCGTCGACTGACCCGGCGGGGTTCGCCTCACCGCCTCGGCAATACGCCGGAGCACCCCAGTTGTCATCGACGATCGGGTACGCTTGCCTGAACCGCAGTGATCCTCCGCGTGTAATCTGATCCAATCGGTGTCGGGATGCGTAGAGATCGCTGCAACCCAGGGAGCGACGACCTTATGCGCATTGCCGTCATCGGATCCGGCGTGGCCGGCCTCAGTGCTGCATGGCTGATGCGCGCGGTCCACGATGTAACGGTCTTCGAGCAGGACGCTCGGCTGGGCGGCCACGCCAATACGGTCGCGATCGACTATGACGGCGTCCCGGTTTCAGTCGACACCGGCTTCATCGTCTACAACGAGCGGAACTATCCCAACCTCGTGCATCTGTTTGAGCATCTCGGTGTCGCTACCGAAGCGAGCCAGATGACCTTCAGCGTCTCGGCCGATGACGGTCGCCTTGAGTACGAAGGTTCGCTTCGCGGCATGCTGGCCCAGCCCGGCAATCTGATGGACCGGCGATACTGGCGCATGATGGCGGACATCATGCGGTTCTTCTCGGGTGCGGCGCGCTTGTTGAAGCAGCCGGGCGAGGGACCGACGCTTGGGGAGTGGCTGACCCGGGAAAGGTATGGCGACGGCTTCATTTATGACCATCTGCTGCCGATGGGAGCGGCGATCTGGTCGTGCCCGGTGCAGACCATGCTGGCGTTTCCGGCGAAGTCGTTCATTCGGTTCTTTGACAACCACCAGCTTCTCAATCTGGTCGACCGTCCGCAGTGGCGAACCGTCAGCGGTGGTTCCCGGCGGTATGTGGAACGATTGGCCTCGGCACTGTCCGGTCGGATTCGACTGACGGCGCCGGTGTGTCGGGTGACGCCGGGGCCGTCCGGGGTGACGGTCGAGACCGCCGACGGAAGCGCCGAGGTTTTCGATCAGGTTGTGTTCGGCACGCATGGCGATCAGGCCCTGCGGCTGATTGCCGATCCGACGGACGGTGAAAGCCGAATCCTGGGCGCGTTTCGCTATCAGGCGAACACGGCTGTACTGCATCGCGATCCGTCGATGATGCCGCGCCGCCGGGCAGCCTGGGCGGCGTGGAACTATCAGGCCGACCGGTCCGAGCGCAGCGATCGCCGGGTGGCATTGACGTACTGGATGAACCGGCTGCAGAACCTGGATCCGGCACGCCCATTGTTCGTGAGCATGAACCCCCTGCGAGAACCAGGCCCGGGGCTGGTGTTTGCGCGGTTCTCCTATGAGCACCCGGTATTCGATGCGGCGGCGGTGTCGGCCCAGGATGGCCTGCCGTCGATCCAGGGCAGGCGCGGTCTGTGGTTCTGCGGCAGCTACTGCGGCTGGGGTTTTCACGAAGATGGTCTGAAAGCGGCTATCGCCGTCGGACGGTCGTTGGGAGCGGAGCCGCCCTGGCCGTGCGGAGTGCCATCTGCGGATCGACGGTATTGCGTGGCTGGACCGGCCGACGTGCTCGCCGATGCAGCGGACTGAAGCCGTGACGTCGCCCGCCTCGGCCCCGGAGCGCCGGTCGGCGCTGTACACGGGCAGCGTGATGCACACCCGGGTGGGAGTCGTTCGCCACCGGTTCCGGTACCGTGTGGCATCCGTTCTCCTGGACCTCGACGAACTGACGGCGATCGATCGGGACCTGCGGTTGTTCTCGGTCGAGCGCGCCAATCTGTTCAGCTTCCGCTTCCGGGACCACGGCGCGCGCGACGGCTCGGATCTCCGCTCCTGGATCGAGGGTGCGTTTGCCCGCGCCGGACGGCCGATCGATGGTGGGCGGGTTCTGCTTCTCTGCTTCCCGCGGGTGCTCGGTTACGTATTCAACCCGATTACCATCTACTGGGGCTATCGGGCGGATGGCGCGTTGGCCGGTGTGCTCTATGAGGTCAAGAACACCTTCGGGGACCAGCACTGCTATCTCGTGCCCGTGGACGACGGACACCGTCCAGGCGCGCCGTTGATCCAGACGGTAGACAAGCGGTTCCACGTCTCGCCGTTCCTGCCGATCGAAGGGAGCTACCGCTTCCGGCTCGATGAACCCGGCGAACGCCTGCGGGTCCTGATCCGGTTGATTGGCCCGGACGATAACGACCGGCTGATCGCCACCCAGGCAGGCGAGCGTCGGCCGTTGACCGATCTGCGTCTGCTGGCCAGCCTGTTCACCCATTCCTGGATCACGGTCAAAGTGATGGCGGCGATTCATTGGGAGGCGGCCCGCCTCTGGTGGAAGGGCGCGCTGTTCCACAGGCGGCCGGAACCGCCGGCAAATCCCGTTTCGCTCGGACGCAGCGTGCGCCCGGAGCCGACAAACCGGTGTTGTCACGTTAACTCGTCGAGTTAGCAAGTTGGCATGCCGGTCGTTGATCAAGCGGCATGTGCCGCGGATTTCCAAGCTTCGAACGCTTCGAGCCGATGGTAGCGAATGGTGAGGGCGGAACGACGGCGGGCTGGGACAGAGTAACGATTGCGGGTTGCGGATTGCATAGACACGAAGCGTTGTAATCCACCCGGTGATCGGAAGCCTTGCATCACCCGCTCTCGTTTTCGGAAGGGCAAGTGGCTGTTCTCGGCGCGGTTATTGAGCCCCTTGTGTGACCAATGATCAAGGCCAGGCGCGACCTCGCGCTTGGCGGCCCCATATGAGCGCAGTTTGTCCGTAATGATCCTTTTGGGCACGAAGCCCCAACGTTTCATCAGCTTGATCAAAAGCCGCTTTGCAGCGCGCTTGTCTCGCTTCGATTGTAAGATTTCCTCAAGAACGACACCGTGTTGGTCGACGGCGCGCCACAGCCAGTATGACCGGCCCGCGATCTTCACGACGACTTCGTCCAGATGCCAAACATCACCAGGGCGAGGCTGCCGTCGCCGCAGAACGTGGGCGATCCGGGGACCGAACTTGACGGTCCAGCGCCGGATCGTCTCATACGAAACGTCCACACCACGTTCCAGCATAAGCTCCTCGACCTCGCGCAGGCTCAAGTTGAACCGGGCGTAGAGCCAGACAACATGAGAAATGATCTGAGGCGGAAAGCGGTGGCGCTTGTAGCTGATTTTCTCTGTTTGCATCGACACCGCCTACGCCCGGATCATTGAACCCGCAACCTCAGGCACGTTAACGTGACAACACCCGACGAACGCCATCACGAAGGCCGTCGCGACCAGGCGCTTGAAGATCAGGGCGATCACTGGCGGAACCTTATAGCGCGGGCCGTCGATCGGCCCAGGGGCGGGCGCGCTCGAAGGCGCGGCTGGTCTGGAGGACGCGGAGGTCCTGGGACCGGCCCGCGACGATCTGGATGCCGACCGGTCGGCCGTCGGGCGTGAAGCCGCAGGGGCAGGTCGCGGCAGGAACCCAGGTCAGGTTGAAGGGGTAGGAGAACCCGGCCCAGCGGATCCAGTCCCAGGCATGCTGCTCCCAATGCTCGGGCATCAGCCGACCGGCCGGGAACGCGGCAACCGACATGGTCGGCGTCACCAGCAGGTCGTAGCGGGTGAACAGGTCCTGGACCTTGGCGTAGAAGTTCAGGCGCTGCTGTTTCGCCCGAACGTACTCCGCCGCCGAGACGGACAGGCCGTCGCGCACGCAGGCAACCAGCCCCGGATCCATGCGGTCCTGCCACTCGTCCAGCAGCAGGCCGAGATTGCCGGCGAAGTTGGAAACCCAGAAGCAGCGGTGCATCTCGGTCGGGTCGTCCCAGAGCTGGTCGACCTCCTCGACGTGGCAGCCGAGCTCGGTGAACGCGTCGACCGCCTTGCGGACCGGTTCGGCGACCTCGGGATCGACCTTCAGGTAGCCGAGGTCCGGGCTCCAGGCGACCCGCAGGCCGTTGATATCGGCCTCGAGGTTGTCCAGATAACTCGGCGGCTCGTCGGTCAGGCTTGCCATGTCACGGTCGTCCGGCCCGGCCAGCACATCCAGCATCAGCGCAGCGTCGCCGACGGTGCGGGTCATCGGGCCGATATGCGAGACACTGTCGTTGTTCGGCGCCGGCGCATACGGGATCCGTCCGAAGGTCGGCTTGATGCGTAGATCCCGCAGAACGACGCCGGCATGCGGATCGAGCCGGCACCGTCCGAGCCCTGGTGCAGGGGGCCGATGCCGGCGGCGGCGCAGATCGCGGCGCCGGTGCTCGAGCCGCCGGCGTTGTAGCCGTGCTTCCACGGGTTGTGCGAGATGCCGGTCAGCGGGCTGTCGCCGCAGCCCTTCCAGCCGAGCTCCGGCGTCGTGGTTTTGCCGATCACGACGGCACCGGCCTCCCGCACGCGCTCGACGATCGGCGCGTCGGACTCGGGAACCCGGTGCTCGAAGATGTACGAGCCGGCCATCGACCGGATGCCCTTGGTCATCACCAGGTCCTTGATGGTGACCGGTATTCCCTCGAGCGGCCGGAGGTGCTCACCGCCGGCGATCCGGCCTTCCGAACGCTTCGCCGCATCGCGCGCGGCGTCGAACGTCGGAGTGCAGATCGCGTTCAATCGCGGATTGAGAGCCTCGGCGCGGGCGATCACGGAGTCCACTAGCTCGGTCGGCGAAAGCTGCTTCGCCCTGATGAGTTCCCGCAAGGTCGTCGCCGGCGTGAAACAGAGATCCTCGTCAAGCATGCCGTCCCCCACCCCCATGAAGCATCGCGATATTGCGATCCTAGCAGCCTGTCGGACTGATGTCCGCTCGGCGTTGTATGAGCCGACATGGTCACGCCAGTGCACCCCCGAATTTCATCAAAATTGAGTCAGAGCCCCGATTGGACGCCGATCACCCCATCAACGGGGGCCTTATTCCACGCCGATCCACAGACAGCGCTTTGAGCGCTACGCGGGATTCCCTGTCGCCGCTCTGTCGGCTATAGAATCGCCATGACGGATGCGGGCCACCTGAAGATCGCGAAACGGCTTGAGGCATCTCGCTCTCCTGACCCCATCATGCGGCAGCCAGGCGCTGACCGCGGAGAGAAGCGAGTGATCCATGGGAACGGTCACGAATACGAGGATACAGCTTGACCCGAGAAGCCCCAATCAGAGAAGACTCTTACGAACGATTACCGGCCGATCGCCCAGGCGACCGCCTGCCGAGCGTCATCAAGATCGACCGCGTAAGCTAAGCTATCCACCCTGGTGCCCTGCGGCACTGCTGGTCGCCTGGAAGGCACCCGAACCGCTTCGTGGCTGAGAAAATTGTACAGCGCCATCCGATAGCTGGTCTTGGTCTCGATTTCCACGATCCGCTTGGACCCATGGCAGAACACAAGCGGCACCAGAGCGCTACCATGCGGCGCGACGACCACATCTGCGGCTTCCAGAGCTTCCACCTGTGCGGTGAACGGCAGCAATTCTGGTCGCACGATCTCGAAATCGAAGGATGACAGCATCTCAAGCAACGCGTCCTCGTTTACAAGGCTGCGCCGGGCGCCGTCCGGCCGGGCTAGATAGATTCGCGGAGCTCCATTCGATTGTTTCGGCCTTGGCAGTTCAGCGCGCAGAGCTGCCAAAAGATTGTAGGGCCACATGCCCATCGGCGCCTCGGCAATGACATCGAGACGCTTTGCTCGCACACCACGCACGCCGCCGGTGAACACGAACTTCGCAGGGTCTAGGCCGCAGTAGGCGATCACCGCATCATGGAATGGCATCCGCCTCGTTGGCACGATGGCCGACCAGCCGACGTCAAGCTGCTGACGGATCACTGGAACCTTGGAGATCCCATTGAGTATGAAGTGGCCGAAATTCCCCATGTTCGGCAAGCCGGAGAGCAGAACACCATCGTCCACAGCCGAGCATTCAAATTTCGTCATGATCACGGAACGGTCCGTTGAGGCACAGAGTTCCGGATAACTGCCAAGGAGATAACGATCGAACGGGGAGCCAGATCTGTTCGGCACGTTGGCGAACTCAACATCGAGAGTTTTTTCGCTACCGAAGAGCAAGAGCCCATTCGGACTTACGACGCCATCAACGAGGCGCATTCGATGAACCGGTTCGTTGTTCCATCTGTGCTCGCTTCGCGAACCTCGTAGCGGCGCCGTTAACCGATCACGCTCAACCGCGGTCACTTCTCCAGTAGTTGAACACCGTCGATAGCCGATCACTTCAGTCCCATCACTTGCTAGTACGACATCGGTTGGTGCTGGCGGAGACACACGCCGACAGTGATACTGAGAGTTGGCAGACTGTTCACGAAAGCCGGTAGGATCATCCTCAAGTTCAACTTGGAGGGCGATTGCGAACATCTGCGGTGAGGCTGCCTGTGCCCTCTCCAACAATTCATTCTGCCGGTGATTTCGATCGCGAAGGCCGGCGGCAAGGCCGGTTGCAACGATGGCGCGCCAGAGGTCGGCCTTGGTGAGCGAACACCGGTCAGAAGTCCGCGAAAGGAACAATCCGAATCTCAGGGCAAGTGGCCAAGAGATATCATTGCGGTCCCCGTGCGCCAGCGTACACATATCAACAAGACGAGGATTGAGATCAATACTTGGTGAGGCCAACCTGCAAAACGTCGCGATTACACCCATTATTGTCGGATTGATGCTTTTAGTCAATTGACGATTGCTGATCAACTGCAGTGATATAGCTTCAAGTAATTCAGGAACATTGGATATATCACTATTTTTTATACAAACCCCCGATAAACAAAGGATAAATCTAAGAATTATTGAATGTTTATAATTCTGAGCATCCATCAGCCCAATAGAAACAACTAAAATAGCTAATCGACTTGTTCTTAAGCCCCGAGAATCTTGGGAAAACAGCCCCACCATCAGCCGCGTCGCCGCATAGTGCCGAAAGAGGGAGTTTGCTCCGGCGATAGACGCCATCGTGCGCAGAATATCGCGATGGCTTGATCGGATGCAGGCCTCGTGCAGGACCGCGTCGAGAGCTGCCTTCAATCCATGACGCGCTGTAGGCTGAGACGCACTATGGGCGGCATCGTCGAAATGGACGCGGCGTCCCGGTAAAAAGACGTCAAAGCCACCGACGCCTGTCATCGATCAACCATCTGACGGTTTGCCGAGCGTCTCGCCCAGGGCGGTGACGACGCGGTCGACAGCAACATTGGTCAGACCGAGGTGCATAGGCAAGCGCAGAATCCTCGACGCGATCGACACGGTGTGAGCCATAGATCCCGCGGTCCGGCTATAGCGACGACCGGCTGGGCTGTCATGCAATGGCACATAGTGGAAGACCGCGTGGATGCCTTGCGCCTTCAGGCCGTCAATCAGTGTCCGCCGTTTATCTTCGTCTGATAGAAGAACATAGTAGATGTGGCCGTTCGTACCGCATGACTGCGAGATGTTCGGCCGCAACAAACCGCCCCGAATCTCATGGCTCTCGAGCGCGATGTGGTAACGTGCCCAGAGTTCTCGTCGTCGGGCGACAATAGCGTCCTGCTCCTCCAGTTGCGCTAACAGGAAGGCCGACGTCAATTCGCTTGCACGAAATGACGATCCCACGTCCTGCCAGACATACTTTTGGGTCTCGCCGCGTTCGAAGCGGGCGCGGTCCGTGCCCTTGTCAGAAATCACCTCAGCTCGAGCGATCAGTTCCGGATCGTTGATCAACAACGCCCCACCTTCGCCGGAGATCACGTTCTTGGTCTCGTGAAAACTCAGAGTCGCCATCTGTCCAAAACTACCCAATGGCTGGCCTTCGAAGGTCGCACCGACCGCGTGGGCGGCGTCTTCAATCAGGATCAGACCGTGTCGCTGGCAGAGTGTCACGAGCCGATCGATGCCAGTTCCAACGCTGGCATAGTGAACGGTGATTATCGCCTTCGTTGCATCGGTGATCGCACCTTCCACCGCGGCGGGGTCGAGGTTGAGGCTAACCGGGTTGATATCGACGAACACCGGCACACCACCGCGCAGGACAACTGCCGTCGCAGCCGACACGAAGGTGAAGGATGGCATGATCACCTCGTCGCCGGGGCCGATTCCTGCGAGCAATACCGCCATCTCGAGCGCGTCAGTGCACGTGTGCGTCAAGATCGCCCGAGGTGACCCTACCATCGCCTCCAGCAACCGCTCGCAGCGCGCACTAAATGGTCCTCCCGCCGAGAGAACGCCACCTCGTACAGCCTCGGCAATGTTCTCGTATTCCCGGCCGACGGTTATTGGCCGGTTGAACGGGATACTATAGTCGGACACAGAGTCACCTCTCTATGCGGTTGCGCTGAGCGTCTTGCCGAGCGTGCCTACGGCTCCCTAGAACGGCGAATCGGTCACGTCAATCGGCTACGCAAGCGCTTGAATATGAACGGCTCCCCTTTCGTCGAGTGGGCAGCAGTGACACGCAAGCATCCTCTGCCGCAAACAACAATTGGTCCATCCGGATCGAGCGACCAGATTTTCCCAATGTCGCGACGCTCGAAGACCAGATCGTCAACGATCCGCGCCTCATCAACGATTACCTCCCGTCCATCAATCCGGGTCCGGGCCCCCATGAACGGGTAACTGAGAGCGTCAATGGTCCGGCAGATGGTCTCAGCTGACCGCGTCCAATCGATGAAATAGTCCTGTTCGTCGCGCCACAGCGAGTAAGTCGCCGCCATGGGATCTTGTTCGGTGGTCATCAGGGTTCCATTTACGATTTCGTGCAGGAGGTTGCCGGCCAGATCGGCGGTTGCCACGGCCTGTCGCTCAAGTGCGGCGCGCGCCCTGATCGGATATTCAACCATCCACCTCCGCTGACCAAGGATCGGTCCAGCGTCCACTGCCTCCACAGGGCGGATTGCCGTTATACCGATCTCGCAGTCGCCGTTGATCAGGGCGGTCGCGGTCGGCGCGAAGCCCCGATAGCGTGGTAGCAGAGAGTCATGGAACACGATGGTGCGGTCGGTCACCGGTTCGACTCGGTACTGCCAGCGACGAGCATCACCCACTCATCGTCAGCGAAAGCCGGAGTTGCTGCACGCACGAACGGAATACGTATCGGAGTCCGATCAATTTGATCTGCTCGAAAGCACGCGACGGGTCGCCCTTCTGAGGATAGGAGATGAGTCGCGCCGGGATTACATTGGACGCAACGAGCGCTTCAACCGTGGCTGCTCCCCTGAACCCGACTGCACAGAGTGTGAACGCCGTCATCGATGCGTGTCACGACCGGAAGGACGGGATTGCGATTGCTCGACCGTTTTCGCCGCGCACTAACTGACGACGGTAGTTCCACGCAATCTCTTGAGGAATATCGACGATCGGGGCTCGCAGGGCAATCAGTCGTGTCAAGAATGCAGCACTCGAATCCGAGTCAGGATACTCGCCCAGCACGAACGTGCTCCCGAGATCGCCGGTGAGCGCTATGAGCCGAAAGCCGCTGTTCTTGCAGAAACTCATCACCGCCTCGATCACGTTGTGGTTGGACCATTGGTGCCGCCTATCCATGTCGAAATCATGTCCCAAGATCAGCCCGCCTGGTCTGAGCGTACGTCGCGCCGCCCAGAGATCCGACAGCACCGAGTGATAATCGTGATCTGCGTCGACGTAGAGAAAGTCGAAAAATCCGTCTGGATAGCCCGCCAAAATGGTGGACGAAAGACCTCGTACGATGCGGACCCGCGCATCCTCGGCAAACCGGCTTTGGACCCGTTCATAGAGCATCGCAAGGCCGTCGCTCGGATCTTGCGATTGCCAAGCCGGCTCGGCTGCTTTCAGGTAGCGAACGAACGCCGCATGCTGGGTTTCTGGCACCTGTGGGGGAAGATCGCGCCAGTTATAGCCGACGAACCGCCACGCATCGATCAAGTGCAGTTCGCTAGGCCGTGCGCCTTCTAGGATTGAGGCCGCAAACTCACCCGCGAACACCCCGACTTCGGCACCGACCGCGTTCTCGGGTAGGCATCTGATCAGGTTCTCACGGTCGGTAAATACATAGTATGTCATTTGAGAGTCCATGATACGGGCAATACTGCTTGCACGATAGCGACACCCACGGTGGGCCGAAAGGCGAGATGGTACTTCGATCATAAATGGCTGACGGACGATTGGAATAAGCTTGCGCTCGGAACTGATACCGAAGCGGCCAAGATGGATAGTCTCTTGAGGGGAGTGGAATGGGTATCCGACGTGACGCATTGCCTGATGTGATAGACCACCTTCGTCGGTGCCGATCAAAGGGATCGGTGGTTCAAATCGGACTCATAAGCTTTCAAGTCGATGTCGATGACATCGTTTCTGAACTTGAAAAATTCGGTTATTGCAAAACAATCAATAATATATTAGGATTTAGGCACAATATTGTTGAAATATCTAAGCTCATCAATTCTAATAATTATATAAAGACACAAAGAGGGGGATCCACCACAAGACGCTGGTGGCCGCCGCCGTCGAAGTCCGCCACCGGAAGCCGGGCACCGCCCAGGACAAACGGAAAGACGGCCGTTATGCCGGTCGCGTGCGGCTGGCCATCGCAGACGACCGCAGCGCCGGATCGCTGTGCGGCTTTGTCGAAAGCGCCGTCATGCCGGGCTCGCTGATTGTCTCCGACGATTGGAGCGGCTACGCCAGCCTGCGCAAGCGAGCCTACGACCACCATGCCATTGCCGAATGCGGCGATCCCGAGGTAGCCGAAGAGTTCATGCCGGTGATCCACCTCGTCTTCAGCAACCTGAAGACTCGGCTCAACGGCATCCATCACGGCGTGAGCGCCAAGCATGTAAAAGCCTACCTCAACGAGTTCACATTCCGCTTCAACAGGCGGTTCTACCCGTTCAACGCCTTCCGCTTGCTCCTTGGTATCTCGGGCAACGTCGGGGCACCGACCTTCGGCGAACTTTACTCGGGAGAGTGGCAGCACCCTACATTTAGGGAGTGTCTGCGTTAACCGGATAGGCAAGGAATGAACCACGGTGGTTCCGCAGGGCACGTTCCGCCATAACAACCCTCCTGAGCCGCGGCATTCTCGCCGCCGTCAGGCGAAATCCAGTTAACGCCCTGTCCCGATTCTCCCGGCCGGCTCTGCCAGCTGTTGATCAGCCGAAAAACTCCACACGACCATCATCAAGGTCATAACGGCCCGCGACGACCTTCACTTTCCCGTCTTTCACAAGATCGGCGACGATATTGCTGGCCGACACGATCCGAGCCGCAGTGCGCCTAGCATTCTCACGAACCGCGTTGTCTACGAAATCGCCCGGCTTGCCCTTGGCTGCCAGTGCGGCCGGGATGATCGGCTCCAACATCGTGCCAATCGATCCTGGGAAATTCGAGTTCTTCTCGACAATTTCGCAGGCAGCCGCCACAGCACCGCAACTCTCATGGCCAAGAACGACGATGAGAGGAACCCCAAGGGCGGCAGCACCATACTCGATCGTACCAAGCGTCGCCGTGTCAGCCATGTTGCCCGCATTACGCGCAATGAAAAGTTCACCGACGTTCTGTCCGCCGAAGATCAGTTCCGGCGGGACGCGGCTGTCGGCGCACGAAAGAATGGTCGCCCAAGGAGCTTGATGCTGAGTAACGCCAGCACGAGCACTGGCCAGATCGGAAATACAGGCTTGCGGGGAAGAGACGTAACGTTGATTGCCTTCCTTCAGCTTTGCCAAAGCTTGGTCCCCTGTGAGGCTTGTTACAGGCCCACCTGCCGCAAGAGCCGATCCGCCGACCGCCAAAGCTGCAGCTATTCCAGCACCAAGCTGCAAAAACCTTCTTCGCCCAACCTTCTGATCACAAACAAAGCACATACTTTTCTCCCTTCAAACGACCTCTATCCAGCAACCCAATCTTAAGGAATGGGTTGTCCCACAACCTTAGGAGGGAAAACGTAGATTAAGTTCAAGTTCATGAAAGATTAACCAACATTCCCCAAGCGGCGTGCCGACTGACGTGAAGATCGCCTGAATCCGACCTCTGGACAATCGTTTTTTGCCCCAAGCGGCGTCAGGGGTCGCGCAGGCTGCTGTAACAGGGCGGATCAGACCGGGAAGCCGCTGTGTCCTGGCCCAGGGGCGGTGTTTTTCAGCGCAGTGGATAGACCTGTCCTGCCGCTTTCGTTCAGTTTGGGTCCGGATCGCGGTCATGCGCATAGCGGTGGCGCTCGCAATCGGCGGATAGCGGCGAGGATGGCGCGCACCATCGGGCCGGTGACGGCCACCTCGGCCAACTGGAAGGTAATGGCGCGGGCGTGGCGCACGACGCGTGCCCCGATCTTGATCAGCTTGAGCTGCAGGCTGGTTAGCGACCAGTCGGCCATCGCCTCGGGTAGCTCGATGCAGCGCAGGAAGGTGGCCAGGTTGTAGGCCAGTGCGTGCAACTGCAGCCGCACCTCGTTGTCGCGGAACTTCCGGCATGACAGCCGCGTCCAGTGAAAGGCATGCTTGCCTTCCTTGATATGCTGCTCGGCGGTGCCGCGGCGATTGTAAAAGCGGGTGATCTCGTCCGGCTCCATCGGCAGGTTGGTGACGATGAAGCCGACCTTGGGGAACAGTTCGCCCGGATGCCATTCGATCTTGGCGATCACGCGGCGTGGCTTGTCCCAACTCTGAGCCTGATACTGGAAGTCCTCGTAGAACCGCTTCACCTTGGTCTTTGACGGCCGCCCAACGGGGCGGGTTAACCGATGAGCGATGCAGCCTTCGAGAACGGCGTTCTTCTTCATCCGGATGGCGTAGAAATAGCCTGCCCCTTCCAGTCGCTCATAGAGTGCCGGGATCGCATAGGCGGCATCGGCCCGGAAGAAGCGGCCACCAAGGTTGCGACCAGCGTAGCGGGTGATCACCGGATCAAGGACGTTCCGCCAGCCGTCGGCGCTGTGGACGTTGCCATTGCGCAGGGCGCAGCGTTCCAGCATGCCGAACTGGTTGAACAAGAAGTTGGGATGATAGCAGTTGCAGTCGAAATGCCCGTTCCACGCCGCTCCTTCCTGATCGCCATGCGTCGGGCTGACCGAGCTGTCCATGTCCAGCACGATATACTTGAGCCCGTTGCGGTCATGAAACCGGTCAATCCATCGGCCATTCAGGTCGGCCAGCGCCGCCCGGTTCTCAGGCAAGGCCAGTGTCTCGGTCTCGAACCGCCCCATCTGCGATGCTGAAGCTGCTTGCGCATCGACGGCCCTGCCGCCGACAACCTGACGCATCACCGGGTCGAGCGCGAGACGGTCAGCATCGTTCACATCCCCATATCCGGCCAGCCGCCCGAACACCGATTGCCGGAACAGCCCGTCAAGACGATGGACCGTGTTCCTTCCGATACGATTGTCGCGCAGCGAAGCTGATGCCAGATTGGACAGCCCAAGCGCATCGTCAAGCTCGCGCATCACCAGCAGGCCGCCGTCCGAACTGATCTGCGTGCCACGAAATTCCAGCCGCACGCGAGGGTCGAAATCCACCCGATCTGCCCGCTGTAATCCCGCACCCTCTGGGTGATCCATGAAATACGCCCCTCGCAGCCATCAACACCATGATTTGTATAGGTAATGTTGAGTTCAAGACAGCGAAATCAGCCGGCTACTCGGGGAATGCGGGATCTAGTCGGTGAACTCGCGAGGCTGCTGCCAGCCCGGATCGTTGGTGAGGAAACCGGTTCCCACGGCGATAGGGCATCGCCATTCTGCTGGCTGATCGATCCGCACGACGGAACAAGCGCGTTCCTGAAGGGTCACCGCGGTACGGCGGTATCAATTGCGCTGCTGCGCAACGGACTTCCGGTCTTGGGAGTGGTCTGCGCGCCAATGAGCCCGGATCGAGGCTGGGACCTCATCGCCTGGGCAGAAGGGCTGCCGGGCGTGATCCGGAACGGTTCCCCGTTAGCTGTCGATCTATCCGCTGCATCCCTCGAATCGGGCACAATCGTGTTCCTGAACCATGATGCGTCACGCAAACCAGTCTCCAACGGGTTGGCCATAGCTCCGGCCAGGTTCATCAGTATGCCGAGCATCGCCTACCGGCTGGCGCGCGTTGCCGCCGGTGACGGTGTGGCCGCGGTTTCCCTGAACGGCCCCGGCGGCGTCGACTACGCTGCGGGCCACGCTTTACTGCGCGGTTCCGGTGGCGTGTTGCTCGACCAGGACGGACACGAGGTTCGCTACGGCGCCGATGGCACAAGCTCCGTCATCCACTGCTTCGGTGGCGCGCCGAAGGCGGTGAAGGAACTGAGCCAGCGTCGTTGGTCCCAAGGCCGCACAGAGCCCCTTTCTCGAACGCCCATCGTTCTTAGCTGGAACAGCGATCGCTCGGCAGAAGACCTGAACCGCGAAAAGGGTTGCATGTTCGGCCAGGTGATCGGCGACAATCTCGGCGCCCTGGTGGAGTTCTCCTCGGCCAAGGACATCGCGGCCAAGCACCCTCTCGGGGTCCGTGAACTGCTCGATGGAGGGGTCTGGAACATCCTGGCCGGCCAGGCGACCGACGACAGCGAACTCGCCCTGGCCCTGGCGAGAACCCTGGTCGCGACCAAGGAGTACAATCAGGAAGCCGTGGCCACCGCCTTCGGCGATTGGTTCGCCTCACGGCCCTTCGACATCGGCGGGACCGCGGCCAAGGCGCTGGGGGCCGCGGCACGGGCAGGCAAAGGCAAGGCTGATGCGGCTCACCGTGCCGCCGACACCAACAGTCAAAGCAACGGCTCGCTGATGCGGGTGTCCCCAATCGGAATCTGGGGCCGCTGGTCCAAGCTGGCAGACCATCACGCTCGGGAAGACTCGAGGCTCTCGCATCCAAATGACATCTGCGTCGACGCCTGCGGCGTGTTTGCCGCCGCGATTGCGCAAGGCGTTCGAACGGGCGATCCGCAGGAGATGCTCAATGCCGCTCAGAACTCGGCCCAGACCGAAACCGTGGCAACCGCACTCATTCTGGCCGCTAAGAGCCTGATCCGAAATTAAGTTGATTGGTATCAGCAGGTTGGCTTGACGCGCGGCCCGATCGTTGATTCTGGAGGTTTGAGACAACTTCCCAAGGACCGACGATGTGGACCGATACCACTCGCGCGCTTCATGCCCGCGCGGGCCTGGCGTTGCCAAGTGATTTGACCGACGCCGAATGGGCGGTGATCGCCCCCTTCTTGCCACCACCATCGCATGTCGGGCGTCCTCGCCGATGGTCGATGCGGCGGATTGTCGAAGCGATCCTGTATCTGCTGCGCGGTGGCCTGCCGTGGCGGATGCTGCCGCCTTGCTTCCCACCGGTGTCGACCGTCAGGCGCTGGTTTTACATGTGGCGCGACAGCGGGTTGTGGCAAACGCTGAACCATTCCCTGCTGATGGCCACGCGCGAGATTCATGGCCGTGAAGCCTCGCCCAGCGCCGGCGTCATCGATAGCCAGAGCGTCAAGACCACCGAGAGCGGCGGTCCGCGCGGCTATGATGCGGGCAAGAAGATCAAGGGCCGCAAGCGGCATATCCTGACCGACACCGAGGGCAATCTGGTCCATGCCATAATCCACACGGCCGATATCCAGGACCGTGATGGGGCACCGCTGTTGCTCGCCGAAATCATCCACCGCTTCCCCTGGCTGCGCCATCTCTTCGCCGATGGTGGCTATGCCGGCGACAAGCTGCGCGAGGCGTTGCGCTGCATCGGCAAATGGACCATCGAGATCATCAAGCGATCCGATGTTGCCAAGGGCTTCGAGGTCCTGCCCCGCCGATGGGTCGTCGAACGAACGCTGGCCTGGCTCAGCCGCAACCGACGCCTCGCCAAGGACTTCGAGCAAACCATCGCGTCCGCAAGCGCATGGCTCTTCGTCGCATCCGTCCAACTCTTCACCCGACGCATCGCAAGACATTGCAACAGTTCAGAGTAATTTCGAATCAGGCTCTAAGGGCGAGTTGCCAAAGAGCTACTACACCAACATGGGCTGGGTGATCACGGCCCTGCAGAACGCGTTCCACTGCCTGCTGCACCAGAAAAGCTTTGAAGACGCACTTGTCGCGACGGTCGGCCGCGGTGGCGATACCGACACCAACGGAGCGATCGCCGGTGCACTGTTCGGCGCCGCCTATGGCCTGTCGGGAATACCAGAGCGCTGGGTTCTGCCGGTCCTGGCCTGCCGGCCTGACCGACAGCTTAGCGCTGGGCAACCCCGCCCCATGGTCTACTGGCCGGACGACCTGGCCCAACTCGCCGAAGCCTTGCTCTATGCGATGCCCGAGTTCCACGAGCCATTTTCTGAAGCTGATCTGGATTGACCAATGACCGACATGCAGGTTCCGCACGCAAGCGCCTATGGCGGCTGTCTGATCGACGCGGACGGGCGGGTGTTGTTGCGCGAGCCAGCCAACCACTTCGGTGGCTATGTGTGGACGTTTCCCAAAGGACGCGTCGACCCCGGAGAAACACCCCAGCAGGCCGCCTTGCGCGAGGTCCTTGAGGAGACCGGCTACACAGCGAGGATCACCGGCCTGGTTCCGGGCGTGTTCAAGGGCGATACCACGAGCACGGTGTTCTTTTTGATGGCCGCAGTCGGCGAGCAGGGCGCCTTCGGATGGGAGACCAACCAGACCCAATGGGTCAGCCTCGAGGACGCCAAACCGCTCATCGCCCAGACCACATCCTTGACGGGCCGAACCCGTGACATCGCCGTGGTCGAGGCTATCCAGCAGGTTATGAGCGATCTTGGTTGAAGGACAGCCAACACCCAGATAGAGCGCTTCGCGGATATCATTTGCGCAACATGAGCCCCATTCCTCATACTGGATGCCGACAAGGAATATTGCTAAGAGCGCATAGAACCCTTATTAAGGCTTTATGTTGGAGCCGGGATCGACCTTCAAACGCAATCAGGCTGAGGAAGCACTCTGGCGCTACCTGAGCCGTGACCATGTGGGCCGAATGCCGCCCCCGGTGTTCCGGACCCGCATCAAACGTCTTCTCGAGATCGACCGGGCGGAGGGTACCAAGAACGAACGGGCGATGGCGTTTGCGGATACAGCGCCAGAAGGCCGCGGCCACGAGGTTCGGTTCACCGAGTTCGACGTGTTTTGCCTCGGAGTCGGACTGCTCACGCTCAACGCCGGGTTCAAGCAGGCGGAAGTCGTGATGCTACTTCAGTACATCCGAGACTTTTTGAAGGACATCTGGGCCAATATTCAGGACAGCCCGCCAGTTCCCCGCCAACGGCCCCTGCCTACGGATCGTCCGAACGCTCCGACTTACAAGTATGAGGGCGTCGAATACGCTGACACCGGTGTGTATCTGATCGTCAATAGTGTGGAGCTCAAAGAAATCTACCCTACTCAAGACCCCAGAAAACTAATGATCTTTTCGCCGAAGGTTTGCTACGGCGCAGATTTGCTGGGCCAAGAGCTCCGGAATACTGCGTTGTCATTTCCGGCGACGTTTGTACTTGAGTTGTCGCTGATGGCGATTCGTGTTCAGAGGTTTCTTGGAGAGGCCGAACCCCGCCTGCGCGGACCCAACTAACTCGCCATTTGTACTCATGATTTCAGTTGTCATCGCACACAAATAAAACCCTAAATGAGGCTTATATGAACCACACGCCCCCCACTGAACAGAGACCACCCGCCCCCTGGAGTGATGCCGCGGTGGTCCACCGCCCGATCGACGAGGTGTCGGTCAACCCGACCAACGCCAGGACTCACTCACCGGCACAGATCCGTAAAATCAAGCGGAGCCTGGAGCAGTTCGGGTTCATAACGCCGGTGTTGATCGACCGTGACGACCGGATCGTAGCCGGCCACGGCCGGGTGCGTGCAGCCAAGGCCCTCGGCCTGGGCACGGTCCCGACCCTGCGTCTGGATGGCCTTACGGAAGCTCAGTGTCGGGCCTACGCGCTCGCGGACAACAAGACCGCTGAACTGGCCGGGTGGGACCCCGAGCTTCTGCGCCTCGAACTGGGTGCGGTGCTGGAACTCGACAGCCGCTTCGATCTGACGGTGGTCGGGTTCGAGGACCCCGAGTTGGACCTGTTGTTACTGGGTCCGGCCGATACCGAACAGTCGCCGGATATTGCAGCAACCGATCATCCTCCGGCCGCGGCGGTGACGCAGACCGGTGACCTCTGGCTGCTCGGCGAACACCGGATCATGTGCGGCGACGCGCGCGACGCGGCGGCCTACTACACTCTGCTTGGCGATGAGCGTGCCGCGATGATGTTCGCCGATCCGCCGTACAACGTGGCGATCGCCGGCAACGTCTCCAGCACCGGGCGTCACGCCGAGTTCGCGATGGCCTCGGGTGAGATGAGTCCCGAGGCGTTCCGGACATTCCTAAGTGACGCGCTCGGCCTGGCGGCTCGCTACAGCCGCGCCGGTGCGGTCCACGACGTGTGCATGGACTGGCGGCACATCCAGGACCTCTTGAGCGTCGGCACCTCGGTCTACGACGCCCTGCTGAACCTGTGTGTATGGGACAAGGGCATAGGCGGCATGGGCTCGCTGTACCGCTCGCAGCACGAGTTGATCTGTGTGTTCCGGGCCGGCAAAGCGCGCCACCGCAACAACGTGCAGCTCGGCCGGTTCGGCCGCAACCGGAGCAACGTGTGGGGCTACCCGGGGGCGTCATCGCTGGGCGGCGAGCTGCGGCGCCAGAGCGCGGACCACCCGACCCCGAAACCGATCGAGCTGGTCACCGACGCGATCCTCGACGTCACCAAGGCTGGCGACCTGGTGCTCGATCCGTTCGGCGGATCGGGAACGACCATGCTGGCGGCCGAACGCAGCAGCCGCAAAGCGCGTCTGATCGAACTGGAGGGTCGCTACGTCGACTTGTCGATCCGCCGCTGGCAGCGCGCGACCGGCGGTGACGCCCGGCTCGCCGACACCGGTCAGACCTTCGACGAGGTGTCGGGCACTCGGAGCTGAAGGCCCACACGCGAACAGAACGGATTGCTTCAGTCCAACCCACAGCAGATTGGAGTCTCAGAAATGACCAAGAAGAAGTCCGACTACGACATCGGCTACGGCAAGCCGCCCGACCACACTCGGTTCAAGCCGGGTCAGTCCGGCAACCCCAAGGGCCGTCCGAAGGGCAAGCGCAATCTGCGCACCGCGATTCTGGAGGAATTGAATCGCCGGGTAGTGGTTCGCGAGGGTGGCAAGGAGCGTGAAGTCCCGAAATGGCTGATGGCTCTGATGGCACTCAACGGTCAGGCGATGAAGGGGAACGTTCGGGCGGCACTGGCGGTTCTGGAGATGCTCCGTACCAACCAGGAGAACCCCGACGTCACCAATGACGATGTGCTGACGAACGACGAAGTGCAGATCATCGCACGCGCCCTCAACCGTGGACCGAAGTAGGCGTCAATGGCATCAAACCTTCGTCCGCGCCGAGCGGTTCTGAACGCTTTTTTGCGCGAAGACCTGTCGAGCTTCATTGCCCGGTCATTCGGTGTGGTCGCACCCGGCATCGACTATCACACGAACTGGCATATCGACCTCCTGGCCGACAGGTTGACGGACGTATGGGAGGGCCGAACCAAGCGGCTGATCATCAACCTGCCGCCGCGGTCGCTCAAATCGACCGCCGTGTCGGTGGCGTTCGTGGCGTGGATGTTGGGTCATACCCCCACGAGCCGAATCATCTGCGCCAGTTACGGTGCAGATCTGGCGCTGAAGCTCGCCCGCGATTGCCGGCGGATCATGGGCAGCGACTGGTATAGCCAGGCATTCCCGCGTACGCGCATGAACCCGCTCAAGACCGCCGAGGGCGATTTTGAGACTACTGCCGGCGGCTATCGGCTGAGCTCATCGCTCGGCGGTACGCTGACCGGACGCGGCGGCATGTGCCTGATCGTCGATGACCCGATCAAGCCGACTGATGCCTTGTCGCCGGTCAAGCGCAAAGCCGTCATCGAATGGTTCACCGGAACCCTGCTGTCGCGCCTGGATGATAAGACCGACGGGGCCGTGATCGTGGTCATGCAGCGCGTCCACGTCGACGATCTGACCGGCTACCTGTTGGAAAAGGCGGGGTGGACGCTTCTGTCGCTCCCGGCGATCGCGACCGAGGATGAGGCGTTCACACTCGCCGACGGTCGGATCGTCGGACGGCGGGTCGGGGAGCCCTTGGACCCTCGGCGCGAGTCGCTGGAGGTGTTGGACCGTGTCCGCGCCGATATGGGCAGCTACCACTTCGAAGCGCAATATCAGCAGGCGCCGGTGCCCGAGCGCGGCAACCTGATACACATGGACTGGTTCCAAACCTACGACACGGTGCCGACCGGCACCGCCTACGACGACAGCATCGTGCAGTCGTGGGATACCGCGATGACCGCTCATGACGGCTCCGACTGGTCGGTCGGCATGACCTGGGCCGTGCGCGGTACCGACTACTACCTGATCGATGTCCACCGTGAGCGCGCTGATTTTCCGACGATGAAGCGTCGCGTGGTGGAGTTGAAGGCTCGCTTCAAAGCCGACACGGTCCTGATCGAGGAGGCCGGGTCCGGCCAGGCGCTGATCCAGCAGCTGCGTTCCGACACCGACGTGCGCCCGATCGCCATTCGCCCGGTTGGCTCGAAGGCCGAACGCATGGGCGCCCAAACAACCTATATCGAAGCCGGCCGGGTGAAGCTACCGACCACGGCCCCGTGGTTGGACGACCTGCGCTCCGAACTGGCGGCCTTCCCGTTCGGGCGTCACGACGATCAGGTCGACAGCGTGTCGCAGTTCCTGGGCTGGGTCACAACACGAGTCCAGATACCAAGCGTTGCTCCGTTCAGCGTTCCCCGCGAAGACGACTACTCGTGGTGATTGCCACTCGACTTGTGAACCGAACGAAGCGGTAGTCGAACCACGGTCAGGCTCACGCACACCAGCCCGGCCGCGGTCGCCAACCGCTCGGAGTTCTCCGAGCTTGCGTCGGTGGAAGTGCCGCGATCGCCGCGGCACCGCGTCGGAGACCCGAACATGGCCCGTACCACCGCAAAGACCAACAAACCCGCGACCGACAAACCCAAGAAGTCCCCCACCAAGGCTGCCGGCAAACGCCGTACGCCGAAACGGCCGGCCTCTCAGGACGCGGTCCAGCCCCAAGTAGAACCGGTCCTGGCCGATCGGACGCGAACAGAAGCAACCCAGCCAATCAGCGGCAAGCTCGGCGCCATCGCTCACGCGATCGCCCAGCCCACCGGAGCGACGATGGCGGAGTTGGCCGCCCTGACCGTGTGGCAGCCGCACACGATCCGCGCCGCCATCAGCCGCCTGCGTCAGCGCGGCATCGACGCCCGAATCACCGATGTCGACGACCGCAAAGCCTACCGCATCGCAAAACGCGGAGCCTGAGCATGGCGACATCACAGTCCGAACGGATCGAGGCGCGCTTGGCGCGCCTCGACTCCCTGGACCGGGCCGCTCTGACAGCGGCCTGGACCGACTGCTACGGTCGGCTGCCACCCGCACGCATCAGCCAACAGCTTCTGGTGAAGGCCATTGCCTACCGATGGCAGGAGCAGGCACTCGGTGCGTTGTCAGCCAAAGCCAGGACGACGCTGCGCAAGCTGGCGAGTGCCGCCAAGTCCGGGCCGGAGGCGGTACAGCGGTCGCTGACCCGCAGCACCGCCATCAAGCCTGGGGCCCGGTTCGTGCGGGAGTGGCGCGGTCGGTCAATCGAGGTCGCCCTCGACGAGGACGGTCGCTTCCAATGGGACGGCCGGGCTTACGCGTCGCTGTCGGCGATCGCCCGCGAGATCACCGGCACCCGACGGAACGGCCCCGGCTTCTTCGGCCTGCGGGAGGGCTGATATGGCCGTAAAGCCAGGATCCATCCGGTGCGCGATCTACACCCGCAAATCCTCCGAAGAAGGCCTTGAGCAGGAGTTCAACTCGCTCGACGCGCAGCGTGAGGCCTGTGAGGCCTATGTCACCAGCCAGAAGCACGAAGGCTGGATGGTGTTGTTGAGTCGCTATGACGATGGTGGCTTCTCCGGCGGCACCATGGAGCGCCCGGCCCTGCGGCAACTGCTCGCCGACATCGCGCTGGGAAAAATCGATGTGGTGGTCGTCTACAAGGTCGACCGCCTGACCCGCACCCTCACCGACTTTGCCAGGATCGTGGAGGCCTTCGACGGCAAGGGCGTGTCGTTCGTATCGGTGACCCAGCAGTTCAACACGACCACGTCCATGGGCCGTCTGACGCTGAACGTGCTGCTGTCGTTCGCGCAGTTCGAGCGTGAGGTCACCGGCGAGCGCATCCGCGACAAGATCGCAGCGTCCAAGAAGAAGGGCATGTGGATGGGCGGGTTCGTCCCGCTCGGCTACGAGGTGCGGGAGCGTAAGCTGGTGGTCGTCGATGAAGAGGCCGCCGTCGTCCGGGCGCTGTTCCAACTGTATGAGGACCTCGGTACGGTCGCGCTGGTCAAGGCCGAGGCGGATCGGCGCGGTTACCGAACCAAGCAGCGTAGCTGGGCATCGGGCAAGCACACCGGTGGCATCGCGATCACCCGAGGTCATCTCTACAAGCTGCTCTGCAACCCGATCTACGCTGGCCGCATCGCCCACAAGGGCGAAATCCACGACGGCGAGCACGACGCCATCATCGACGCGGAGTGCTGGGACCGGGTGCAGCAGCAGCTAGGCCGGCAAGCCCGTCGGCAAAGGGGTCGGCCCACCGCGCGGTATCCGAGCCTGCTGGCTGGCATGATCGTCGATGCCGATGGCGCACCACTAACACCCAGCCACGCCAACAAGCAGGGCCGGCGTTACCGCTACTACGTATCGCGCGACATTGTTCAGCACGGAACGTCGCAGCCGGGTTGGCGTGTCCCCGCTATCGAGATCGAGGGGGCCGTCAAACGCGCCATCGAATCCTTCCTCACAGATGCTGGCCGACTCACCGCTGAACTGGTGTTGACCGGGGCGCTGGAGAACCGCCAAGCGATCACACTGGCCGCCGCACTGGTCGAGCGGATCGATCGGACCTTGCTGCTGGATTTGGACCTCACCGTCACGCTGCATCCGGACCGGCTGACCCTGTCCATGGGAACGGCGCAGCTTCGCAAGGCGCTGGACCTACCGCAGCATGGCGATCTCGACGCCAAGGTAATCGTCGATGTTCCGATGGAGATCCGGCGCCGCGGCGTGGAAATGAAGTTGGTGATCGCGGCCGACCACACCGACGGCCGGATGATCGATCCGACACTGGTGAAGGCCATCGCCCGCGGGCGGGCATGGTTCGAGGAGATCGTCACCGGCACTGCGCCCTCGATATCTGAGATTGCCCAGCGCGAGGGTGTGACGATGCGCTACGTGTCCCAGCACATCGACTTCGCCTTCCTGTCACCCACGATCGTCGAGACCATCCTGGAAGGTCGCCAGCCGGTGCAGATGACGTTGCAATCGCTGAAGCAAGTCGACCTCCCGGCCGACTGGGTCGATCAGGCTAGAGTGCTGAACTTTCGATAGCCAGGAACCGCATCCGTTCGAACCGAGGGCCGCTCTATGCGGCCCTCACCACGTTGGGTAACCAATTGCATCCGAGGGCAAACTGGACCGGCTCCAGGGCGCGCGGAGCAAAGCCGCCGCACAGGCCGCAAGTGTGCTCCAGGCTGCGTGCTCTCGGGACGGGATATACCAGCAACTGGTTCGTAAGCCTCGGAAATGTCGCGTACTTCAGAAAATCTATTTTATTGAGAAATATCAATAAGATAGATTGGCGGAGAGGGTGGGATTCGAACCCACGGTACGCTCACGCGCACAACGGTTTTCGAGACCGTCCCGATCGACCACTCTGGCACCTCTCCACAAGCTCCCGGTCGAGGGAGCCGGGAACCTAGTCAAAGCCGGATCGCGATGCAAGCGCCGATGCGCGCGCCACCGCGGTTTGCCGGGGACGCCTGGGACGAAGGACGATCGGCCGCAGCCTTGCCGGCGCCGCCTCGATTGACCCGCCCGGGCGCCTGCGCCATGTAGCGCCGTGATGACCGCGCCCTCTCCCTCGCTCGACCCGATGGCCGACAAAGCGATCCGCGCCCGGCCATGGGTCGCCGTCTGGCTGCTGGCGACCGCCGCCATGGTGGCGGCGATGGTGGTGATCGGCGGCATCACCCGGCTGACCGAGAGCGGCCTGTCGATCGTCGAGTGGCAGCCGATGATGGGCTGGATCCCGCCCCTGTCGGAAGCCGAATGGCAGCGGGTGTTCGGCCTGTACAAGCTGACGCCGGAGTACCGGCTGCACAACGCGTGGATGGGCCTCGCCGACTTCAAGACCATCTTCTTCTGGGAATACCTGCACCGGGTGTGGGGCCGGCTGATCGGCGTGGCGTTCGCGCTGCCGTTCGTGGCGTTCCTGGCGACCGGCCGGATCGAGCGGGCGATGGCGCCGCGGCTGGCCACGCTGTTCGTGCTCGGGGCGATCCAGGGCGGCATCGGCTGGTGGATGGTGACCTCGGGCCTCGCCGACGAGCCGCGGGTCAGCCCGTACCGGCTGGCGGTGCACCTGTCGATGGCGTTCCTGATCCTCGGCCTGCTGGTCTGGGCGGCACTGGAACTGCTGGAACGCCGATCGGATCCGACACCCGTCGCGGTTCGGCGCGGCGCGACCCTGGTGCTGGGGCTGATCGCGTTGACCGTCGTCGCCGGCGCGTTCGTGGCCGGAACCGACGCCGGCTACGCCTACAACACCTTTCCGCTGATGGACGGCCACCTGGTACCGGAAGGCTACTGGTCGGCCGAGTTGGGCATCGCCAGCCTGTTCGAGTGGGTGCCGACGGTGCAGTTCAACCACCGCTGGCTGGCCGTGGCCACGGCGGTCGTCACGCTCGCCTTCACCCATTGGGCGATGCACCGCGCGCCGCAGGCCGCCCGCCTGCCGCTGCGCCTGGTGACCGTGGCGATCGTGGTGCAGGTCGGCCTGGGCATCGCCACTCTGCTGCTGGTGGTGCCGGTCTGGCTGGGCGCCCTGCACCAGGCCGGAGCCGTCGCGCTGTTCACCGTCGCGGTGTGGGTGCGGTTCAGCCTCCGCCGAGGCTGAACGCCATGCGCGGTAGGATGCGGTCGGGGATCTCGGCCACCGGATGGTCGCCGATCCGCACCGCTCCGAGCTTCCCATAGAACGCCTCGGCGTAGGGATCCGAGTTCAGCACGATGCGGACCGCCCCGGCCCGCTTCGCCTGCTCCGCGACCGCCTGGAACAGCCGCTTTCCCACGCCCAGACCGATGGCCGGCGGATCGACCCACAGGTGGTCGAGTTCCGCCTCTTCGCCGTGGGCGATCAGCACCGCAACCCCGTCCGCCACCCCGGCGGTCTCGTGCACCAGCACGCAATGGGCGGCGATGTCCTCGGCGGTGATGACGATGGTGCGGCGGAACACCGCCATCATGGTCTCGTCATACGGCCAGTGACCCTTGGAGCGCACCGCCAGGGCGGTCAACGCCGCGGCCTCCTCGGGTCGTGCCGGGCGGATGCGGGTCTCAGCCATCGCTCGATGTCCTCAGAAAACTCCGGGTCTCGTCCACCGCCTCGGCCAGGCCGCAGCGTTTGACGACGACGCCCTCGGGGAACGCGCCGAGCAGGCGGCTCGGCATCATCGGGTCCAGCAGCACGAACACACCCTGGTCGTCGGCCCGGCGCACCAGCCGGCCGAACGCCTGCTTCAGGCGCAACCGGGTCAGCATGTCGGTGTAGACGTTGCCGCCGAACGCCGCCCGGCGGGCACGGTACAGGATGTCCGGGCGCGGCCAGGGCACCCGGTCGAACACGATCAGCCGCAGCGACCGGCCGGGCACGTCGACCCCGTCGCGCACCGCGTCGGTGCCGAGCAGGCAGGCCTCCTCCTCGGCCCGGAAGATGTCGACCAGGGTGGTCAGGTTCATGCCGTCGACGTGCTGGGCGTACAGCGGCAGGCCGGCGGCATCCAGGGCACCGGCAATGCGTTGGTGCACCGCCCGCAGCCGGGTGATCGCGGTGAACAGGCCGAGTGCTCCGCCGCCCGACGCCAGGAACAGCGAGCGGTATGCCGCCGCCACCTGGTCCAGGTCGTCCTTGCGCACGTCACCGACGATGAACACGCGGGTGTGCGCCGGATAGTCGAACGGCGAGGCCACCGCCGAGCGGATCGCCGGCAGAGGCAGATGGGCGGCCCCCGTTCGGTTCTCGGCCGCCGCCCAGTCCGCGACCTCGTCGCCGGAGCCGTCGCGCAAGGTGGCCGAGGTGACCACCATGCCATGGGCGGCCTTGCCGACGGTGGCGGCGAACGGCACCGTCGGGTCGATCCAGTGGCGGTGCAGGCCGACATCCAGGTCGCGCGCCTCGACCCGGTCGATCGCCATCCAGTCGACATACTCCTCGGGTGTCGCGTCGCTCAGGCTGCGCAGCATGGCGCGCCAGCCCTCGATCATCGCCTCGCCGCGCCGGGTCAGCGACCGCGCCACCGCCTCGATCCGCAGCCGGGTCCCGGTGTCAAGGTCCTCGGCCTCGGCGTCGAGCTTGGCCAGCAGTTCGCCGCGCAAGGTCAGCATCGGCCCGACCAGCCGCTTCAAGGCCTGGTCGAGCGCGTCGGCCACCTCGATCAACCCGTCGACCGGCGGCTTGGCCTCGCACTCCAGGCCGTACGGGCTCTTCGGGTCGCTGACGCGGGCGTAGATCTGCCGGCGCACCACCACCAGGAACGCCTCCGCCGCCCCCTTCGGCTGTTCGTCGGCCAGCCGGTTCACCCAGCCGTCGCCCGGCAGGGCGCGGGCCGCCTCCTCGATGGCATCGACCATCTCCAGCGCCGCCGGGCGATCGAACACCAGTTCTTCGACCCGTCGGCGCAGACCGCGGGTACGGCCGGCCCGTCGCCCCTCGCCGCCGAGCAGCCAGCGCCGCAACTCGACCGTCTCCAGCGCCGACAGGTTGGCGGAGAACGCCCCGTCGGCGGCATCGAAGACATGATGGCCCTCGTCGAACACATAGCGTGCCGGCACATTGCCGTCGTCGACGCCGCCCATCGCCGCCTGGATCATCACCAACGCGTGGTTGGCCACCACGACGCGGGCGCGCCGGGCTCGGCGCACCGACCGCTCGATGAAGCATTTGTGGTAGTGCGGGCAGGCGGCGTAGACGCACTCGCCGCGCCGATCGGCCAAGCCAAGGGTCCGGCCACGCCCCAGCAAGTCGCTCAGCCAGGCCGGGAAATCGCCACCCTGCAGGTCGCCGTCGCGGGTCTCCCGCGCCCAGCGCGCCATCAGGCCGAGCGCGGTGGCGTGCTGCGGCTGCATCGGCAGGGTGCGGCTCGCCTCCTCCAGGTTCAGCAGGCACAAGTAGTTCTCGCGGCCCTTGCGGACCACGACCTTGAGGGCCTTCGCGACCGGATCCGGGTACAGCCGGTCGAGTTCGCCGTCGATCTGGTGCTGCAGGTTGCGGGTGTAGGTGGAGATCCACACCGCTCCCTCGTTCTTCTCAGCCCACACCGAGGCCGGCGCCAGGTAGCCGATGGTCTTGCCGACACCGGTGCCGGCCTCGGCCAGTACCACCGTCGGTTCATCCTCACGCTCGCGCGGCCGGAACGCGGCGGCAACGGCAGCGGCGTAGTCGGCCTGGGACGGTCGGGCTTCGGAGCCAGTTCCCAGGATCTCCGACAGGCGGCGACGCGCCTCGTCCTCGCTCACCGGTTCGTGCCCGGCCGGCGGGGGCGGCGCGTGTTCCGACCATTCCGCCAGATCGCGCCAGACCTCCAGGCCGGAGGGCCGGATCGGCGCCGGCGGGCCGGGATCCGGCTCGCCAAGCACGCTCAGCACCAGCCGGCCCCACGGCCAGCCGCCATCGTGCATGGCCCGTGCGATCGGCCTCGCCCAGCGGTCGCGTTGCCCAAGGGCTTCGCGCTCCGGCAGTTCCGCCAGCAGCGCATCGGCCACCTGGATCAGGGTGTCGGGCGCCGCTTCCAGATTGTTCGGCGGCGTCACGCCGACCGCCTCGGCCAGACCGCGCGGCGTCGGCAGGCAGAACGTCGCCGGCCGGACGAAAGCGAACAGCTCCAGAACGTCCAGGGCCTCGATCGAATCGACGCCCAGACGACGGGCGACCGAGCGCGCGTGGCAGACCACCGGTGGCGCGTCGTGCGCCCACACCGCAGCGCGTCCGGGGGCCACCCGTTCGACCTTTCCGTCACCATGCCGCCATGCCGCCCCGACCGGGGTGGCGTGCAAGGCCGGCAGCCCGGCGAGGACAGAGGCGATTGAGGAGCGCATGTTTGCGGTGTAGCAGTGGACTTCGGGCTTTGAAAGCCGGCCCCGCACCCCCAGATTGGGTCGACCCCGCCGATCCGGAGCACGACAGCCGATGCCCGATGCCGCTCACGCAGCCGAGACGATTCGCGTCCTGGAGTCCGATCTTATCGAGCTGGCGTTGCGCCGAGCGCCGGTCGACGCGATCGTCGAGCGGGTTGCCGGTGCGCTGTGCGAGGCCGGTGTTCGGGTCAACCAGATCCGTTTGGGGGCCCGCACCCTGCACCCGGCGATTGACGCCATCGCGGTGTCGTGGTCGTCCAAGGCCGGCATCGACATCGGGGTGCTCCGGCACGCCGAGGCCGGCGGCGAAGACTGGTTGCGCAGCCCGCTGCGCTACATGATCGATACCAGGACGCCGCGGATGCGCCGCCGCCTGTCCGATCCGGCGGAGCGCGCCGACTACCCGGTGTTTGAAAGCATGGCGGCGGCCGGCACCACCGACTATCTCGCCCACCTTTTCATCTTCGGCGATCCACACGCCACCCGCCGGGACGGCCTGATCGTTCGATGGATGTCCCACCACGCCGACGGGTTCCGCGATTCCGATCTGGCGATCCTCGACCGGATCGGTGGACACGTCGCCGCTGCGATCCTGCCTGGGCTGGAGCACTCGATCGCCCGCAATCTGCTGGAGGCCTACGTCGGCGCACGATCCGGCGCCCAGGTGCTGGAGGGCACCATCCAGACCGGCGAAACCCAGGCGATGGACGCGGTGATCTTGGTGGTCGACCTTGCCGGTTTCACCGCCGCCAGCGACGCGGTGCCCGGCGACCGTCTGGTCGACCTGCTTGACCGGCACCTGGAAGCCATGGTGCCGCCGATGACCGCGCATGGCGGCGAGATCCTCGCGTTTCTCGGCGACGGGTTCCTGGCAGCCTTCGAGTTGGGAGCCGACGCCCGGCGCGCCTGCGTGGCGGCGCTCGATGCCGCGACCGAGGCCATCGACGGGGTCGCCGCGCTTGCCTCGACACTGGCGACCGAAGGACTGCCGGCGCTGCCCCTGGAGGCAGGCCTGCACGTCGGTACCGTGCGCTACGGGAATGTCGGCGCCGGCGGCCGGCAGGCGTTCACGGTGATCGGCCCGGCGGTCAACGCGGCATCGCGGATCGAAGCACTGTGCCGTCCGCTCGGCCACCGTCTGCTGTCCTCGCAGGCGTTCGCCGAGACCAGCGGCGACCCGCGCCTGCGCCAGGTCGGTGCGCACCCGATCCGCGGGATTGCCGAGCCGATGACGCTGTATGCCCTGAAGTGAGTCGGGACCGTAATTGGCGATTGCGGCTTGCCGCGAACAGAGCAACGATCGGACGGAGCAGAGGCCCACGGAGGCGGCAATGGCCAGGTCGTTGGCGGTCGAGGACGGCACGGTGGTGTTCCGACGTTCCGACGGCACCGTGCTGCCGCTGCACCCGGTCTGGCTACGTGAACGCAGCCGCGAGTCGGACGAGTTCGACGCCGGCTGCCGGCAGCGACTGTACGACCCCTGGCGAATAGAGACGGCGATCCGCATCGATGGCGTCGACACTCTCGACGACACCACAGCCGAAGTGCGGTTCAGCGACGGGCGCGCGGTGCGCTTTCTGCTCGACTGGCTCGACGGCGAACTGGACCCCGCCGATGCCCTGCCGCCCAAGATCCCCTGGACCGCCGCCACCCATGCGCCGAACGTTGCCGTGCTCCAGGTTCTGGACACACCGACCGGCATGACGATGTTCCTCGACGGCTTTCTGCGCACCGGGCTCGGTCTGATCCGAGAGTGCGGCAACGAACCCGGCTCGGTGCTGCGGGTGGCGGAGCGGTTCGGGCCGGTCCGGGTGACGAACTTCGGCGCGCTGTTCGAGGTCCGGACGACCGAGGCTCCTACCGACCTCGCCTACACCGCGCTGGCGCTGTACGCCCACACCGACAATCCATACCGCCGCCCCATCCCCGGAATCCAGTTCCTGAGCTGCCTGGTCAACGACGCCGAGGGCGGGGAGTCGACCCTGGTCGACGGTCTCGCGGTCGCCCAGTCGCTCCGGTCCGACGACCCCGACGCCTTCGCGGCGCTGACAACCACCGGGATCCGCTACCGCTACGATGGCGACGGCTCGGTGCTCGAGGACGTTGGCCGCATGATCGAGGTCGACGAGGCCGGTGAGATCCAGCGCATTCGCTTCAACCCGCGCGTCGAGTACGTGCTGCCGGCACCTCCGGCGGCGCTGGCCGCGTTCTATCGGGCTCGCGCCGTCTTCGGCGCCCGGCTGGGCGATCCGGCGTTCGAGATTCGCCTGAAGCTCGAGCCCGGCGATACGCTCATGTTCGACAACCACCGCCTGGCGCACGGTCGCACGAGCTTCTCCGCTGCCGGCCGGCGCCACTTGCAGGGTTGCTACATCGAGCATGACGGCCCGCAGAGCCTGTACCGCGCAGGGCGTTCAGCGGTGCGGTAGCGCCCATCAGCCGCCGGCAATCAGATCCGCGAACTCCGCCAGTGACCGGCGGCGGCGCTTCTTATTCCCGACTATCGGCCGGGCTGCCAGCAGGGCGTTGAGGATCGCCTCCTCGGTCGCCTCGATGATCCCTCGGAACAATCCGTCCAACGCGTCCTCATGCAGCGAGCGGCGCGGGTACTCTGGGTCGTCCGGCATGGCGTGGGGCAGCGGCTCGGCGGTCGAGAACGCCAGCATGATGTCGCCGCTACCTGAGCCGAGATGGGTCCCGGTGCGCGCCAGTCCGGCTCCCGCCCGCACCGCCAGCCGCCGCAACTGGCGGGCGTCGAGCGGTGCGTCAGTTGCCACCACCGTGATGATCGAACCCTGCTCGCGCCCGTCCGTCTGCTTCACCGCCTTCTCCGCCGCCAGCCTTTCGACCAGCTGTCGTCCGACCGGGCGACCGTCGATCCGCAGATCCTCCATCCGGCCCATGTTGCACAAGGTCAGCGCGCCGGTCGTGTATCGGCGCGGCCCACGCGTGACGACCCGGGACGCGGTACCGATGCCGCCGGCGAGGCCGTAGCAACTCATCCCGGTCCCGGCCCCGACGTTGCCCTCCACGACCGAGGGGCCGACCGACTGCAGCGCCCGCAGGACATCGTCCTCGGAGACATGCAGGCCGCGGATATCGTTCAGCCAGGCGCCGTCGTTGCACTCCATCACCACCGGGTTGACGGTGCCGGTGCTGGCGCCGATCTCCGGCGTCTCGGCAAGCATGTGCCGAACCAGCGCGGTCGCCGCCGTCCCGACGGACAGGGTGTTGGTCAGCACGATCGGGGTCTCCAGAGTGCCGAGCTCGGCCACCTGCATCAGTCCGATGCTCTTGCCGAAGCCGTTCAGCACGTGCGCGGCGGCCGGCAGCTTGTCGCGGAACGGATGGCCTGGATGCGCGCGGATCGCCGTCACCCCGGTCTGCGCCGAGCCATCGGACAGGGTGACGTGACCGACCGCAACACCGGTAACATCGGTGATGGCGTTGCCCGGTCCGGTCGGCAGGGCGCCGATGGTGATGCCAAGGTCGCGCAGACGGGGTTGGACGCTCATCCATCGATCTCCATTGGTCATATGACTTCTGTCTAGCAGGCGATGGCCCACGCTTCCACGACCCGCTAAGGTCCGACGCGACGACCGAACGGGAGAACCGAGCATGACCGACCGCTACGCCGCCGACGCCCTGATCGCCTACACCGAAGCGCTGTTCGCGGCGGCCGGGCTCGACGCCGACAAGGCCGCCGTGGTGGCGCCGGTCATGGTCGAGGCCGACCTGATGGGCCACACCACCCATGGCCTGCAACTGGCGCCGCCGTACCTCGCGGCACTGGCCGACGGCAGCATGAAGGGCACCGGCCAGCCTGCGACTCTGACCGACCGCGGTCCGGTGGTCAGTTGGGATGGCAGGCGCCTCTCCGGTGTGTGGTTGACCGCGACTGCCGTCGACCTCGCGGTCGAGCGCGCCCGGCTGTACGGCACCGGAACGGTCTCGATCCGCCGCGCCCACCACATCGCTTGTCTCGCCGCCTTCCTGCAGCGCGCGACCCGGCACGGCATGATGGTCACCCTGACCTGCTCCGACCCGTCAACCGCCAGCGTGGCGCCGTTCGGCGGCACCCGCGCGGTCTACACCCCCGACCCGATCGCGGTCGGCATCCCGACCGGCGGCGACCCGATCCTGGTCGACATCTCCGCCTCGATCACCACCAACGGCCTGACCGGGCGGCTGCACAAAGAGGGCCGCAAGCTCGACCACCAGTGGGTGATCGACGCCGCCGGCAATCCGTCGACCGACCCAGCCGTGCTGTTCACCGACCCGCCGGGTACCATCCTGCCAGTGGGCGGGGTCGACCACGGCCACAAGGGCTACGGCCTGGCGCTGATCGTCGAGGCGCTGACCCAGGGCCTTGCCGGGCACGGCCGGGCCGACCCGGCGGAGGGCTGGGGCGCCGGCGTACTGGTGCAGGTCTACGACCCGACTGCCTTCGCCGGGGTTGACGCCTTCACCCGGCAAACCGACTGGCTGGCCGAGGCCTGCCGCACCAACCCGCCCGCTCCAGGTGTCGAGAAGGTGCGGCTGCCGGGCGACGGCGCCCTCGCCCGCAAGCGGGCGGCGCTGAAGGACGGGGTGGCACTGTATCCCGGCATCGTCGACGGGCTGAAGTCCTGGGCCGACAAGCTCGGTGTGACGCCACCGTCGGCGCTGTAGCCGCATCGAAACAACCGCAACGCTCGGGCGGAAACCATGACCCCCAGAATCGTGTTCGTCACCGACTTCCCCGATGCCGCCGACGCGGCCCGCGCGATGGCGCCTTCCGGCTTCGAACTGACCGTCGTGCCGGCCCGCAGCGCCGAGTATCGCGAGGCCATGGCGGGTGCGGAGTTTCTGGTCGGCTTCGTCGACAGCCTGATCGACCGTGAGCTCTTCCAGACCGGCCCGAAGCTGCGGCTGGTCCAGTTGCTGAGCGCCGGATACGACCGCGCGGATCTGGATGCCGCGCGGGCCGCCGGCGTCCCGGTCTGCAACAACGGTGGCGCCAACTCGGTGGCGGTGTCAGAGCATGCCGTGCTGCTGATGCTGGCGGTTTCGCGTCAGCTGGTGCGGCAGCATCTAAGCGTCGCTTCCGGCAACTGGCGCGGCAACCAGACGCCGCGCGTGCACGAACTGCGCGGCAAGACGCTCGGCATTGTCGGCCTGGGCACCATCGGCAAGAAGACCGCCCGGCTGGCCCAGGCGTTCGGCATGAACGTGACATACTACGACGTCGCCCGCCTGCCGGAGGATCAGGAGGATCTCCTGAACGTCCGCTTCCGCCTGCTGCGGGAACTGCTGAGCGAGGCGGATGTCGTCTCGCTGCACACGCCGCTGAACGACACGACCCGCCACCTGATCGGCGTCGCCGAACTGGCGGCGATGAAGCCCTCCGCCATTCTGGTCAACACCGCCCGCGGCCCGGTGGTCGACGAGACGGCGCTGCACGCAGCACTGTGCGACGGCACCATCGCTGCCGCCGGTCTCGACGTGTTCGACCAGGAGCCGCCACGTCCCGACAACCCGCTGTTCAGCCTCGACAACGTGATCCTGACCGCGCATCTGGCCGGCCCGACCTTCGAGAGCAACACCGCACGGGTGCGCAACGCCTTCGACAATGTTCAGCGCGTCGCCCGCGGCGAAACCCCGCTGTGGATCGTGCCCGAACTGGAGAACTGACCAAGCGCAGACCGACGCCGTCGACGGAGCCGGTCGCGACCTCGGGGGTTGTCGGGTGACACACCACCGCCGGACCGACGCCCGATGCCGTTCGACCCCACGACCCTGATCGCCCCCCTGCCGGGCGAGACCCTCGCCTCGGTTGCCGGCAAGTTGGGCTTGGCCGCAATCCTCGGAGCGATCATCGGCGCCGAACGCGAGTACCGGCGGCAATCGGCGGGACTGCGGACCCACATGCTGATGTCGCTCGCCTCCGCCGCGTTCACGATGATCGCGTGGGGCATCTACAACGACATCCAGGGCCAGGACGGCTCGCCCAACGTCGATCCGATCCGCGCGGTCGAGGCGGTGACCGCCGGAATCGCCTTCCTGGGCGCGGGCGCGATCATCCAGAACCGGGAAAGCGTGCACGGCCTGACCACCGGGGCCGGTATGTGGACGGCCGGCGCGATCGGCGTAGCGGTCGGCTGCGGTTACTATTCGATGGCGGTCACCTTGGTGACGATCGCGATCGTCGTCCTCGCCGTGCTGAAATGGCTGACCGATCACGTCACCCAGGACGACGGTGCCTGGTCCAAGTGGGATCGGTTTCGAGCAGCACGTAACCCTTCTACTCGCGACGGACCCGGACTAGGCTTTGCCCGCAAACAGGAGGGCTGAATGCGGGTAATGGTCCTGGGCGGTGGCGTGGTCGGTGTCACCACGGCGTATCAGTTGCTGAAGGACGGCCATGAGGTCGTGCTGATCGAGCGGCGCTCCGGCGTCGCCGAGGAGACCAGTTGGGGCAACGCCGGGATGATCGCGCCCGGCCATTCCTTCGTGTGGTCGTCGCCGCGCGCGCCGATGATCCTGCTGAAATCGCTGGTCCTGAAGGACCAGGCGCTGCGGTTCCGGCCGTCCGCCGACCCGCGGCTGTGGAGCTGGTCGCTGAAGTTCCTGGCGCAGTGCACCGCCGAGAGGGCGCGCACCAACACCCTGCGCAAGCACCAGCTCTGCCTGTACTCGCAGCGCCTGCTGCACGAGACCCTGGCCGACGCCGAGATCGACTACGACCGCAACACCCGCGGCATCCTGTATTTCTACCGCTCGGAGGAACGGCTTGCCGCCGGGGTCAAGCACATGCAGCTCCTGTCCGACGACGGCCAGGAAACCCAGGTGCTGGACCGCGACGCCGTCATTCGCGTCGAACCCTCGCTCGCCGCCGCCCGCGACAAGGTGGCCGGCGGCATCTACTGCCCGACCGACGAGACCGGCGACTGCAACAAGTTCACCCGCGCCCTGGCGGCGGAATGCATCAAGCGCGGGGCGGAATTCCATTTGGGCATGGAGATCCTGCGGATCGACGCCGATGGCGACGCCATCCTGGGGGTCGAGACTTCGAAGGGCCGGCTGACCGCCGACGCCTACGTCCTGGCACTCGGCAACCACGCCCCGATATTCGCCCGCCAGCTAGGGGTGTCGCTGCCAGTCTATCCGATCAAGGGCTACTCGCTGACCATTCCGGTCGGCAACCACGCCGCTCCGCCGACCGTCGCTTCGGTCGACGAGGACAATCTGGTCGCCATCTCCAGCTTCGGCGATCGGGTCCGGGTCACCGCCACCGCCGAATTCGCCGGCTACGACACCAGCCACAAGCCGCAGGACTTCGACTTCATGCTGGGCGTGGTGCGCGACCTCTACCCCGACGGCGCCGATTTCGAGCGCGCCGAGGGCTGGGCCGGCCTGCGCCCGATGACGCCGGAAGGCACCCCGCGGTTCGGGCGGAAGAAGCACCGCAATCTGTGGTTCAACAGCGGACACGGCCACATGGGTTGGACCATGTCCCACGCCGCCGCGCGCGTCACCGCCGACCTGATCGGCGGCAAGCCGACCGAGATCCCGCTCGACGGCATGATGATGTAACGCACTACGAGCCGGAAACTGCCGGAGGAATGTGATGAACAGCACCGTCGTTGCCACCAAGCCGGATTGCATTGATCTCGGCGTCCTGCCCTCGACCCTGGACCCGGGCATCTACAGCCGGGCCGCCATCGGCCTGGTGGTGTTGGCGACCGACCAGACCGTCGAGCACGAGTTCCGGCAGATCTTCCGCCATGAGGGTGTGGCCCTCTACGAAAGCCGGATCCTGAACGACAACGACATCACGCCGCAGACCCTGCGCGCCATGCAGGCCCGGCTGGCCCCGGCGGCCGACCTGATCCTGCCAGGCGTTCCGCTCGATGTGGTGGCGTTCGGCTGCACCTCGGCGTCGATGGAGATCGGCGAGGACGGCGTTTTCGCCGAACTGCGCAAGGTCCGCCCGGAGGCCAAGTTCACCAACCCGGTAACCGCTGCCTTCGCCGCGTTCAAGACCTTGGGCATGCGCCGGATCGCGCTGCTCACCCCCTACAGCCAGGCGATCAACGCCAACCTGAGGGTTTATTTCGAGGGTCGCGGCGTGGCGGTGACGGCGATGGGCACCTTCCTGCGCACCGACGACCGGGAGGCGGCGCGGATCTCCACCGACTCGATCCGTGACGCCGCCATCGCGGCTGCCGCCCACCCCGACGTCGACGGGGTGTTCATCTCCTGCACCAGCCTGCAGGTCGCCCCGATCGCCCGGGCCGCCGAGGCGGTGTCCGGCAAGCCGCTGCTGTCCAGCAACCTGGTGATGGCCTGGCACTGCCTTCGCCTCGCCGGGATCGACGACCCGCAACCCGAGTTCGGCATGCTGTTCGAACAGAGGCTGGCCGGCTAGGGGCCGAGCCCACCCCATCACGGTCAGCCCCCGGCCGCCGCCCGCAGCTTGGCCAGACCCGCCTCGAAGTCGGCACCGACCAGCTTGTCCATATCCATGAACACGTGGAAGATCTTGCTGAAGAACGGTGTCGGCCCGTGCATGACCCAGGTGACGGTGGTGGTTCCGGCGCTTTCCACCAGCGTGAACTCGACCTTGTTGTGGGCCTCGAACGGCTTTTCGAAGTCCAGGTCGAGCGCAATCCGGGACGGCGCCACGGCCTCGGTGATCTGCATCCGCCCCTTGCCGACGTCCTTGTTGCCTTCCCAGGCGTAGGCAGAGCCTGTTCCGCTATCGGGGCCGCTGAAGGTGCGGGTCATCGCCGGATCCTTCACCTCCCAGGGCGACCACGCGCCCCAGCGGTGGAAGTCGTTAATGAACGGGAAGATGGCTTCCGGCGCCGCCTTGATGCTGGCGGTCCGCTCGATCCGGAACACATCGGGTTTGCGGGCGGCGAGAATCAGGACGACGGCGACGGCAACAACGATCACGACGGCCGCGCTGCCTAAGATGATCTTGAACACGGGTTCCCTCCTATCGGTCTGGTCGCGGGACCGGCGGTCTTGCGACGAAGCGCTGCTTAGTCTGGAGGCTAGGCATCACCGTCCGACCTCCTGTCCGTGAGCAGACGGTCGATGTGCAGGCGGATGTGTGCCGCCTCGGCCGGTGTGTTGGCCAGCGCGATGGCCCGGTTGAACGCCTCCCGGGCTTCGTCCGTCCGGCCGAGTTGCTGGAGCAGGGCGCCCCGAACCCCAAAGAACAGGAAGTAGCCGGCAAGCGGATCGGCCAATGGCTCGATCAGGGCCAGCGCCGCCTCGGGTCCCTGCACCTTGGCGACCGCGACCGCCCGGTTCAGCGTGACGACCGGCGATGGCTGCATCCGCTCGAGCGTGGCGTACAGCCGCTCGATCTGCGTCCAGTCGGTGTCCTCGGGTCGGGCGGCGCGGGCGTGCAGCGCCGCGATGGCCGCCTGCACCTGATAGGGCCCCGATCGGCGGTGACGCATTGCCTTGTCGATCAGGCCCAGCCCCTCGGTGATCATCTCGCCATTCCACAGCCGCCGGTCCTGATCTTCCAGCAGCACGATGCAATCGTCGGCATCGAGCCGCGCAGCCGTGCGCGCGTGCTGCAGCAGCAGGAGCGCCACCAGCCCCATGATCTCGGGCTCAGCCGGAAACAAACGCAGCAGCAGCCGTGCCAGTCGGATGGCCTCGTCGCACAGCGCGGACCGCACATGCGCCTCGCCGCCGCTGGCCGAATAGCCTTCGTTGAACAACAGGTAGAGCATGGCGGCCACGACGCCGAGCCGTTCGGCACGCTCGACCGCGCCCGGCGTTTCGAACGGAACGCCGGCGCCGGCGACGCGAGCCTTGGCCCGGGTAATGCGCTGCTCCATCGCGCTCTCGCCGACCAGGAAGGCGCGCGCGAGCTCCTTCACCGACAGCCCCGAGACGATGCGCAGGGCCAGCGCGATCTGCTGGGTCGCCGGAAGGTCAGGATGGCAGCACACGAACAGCAACCGCAGGATGTCGTCGCGGTAGTTGGCGCCGTCCAGGCGCTCGGCCAGGCCAGCCTCGGCATCGTCCAGGTCGGAGATGACGTCATCCGGCGGCAGCGCTTGGGTCCGGCTGCGCCGCCGGGCGTCGTCGATCCCGGCGTTGCGCCCGACCATGATCAGCCACGCCGCCGCGTCGCGTGGCGGACCGTTGCTCGGCCAGGTGCGCAGTGCCCGCAGGCAGGCTTCCTGGAACGCCTCCTCGGCGGTGTCCAGGTTCCTGAAATAGCGCAGCAGCGCGCCGATCGCCTGAGGGCGGGCCGCAGCCAGCGCGGTGTCGATCCAGGCGATCTCGTTCACGTCAGAGCCCGCCGGGCTGGAGCACGGAGACCGGACGCAGTTCGTAGGACCCGCCCAAACCGTTGGCCCGCGCCAGTTCCTGCGCGGTCTCAACCGCCTCGTCCAGCGACGCGTAGTCGACGATGAAGAACCCCAGCAACTGCTCCTTGGTCTCGGCGAATGGGCCGTCGAGCACCAGGGCTTCCTGGCTCTTGCGGATGGTCACGGCGGCCGTCGTCGGCACCAGGCTCGCCGCAGGACCGAGGCGGCCCTGCTGGCGCAGCTTGTCCTGAACGGCGCCGAGCCGCGCCATGACACCGGCGTGCTGCTCCTTGGACCAGGAAGCGACCGCCTCCTCGGAGTCGTAGCAGAGAATGGCGTACAGCATGATCATCGCTCCTCGTTTCGCCTAAGGACGAACGAGTACCGCCGGATCCGACAGCGCGTCGAAAAAATTCGACGCGCTGTCGGCGTTGGCAAAGACGGCATAGCCTTTGGTGTCGGAGTTCGCCAAACCACTTTGGGAAAGGTACCGTCAGATACCCAATCCGGAGCCTGGCCGATGATCCGCGTCCATCACCTGAACAACTCACGCTCGCAACGCGTCCTCTGGCTGCTGGAGGAACTCGGGCTGCCCTACGAGATCGTCGCCTATGCCCGCGATCCGAAGACGATGCTGGCGCCGGACGCGCTGAAGCGGGTGCATCCGCTCGGCAAGTCACCGTTGATCGAGGACGACGGACGGGTGCTGGCCGAGACCGGGCTGATCGTCGACTATCTGGTCAGCCGCTACGGCCCGCATCTGGCGCCGGATCCCAGCGCCGAGTTGCACTGGCGCTACCGCTACTGGCTGCATTATGCCGAGGGTTCCGCCATGCCGCCGCTGTTGTTGAAGCTGATCCTCAACCGGCTCGGCTGGCTGGGCCGACCGGCGCGGCCGTTCGTCGAGCGGCAACTGACCACCCACCTCGACTATCAGGAAGCGGAACTGAGCGCCGACCCGTGGTTCGCGGGTCCCGAGTTCACCGCCGCCGACGTGATGATGAGCTTTCCGCTGGAGATCGCGGTCTCGCGCGCCGGGCTCAACGCCTCACGGCCGAATCTCTGGGCCTTTCTGGAGCGCATCCATGCCCGCCCGGCCTACCGACGGGCTCTGGAGAAGGGCGGAGCCTACGCGTTCGCCCGTTAGGCCGCGCCATCCAGCACGCTCACTACCGGTCCGGTGTTCAGGGCGTCCTTCAACGCCCGCCGCAATGCCTTGCGCTCCTCGAATTCCGCCGTGACGTCGCGCACGATTGCAGCGATGCCGTCCAGGCCGCCGCGGTCATCCGGCAGCGGCAGGATCGAGAACTGGATCGAGATCGGCCGGCCGTCCTTGCAGATTGCCGGGACCGCCAACAACTCGCCGGCGCCGTATTTCGTGGTCCCAGTCCGCATGGTCGCGTCGTAGCCGACCTGGTGCCGGGCCTGAAGGCGCCGGGGGATGATGATGTCGAGCGGCTGGCCCATAGCCTCGGCAACGGTGAACCCGAAGATCCGTTCCGCTCCGGCATTCCAGAACCGGATGATGCCCTTGGCGTCGGAGACGATGAGCCCATCGGGAAGGCCTCGGACCAGCGCATGGCCAAGATTCTCAAGATTCATTGCCCGCAGCCCCGCCGGGTCGTTTTTCCGGATCCGGTTACGATGACATCCATCGGGACGTCATAGGGCTGCGGGTAGATCGTTGCGATCGCGGCCGACGGATGGCCGACACCGATCGCCAGAGGACGCTGCGACAGCGCTGCCAGGGTGCGGTCGAAGAATCCGCCGCCATAGCCAAGCCGGTAACAGTCATGGTCGAAGCCGACCAGCGGTGCGATGACGACATCGGGTGTGACCGGCGGTCCGTCGGCCGGGATCGGGATGTTCCAGACGCCCCGGCCCATCTGGCAGCCGGGCGTCCATTCGCGAAACGTCAATGGATGAGCCTTGCGCTCGACCACCGGCAGCGCGATCCGCATCCCGCGTTCGATCTCCGTGCGCATCCAACCGCGCAGATCGAGTTCGCCCCGGAACGGCCAATACAGGCTGATCATCGTGCCGCGGTTGGTTCCAACCAGTCGGCTGAGTTCGACTCCCACCGCCTCGGCAACCTGGTTCCGGTCATCCGCAGAAACGGCAAGGCGGACCGCGATCAACCGTTCACGCTCGGCCTTGCGCCAGCGCGCCACCGTTACCGCCGCGTCACGGTCGACCGCCATGTAGCCACTGTCCGTCAATTCCAGCTCGTGAGCAAAGCAGGGCGGCGAAGCAGGGCAGTTGCGGTCGGTCTCCTGGTCCAATTACTTTCCTCCATGAATGCCCGTCATGCGCTAAAGGCCGGCGCCCAGCGCATCGCCTTCAGCGTTCAGTTCCAGAAGCTGGGCGCTGGACTGAAACGCCGCGGCAATCACCTCGGCCTCGCCCGCCTCGACCGCCATGTGGACGGTGATGGCGATCAGCGCCCACATCAGGCAACGGTCGCCGGAACGCTGGCTGAGCGCCTGGATGGTCGGGCGCAGGACGCCGACGCATTCGGTCACCCGCCGCATCCGCGGATCCTCCATCCCATAGGGGGTCCCGAGCCAGAAATTGTGGCGCATCACTTCCAGGGGCGGCACGTCCGCGCGCATTGCAACCTCCCGATCCTACGGCCACCAACCCCGAGGGATGCGGTTGACTGGCCTCTCAGTCAAGTATGGGGAGAGTCCATCGAAGTGAGAAACGAATTTAATTGGCTGTTAAAATCGAAATAATCGATACTAAATTGCAACACGATGGACACCGAACTCGCCCGCACCTTCCTGGCTGTGATCGGCACCGGCAGCTTCGTGGCGGCGGCTGAGCGCATCCACGTGACCCAGTCGACGGTCAGCGCCCGCATCCGAACCCTCGAAGACCAGCTCGGCACGCCGTTGTTCACCCGCAACAAGGCCGGCGCCGCGCTCACCGATGCCGGCCGGCGGTTCCAGAAGCATGCGGCCCTGCTGGTGCGCACGGTCGAGCAGGCCCGCCATGAAGTCGGCGTTCCCAGAGGGTTCCGCGCCAGCGTGGTGGTCGGCGCAAGGATCGGCCTGTGGGACGGCTTTCTGCTCGACTGGCTCGGCGCGCTGCGCCACGGCTCACCCGACATCTCGATCCGTGCGGAGGTCGGGTTCGAGCCCGACCTGATGCAGGGACTGATCGACGGGCGGATCGACATCGCGGTGATGTACGCACCGCAGCGTCGCCCGAACCTGGAACTGACGGCGCTGATGGACGAACGCCTGGTGCTGGTCGCCTCGGCCGGGTCGGAGCCGCTGGGCGGGGATTACGTCTATGTCGACTGGGGACCGGAGTTCTACGCCCAGCACAGCGCCCGCTACCCTGACTTCGCCGGGCCGCCGCTTGCGGTCAACGTCGGCTGGCTTGGTCTGCGCTACCTGTTGGAACACGGCGGCTCGGGCTACTTTCCATGGCGCATCGTCCAACCGCTGATCGAACGCGGGATCCTGCACCGGGTGAACGACGCGTCGGAATTCGTCCTGCCCGCCTGGCTGGTCTGCCCGGTCGAGCGCGACCACGGCATCATCGACCCGATGCTGGCGGCGCTGACCGCGCTTGCGCAGCGGGCCAGGGGTGAAGGCTAGCCCGGCACCTCCTACAACGGCAGAAGGGGCGGTTGCCCGCCCCTTCACCGATGCTTCGTCGATACCGCTGACGGTTACTTCAGAGCCTTGTCGGTGATGACGCTGGTCCAGGCGCCCGACGGCGTCTTGGTGATCACCGGGTCGGAGCCGCCCTTCATCAGGGTCGCCACCGTCCGCTCGTAGTCGGCCTTGTCCAGAGCGCCGTTCGAGCCGGCGGTCAGCTTGGCGATCTCGCCCATCATCCGCTTCTGATGCTTCTCGGTCTGGGCACCGCTGGCGTCATTCTCGAGCACGATCATCGCGGCGGCGTCGGAATTGGCCTCAGCCCACTTCCAGCCCTTCATCGAGGCGCGTACGAACCGCACCATCTTGTCGGCGAAGGCCGCGTCCTTCAGCTTGTCCTCGAGCACGTAGATGCCGTCCTCAAGCGTGGCCACACCCTGGTCCTGGTACTTGAACACCACCAGGTCGCTCGCCGGGATGCCGGCGTCGATGACCTGCCAATATTCGTTGTAGGTCATGGTCGAGATGCAGTCGGCCTGTTTCTGCAGCAGCGGGTCGACGTTGAAGCCCTGCTTCAAGACCGTCACACCCTTGGCGCTGCCGTCGGTCGGGATGCCGAGCTGGCTCATCCACGACAGGAACGGGTACTCGTTGCCGAAGAACCACACGCCGAGGGTCTTGCCCGGGAACTCCTTCGGTGAGGTGATCCCGGTTTCCTTGCGGCAGGTCAGCATCATGCCCGAGGTCTTGAACGGCTGGGCGATGTTGACCATCGGCACACCCTTCTCGCGGGTGGCGAGCGCCGACGGCATCCAGTCCAGCACCACGTCGGCGCCGCCGCCGGCCAGCACCTGGGCCGGAGCGATGTCCGGGCCGCCCGGCTTGATCTCGACCTCGAGGCCTTCCTCTTTGTAGAACCCCTTGTCTTTGGCCACGTAGTAGCCGGCAAACTGGGCCTGGGTGACCCATTTCAGCTGCAGCGTGACCTTGTCGGCTGCCTGGGCGTGGCCGGCCATCAGCACGACCGCGCCCGTCAGCAGTGACGTCAGAAGCCTCTTCATACCCTGTCCCTCCTTGTTATTGGTCGTCGACCCTCTAGCCACGGCGGACCGAGGGATGCCAGAACGTGGTCGCCCGTTCGACCAGAGTGACCACGCCGTAGAACGTCGAGCCGGCGACCGCAGCGACCGCGATCTCCGCCCATACCATGTCGATGTTCATCCGCCCGACTTCGGTCGAAATCCGGAAGCCCATGCCGACGGTCGGAGTGCCGAAGAATTCCGCCACGATGGCACCGATCAGCGCCAGGGTAGAGTTGATCTTCAGCGCGTTGAAGATGAACGGCGCCGCCGCCGGCAGCCGCAGCTTGAACAGTGTCTGCCAGTACCCGGCCGCGTAGGTGCGCATCAGGTCGCGCTCCATCGACCCGCTGGCCGCCAGCCCGGCCACCGTGTTCACCAGCATCGGGAAGAATGTCATCACCACCACGACCGCAGCCTTCGACGGCCAGTCGAAGCCGAACCACATCACCAGGATCGGCGCGATGCCGATGATCGGCAGGGCGGACACGAAGTTGCCGAGCGGCAACAGGCCACGTTGCAGGAACGGGCTGCGGTCGATCGCGATGGCGCACAGAAAAGCCGAACCGCACCCCAGCGTGTAGCCGATCAGCACCGCCTGCAGAAAGGTCTGGCGGAAGTCCGCCCACAGCACCGCGCCCGACGACAGCAAGCGCACCCCGATCGCCGACGGCGGCGGCAGCAACACCGAAGGGATGCCGGCACCGCGCACCACCGCTTCCCACACCACCAGAATCCACACCCCGAAACAGATCGGGACCAGCAGCCGCACGAACCGGTCCTGCCGGACGATCGGGCCGAGGTCGAGCAACCGTTCCACGAACAGCCAGGCCGACGCCCAGGCCGCCAGCAACAGCATCCAATAGCCGATGCCAGCCCGCTCGATCTCCGGCAATGCGGCCAACAGGGTCACCGCCCCCAGCACCGAGATCAGGCCGTCAATCCAGAACGGCAGGGCAATCCGGAACCGGACCAGCGAAGCGGCCCCGCACACCGCAAACAGCGCCACCGCCGGAGCATCCAGAACCGGGCTTCCCATGCTCGACACCGGAAGCGCCAGTCCAGCTAGACACCCAACGCCGAGCAGTGTCGCGAGCGCGCTCTGGATCCGGGTCACTGGGCCATCCCCATGCGCTTGAGGACGAGGCGGTTGGCGATGCCCACCAGGATCACCAGAACGGCGGCCAACGCCGCCGCCGCGAACAGCGCCGACCAGATCTGGATGGTCTGCCCGTAGTAAGAACCGGCCAGCAGGCGGGCGCCCAGCCCGGCGACCGCGCCGGTCGGCAACTCGCCGACGATCGCCCCCACCAGGCTGATCGCCACCGCCACCTTCATCGAGGTGAACAGATAGGGCACCGAACTCGGCCAGCGCAGCTTCCAGAAGGTCTGCCAGGCGCTGGCGTTGTAGGTGCGCATCAGGTCGAGCAGTTGGGTCTCGGGACTGCGCAGCCCCGTGACCATGCCGACGACCACCGGAAAGAAGCTGAGATAGGCCGAAATCAGGGCCTTGGGCAGCAGACCCGACAGCCCGACGGCATTCAGCACCACGATGATCATCGGCGCGATCGCCAGGATCGGGATGGTCTGGCTGGCCACCACCCACGGCATCAGCGATCGGTCGACCGCGCGGTTGTGGATGATGAACACCGCCAGCGTCACGCCGAGGCCCGTGCCGATGGCAAAGCCCAGCAGGGTCGCCGAAAGGGTGATCCAGCCGTGGTAGAACAGGCTGCGCTTGGAGGTGATCGGCTTTTCGACCGTGGTGTTCCAGATTTCGACGAACACCTGATGGGCGGCTGGCAGCACCGGCCGGTCCTGGCTCAGCGTGTCGGCAACCAGATCGGACACCGTCCAGTCGGTCTTGGCCTTGGCGTACAGGTCAAGCTGCCAGGCGGCATTCAGGTAGATCGCGAAACCGTACCAAAGGACCACCAGCGCCGCGAGGACGGTCAGGACCGGAACGGTCCGCCCTTCCCGGAAGCGGGTCATCAAATCCGACCTTATCGCCACGTTCCGGCGCCTCGATCGTCAGACGGCGCGTGCGTCGCGCGTACGAAACTGTCCGGCATTGCAGAACCCCCGGTTCGTCCGCGCGAGCATACCGAGCGACCGAGGGACCGGGAAGTCACGAATGTTGACCCGACGGTCAGAAATACCGATTGAGCCGCAGAGTGATCGTGTTGTCGCGACGCACGCCGTAGAGCCCGTTGGTCGACGCCAGCTCGGGGAACAGCCTGGCCTCCAGTTCGACTTTCATGTCGCTGCCTATCCGCCGGCTGGCTTCCAACGACAGCAGGGTCGACTGGTCCTCGACATCCACGATGGCGCCGGCCAGGAACGTGGTGTCCGGTTCGTCGTTCAGAGTCAGCCGGGCGCCGACGAACACGTCGTTCTGGAACGCCGTTGGCGGAGCGTCGCCGCCCTCATCTCGCCCGTCATAGAGGTACTCGGCCAGCAGGCCGAGGTCGGTGTCGGTCTCGGCGATCTGGTACAGCGTGTATTCGAAGCCCGCCACGCTGGCGAGGAAGTAGTCGCCATGGCCGGACCGGCCGATGCCCTCGAACTTCTACAGCCAGGCACCGGTAGTGTACTGCACGTCGATACCGGTCTGGTCGATCAGGTCGTAGTATGGAACGAGTTCGGTGCGGCCGCTGCGGAACGCCGGCAACAGGCGCGGCTCGCGGCTGGTACCGCGGAAATGCGACACACCCACGTCAAAATCGCCGAAGGTCTTCGACCACCGCACCGCGAAGTCCGGATGGTACTGCCCGGCGTCCGACTGGTAGACCGGGTCGTCGGCGATCGGCAGGGAGCCGCGCAGTCTCCCATCATCACCCGGAAGCGTCCGCTCCCGGAACACCGGCATGGTGAAGCCGCGGAACACCCCGTAGTCGGTGTCGACCTGGACCTGGACCATCGGCTGGCCCAGCTTGTCCTCCTGGTCGATGTCCTCGACCAGATCGGTCTGGTTGATGATGTCGACCAGATGACGGGACTCGGCAACGCCCCAGAACACCTTGTCGAACCCGACGACCAGATCGTAGCCGTCGCCGATGTGCAGCCAGTTGGCCTCGCGCAGGTCGCCATGGGTCCGCCGCTCGTCATGCGCGTCGATCCGGTAGAACGGGATCACGGTCAGGCGGTCGGCGCCGCCATTCCAGTCGTAGGTCACCTCCGGCTCGACCGCGACCGACGGCGAAACCGTTGCATCCTCCTGCTCCGAGAACGCCGGTGAGGTCGGGAACAGCCGGGTCTCGACCTGGGCCGAACCCGACAGCCGCCACTCGCCGGCCGCTACCAGGGACGGCAGCACCGCGGCCGCCGCAACGGCCGCAGCGACCAGACGACCGGCGCGCTTGGTGGTTACGATCGGCCGCACGTCAACGCACACGTTCGAGCCGGCTCTTCTCGAAGTCACCTTCGCTCAGGCCCAGTTTGAAACTGTAGTCGGCGAAGGTCAGGGTCGTGGACTTACCGGTCTGGTGGTTCTCCATTTCCAGCCGGTGGGCGCGCCAGTAGGTCCCGAGATACTGTCGGTATTCCACCAGATCGAGGGTCTTCAGCAGATCGCCCTTGCGGTCGTAGAACTCGATCTTGCGCGGCTGGAACTCGGCGCGGTCGATCCAGACGACCTGCTTGGTGTAGCCGGAGTGCTCATAGACCGGGAACCGCTCGGACACGTAGCACGTCAGCGGCCCGCACGCCTCGTCGCGCAGGTATTTGTAGGTGTAGCGCTCGACCTCCTGGCTCACCAGATCCTCATAGGCGAACTCGGAGCCGACGAACGGGCCGGACTTGTTCTTGGACGAGATCCGCTTCACCCGCTTCAGGGCCGGCAGGTACAGCCACTGATCGTCCGGTTCGAGGATCTGGGTGTGCGACAGGAAGGCCGTCCCCTCGATGTCCCGTGGCTCGTGGAACACCGTCAGGCTGCGGTCCCCCAGTTTCGGATCGGTGATCTCCAGCGAACTCAGACTGAGGCTGCGCGTGCTGGTCTCCCCTTCGCGGTTTCGCAGGGTCATGGTCAGGCGAACCTCGCTGTCGCCCCAGCCGAGGTCGCGCTGGTCGGCCTGCTCGGCGATCCAGCGGCCCTTCTCCTCCTCGGTTTCGGCGAACGCCGGTCCGGCAGCCGCGGACAAGGCCAGGCTGACGACGGCGAGCGTCGCGGCAAAACGGTTCATCGGATCACTCCGCAGCTTGATTGACGGGTTTAAGGGAGGAGGCCTCGCCTCGCCGCTCGTCCTTGCCCGCAAACGTCAGCAGCAGGCTCGGCAACAGCAGGAAGTCGACGATGATCGCCATGAACAAGGTCAGCGCGGTCAATTGCCCAAGGGATGAGTTGATCTTGAAGGTCGACAGCGACAGCACGGCGAATCCGGCAATCAGGATCGCGGTGGTGACCCACAGGGCGGGCCCGACGGTCGAAAACGCGTATCTCACCGCCTCCTCCGGGCTGGCCCCGTTGGTGCGCTGAGCCCGCTGGTACTTCGACAGGAAGTGCACGGTCGCATCGACGATGATGCCCAAGCTGGTGGCGGTCACCACCGAGGACGCCAAGCCGATCTCGCCGACCAGCACCGCCCAGACTCCGAAGGCCATGAACGCCGGCACCAGATTCGGAATCAAGCTTATCGCCCCGAGCTTGATGCTGCGCAGGGCGAAGGTCAGGCACAGTGAGATCAACACGAACGCCACGAAGGTTCCGGTCAGCATGCCGTCGATGTTGCGCTTGGCGATGTAGGCGAACATGACGAACGGACCGGAAGCCGAGGTTTCGGCCGCCGACGGTAGGTTCTGCTGGAACCAGGCGGTGGCCTCCCGATCAAGTTCGCGCAACTCGTTGGTGGTGACGTTCTCCAGCGTCGCCACGATGCGGGTCGCCGATTTGTCGACGTTGATCTGGTTGTTCAGGTCGAGGCCGTAGGGCAGCGACGGTGTTGTCACGTTAACGTGCCTGAGGTTGCGGGTTCAATGATCCGGGCGTAGGCGGTGTCGATGCAAACAGAGAAAATCAGCTACAAGCGCCACCGCTTTCCGCCTCAGATCATTTCTCATGTTGTCTGGCTCTACGCCCGGTTCAACTTGAGCCTGCGCGAGGTCGAGGAGCTTATGCTGGAACGTGGTGTGGACGTTTCGTATGAGACGATCCGGCGCTGGACCGTCAAGTTCGGTCCCCGGATCGCCCACGTTCTGCGGCGACGGCAGCCTCGCCCTGGTGATGTTTGGCATCTGGACGAAGTCGTCGTGAAGATCGCGGGCCGGTCATACTGGCTGTGGCGCGCCGTCGACCAACACGGTGTCGTTCTTGAGGAAATCTTACAATCGAAGCGAGACAAGCGCGCTGCAAAGCGGCTTTTGATCAAGCTGATGAAACGTTGGGGCTTCGTGCCCAAAAGGATCATTACGGACAAACTGCGCTCATATGGGGCCGCCAAGCGCGAGGTCGCGCCTGGCCTTGATCATTGGTCACACAAGGGGCTCAATAACCGCGCCGAGAACAGCCACTTGCCCTTCCGAAAACGAGAGCGGGTGATGCAAGGCTTCCGATCACCGGGTGGATTACAACGCTTCGTGTCTATGCAATCCGCAACCCGCAATCGTTACTCTGTCCCAGCCCGCCGTCGTTCCGCCCTCACCATTCGCTACCATCGGCTCGAAGCGTTCGAAGCTTGGAAATCCGCGGCACATGCCGCTTGATCAACGACCGGCATGCCAACTTGCTAACTCGACGAGTTAACGTGACAACACCCCCTCGAGGGCTATCCGACAGCTGGGTCACGGCAGGCCTATCGGTTCCACACGCTGTCGGCGTCCTCCATGGTCAAAGATGTATCGGTGTCCAGCCCCGCGCCGGGACTGGTTCGCGTGACCATCCTGTCGACGCTCGGGGACGGCTCTGCCGATGCAGGTCTGATCGCGACGATCCGTTCCGCGGTATCGGCCGACAAGGTGCGGCCGCTCACCGACAGCGTCAGCGTGGTGTCGGCGACCGTGATCCCCTATGCGGTCGCGGCGGAGCTGCGCGTTCGATCGGGCCCGGATCCCGATCTGGTTCGCGCCGAGGCCCTGGCTGGGGCGTCGGCTTATGTTGCGGACCGCCATGCGATCGGGGCGGAGGTTGCGGTGTCGGGCCTGCTGGCGGCACTGCACCAGCCCGGGTGCCGCACGGTGGCTCTTCTGGAACCAACGACCGATCTGATCGTGGCCGAGGACGAGGCCCCGTACTGCACGGGCATCGACATCACGGTCACGGTGGATGACGCGCGATGACAGCGTCCCTGCTGCCGTCGAACGCAAGTGCGGCCGAGCAGGCCCTCGCCCTCTCTCTGGCCCGCCTGTCGGACATACCGGTGCCGAACCGTGATCTCTGGAACCCGAGGACCATCCCGGCGCATCTGCTGCCTTGGCTGGCTTGGTCGTTGTCGATCGGCGAGGAATGGGCTCTGGCGACAACTGAGGCGGAACGCCGCTCGATGGTCGCCGCCGCAGTGGAACTGCACCGCTACAAGGGCACGCCCTACGCTGTCCGGCGGGGCCTGGTGAGTGCCGGGTTCCGGGACGCCACGGTCCAGGAAGGCCAGGCGGTTCTTCGCCACGACGCCACGGTCCGACGTGACGGCTCGGACGACTACAATGTCGGTCGCCGCTGGGCGCTGTTCTCCGTCACCCTGGACCTCGGCAACGACAAGGGGTTCGACCCGGAAGTCGCACGGCTCGCCCGTATCGCGATCGACGTTTGGAAGAACGCCCGCTCGCACCTGCGCAGCCTCGAACTGCGGGCGACGCTGACGGAGAATCGCACGACGACCGCGACGGCCTCGCCGAGGCTTCGAGCCGGGTTCGCTCTGACCAGCCGGCGTCCCGGGTTCCGCGACGGGACACATCGGCGCGCTTCGCCGGCCCGTGACCTGCACGACGGTGTGCGGCGCTATGGCGATATTGCATCTCGGACTGGTGCCGTGCAGTGGGTGGGGCTCAGTTTTGGGACCGCTCGGATCACGATCAGACTGGATGTCGGTCTGGGACTGGAAGGACGACGCGTCCAGGGTGTCTGGCGCGACGGCTCGGTCCGGTTCTCCGGTGCCATGCGAAGGGGCTTCGCCGACGCCCTGGAACCGCAGCCGCGGATGCTGGCGCTCAGGCTCGACGATACCCGCGGAGCGTGGCCCGAGATACCGGGGTTCCTCGTCTACCCGGACCCCGATGCCTGGGCCGGCGGCCGACCACTCGACGGACCGGTCTACGGCTCCGCCATGAGATCCCACCCGCGCGACGGAACCGTGCTTCGCGACTCCACCCGGCGCTTCGGGCCGGACGAACTCACTTACTACACCCAACAGGGCAACACGGTGCTGCAGACCGTCTGGGACTACGACCATACCCAATGGGACGGCAACACCACCGAATGGGATGACTGACCCTTGGCCAGTGCCGTTGACCCCACGGTGCCGAGAACCGGCAACGCCGATACCGCGCGCCTGCGCCGCCAGTTCGCAACCATCAAGGCGGAACTCGAGGCCCTGCAGGATCAGTTGGAGGCGTTGGAGGCGGCGCTCGCTGCCGGCATCGCATTGCCGGCCGATGCGGTGCGCCTGACACAGTTGGCCCAGGTCGCCCTGTCCGGGTCCTACTTCCACCTTCAGCACCGGCCGACGATCCCCGGCAGCGCTGGCGATATCGGCGCTGTTCCGCTGGCTGGCGGCACGCTGACCGGCCCGCTCACGCTTCACGGCAACGCGACTGCGGCGTTGATGCCGGTGACGTTCCAGCAGGCTCAGGGTCTGATAACGGCACTCCCGCAGGTCGCGCGGACGGGCGTCTATTCAGACCTGACGGGGCGGCCGGCATTGGGCACGGCGGCGGCGCAGAACGTCGAGGCATTCGCCGGTGCCGCCCAGGGCGCGAAGGCCGATACCGCAGTGCAGCCAGCGGACCTGGCCCCCGTCGCCACGTCAGGCATCTACGCCGACCTGGTGGGCGTCCCGGTCCTGGGGACCGCCGCCTCCACCGACGCCACCGGTGTTGTCACGTTAACTCGTCGAGTTAGCAAGTTGGCATGCCGGTCGTTGATCAAGCGGCATGTGCCGCGGATTTCCAAGCTTCGAACGCTTCGAGCCGATGGTAGCGAATGGTGAGGGCGGAACGACGGCGGGCTGGGACAGAGTAACGATTGCGGGTTGCGGATTGCATAGACACGAAGCGTTGTAATCCACCCGGTGATCGGAAGCCTTGCATCACCCGCTCTCGTTTTCGGAAGGGCAAGTGGCTGTTCTCGGCGCGGTTATTGAGCCCCTTGTGTGACCAATGATCAAGGCCAGGCGCGACCTCGCGCTTGGCGGCCCCATATGAGCGCAGTTTGTCCGTAATGATCCTTTTGGGCACGAAGCCCCAACGTTTCATCAGCTTGATCAAAAGCCGCTTTGCAGCGCGCTTGTCTCGCTTCGATTGTAAGATTTCCTCAAGAACGACACCGTGTTGGTCGACGGCGCGCCACAGCCAGTATGACCGGCCCGCGATCTTCACGACGACTTCGTCCAGATGCCAAACATCACCAGGGCGAGGCTGCCGTCGCCGCAGAACGTGGGCGATCCGGGGACCGAACTTGACGGTCCAGCGCCGGATCGTCTCATACGAAACGTCCACACCACGTTCCAGCATAAGCTCCTCGACCTCGCGCAGGCTCAAGTTGAACCGGGCGTAGAGCCAGACAACATGAGAAATGATCTGAGGCGGAAAGCGGTGGCGCTTGTAGCTGATTTTCTCTGTTTGCATCGACACCGCCTACGCCCGGATCATTGAACCCGCAACCTCAGGCACGTTAACGTGACAACACCTGACGACGGCCTGCGGCTCAGCGCACGATCCCGCCTTCTTCGCGTTGCACGGCATCGAGATCGCCGAACTCGCGGTGCTGTGCGTCAAGGCCAAGAATCATTTCCGCGCCGCCTTCACTGCGCTCTGCCCAGTGATGATCGACGTCGACGCGCCGGGCCCGGCCGCGCTGGAGATTACCCGCTTCCCGTTCCGCCTGGCGCCGCCGACGCTGTACCCGTTGCGGAACAAGATGGGCTGATCGCCAAGGCTCGATCAGGCGGCATCCGTCTGGCGACGGCGGCATCGGCGGCTATACTGCTCCTCCGGACAACCCACGGACGGAAGACGATGCCGACGGACCTCTGCACTGCCGACCACCGCAGGGGAACGCGGGGTTTTGGCGCCGCGCTCGGCCGGTGCCACCTGCCTGCTGCAGGCGGGCGGCTTGGCTTGGGCCGACGAGAACAAGCGTCACACCGTCCTGCACGGCGCTTGGTTGGCCGACAGCCACGAGTTGGTCGGCCGTGTCAATGCGTCGAGCCCGGTCGGCGGGAGTTTCGATCTGCGCCTGCTGGAGGCGATCGGTCAGCGGGCGCGGTTGGACTTCTCGCTGCAGCGCATGGACCCGGCCGACGTTGCGGCGGCGTTCGCGTCGGGCAGGCTCGATTTCGCATTGCCCGCACGGCGGGGTGACGGTCCGGCGGAAGGCGCCCAACTCTCGCATCCGTACGGCGTGCGCAACGATGTGCTGGTGTGTAATCCGCACCTCAAGCCGCTCCCCGCCGAGGGCGTGGCGGCCCTGAAGGAGGCCGTTGCCCGCGATTGGCGAATTGCGGTGAGCGCCGGCAAGAGCTACGGCTCCGATCCCGACGCCCTGCTCGCCGAAGGCCACGACCGAGGCCACGTTCGTTGGGTCGAGAGCAACCTCGACTTGGTAGAGACCCTGCTGGCGGGCGAAACGACGTGCGTTCTCGCCCCACGCCTTGAGCTGATGGTAGCGCTGACGCAGCGGCGGCCGGGCGAGACTTTTATCGAACACCAGCGCATCTTCCTGAGCGAAACACGGCTGCAGATCCTGTTCAACACGGCCACTGTCGACGCGGCGACGATCGCGTCGATCGACCGGGCCTTGCAGGAACTGCAGGCGGACGGCACCGTGGCTGAACTGCAGCGCAGCGCGGTACGACCGACACTGCTGGCCTTCGCCGTGGCGACGGTCTGGTTTTCCTGGTTCGACATCATCGGCACCATCGCCTTCGCGCTGTCCGGCGTGCTGATCGCCCGAGCCGAGGGCTTCTCCCTGTTGGGCGCCTTCGTTCTCGCGGCGCTGCCCGCGGTCGGCGGTGGCGTGCTCCGCGACCTGCTGGTCGGGCGGGAGCCGATCGGCATCGTGGCCAGCCCGCTCCCGCTGACACTGGTCGCCGCCACCGTTGCCGCCGCCTACGTTCTCTACGCCCTGCATGACCGACTGGAAGCGCCCGCGCACAAGCTCGTCGCCCGCCTCTTCGGCGCCGGCCGCTGGCCGCGCTTTCTGAGCTTCCACACTCTGCTGGAACTGACCGATGCGATCGGCCTTGCCGCCTTTACGGTCCTCGGCGTCGTCATCGCGGTGCGCGCCGGCGCCGAGCCGCTGTGGCTCTGGGGGCCGCTCTGCGCGGCGATCAGCGGTGCCGGCGGCGGCATCCTGCGCGACATCCTGCGCGTGGGTTACAACAACCCGGCACTGCGCACCTCGTTCTACGCCGAGGTCTGCGTCGTCTGGGGATTTCTGCTCTCGCTGGCCGTCCTCTACCTCCTGACCGAGGAGGATGCGGCGCTGCTGCGGATCAGCATCCTCGTCACCGTCCTGGGCGCGCTCGCAACGCGCTTGCTGGTCGTCGCCTTCAAGGTGCGCAGCCCACGCTTCTGAAGCATCCCGGCGCCGGCCGGATCGTGCGGGATTTCCAAGCGGCTGTCCGAACGCCACACTGCTGTGGGCTATGGGCGGGTAGGGCATGAAATTTCATTCCGAACGCGAGGCGCTGACCCTCGAACTGCACGACCGGCCGTTCCGGCCGATGGCGGCGCCGTTGCGGATCTCGCATCTGGCGATCGCCACCGGCGAACGCGGCGGCGAGCGCGACCAGGTCCAGTTCGCGTCCCTGTGCCGGCGCTTCGGGAAGGCTGAGCCGGCGGCCAGCGCCAAGCACTTCACCGTCGATCTCGGCCCGTTCGTGGTGAAGTGGGAGCGGCACACCGAGTTCTCGACTTACACCCTGCTGCGCGAGGAACCGGTCGAGCATCCGTTCGCCGAGACGGTGTTCGGCCTGACGCCCAAGGAGTGGGTGGACGAACTGTTCGGCGAGGTGATGGTCGCCGTCCACCTGACCGTTACCGACGACGGTGAGGAACTCGACACCAACCGGCTGTCGCGGTGGTTCGACGGCAACCCGGTGTTCGGCAGCACTCTGGCCGATAGCCGAGCCATCCTGTACGGCGATCTGCGCACCCACGATGACGGGTTCGAGCGGCTGATCCTGCGCGCCGGCGAGTTCGAGCCGATGCTGCTGGGCCAGTTGGTCCAGCGGGTGCTGGAACTGGTCACCTATGCCCGCTTCGCCATGCTGTCGCTGCCGATCGCCCGGTCGGCCAGCCCGCGGCTGGAGGAGATCGAGCGCGGCCTCGCCGACGTCGCCGGAACCCTAGCCCACGGCAACCGACAGGACAGCGACGAGACGCTGCTGGAACGCCTGTCGGGGCTGTCGGCCGAGTTGGAGGACGTAGTCGCCGCCTCGAACTACCGCTACGGCGCCAGCACCGCCTATGCCGAGATCGTCGAGAACCGGCTGCGCGACCTGCAGCCGGCCGCCGTCGACGGCTACATCAACCTGTTCGGCTACCTGATGCGGCGGCTGTCGCCGGCGATGCGGACCTGCTTCTCCGTGGCCACCCGCCAGGAGGCGCTGTCCCGGCGCGCCAACCGATTGTCCAGCCTGCTGCGCACCGGCATCGAGGTCCGGCTGGAGGCGCAGAACCGCGATCTGCTGGAGTCGATGAACCGCCGCTCGGCCCAGGCGCTGGCCCTGCAGCGCACGGTCGAAGGCCTGTCGGTGGTCGCCGTCAGCTACTACACCCTCAGCCTGGTAAAGGTCGCGCTCGACGGGCTGGCCAAAGCCGGGCAACTCGGCGGGGTCGACCCGAGCGTCGCCACGGCCCTGTCCCTGCCGCTGGTGGTAGCGGCCATCTGGTTCGCGCTGCGCCGCCTGACCCACAGGGTGCTGGTCCGCTCCAAGCCGGGCGGCGCAGGGGACTGAGGCGGCCCGGGGGTTAAGGCGTCTCCCACTTCCCGCTGGTCTCGGAGCGGAACAGCGCATCGAGTATCCGCATGTTCAGGATTGAGTCCTCGACGCCCCAGACCAGCGCTTCCTCACCCAGCACGGCCCGGCTGAACGCCTCGGCCTGCAGGGTGTACTGGTCCGACGCGGCGATGGTCTCGACGATCGCCGACGAGCCGTCCGGTGCGCTGCCGTCGTCCAACAGGATGCGGGTTTCCTCGCCCTGCGGCGCGTTTACCGGGATGACGATTTCCAACCGCGCGTCGGTGCCGAGCACCTGCAGGCGTTGGTAGCGGTTCGCCTGGGTCGACACAGCAAAAGTCATGTGCCGGCCCTGACCGAAGTCGAGGATGGCGCTGCTGAGCCGGTCGGTCCCGAAGGTCGGATCGCGATCGATCAAGGCGATGACGCGCTGCGGGTCGGCATCCAGCAGGAAACGGCCGCCGACCATCGGGTAGCAGCCAATGTCCATCAGCGCGCCGCCGCCGGTCTCCAGCTTATTGCGGATGTTGGCCGGGTCCGGGTTGTTGTAGGCGAACAGCATCTGCAGGGTGCGGATCTGGCCCAACCTGCCGGAACGCACGATCTCGCGCGCCCGGATCCATTGCGGATGGAAGCGCACCATGAACGCCTCCATGACCAACCGGTCCTTAGGGCAGCCGCGCAGCGCCTCGGCGTCAGCCGCGTTCATGCCCATCGGCTTTTCCGACAGCACGTGCTTGCCGGCCTGGGTGGCGCGCAGCGTCCACTCGACGTGCAGGTTGTTCGGCAACGGGTTGTAGATCACCTGGATCTCGGGATCGGCCAACAGTTCCTCGTAGGAGCCGTAGGCGGTGGGAATACCGAGCCGGTCGGCCGCCGCCCGGGCCTTCGCCAGGTCGCGCGACGCGATCGCCGCCACCTCGACGTTGGCCGCCTTCAGCATCCCCGGAATCACCCGGTCGAGGCCGATCTTCGCGGCCCCCAGAACTCCCCACTTCACCCGCGTCATCCGGTACTCCTCCATCCAGTCATCATATGACCCTATCACACACGGATCAGCGTCAATCAACCGCCCGCCCATACCTTTCACCCGTTGGCCGGACCCGCTAGGCTGCCGCTTGAGGAAACGCACCAGAGGGCGACAGCCAATGCCCCACGCAGCGATGATCGCGGCCGAACGGATCGAGGAAGCCGCACACACCGTGATGAGCAAGGCCGGGATCGAGATTCCGGACGACTACCTGCACGGCATCCAGGCCATGGCCAACACCGAGTCCGGCGACCTGTCGGCCTTCGTGTTGCGCGCCATGCTGGAGAACTGGGAGGCCGCCAAGGCCGACCGCCGGCCGATGTGCGCCGACACCGGCGTGCCGCGCTACTACATCAAGATCGGCAACGAGGCCCGGATCGAAGGCGGCCCGATCGAGATGGAGCGCCGCATCCGACGGGCGACCGCGCGCGCCACCCAGGACGTGCCGCTGCGCCCGAACCGGGTGCACCCGCTGTCGCGCCAGGACAACAACAACAACGTCGGCATCAACGCCCCGGAGATCGAGTACAGCTTCGAGCCGGACGCCGACTGGATCGACGTCACCACGGTGCACAAGGGCGGGCTGTTCGGTACCGATTACCGCATGCTGTTCCCGGCCGACGGCATCGACGGCATCAAGCGGTTCTTCCTCGACACTCTGGTGGCGTTCGGCAAGCGCGGACTGGCCTGCCAGCCGGCGATCGTCGGCATCGGTCTCGGCGGGTCGAAGGACACCTCGATGGTGCTCGGCAAGCAGGCCGCCTGCCTGCGGGTGGTGGGCGACCGCAACCCGGACCCGGAAATCGCGGCGCTGGAGGAGGAACTGAAGATCCTCGGCAACTCGATCGGCATGGGGGCCATGGGCTTCGTCGGCTCGTCCATGGTGGTCGATTGCCACATTGAGGTCGGTTACACCCACACCGGCGGCATGCCGATGAGCGTGCACTGCTTCTGCCTGTCGTCGCGACGGGCGACCGCGCGGCTGCACCCGGACGGGCGGATCGAGTACCGCACCGACCCGGAATGGTTCACCCCTTATTTGCGACGGGACACGGTCGAATGGCAGACCCCAGCGGAAAGCTTAAAGAAGTCCGGCTGACCACGCCGGTCCGGCACGAGGACCTGCGGAAGCTCGAACTCGGCGACGTGGTCTACCTGGACGGGTTGATCTACACCGGCCGCGAGAGCGTCTACAAACGGGTGCTGCAGGACGGCATGGCCCCGCCGGTCGACCTGAAGGCCCTGACCAATGTGAACTTCCACTGCTCGCCGGCCGCGTCGCGCAACCCCGACGGCAGCTTCAACGTCGGCGCGGTCACCGCCACCGCCAGCTTCCGGTTTTCCAAGTGGCTGCCGAAATGGTTCGAGGTGTCGGGCGCCAAGGTGATCGTCGGCAAGGGCGGGATGAGCGAGCAGGACTACCGCGACGTGTTCGTGCCGGCCGGCGCTGTGTATCTCACCACCGTCGGCTACGGCACCGGCGCCCTGCTGGGCCGCGGCATCAAGAAGGTGCGCGACGCCCACTGGATCGACGATCTCGGCATCGCCCAGGCCATGTGGGTGTTTGAGGTCGAGAAGTTCGGCCCTCTGCTGGTCGAGAGCGACCTGGACGGCAACTCGCTGTTCGAGCGCAACAACAAGGTAATCAACCAGGGACTGGCCCGGGTCTACGAAGGCCTGAAGGCGCCGAGCTTGGCCCGCTTCGGCGAGACCGACGACCGGCGGGACGAACTGATCGGGTAAGGCGTCAATCCCGGTAGTCGGGCAGACCGGCACCGATGTCGATGTAGGTTCGATTCAGGACGTTCATGACCTGAAGCTGGTCGGATTCCGGTGCGACACGCGCCCGCTCTCGGGCCGGGCTGGAGCAGAAATAGATGTAGCTTGCGACGCCGTCGTCACCCCGCATCGGGAAGGCGATCGATTCCCGCGTCATGACCCGACCCGAGCGGGTGACTGACTTCAACTGCACCAGCATTCCGGCCGGCTGTTCGCAGATCACGTGGATGGCGCGCGAGGCCTTCGACCGGCGCGGTGGTTCGACGAAGTCCAGATAGTTGCGGCCGGCGATCTCCTGGCCGTAGTCCTCGACGACCGCCGAGCCGGCGAGGCGGATGCGAATGAGTTCGGGCGAGATCAGTTCGTGGATGACGATGTTCGGCAGGATGCGCGGAACATTCTCCGGCATGAACGTCCTGCGCATCGGAATCAGGCCGGTCTTGGGCAACGAGAGCCAGTAATCCGCAAACTGCCGAGAACGCTCTTCGGTCATGTCCAGCGCCTGCAGCGTGTCGCCTGCCTCGCCCAAGGTCACCTCCGGTGCATTCAGGGCACCCTATCACAACCATTCCGATTGAGGCGGCTTGATCGTGTCGACGACTAGCGGTCGCTGGTTTAAGACTGCCGCACACCTCGCCGCGGGAGGCGGCCCTGTCCGACACCGGCTATCTCGACGACACCCGACGCACGCGCGGCATCCTGCTGATGTGCGTGGCGTTCCTGCTGTTCACCTTCCTCGACACCTCGGCCAAGCTGCTGGCCCAGGAGATGGGCAGCCTGCAGATCGTCTGGGCGCGCTTCGTCGGGCATGCCGTCCTGGTCGCCGCCATCCTGTTGCCGCGCAAGGGCACCCGCGTCCTGGCCTCCTCCAATCTGAAGCTGCAGATCCTGCGGTCGGTGTTCCTGTTCCTGTCGACCGTCTTCAACTTCTTCGCGTTGCGCTACCTGCACCTCGCGACCACTGCCTCGATCATGTTCACGGTGCCGCTTCTGGTAGCCGCCCTGTCGGTACCGATGCTCAGCGAGCAGGTAGGCTGGCGGCGCTGGACCGCCATCGCAGTGGGCTTCGTCGGCGTGTTGATCATCGTCCGTCCGACCGGTGCCACCCTGCATTGGGCAATCGGGCTGTCGCTGTTCAACGCGGTGTCGGTGGCGCTGTACCAGATCACCACCCGCAAGCTGGCGGCACGCGACCATTCCGACACCACCTCGCTGTACTCGCCACTGTTTGGCGCGATCATCCTGCTGCCGCTGCTGCCGTTCATCTGGGAAACGCCATCCGGCCCCTTGGCCTGGGTGCTGCTCTGCGCCATGGGGCTGTTCGGCGGCATCGGCCATTGGCTGCTCATCATCGCGCACCGCTACGCGCCGGCATCGCTGCTGGCGCCGTTCAGCTACACCGGCATCCTGTGGATGACCACATCCGGGTTTCTGGTGTTCGGCCATCTGCCGGACGAGTGGACCGTGGTCGGCGCCGCCGTGGTGATCGCCAGCGGCCTGTACGTCTTCCACCGCGAGCGGGTCCGCAAGACCGGCGCTTGAGCGTCGGGACCGCGCCTCCTACCCTGACCCAAGTATCCGTCGTTCTCGCCCTTGCTCCCCGGAGGCTCCATGCCGATCACCACCGCGCTGTTCGACCTCACCGGCCGCACCATCCTGATCACCGGCGCCTCGCGCGGCATCGGATTCGCCATGGCCAAGGCCTGCGCCGAACACGGCGCCCGGGTCGTGCTGAACGGCCGCGATCCGGCGACCCTGGCCGAAAAGGTCAAGGAGTTGACCGCCGCCGGGCACGATGCGGAAGGCGAGGCGTTTGATGTGACCGACGAAGCGGCGGCCATCGCCGCCCTCGATCGGATCGGTAGCCGTCACGGTACTCTCTACGGCCTGATCGCCAACGCCGGTGTGCAGCACCGGGTGCCGGTCCTCGACTTTCCGACCGACGACTTCCGACGGGTCGTCGAGACCAACCTGACGTCCTGCTTCATGCTCGGCCGGGAAGCGGCCAAGCGTATGGTGCCAAACGGTGGCGGCTCGATCATCAACACTGTTTCGATGCTCGGCTCGATCACCCGGCCAACCGTTCCGGCGTATATCGCCGCCAAGGAAGGCCTGCGCGCCCTGACCCGTGCCATGGCGGTCGAACTCGGCGGCAGGGCGGTCCGGGTGAACGCCATCGCGCCCGGCTATGTTGCGACCGAGATGAACACCGCCTTGATCGAGAACAAGGAATTCAACTCCTGGGTCGAAGGCCGCACCCCGCTCGGCCGCTGGGCACAGCCCGACGAACTCGGCGGTGCCGCGGTCTTCCTGATGAGCCCGGCGGCCAACTTCGTCAGTGGCCACATCCTGTCGGTCGACGGCGCAATGAGCGTCGCCGTCTGATATGGAGCGAGACGCGCTCTCGCCCGTTGCCATCTGATGAACCATAGGCTGGCACCCCCATGCTCGGTGCGCTGACCGACTGGGCTGCGCAAGGCGGCTACCCGGCGGTTGCGGCCCTGATGTTCCTGGAGAACATGTTCCCGCCGATCCCATCGGAGGTGGTGATGCCGCTCGCCGGGTTCGCGGCCAGCCGCGGCGAGATGAGCCTGCCGCTGGCGATCCTGTCGGGTTCGGCCGGGTCCCTGGCTGGCGCCTGGCTGTGGTACGGCATCGGTCACTGGATCGGGGCAGAGCGACTGGCCGGATGGGCCGGCCGCCACGGTCGCTGGCTGACCGTCTCGCCCGATGACGTAGAACGGGCCGCTCGGTGGTTCGATCGGCACGGCGGCAAGGCCGTTCTGGTTGGTCGCCTCGTTCCGGCCGTGAGAACCCTGATATCCGTGCCGGCCGGGATCGCCCGGATGCCAACCAGCCGGTTCTTGCTGTACTCGGGCGTAGGCACCGTTGTGTGGACGGGATTTCTGGCCACCGTTGGGTTCGTGCTGGGAAGCCAGCACGGCGCCGTCGCGGCGTGGATCGACCCGAGCGCCAAGCTGATCGTCGCGGCGTTGTTCCTCGGTTATCTCTGGCGCGTCATCACCTTCAAACCCGGTCCCGATCAGCCGGCGCGCTGAGACTTTACTCGGACGATCAGTTCCTCAACCTTCGGCAGGATGCGGTCGACAACCACCGCCACGCCTTCCGCGCTCGGGTGCATGCCGTCGTCCTGATTCAGGGATCGGTCCGCTGCTACGCCGTCGAGAAAGAACGGGTAGAAGATCACACCATGCGCAGCGGCAAGGTCAGCATAGACTCGGCGGAAGGCATCGGCGTACTCGCGCCCCAGATTCGGCGGGGCCTGCATCCCGGCCAGGAGGACCGGAACGCGATGTGACCGGAGTTCCGACAGGATCGCATCCAGGTTGCCGCGCATGGCCTCCGACGACAGACCGCGCAGGCCGTCGTTGGCGCCGAGCTCGACGATCGCGGCGTCCGGCTTCTCGGCCAGTGACCATCCCAGCCGCGCCTTGCCTCCGGCGCTGGTATCCCCGGACACCCCGGCGTTGATAACGCGAACGTCGTGACCGCGCTGGCGAAGTGCCGCCTCCAGCTGAGCCGGAAAGCTCGAGCCTCGCGACAGGCCATAGCCAGCCATCAGCGAATCCCCGAAGCCGAGTATCGTGATTGGCTCGGCCCGCGCTGACGGCGCCGCAATGGTCAGTATAAACAACACCAGGGCAACCCAGGCGTTGACCGAGCGGAACCAGGGACCATATCCGCCTGATGCCCGGCTTGCGGTGACCGCGAAGGAACGCGACACGATGAATTCTCCCGACCGATCCGATACCGCAGAGCCGATGATCCAGCTTGCGAACGTCACCCTGAACCTGAGGAGTGCGGCGGGCGAGGTCAACGTCCTGCGCGGGATTGATTTGTCGGTGGCCGCCGGCGAGGCGGTCGGATTGGTCGGCCCGTCGGGTGCCGGAAAGTCCACGCTGATGATGATCGCCGCCGGGCTGGAGACGCCGACGACCGGCCGCGTCCGGGTCGCAGGTCAGGATTTGACCGGCCTGGGCGAGGATGCCTTGGCTCGATTCCGGCGCGACCATGTCGGAATCGTGTTCCAGGCGTTCCGGCTGGTGCCGACCATGACAGCGCTTGAGAACGTGGCGATTCCTCTGGAACTGGCGGGCCGCAGCGACGCGTTCGAGGCGGCCGAGACGGCGCTGGCAAATGTCGGACTGGGCGCACGAACCGGCCACTATCCCGACCAGCTGTCCGGTGGCGAGCAACAGCGCGTCGCCATTGCCCGGGCATTCGTGTCCGCCCCGCGATTGCTGCTGGCGGACGAACCGACCGGCAACCTCGACGGCAAGACCGGCGAAACGATCATCGAGTTGCTGTTCGGCCTCGCGCGCGACCACGGCACCACACTGCTGCTGATCACCCACGATCCGGTGCTGGCCGGTCGCTGCGACCGGGTGCTGCACATCGCCGACGGCCGGATCATCGAGCAGGACGCCCGCCAGGCGGCGGAGTAGCCGCCATGGCTTTGCCGTTATCCTTCGCACTGCCGCTGCGGTTTGCCCGTCGCGAGCTTCGCACCGGTATCAAGGGCTTCCGGATCTTTCTGGCCTGCCTCGCCCTCGGCGTGGCGGCCATCGCCGCGGTCGGGTCGGTCTCCTCGGCCATGATGGCCGGCCTGGAGGGCGATGCCCGCCGGTTGCTCGGTGGCGATGTCGATCTGCGCCTGGTGCATCGTCCCGCCGACGGCGCGCAACGCGACTTCCTCGCCCAGTCCGGCCGACTGTCGGAGATCGTGTCGATGCGCGCCATGGCGCGGCGCACGGACGGCGACGCCCGTTCGCTGATCGAGCTGAAGGCCATCGACAACACCTATCCGCTGATCGGCGCGGTCGAATTGGCACCGGCTATCGGTCTGGATGCGGCTCTGGCGGAACGCGACGGCCTGTTCGGCACAGTTGTCGAGGAGTCGCTGGCTACTCGGCTTGACCTGGCCGTCGGCGACCGCCTGAAGGTCGGCGACGCCACGCTGGAACTGCGGGCGACCCTGGTGCGCGAACCCGACCGCATCGTCAACTTCGCGAGCTTCGGTCCACGCCTGATGCTGGCCGAGGCGGCCCTGCCGGCGACCGGGCTGGTGCAGGTGGGATCGCTGATCCGTTACCACTACCGGGTGGTCCTTCGTCCCGGGACCAATCGCGAGGCATGGCTGCAGGAACTCGACAGCCGGTTCCCCGATGCCGGCTGGCGCACCCGGTCGCTGGAGAACGCCGCTCCCGGATTCGACACCTTTGTCGACCGGACCACCTTGTTCCTCAGCCTGGTTGGCCTGACCGCGCTGCTGGTCGGTGGTGTCGGCGTGGCGATGGCGGTGAAGACCTACCTGGACGGCAAGACCGAGACCATTGCGACCCTCAAATGCCTCGGCGCGCCGAGCGCACTGGTGTTCCGCATCTATCTGCTCGTCGTGCTGATCCTGGCAAGTGTCGGAACCATGGCCGGTCTGGTCGTCGGAGCAGCCGCGCCACTGGCGGCGTCAGCCTTGGCCGGATCGATGCTGCCGTTCGATTTGCCGATCCGGATCTACCCCGCGCCGCTTCTTATAGCGGCGCTCTATGGGCTTCTGACCGCGCTGGCATTTTCACTGTGGCCGCTGGGCCGGGCAGGACAGGTCAAGGCCGCCGCGCTGTTCCGCGCCGTGGTCGCCCCGCTTGCGGGCCGGCCGCGCGTCGCGTTCATGATTGCGACCGCGGCGGCCGTCGCATTGTTAGCGGTGCTGGCAGTCGCCACCACCCCAGACCGGGCGTTCGCCGCGTGGTTTATCGCTGGATCGATCGGCGCGTTCGGGCTGTTCCTGGGGGCGGCCTCCTTGGTGATGGCCGCGGCACGCCGCGCCGGGCGGCCGCGCGACCCGGAGCTGAGGATTGCCCTCGCCAACCTGCACCGACCGGGTGCCCCGACTCCCGGCGTCGTGCTGGCGTTGGGCCTGGGCCTGACGGTTCTGATCGCGGTGGCGTTGATCCAGGCAAATCTGGTGCGGCAAGTCACCGAGCGCATTCCGGAACAGGCGCCGGCGTTCTTCTTCATCGACATCCAGCCGGACCAGACCGATCGGTTCCAAGCGATCGTCGACGGTATTCCATCTGTGTCCGAGGTTCGGACCACACCGATGGTGCGCGGTCGGATCGCCCAGGTGAACGGCGTGGACGCCGAGACTTTGACCGTCGATCCGGACTCGGCGTGGGCCCTGCGCGGCGATCGTGGCCTGACCTACTCCGCGACCCCGCCTGACGGGTCCGAGGTTGTCGCCGGCGAATGGTGGGCACCGGACTACGCCGGACCGCCGCTGATCTCCTTCGATGCCCGGATTGCCGGCGACTTTGGCGTCGGGATCGGCGACACCATCACGCTGAACGTGCTCGGCCGCCCGATCACCGCGACCATCGCCAACCTGCGCCGGATCGACTGGTCGTCGATGTCGATGAACTTCATCTTCGTGTTCGCACCTGGAACCTTGGAGGCGGCCCCGCACTCGGTTATTGCCACCGTGCGGGTCGACGACCCGAAGGCAGAGGCGGCGGTGCAGCGCCAAGTGACTGACGCCCTGCCGAATGTGACGGCCATCCGGGTGAAGGACGCCATCGAAGCCGCCGACCGCATCCTGCGGGCGGTATCGACAGCGGTCCGCGCCACGGCTGCCGTCACCCTACTGGCTGGCACGCTGGTCCTGGCCGGCGCGATAGCCGCCGGTCACGCCGGACGGGTGCGCGACGCGGTCATCCTGAAAGTCCTGGGCGCGACCCGGGCGCGCATCCTGAAGGCCTACGCGCTGGAGTACGGCATCCTCGGTCTGGTCACCGCGGCGATCGCGGCGGTAGTTGGTTCGGCGGCAGCCTTCGTCGTCGTAACCCAGGTGATGCGGGCCGACTTCGTCCTGGCGCCGGAGGTGGTTGCCGTCGTCGCCACGATTGCGACCACGATCACCTTGGCATTTGGCTTTGCCGGCACTTGGCAGGCCCTGGGCCAGAAGCCGGCACCGCTGCTGCGCAATGAATGAGGCCATGATGCCGCCGTATTCATGGCTGATTTTTTGACGATGAGCCGCTTCACCGCTTCCGTTGCCGCGATCCTGCTGGTCTGTGCCTCGACAACCGGTGCGCTCGCGCAGAGCGACGGACAGAAACCGCCCAGCCCGACCGAACGGCTGCAGGAAGGTGCGGCAGCAATCGTTGACGGCCTGCGTATGCTGATGGATCAACTCCAGAGCTACCAACCGCCGGAGGTCATGCCGAACGGCGACATCATCATCCGGCGGCACTCCCCAACCCAAGACGACACTTCGCCGCCGAAGCCGGAAAAGACCGAGCCGGACGCCCCGAAACCACTGACACTTTGAGCGATTCGGGCAACCTCGGCCTCTTTACGGGCCGTTAACCCGGCTATGCCACTTTGATCTCCTTATGGGATCGACCGGTTTAACCATGCCCAAGCCAATCACCCTCGACCTGGTGTCGGATTCGTCATCGCCGGACCGCGAGCTGTTGCAGGCGCTCCTGGACAGTGCTTTCCAAGGGCTGATGGCGTTGCGCCCGGTGTTGGGCGGCGACGGCAAGACAGTCGACTTGGTGTGGACGGTGGTCAACGCCGGGGCCGAGCAGCTGCTGGGCAAACCCTCCGATACCCTGATCGGTACGTCGTTCCTGCCGGCGATCACCGCTTGGCCGATCCCGGGCGCCGCCGATCGGCTGCTGCGCGTGCTGGACAGCGGCATTCCGGACGCCTTCGATCTGGCCCTGCGCATCGACGGCCAGCCGAGCGTGATGTCAATCAAGGTAACGGCGTTTGCCGGTGGACTGGCCATTTACGCGCGGGACGTCACGGACCGTCGTGCCGATGAGATCCGTATGCGCGAGTTGGAGCAACGGGCACGGCGCGCCGAGCGGCGCCTGATCGATGCTCTGGACGCCAGCCCCGACCCGTTCGCGGTGTTCGATTCCAGCTCGCGGCTAGTCCTGTGCAATCAGACCTGGGCAAGTATGTCGGGACTAGGCGATGCAAGGCTTCTGCCCGGACGGCGGTTCGAAGACCTGCTGCGCCAGGTATCGATCGGCGCGGATCCGGCCAATGTCGGGTTCGACACGATCGAGGCGTTCATCCAGTGGCGGCTCGTGCGTCACCGCAACGCCGATGGCGAGCCGATCCAGATTACCCAGAAGGACGGACGGGTCTTCCTGATCCGCGAGCGCCGGATGGACGACGGCGGCTCCGTCAATGTCGCCACCGAGATCACCGAGCTTGAGCGCAGCCGGCGGTTACTGCGCGATACCGTCGACGCCACCGAACAGGCGGTTGCGCTGTTCGACCGGGAGGAGCGCCTGGTCATCTGGAACCAGTCGTTCGAGCTGTTCTCGCCGGCCGTTACCTTCCGGGTCGGAATGACGCTGGAGGAGACGGTATTAACGGTCACCAAGACCTCCGCTAGCACGATGCATATCGACGGCCGGCCGGTCACCGCTGCCGAGCGTTTGGCGTTGCCACGTGGGTCGTTCACCGAGTTGGAGCGGCGTTCCGCCGACGGTCGGATCTTCCTGATCCGCGAGCGGCTGACTGCGGATGGCGGTGTCGTCATCACCGCGACTGACGCCACTGATTTGAAGGTCAAGGAACAAACCCTGGAGGCGCAGGTCCAGGCGCTCCACGCCGCCCGCGCCGACGCTGAACAGCACGCCGAGCATCTGGCGCGCATGACCGACATGCTGACCCGCGAGAAGGAGCGTGCAGAGGCGGCCAGCCGGACCAAGTCGCAATTCCTGGCGAACATGAGCCACGAGTTGCGCACGCCGCTGAACGCAGTTCTGGGCTTCTCCGAGATCCTGAAGACCGAGGCGTTCGGCCCGCTCGGCGCCAAGCGCTACAAGGAATACGCCGACGACATCCACGCCAGCGGGCATCACCTGCTCAGCCTGATCAACGACATCCTCGACATGTCGAAGATCGAGGCCGGCAAGTACCGCTTGCACAAGGAGAAGGAGGCGCTGGCATCGATCATCGGCGCGGTCGGCCGCATGATGCGCGGGCGCGCGGCCGAAGCCGACCTGGTCCTGCAGGTCGAGCTGCCCGACCCGGCCTTGGTCGTGAACGTCGACGTCCGTGCGATCAAGCAGGTGCTGATCAACCTGCTGGCCAATGCCATCACCTTCACGCCGGCAGGTGGACGGGTTCGCCTTGGCGTGCGGGTCCACGACGACGGCGTGGCCATGTACGTCGCCGACAACGGTATCGGCATTCCGGAAGAGGAGCTGCCGCGGCTGCTGCGACCGTTCGAGCAGATCGACGGCGCCGACCGCCGTGGCCGCGAAGGCACCGGACTTGGGTTGGCGCTCTCCAACGCGCTGGTCGAACTGCACAGCGGAACACTGACGCTCGAGAGCCAGATCGGGATCGGCACCACGGTTACGGTCCGGCTGCCGGCCTGACCCAGCCTAGGGGCGCTGCGCGACCAGACGGCGGCGGTGACGGTGCGCCAGCAGCACGACGATGGCAGCCAGCAGGGCGAAGCCCGCCAATCCCCGGAACAACGTCGCATAGGGCAGCACCTCCAGCAATCCTCCGGCCACCAGTGGCCCCGCGACCTTGCCGAGGTTCTTCAGCGTGCCGTACACGCCCATTCCCAGACCCAGATGTCCCGAATTGACCGCGTTACCGACCATCGCGAGCGTGGAGGGGAAGATCAGCCCCTGGCCGATCCCGCTCAACGCCGCAACCGTGAACAGCTCCGAGGTGGTCGACACGGTCGGCAACCACAGCAGCGCCACAGCGATCAGGATCATCCCGGCGGCAATGCCCGCCAGATAACCAACCCGGTCGCCGAACCAGCCGCCAACCGGTCGCGAGGCGATGTGGGCCGCTTCCTGGACGGTGAAGAACACGCCGGCTGCCAGCACGCCGTACCCGGCCTCCTGGATCGCGAACAACGGCAGGAACGCCTTCAGGCCATAGGTGACGGAATACACCGTCATCTCCAGTGAGCCGGCAAACCACATCTCGACCCGGGTCGCGGTGTGAGCGAACCCGGACGCGAGCTGTCGCAGGATGCTTGGACGGCTCGCCCGCTGCGCCTGGATCGGGGTTTCGTTGAACCGCACGAAGGCCGACGGCAGAAAGGCGAGACAACTAAACAGGCCGATTACCGTGAACAGGTTGGCCGGATCCTCGAACGTCAGCAGCATCCATCCCGCAATGGTCGGCGCCAGCAGATAGCCGAACTCGCGCGCCAGCCCGAACCAGCCGAGCCGGGTGGCGCGCCCGGTACGCTCCATCTCCGCGACCAGGGCCAGGGTGATCGGACCGAAGATCGCCGTGGCGCTGCCGTGGAACAACCGAAGCGCCAGCAACTGCTCCGGCGTGTCCACCAGCTGATAGAGGAACGGCGTGCCCGAAAACAGGATCAGCGCCGCGAAGAACCACAGCTTGCGGCCCCAGCGATCCGATAGCGCGCCGATCAGCGGCTTGGAGACCATTCCGGTCATCGTGGACACCGCGACGATCGTGCCGATCATCAGCTCACCGGCGCCAACGGCGGCGGCGAACATCGGCAGCACCGGCGTCTTGCCCATCTGGTAACCGGTGCGCACGATCACGTCCGTGCCGAACAGGCTCCAGAAGCCCTTCGGTTGCTTCAGCATGAGTGTTCGTCAATCCATGGAGCGGCGAGAACCGCGGCCCCGTCAGTCGTGGCGGCGGGCAGCCAGCTTGCGCAGCAGCGGGCGGGCGGTGAACAGCAGCACGATCGCCGCCAGGGCGACGATGTACATCGCCTCGGTTGAGCCGTCGCCGCCGTCGGGGGAAATGCCGAAGAGCTGTTCGATGAAGTCCATGATGTCCTCCTGCGGTTGGTGGTGGTGTTACGCGGTGCCCAGAACGCCGATTCCGGCAGCAGTCAGTGCCTTGTTCAGGGCCGGTACGTCCTTGGCGATCAGATCGTTGTACGCGTCGATCTGGGCCTCGACCCTGGCCATGATCTCAGCCGAAACCTCGTGGGCCTGAGAGGTCGGGGCGGCGTCGGCGATCGCAGCCACGCTGATCAGGTCGACCAAGGTGTCGTTGAGGCCGGCCGGGTGGCGCAGCACGTCGCGCGGCGACTCCCGGTGCACATCGACCAGTACGCCCTCGACGGCACCGAGGCCCTTGGTCAGAGCGTCGGCCTGCTCGCGCAGCGCCGCGTGGTCGTCGCCCAGACGACCGCCGAGGTCGGCAAGCTGGCGCTTCAGGCAGCGCAGGTTGTTCACCGCGCTGTTCAGCTCCGACAGGCTGTCGCTGAGCGCCTGCAGGAGGGCGAACTGCTCGGTGAATTCGTCCTCGGTGACCTTCAGGCGCGGATCGGGGACGACCTCGAACTCTGCTTTCTGGGTCACTCCGCCGACCTCCAGTTCGACCGTGTAGGAACCGGGTACCGCTGTTGGGCCGGGCTGGCCGTCGCCGTCGCCGGCGAACGGCTTGACCTTCAGGCCGCTGAGCGCCGGGTCGAGCTTCTCCGGTGCCGCGTACCGCAGATCCCAGACGAACCGGTTCAGGCCGGCCTTGGTACCGGGTCGGCGCTGGTGCGGCGCATCCTTGTCGGCGCTGCTGAAGCTGACCACCTCGCCACCACCGGAATCCCGGATCGTCAGGCGTACCGGAGCGTCGGCATTCTCGGCCAGCTGGTAATAGATGATCGCACCGGCCGGCGGGTTCTCGCCGACGTCCAGGTGATGACGGATGCGCGCGCCCTCGAACCCTTCGACCAGATGGGTGCTGCCGTTGATGCCGAACGCCGGGCCGTAGCTGATGCCGCTCAGGTTGCCGCGCCCCGCGCTCCAGGCCAGCCGCTGCCGGATCGTGGTGCGCGGAGTGAACAGCTTGGTCGCCTTGGCCGCCGCTATGGCGCGCAGCGGGGTGATGTCGTCGAGGATCCAGAACGACCGGCCGTGGGTCGCGGCCACCAGATCGGCGTCCTTGAGCTTCAGGTCATAAACCGGCACCACCGGGAAGCCGCCGCCCATGCGGGTCCAGCGGGCGCCGTCGTCCAGGCTGAAGAACACCCCGGTTTCGGTGCCGGTGAACAGCAGGCCGGCCCGCTCGGTGTCGGCGCGCAGAACCCGGGTGATCTCGTCGCCCGGTAGGTCTCCGTTGATCGACTGCCAGGTCTTGCCGCTGTCGGTGCTGCGGAACAGATACGGCTTGTAGTCGGCCAGCTTGTAGCGGGTCGCCGAAACATAGACCGTGTCGGCGTCGTGGGCCGAGACTTCCACGCTGCCGACATAGGCCAGTTCCGGCATATCCGGGGGGGTGACGTTCTGCCACGAGCCGCCGTCGTTGCGGCTGACATGGACCAGCCCGTCGTCGGTGCTGGCCCACAGCTCGCCCTTGCGGTGCTTCGACTCGTGCACGCAGGCGCAGGACGCATGGGTTTCCGCCCCGGCGCTGTCGCGGGTCAGGGTGCCGCCGGAATAGTCCTGGCGGGCTATGTCGTTCAGGCTGAGGTCCGGCGAGATGCAGTCCCAGCTGGTCCCCTCGTTGCGGGTGCGGAACACGTGGTTGCCGCCGACGTACAGCGTGTTGCTGTCGTGCGGCGAGAACAGGATCGGGAAGGTCCAGGCGAACCGGTACTTCAGGTCGCGCGGCGCGATGCCGGTCGACTCCTCGGGCCAGACGTTGACCAGTTGGACCTGCCGGGTGCGGTGGTCGTAGCGCTGCAGCGCCCCGGCGCCACCCGGGCTGGAGCCGATGGCCCCGACATAGACGATGTTGGCGTCCTCGGGATGAACCGCGACGAACCCGCTCTCGCCGGTGCCGGGGTAGGTGGCGTCGGCCAGCGTGATCACGCCCCATTCGGACGCGCTCGGCACGCTGATCGAGGTGTTGTCCTGCTGGGTCGCGTACACCCGGTAGGGGTGCTGGTTGTCGATGTCCATGCGGTAGAACTGGGCGGTGTTCTGGTTGTAGATCGACGACCAGGACTCCCCGCCGTTGAACGACACGCAGGCCCCGCCGTCATTGCCCTCGACCATGCGGCGCGGGTTGGCCGGGTCGATCCACAGATCGTGGTTGTCGCCGTGCGGGGTGGTGATCTCCTTGAAGCTGACGCCGCCGTCGGTCGACTTCCACATCTGCAGATTGGTGACGTACACCGTGTCGGCCTGGTCCGGACAGGCGAACACGTGGGTGTAGTACCAGGGCCGGTGCATCAGGTCGCGGTTGCGGCACACCTGGGTCCAGGACTTGCCGTAGTCGTCGGAGCGGTACAGCCCGATCTTGTCGCCCTCGGCCTCGACCAGCGCGAACACCCGCCCGGCCTTGGCCTCCGACACCGACACGCCGACCTTGCCGAGCATGCCGTCGGGGAAGCCGCCGCCGGTCACCGGTTCCCAGGTGTCGCCGCCATCGGTGGAGCGGAACAGCCCGCTGCCCGGCCCGCCGCTCGACAGGTTCCAGAAGTTGCGGCGCGCCTGCCAGAACGCCGCGAACAGGATGCGGGGGTTGTTCGGGTCCATCGACATGTCGACGCAGCCGGCGTCCGAACCGCGCTCCAGCACATGCTCCCAGGTCTCGCCGCCGTCCTTGGAACGGTAGACCCCGCGTTCCGGGTTGGCGCCGAAGGCGTCGCCCAGGGCCGCCACATAGACCAGGTTCGGATCGCGCGGGTGCACCAGCACCCGGCCGATGTGCCGGGTCTCCTTCAGGCCGATGTGCTTCCAGGTCCGCCCGGCGTCGGTCGAGCGGTACATGCCGTCGCCGAACGACACGTCCAGCCGGATCGTGGTCTCGCCGGTGCCGGCATACACCACGTTGCTGTCCGAGCGCGCCACCGCCAGCGCGCCGATGGTGGCGCTGGTCAGGTAGCCATCGGTCACGCAGCGCCAGTACACCCCGCCGTCGACGGTCTTCCACACCCCGCCGGCGCACGCCCCGAAGTAGAAGGTCATCGGATCGTTGGCATCGCCGGCGACCGCCACCACCCGGCCGCCGCGCGACGGGCCGATGCAGCGCCAGTTCAGCGCATCGAGGGCGGGGTTGGTCGAGGCGACGGCGGGAAGCGGGGCAGCGGCGCTGGCGGTCGGCATCGGGGGCATCCGTGGATTGGGGAGGGGGCGGGTGGATCGGAGGTTGGGCAGAACTGACGGAACGGTACTCGCTGTAGCGGATCCGATCACGACGACCGCTCGTGCGGCAACCTCGCCGCCGCACGAGCCGTCCCCGGTCGGATGAATTCACGGGAAGGCTGAAATCCAAGATCGCGCCGGCCCGAACGGCCCGGCAGATCGAAGCCTAGGTTAGGATCGAGGCGGCCTGCAATGGGGGGATACTTGACGATCGGTTGAATTCAGAGAACGTCGTCGCCGGACGCCATCCACAGGCTCGGCAGCATCCGGTCGTGGAGCAACCGCAACAGCCGAACGACCTGCTGGTCATCGCCGAGTTGGAAAAACACGACGTGGCGCGGCCGACCGATCCGATGACCAGTCGGCACCGCGTCCCGGCTGTGCCGAAGGTGGTATCCGAACACACCCGGCCGCCCCGAAACCTCGCGCACCCCGTTGCGGCTGGGATCGCCGGCAAGGTCGTTAAGCGCCCGCGTCACCAGTAGAGCGTAGCGGACGCGCCCGTCGCGGCCCCAACTCTCCTCGCTAGTCCTGAGTGTGTTTTTCAGGTCGTCGAGGAACGCCGCCGACCGAGTCAGCCTAACCACGCCGGTCGGCCGGAGCCGTCGGGTTCTCGGCGTCCAGTTCGGCCATCACGTCGTCAACAAAGTCTTCGATGCCGTCGATCCCCACGGATTCACCCTGGTCGGCCTCGTCGAGCATCCGGTGCAGGAGCGCGAGCCGTGCCACCTGCTCGTCCCGCTGCTGCTCGAACATCCTCAGCCCGGCGCGCACCACTTCGCTGGCGTTCTGGAACCGCCCCGAGCGCACTTCGTCGTCAACGAGACGGTCGAGTTCATCAGTCAGGTTGACGTTGCGGGTCGGCATGCCGCGATCCTCCGAAAGGGACGGCCAAGGATATTGGCAATTATTGCCAATCGTCAATTCCGGGACCGCCGGCCCGGCGATGCAGTTGGTGTGCCGGAGCCACCCCTTCTCCCTTGCCCCGCGCGCCGCGCTCCCTATACTCCGCGCCCGTCCGGGGCCCGGTTGGGGTGCCCGGTGATCAGCGTCACTGCGAGGGCACCATGGCCGACTCCCCCAAGAAGGTGGTGCTCGCCTATTCCGGCGGGCTCGACACCTCGATCATCCTGCGCTGGCTGCAGGATACCTACAATTGCGAGGTGGTGACCTTTACCGCCGACCTCGGCCAGGGCGAGGATCTGGAGCCGGCGCGCGCCAAGGCCAAGATGATGGGGGTCAAGGAGATCTTCGTCGAGGACCTGCGCGAGGAGTTCGTGCGCGACTTCGTGTTCCCGATGTTCCGCGCCAACACTCTGTACGAGGGCTGCTACCTGCTCGGCACGTCGATCGCCCGGCCGCTGATCTCCAAGCGCCAGATCGAGATCGCCCAGATGACCGGCGCCGACGCGGTGGCCCACGGCGCCACCGGCAAGGGCAACGACCAGGTGCGCTTCGAGCTCAGCTACTACGCGCTGCAGCCCGACATCAAGATCATCGCCCCGTGGCGCGAGTGGAACCTGACCTCGCGCACCGCCTTGCTCGACTACGCCGAGAAGCACCAGATCCCGATCGCCAAGGACAAGCGCGGCGAGGCGCCATTCTCGGTCGACGCCAACCTGCTGCACGCCTCCTCCGAGGGCAAGGTTCTGGAGGACCCGTGGGCCGAGCCGGGCGACTACATCTGGTCGCGCACCCTGTCGCCGGAAGAGGCGCCGGACAAGCCGACCTATGTGGAAGTCGGCTTCGAGAAGGGCGACGCGGTGTCGATCGACGGCGTGCGGCTGAGCCCGGCCACCCTGCTGACCCAGCTCAACGAGCTCGGCCGCGCCAACGGCATCGGCCGGCTCGACCTGGTGGAGAACCGGTTCGTCGGCATGAAGAACCGCGGCCTGTACGAGACCCCCGGCGGCACCATCCTGCACGTCGCCCACCGGGCGGTGGAGAGCATCACCCTCGACCGCGGGCTGACGCATCTCAAGGACGAGTTGATGCCGCGCTACGCCACCCTGATCTACAACGGCTTCTGGTTCTCGCCGGAACGCCAGATGCTGCAGGCCGCGATCGACTACAGCCAGCAGGACGTCACCGGCGAGGTTCGCCTGAAGCTGTACAAGGGCAACACCTCGGTGGTCGGCCGCAAGGCGGACAAGAGCCTGTACTCCGCCGACTGGGTGACCTTCGAGGAGAGCGCGGTTGCCGACTACGACCACAAGGACGCCGCCGGCTTCATCAAGCTGAACGCCCTGCGCCTGCGCCTGAAGAAGATGCTGCAGGGGTAAGACGGCGGGTTCCGCCGACGCGCCCGTGCATCATGGGTCCCGGATCGCGCTGAAGCGCGTCCGGGATGACGGCCTCGGGATGATTCCGAGCACTGCTTTGCCTGCCGCCATCCCAGCCGCAGCGGCACCGCCGCGGAGAGCTGAAATCCACCCGGTATCCGGCAGCCCTCTGGAATTCCGATCAAATTCGGTCCAGCCTATCGGTCAGGGATGCGGCCACACGCCAGTGTAGAACGGATGCAGGCCGTACAGCGCGGCCCACAGCACCAGGCCGAGGGCCAGCCGCCACAGCCCGATGCCCGACCAGTCGATCCGCACCCGGCCCTGCAATGCCGCCAGGAACGGAACGCACGAGGTGGTCAACGCCATCGGCCCCCAGGTGGATTTCAGGCGGCGCTGCATCTTGGCGTCGAGCGCCGGCATCCCGGCATAGGCCAGCAGCGCCATGCCGCCGAACAGCGCCATTGAGGCAAGGTCGCCATTGGTCGTCAGATGGGTCAGCGCCCACAGGCCGACGGCGTTCAGGAACGGATGGCGGGTGATGGTCAGCACGCCGCGCACCGCGTTCGGGTCGTCCAGCGCGCTCTCGCCGCCAACCGCGGTCGGGTTGCGGGTGGTCACCCCGGCCACCAGCAGAATGGCGGCCAACGGCATCGCCAGATTGGGGATCCAGTATGTCCACCACGGCGGCAGCCAGACCTCGATGAACGGGGCCGCCTCGTAGGCCAGTATGGTCCACAGCAAGGCGGCCAACGCCGCCGAGGCGTACAGGACACGAAACCGCTCCTCGCCCAGGCGCCGGACCAGCGGGTCGCGCAACGGCGGCGACGACAGGACGAAATGCCCGCCGACGAACGCGGCCAGCCCGATGAACAAAGCATCGATGGTGCCGAGCATCGCGGTGTGGTTCCCCCCGACTTTCGCGTACAGTGCCGATATGGCACGTGAACCCCAGAATACCAACCCTTCCGCCGCGAACGACGACGACGAGGCTTCGGCGCTCGACGATGTCGGCAAGGCGATCTTGGACGCCTGCACGGCGGCCGGCCCCGGCAAGTCGATCGACCCGGCGATTGTAGCCCGAGCCCTGGGCGGCAGCCCGAGCGACGTGGTGCCCTGGCGCGTGCTGATCCGGCGCATCCGCGCCGCCGCCGCCGCGCTTCAGGACCGCGGCCGGATCGCGGTGCTGCGCAAGGGCAAGCCGGTCCACATCCGGGCCGCCCGCGGTGTCATCCGGCTGGCGCTGCCGACCGACACCAACGGCTGACCGATGCCCTCGTCCGGCGTTGCCGTCGCGACGGTGCAGTGCCCGGTCGAGCCCTGCACCTTCGATGTCGATGGCATCCGGTTCGGCTGTGCCATCTGCATCGAGGTCAAGTTCCCCGAACTGTTCATCGAGGCCGCCGGACTCGGCGTCCAGGTCATGCTGCTCTCGTCCTACTCCCGCAAACCGATGGACGGCGTCCTGGCCCAGGCCCACGCTGCGGCGAACACGATGTGGCTCAGCTACAGCATCCCGGTGGACGCGAGCGTAGACTATACCGGCCGGATGTTCGGCCCCGATGGCCGTGAACTCGCGCGCTGCCGGGCCGGTCGCAACCAGACGATCGTCACGCCGATCGATCCCGGCGATCCGGCATGGGAGATCCCGCTGCGGCGTGCCCGGCCCTGGCGGGCCGACGCCCGGACCGGTCACATCTACGCAGCGCTACGGGTCGACGATCCGAGGAGCCGCGACAGGACGACCCCTTAGCTTAGAGCGTCGGCACCGCGATGCCGCGCCGGCGGCAGGCCGCCTCGACGGTGTTGCGCAGCAGGACCGCAATCGTCATCGGGCCGACGCCGCCGGGCACCGGGGTGATGGCACCCGCCACCGCCGCCGCCTCGGCAAACGCCACGTCGCCGACCAGCCTGGTCTTGCCTTCGCCCTTATCCGGTGCCGGTACCCGGTTGATGCCGACGTCGATCACCGTCGCCCCCGGCTTGACCCAGTCGCCGCGCACCATTTCGGGCCGGCCGACCGCCGCCACCAGGATGTCGGCCTGCCGGCACATGGCGGGCAGGTCGCGGGTCCGCGAATGCGCGACGGTCACCGTGCAGTTGGCACCCAGCAGCAGTTGCGCCATCGGCTTGCCGACGATGTTGGAGCGTCCGACGACCACGGCGTGCAAGCCGGACAGATCGCCCAGCCGATCCTTCAGCAGCAGCAGACAGCCGAGCGGCGTGCACGGCACCAGGGCGGCTCCGCCGGTCGCCAGGCGACCGGCATTGATCACGTGGAAGCCGTCGACGTCCTTCGCCGGATCGATGGCGTCCAGCACCGCCTGCGCATCGATCTGGCCGGGCAGCGGCAATTGGACCAGGATGCCGTCGACCGCCTCGTCGGCGTTCAGTTCGCCGATCAGCGCCAGCAGGGTTTCCTGGGTGGTGTCGTCCGGCAGCCGGTGCTCGATCGAGTTCATGCCGGCTTCAACCGTCTGGGCCGCCTTGTTGCGCACATAGACCCGGCTGGCCGGATCGTCGCCGACCAGAACCACGGCCAGGCCCGGCTTCAGGCCATGCTCACGAATCAGGCCGTCGACCGCCTGTCCTACCCGGCTGCGCAGCCCTGCTGCGAATGCCTTGCCGTCAATGATCCCGCCCGTGCTCATGCGCTCGTTCCCTCGCTGGTCAGCCATGTTTGAAGACGGGCCGTCAGCGCCGCCGTGTCGTCACTGCGCACCAGCAGGACCTTGCGCCGTTCGGTCGTCCCCTGGACGATCTCGATCGACGATTTCGGCACCCGCCAGCGTTTTGCCAGCAGGGCGGTCACCGCCTTGTTGGCGCGGCCATCCTCGGGCACCGCGGTCACCGAGACTTGCAGCCACGCGACGCCGGCTTCGTCCTGAACGACACCGCGAATGCGATCAGCCGCGGCCTTCGGTGTGACCTTGACAGCGGCCCGCACACCGCCGGGTCCGGCCTGGAACGGCGTGATGACCGACACGGCAGCGCCTTGTTGACGGAGCCCGGTCAGCTCATACGGATTGCCAGCTCTTCCAGCAGGCGGACGCCGAACTGCAAGGCAAGCACCAGGATCACCGGCGAGATATCGATGCCGCCGAGACTGGGCATCAGGTTGCGGATCGGGCGCAGCAACGGCTCGGTGATGCGCGACAGGAAGTCCATCGCCACGTAGACGACGCGGTTGTAGGCGTTCACCACGCCGAATTTTACCAGCAGGTCGATCACGATGTAGGCGAACAGCAAATAGGTATAAAGCTGCACCACCTGCTTGATCAGCCAGAGAACCGAGTCCATCGCAGTCGCCCTCCCGTCGTGTGCGCCGCACCCTAACCAGGGCCGGCGGCGACGGCAAGCGCGGGCGGCGTCACTGTACACCCACTGTCGGCGACACTTCGGCTGTGATCCGGACCGGCGGCTACTTGCTCGCGCTACCGGTGTAGTTTGCGGGTCGGAGCCGCCCGAAAACACCTCACGGAGCGGCCAGAGCGCGGAAGTCTGCAGTGCCGCCAGCACGGGCCAATGCCCGCGATTGTCGGTGGCCGAACAACCCAACTGAACAACCCAGGGTTTTCTTCAAACAGTAGGTATTCTGGATTCATGTAGCATTCCTAATGTTTTGCTGGCCATTCCTCTCGTTTTCGATAATCTCGAATGCAATGAGGATGCCCATGGTTCGGTCTGACAAGACATTGCCGCTCGATCTGATCTTCAACGCGCTGGCGTCGATCGACGTGGCGGTAGCGATTTATGATCGCGACGATCGGGTCGTGGCCGTCAGCCCGTATTACGAGACCATGTTCCCCGAGGAAGACCTGAAGCCCGGCCTGACATACCGCGAGGCGCTGACCCGATTCGGCCTGCACCACGATCGCGTTCAAAGCCTGGGCTACTCTGACCTTGAGGCATACATCGACGCCGAAGTTCAGCGTCACCGAACCCCCTACACCCAACAGGTCTACCAGCTCAAAAACGGCCGCTGGATCGAAGCCCGCAAGGTGCCGTTGCCGAACGGCGGGATAGCCGGCCTGTGGCGCGACATCAGCGCCCAGCGGGAAGCCGAGCTGGAGATGCGGCGCTCCAAGGAATCCACCGAACTGGCAAGCCGTGCCAAGGCCGACTTCCTGGCCCTGATGAGCCATGAGTTACGCACCCCGCTGAACGCGGTGATCGGCTTCGCCGAGCTTCTCGAGCGGTCCGGCGGAACCATGCAGCCGGAAACCCTCGGCGAGTATGCCGGCCTGATCCGGACCAGCGGCGAACAACTGCTGCGGATGATCAACGACATCCTCGACCTGACCCGCCTCGGCGGCAACGAAGCCGCCCTTCCGATGGACCTGATCCGCCTTGAGTCGATCACCGCAACGTGCCTGCGGATCACCGAGCCGTTCGCCCGCCCCCGTCAGGTGACGCTGGTCGACGCGGTGCCGACCGACCTGCCGCCGCTGCGCGCCGAAGTGGCGTCGCTGCGCCGGATGATCATTCACCTGCTGTCGAATGCCGTCAAAGTGTCGCCCGCAGGTTCGACCGTGACGCTGACCGTCGAGCGCCGCCCGAACAACGCGCTGAGCGTGATCATCGTCGACGACGGTCCTGGCATGTCCGAGGAGCAGATCGCGGCGGCAGTACAGCCGTTCTCCCAGAACGACGAGGTTCGCTCGCGCCGCCTGACAGGCGCCGGCCTCGGGCTGCCCCTGGTGAAAACCCTGATCGAACTGCATGGCGGACGGTTGGTTCTGGATTCCGAGCTCGGCCGTGGCACCCGCGCGCGCCTGGAATTCCCACCCGCTTCCCTGACCGTCTGAGCGGGACAGACGGCCAACGCGATCCTGCCTCTTGAACCGAACCGATGAAGTTCATATAACCCCGATCACATGACGGGCGGCCTCGGCCGACCCGCCCAGTCGGTGGGGCCGTAGCTCAGCTGGGAGAGCGTCGCGTTCGCAATGCGAAGGTCGGGAGTTCGATCCTCCTCGGCTCCACCAATTTCTCCAGGTTTTCCGGCACTGACAGCAGGATTGTAGCCTGCCTTGCGGGCTGATACGAGCCGTTCTGCTGTGCCCACTGTGACAGGAGTGTGCCCAAGCCCGCTCCCGGCCACCCGTTGCCAACATAGGTGAGCGTCCGTTCACTTCGTGCGGCACGGGGGTACGCATGGGCCACTCCACCCCCCTAGGTAGCTCATATATGGCCTCTGCCGGGAATTAGCTGGTTGGAGTTCGGCAACAAAGCCATGCCCGTCAGGGGGGGCTTACAGGCGGCTACAGAGGGCATCCTGTGCTGTAGGCGTCCTGCGGGCTTGCTGAGGGGGCTGGCATAGATGCGGGCTGCGTGCGTGCAGGGTTTGGCGAGGTTCGGCAGGGGTGTTCGCACGGATGCTGGCGCTAGCTGCTGAACGTGACGCGGAAGGCTCCTGAGTTCTCAAATTGTTTATGTTCGGGCGTGGGCTTGAAGTCTGAATCGCTGATTCCATATCTGACCGACTGCGAGCCGCTAGCAATACGCGAACGGCTTGATCCCCGAAAATGCGGGCATGGTGGTTCGGGCTCCGGTCTCTAGGAGCGCGGACGACTCGTTCCTGCGCGTAAGTCGAATTAGCTGTCTCTAATCATCCAGATTGGAATGCCGCCCATGTAACGAACTTGAAAGGATGCCAGATGTCCCTGGATTTAACTGCCCCTAGTAATGAGAAAGAGAGTGATAAAGAGTGGAATAAGAAGAGTATTTCCTTAGTTAATTCATCTAATGATAACTCAATCCGATTCGATATACACAGCCATACGATTTTTGATCAGATACGACCTGTCGTATCCCTGCTAGTCAAATCCATAGATGCTTACAGTCGCTCTAACGGTCTGCGAAAACGCACGCGCACACCTGCCGAGCACGATAGGTTCCGAACGGCTGTCCGGCTTTTCGTGCTGAACCTCTATCGGGCATACCTGAGCGGGCAAGACCTAGCCATTTCACTCGCCAAGGGCACGTTCAGGTCTGGTTCGCGGTATGCCAACCTGTATCTGACATACCGTCCTTACATAGCCGCATATGAGGGGTTGTCCGCTCTCGGGCTGATTCAGGTCACGCGGCGATGGAGCTACACTCGCGTAACAGGCAAAGGCCGCACAACTCGAATTGCAGCCACTCCGAAGCTCATCGAGATGTTCGATACGGAGGACTTCGAGGAAATCGTCATAGGGCGGGCCCCGAATGCCGAGACCATCATTCTGAGACGCGACAAGAAGCTTGTGAGGCGCAACAAGAGGCTCGGCATTAATGCCGATACAGAGCCTCAGATCGAGTATCCCGACACCCCCGACACGATCCGAATGCGGGAGAACCTGAAGCGCATCAACGCGAAGCTGCGGGACTGTGGGGCCAGCCTGTTGCCGGGTGAGAATGCTTTCTGGAAATGTGCCGAACGCATGGCGCAAAAGGGCGAGCGGGGTCCGCTTCTCTGCACGCAGAACCATCTGCATCGGGTGTTCAACAACGGGTCGTTCACGGATGGTGGCCGGCTTGTCGGCGGCTGGTGGCAGGGGGTTCCCCGCGAGTATCGGAAGTTCATCTACATCTCGGACATTCCATCCATCGAACTGGATTACGCCTCCCTGCATCCGACCATGCTGTACCACCAGCGCGGACTGGACGTTGATGGTGATCCGTACGCGATTGATGGCTTGCCGCGTGATGTGGCCAAGAAACTCTTCAACGCTCTAGTGAACGGCAGATCCCACTTCAGTCAGGACACCCGCAGGATGGTGACCGACACAGGTATGTCCTGGGATGACGCGGTATCAGCCGTCCGTGAGCGCCACCCTCAGATCAGCGACAGCCTTGGCAGCGGGGCTGGCGTCCGGTTACAGCGAATCGACTCCGACATAGCCGAGGATGTTCTTCTGACGATGCTGGATCAGGGCATCACGTGCCTGCCGATCCATGACAGCTTCATCGTCCAGTTCTGCCATGAGAAGGCACTCCGGGACGCCATGCAGGCTGCGTACGGGCGGCAGTTCCAAGGATGGAAGATTGGCATTGAGCGGAAGCCGAGCATATTGGATGGAGGTGGCTGACGTTGAATTGAATACGCTATCGACATGCGCTGGCTGTGCAGGGCGTCCGCCCGCCGCAGTTTGCCTACGATCTCCTCCAGTTTGCAGCGCGCCATCGCCATATCAGATCCTCTATCCAAGACGTCAGGATGGACCAATTCCAGGAGGAGCGGGCTTCATAGGCGATTGAACGAACCCGCTGTCGCGGGAAGTAGGGGGCGGTGACCCGTGGAGGTCCCCTGTCTGGAATGATGGCGGTTGCAAGCAGCCTCATCACCAGACAGGAGCACCCCGATGGCCGAGTTGAGCCCTCTACGCCGTCGCATGATCGAGGACATGACGGTCCGTAATCTGTCGCCGGCGACGCAACGATCCTATGTCCTTGCAGTATCGAAGTTCAGCCGGTATTTCGACCGATCGCCGGACCGTCTGGGTCTGGAGGATGTGCGTGCCTTCCAGGTCCACCTGGTGTCGACCGGGATCTCGTGGGCAGCGCTGAACCAGACGGTCTGTGCGTTGCGGTTCTTCTACGGCGTGACGCTCGGGCACGGGGAGATCCCGGAGCGCATTCCCTACGCACGCGAACCGCGCAATCTGCCGGTGGTGCTGAGCGCCGACGAGGTGGTGCGGTTCCTGGAGGCGGTTGCGAGCCTGAAGAGCCGGGCGGCGCTGACGACGGCCTACGCGGCTGGGTTGCGGGTGTCGGAAGTGGTCGCTCTGCGGGTCGGCGACGTCGACAGCGGGCGGATGGTGATCCGGGTCGAGCACGGCAAGGGTGGCAAGGACCGCTACGTCATGTTGTCGGCGCAGTTGCTCGGCATTCTGCGAACCTATTGGCGGCTGGCGCGTCCCGAGCACTGGCTGTTCCCCGGTCGCGAGGCGAGCAAGCCGATCGACGTCCAGGTGCTGCACGCCGCCTGCCGATCGGCTCGTGCTGCTGCGGGGTTGGACAAGCGGGTGACGGTGCACACCCTGCGGCACAGCTTCGCCACCCACCTGCTGGAGAGCGGCACCGACATCCGCATCATCCAGGTCCTGCTCGGGCACGCCAACCTGTCGACCACGGCACGCTACACGCAGGTCTCGAACGGGCTGATCCGGCGGACCGAGAGCCCGCTCGACCGGCTGGCGCTGGAGGTGGTGCCTCCCGCCTGACCGGGCGTCATGCCTCCGGGTCTGGAGTTGGCGGACGTGTTCCGCCGGCACGGCGATGCCTATCGCCGCGCGCATGACGGTCACCTGGGCCGGGTCGAGCGGCGGGTGATGAGCGCCGTCGAGCTGTGCCGCACCGCGGCACTCGGCGGCCATGTCGAGCAGTGTCGGGACTGCGGCACCGTCCGTCACGCCTACAACTCCTGCCGCAACCGGCACTGCCCGAAGTGCCAGGGCCAGGCGCGTGCCGAGTGGCTCGCCGCCCGTCAGGCCGAGCTGCTGCCGGTGGGATATTTCCACGTCGTCTTCACCATGCCGCCGGCAGCCGCGGAGATCGCCTTCCAGAACAAGGCGGCTGTCTACGCCATCCTGTTCCGGGCGGCGGCCGAGACGTTGCGCGTGGTCGCTGCCGATCCCCGCCACCTCGGCGCCGAGCTCGGCGTCGTCGCGGTGCTGCACACCTGGGGCCAGACCCTCCACCATCACCCGCACGTCCATTGCGTCGTGCCGGGCGGCGGCCCGTCGCTCGACGGCACGCGTTGGGTGGCGTGCCGGCCCGGGTTCTTCCTGCCGGTGCGGGTGCTGTCCCGGGTGTTCCGGCGGCTGTTCCTGGCCGAGTTGCAGGCCGCCTTCGAGGCCGGCGGACTGGGCTTCTTCGGCGACCTCGCCGGGCTCGCCGAGCCCGCCGCCTTCACCCGCCGGCTGCGTGAGCTGCGGGGCGTAGAGTGGGTGGTCTACGCCAAGCCGCCGTTCGGCGGCCCCGCCCAGGTCCTGGCCTATCTCGGTCGCTACACCCACCGGGTCGCGATCGCCAACTCGCGGCTGCTCGACGTCACCGACCGCCAGGTCGCCTTCCGTTGGCGCGACTACCGCCATCACGGCAAGGCAAAGGTCATGACCCTCGACGCCGACGAGTTCATCCGCCGCTTCCTGCTGCACACCCTGCCCGACGGCTTCCACCGCATCCGCCACTACGGCTTCCTCGCCAACGGTCATCGCGCCGACAAGCTGGCGCTCTGCCGCACGCTGCTCGCCGCACCGGCGCCCAAACCGGATCCATCGCCGACCGAAGACGCGGCTGTCACAGATCGCAACCACTGCTGCCCGTGCTGCGGCAGCACCGCGATAAGCCGCGCCATCCTGCCGGGGTCGTGGCGATCACCGCCTGCGCGGCCGTCCTTCTGGAACGACACATCATGACCGGCCCGTCACGCCACCTCATACGACCCGATGCTGCTCCGGGCGCTCCATGCGCCTGCATGGACGCTGCGTCCTGCTGCAACGGCGAGCGGTCCGGGCAAGGTCGTCATCGGCGGCGCAGCGTCCACGACCACGACGTCCCACCGCAAATCACCGCCGTCATCGTCCGGCGCGACCGTCCAACCCGCAATCCCATCGCGCGCCTCGGCCTCCCGGGCCAGGCGCTGGCAACACAATCCCCATAGCCCGTTCCGCCATCCCGCGGGTTCGCTCAATCCGGCTTCAATGAGGTCGCGCACCGAGCCCGACGGCTGCCTCCCGGTCGCGCGACCTCACAGAACCCTCCAGATTCAGGACCATTTTTTAGATCGTTAAATTTATAATCTGAGATTAATTCACTGAGCACGAATCGAGAGCCCCAATGGGACTCACCATCTGCAGCCAGAATGTTATGTTTTACAATCTTTTAGGCTGCCTCAAGAGGGTTTGGCGAAGGCAACAGATAGCGGCGCGAACTCCGCTCTGCATATGGAGATCGGTCCAAGGTAGACAATCTAGAATATGTACAATAACTTGAGAAATGCTCAATTCTGGTTTGAGATTATCGCAGGCTCAGGCGGCTGTGCTCAATCGGCCTAGCGACGCTAGGCTATATCTGGAGGTGAGCCGATTGGCGCACATCTCTGGCAGGCGCGACATGTCGGACACTGCTTACGCGCTGACCCTCGTGTGCGCCGGGACCCCAAGGCGGGAGACCCAACATTTATTCGAAGACCGGCAATTCCTGCTCAATAGTAGGTATTATCTCTTCTATTTCCATACAGAAGCGCCGCCGCGAGCGAGGGCGGCCGATCTACATATTTTCGAACGTCGGTTCGTACGTGAAATGGACGTGTCTCTTCACAGGCGACGCGCTGCGCTGAAAGCAATTACGTTCGTGCCGCCAATCGATCTGAACAAACCGCCGATTCTCGTGTGCGGCATGCCCAAGAGCGCGAGCACCTTCATATCCCATTGTCTCGGTGAAGCACTTGGCTACCGCGTGCGCGGAGCACACAATATGAACGATGGAACTGGTACAGGCTTTGACTTGACCAGCCTCCTACGAGTGTCCGGGCCGGACATCGTGGCTCACTCACACCTGTCCGCCAACGCCCGCGTGCTTACGTATATAAAAATAATGGGTATTCGTCCCATAATCACGGTCCGCAATATATTCGATGCCTTGCGCAGCTACGCCGATCACCTTAGCGGTTCACCTGATCTTCCTGGGCGTGATACTGCGGATCTTCAGTCTGCTGCGGTGCTTCGCATGGCCTTCCATTACGTCGATTTCTTCGCAACATGGTCACGCGCTTCCAGCAGAGGTGTCCCCGCCTGCTTTATCGACTACCAAACGATCAGGACTGACCCTGAGGACGCAACATCGCAGGCCATCGTTGGCGCGGGACGCAACATATCCGGGGAAACAGTGGCGGGCGCTGTGGCGCGCGCACTCGATCCACAGCATCGACCTGCGACACGCTTCAATATCGGCCGAAGCGGGCGTGGCAAAGAAATCCCCGATGATCTGCGGCGACTGGTTAGATCACTTTATATGCTGCATCCAGATATTGACTTCGGCCGCATTGATGACGCCTAGTGAATACTAGGCTTGCCGGGCCGTCGATCGCTCGTGTTCCGGATAGCTGTCTTGCCGCTCGAAGCCTAATGAAACAGTATAAGCTGGATTCCTGGGTAGTTCGAATGATCCAATGGTGCCGACCTGGGATGCAATCGCGCAGCGCCATAGGATCGCCCTGGCCCCGGTAACACTCTGCACTGAGCGGCTTTCAGGGGTCACCTCAGAGTTCGCGCATCAGCCAGCCCCCTGAGCCAACTAATCGTGACGACGGAACTACACGCTTCAGAAGTTAGGGGACAAACGGCTCTATATATCTAGTAGCAATCTGTCCCCTAACTCTCCGGTCAATGTCCCGACCAGCCGCGCCACCAGATCTGTCAATCGAACGCTACGCCGCCTGTGGCATCGCCACGGGCACCCGCCGCAACTTTTCCCCCACCAGATCCGCCTTAAGGTTCGTGTACCGGAAAAGCTGGCTTGGCGTCCTATGTCCGCTGATCAGCGCGACCTCAGGCACGTTCAAACCCATCTCGAAGAACCGGCTGATAGCTTCGTGCCGTAGGTCATGGAACCGAAGATCAGCAATCGCGCAGGTCCGCATCAGCCGCTTCCATCCCAGCGCCAGGGCATTCGCGGAGATCGGCAGCACAGCATCTGCCTCGCGTGGCAGGTCGCCGAGTATCTGTATGGCTTCGTTCGTGAGCGGAACCGACCGTGGCTTACCGTTCTTTGAATCCGGCAGCGTCACGGCCCCAGCAGAAAGCGCTACGTTCGCCCAGGTCATGCTGAGTAGCTCGCTACGCCTCATGCCGGTCTCGATAGCCAGCAGGATGGTTGGCAGCAGAACCCCGCCACACCGTCCGTGCGCCCGTTCCACGATGCTCGTCAACTCGGAGTCCGTCAGCCGCCGTTCCCTCGCACGAACGGGCTTGGGCTTCGTCACGCGTGTTACCGGGTTCTGTTGAAGATCCAGCCCCCATTCCCGCATAGCCGTGTTGATCACCCCCTGGATGAGAACCAGATCGTACCGTGCAGCCTCGGTTCCAGACTTCAGCCGTTCATCCCGAAACCGAGCGAGATGGGCTGGCGACAGATCCTTGAGGTTCCTGGCAGCCAGATCGGACAGCATCAGTCGGCTGATCCGGTAAGCTTCCTGCACGTGACCTTTCTTGCGGGGCGTGACCTCAGACACGTAGCGGGCCAGAAGTTCCTTCAGCGATATGTCGGCGGGCACGCCATCGTTCGTGCGGAAGGTGCCCAGATCCATCTCGCGTTCAATGCCGCGTGCCCATAGCTGAGCGTCGGCTCGATTGGCAAAGGTTCGTGAAATTGGCGCGTGTTCGTTCCGGCGGATCATCGCCTGATAGCGCAAGCCCCGCTTACGGATGGTAGCCATGACGTTTCACCTGACACTGTGACAACACTGTGCCAGCGCCTAGGGATGCGTAGTGCAACCCATTAAAATCCAACAGAGTTCTGGCTTCTTGCGTCGCGTTCGCAATGCGAAGGTCGGGAGTTCGATCCTCCTCGGCTCCACCAAATTCTTCGTAAATTCTGCGGCAGTAGTCCCGAACTTAGCGGTTGGCTCTCGGCGCGGCGCGCAGCGCGGTCTCGATTGCCTGGGAAATCATCGCTGCGTTGAACGGTTTGCCGACTCGGATCGCCTGGGGCGCCCGTTCATTCAGATCGGCATCGCTGCTGGAGATATACACAACCGGAACAGGCGAGGCGGCGGTAATGCGGCGGACTGCGGTAATACCGTCGCCGTCAAGCAGTCGCACATCCGCAGTGATCAGGTCAGGATGCTCCAAAGCGGCCACTTCGACGGCCTCGTCTTCGGTGCGTGCAATGCCGCAGACATCAAACCCCAACTCCTCCAGGGTCTCGGTCAGGTCCATCGCCGTCAGATACTCGTCTTCGATCACCAGAACCCGACGCTTGCCGACCATGACGTCATACCCTTTTTTCGGCGACCAGCATTTAAGCAATTTTAGCAGATTTATTGACGAAACCGCTAGAAAATGAAACGCCTGCCGCCGGCGCGGGTTCCCTATACTCTTTCCGAAGCATGGAGTTGTGGTCCTCGCTGAGCGCAGACCAATGCTGATCAACCCGCTCGCTTCTCCGCGACCGTCACGCCTTCAGGCGACGGCGCGTGACCGAGAGTCGAATGAATAAGCCGTTCGGCCTCCATTCTCGCGAGATCGTACCCTCCAACTGACCTTTCACGGTTGCGCGCGCGAGAACGCCGCCGAATCCCTCTGCATCGTCCCCCCGGTCGACCGCTGGCCCACCGCTCTCCGTCCACGTCAGAACGACCTGATCGCCCTCTTCGCTGCTATTGATATCGACCCGCCCTTCAGGCGTCGACAATGCCCCGTACTTGGCCGCATTGGTCACGAACTCGTGCAACAGCAACGCGATACTGGTCACCGGTCCACCTGCCGCCACGGGAACGTCGGACCCACTGACCCTGACCCGAGCATCTGCGCCTTCGGCCGGCAGAACGAAAGGCGATGTGATCGTCTGGATCAGCGCGTGCAGCGTCGTGGCCTGCTCGGCCTGCAGCGCGAGGTCGGACGTTCGTGGCAACGTCAACTGGTGCGCTCGGGCGAGTGCAACCAGCCGCTCACGAACATCCGAAGCCAGCTCGGTCACCGACTTTGCCGACCGCGCGCTCAAGCTGACCACGCTGCTGGCCAACACCAGGAGGTTCTTGACCCGATGGTTCATTTCGCTGAGCAGCAGCCGTTGCTGATCCTGGGCCCGGCGCCGATCCGTAATGTCTCGAGCGATCTTGGACATGCCGACGACCGTGCCGGCGGCGTTCTTCACCGGCGAGACCGTCAGGGAGATATCAACGAGACTGCCGTCCCTGGGTTGGCGAACAGTCTCGTAGTGCTCGATGTGCTCGCCCCGACGAATGCGGGCCAGGATCGCCGGCTCCTCGTCCTGCCGGTCGGGGGGAAGCAACATCGTGACTGGCCGGCCGACCACCTCGCCGGTGGTGTAGCCGAACAGCCGTTCAGCGCCTCTGTTCCAATTGGTAATCGTGCCCTCAAGGTCGGTCGCCAGGATCGCGTCATCGGAAAACTCGATGATCGCCGCCAGACGTTGGGCTGCCTCTTCATTGCTTTTGCGGGACGTGATGTCCACCAGCGTATTCACCGCCCCGGAGAGGGACCCGTCGGAGTCGAACAGCGGGGTCGGGTAGGCGAGAAACGGCACCCGCGTCCCGTCCGGACGCTCGGCAACTGCCTCGGCACCCTTGATCGCCCGGCGCTCCTTCAGCGCCAGCGCCATCGGACACTCGTCGTGCCGCATCGGACGGCCATCAGCCCAGTACAATTTCCAGGAGCCGCAGAACGTGCTGTCGCCGAGGACCGGCTCGATGCCCCAAAGCTCGACAGCCGCCGGATTGTAAAATGTTATCAACCCGGACGCGTCGGTGGTGTAGACCGCTGCCGGTAACGCTGAGAGGATATCATTGCCTTTCAGCATCGCTTCATCCAAACAAAGGTCGCGGTATAGTTGTGACGAATCCTTGACTGGAACGTCGGCCGGATTCTTGGTGAGACTATCCATTTCGGGCTCCGGAACCACCAATTATTACTTTGCTGCCCGTCCCCCTGCCCCGCAGCCGACGGTTAACGTACCGTGTGGTGTCGCAATCGTACAGTGATCACGACGAACGACAGCGGATCCAAACGAACAAAGACTCCAAAAGGCGCTGGAGCCGTCTAGCGGCAGTCCCGAGCCCGCCATTTTCCAACATCCGGAGCAAAACCGTCGATGTTACGCCCGACCTATCCGATCGATACCGCGCGCCTTCGGCTTCGCCCGTTTCGTCCTGACGATCTCGACGCCCTGCTCGGGATTCAATCCCGGGATGATGTGACGCAGTTCCTGTACTGGGGCGCACGAACGCGCGACGCCGTTCAGACGGCGCTATCCGAACGCGTTCGCCAGAACGTCATCCACCGCGAGGGCGACAAGCTGATTCTGGCGGTAGAGCGGCGAGACACTGAAGTTCTGATTGGTGACGTGAACCTTGTCTGGCTCAGCCGCGATAACCGCCAGGACGAGACCGGCTTCGTGCTGCATCCAGATCACCACGGCAACGGCTTTGCGCGTGAATCCGCGGAAGTCATGCTGCGGCTGGGGTTCGAGGAGTTGGAGTTGCACCGCATCATCGGTCGTTGCGACGGACGCAACACCGCGTCGACCAAGGTCATGGAGAAACTAGGAATGCGCCACGAGGCGCACTTCCGGCAGAACGAGATCGTCAAGGGCGAGTGGACCGACGAGATCGTCTACGCGTTGCTGGCCGACGAATGGAAAGCGCGGCAATCGAGACGTCCGTAACCCAAACTTAACCACTCATGTGATCTCATTGCCGGGAATCGTGTTTCCGGAGGTGTTGGTTGATGTGGGTTCCGGCCGCCCTGATTTCTGCAGCCACTGGTGCTGGTCTGCTTGCCGCTGTGATGGCGTATCTCGCCGTGGTCGAGCGAAACAACCGGATCTGGGGCCTTTGGTCCGCCTCCTTTGCCTTTGACGCGGTGCGGTCGATCATCCTAATCGACAGTCCCGCACACGGAACTCTGCCCGACACCGCAGCAGAGGCCCTGTCGATCGGCCATGTCGGGTTGCTGACGATCGGCATTCTGATCTGGCTTGACGTTACCCGTCCGCTGCGCCTCCTGGTGGTCGGCACCGGTATTGCGGTGCTGTGGGCAACCGCCGGGACCGCGCTGCAGTTATCAGAATCGCTGATCCATCTACCACTCAATCTGTTCTTCGGCCTTGTCCTTGGTGTGACAGCCTGGTCGCTGTGGCGGGACACCGCGCCCGATGAGCGCGTCCTGCGCAGAACCATGGCCGTCGTCCTAGTGATCTGGGCCGCACAGGAACTGCTATCGGCGACGATCGGCTGGCACAGCAGCACAGATCCGCTCTGGTTCACAGCGGTCCACGGATACGGCGTTGCACTGGCGCTGTTGCTGATCGTCGCCGCCCTGCGCCGACGGCACGCCCAAGCGCTCGAGGCGATCGATCAGGCGCAGCGTGCCCGAGCGGACGTCGAGCACGCCAGTCAGCGTCTGAGCGACTTCGCCAGCGTGTCGTCGGACTGGTTCTGGGAGCAGGACGCCGGCCTGCGTTTCACGTACCTGTCTCCGTCGGTCTGGCAGCATTCATCGCTTACCCCGGAAAATCACTACGGCAAGACCCGCAGCGAGACCCAACCGCGCGGAGTTAGCGACGAAGAGTGGGCAGCCCACGAGGCAACCCTGCAGCGGCGGGAGCCGTTCAAGGACTTCCGGTTCTATCGCATCGGTGCGGACGGAAGGAGGCGTTGCCTGTCGATCAGCGGTGTCCCGGTCTTCGACGAACAGGGCCTGTTCCAAGGCTACCGCGGCGTCGGCAAGGACCTGACCGACCTGATAACGGCGGAGCAGCGGGTTCGGGCAACCAACACGCAACTGGCCCAGGCGCTCGATGCGCGTTCGGAAGGCCTCGCGTTCTGGGATCGCGACGACCGGTTGGTCATGTGCAATCAGGCGTACCGAGACCAGTCGGGAAAGTCGGGATCAACCCTCGTTCCTGGCATCAGCTACGAAGACTACATCCGCGCCGGGATCGAGGCAGGTGAAGTGCCGGCCGCAGTAGGCCGCGAGGACGCGTGGCTTCAGGAGCGGCTCGAGGTCCGACGCAACCTGCCGTATACGGTCGAGATCTTCAGGGGAGACCGGTGGCTGCTGATCCGGGAGCAACGCACCCCCGATGGCGGCACACTGCTGACCGCCACCGACATCAGCGAGTTGAAGCGCCGCGAGGACGCGCTGGTCAAGGCGGTGGAGCAGGCGCAGCTCGCCAACCGGGCCAAGATGGCGTTTCTGGCGACCATGAGCCACGAGTTGCGCACGCCGCTCAACGCCATCATCGGGTTCGCCGAAATCATCAAGTCCGGCCAGATCGCGTCCAACAGCGATGTTCAGGGCGAGTACGCCGGGTACATCCATGAGAGCGGGGCGCACCTGCTGGCGGTCATCAACGACCTGCTCGACGTCTCGCGGATCGAGGCCGGCCGCCTGGTGCTGGACGAAAAGCCGTTCGGCCTGGCCAGCCTGATCGATGAGTGCGACCGGATGATCCGTCAGAAAGCCGAGGCGGATGGCCTGCGGCTGGCCATGGCGACGGTCGACCCTGGTCTCGGCATTCACGGCGACCGTCGCGCGTTCAAGCAGATCCTGATCAACCTACTCTCCAACGCCGTCAAGTTCACGGAGTCTGGCGGCGCGGTCACCCTGACGGCCGAACGCGACGCTGGCGGCCGGCTTCGGATGGTCGTGCGCGACACCGGCATCGGCGTCGAGGCGAATCGCGTGGTCGAACTGTTCGAGCCGTTCCGTCAGCTTGAGAATGTGCACGCCCGTCGGCATCATGGCACCGGGCTCGGGCTGTACATCACCAAGAACCTCGTTGAAGCTCATGGTGGCAGCATCGTGTTCGAGAGTACCGTTCACGAGGGCAGCACGGTGACCATCACCTTGGCTTCCGACCGGTTGATCGAAGCGGGAGGCCCGGTCCGGCGCCGGGTCGCGGTCTAGGTTTGGGATAGGGAGCGGTGGCGGAATCGTTTCTGGACGCAATACGCCGGGAGGTCGGACGGTTTCAGAACCGGGGCTTCCTGGAGGCTGTCATGGCCGTTGCCGCGCTCGCAGCCATGGCCGACGACGAGTATGGCATCGCCGAGAAATACCGGGCCGAGGAGTTGCTGTCGGAGATTCCGGTGTTTGATGTGTTCGATCTGTCGGAGGCCATGGAAATCCTGGACGAGGATGTCCACGCCCTGCGAACCGATCACCCAGCGGCGGTCCGCAACCTCGAAGCCCGCGTCCAGGCCTTTGCCAATGTACCAGACAAGGCGCGCACGCTGCTGCGCACGGCCCACGCCATCATCACCTGCGACGGCGACATCACAACGGCCGAGCGCACCGAATTCGAACGGCTCGCCCGACTGCTGAAACAGGACATCGCGGCACTGGCGCTGGGATAATCCCGTCGACACGAGACGCCGCTACACAGTACTGCGGCGCACCGACGCGTCCTTGCGTTTGATCACATCGGGCAGCAGTTCGAGGCCGAGACCCGGACCCGGGGGCGCCTGGATCATCCCGCGCTCGACCGGCGGTAGCGTCGTCACCAACTCCCCGTACCAGCCATAATAAAATGCCCGCACCATCTCCTGGATGAAGCAGTTGCGGGTGTGCAGCGCCAGATGGGTCGAGGCGGTCAGCGCCACCGGGCCGGTGCAGTCGTGGAACGCCACCGGCAAATGCCAGGCGTCGGCCAGGGTAGCGATCTTGCGGCCCTCGGTGAGACCGCCGCACCAGGTCAGGTCGGCAATGATCAGCGACAACTCGCCAAGCTCGACCAGCGACCGGAAGTCGGCCTTGCCGCCGCGGGTCTCGCCGACCGCGATCGGCGAGCGGGTGGAGCGGGCAACCTCGCCCAGCGAATCCAGATGATCCATGAACACCGGATCCTCGACCCACAACGGCTCGATCGGCTCCAGCGCGCGGGCGATCTTCACCGCCGACGGCCGGTTCCACATGGAATGCAGCTCGGCCATGATGTCCATCTTGCCCCCGACCGCCTTGCGGATCTTCTCGAACGGCTCCAGTGACTTCTTCAGGTCGGCCGCCGAGATATAAGCGCCCGACGATGCTTCGGCAGCGTAGTCGAACGGCCAGATCTTCATGGCAGTGATGCCCATCTCCAGCAGCGAGTGGGCGACCTCGTCGGCGCGGTTCAGGAAACCGTCCAGGTCCTCATACGGCCCCGCCTCGCCCCCCAGGCCGAAATTGGCGGTACCCTGCACGGGCTTGTTGCGGACGTACTGGTAGCCGGCGCAGGTGTTGTAGACCCGGATGTCGTCGCGCACCGCACCGCCGAGCAACTGGTGGATCGGCTGGCCGGTCGCCTTGCCCCAGAGGTCCCACAGCGCGATGTCGACCGCCGATCGTCCGCGCTGCTCGGCGCTGGCACCGGAGAACCCGACATAGCCGATCAGGTGCGCTTGGTGCCGCTCGATCTGCAACGGATCCTTGCCCAGCAGATAGGGCGCGATGATGCCGTGGACATGCGCCTCGGCCGATGCCGCGCCGTAGAAGGTCTCGCCCAGCCCGACCAGCCCTTCATCGGTCTCGACGTGCACCCACAGCAGGTTCGGGAACTCCTCGAGCCGGATCGTCTCGATCGCGGTGACCTTCACGGCGCATCCTCCTGTTGGTTTTGACGGGAGTATGCGGAGACGCCGTCTCCGGCGGAAGGGGGCATCGAGGCCCTTCGACGATCTCGATTCCGACGTATCAGGCTGGCACCGCCACCGGCTCGACCGCCAGATCGAACCCCTCGTCCTTCCAACCCTCCACGCCGCCGATCATCAGCTTGACCGGCCGGCCGAGCCGGGCGAGCCGGATCGCCGCCTTGCAGGCGCCGTTGCAGTGCGGGCCGGCGCAGTAGACGACGAACAGGGTGTCGGCTGGCCACTTCGCCATGTTGCGTTCGATCATCTTACCGTGCGGCAGGTTGACCGCGCTCGGAACATGGCCGGCGGCGAACAGGGCAGGAGAGCGAACGTCCAGCAGCACGAAGTCCGGCGCATCGCTGGTGGTCAGGCTGTGGTGGACGTCCCAGCAATCGGTCTCGAACCCCATCAGCGCCTCGAAGTGGGCAAGCGCGGCGGCGGAGGGTGCCGGTGGAACCTGGGTGACAGCGGTGGTCATCGCTGGATCTCCGAAAGACGTTGGACTGACCGATAGCATCGGGTCGTACCGGGTCTCTGGAAACCGGCACTTAAGCCATGTACCGTGAATATCATGCCAATCCATTCAAACCCACACAGCGTCGCTGTCCTGGCCTATGACGGGCTGTGCACCTTCGAGTTCGGGCAGGTGGTCGAGGTATTCGGCCTGCCGCGCCCGGAGATGGGCGAGGATTGGTACCGGTTTCAGGTCTGCGCCGAGCGCCCCGGTCCGCTGCGAGCGACCGGCGGGTTCCGGGTCGAGGCCGATGGCGACTTGGCCGCCCTTGGCGCAGCGGCGACGATCCTGATTCCCGGCTGGCGCGGCATCGACGCAGCGGTGCCGGACGACCTGCTCGACACATTGCGGACCGCCCACGCCCGTGGCAGCCGGCTGGTGTCGGTCTGTTCGGGTGCTGCGGTGCTGGCGGCAACCGGTCTGCTTGACGGCAAGCGCGCCACCACCCATTGGCGCTACGCTGAGCAACTGGCGGCTCGGTTCCCCAGGGTCCAGGTCGACGCGAGCGTGCTCTACACCGAGGCCGACGGCGTGTTCACCTCCGCCGGCAGCTCGGCCGGCCTCGACCTGTGCTTGCATCTCGTGCGCCGCGACTTCGGCCCGCGCATCGCCAACGACGTCGGCCGGCGGCTCGTCCTGCCGCCGCACCGTGAGGGAGGCCAGGCCCAGTTCATCGACCGCCCGGTGGCGGATCGCGAGAACACCCGGTTCGCCCATCTGTTCGATTGGGCTCGGAGTCGCCTGGGCGAGCGCATCACCATCGAGCGGATGGCCGGCGAGGCCGCGATGAGCCGGCGCAGCTTCATCCGTCGGTTCGAAGCAGCTACCGGATCGTCACCCGGCGAATGGTTGATCGGCGAACGGGTCCGCCACGCCGCCGACCTGCTGGAGACCACAGGTTTCGGCGTGGAGCGGGTGGCGACCGAATGCGGCTTCGGCACCGCCGACGGCCTGCGCCACCACTTCCGCACCCGCCTGGGCATCAGCCCGACCGCCTACCGCCGGCAGTTCGCCCGGTAGGAATTAGGAGCGGTCCGATTCCATCTTCTCCCGCCCTTCGCGGCTCGCTCTGCTCGCACCTCAGGCTGACAGAATATGGGTCCGGCTGAGCCTCAGCCCCGACCCTTCAGCTCCACGCCGTTGCCTTCCGGGTCGCGCAGGTAGATCGACGGCCCCTCGCCCTCGGCCCCGAAACGGTTGGCCGGGGCTTCCGCCTCGATGCCGTGGGCGGCGAAGTGTGCCCGGATGGCCTCGGCATCGAACCGCTCGACCTTGATGGCTATGTGGTCGACGTTGCGGCCCGGACCCGGCGGCGGGCCGCCGGCCGCGCCCAGCTTGCCGTTCATGTCGACCAGATCGATCATCGAGCCGCCGGCATCCAGGTGCCACAGGCCGAGCGGCTCGTTGTGCTTGGCGACCGGACAACCCAGCACGTCGCGGTAGAAGCCGAGCATGGCGTCGATGTTCTTCGCGCGGACCACCACATGATCGACACCGCCGAGGCGGTACGGAAGTTCAGGCATCGTTCGTCTCCGCGACAGTGAACACCATCCCTATATGGGACGCCGACCCGGTTACGGGATCACCTTCATGTCACGGAACTCCTGGAAGATCCGGTCGAACATGGCGTCGGTGCGCAGGCAGTCCTGGAAGCCGTGCAGCCGCAGCTTCAGGGTATCGGTCATCACGTCCCAATCGGTGCCGAACACGTAGTCGGCAAACGGCCACGCCGCGATCTGGTCGTAGGGGATGCGCTGCAGCCCGTGCTTCTCGACGATGCTGTCCCAGAGCGGCGCCTTGTCGGCCATGAACTCGGACAGCTTGATGGTCTGGATGTCGCCGACCTCCATGTCGAAGAACCGGGCGAACTGCGGCCACACGTTCTTCCAGCGGAAGAAGTCGCCGTTGGTGACGTTGAACACCTCGTTGGCGGCACGCTCGTCGGTGCCGCACCAGGTCATAGCGTTGGCCAGATGCTGGCTGTCGCACACCTGGTAGACAGCGTTGAAAGCGCCCGGCTTACCGGGGAAGCGCAGCGGCAGGCCGAGTTCCTTGGAGATCGTGGCGTACACGGCGATGCAGGTGGTGATGTTCATCGGGTTGCCGAGCGCGAAGCCGCACACCGTCTGCGGGCGCAGCGCCGACCAGGTCCACGAGGCGGTCTTCTGGTTGACCCGCAGCCAGTTCTCCTGGTCCCAGTAGAAGTTGGGCAGCATGTGCGGCGGGTCTTCCTCGCGCGCCGGGGTCTTGAACGGCCCAAGGTGCGAGCCGTAGATCTTGTTGCCCTGAACCAGATGGACGTGGCGCAACCGCTTCGATGCCTTGGCGACCGGCTCGACCGAGTTCACCAGCATCGCCAGATTCGGCGCGCCGTGCTCGGCCCAGGTCGGCCGGGCCTGAAACGCGCAGTAGAAGATGTGGGTGACGTCGGAGAGACCCGAGAGCTTGGCCTCGGCGTCGGCCCGGTCGAGCAGGTCGACCGAGATGTATGACGCCGCGCTCTTGAAATCCGGCGAGCGGCGGCTGAGGCCGACAATCTCCCAGTCGCCGAGCGTGCCCAGGTGTTCGATCAGCTTGCGGCCGATCACGCCGAGCGCGCCGACCACGACGGCCTTGTTCTTCGCCATGTCATCCTCCGGTGTCCGATGCGGCGCATCCTGGTCGCAGTGCGGCCGCCGATCAACGCCCCGGCCGGAACGGCAGGCATTCCACAGCACGGTCGATGCCCCTCATTGACCGCAAGACCGTCCTGACAGGGCTGCCATGCGGTGTATGCTCGCAGCCAAGGACCATCCCGAGGGAGCCCCGACATGACCGCCTTCCGCGTCGGCCTGAGCGCCGACTTCACCCGCGCCGACGGCAAGCCGACCTTCCCGAGTTACGATCTGTCGCCCTTGGCCGCCGACGGTGCGGAACTGGTGCCGCTGGCCAAGGCTGCGGTGCTCAGCGCCGAGCAGGTGGCCGGGTTCGACGCGATCGTGTTGTTGGGCGAGCGGATGGTGGCCCACAGCTTTCCAACTGACGGCCGCCTCGCCCTGATCGCACGCATGGGTGTCGGCTACGACACCATCGACACCGATGCCTGCACCGCTCACGACGTGGCCCTGACCATCACCCCGGACGCGGTCCGCCGACCGATGGCGAGCGCCCAGGTGTGCTTCATCCTGGCGTTGACCCACAAGCTCGTCGCCAAGGACCGGATCGCGCGCACCGGCACGCTCGGCTGGCCGGCCCGGATCGACAACCACGGCATGGGGCTGGTCGGCCGCACCATCGGCTCGGTCGGGGTTGGCAACATCGGCGCCGAGATGTTCAAGCTGCTGAAGGCGTTCGACGTCCGCATGATCGCCCATGATCCCTACGCCGACGCCGCCAAACTGGCGGAACTCGGCATCGAGCCGGTGTCGCTGGAGGCGGTGTTCGAGCAGAGCGACGTGGTCACGTTCAACTGCCCGCTGAACGCCGAGACCAAGGCGATCGGCTCGGCCAAGATGATCGCGCGGATGAAGCCGACCGCCTATCTGGTGAACACCAGCCGCGGCCCGGTGGTCGACCAGAAGGCGCTGTACGATGCCTTGGTGACCGGCCGGATCGCCGGCGCCGCCATCGACGTGTTCGATCCGGAGCCGCCGGCCGCCGACGAGCCGATCCTGCGCCTCGACAGCGTGCTGACCGCCCCGCATTCCCTCGGTTGGACCGACCAGATGTTCGCCACCATGGGCGACGTCAACCGCAGCGCCATCGCCGATGTGAAGGCCGGCCGGGCACCGTCCAACGTGGTCAATCGCGCCGTGCTCGACCACCCCGGATTCAAGGCCAAGCTGACCGGGCGCTGACGCTCTCACCTCAATAGAGGGGAGCGGGCAATCCCCGACAACCTTCTGTCGTCCTGAGGCGCCCGGCACAGCCGGGCCACGAAGGACGCACCACCGTCTGCCATAGCTGAGGTATGCCTGCCTTTGTCTACATTCTGCTTTGCCGCGACGGCAGTTACTACGTTGGCTTCACCCGTCGGCCTCCGGACGAGCGTCTGGCCATCCACAATTCTGGCGCGGTGAAGGGCTACACGGCCTCCCGGCTACCAGTCGAGATGGTGTGGTGCGCCGAGTTCGCACTGCATGCCGAGGCATTCTCGGTTGAACGCCAAATCAAGGGTTGGAGCCGAGCCAAGAAGGAAGCGTTGATCGCTGGCGACATCGGGGTGCTGAAACGATTGGCCAAGCGACGG
>ABHC01000012.1 GCA_000171835.1 alpha proteobacterium BAL199 | reverse complement strand
GTTAGCGGCCTTGGTGGCTTCAGCCATCGCTGGGTACTCCCTGGTTTGATAGTCCTGGAAGGGGAACCGCTGCGATGGCGACATGGTTCCGTTACCGGTAGTGCACAGTGTTGCGCAACGCTCCAGTTGAACTTGCGGATCAACCGCCGGACACTGCCGACCCGTGCGACCGTTGCTTGAGGTGCCGATGCGTCCGAACGCTGGAAGTTTCCCCTACACCGACGACAACGGAACGGTCTGGCTCGCCTTCACCGATTTCGGCGCGCGTTCCCGCGAACGGGTGGTCGTGTGTGTGCACGGCTTGACGCGCAACGGCCGGGACTTCGATCGCCTGGCGACCGCGATGGCCCGGGATTTTCGTGTGATCGAGGTGGATGTCGCCGGGCGCGGTCGATCCGGGTGGCTCGCGGACAAGACCGCCTACACCTACCCGACCTACCTGAAGCACATGGGGGCCTTCCTGGACTACCGCGGCCTGGAATCGGTGGATCTGGTCGGCACGTCGATGGGCGGATTGATCGGCATGCTGATGGCGGCCCAACCGGAGAGTCCGATCCGGCGGCTGGTGTTGAACGATGTCGGGCCGTTCATCCCGAAGGTGGCCCTGGAGCGGATCGGTGAGCACGTCGGCAAGGATCCGCGGTTCCGCAACCTGCAGGAGGCGGCCGCATATTTTCAGACGATCTATGCCGATTTCGGGATTCCGGACGAATTGGGCTGGTCAGATCTGACCCTGCATTCGGCAATCCGTCAGGAAAACGGCACCTATGCGCTGCACTACGATCCGGCGATCGGCGATGTTTTCCAGGAGCCGATGAACGACGTTGATCTCTGGTCGGTCTGGGACGCCATAACCTGTCCGGTCCTGGTGCTCCGCGGCGAACGCTCGGACCTGTTGACCCGTGAAACCGCCCAGGAGATGACCAAGCGCGGCCCGAAAGCCGAGCTGGTCGAATTTCCCGGATGCGGGCATGCACCGGCATTGATGAGCGAGGAGCAGATCAAGATCGTGCATGAATGGCTGCTGTCGTTTGACGATTCCGAAGCGGACGAGACGACCGATGCTGACTGACAGTGCCGCGCCGACGGCGCGGTCATCGGTGTCGTTTCCGACCTTCAGGCCGCGCCTACCCTGGATTGGCGGCGATCTGCAGACGGTTCGCGACGTCGTGATGCCGGCTAACGATCCGCATGATCCAGCCGAGACCACCGTCCTCGAATTTCCGATGCCGGATGGCACCGGCGACATCCTGTCGGGAACGCTGGAGCGTCCGCGAACGGCAGGACGGTCCCGACCGTTGGCAGTGCTGCTGCACGGTCTGACCGGATGCGCCGACAGCCGGTACGTCCTGAGGGCCGCCGGGCGGTTGTTGGAGGCCGGGTTCCCGGTTCTGCGCCTGAACCTCCGGGGGGCAGGTCCGTGCCGGAAGGTCTGCCGCGAACAGTATCACTCCGGGCGGTCGGAGGATCTGGAGGCCGTGCTCAGCCAACTGCCATCGACCCTTACAGGCAATGGACTCGTGACCGTCGGTTGGTCGCTGGGCGCCAACCTGCTGCTCAAGGGATTGGCCGAGTTCGGTGATGTGTTTCCGATCCGCGCCGCGGTCTCGGTCTCGGCGCCGATCGATCTCGCGGCTGCTGCTGCAAAGCTCGGCTCGCCCCGAAACCGGGTTTATCACCGGCGGCTGCTGGCCCGTATGAAACAGGAACTGGCGCAGGCGCCTGACGAGCTGATGCCGGCGATTCGTAAAGCACTGGCCGGAGTGCGAAGCATCATCGAGTTTGACGACCGGTTCACCGCGCCGCGCAACGGGTTCGCCGACGCAGCCGAATATTATTCCCGGTGCTCGGCCGGACGGTTCATGCCGGCAGTTCCGGTTCCGACGTTGGTGATCCACGCGCTTGACGATCCTTGGATCCCCGGCGCGGCCTACAGGGAGTATGATTGGGCCGGCAGCCCGAACCTGACACCGCTGCTACCGCGACGCGGCGGGCATGTCGGGTTCCATGCGGTCGGCGGGCGGGTCTGGTCGGACGACTGCATGGTCGACTACCTGAACCGGCTGACCGGTTGAGGGGTCACCCGCTCTTCAGTCGGTGGGCGACTTCGACCGCGAAATAGGTCAGCACGCCATCGGCACCGGCCCGCTTGAAGCCCATCAGCGACTCCAGGACGACACGGTCGCCGTCCAGCCAACCGCGCTCGTCGGCGGCCCGCAACATCGCGTACTCGCCCGAGACCTGGTAGGCGAAGGTCGGAACCCCGAACGTGTCCTTCACCCGGCGCACGATATCGAGATAGGGCATGCCGGGCTTCACCATCACCATGTCGGCGCCCTCTGCGATGTCCAGCGCCACCTCGCGCAGCGCCTCGTCGCCGTTCGAAGGCGCCATCTGGTATGTCGCCTTAGAGCCTTTGCCCAGAGTCGAAGCCGATCCGACGGCGTCGCGGAACGGTCCGTAGAATCCGGAAGAGTACTTGGCGGCGTAGGCCATGATCTGGACGTGGGTATGGCCGGCCGCGTCGAGGGCAGTGCGGATGGCGTGGATTCGGCCGTCCATCATGTCGGACGGCGAGATCACGTCGCAGCCGGCCTCGGCCTGGATCAGCGATTGCCGAACGAGCACCTCCACCGTCTCGTCGTTGAGGATCTCTTCGCCGCGCAGCAGCCCGTCGTGGCCGTGCGAGGTGAAAGGATCAAGCGCGGCGTCGCACATCACGCCGATGTTGAGATTGGCTCCCTTGATCGCGCGGACGGCCTTGCACACGACGTTGTCGGGGTCGACGGCGTTGCTGCCTTGCGGGTCCTTCAGCGCGGCCTCGACGTGCGGGAACACCGCAATCATCGGAATGCCAAGCGCGGCGGCGTCGCCGGCGGCGTCGACCAGAGCATCAACGGAATACCGCACCACGCCGGGCATCGAGGGGATCGGGATCTTCGGTTCGTCGCCGGCGTGCACAAACACCGGCCAGATCAGGTCGTCGACGCTGAGCTGGTTCTCCGCCACCAGTCGGCGCGACCAGTCGGTCCGGCGATTGCGCCGCATGCGAGTCGTCGGGAAACTGGGCGCCGGTGTGCCGGTCCTGCTCGAAATTTTCGGTCGTCCGTTGAACGGCATTGCCCTCTCCTCAGCTCCGCCGCGCGGATGCGATTTTTGGCGATCATAAGCCGAGCGACCCAGGTTGCAATTTCCCGATCCGCGGCACGGTGTCCCGGTTGACGCCGGGGCAGCGTTGACAGGTGGGTAAGCAAGTCCGCATATCCGCGGTATTGCGACGGTAGCGGAGGCGGATCATGGATTTTGCGCTCACCGAAGAGCAGCAGGCGATCCGGGACATGGCACGCGCGTTCGCGCAGGAAAAGCTGGCGCCGAACGCAGCGGCCTGGGACGCCGAGGAGGTGTTTCCGGTCGATGTCCTGAAAGAGGCGGCCGCCCTTGGCCTCGCCGGAATCTACGTGCGAGACGACGTCGGTGGCTCCGGTCTCGGCCGACTTGATGCGGCGCTGATCTTCGAGGAGCTGTCGGCCGGCTGCGTGTCGACTGCGGCCTTCCTGTCGATCCACAACATGGTCTCCTGGATGGTCGACCGCTTCGGCTCCGAGGACGTGCGCCAGCGCTTCCTGCCGTCGCTCACTTCGATGGAGACGGTCGCCAGCTATTGCCTCACCGAGCCTGGTTCCGGCTCTGATGCGGCGGCGCTGAAGACCAAAGCCGAGAAGGTCGGAAATTCCCACTACATGCTGAACGGCGGTAAGGCCTTCATCTCCGGCGCCGGCACCAGCGACGTCTACGCGGTGATGTGCCGGACCGGCGGTGATGGGCCGAAGGGCGTGTCCTGCATCCTGGTGGAGAAGGACACACCGGGGCTGAGCTTCGGCAAGAAAGAACGCAAGCTCGGCTGGAACAGCCAGCCGACCGCCATGGTGACATTCGAGGACTGCAAGGTTCCGGCGGAGAACCTGGTCGGGACCGAAGGCGAAGGCTTCCGGATCGCGATGCAGGGGCTGGATGGTGGCCGCATCAACATCGCCGCCTGTTCGCTCGGCGGTGCCCGGGCGGCGCTTGAGCAGGCGCTCAGCTACGTGAAGGAGCGCAAGCAGTTCGGCAAGTCGATAGCCGATTTCCAGGCAACCCAGTTCCGTCTCGCCGACATGGCGACCGAACTGGACGCCGCACGGCTGCTGACCCATCGGGCGGCGGCCAGCCTGGATGCGAAGTCGCCGGACGCGACGCTGCATGCCGCCATGGCTAAACGCTTCGCCACCGACATCGGATTCAAGATCGTCGACGAGGCGCTGCAGCTGCACGGAGGCTACGGCTACCTCAAGGACTTCCCGGTGGAGAGGCTGCTGCGCGATCTGCGGGTGCACCGCATCCTGGAGGGCACCAACGAGATCATGCGCGTGATCATCGGCCGCAAGCTGCTGGCCGACTGACCTTCGCCGACCCCATTTGACCGAGTTCTGGAGACGACTGTGTCTGACGAAATTCGCTTTGCCGCCGAGGGCGGGCTGGCCACCATCGAGTTGACCCGCTCCAAAGCGTTGAACGCTCTGACCCTGGATATGATCCGCGCCATGCATCCCAAGGTGGAAGCCTGGGACGACGACGATTCGATCAAGGCCGTCGTCATCAAGGGCGAGGGTGAGAGGGCGTTCTGCGCCGGCGGCGATGTCCGCGCGGTGTACCGCTCGATTGTCGACGACCTGGGCGGGAAGGGGCCGTCAGAGCTGTCGCGAACCTTCTTCCTGGAAGAATACCGGCTGAATCATGCCATCCATGCGTTCTCCAAGCCTTACGTGGCGATCCTGGACGGTGTGACCATGGGCGGAGGCGTCGGCCTGTCGGTGCACGGTTCGCACCGGATTGTGACCGAGCGGCTGATGTTCGCGATGCCGGAGACCACCATCGGCTTGTTCCCCGATGTCGGTGGAGGCTGGTTCCTGCCGCGCCTGCCGGGGGCCATGGGGCTCTATCTGGCGCTGACCGGTGCACGGCTTGACGCTGCCGGCGCCGTTGCCCTCGGAATCGCCACGCACTACGTGCCGAGTGCGCGTCTGGAGGGGCTGGAAGCAGCGCTTGCCACGACGATCAACGAGTCGGATGACGGACGGTCGGCGATCAACGATGTCCTTGGACGGTTTTCCGAGGCGCCCGGGATCGATCCGATGGCGGAGCACCGGTCGATGATCGATCGCTGTTTCTCGGCCACGTCGGTGGAGGGCATTCTCGAGTCGCTCGACCGGGAGGCTGCCGGAGGTTCGGAGTTCGCCGCAGAGACCGCGGCGACGTTGCGCCACAAATGTCCGACCAGTCTCAAGATCAGCTTCGAACAGCTGCGGCGCGGCCGGGACATGTCTAAGCTGGTCGACGTGCTGACCATGGAATACCGGATGTCACAGCACTGCATGGCGGGCACGGAGTTTTTTGAAGGCGTCCGGGCCATCCTGATCGACAAGGACCATGCACCGAAATGGCAGCCCGAATCGCTGGCCGGCGTGAGCGACAGTCTCGTCGATCAGTTTTTCGCGGTAATCCCGGATCGCGAATTTTCGCTGTGACGCTGGCTTGACCGGAGAGCCACGCGCCGCGAGCATCATCGGTGGCCGCACCGGTACGACTTGGACCGAGGGAGAAGTGACCATGGCGACAATCGGGTTCATCGGACTGGGCAATATGGGCCTACCCATGGCCTTGAATCTGGCCAAGGCCGGCCATGTGGTCCGGGGCTTTGACATGGCCGAAACTCAGATCCAGGCGCTGGTCGCCGGCGGCGGGGCCGCGGCAACCAGCGCGGCGGGCGCCGTGGACAGTGCCGAGGTGATCGTGACCATGTTGCCGGCGGGCCAGCACGTGCGGACGGTCTATGGCGACTCGGTGATCGGACGTGCCCCAAAGGGAACGTTGTTGATCGATTGCTCGACCATCGATGTGGAGAGTGCGCGGGCCGTGGCGGCCGACGCAGAGGCGGCCGGGCTGCCAATGGTCGATGCCCCGGTGTCCGGTGGTGTCGCCGGCGCGGCCGGCGCGACGCTGACGTTCATGGTGGGTGGGGCGGATGCGGCGTTCAAGCGCGCCGAACCGTTCCTGCAGGCCATGGGCAAGACGATCGTGCACGCCGGCGGATCGGGAAACGGGCAGGCCGCCAAGATCTGCAACAACATGATGCTCGGGATTTCGATGGTCGCCGTGAGCGAAGCGTTCGTCATGGCAGAGAAGCTGGGGCTGGATACCGCGCGGCTGTTTGCGATTGCGTCGAAAGCGTCGGGGCAGAGTTGGGCCATGACGTCGTATTGCCCGGTGCCCGGCCTGGTCGAGTCGGCACCGTCGAATCGGGATTTCAAACCGGGGTTCACGGCGTCGATGATGCTGAAGGATCTGTTGCTCGCGCAGGATGCGGCCGAGGCATCCAACGCCAGTACGCCGCTCGGCCATGAAGCCGCCCGACTCTTCAAGGAATATGTGGAAAGCGGCCACGGCGCGGTGGATTTCTCCGGCATCATCCAGATGCTTCGCGAGAGATGATTGTTCGGCAAGGATCGAAAGCCTTTGATTAAAATGGGTCAATGCTTTAGATGCCGAGTGAGGTTTCCCGTGGTTGAGATGATCGGTTAGACTGCGAACATGCCGACCTCCGATACCGTTATTTCACCGACCGACGAGGGCTCCGTGGTCCGACGTGAGTACCTTGAGGCGATCAAGCTGATCGAGCGGCTGCACCGGCAGTTCCTCGAGGTGGTGAAGACCGAGCTTGATCGCATTGGTGTTGAAGACATCAACAACATCCAGGCGCTAATCCTGTTCAACATCGGACAGGAGGAGTTGACGGTCGGTGAATTGACCAACCGCGGCTACTACCTCGGCTCCAACGTGTCCTACAACGTCCGCAAGATGGTCGAGAACGGCTACTTGGTGCAGGAACGGTCGACGCATGATCGGCGATCGATCCGCGTCCGGCTCTCGGACAAAGGCTTGGCGCTCTGTGCACAGATCAACGACATGTTTGATCGCCACGCTGTTGCGTTGGCCGAGGCCAAGATTGCTCACGAAGATCTAAGCGCCGCCCGCACATCGTTCCGGGACCTGGAGCGGTTTTGGATTTCGATGCTCAACTTCAATCTGCGCGGAACGAGTCTCTGATTTGCGGGATGGGCCGCAGGTCGCGGCATTTCCCTTGGACACGCCCGACCCCCTTTCATAGAGTGCGCGCCTTGCCGCCTCGACATGAGTAGGGTCATGCGTCTTTCCGGATATTTTCTGCCCACGATGAAGGATACCCCCCGCGACGCGGAGATCGTCTCGCATCGGCTGATGCTGCGTGCCGGGATGATCCAGCAGGCGAGCGCCGGGATCTACTCCTGGCTGCCGTTGGGGTTGCGGGTCCTCAAGAAGATCGAACAGGTGGTCCGCGAGGAGCAGGATGCCGCCGGCTGGCAGGAGGTCTTGATGCCGACGATCCAGTCGGCCGATCTGTGGCGCGAGAGCGGCCGATACGACGACTACGGCAAGGAGATGCTCCGCATCAAGGACCGACACGACCGCGATATGCTGTTCGGGCCGACCAATGAGGAAGTGATCACCGACATTTTCCGGACCCACGTGCGGAGCTACAAGGCGCTGCCGGGCCGGCTGTACCACATCCAGTGGAAGTTCCGGGACGAGGTCCGCCCGCGCTTTGGCGTGATGCGGGGACGTGAGTTCCTGATGAAGGACGCCTATTCGTTCGATCTCGATTTCGAGGCAGCGAAGCGCGCCTACAATCGGCAGTTCGTGGCCTATTTGAAGACTTTCGACCGGTTGGGCCTGAAGGCCATCCCAATGGCCGCGGACTCCGGTCCGATCGGCGGGGACCTCAGCCATGAATTCATCATCCTGGCGGACACCGGCGAGAGCGAAGTGTTCTGTCACAAGGACTGGCTGACGTCCGAAGCGGTGCCGGCAACGGTTGACTACGACGCCGACCTGCAGCCGATCGTCGATGCGTGCCTGGCGCGTTACGCCGCGACCGACGAGAAGCATGACCCCGCAACCTGCCCGGTAGCCGAGGCCGATCTGGTCCGTACCCGTGGCATCGAGGTTGGGCATATCTTCTATTTCGGCACCAAGTACTCCGATCCTCTAGGCGCGAAGGTGGCGGGTCCGGACGGTAAGGACGTGACGGTCCACATGGGCTCGTACGGCGTTGGCGTGTCGCGCCTCGTCGGGGGCATCATCGAGGCCTCGCACGACGATGCCGGGATCGTCTGGCCGGAACCGGTCGCGCCGTTCAAGGTTGGTCTGGTCAATCTCAAGGTCGGCGATGCCGCTTGCGACTCCGCGACCGAAGGCCTTTACGGCAAGCTTCTGAAGGCCGGCATCGAGGTGCTGATGGATGATCGCGACGAGCGTCCCGGCGCCAAGCTGGCTGGCATGGATCTGATCGGTCTGCCCTGGCAGGTCGTCGTCGGGCCGCGCGGGCTGGCGAACGGTATCGTCGAGATGAAGAACCGCAAGACCGGCGCGAAGGACGAGATGACACCGGACGCCGCGCTGAACCGGCTGATCGGGTGATCGCCCGCCGCTCACCATCGTCGTTGTCCTCGAGGAGACTGTCCGGATGATTTTCGGGGCCTTCGAGCGGATGCTGGCGATGCGCTATCTGCGCGCCCGTCGCCAGGAAGGATTCATCTCGGTCATTGCCGGGTTTTCGCTGCTGGGGATCGGTCTTGGCGTGGCGACCCTGATTATCGTGATGAGCGTGATGAACGGCTTCCGGACCGAGTTGATGGGACGGATTCTCGGATTGAATGGCCACGCCGCGGTCTATTCCCGGACCGGACACATAGAGGATTTCGACCAGGTCGCGGTGCAGGTCGCGTCGATTCCCGGCATATTCAGCGTCACGCCGCAGGTCGAAGGCCAGGCGATGCTGGTGGCGAACGGCTCAGCATCGGGCGCTGTTGTTCGCGGCTTGCGACCGACCGACATGAAGGCCAAGCGGTTGATCGCCCAGAACATCATTGGCGGATCGCTGGATCGATTCGAAGGCCGCGACGCCATCATCCTGGGCCAGCGCTTGGCTGAGCGGTTGCGGCTGGGGGTTGGCGACAAGGTGACGCTGATCTCGCCGACCAGCGCGGTGACGGTGATGGGCAGCATTCCGCGCACCAAGGCCTATGACATCGTCGGCCTCTTCAATGTCGGCATGTTCGAGTACGACAACACCTTCGTCTACATGCCGATGGAGGCGGCGCAGGTGTTCTTCCAATCGGGACAGACGGTCAACGCGCTCGAGATCTTCACCACCGATCCGAACAACATCCGTCGCTACCGCCTGCCGCTCCTGGAGGCATTGCCGAGCGACCTGTATTTCTTCGACTGGCAACAACAAAATTCCAGTTTTTTCAATGCATTACAAGTCGAACGTAATGTAATGTTTTTGATTCTGACACTGATCATTCTGGTCGCTGCGTTCAACATCATCAGTTCGCTGATCATGCTGGTGAAGGACAAGGGGCGGGACATCGCGGTGCTGCGCACGATGGGCGCAACCCGCGGCATGATCACGCGGATCTTCTTCATGACCGGGGCCAGCGTCGGCGTGCTCGGTACCGCGTTCGGATCGGCGCTCGGCCTGCTGTTCTGCGAGAACATCGAGGCGATCCGGCAAGGGCTGCAGAAGCTGACCGGGGTGACCATTTTCGATCCGATGATCTACTTCCTGAGCAAGATGCCGGCTGAGGTCGATCCGTGGGAGGTGGGCACGGTCATCACCATGGCGCTGGTCCTCAGCTTTGCGGCAACGATCTATCCGGCGTGGCGGGCTGCGCGAATCGATCCGGTTGAGGCGCTTCGCTATGAATAGCGATCCGGTGCTGTGGCTTAAGGATGTCACCCGGCGTTTCGGATCGGGGGATACCGCCCTCGATATTCTGCGCGGCGTTGATCTTGCTCTGCGACCTGGCGAGATCGTGGCGCTGGTCGGACCATCCGGTGCAGGCAAGTCGACCCTGTTGCACATCGCCGGACTTCTAGAAGCGCCGACCAGCGGTCAGGTGCTGATCGATGGCAAGGACTGCGCCGGACTGGGCGATTCCGGCCGCACCAAGCTGCGGCGCGACTCCATCGGTTTCGTGTATCAGTTCCATCACTTGCTGCCTGAGTTCTCGGCGCGCGAGAACGTCATGATCCCGCAGATGGTCGCCGGCTTGTCAGCCGCGGAGGCAGGTGAGCGTGCGGACCAGTTGCTCAAGATGGTCGGGCTGGAGCGTCGAGGCACACATCGACCGGCCCGGTTGTCCGGAGGCGAGCAGCAGCGTGTCGCCATCGTCCGCGCGATCGCCAATGTGCCGCAGGTGCTGCTGGCCGACGAGCCGACGGGAAATCTCGACCCGCAGACCGCGTCTGACGTGTTCGCCCAGTTGACCCGGATCGTGCGGGCAACCGGCTTGGCGGCGCTGATTGCCACGCACAATCTGGAACTGGCTCACGCCATGGACCGAACGCTGGAAATCCGCGACGGGCGAGTAGCCGAACTCAAGCGCTGATAGGCTGAAACCGGTGACTAGGGTCAGCGGCCGACGAGACCGGTAGCCTGCTTGACGGTCGACTGGTCCAAGCGTGACCCGGCCTGTTCGCTGCCCGTCAGATCGACCCCATCGAGGATGGCGCCGACGAAGTTGGCATCCCGCAGGTCGGCGCTGCGGAAACGCGCCGGAAGGCTTTTGCCGGTCCGCCGCCCCTTCGGGTCCAGGATCTCGGCGCCCTCGATTCGGGCACCGACGAAGCTGGCGTTGGTCAGAACACATTCCGAGAAATTGGTGCCGGCGAGCCGGGCCAGCGAGAAATCGGCGCCTTCCAGCGTGGCCTTGCGGAACGACGTCAGAAAGAGTTCTGAACGAACGAACGCCGAGCCGTTGAGATTCGCTTCGTCGAACGAAACGCCCCGGACGTCGCAACTGGAGAAGTCCAAGCCGCTCAGATCCTTGCCGATGAACTCGGCCCGCATCCCCAAGCGTCCGTTGCTGGCAATCCAGGTGCTGTGGAAGCGGAGTGCCTGTTCGATTTCTTCAGGCAGGCTGACCTCTGCATCCCGGTGGATGGCGCCCATCAGGTTGGTATTGTCGAGTATCGCCTTCGACAGATCGACGTTGCGCAGGTTGGCGTCGGCCAGATTGGCGCCCTTCAGATTAGCGCCGTCGAGATTCGTGCCGGTCAGGTTGGCGTTCTTCAGGTTGCAGCCGGACAGATCGGCGCCGGACAGGTTGGCGCCGGACAGGTTGACCGCGTGCAGCATGACGTCGCGGAACACCGCGCCCTTTGCGCTGCTGACCGACAGGTTCGCTTCGGTCATGTCGGAGCCGGAGAAGTCCGCGCCATCCAGCGTGGCGTCGGCAAAACTCGTCTCGCGCTTTTCCTCCTGCCCCCAGGCCATGATCTGACCGGGGCGCATATCGGCGCCGCGCAGGATGGCACCGGACAGGTCCGCCATGGCGAAATTGACGCCCCGCAGATCCGCCTTCTCGAAGTTGGCCGAGATGAGGTCGGCGTTGGCGAAGTCGCAGCCGAACAGGTCGGCATCCGAAAAGTCGGTAAGGCGGGCGCTCGCCTTGCTGAAGGTGGCGCCGGTCATGATGGAGCGCTGCAGCTTCAGGCCATCGAGGGTCTTTCCGTTTAGATTCTCGCCCTTGAGCACCAACCGACGGCCGTTGGGGCGGCCGCTCAGATAGGACTCGTGAGCCTTGATCGCCTTGGCGGTCTCGAAGGGAACATTGACTGGCCTGGTAAGTACGGGAGCCATCGATGATGCTGTTTTGCCTGAGGTTCGGACCAAATTCTTCGGTGCAGACCTACCTTGCATTGCTACAGGTAAAGAGTTCGTAAACCTTGGGCATCACAACTGGTTAACGAGCCATCCCCGAGTCGGCATTCGAGGACGCTCCGGCAACATCGCCGAACCGGCATCGACGCCTGCGTTGCCGGGTCGTCAGTGACCTCGCCGTTGAGCCATGGGATGATCACGATCCAGCCGCCGGAGCCGTGATCCATGAGCCATGCCGATTTCATCCACCTGCGCGTTCACTCGGTCTATTCGCTTGCCGAAGGCGCCATTCATGCCAAGCAGCTTGTGAAGCTGGCAAAGCAGAATCGGATGCCGGCTGTTTCGATGACGGACAGTGGTAACCTATTCGGGGCGTTGGAGTTTTCGGTGACCGCTGCGGGTGAGGGTGTGCAGCCGATCGTCGGAGTGCAACTCGCCGTTCGGCGCCCGGCCGAGCCTGATCGCCGAGGCCTCCGGGTCGTCGCCGGTCGTGATGTTCCTCCGGACCAACTCCTGCTGTTGGTGCAGTCCGAGGTCGGCTACCGCAACCTTATGGGGATCGTCAGCCGGGCCTATATGGAGACCTCCGGCGAAGAGGAACCGCAGGTTGCGCTGGACGAGCTGGAAGGCCACACGGAGGGGCTGATCGCGCTGACCGCGGGACTGCGAGGTGGTATGGGCCGGCTCTTGCTGGAAGGTCGCGACTCGGACGCAGAGTCCGTTCTGCAGCATCTGCAGCGACTGTTTCCTGACCGCCTCTACGTCGAACTCCAGCGGCACTTTCTCGAGGACGAGAACCGGATCGAGGGACGGCTGATCGACCTTGCCTACGCCCGGAAGATCCCTCTGGTGGCGACCAATGAAGTGTTCTTCGCCGACGAGGACATGCACGAGGCGCAGGACGTGCTGCTGTGCATCGCCGGGAGCACGACGATCGGCAATCCGAAGCGTCGCCGGTTGACGCCGCACCACCGCTTCAAATCGTCGCAAGAGATGCGCGAGTTGTTCGCCGACCTGCCGGAGGCGGTCGACAACACCGTCGTGGTTGCCCGGCGCTGTGCCTACATGCCGCGCAAGCTCGACCCGATTCTGCCACGCTTTGAGACGGAGGGCGGCCGTTCGGAGGCGGAAGAACTGCGGGCCCAGGCAGAGGCCGGATTGCGGGCCCGGCTCGACGCCCATGTCCTTTCCGCAGAGACCCCGGATGACAAGCACGCGGAGATTACCAGGCCGTACTGGGATCGACTGGCGATGGAACTCGGCGTCATCGAGCAGATGGGATTTCCCGGGTACTTCCTGATCGTCTCGGATTTCATCAAGTGGGCAAAAGCCCAGAACATCCCGGTCGGACCGGGCCGTGGGTCGGGTGCCGGGTCGCTGGTCGCGTATTCGCTGCTAATCACCGACCTCGATCCGTTGCGCTGGGGGCTCCTGTTCGAACGGTTCCTGAACCCTGAACGGGTATCCATGCCGGACTTTGACATCGACTTCTGCCAGGACCGGCGGGACGAGGTCATCCGCTACGTTCAGGATAAGTACGGTCGCGACCGAGTCGCGCAGATCATCACGTTCGGCAAGCTGCAGGCCCGCGCCGCGCTGCGGGATGTGGGCCGGGTGCTGGAGATGCCCTACGGCCAGGTCGACCGGATCTGCAAGCTGGTGCCGAACAACCCGGCCAACCCGGTGACCCTGGCGCAGGCGGTGACCACCGAGGAGGAACTGCGCCGCCAGCGCAACGCCGACGAGAACGTCGCGAACCTGATCCGGATCGCGCTTCAGCTAGAGGGAATGTATCGCAATTCCTCGACCCACGCCGCCGGCGTGGTGATCGGCGATCGGCCACTGTCGGAGTTGGTGCCGCTGTACCGCGATCCGCGCTCGGACATGCCGGTGACCCAGTTCAACATGAAGTGGGTGGAGCCGGCCGGTCTGGTGAAGTTCGATTTCCTGGGCCTGAAGACCCTGACGGTGCTGCAACGCGCCGTCGATCTGTTGAAGGAAGGCGGCATCGCCCTGGATCTGGCAAAGATCCCGCTGGAAGACGAAGCGACTTATACGATGTTGGCCAGGGGCGAGAGCACCGGGGTGTTCCAGCTTGAAAGTTCGGGCATGCGCGACGTGCTACGACGCCTGCGCCCTGACCGGTTCGAGGACATTATCGCGCTGGTCGCCCTGTACCGGCCGGGACCGATGGCCAACATCCCGAAATACATCGCCTGCAAGCATGGCGACGAGCAACCCGACTACATGCATCCGAAGCTGGAACCGGTTCTGAACGAGACCTTCGGGATCATGATCTACCAGGAGCAGGTCCAGCAGGCGGCCCAGCTGCTGTCCGGCTACACGCTCGGCGGCGCCGATTTGCTGCGCCGGGCGATGGGCAAGAAGATCAAGGAGGAGATGGACGCCCAGCGGGAGCGGTTCGTGTCCGGCGCGGTCGACAACGGCGTCGATCAGGGACAGGCCAGCGGCATCTTCGACCAGATCGCGGCTTTTGCGGGCTACGGCTTCAACAAGAGCCATGCCGCAGCGTATGCGCTGGTCGCGTATCAGACCGCCTATCTCAAGGCCAACCACCCGGTCGAGTTCCTGGCGGCGTCCATGACCTACGACATGGGCAACACCGACAAGCTCAACACCTTCCGTCAGGAACTGCAGAAGCTGCGGATCCCGCTGCTGCCGCCCGATATCAACCGGTCGCGCCGCGATTTCGCGGTTGAGCGGATGCCGGACGGCACCATGGCGATCCGCTACGCGCTTGCGGCGGTCAAGAATGTTGGCGGTGCAGCCATGGACGCGCTGGTGTCGGCCCGCGACGCCGACCGGGCATTCAAATCACTCGGGGACTTCGCCGATCGCGCCGATCCGCAGCAGGTCAACAAGCGCCTGCTGGAGAATCTGGTCAAAGCCGGTGCTTTCGACGGCCTGCATCCGAACCGGGCGGAGTTGTTTGAGAGCCTGGAGACCGTGGTTCGGCATGTCAGCGCCGCCGCCAGTGAACGGGGCTCGAGCCAGGTCAACCTGTTTGCCGTCGACGGCGGTCGCGAACCGACCCGCCTGCGGCTGAAGGACCGACCGGACTGGCCGCCGATGGAGCGGCTGAAGGAGGAGTTCGACGCCCTCGGCTTCTATCTGTCGGCGCATCCACTGGACGCCTATGCCGAGTCGCTGGGTCGGTTGAGCGTGGTCCCGTCCGACCGAGCGTTCGCCGAGACCCGCGCCAAGGGCGGATCAACACGCCTGACCTTGGCGGGTATCGTAGTTGGCAAGCAGATCCGGACATCCAAGTCGGGCAATCGTTTCGCGTTTGTGCAACTCACCGATCGCACCGGCGTGTTCGAGGTGACGCTGTTCTCCGAAGTGCTGGCGTCTTGCCGGGAGTTGCTGGACGCCGGCATTCCCTTGCTGGTGAAAGCCGACGCTCGAATCGAAGACGATGCTATGCGGCTGCTCGCGTCCCGTATGGAGCCGCTCGACAAGGCGGTCGAACAGACCGCCGCCGGATTGGAGATTCACGTTCGAGACACCCGTGCGCTGGAGCCGTTGCGCTCGCTGATTGCCCAGGAGGGCCGCGGGCGTGGGCGCATTCGCGTCGTCGTGCCGACCGGCGAGGGTGATGTCGGCATCGTGCTGCCGGAGGCCTACAAGGTGTCGAGCCAATTGCGTGGTGCGGTGAAGGCGATTCCGGGCATCGATTTCGTACGGGAGCTCTGAACGACAACCATCTCTATGATGCAGGTTCCGCATGCGGCCGGCCCGTGGCAGGCTCGACCTTCCTGCTGCCGGGAGACATCCAATGAAACGCATCGCAATCCTGGGCTTCTCGCTAGAGAGCAACGCTTTTGCGGCGCCGTGCGCCCGATGGGACTTCGAGCAGCGCGGATACTATCGCGGCGAAGAGATTACTGCCCAGGCGCGTGCCGAGACTCCGGCCATCTACGCTGGAGTTTCGGGCTTCTATGCCGAAATGGACCGGTTGTACGGTGCGAAGCGCTGGCAGCCAGTTCCGATCGTCCACGCGTCGTCCCAACCCGCTGGGCCGGTCGAGGAGGGTTTCTTCAAGGAACTGCTCACGGAGTTCGAAGAAGGACTGAGGGCGGGCGGGGCGCTCGATGGCGTCTATGTCGCTGAACACGGCGGTGCGACCGCCACGCACACGCACGATCCGGACGGCGAGGTGTTCGCGCTGGTACGGCGGGTCGTCGGGCCGGATGTGCCGGTCGTCGCGACCCTCGATCTGCACTCCAATGTCTCCGACGTGATGATGGACAGCGTCGATGTGATGATCGGGTACCGCACCAATCCGCATGTCGACATCTACGCGCGCGGGCAGGAAGCGGCTCGGGTGCTGGGCGAACTGATGGATGGCGTCATCGCGACTTCATACCGGGTGCGCCTGCCGATAGTGGCGCCATCGGTCACACAGCTGACCGCCGAGGGCCATCCGTATGGCGACCTGATCCGGCTCGGGCAGACCAAGGTCGACGACCGGGTGATGAACGTCACCATCCTGTCCGGATTCGCGTTTGCGGATACGCCGAAGAACGGCATGACCGTGATCGTGACGACCCGCAACGACGCGCAACACGCCAAGTCGCTGGCGATGAGCCTGGCGAAGGCCGGGTGGGCTGACCGGCATCGCTACGTGCCGCGCATGATCGCCCTCGACGACGCGGTAGCGCAGGCGCGATCGGTGGGTATCGACCCGATGGCGCCGTCGCTGCTGTTCGCCGACCCCGCCGATAATCCCGGCGGCGGCGGACGTGGCAACACCACCTACATATTGGCGGCGCTCCTGAAGGCGGGTGTTCACGGGTGTATCGCCGGGGTGTTCTTCGACCCGGTTCTGGTGGAGCAGGCGCGGTCGGTGGGAGAGGGAAACCAATTCCACGCCAAGCTGAACACACGAGAGACCGCACGTTTCTCCGAACCGCTGTCGTGGGACGCTCGCGTGGTGCACCTGCACGACGGGCGGTTTGTCGGACGGCACGGCATGGTCGCCGGCAAGTCGGTCGATACCGGCGCCACGGCGGTGATCGCGCTCGACGGCGTGACCTTGGTGGTGATCAGCAAGCGCCAGCAGTGCCTGTCCACCGAGTTCTTCGAGGCGTTCGGCGTTGACGTTGCCGGAGCTCGGTCGGTGGTGGTGAAGTCGCGGGGCCATTTCCGCGCCGGATTCGAGCATCTGTTCCCGCCCGAGCGAATCCGCGAGGTCGACGTGCCGGGACTGACGTCACCAAATCTCGGCAACTTCGACTGGAAGGGCCTGCCTCGCCCGGTTTATCCGCTTGATCCGGAGGCGGCCTGGACGCCGACAGCATAGCAGGCGATTGAAGGGTGATGCGGCTCAACCTTCGCGGCGGTCGCGCTGTCGTTCGGGCCGGCGGTCTCGACGATGCGAGCGTGGCTGATCGACGGACGTTAGTCCCGGGTGAGACGGAGGATCGATTGGTTGCCTCAAACGACAAGATCGAAGTCGAAAACTCAATCATCCAGGCAAGAAGGAGCGTGTCGATGCGCAAAAATACCAAGACATGCGCACGGCAATGCTTCGTGTCCTGCCCACGGTCCCACCAGGGCTCAACGCAAAGGAATTGAAGGAAGCAGTTATCCCGCATCTGTCCGGTGAGTTGTTTCCTGGTGGTGCCAAAGCAGGTTGGTGGATGAAGTGCGTTCAACTCGACCTGGAGGCGAAGGGCGCCATTAAGCGCATGGTCAGCAAGCCACTGCGATGGACCAAGAGCTAGCGTACTGTTGAAGAATCGACATGAACGATCCGCTCGACAGGCTCGTGATCACGAGCACAAGCGCGGTCGGGCCTTGGTCAGAACGCCATCGGCGTGTGACACAACGGCACAGAAGAATAGGGTGAGTTGCCAGTTCGCCGGCCTTCGGCAGGCGGCGCCGGTGCTGGTTTTGCTGAACCAGGCTCTGGCATCCGGCCCCTCAGTGTCGCGATGGCTACCGTCGATCCGTTTGGTTGCTTGATATACTGCCTCTTCGTCGCTGCTCAGTTGCATGACCGTCGTGCTCGTCGGGTAGCACAGGGTTTCGGCGATGCGCTCCCCAAGATCACTGGCTTGAGCAGTCCCGCACTGCACAAGCAGGGCTGCGGCCAAGCGAGCCGCCGTAGTCATGGAGCGGCCGGATGCTTGCCAAATCCGGCTGGCCGGAGTAGATAGGCGCCCGCTCAATCCCGCACACGGGCCCGCGGTTGCTTTCGGCCGATTTGTATCGACCGTAAGCCGTCGCTCCGGTGTCGAGGCGTCGCCTCGACCAAGACCCGTGGAGGCGAAACCGGAAAACGTGAGGTTTACCATGGCTCTACCCGCATTCACTATGCGTCAGCTCCTCGAAGCCGGCGTGCACTTCGGTCACCATACCCGCCGCTGGAACCCGAAGATGGAATCGTACATCTTCGGCGTGCGCAACAACGTGCACATTCTCGACCTGCGCCAGACCGTGCCGATGCTGCACCGCGCGCTGCAGGCGGTGCGCGACACGACCGCCAAGGGCGGCCGGGTGCTGTTCGTCGGCACCAAGCGTCAGGCTTCCGACATGGTTGCCGAGGCGGCCAAGCGTTCGGGCCAGTACTTCGTGAATCACCGTTGGCTCGGCGGCATGCTGACCAACTGGAAGACGATTTCGCATTCGATCAAGCGTCTGCGCGACCTTGAGGACCTGCTGGACTCGCCGGAAAGCCTGGGTCTCACCAAGAAGGAAACTCTTGGCCTGACCCGTGAGCGGGAAAAGCTGGAGCGCGCGCTCGGCGGGATCAAGGAGATGGGCGGCCTGCCGGACATCTTGTTCGTGATCGACACGAACAAGGAGGCTTTGGCGATCCAGGAGGCTAATAAGCTCGGCATCCCGGTGGTGGCCGTGCTCGACAGCAACTCCAGCCCCGACGGCGTGCAGTACGGCATTCCCGGCAACGATGATGCGATGCGGGCGGTTGCCACGTATTGCGACCTGATCGCGAGCGCCGTGCTTGACGGTCTGCAGGCCGAGATGATGGCTTCGGGCGACGATGTCGGCGAGAGCGCCGAAGCTCCGTCGGAACCGGCGCTGGAAGCCGAAGTTGTCGGTGCAGCCGAAGAAGAAGTGAAGCCGGCTGCGGAAGCCGCGGTTGTGGAGCCGGCCAGCGCCTGAGCGCTGGGTCTGAGCATTGAGACTGAGTACGGCGCCGGCCCCAAGGTCGGCGCCGTCGCCCAATTCGAACGACGAGGAACAGAACGATGGCGGTTACGGCAGCCCTTGTGAAGGAACTGCGCGAGAAGACCGGCGCCGGCATGATGGATTGCAAGAAGGCGCTGAACGAGACCAATGGTGACATGGAGGCCGCCGTCGACTGGCTTCGCACCAAGGGACTTGCGGCAGCGGCCAAGAAATCTGGACGTGTCGCGGCCGAGGGTCTGGTCGGTGTCGTGGTCGACGGCACCAAGGGTGCGGTCGCCGAGGTTAACGCCGAGACCGACTTCGTCGCTCGCAATGACGGATTCCAGGCATTCGCTGAGACGGTGACGGCTCTGGTGCTGAGTAACGGCGCCGACGTCGAAGCCCTGAAGTCGGTCGCCTATCCGGGTACCGGTCGCACGGTTGGCGAACAGTTGACTCACAACATTGCGACGATCGGCGAGAACATGTCGATCCGTCGTGCGGTCGCGCTGTCGGTCAGCGACGGCGTGGTGGTCCCTTATGTCCACAACGCGGTTCGTCCGGGCCTCGGCAAGATCGGCGTCCTGGTGGCGCTGGAGTCGACGGGCGACAAGGCGAAGCTGGCTGATCTCGGCAAGCAGATCGCCATGCACATTGCGGCTGCGGCTCCGCAGAGCCTGTCGACCGACGATCTCGATCCGGCGCTGGTGGAACGCGAGCGGGCGGTGCTGGTTGAACAGGCACGTGCATCAGGCAAGCCGGATAACATCATTGAGAAGATGGTCGATGGCCGGGTCCGCAAGTTCTATCAAGAAGTCGTCCTGCTGGAGCAGGCGTTCGTGATCGACGGCGAGACCCCGGTCAAGAAGGTGGTCGAAGCTGCGGCCAAGGATGTCGGTGCTCCGGTTACCTTGAAGGCCTTCGCGCGTCTCCAACTCGGCGAAGGCATCGAAAAAGAGCAGACCGACTTCGCGGCGGAAGTGGCAGCGCTCGCCGGTTGATGTAGAACAGGAGCGGACACGCCGGCGACCGGAGGGACAAGGGCGATGGGCTCCAGCACTGACCAACCAGCAACACCCGGACCGTTCTCCCGGGTGTTGCTGAAGATCTCGGGCGAGGCGCTGATGGGCAGCCTCGCCTACGGGATTGACCCCGAAATGGTCGACCGGGTAGCCGGCGAGATCGAGTCGGTTCATTCGTCCGGTGTCGAGGTTTGCCTCGTCATCGGCGGAGGCAACATCTTCCGAGGCATATCGTCGGCCGCGTCCGGCATGGAACGGGCGACCGGCGACTACATGGGCATGCTGGCCACGGTGATGAACTCGCTGGCCATGCAAAGCGCCCTGGAGCGGCGGAACATTCCGACCCGCGTGTTGTCGGCCCTGCCGATCGCGGCCGTGTGCGAGCCGTATATCCGTCGTCGCGCGATGCGGCACATGGAAAAGGGCCGCGTGGTGATCTTCGCCTCCGGTACCGGCAATCCGTTCTTCACGACCGATACCGCCGCCGCGTTGCGCGCGTCCGAGATGGGGTGCAAGGCCCTTCTCAAGGCGACAAAGGTCGACGGCGTCTACGACGCCGACCCGATGAAGGTTCCCGACGCCAAGCGGTATGAGCGACTGACCTATATGGACGTGCTGCGGCGCGACTTGAAGGTCATGGATGCGTCGGCAATCTCGCTGGCGCGCGAGAACGATATTCCGATCCTTGTCTTCTCGATCCACAATAACGGCGCGTTTGCCGATGTGGTTCGGGGCAAGGGGCGATTCACGATCATAGCGGAGTAGGGGACATGGCGGACCTCGATCTCGATGATATCGAGCGGCGTATGGACGGTGCGGTGGTTGCGCTCAGAGCCGAGTTTTCGGGTTTGCGGACCGGTCGAGCGTCGGCCAGCCTGCTGGAGCCAATCCATGTGGAGGCCTATGGCAGCCGGATGCCGCTGAATCAGGTGGCAACGATCAGCGTTCCGGAACCTCGGATGATCTCGGTCCAGGTCTGGGACCGGGCGATGTCGAAGGCGGTGGAGAAAGCGATCAGGGAGTCCGATCTCGGCCTGAACCCGCAGTCGGACGGCCAACTCATCCGTGTGCCACTGCCGGATCTGTCGGAGGAGCGCCGGACCGAATTGGTCAAGGTCGCGTCGAAGTACGCGGAAAGCGCTCGTGTGGCGGTCCGCAATGTCCGCCGCGACGGCATGGATCATCTGAAGAAGGCGGAGAAAGACGGGGACGTCAGCCAGGACGAGCGCCGGCTCTATGAGGACGAGATCCAGGAGCAGACGGACAAGCACGTCAAGGCCATCGACGAGGCGCTGGCGTCCAAGGAAAAGGACATCATGCAGGTCTGATCCATGGTGGATGCCGCGCCGCAGTTCGGGGAGGGTGACCGTCCCCTGCACGTTGCCATCATCATGGACGGCAACGGTCGCTGGGCGCGGGCTCGCGGCATGCCGCGCAGCTTTGGCCATCGGGAAGGCGCGAAGGCGGTCAAACGCACGGTCCAGGCTGCTTGTGAACTCGGTGTTGGGTACCTGACGTTGTTCGGCTTTTCGTCCGAGAACTGGAGCCGTCCGGCCCAGGAGATCGGCGATCTGATGGAGTTGCTGCGGTTCTACCTGCGCCGCGAAATCGCCGAACTCCACAAGGATGGCATCCGGTTCCGGGTAATCGGCGACCGCACCCTGTTCTCCGACGATATCGTTACGCTGATCGAGAACGGTGAACGCCTGACCGCTGGCAACACCCGCATGGTCCTGACCATCGCTCTCAGCTATGGCGGACGCCGGGAATTGACCGGTGCGGTCCGTCGGATCGCCGAGGATGTTGCGGCCGGTCGACTGGATCCCACCGCGATCGACGAGACCGTGGTAGCATCCCGCCTGTATACTGCCGATCTGCCGGATCCAGACCTGCTGATCCGAACGAGCGGCGAAAAGCGGATCTCGAACTTTCTGCTTTGGCAGATTGCCTATGCTGAGTTCGTGTTTCTGGATGTGCTGTGGCCGGATTTCGGGCTGCAGCACCTGGAGGAGGCATTGGACGAGTTCGCCCGTCGCGACCGTCGTTTCGGGCGCGCAACCGGGCAGGGTGGTGGATGAAGGACGACGCAAGCCATCGAACCGGCATTCCCGCCAGAAGCGACCTACGGTTGCGCGTGGTGTCGTCAATGGTGATGGTCCCGGCCGCGGCCGCTACCGTGTTCGCTGGGGGACCAGCGTTTCAGCTCGGCGTCGCGATGGTCTGCGGGCTGATGGCGTGGGAGTGGGGCAGTCTGGTCGCCGAGCGACCCGGTCGTACTCTGGCGCGCAGCCTCGTCCTGGCCGGATCGGCGATTGCACTTGCCTGGATGCTGATGCGCGGACCCTACGAAGGCGTTGCGGTTGCGGTTGCCTGGGCGCTAGGTCTTATCATCGCCGGTCGATTCATGAAGGTGCCGCGGGCACCGTGGTTGGCGGTGGCGATCATCAGCGTCGCCATGCCCGGTATCGCGATATTATGGCTTCGAAACAATCCACCGCTCGGGCTTGAGACCGTGATCTGGGCCTTGGCGACCGTGGTGCTGACTGATGTCGGTGCGTATGCCGCCGGTCGGACGATAGGCGGGCCGAAGTTGATGCCGTCGGTCAGTCCTTCTAAGACTTGGGCCGGCCTCGCGGGCGGTGTGGTTGCCGCCGTGTCGGGGGCATTGGTCGCGTCCGCCGTGGTTGAGGGCGTCAATCCCTGGGGGCTGGCTCCGATCGCGGCACTTCTGGCCGTCGTGGCACAGATTGGGGACCTGATGGAATCGGCGGTAAAGCGCATGTTTCGGGTGAAGGATTCCGGTCGCATCATTCCCGGGCACGGCGGTGTGCTTGATCGGGTCGACGGGCAGATCGCTGTTTTGCCACTGGTCGCGCTGGCCGTGCATGTGAGTGGCCGGAGCATTCTCGCGTGGTGACGGTATCGTCACCACGGCGTGTCAGTGTCCTTGGCTCAACCGGTTCGGTGGGGTGCAGCACCCTGGATCTGGTCGAGCGTCATCCTGAACGGTTCCGCGTGGTGGCGTTGGCGGCAGGTTCGAACGCCGCTTCGCTGGCCGAGCAGGCAATTCGGACGCGGGCCGAGTTTGCCGCCGTCGCTGATCCAACCTCTTGGCCGGCTTTGAAAGCGGCCTTGGCGGGAACCGGGATCGAAGCGGCTGCCGGTGCTGATGCCGTGGACGAGGCGGCCCGCCGCGACACCGACTGGACCATGGCGGCTATCGTCGGGGCAGCGGGACTCGCGCCAACCCTGACCGCGGTGCGGCAGGGGCGGGTGGTGGCCCTGGCCAACAAGGAGGCGCTGGTCTGCGCCGGTGCATTATTCGCGGCGGAGGCACGCGCCGCCGGCGCCACGATCCTGCCGGTCGACTCCGAGCACAACGCGATTTTCCAGGTGTTCGAAACCGAGCGTCGGGCCGCGATCGAGAAGATTATTCTGACCGCTTCCGGCGGACCCTTTCGGACACTGTCGAGCGCGGCGATGGCCGCCAAGACTCCGGAAGAAGCGGTCGCGCATCCGAACTGGTCGATGGGTCTGAAGATTTCAATCGATTCGGCGACGATGATGAACAAGGGCCTCGAACTGATCGAGGCTCACCACCTGTTCGCGATGCCGGAGGATCGGATCGATATCCTGGTTCATCCGCAATCTGTCGTGCACAGCCTAGTTGCCTATGTCGACGGATCGGTGCTGGCGCAACTCGGTTCACCGGACATGCGCATACCGATCGCCTACGCGCTGGCCTGGCCTGATCGCATGATGGCTCCAACGCCCAGGCTTGATCTCGCGGCGCTGTCGCAATTGACCTTCGAAGCTCCCGATCCGATACGGTTTCCAGCGCTCCGACTTGCTCGCGATGCATTGCGGGCTGGTGGATCGGCGCCGGTCGTGTTGAACGCCGCCAATGAAGAAGCCGTCACCGCGTTTGCCGACCGTCGGATCGGGTTTACCGAGATCGCATCGGTCGTCGAGGCGGTGCTGGAGATGCTGCCGCCGAGCGGCGTGCACGACCTCCAAGGCGTTGCGGCGGCTGATCATGCGGCTCGCGTGACGGCAACCGGGTTGATTGACCGTGGTTTGACCGGCAACGTCCGGGCCGCGCGCGTTGCGTCGGCTGGTGCCGCGGATTAAGGTCCGGAGACGGGCGGGAACATTGGCCGAACCAAGGAATTTACAGGCATGATCGCCGGACTCGTCGACTACGTCATCCCGTTCCTCATCATTCTGACGATCCTCGTGTTCGTGCATGAGATGGGACATTATCTGGTAGCGCGCCGTGCCGGTGTGCGTGTCGAGGTGTTCTCGGTCGGCTTCGGACGCGAGTTGTTCGGCTGGACGGCTTCGTCGGGAACCCGGTGGCGGATCTCGGCGATCCCGTTGGGCGGCTACGTCAAGATGTTAGGTGACGCTGACCCGGCGAGCGCCGGCGCTACTGGCCTTGACGCGATGACGTCCGAACAGCGCGCGGTATCATTTCACCACAAGTCCCTGAAAGCTCGTGCCGCCATCGTCGCGGCGGGGCCGATCGCCAATTTCCTGTTCGCGATCCTGTTGCTGGCCGGACTGTACGCAATTGTCGGGCGCCCTTATGCCCCGCCGGTCGTTGACGAGGTCGTAGCGGGCTCCGCCGCAGAGCAGGCTGGCATCCGGATTGGCGATACCTTCGTATCTGCCGACGGCGTGTCGGTAAAGCAGTTCTCGGACCTTCGACGAGTGGTGTTCGGCAAACCGGGCGAGCCGCTGCCGATGGTGATCGAGCGCGACGGTCAGCGTCAGAATGTCACGATCATCCCGGAAGCGGTCACGGAGACCGATCGGTTCGGCACGCAGCATATTTTTGGTCGCCTCGGTGTCCGCTCCAACCAAGTCAGCATAGAGCGTTTGAATCCGTTCTCCGCGGTTGGGGTGGCGACCACGGAAACCTGGTCGATCGTGGGTCAGACACTGGATGTTGTCGGGCAGATCATTGCGGGAACGCGCGGCACGGAAGAACTAGGCGGGCCGCTGCGAATCGCCCAGATGTCGGGCAACGTCGCGCAGAGTGGATGGATAACCACGGTCTGGTTCGTCGCGATGCTCTCGATCAACCTCGGCCTGATCAATCTCTTTCCGATCCCGGTTCTCGACGGCGGACACCTGCTGTTCTACGGCGTCGAGGCGCTGCGCGGTCGCCCGCTCGGTGAACGGGCGCAGGAGTGGGCCTCGATGGCCGGTCTGACCTTTGTGATCGCCTTGATGCTGTTCGTGACCTGGAACGATCTGGTTCAACTCAATGTCGTCACCTATCTAGGCTCGCTGCTCGGGTAAACAATTGTGATTTCTTCGGTTTGCGCCGCGAGAGCCGACCGCTATAGTCCCCGCCGCGCGCTGCGACGCCAATCCATCCGCCGATAGGGGGCCGGCCTTTGCCGTCTTCGATAAAGCTCTGGTTTCGAGTGATCGCTTTCGCGGTCGGAATGCTGGCCGTCGGGCCGGTGCTTGCTCAGAGTGGCGCAGGCACTGTGTCCGAAGTGCAGGTGCAGGGGACGCAGCGGATCGATCCGGGGACGGTTCGCTCCTACTTGCTGATCCAGCCGGGCGATCTGTTCGATCCGGACCGTCTTGATCGTTCATTGAAGGCGCTGTTCGCCACCGGTCTGTTCGCCGACGTGACAATGCGCCGCCAAGGCAACGCGCTGCTCGTCAACGTGGTTGAAAACCCGATCATCAACCGCTTGGCGTTCGAGGGAAACAACCGGATCAAGGACGAAGAACTGTCGCGTGAGGTCGAGCTGCGCCCGCGCGTTGTGTTCACCCGGACCCGGGTCCAGCAAGACGTCCAGCGTATCGTTGAGATCTATCGTCGTTCCGGCCGATACGGCGTCACGATCGAGCCGAAGGTCATTCAGCAGCCGCAAAATCGTGTCGATCTGGTCTTTGAGATCAATGAGGGCGAACTGACGCCAGTCCGAACCATCTCAATCGTCGGCAACAAGCGCTTCAGCGATTCGACGTTGCGCGGTGTCATTCAAACCAAGGAATCCGCGTTCTACCGGTTCCTGTCGAACGCGGATACGTACGATCCCGACCGCCTGAGCTTCGACCGTGAACTTCTTCGTCGGTTCTATTTGGAAAGTGGCTACGCCGACTTCCAGGTTCTTTCCGCGGTCGCGGAACTGACCCCGAACCGGGAAGCGTTCGTGGTCACCTTCACTATCGAAGAGGGGCAACCGTACACCTTCGGTAAGATCGGCTTCGACATAGCGCTGCCGCGGATCAACGAGGACGATCTTAAGGAGCTCCTCGTAACCGAGACGGGCGAACGCTACAATTCAACGAAGGTCGACGAATCGGTCGACGCCATCACCGACAAACTCGGCAATCTCGGATACGCGTTCGTCGACGTCCGCCCGAAGGCTGGACGCAACCCTGACGACCGAACCATCGACATCACCTATCAGATCGGTGAAGCGAGCAAGGTGTTCGTCGACCGAATTGATATTGTCGGCAATGTGCGAACGCTGGACCGCGTCATCCGCCGTGAAATGAATCTGGTGGAAGGTGACGCGTTCAACGTCTCGAACATGCGCCGGTCCGAGCGCCGGATCCGCAATCTGGGATTCTTCAAGTCCGTCAAAGTAACGAATGCCGAGGGTTCGGCACCGGATCGCACCAATGTCCAAGTCGCGGTCGAGGAGCAGCCGACCGGTGAAATTTCGTTCGGCATCGGATACTCGTCCGTTGAGGCCGTGATTGGCGACGTTGGAATTCGGGAACGCAACCTGCTGGGGCGCGGCCAGGACCTGCGATTCGGAGTGTCCGGGTCGGCAAGCTCGACCGAATACGACATCTCGTTCACCGAGCCGTACTTCCTGGGTCGTGATGTTTCAGCGGGCTTCGATTTGTTCCGCATTGAGCGTGAGCAGAAGGAGAGTTCGTACGACGAGGTGAGAACCGGTGGTGCACTGCGCGCTGGCTTCGATCTGGCCCCGGATCTCCGGCAGACGGTGAACTACACTCTGAGAAGCACCGAAATCACCAACATCGACAATGATGCGTCGCGCTTCATCAAGGAACAGGAAGGTGAGACGGTCGTCTCTCAGATCGGCCAGACGCTGACCTATGACAAGCGCGACAGCCGTCTTGATCCTCGCGATGGCTATATCCTGCAGTTCACTTCGGAAGTAGCGGGCGCCGGCGGAGACGAACGGTTCCTGCGTCTCAAGGGTAAGAGCGCCTACTACATTCCGATTGATGATATCTGGGGCTTGGCGTTCCTTGGCCAAGCTGGTTACATCGTCGGCCTTGGACAGGACGTGTCGATCGGCGAGCGCTTTTTCATCGGTGGTAACACGTTCCGGGGCTTCGAAAAGGCGGGCGTCGGTCCGCGCGATGTCGATACCGGTGACGCGCTGGGCGGCAACCAGTACTACGTAGGCTCGGCAGAGTTGACGTTTCCGACGGGGTTGCCTGAAGATCTCGGATTGCGCGCCTTCGTCTTTACCGATGTCGGCAGCCTCTGGAATGTCGACGCCAGCGGAACCGAGGTTCGTGATTTGACGTCGGTTCGGGCGTCGGTTGGGCTGGGGGTGGAGTTTGTAACGGCGTTCGGCCGCATCCGGGTTGATGCCGCCCAGCCGGTTCTCAAGGAAGACTTCGACAAGACCGAACTGTTCAGGTTCAGTTACGGCACACGCTTCTAATGCGGTCGATCATCATGGCGCGGACTGCGGCCAGTTGCCTGATTGTCATGTTGCTGTTCTGGCCGTTTGTCGATCGGCCGGCACTGGCACAGGCCTCGGCGAACCAGTTGCCGATCGCCGTGGTCGATGTGCAAGGGATCATGCGCGCTGCTCAGGCCGCCAAGGCCGTTCAGGAGCAGATCGAGAAGCGCCGGGAAGCATATCAGACGCAGGTATCGTCAGAAGAGAAGCGCCTGCGTCAGGCGGAACAGGACTTGGCGCAACAACGGTCGGTCCTCGCGCCGGACGCCTATCAGCAGAAGGTTCGCGACTTCCAGGCGCAGGTTGCGGATGTTCAGCGCAAGGTACAGATGCGCAAGCGCGAATTGGATGAGACGTTCGCGGCCGCGATGAATGAGCTTCGCGGTGCCCTTGTTTCGGTTGTAGCCGAACTTGCCGAGCAACGCGGTATCAAGCTTGTCCTGTTCAAGAGTCAGATTGTCATCGCCGAGAAGTCCCTGGACGTTTCGGAGGAGACTTTGCAGCGTTTGAACCAGCGGTTGCCGACGATAAAGATCGATCTTCCGCCCCTGAAGTAGGATTTGCGTGATGACCGATCCGCAATTTTTTCAGTCGCACGGCCCGTTCACGCTCGGCGAACTCTCAAAGATGACGGGCGCCGAATTGGTGGGGACCGCGGATGTCGATCGCCCACTGTCTGATCTGGCAGCCCTTGATGCAGCCGGGCCGTCCGATCTGAGTTTTCTGGAAAACAGGCGTTACATTGACGGCTTTCGGAACTGTCGCGCCGGCGCCTGCCTCGTCGCACCAGAATTTGTCGATCAGGCGCCACCCGGATTGGCCTTGCTGGTCACCCCGCGCCCGCGCCGCAATTTTGCGCGGGTAGGACACGCCTTCTTCCCCAGAGTACCGGCTGAACCTGGAATTCACGCGCGGGCCAGTGTCGATCCGACAGCCGACGTGGCCCCGTCGGCCACGATCGGTGCCGGCGCGGTGGTCGGGCGGCTGGCGCGTATCGGTGCCGGGACCGAGATCGGTCCGAATGCGGTCATCGGGGATGCCGTCGAGATTGGCGAAGGCACGCGTATCGGTGCAGGTGCGTCGGTCAGCCATGCCCGGATCGGATCGCGGGTGTTCGTGTATCCAGGCGCTCGAATCGGTCAGCCGGGCTTCGGGTTTGAGATGGACCGCGACGGTCCGTTCATGGTGCCGCAACTCGGGCGGGTGATCATTGAGGACGACGTGGAGGTCGGAGCCAATACCACGATCGACCGCGGAAGCGGCCCCGACACTGTCATTGGCCGGGGCACCATGATTGATAATCTTGTCCAGATAGGCCACAACGTCGTGGTCGGTAGCGGTTGCATCATCGTTGCTCAAGTCGGGATTTCCGGAAGCACTCGACTGGGCAATCGGGTGGTCGTGGCGGGGCAGGTGGGAATTGCCGGCCATATCGAGATCGGCGATGGGGTCCAGATTGCCGCCAAGTCCGGCGTCACCCGCAGTATTCCTGCAGGTGCTGTGATGGGCGGGGCACCGGCCGTCCCAGCCAGGGAGTTCCGCCGGCAGATTGCGGCGATCAAGAGGCTCGGACGGCGTTCTGAAGGCGAGGGGTGAGGCGTCGAAGCATGAGCCAGGCGGAAGCATCTCCGGCGACCGAGTCCGGAATCGATATCGACGTCATGCGGGTCATGGAGTTGATCCCGCATCGTTACCCGTTCCTCATGGTCGATCGGGTCGACTCCATCATTCCGGACGTCAGTTGCATCGGTGTGAAGAACGTGTCGATCAACGAACCGTTCTTCATGGGGCATTTTCCGAAACGGCCCGTGATGCCCGGCGTCCTGATCATCGAGTCCATGGCACAGACGGCCGGATGTCTGGTTGTCGCAACACTTGGACCCGAGTCGGAAGGCAAACTCGTGTACTTCATGACCGTCGACAATGCGCGCTTCCGCAAGCCGGTCGTTCCCGGCGATCAGATGAAGGTGCATGTACGCAAGGTCCGCAACCGCGGTCCGGTCTGGAAGTTTGAAGGCGAAGCGCGGGTCAATGGTGTGCTGGTCGCCGAGGCGACCTACTCCGCGATGATTCTCGACGCCTGAACCGGAGAAGTCGCGTGCCTCGAGAAATCCATCCGACGGCTATCGTCGATGCCGGCGCAGAACTGGGCGACGCGGTGCACGTCGGACCCTATGCAATAATCGGCCCTGAAGTCGTGTTGGCGGATGGCTGCAAGATCCACAGCCATACGGTCATCGGTGGACGAACCCGAATCGGCGCCCGCACCGAGGTCTTTCCGTTCGCCAGCATTGGACTGCGCCCCCAGGACCTGAAGTACCGGGGTGAACCATCGGAGTTGATCATCGGCAGTGAAACGGTGATCCGCGAGCATGTGACGATGAACCCTGGAACCGAGGGCGGCGGCATGGTCACTCGTGTCGGTGACCGTTGCCTGATCATGGTGGGCAGTCACATCGGCCACGACTGTGACATCGGAAACGGCGTGATCATGGCCAACAACGCCACGTTGGCCGGTCACGTGCAGATCCAGGATCATGCGGTTCTCGGTGGCCTGTCCGCCGTTCACCAATTCGTGCGCATTGGCCGCAATGCGATGGTCGGCGGTGTGACCGGGGTCGAACGCGACGTGATTCCCTACGGTTCGGTCATGGGCGACCGGGCCCGGCTGTCTGGAATCAACATCATCGGTATGAAGCGCCGAGGCTACAATCGGGAAGACATCAACGCGGTGCGCAAGGCCTATCGCTTGCTGTTCACGGTTGAAGGTACGTTCCAGGAGCGCCTTCAGGAAGTTGCCGAAGAGTTCGCCGAGTGCGAGCCGGTGATGGAGGTCGTCGATTTTATCCGGGAGGATTCCTCTCGGAAGATCTGCCAGCCGGGAGATGGCGGCGAGTTCTGAGGCGGACATGGACGGACTCGGAATTGTCGCAGGTGGCGGGGAGTTGCCTCGCCGGATCGCAGAGGCTGCCGCATCAGACGGTCGGCCGGTGTTCATCGTCGCCTTCATCGGGCATACCGATGCAGACACGGTCGACGGGTTTCCGCACGCTTGGTTAAAACTGGGGCAAACCGGAGCGGCACTACAGAACCTGCGGGATGCCGCCTGTTCGGATGTCGTCATGGCCGGACCGATGCGCCGCCCGTCGCTGTCGTCCTTGTCGCTGGATCGGCGGTCGGTTGCGGCTCTCGCCAGAGCCGGAACTCGGGTGTTTGGCGATGACGGATTGCTGTCTGTGATCGTCGAGGAGATCGAGCGCGACGGATTCCGGGTGGTTGGAGTGGACGATCTTCTGGGCGGCTATCTGGCCTCCACGGGAGTCCTGGCCGGGAGAGCGCCGGATCGGGACGACGAGATCGACATTGCGCGCGGTATAGCCGTCCTCCGGGCCTTGGGGACCGCGGATGTCGGACAGGCAGTGGCCGTCCAGGAGGGGTTGGTCCTGGCCGTTGAGGCCATCGAAGGAACCGACGCGATGATCGCCAGGGCCGGTGACCTGCGCCGGGACGGCCGTGGGCCGGTGCTCGTGAAGGGCAGCAAACCGGGACAGGAGCGTCGAGCCGATCGCCCGACAATCGGTGAAGGCACGGCCGTCGCGGCCGCTGCGGCGGGATTTCGGGGCATTGTGGTGGAAGCTGGAGCCACCCTGATCGTCGATCGTGTCCCCACGGTGCGAGCTCTGGAGGCCGCCGGATTGTTTCTGGTGGCGCGGAGCTTCGCAGATCCCGCATGACGAAGGATGGCGAACCACCGCTGATCTATCTGATGGCGGGCGAGGCATCGGGCGATGTCCTTGGTGCCGGACTGATGCGGTCGTTGAGAGCGGCGACCGGAGGGCATGTAAGGTTCGCCGGGCTCGGTGGCGATGCCATGACGGCGGAAGGGCTTGCAAGTCTCTTTCCGATTTCACAAATGGCGGTGATGGGCATCGTCGAGATTCTGCCAAAAGCACCGATGTTGCTGCGGCGGGTCCGGCAAACCGCCGATGACGCCTGGGACCAACAGCCAAGCGCCGTGGTGTCGATCGACTCCAAGGCGTTCACCATGCGGGTGCAGAAACGCCTGTTCCAACGCCGTGAAAAGGCCGGAGGCGTCGGCCCCAAGCTGATCCATTGGGTGCCGCCGACCGTTTGGGCATGGCGACCGGGACGCGCGGCGGTGATCGCGCAGCATCTCGACCACCTCATGACCCTGTTCCCGTTCGAGCCGCCGTACTTTGAGCAACACGGCCTGGAGACGACGTTCGTCGGACATCCCGCTGCCCGGCAACCGACGGGCAATGGAGCCGCGTTCCGCGGTCGGTTTCGCCTGCCCAAGAAAGCGCCGGTTCTAGGGGTGATGCCGGGCAGCCGGCCGGGTGAGGTCAAGCGGCTGATGCCGGTGTTTCGCGAGGTCGTTACCCGCCTGGCTGGACGATACCCGTCGATGCAGGTTGTGATCCCCACCGTTCCCCTGGTCGCCGATGCGATCCGCGACGAGACGCGCGACTGGCGGGCGCCGGTGACGGTCGTTCAGGACGCGAAGTACAAGTACGACGCCTTTGCCGCCTGCACCGCAGCTCTCGCGGCGTCGGGCACAGTGACACTGGAATTGACCATCGCCGGCGTGCCGACGGTGGTGGCGTACCGGGTCAATGCGTTGTCCGCCGCCATTGCGCGCCGCCTGATCGATCCGGAAGCCATCGTCTTGACCAACAAGCTCATGGGCCGCCGAGTGGTGCCGCAGTTCATCCAGGACGACTGTACCGCCGACCGACTGACAGTGGCGGTCGAACGGTTGTTCGATGACCCGCGCGCCCGTGCCGAGCAAGCGGCGGCTAGCGAAGCGACACGGTCGATGTTACTGGCCGACGGCGAGGATCCTTCGGATCGTGCCGCGCGAACCGTCCTGGATGTGGCGGGAATTGGTCGCGACGTGACAGGCGCTTTGTCCTGACGGATCAGAAAAGCGAAGGGCAGCCCAAGAGCCGCCCTCCGTCATCGCCAATGCATCAGTGGTTCAGCGCTTGGATACCGGCACGAACGGCCGCTGCTGCGGGCCGGTGTAGAGCTGGCGCGGCCGGCCGATCTTCTGGCCCGGCTCCTCGATCATCTCTTTCCACTGCGCGACCCAGCCGACGGTCCGCGCCACCGCGAACAGCACGGTGAACATCGAGGTCGGGAAGCCGAGGGCCTTCAACACGATCCCTGAATAGAAATCGACGTTCGGGAACAGCTTCTTCTCGACGAAATAATCGTCTTCGAGGGCAATTTTCTCCAGCGCCATCGCCAGCTCGAGAAGCGGATCATCCAAGTTCAGTTCTGCCAGGACCTCGTGGCAGGACTTCTGCATGACCTTCGCGCGCGGGTCGTAGTTCTTGTAGACCCGGTGTCCGAAGCCCATCAGGCGGAACGGGTCGTCCTTGTCCTTTGCCTTCTTGATGAACTCGTTGATGTTGTCCTTATGGCCGATCTCCTGAAGCATGTTCAGGACGGCCTCGTTGGCCCCGCCATGTGCCGGCCCCCACAAGGAGGCAATGCCGGCCGCGATGCAGGCAAATGGATTGGCGCCGGACGAGCCGGACAACCGAACGGTCGAGGTAGAGGCGTTCTGTTCATGATCGGCGTGCAGGATCAGGATCCGGTCCATGGCCCTGGAGATCGTCGGGCTGATCTTGTACGGCTCCGCCGGTACGGCGAACATCATGTGCAGGAAGTTCTCGGAGTAGGTCAGATCGTTGCGCGGATAGTTGAACGGCTGACCAACCGAATATTTGTACGCCATAGCCGCGATCGTCGGCATTTTCGCCACTAGGCGGAACGACGCGACCATCCGCTGGCGCTCGTCGTGGATGTCCAACGAGTCATGGTAGAACGCCGACAACGCGCCAATCACGCCGCACAACACCGCCATGGGATGGGCGTCGCGCCGGAAGCCGCGGTAGAAGTTGCTGAGCTGCTCATGGACCATCGTGTGGTAGGTCACATCGTGGTCGAATTTCTTCTTCTCCGCCGCAGTCGGCAGTTCGCCGTACAGCAGAAGGTAAGCGACCTCCAAGAAGTCCGAGTTCTCGGCGAGATCCTCGATCTTGTAGCCGCGGTGCAGCAGAATGCCTTCGTCGCCATCGATGAAGGTCAGGCCCGACTCGCATGATCCGGTCGACGTGAAGCCTGGATCGAACGTGAAGTGTCCGGTCTCTGCGTACAGCTTTCGCACGTCGATTACGCTGGGGCCCATGGTACCGGGCATAACCGGCAGTTTGTATGCCGCACCAGTAGCGTCGTCGGTGAGCGTAAAGGTCGCGGCGTTGCTCTTATTCATGATTTCCGTCCCCTGTGTCGCAGGCAGTCCGTAGCGAGGAACAGTATGGTTCCGCCGGACCGGCCGCCGATCTTATCCGTTAGTGTGCACTGCGCAAACTGCATTGATGCGCTGCAGCGACTCGGACTTTCCGAGCGCTGCCAGAACCTCGAAAATTCCTGGCGAGGTGGTCGATCCGGTTACCGCGGCGCGAAGCGGCTGGGCAACTTTCCCGAGCTTGAGATTGCTTTCCTCGGCGTATCGACGCACGGCACCCTCGATGGCGGCTTCATCGAATGACGTAAGCGCCTCCAGGTGCGGCGCAAGGCCCGCAAGCGCCGTCAACCCGCTCTCGTCGAGATGAGCGGCAGCCTTGGGTTCGATGACCAGTGGCAGCGGTGCCACATAGAACCGTGCCTTTTCGGCAAGTTCCACGATCGTTTTCGCCCGCTCCTTCAGGCCGGCCATGCCCGCACGAACACGGCGTCGTGCCTCAGCGTCGATAGTGAGCGTTGGGTCAGCAGCCAGTTTCTCGGCGACCAGTCCGGTAAGGCGATCATCGTCGGCTTCGCGGATGTAGTGGCCATTGACGCTGCCGAGCTTGTCGAAGTCGAAACGTGACGCTGCCCGGCCGATGCCGTCCAGGTCGAACCATTCGATCGCCTGTTCCGCGGAGATGATCTCGTCGTCGCCGTGGCCCCAGCCGAGGCGCAGCAGATAGTTCTGCATCGCTTCCGGCAGGTAGCCCATGTCGCGATAGGCATCGACTCCGAGTGCGCCGTGACGCTTGGAGAATTTGGCCCCGTCGGCGCCGTGGATCAGAGGAATGTGCGCGAACACCGGCAGATTCCATCCCATCGCCTGATAGATCAATGACTGCCGGAACGCGTTGTTCAGATGATCATCGCCCCGGATCACATGGGTTATGCCCATGTCGTGGTCATCGACCACGACCGAATGCATGTAGGTCGGCGAACCGTCGGCGCGCAGCAGGATCATGTCGTCGAGTTGGGAGTGCGGAACGGTCACGTTGCCCTGGACCGCGTCGGCAATCGTCATCTCGCCGTCGAGCGGTGCCTTGATGCGAATGACCGGATCAACCCCGGGGGGAGCGTCAGCAGGATCGCGGTCGCGCCAGCGCCCGTCATAGCGGATTGACCGGCCCTCGGCCTTTGCGGCGTCGCGCATCGCGGCCAGTTCCTCGGGCGAACAATAGCATCGGTAGGCCTTGCCTTGCTCAAGGAGCGCGTAGGCGACTTCGGCGTGGCGCGGCGCTCGCTCCGACTGGAACACGATCTCGCCATCACCCGACAGGCCAAGCCAGTTCAGACCGTCGAGGATCGCGCCTACGGCTTCCTTAGTCGAACGTTGGCGATCGGTGTCTTCGATCCGCAAACGGTATGTGCCGCCGTGGTGGCGGGAGAACAGCCAGTTGAACAACGCGGTTCGGGCACCGCCGATGTGCAGGTAGCCGGTGGGCGACGGCGCGAAACGGGTGACGACAGTCATGAGGCGCGGCTCGTTCACGTTGCGGGCAGGGGGCGAACAGGCCCCTAGATGGGAGAGCCGTGGTCTTTAGCACAACGTCCAATCTGAGGCGACCGACGCAGCATGGGGGGCTCCGTCCGGCGTCGGTGTACACACCGTGGTGGATTTCTTCTATCGCTTGGCAGCGTGTTCAGGGTCTTGCCCGCCGGGAGGCTCCGCGCAGGCTGCTCTGGCTGCCGGTGGCGTTGGCTGCAGGAATCGGCGGGTACTTTGCGCTTCCGGTAGAGCCCCCTGTCTGGGTAGGCCCGGCTGGAGCGCTCGCTGCCATCGGGATAGCCCTGTTGCTGCGGCGGTGGCCGGTTCCGGGGTGGATCGCTCTGCTCGTGGTCGCGATGTGTATCGGGTTCTCGGCCGCTGAACTGCGAACGCGAACCGTAGCGACAGTTATGTTGCATCGCGATCTGTGGGCGGAGATGGACGGCCGGATAGTGGCCATCGAGAGGCGGCCATCCGATTGGCGTCTGACCTTGTCTGAGATCCACCTCGTAGGGAGGGGCGTCGGGGATCGAACCCCGTCAGGTGCACGGGTGGCAGTGTCGATGCGGCTGGTCCTGTCCAGCGCCTCCACGATCGGGATCGGTGATCGGATCCGGATGCGCGCTCGTCTTCGGCCGCCGTCAGCACCGGTCGCGCCCGGTGCGTTCGACTTTCAGCGCGATGCTTTCTTCCGGGGTATTGGTGCAGTCGGATTTGCGGTTGGGCCGGTGTCGGTCTTAGGTCGCGGATCGGCGCGTTGGGATGGCCGTGCGTGGGAGGCGGTCGACGGGATTCGGGATGCCGTCACTCGCCGGATCCGCGCTGGATTGTCGGACCCGGCGGGCTCGATTGCGGCAGCGATGTTGGTGGGCGACCGGGCGGGAATCGACGAGCCGACGGCTGCCGCGTTCCGCCAAACTGGGCTTGCACATCTGCTGGCGATCTCAGGGTTGCACATGGGGCTGGTCGCCGGCACCGTGTTCGCTGTCGTGCGCGTAGCGCTGGCGGCCTGTCCAGCGATAGCCCTCGGCCGACCGATCAAGAAATGGGCTGCGGTCGCGGCCTTCGCGGCAGCTGGATTGTACCTCCTGCTGGCCGGCGCACCGGTTCCCACCCAGCGGGCGTTTCTGATGACCGGGCTGGTGCTAGGCGCCGTCCTTCTGGACCGCGAGGCGGTCAGTCTGCATATGGTCGCGTGGGCGGCCGCTGCCGTGCTGTTGATGGCGCCGGAGAGCCTAACCGGACCGAGCTTTCAATTGTCGTTTGCCGCTGTGACGGCGCTGGTCGCTGTTTGGGAAGTCAAGTCCGGGCGCCCAGGCTTCCGACGTTCTCGCCGTTTCGGTGCAGTTCGGTGGGTTCTCCTGTACCTGCTTGGAGTGGTGGCCACCTCCGTGGTCGCATCGCTCGTCACCTCACCCATTGTCACCCACCACTTCCAACAGGTGCCGGTTATGGGGGCGGTCGCCAATGTCGTGGCCGTTCCAGTCACCGCGTTCGTCACCATGCCGGCGGGTGTCGCATCCCTTGTTGCCATGCCGTTCGGACTGGAAGCCGGCCCGTTGACGCTGATGGGATGGGGCATTGACGCTACTTTGTGGGCTGCGAACGCGGCATCGGACGGCCCTCTGACCGCGATCGGAGTGGCTGCCTTGGGCACAGGACCGCTCGCGGTACTGGCTCTTGGTGGATTGTGGCTTGCAATCTGGCGAACGGCGATCCGTTGGCTTGGAGTTGCGATCGTGGGGGGCGCTGGTATCTGGTCTGTCCTTGACCGCCCGCCGGATGCGCTGATCTCCGCGGACGGCAAACTATCCGCGGTTCATGTCGAAGGACAGGGATGGCTGGTATCGCAGGAGCGTGGCAGCGGCTTTGTTCGGGACGCCTGGCGACGATGGTGGGGCGGAAGCCCAGAAGCGAGTTTCCGGCAAGCCGATCAGGCGGAGCCGTCCGAGCGCTTCGCTTGCGACGGGCTAGGCTGCGTCGTGCAGGTGAATGGAATGATCCTAGCCGTGCCGGCTTCGCCAGAAGCGGCGATTGAGGATTGTGGTTACGCGGATCTCATCGTGACCGGCGTGCATTTTCGCCGAAGTTGTCCTGGATCCGTCATCGTCATTGACCGATCGGATCTCAGGCGCAACGGAGCTCACGCTGTGTGGTTGTCTGCAAACGGAGCGCGCATCCGGTCAGTGGGCGCCGACCGTGGCGACCGGCCATGGGTGACGGCGCATTGAGATCGGCCTGGAAATACCTGGAATGAGTACTAAATGTGGACCGATGGGCTGAAATGCTGTAACAATCAGCATCCGCTTACGGGGGTAGCGGCTAACAAGTCAGGCTGGGGAGTTGCTTGCGATGCCGGATTCGCTGCGGAAGCGGTCTTTTACCATTCTCGGGGATGCTGTTGCCGATGTTGTCGGCAAGCGCAATCTTGCCTACGTCGCGGTCGTGCAGGCGGGCAAGATCGAGGATGAAAGCAAGGATCGTTGGGCCAGTTCGATGTTCCGGCAGATCTCAGTGTCCAATCGCAAGCAGATCAAGAGCAATGCCATCGAGAAGGCGCATGTCGAGCGCGCTCGTGCGAACGATGCTGATCGGCAGCGTCAGCCTGAGGTTGTGCTGGCTGATCTTGGAAAGCTGTTTGGCCGCCCTCAGGGCGCCTGAAAGAAACGCCTGTCGGCGCGGTTGCAGACCCGGACTGGCATGAACGTTCAATACTGCCGCAGCAGGCCGACAAGCTTTCCCTGAACCTTCACGCGATCTGGACCGAAGATTCGCGTTTCATACGCCGAGTTAGCGGGCTCCAGGGCGATCGACTGGCCTTTTCGGCGCAGCCGCTTCAGCGTTGCTTCCTGCTCGTCGACTAGTGCGACTACGATCGATCCATTCTCTGCGGTATCGCACTGCCGGATGATGATGGTATCGCCGTCGAGAATCCCGGCGTCGATCATCGAATCCCCCGACACTTCCAACGCATAATGATCGCCGCCAACCAGCATGGACGCCGGTACGGCGATGGAGGTCGATGGGTCGCGCAACGCCTCGATTGGTGTGCCGGCAGCGATCCGGCCGTACATCGGCAGATCAATGCTCTCCGGTCCCTCACCAGGAGTGGGGGCAGCCACCGGCGGATCGCCGCGGAAAGGAAAGTTTCCGGGGATCACATTGGGAGTGAAACCGCGCGCCGCGGGGCGATCCGACCGGGCGCCGCGTGCAACGACCTGGTCCGCCGTCCGCAACACTTCAAGCGCCCGGGCGCGATGCGCCAGCCGCCGGATGAAGCCACGTTCTTCCAAGGCAGTGATCAAGCGGTGGATGCCGGACTTGGATTTCAGGTCGAGCGCGTCCTTCATCTCGTCGAAAGACGGGGATACCCCGGACTCTTCGATCCGCTTCTGGATGAAGGCCAACAACTCATGTTGCTTCCTGGTAAGCATCGTCCGCATCTCCCGATCAATCGCCCCAAGCTGGCGCGAACAAAAGCAGTACAGGTGTGAATGTTCTACTTTTGATCTCCACGGAAGGTCAAGAAAAATCAAGCATCGACACGGAGTTGCGAGGCGATTGTCTCAGATCGAGAGAAACCCGCCGTCTAAAGGTAGAATGCCGACGGTATCGCCACGGCGGCGCGCCGGGTCGTGCGGCGGCCGCACCACCAGGCAATCGGCCCCGGCAAGACGGGACATCATCGAACTGTCCTGTCGGTCGAACGGTGTGACCATTCGGCGGCCGTCCGGCCCGGGCACCGATGTGGCGCGCAGGTAGTCCTGGCGGCGGTCGTTCGGTTTCAGGTCCACGGCCAGAACAGCCTCCACAAGAGCCGTTGAGTTCTCCGGCAGACCGAGCAGACGCTCAAGTGCAGGACGCAGGAACACGGTGGCGCAGACCATGGTCGAGACCGGGTTGCCGGGCAGGCCGAGCATGGGCACGGGGCCGAGATGCCCAAAGATCAGCGGTTTGCCCGGGCGCATGGCGATCTTCCAGAACCCGAGCTTCAGCGCATCGGCGCCGAGCGCGGTATCCCCAAGCGCCGATTGCACGAGGTCGTGGCTGCCGACCGACGCGCCGCCGGTGGTGACCAGCAGGTCGCTGCCGCGCGCTCCGGCGGCCAGTGTCCGCAACGCGTCACTGTCGTCGGGGGCGATCCCCAGATCGACCGGCTCGCCGCCGACGGCGCGCACTACGGCCGCCAACGCGTAAGCGTTCGACGACACGATGCGGCTGGGGTCGGTCAACTCACCAGGCCTGACGATTTCGTCACCGGTCGACAGGATGGCGACCCGCGGGCGGCGATGGACGCGGATCCAGGGAACGTTCATCGCGGCAGCCAGCCCAATGTCGCGGGCCGACAGGCGCCGGCCGGCCGGGACGCCGACGTCACCACCCTTGAAGTCCAGCCCAGCGGGCCGGATGAAGGTACCGGCCGGCGCCCCCTCGCGGACCACAACGTCGGCGCCGTCCTCTTCCGAGGACGCATCGACATCTTCCTGCAGGACAATGGTGTCGGCGCCGTCGGGAACCGGGCCGCCGGTGAAGATCCGCACGGCTTCGCCAGCACCGACGGTGCCGGCAAACTGGCCGCCGGCCGGGGCTGACCCCGTGCGGCGCAGGGTTGCCGGCACACTCGCCACATCAATTGCCCGCACGGCGTAGCCATCCATCGCCGAGACCGCCATGGGCGGCTGGGTGCGGCGAGCGCGGATCGGCTCGGCGGTCACCCGCCCGAGGGCCTCGGACACCGGAACCATTTCGGCGGGCAGCGGAGACAGCGCCGCCAGGATCCGGCTCAGCGCGTCCTCGACCGGCAGCAGGTCACTCGCCACGGAAGTCTCCCGATTTGCCGCCGGCCTTGTGCACCAGCCGGATATCACCGATCCGCATGGTTCGGTCGGCTGCCTTCACCATGTCATAGACGGTGAGGGCAGCGATCGAGACCGCGGTCAACGCCTCCATCTCGACGCCGGTGCGGCCTTTCAGCCGGCACGTTGCCTCGATGTCCACGGTGTTGCGGTCGCCGTCGACCGACAGGTCGACCGTGACCGAGGTGAGAGCGAGCGGGTGGCACAGCGGGATCAGGTCGGGGGTGCGCTTTGCGCCCATGATGCCGGCCAAGCGGGCAACCGACAGTACGTCGCCCTTCTTCACCCCGCCGCTGCGAATCAGGGCAATGGTCTGCGCCGAGCAATGCACCGAGCCCCGGGCTGTGGCGGTCCGCTCGGTGATCGCCTTGTCCCCGACGTCGACCATACGGGCGCGGCCGGAGTCGTCGAAATGGGTGAGGTCGCTCATGGTCCTCGGCCGTCGTTGAAGATCAGGCCACCGCTGCGACCGGGTCGGCCAGCAGGGTACGGGTGGCGGCGGTGACGTCGGACTGGCGCATCAGCGATTCGCCGACCAGGAAGCAGCGCGCGCCGACCTTCGCCATGCGCGCCAAGTCGTCGGGGTGGTTCAGGCCGCTTTCCGCCACCAGAATCCGGTCCGCCGGAACCCGATGGGCCAGCGTCTCGGTGGTGGCCAGATCGGTCTTCATGGTCTTCAGGTTGCGGTTGTTGACGCCGAGCAGGGGCGACTTCAGCGCCAGCGCGCGGTCCAGTTCGGCTGCGTCGTGTACCTCAACCAACACATCCATGTTCCAGCCGAGAGCGGCTGTTTCAATCTCCTGGGCCTGGGCATCGGACAGGGCAGCCATGATGATCAGGATGCAGTCGGCGCCCAGCGCCCGCGCCTCCGTCACCTGCCAGGGGTCCAGCATGAAATCCTTGCGCAGGACCGGCAGCGTGACGGTCGAGTGGGCGTCGGCGAGGTAACGGTCATTGCCTTGAAAATACTTCTCGTCGGTCAGCACCGACAGACAAGTGGCGCCGCCGGCAGCGTAGGCACAGGCCAGCGATGCCGGATCGAAGTCGGCCCGGATCAGACCCTTGGACGGCGACGCCTTCTTGATCTCGGCGATCAGGCCATAGCCGACACGTGCCGCCCGCCGCAGGGCTTCCGCGAAGCCGCGCGGGGCACTTGCCGCCCGCGCGGTCGTTTCCATCTCAGCGAACGAGTTGGTCGCCTTTCGAGCGACAATCTCGGTGCGTTTGTGCGCACAGATCTCGGCCAGGATGTCGCTCATTGCAGCACCCGGTTGGTGACCGCAACCAAAGCTTCCAGCTTGGCCTTGGCCTTGCCGCTGTCGATCATTTCAGCCGCCAGCGCGACTCCGTCCTTGAGGGTGGCTGCTTTGCCGGCCACGATCAGCGCCCCGGCTGCGTTCATCAGAACGATGTCGCGGTATGGTCCGGGAGCACCGTCCAGCAATGCCCGCAACGCCACCGCGTTGTGCTCCGGATCACCGCCGCGCACCTGATCGACGGTCGCGCGCGGTACGCCGGCGTCCTCCGGAGTGATCTCGAAAGTCTCGACCTTGCCGTCCTGGAGCGACGCGACGGTTGTCACCCCGGTCGTGGTGACCTCGTCCAACCCGTCGCCATGCACCACCCAGGCCCGTTCGGACCCGAGCTTCAGCAGGGTCTCGGCCATCGGAAGGACCCAGTTCTTCGAGAACACGCCGATCAACTGGTTCTTCACCATGCCGGGGTTCGAGAGCGGGCCCAGGATATTGAAGATCGTGCGCGTGCCGAGTTCGACCCGCGGGCCGCCGACATGGCGCATGGCGCTGTGGTGACGCGGTGCCATGAAGAAGCAGATCCCGGCCTCAGCAAGGGCCGCCTGCACCAGGGTCATGTCGCAGTCGATGTTGACGCCGAGATGGGTCAGCACATCGGCGGCACCGGCCCGTGACGACAGGGCCCGATTGCCGTGCTTGGCAACCACCACACCAGCGCCCGCCACAACAAAGGCCGCGGCGGTCGAGATGTTGAAGGTCTTCGCCCCATCGCCGCCGGTACCGACGGTGTCGATGGCACCCTCCGGGGTCGGGATCTTCAGCGCCTTGGCCCGCATGGTGCGGGCCGCCCCCGTGATCTCGGCCACCGTTTCGCCGCGAACCCGCAGGGCCATCAGGAAGCCGCCCATCTGCGCCGGGGTGGCGTTGCCCGACATGATGATGTCGAAGGCACTCTCCGCCTCGGATTCCGTCAGTGTTGCACCGTCCGCCACGCGGGCGATCAGCGCCTTCATGTCTTGGATATCACCGGTCATGTTCTTCTTCAGCCGTGGGTCCCGGACCGTTTCAGACGCGCCTCGATCTCTTCGATCGGTTGAATGGGCGCGCCGTTGAATCCGGCAAGACGCAGGAAGTTCGCAAGCATTCGGTGGCCATGCTCGGAAGCAAGGCTCTCCGGATGAAACTGGACGCCCCAGCACGGGTAATCACGGTGCTTCAGCCCCATGATGACCCCGTCATCGGTCCAGGCGGTCTTCTCCAGCACCTCCGGCCATCGCTCGTCGCCCACGACCAACGAGTGGTAGCGCGTGACCTCAAAATCCCGGGGCAGGCCCTCGAACAGGCCGCGGCCGTCGGTGTGCACCGTCGACACCTTGCCGTGCATCGGCATCGGACCGCGGCAGACCGTTCCGCCATAGACTTGGCCCATGGTCTGGTGCCCTAGGCAAACCCCCAGCATCGGCACTGTCGGAGCCAGCCGCTCGACCAACTCCACACAGATTCCGGCGTGGTCCGGATCGCGGGGCCCGGGGGAGATGACGATGCCTTGCGGATTCATTGCCTCGATCGCATCCACCGTGATCCGGTCGTTGCGATGCACCTCGAATCGCGCGCCGAGCTCGCCCAGGAAATGGTAGAGGTTGTATGTGAAGCTGTCGTAGTTATCGATCAGAATAAACATTTCAGCAGCTTGTGAAAGTTTGTTAACATTGCGCCGCAACGAGGCATTGCTACCATAACAACCCGACCACCGGCACGGAAGCAGCAAGCATGGCAAGGCGGGCGGCATCCCGAAAGGCTCACCGACGACGGGTGCCGTCGGCGTCATCGTGGATCCGTGCCGGAGCGGTGCTGATCGGCGCTGGGGCATTGTTCGGCACCGGCATTGCGATCGGTGCCTGGGTGTCGGGACCTGCGTCGACATCTGCCCCAGTGACCACGGCCGCAGCGCCAAAAACTCCCAAGTCAGTTGCTGCAACCGTGGTGCCGCCTGCGAGCGTGCCGTCGATCCGACTGCCGCGCCCACCGGTTCGGGAAACCCCGCCCGCAGCGCCGGTTCCAGCAGCGTTGCATACGCCAACTCTGGATGTGGTTTCGCCGCCCGAACTGCAGCGCGCCCCGCCCCCGGATGGGATCGTTCCGGCTTGGCGTCGGTTTGCGGCGGTCGCTGAGCCGGCGAACGGCCGACCGATGATCGCGATCGTGCTGGACGATCTCGGGATCGACAAACGGCGCAGCGGTCGCGCGATCGATCTGCCGGCACCGTTGACACTCGCCTTTCTGGCATATGCCAACGAACTGCCGGAGCAAACCGGCAGGGCACGCAGTCGCGGACACGAACTCCTTGTGCATTTGCCGATGCAGCCGCACGGCCACGACGCCGACCCGGGCCCGAACGTGCTTGATATGGAACTGGGCCTGGAGGAGGTGGCCCGTCGCGTCGACTGGAGCCTCAAGCAGTTCGACGGGTTCGTCGGAGTGAATAATCACATGGGCAGCCTGTTCACCGAGAACGCGGACGGCATGCGTATCGTGGCCGAGGCGATGCGCAACAACGGACTGCTGTTCCTCGACTCAGTGACGACGCCGAAGAGCGTGGGCGAGCAAGTGGCGCGTTCGCTCGGCGTGCCCGCAACCAAGCGGGACGTGTTCCTGGACAACACCGATACGGCCGCGGAGGTCGAGTTGCGGCTGGCGCAGACCGAGCGGCTGGCGCGGACGACCGGCACGGCGATTGCGATCGGCCATCCGCGCGATGCGACCTTGAATGTTCTGGAAGCCTGGATACCGAAGGCGAAGGCCGATGGTTTCGTGCTGGTACCGCTGACGGCGGTGCTGCAGGCTCGCACCGGAAGCGGAGTGCAGCAGGCGGCGCGACCATGACCGACAACGCAGTTCTATGGCGCTGGTACCGCTGGGAGGATCTGGACCGCGACCGGCTCTACGCCCTACTCAGAGCACGTCAGGACGTATTCGTGGTCGAGCAGACATGCCCTTATCCGGACATCGATGGTAAAGATGCGGCCGCCTGGCACCTGTTCGGGTATGAGGGCGATGCGCCTGATGCACCGCTACTGGCCTCGGCCCGGGTCTTCGCGCCCGGCGACTACTACGCCGAGACCGCGATCGGCCGGATCCTGACGACGGCCACGGGCCGCGGTCGAGGCCTCGGACGGGCGATCATGGCGGAGTGCCATCGGTTCACTCAGGATCAATTTGGTTCGCCAGCCGTGCGGCTGAACGGACAGGCCTATCTGAAGGAATTCTATGAGAGCCTCGGCTATCACGCGGTGAATGGGCCGTATGACGAGGACGGCATCCCGCACTACGAGATGCTGAAGGACCGATGATCGCCGGCGACACTTCGGCAAGCGCCGAAGCATTGCAATGGCGCGATCGATAGGATCACCGCCATGACCGAGTTGCTCGCCACCGACCCCGCCACCCTGGCGCTGATCACAGCCGTCCTGTTGCTGGCTGGCGCCGTGAAGGGCGTGGTCGGCCTGGGACTGCCGACCGTCACCCTGGCGTTGCTGACAGCGACGGTCGGCCTGGAGGCGGCGATCGCGGTCATGCTGTTGCCGTCGCTGGTCACCAACATCTGGCAGGCGGTCGTGGGCGGCGCCCTCGGCGCGGTGATGCGGCGACTCTGGGCGTTTCTGCTGGCTCTGATCATCGGTGTGCTGGCGGCGAGCGGTGCCAGCGCGGTGATCGCGACGTCGACGCTGACGGCGCTGCTGGGGGTTTCCATCGTGCTGTACGGCGCTATCGGTCTGATGACGCCGCCGTGGCCAAAGCCGGGGAAGTGGGAAGGCCCGCTGTCGCCGGTGATGGGTCTGGCGACCGGCGTCCTGACCGGGATGACTGGGTCGTTCGTGATGCCGGCGGTCCCGTATCTCCAGGCGCTTGGCCTGCCGCGCGACCGCTTGGTTCAGGCGATGGGAGTGACCTTTCTGGTGGCCACGCTCGCGCTGGGGGTCGGACTGGGTGGGCGCGGCCTGCTGCCGGACAACCTGATCGTCCTGTCCGCCATGTCCGTGGTCCCCGCGCTGGTCGGGATGGAGATCGGTAGGCGGGTCCGCAGCCGTCTGTCGGAGTGGCGGTTCCGGCAGGTGCTGTTCTGGGCGTTGCTGCTGCTCGGCCTGTGGATCGTGCTGAAACCCTGGATCTGACCGCACTGCAGCATGAACTTGGCGACGCGCGGGTGAAGAGGTAGCCTCCGCCGCCATGAACGCTTCATCCCCGCCGACCGCACCCCGCATCCCGCTGCCGATTGATACCGCCAACCCGGTGGAGGAGGCGGTGTCGCAACGCCGATCGGTGCGCGCCTTCCTCGACACCCCGGTGCCGCGCGAGACCGTCGAGCGGATCCTGACGATGGCGGCACGCGCGCCCTCTGGCACCAACATGCAGCCCTGGAAGGTGCATGTGCTGACCGGCAATGCCAAGGACCGGTTCAGCGAGGCGGTCCTGGCCGCGTTCGATGGCCCCGAGAAACACACCAACGAGTGGGCCTATTATCCTAAGGAGTTTCGCGAGCCGTATCTTTCACGCCGCCGGAAGGTTGGATGGGATCTCTACGGCCTGCTCGGCATCGCTCGCGGCGAGAACGAGCGGATGCACACCCAGCATGGCCGTAACTTCAAATTCTTCGATGCGCCGGTCGGGATGATGTTCACGATCGACCGTCACCTCGAGATCGGCTCCTGGCTCGACTACGGCATGTTCATCCAGAACATCATGGTGCTGGCCCGTTCGCACGGGCTGGATACATGCCCGCAGGCGGCGTTTGCCGGTTTCCACAAGGTGATTCGCGCGCAGCTCGGCCTCGACGAAGAAACGGTGATCGTCTGTGGCCTGTCGCTCGGCTACGCCGACTGGTCGCCGGTGGAGAACCAGTTGATCACCGAGCGCGTGCCGCTCGACGGGTTCGTCAGCTTCCACGACTGAGATGAAGCGTCATTCGGCGTCGTGCCGGGCCAATTCGGCGGCGAGTTGGGTCGCCGTCGCCTGCAATGGGGCCAGCAGACTCGCGACTGCACGCTCCACTGTGAGAGCGTTCAGCAGGAACAGGGTGTTCATGGCGGCGTAGATCCGGCCGTCCCGCATGATCGGCACGCCAAGGCTGCCGATCAGACCATCGTATTCCTGCCGGCCGTAGCCGGGGCTCATGGTGGCGTAGCCCTGGCGGCGGATGGTTTCGAACATGCGTTCAGCCGTGTCGCGGTCGCGGGCGAGATCGTTCCACGGTGCCGGATCGGCCGCGGCAGCTGTGAGCACGGCGTCGCGCTCGCGCTCGCCGCAATGCGCGATATAGGCCAGACCAAGGCTGGTCCCGAGCACCGGAGCGCGGTAGCCGGGCCGGCGGTTCAGGAACATCGGTCCGGGCTCACGTGAAGTCTCCACCACCAGCATCGAGTCGTGATCGAACAGCGCGACATCCGACGGCCAGCCGACGGCCGTGCGGAAGGCGGTCAGGGCGGGGGCGACGATGGTGCCGACCGCCTGATGACGATCGTAGCCTGCGCTGAGCTGGAGGGTCTTCCCGGTAACCTGGTAGCTGCGACGCTCGTCGTTGCGAACGATGAACCCTGCGTGCTCCAGCGTCTCCAGCATCCGCAGGATCGTGGACTTATCCAGACCGGTCAGCCGGTGGATCTCGGCCAGGGTCGCGCGGCCGTCGAGCCGACTGGTGGCGGCCAGGACGCCCAGGCCGCGCAGCACTGCCGTGACCGGCTGGTAGGAGGCCATCGCTGTCGCTCCCGTCGATTGCCAAGCCGAATTGCTTAGTAAATTTCACCTGATGATAAAAGCGTTCATTTACATCGATCCGGCGCCCGGTCATGTTTTGCGCGACTTTCGGCATAGGAGGATCGGGCGTGGATTTCAGGCTGACCGACGACCAGCAGAAGCTGCGCGACACCGCGCGGGCGTTCGCCACCGGCGAGATGACCGAGGTCGCGCGCCGGCTTGAGGCCGAGGATGAGGCGCTGCCCAAGGAATGGATCAAGCGCTACGCCGAGATGGGCTTCCTCGGCATCAACGTCGCCGAGGAGTTCGGCGGGCTTGGTCTCGGCAACCTGGAAGCGCTGATCGTGCTTGAGGAGTTCGCCAAGGTTTCGCCGGCGGTGGCGTTCCCGATTTTCGAAAGCTCGGTTGGCCCGGTGCGCGCGGTCGAGCATTTCGCGGGTTCCGCTCTCGCCAGCCAGGTGGTTCCGAAAGTCTGTTCCGGCGACTTGGTCTGCGCGGTTGCCATGTCCGAGCCGGACGCCGGCACCGCGCTGACCGACCTGAAGACCCGCGCGGTCGAGGACGGCGATCACTTCGTGCTGAACGGCCAGAAACGCTGGTGCTCGGGCGGCGGCCATGCCGATGCCTATGTGGTCTACACCAAGCTCTCCGATGCGCCGGGCGCCAAAGGCATCGGCGCGTTGTACGTCGAGAAGGACATGCCGGGCGTCTCGTTCGGCGAACGCGAGCGGCTGATGGGCTTCCGCGGCATTCCCTCGGCCGACATCTTCTTCGACGACGTCAGGGTCCCCAAGGCCAACCTGATCGTGCCGGCGGGCGGTTTCCGCCAGCTGATGGAGGCGTTCGACCTGGAGCGATGCGGCAACGCCACCATGTGTTTGGCGATCGCGCAATCGGCGCTGGACCAGGTGCTGGCCTACGTCCAGGAGCGCAAGGCGTTCGGCAAGGAACTGGTCGAGTTCCAGGCGGTGCAGATGAAGCTTGCCGAGATGGCCATGCGGGTGGAGGCGTCGCGCCTGCTGATCTGGCGGGCGGCGAAGAACGCCGAGGACGGGCTGCCGAGCGTGCTCGACAGCTCGCTCGCCAAGTGCTTCGCGAACGAGATGGTCCGCGACGTTGCCGGTGCCGCCCTTCAGGTCATGGGTGCGTACGGCTACGCCAAGGAATACGGTATGGAACAGAAGCTGCGCGACGGGTGGGGCTGGGGCATTGCCGGCGGCGCCATCGACATCCAGAAGATTAACATCGCCGCCGCCCTGGTTGGCCGTCGGTTTGACCAGCGCCGCTGAGTAAGGGGGAGAGCCCGGTGTTCCTGCCGCTGTCCGGAATCCGGGTGCTCGACATCACGTCGATCATCTACGGGCCCTACACGACCCAGATCCTCGGCGACCTGGGCGCCGACGTGATCAAGATCGAACCGCCGGAAGGCGACGCGACCCGCAACCTCGGGCCGTCGCGTAACCCCGGCATGGGCGCGGTGTTCCTGGGCAGCAATCGCAACAAGCGCAGCCTGTCCATCGACCTGAAGAAGCCGGCTGCCAAGGAAGCGCTGTGGCGGCTGGTCGACGGTGCCGACGTGCTGGTCCACAACATGCGGCCCCGCAAGATGGCTGCGTTGGGCTTTGACCCGGATTCGGTGATGGCCCGCAACCCGAAGATCGTCTACGGCGGGCTGCACGGCTACCGCGAGGACGGGCCATACGGCGACCGTCCGGCCTATGACGACGTGATCCAGGGCGAGTCGGGGTTTGCCAGCGCCTTCACGGTGCGTGACGGCGCGCCGATGCTCACGCCGTCGATTGTCGCCGACAAGAGCGCCGCGCTGCTGGCGGCCACCGGGCTGGTTGCGGCCGTCGTTCAACGCCTGCGTACCGGCAAGGGCGTCTACGTCGAGGTCGCCATGTTCGAGAGCATGGTCGGCTACACCCTGCTGGAGCACCAGTACGGCGCGACCTTCCGGCCGCCGGAGGGACCGGCGGGCTACGCCCGTGCCCTGTCGAAACAGCGCAAGCCGCACGCCACCAGCGATGGCTACATCTGCATGCTGCCCTACACCAACAAACAGTGGCAGCGGTTCTGGGAGATGATCGGCACACCCGAGCGCACCCGGGAGCCGCGCTTCGAGAGCATCGCCCGGCGGGCGTTGAACATCGACGACCTGTACGCGATTGCCGGCGCCGAAATCGGCAAGCGAAGCACCGACGAGTGGCTGGAAGCGCTGCGCGCCGCCGAGATCCCGTGCGGACCGGTCAACAGCTTTGCCGACTTGGAAACCGATCCGCAACTGGTGGCGACTGGATTCTTCCGGCCGTTCGAGCATCCCAGCGAAGGTGCGATCGAAGTGCCGGACGCGGCGTTCCGGTTCGACCGGCAGTCGCTGCCGATCCGCCGCCACCAGCCGAAACTTGGCGAGCAGAGCCGCGAAGTGCTACGCGAGGCCGGACTCAGCGAGGCTGAGATCGATGCGGTTCTGTAGCCGCACCCGTTCGCGCACGCCGGGTATCGGCGGCTTTCCGTGCCGAGCCAAAATCCAACGGAACCGCTGGACAGGCGGAAGACCAGCAAGCGCATCAGGAGAGTACGCATGAGCAAGGGTCGGATCGCCGTGGTGACGGGTGGTGGCAGCGGCATCGGGCAGGCGACTGCTGAGCAGTTGGCAGCCAATGGCGAGATCCTGGTGATTGCCGACCGCAACGGCGAAGCCGCCGAAGCGGTCGCCGAGAACCTGCGCAAAACCGGCGCCATCGTTCACGTTCGCACGGTCGACGTCGCCGACGACAAGGCTGTCGAGGATCTGTTCGACGATATCGAGACGTCGGTCGGTCCGGTCGGGGCGGTTGTCCACTCCGCCGGGATCCTGCAGAACGCTATGACCACCGAGCGCACCGACCGGGCCGAAGCCGACCGGGTGATGGACGTGAATTACCGCGGCACCTGGTCGGTAAACGTGGCCGCCGCCCGCCGCATGAAGGCCCGCCAAGCTGGCGCGATCGTCAACCTGGCGTCGATCAACAGCTTCGCGGTGATGCCGATCCCGGCCTACAACATCAGCAAGGTGGCGGTCCGGCACCTGACCGAGATCCTGGCCTGCGAATACGGCATCCACGGCATCCGGGTGAACGCCGTCGCACCGACCTACACCATCACCCCGGCCATTCAGGCGCGCATCGACAGTGGCCATCGCGATCCTGAAAAGATCAAGGATTCAGGTGCATTGAAGATGCTTGTTCGACCAAAACATATTGCTGATGGCATCGTCTTTCTGCTGTCCGAACAGGCGGCGGCGATCACCGGCGTTACCTTGCCGATCGACGCCGGCTGGACCGTGGCTCAGGCCTATAACGGCTATCCGGCAGCGATCGAGGGCTTCGGGCAATAGGGCGCGTCCGGTCCGTCCAGCGAATGGTGTCGCAACGGCCGGTGCTGTTGCGGCGCGCTGCCGTCGAGCGCAGAATTCAGCCGTCTTTCAGGAGGACGCTCCCATGACCGACCTGTTGCCGAGCGTTGAGGCTCTGGCCGCCCGCATTCCGGACGGCGCGCGGATCGCCGTGCCGCCGGACTACTCGTACTGCGCGAACGCCCTGTGGCGGGCCGCGATCCGCAAGGGCGTGAAGAACCTGCATCTGATCGGCGTACCGGTGTTCGGCTATCACGGCGACGTGCTGATCGGCGCCGGCTGTGTGGCGACGGTCGAGACATCGGCGGTTACCCTAGGCGAGAACGGGCTGGCCCCGCGTTTCACGGCGGCGGTCAAGGAAGGTCGGCTGCGCACCCTGGATGCGACCTGTCCGGCGATCCACGCCGGGTTGCAGGCGGCCGAGCGCGGGGCGCCGTTCAGCGTGATGCGCGGCCTGATCGGCTCCGACATCCTGGTCCGCCGCCCGGACTGGCGGCTGATCAACAATCCGTTCGGCACCGACGATCCGGTGGTGGCGATCCCGGCCCTGCGCCCGGATTTCGCGGTGTTCCATGCGCCCAAGGCCGACCGTCACGGCAATGTGTGGATCGGGGTGCGGCGCGAATGCATGCTGATGGCGCACGCCGCCCGCGACAGCCTGGTAACGGTCGAAGAGATCGTCGACGGCGACTTGACCGCCGATCCGGTCACGGCGGCCGGCACCATTCCGGCGCTGTACGTCACGGCGATGACCGAAGCCAAGCAGGGGGCCTGGCCGCAGGCACTGCCGGGGGTTTACGCCGCCGATCAGGCGCATCTGGCGCGCTATGCCGAGATGGCGCGGACCGAGGACGGTTTTGCGCGCTACCTGTCAGAGACTGTAATCGGCCGGGAGGCGGCTGAATGACTGAAGTCCGCCCCGAGGAGATCCTGATCGGCAGCATCGCCGACATGCTGGCAGACTTGCGTCACGTCGCGGTCGGCGCGTCGTCGCCGGTGCCGGGAGCGGCCGCTCTCCTGGCGCGCGCGCGCTCCGGCGGCAGTTTGCGGGTGTCGGTGCTCGGTTCCCGCGACCACAATTTCTTCACCGATGGCGGCAAGGAACTGTTCGACTGTGCCGGGCAGGGGCGGATCGACGCGTTCTTCCTGAGCGGTGCGCAGATCGACGGCAAGGCCAACATCAATCTGGTCTCGATCGGCGACCCGGATCGGCCGAAAGCGCGGTTCCCCGGCTCATTCGGATCGGCCTATCTGTACTACGTGGTGCCGAGGGTCATCCTGTTCCGGATGGAGCATACGGTGCGGACCTTGGTCGACACTGTCGACTTCATCTCCGCGCCAGGTACGTCCGAGCCCAATGTCTATCGCCCCGGCGGGCCGTACAAGATGATCACCGATCGCTGCCTGTTCGCGTTCGACAAGAGCCGCGCCCGGTTCACCCTTGAGAGCGTCCACCCTGGCCACACGGTCGAGGAGGTCGCCGAGCACACCGGGTTTGCTTACGACGTGCCGGACGCGGTTCTGCAGACGCCGGTACCGGACGCGGAAACGCTCGCATTGATCCGTGGCCCGGTCGCCGAACAGATCGCCGAGGTCTACCCAGCCTTTGCGACTTCAGTGTTTGGATCCGCGAAGGCGGCGTAGCGGCTTGCTCCGCCGTTCGCCACGCGCGACGATCCGAATGCGCTAGATCCGATCGCCAATCCCCAAGGAGGAACCCGTGGCCGACGCCACTCCGTCCGGCGGCACGCTCGCCGGTCTCAAGGTCATCGATTGCACCCGTGTGCTCGGCGGACCGTACTGCACACAGCTTCTCGGTGACCACGGCGCCGACATCGTGAAGATCGAGCCGCCGCAGGGCGACGAGGTGCGCGACTGGGGCCCGCCGTTCGACGAGGGTGGCGACGCCAGCTACTTCCTCGGGGTGAACCGCAACAAGCGTTCGCTCGGCCTCGACTTGTCGACCGACAAGGGCAAGGAAGTGCTGCTGCGCCTGCTCGATGGCGCCGACGTGCTGATCGAGAATTACAAGCCGGGGTCGATGGAGCGTTGGGGCCTCGGCTACGAGGCGGTCTTGCGTGAGCGCTTCCCCGAGCTGATCCACTGCCGGATCTCCGGCTTCGGTGAAGACGGGCCGTATGGCGGCTATCCCGGCTATGACGGCATCATCCAGGCGATGGTCGGCCACTTCTCGGTCAACGGCGCCCCGGACAGCGGACCGACCCGGCTCGGCCTTGCCATGGTCGACATTGGCACCGGGCTGTTCTCCTGCAACGCCATCATGATGGCGCTGTACGAGCGCCAGCGTTCGGGGCAGGGCCAGTACATCGACATGACGCTGTACGATTGCGGCCTGGCGTTGATGCACCCGCACGTCGCGAACTACTCGCTGAACGGCAAGATCCCAAAACAGACCGGCAACCAGCACCCGAACATCAGCCCGTACGACCTGTTCCCGACCAGGACGGTCGACGTGTTCGTGGCCGGCGGCAATGACCGGGCGTTCAAGCGGTTGTGTGCCGAACTCGGCAAGCCGGAGTTGGGTGACGACCCACGGTTCAAGTCGAATGGCGACCGTATGATCAACCGCGACGCCTTGCGCGCCGAACTCGAGGTGTTGCTGGCCGACGTCGACGGCAACGAGTTGACCGACCGGTTGCTGGCGGCGGGTCTGCCGATCGGGCCGGTGCGCAACACCGAGGAGGTGATGACGCACCCGCACACCATTCACCGTCAGATGGCGATCGAGAAGGACGGCTATCGGTCCTGGGGCATCCCGATCAAGTTCCGGCGGACCCCGGGTGCCATCAAGAGCCGGCCGCCGCGCTTTGCCGAACACAGCCAGGACATTCTCGCCGACCACGGCTTCTCCCAGGCGGAGATTGACGCGTTGACCGTCGATGGCACGGTTGTCCGAGAGAGAAGAAAGTCAAAATAACAATACTATACGGGTCTTTCTTGATCTGATAGTGGAGGATATGATGCCGAGGATCGCGATCCTGGACGACTACGCCAACGCCGCTCTCGATCTTGCCGATTGGAAGAGCCTGCCGGCGGGCTTCGAGACGGTGGTGTTCAACGACAACCTCGTGGAGCACGACGCCCTGGTGGCGCGGCTGGCCGACTTCGAGGTGGTCTGCGCCATGCGCGAGCGCACGCCGTTCCCGGCGGCGGTGTTCGAGCGTCTGCCCAAGCTGAAGCTGTTCATCACCAGCGGCATGCGCAACAAGTCGGTGGATTTCGCGGCAGCCATCAAGCGGGGTGTAGTCTGCTGCGGCACCGCGACGTCCGGCACCAGCACCACCGAGCATACCTGGGCTTTGATTCTGGCGACCGCCCGGCACGTTCCGCACGATGTGCAGGTCATGAAGCAGGGCGGTTGGCAGACCCGCATGGGCTTCGACCTCGCCGGCAAGACCCTTGGCTGCGTCGGACTCGGGCGGCTTGGCTCGGCCGTCGCGAAGATCGGGGCGTCGGCGTTCGGCATGAAGGTGATCGCCTGGAGCGAGAACCTGACCGCCGAGCGCTGCGCCGAAGTCGGTGCCGAACTGGTGTCGAAGGACGAGTTGTTCGCCCGCTCCGACGTGGTCACCATCCACCTGTTGTTGTCCGACCGGACGACCGGGCTGATCGGCGCCAAGGATCTCGCCGGGATGAAGCCGTCGGCAATTCTAGTGAACACGTCCCGCGGTCCGATCGTCGACGAGACAGCGTTGCTGGAGACGCTGAAGGCCGGGCGCATTCGGGGGGCGGCAATCGACGTGTTCTCCAAGGAGCCGCTTCCGGCTGACGATCCGATCCGCAAGCTCGACAACGTGGTGCTGACCCCGCACATCGGTTACTCGAGCGAGGACACCTACCGGCTGTTCTACGGACAGATGGTCGAGGATATTGCTGCCTGGGCCGGTGGCGCGCCGATCCGAGCCATTGACGGGTAACGGAGCCTTTCGCTTGGAAACAGCTGGACCGTGGAGGATGCGATGACGGAGCGGGTTCTGGTGACGGGCGGTTCCCAGTCAATCGGGCGCGGCATTGTCGAGCGGCTGCTGGACGATGGATACGAGGTAACCATCCTCGACCGGGTCCGTCCCGAACCGGCGATGGCGGCCCGCTGGATCCAGGTCGACCTGATGGACGGTGACGCTACCGATGCGGCGGTGCGCGAGGCGTTGTCGGACGGCCCGATCACCCGGGTGGTCCACAATGTCGGCCACGTCCGACCGAACCTGCTTGAGGATACCAAGCTGGAAGACTTCGACGCGGTCATGGCGTTGAACGTACGGCCCGCCATCCGCATCACACAAGCTCTGCTGCCGGGCATGAAGACGGCGCGGTCCGGGCGGATCGCGGCGATTTCATCGCGCGCAGCGTTGGGCAAGGAACTGCGGACCAGCTACGCGGCTTCCAAATCGGCGCTGCATGGATTGGTGAAGACCTGGGCGTTGGAACTGGCGCGCGACGGGATCACCGTCAATGCGGTGGCGCCGGGCAGCATCGAGACCCCGCTGTGGCGCGCCGCCAACCCGTCCCAGGATCCGCGCACCCAGAAGATCTTGGACTCGATCCCGGTTGGCCGGATTGGCGTCCCCGCCGACATTGCCAACGCTGTGGCGTTCTTCCTGGACGGCCGTTCGAGCTTCGTAACCGGGCAGATCCTGTATGTCTGCGGCGGATTCACTGTGGGCAGCGCCGGGGTATAGGCTTCGGCTATCGCTGCGATCAGTAGATTGGACTAATTCTAAAGTCTGGGATCTGCCACTATGCCCGTGGTGTTCGGCGCATGCTGAACCGTGGTCGATGGAGGCAGCAGTGATCCAACGCCTGACGCCCACCGCTTTTTCAACGTTTCCTGATGGCGGCACCGTACGGGCCGCCGCCAATGGACCGCGCTTGTCGCCCGGTACACGCGGTTGGCATGCCGTGCCTTCAGTTGATGGATCGACGACGTTTTGGCGTCAGCGAGGGCGCGTTCCCTCTGTTCCCGCGGTTCGTAGCGGTGATCGATAGCGTTATCTTATTGGTCAAACGGAACAGCCTGGATTTTCTCGATTGTTCGGCGTTGCCAATGAGGTTCACCTACGGCTTGCCGGACCGCTCAATTCACTTGGCCGCAATGGGAGGTAGACATGGACGGAGATGGCAAAGAGAGCGCCGGTAAATGCCCGGTAATGCATGCACGCAGCTCCTCTGAAGGCACGTCGAACCGCAGCTGGTGGCCGAACCAGCTCAATCTGAGGGTTCTCCATCAGAACTCCTCGCTGTCCGATCCGATGGGCGAGGCATTCGACTACGCCGAAGCGTTCAACAAGCTCGATCTGGAAGCGCTGAGGAAGGACCTCTTCGCGCTGATGACCGATTCTCAGGACTGGTGGCCGGCGGACTACGGTCACTACGGGCCGCTGTTCATTCGCATGGCCTGGCACAGCGCCGGCACCTACCGCATCGGTGATGGCCGTGGCGGCGCTTCGTCCGGCACCCAGCGGTTTGCGCCGCTCAACAGTTGGCCCGACAACGGAAACCTGGACAAGGCACGCCGGCTGCTCTGGCCGATCAAGCAGAAGTACGGCAACAAGATCTCCTGGGCCGACCTCATGGTCCTGGCAGGCAACTGCGCCCTGGAGTCGATGGGATTCAAGACATTCGGTTTCGCCGGCGGTCGCGCCGATGTCTGGGAGCCCGAAGAAGACATCGACTGGGGTACCGAGACCGAGTGGCTCGGCGACAAGCGCTACAGCGGTGACCGCGAACTCGAAAACCCTCTCGCCGCCGTGCAGATGGGTTTGATCTACGTGAACCCGCAAGGACCGAACGGCAAGCCGGATCCGCTCGCGTCGGCCAGGGACATTCGCGAGACCTTCGCGCGCATGGCGATGGACGACGCCGAGACAGTCGCGCTGGTCGCCGGTGGACACACATTCGGCAAAACCCATGGCGCAGGTGATCCGGCGCTCGTCGGCCGTGAACCCGAGGGTGCCGGCATCGAAGAGCAGGGCTTCGGCTGGATGAATAGCTTTGGCAGCGGCAAGGGCGGCGATACGACCACCAGCGGCTTGGAAGGCGCATGGACCCCCAACCCGGTGAAGTGGGACAACGGCTTCTTCGACACCCTGTTCGGCTATGATTGGGAACTCGCGAAGAGTCCCGCCGGAGCATGGCAATGGACTCCGACGGATCCATTGGCTGCGAATGCGGTTCCGGATGCCCATGATCCGTCGAAGCGCCACGCGCCTATGATGTCCACCGCGGACATGGCGCTGCGAATGGATCCGATCTACGAGCCGATCTCGCGGCGGTTCCACGAGAACCCGGCGGAGTTTGCCGACGCCTTTGCCCGGGCCTGGTACAAGCTGACGCACCGCGACATGGGTCCGCGCTCGCGCTACCTGGGCTCGCTGGTCCCGGCGGAGGAACTGCTGTGGCAGGACCCGGTCCCGGCGGTCGATCACCAACTCGTCGACGCGTCCGACATCGCCGCGCTCAAGGGCACGATCTTGGCGTCGGGGCTGTCGATTTCCCAACTGGTCTCGACCGCCTGGGCTTCGGCGGCGACCTTCCGAGGTTCCGACAAGCGCGGCGGCGCCAACGGTGCGCGCATCCGGCTTGCACCGCAGAAGGACTGGGAGGTCAATCAACCCGAGCAGCTGGCGACCGTGTTGAAAGTCCTTGAGGGCATTCAAAGCGAGTTCAACAGCGCGCAATCCGGCGGAAAGAAGGTTTCGCTCGCCGATCTGATCGTTCTCGGCGGCTGCGCGGCCATCGAGAAGGCGGCGAAGAGCGCGGGGCACGCTGTGAAGGTCGCCTTCACGCCGGGACGTACGGACGCGTCGCAAGAACAGACCGATGTCGACGCGTTCGCCGTGCTCGAACCGGTTGCCGATGGGTTCCGCAACTACCTCAAGGCCGACTACGCCGTCTCGGCGGAAGAATTGCTGGTTGACCGGGCACAACTGATGACGTTGACGGCTCCCGAAATGGCGGTCCTCGTCGGCGGAATGCGGGTGCTGAATGCCAATGTCGGGCAGTCTCGACACGGCGTCTTCACCAAGCGGCCCGAGGCGCTCACCAACGACTTTTTCGTGAACCTGCTCGACATGGCCACGACGTGGAAAGCGGCCCCGGGTGACGAAAAGGTGTTCGAGGGTCGCGATCGGACGACGGGCGAGTTGAAGTGGACCGGCACGCGCGTTGACCTGATCTTCGGTTCGAACTCCCAGCTTCGGGCGATTGCGGAAGTCTATGCATGCGACGATTCCAAGGAGAGGTTCGTGGGTGACTTCGTGGCTGCCTGGACCAAGGTGATGAACGCGGATCGCTTTGACCTTGCCTGACCGGTTTTGAGTGACGTTTCGGCATGAGTGCGTGGAGGGCCGTCCTATGGGGCGGCCCTTTGCATTTGCGCTACACTGATGCGTTGACATCGTCGGATCCACGTTATTGAATTCAGAATTCAAAGGAGCGTCCGGTGGAACTTCGCACACTCGAATCCCGTCCCGTATTGATCGATCAGGTTTATGAGCGGCTGGTCGATGCGATCTCCATCGGCTCGTTGCCGCCGGGACAACGCCTGCGACAGGAAAAGCTCGCCGCCGATCTCGGCGTCTCCCGCCAGCCGGTCAGCCATGCCTTGGCCATGCTCAAGAGCTCGGGCCTGGCGGTCGAGCAGGGGGTGCGCGGGCTGGTAGTGGCGCCGATCGACCCACAGCGGCTGTACCACCTCTACGAAGTCCGCGCGGTGATGGAGGGCCTGTCGGCTCGTCTGGCGGCGCAACGGGTGGCGGCGGACCCGACGCTCGAAGTAACCGCATTGAGCGAAGCGCTAGCAAAGGGCGCCGCGGCCGAACAGGTGGGCGATATTCCGGCGGCCGTTGACTGGGATCTGGCGTTCCACTCGGCGATCAACGTTCTGTCGGGCAACCCTGTGCTGACCGAGGTCTCCGACAGTCAACGCCCGCAGATCCGCCGGGTGATGGCGGTGGTCAAGACCGACCGATCGTTGGCGACCCGCATTTGGCTGGAGCATACCGCGATTGCCGATGCCATCCGCGTCGGCGACGCTGCAACCGCCGAAACCCTGGCCCGCGAGCACGCCGCCCGGGCCGGCGAGGAAACCCGGCGGCGACTGATCAGCAAGGCGCGGAGCGCCAATACGGCCTGAGACCCAAAGCAGGCTTGATGGGAAAGGAAACGCCATGAAACTCGACCAGAGCCAACTCGAGCAGTTCGACAAGGACGGCTACCTGTTCTTGCCGAGCGCGTTTACCCCGGATGAGACCAGCGTGCTGCACCGGCGCGCCCAGTCGATCTTCAAGCTCGACCGAGAGGAGGTGTGGCGGGAGAGCACGGGTGTTGCCCGCACCGCGTTCGCCGCCCACACCTATGACGACGGGTTCCGGCGGCTCGGCGCGCATCCGCGGCTGGTCGAGACGGTGATGCAGTTGCTCGACGGCCCGGTCTACATGCACCAGTTCAAGATCAACGCCAAAGCCGCGTTCGATGGCGATGTCTGGCAGTGGCACCAGGATTTCGGCACCTGGCACCGCGACGACGAGATGCCGGAGCCGCGCGCCATGAACATCGCGCTGTTCCTGGACGAGGTGTCGGCGGTCAATGGCCCGTTGATGTTCATTCCGGGCAGCCACAAGGCCGGCACCTTGGAGGCAGGGCACGATCTGGAGACCACCAGCTACCCGTTGTGGACCTTGTCGCGCGATGAGGTCAGCCGCCTGGCGAAGGAAGGCGGCTGCGTCGCCCCGACCGGGCCGGCCGGTTCGATCATCGTGTTCCACGGTAATCTGGTGCACGCCAGCCCGCCGAACATCAGCCCGTTTCCGCGCACCATCGTCTATCTGAGCCTGTGCCACGTCGACAACCACATCCGGGCCTTCAAGCGCGCGGAGTGGATCGCGCACCGTGATTTCACGCCGATCAAGCCGCTGGCCGACGATTGCCTCACCGAGTTGGCGGCGCAGGAGCGCCACGCCGCCTGACGCGGCATGTTTGGATCGCCGTGAACTGGAGAATTCGATGAACCTCTCTCGCATGCTGGCCAAGCGGGCCGAAGAAGGACGCCCGGTCCGGGTAGGGATCATCGGCGCTGGCAAGTTCGGCGCGATGTATCTCTCGCAGGCCCGCCTGACCAAGGGCACCCACATCCTTGGCATCGCCGATCTGGACGTCCCGCGCGCCAAGGACCAACTGCGCCACATCGAATGGGAGGCGGAACGGTACGCGGCATCCAGTTTTGATGACGCGCTCAAGGACGGCACAACGTTCGTGACGGACAACGCCGAGGCGCTGATCAAGGCCGACGGGCTGGAGGTGCTCATCGACGCGACCGGCGATCCGGCCATCGGCATCAAGCACTGCCTGATGGCGATCGAGCATGGCCGCCACATCGTCATGGTCAACGTCGAGGCAGATGTCGTCGCCGGACCGCTACTGGCAGCGAAGGCCGAAGCGGCCGGATTGGTCTACACGCTGGCCTGGGGTGACCAGCCGGCGCTGATCAGCGAGCACGTCGACTGGGCGCGATCGATCGGGTTCAAGGTGGTCTGCGCCGGCAAGGGCACCCGCTATCTGCCGCGCCACCACGCATCGACCCCGGACACGGTGTGGGAGAATTTCGGCTTCGACATGGAGATGGTGAAGCGCGGTCGGTTGAACCCGAAGATGTTCAACAGTTTCATCGATGGCACCAAGTCGGGCATCGAGATGTCGGCGGTGTGCAATGCCACGGGTCTGCGCCCGCAAGCCGACGGCCTGCATTTCCCGCCATCGTCGCGGCTGGAACTGGCGGAGGTCTGCAAGCCGCGGTCGTCTGGCGGACAGGTCGATTTCGCGGGCACGACGGAGGTGGTGTCGTCGCTGCATCGCGACGGCTCGGACGTGCCGGTGAACCTGCAGTTCGGGACCTACGTGGTCGTCGAGGCGGAGACCGACTACGCGACCTACTGCTTCGAGGAGTACAAGATGCTCCACGACAGCTCGTACCGATACGCTGCCCTGTACCGCCCGACCCACATGATCGGGCTGGAGCTCGGGGTGTCGGTGGCGTCCGCCGCGTTGCGCAATGAGCCGACCGGCAGCCCGATCGGCTTCTTCTCGGACGTGGTGGCGACGGCCAAGCGGGATCTTAAAGCCGGCGAGACCTTGGACGGCGAGGGCGGCTACTGCGTGTGGGGCAAGCAGACACCAGCGGAGGCCTCGCTGGAGAACGGGTATCTGCCGCTCGGCCTTGCCCATAACGTCAAGCTGAAGCGTGATGTGAAGCTGGGCGAGCGGCTGGCCTGGGTCGATGTCGACGTCGACGAGACCAGCCAGATCTTCAAGGTGCGTCGGGAGATGGAGGCCCGCTTTGGCCGCCCAAATGTCGGGACAGCCGAGTAGCGGCAACGCTTGGCGTTATAGGATCGCAAGAACCGCTTCCGGCGGACGGCCGATCGCGACCTTGTCGCCGTTGACTACGATCGGCCGTTCGATCAACACCGGGTTCTCGACCATCGCCATCAGCAGGTCGCCGCGCGCCATTGCCGGATCGTCGAGCTTGAGGTCGGTGTAGGGTGCCTCCTTGCGGCGCATAAGGTCGCGCGGCTGTATGCCGAGCGCCCGGATGATAGCGTCCAGTTCCACCGCCGACGGCGGGTGCTTGAGGTACTCCACGACCTCCGGCTCGATCCCCCGGTCGCGCAGCAACTGCAGGGTCTGGCGCGACTTTGAGCAGCGCGGGTTGTGATAGATGCGAACGGACATCACGACCTCTCAAGGTGGATCAAACTCAATCTGGCTCCGCGATAATGACCGGCATATGGTCGCATCGTCATGATCGATATCAAATCAATTCAAACCGACCGTCTGATTCTACGCGCTTGGCGGGACAGCGACTTCGCGCCCTTCGCGACCCTGAACGCCGACCCGGAGGTGATGCAGCACTTTCCCTGGTTGCTGACGCGTGCCGAAAGCGACGACGTGGCAGGCCGGATCGTCGCCCGCATGGCTGAACGCGGCTGGGGCTGGTATGCGGTCGAGGTGAAGGGCGGTGAGCCGTTCATCGGCTTCGTTGGGCTGAACGTGCCGACCTACGAGATCCCGTGCGGACCGTGTGTCGAGATCGGTTGGCGCCTGTCGCGCGCGGCCTGGGGCAAGGGCTATGCGACGGAGGCGGCGCGCGCTGCCGTCGGGTTCGGGTTCGAGATCCTGAATCTGCCCGAGGTCGTCTCGTTCACCGTCGTCGCCAACACGCGGTCGCGGGCAGTGATGGAACGGCTCGGCATGATCCACGACTCGGCAAACGACTTCGATCATCCGTCGATCGAGGAGGGTCATCCGATGCGTCGGCATGTTTTGTACCGGCTGACTGCGTCCGACTGGCGGGCGGCGGCAGGTTAGCTCTCCGGCACGATTGCACCGCCGACGACGCGCGAGCGCCCGCGCATCAGCGCGACGGTCTCGCCGGCTTCGGTCGTGACGGCGATGTCGTAGATTCCGCTGCGTCCGGCCCGCGCGCGTTCTTCCGCCACCGCGATCAGACGGTCGCCGGGCTTGCTGGGCCGGATGAAATCGATGTCGGCGCCTTGGGCCACAGTAACCTGATTGTAGGCGTTACAGGCGTAGCCGAAGGTACTGTCGGCGAAGGTGAACAGCACGCCGCCATGGCACATGCCGTGTGGGTTCGTGTGGCGCGGCGCGATCGTCAGCGCGCACCGGGCGTAACCGGGACGGGCTTCCAGAACCTCGATCCCCAGCTCACGGGCGGCGGTATCGTGTTCGGCGAGATGCCGGGCGACCGGGTGGATGTCGTTGTTGGTCATTGGCCGGTGAACCTCGGTTTGCGCTTTTCCAGGAAGGCGTTCACGCCCTCTCCGTAGTCCTGGGAGAAGCCACACTCGCGCTGCAGGTCGCGTTCCATTGCCAGTTGGGTGTTCAGATCGTTGCCGAGGGAGGAGCGCATCAGCCGCCGGGTACCAAGCACCGCCTTTGGCGGGAGGACCGCCAGGCGCTCGGCCATGGCCAGACTCGCGGCGGGCAGTTCCGGGCCGTCGACCACCTGCCAAGCGATCCCCCAGGCCAGCAGGCGCTCGGCATCGATCGGGTCCATGGTGAGCGCCGCTGCCAGGGCGCGGCCTTCGCCGATCAACCGGGGCAGGTGGTGGGTGACCCCGGCGTCCGGAACCAGGCCGATCCTGGCGAAGGAGATCACCATCGATGCGGACCGTGCCGCGACCATCACGTCGCCGGCGAGTGCCAGCCCGGCGCCGGCCCCGGCTGCTACGCCGTTCAGGGCGGTGATGACCGGCATCGGCAGGTCGCGCAGGCGGCGGATCAGGGCGTTGTAGCTCTTCTCCAGCCCGGCACCGAGGTCGCGCACCGGCCGGCCTGCCTTCGGTGGTGTGCGGGCCGACAGGTCTTGGCCGGAGCAGAACGCCCGGTCGCCGGTACCGGTCAGGATCAGCGCTTTGACTGATCGGTCGCGCTCGATCGACGATAGCGAGTCGCGCAGGTCGGCATGGACCGCGTCGTTGACGGCGTTGCGCTTCTCCGGCCGGTTCAGGGCGATCCGGGCAATCTCCCCGATCCGCTCGAATGTGATCGTCTCGTAGGTCATGATGGCCTCTTGGTAGGGGCGATTGCATCTCGCCGGAAATTCAGGCGGACAAAGGTAACGCCCGCTCCGGAATCGCTGCCGTCGTGAACGCTGCGCTGGATCTCAGCGAAACCGTGGTCGACGAACTCCGCCGCAATGATGTCGGGATCGCAGTCGTGCATCGGTCGATCGGCGGGCGAGGGGCCCCGGCGCAACGCCAGGGACAGTACCGCGCCCGGTGCGGCAAGCGATGCCAAGGCCGCACAGGCGGCCGGGCGGTCAGGCGGCGGTACATGCATCCACACCGCGTTGATCAGGATGAAGGCGAACAACTCGCCGCCCTGCCGAACACGTTCAAGCGCAGGCAAGCGGTCATCGATCCATTCCACCGATGAGCCGGGGAACAACCGGGCAGCCTCGGCGCGCATACCCGCTGACGGCTCGACCGCGACGACTCGGTACCCGCGGGCGGCGAGTGCGTCGGCATGCACGCCACTGCCGGCACCGATGTCCAGAACCGGGCCCGGTAGCGGCGGCAGCAGTTCGGCGTGACGCTTGAGAAACTGTTCGCCTCCGCCTGCTGCATAGCGCGGTGCAAGATCTTCGGACAGCCGGTCGTAGGCGGCAATAGCGTCGTCGACGGTTGGCCCGGCCATGCCGTGATCCTTTCGATAGCGATACGTTCCGTGCTAGATCTGCTTACGGGGACAGTACGTTAGCTGAAGCAGGGGCCATGGCCATCAGCGAAGCAGACTTTGCGCACGTCGAGGATGACCGGTTTCGTCGACTTGTCTCGTATTGGCTTGCGGCACGATCGGGCCGGCCTGTTCCCAGCGTTGATGCGATTGATCCCTCGCAGTTCCGCCAGATCCTAGAGCAGGTGTGGTTGTGCGATGTGGAGGAGAATCCGCGCGCTTACCGCTATCGCCTTGCGGGAGATCATATCCGGGCCGCGTATTCGGTTCCGCTGGTCGGCCGAACCCTGGCCGAATTGACCGAACCGGAAGTCGCGAAACGGGTGCTGGGCTACTTCGATCGGGTGGTCGACGGACCGACCGTCGTTCACATCGTCGGCCGGATCTACACCGAAGAAGTTCGGCCGGCACGGGGCGAGCGGTTGATTCTGCCGTTCGCCGATCCGCGGACCGGTCGAATTGCCCGAATTCTCGGCGCAACCGTGCATTCCTGGGAATCCCGGGGCATCGGTCCGGGGGACGTGCCGATCCGGCAGGTCCGGACGTTCACCCCGGTCGACGGCAACCCGTCCTGGTGCGAGAACTGGCTGTAGAGCCAGGGGCCGCGTTCAGCCGCCGTCCTTGGCCTTGCGCCACTCGGCATAGCGCGCCTTGGCTTCGGCATTCGGCGGGTAGGTGCCGCGCAGCGGCTTGCCGGCCCGGACCTCTTCAATGATGAATTCTTCCTGCTGTTCCTGCTCGAAAGCGTCGCGCGCCACCTCGTCGGCCATATGACGAGGGATGATCACCACGCCTTCCAGGTCGCCGACCACGATGTCGCCCGGATAGACCGGGACACCGCCGCAGCCGATCGGCTCGTTCAGGGTTTCGACCGCGTGGTGCTTGATCAGGTTGGTCGGCGCCGACGGCGCGCCGATATAGGTCGGGATGTCGAACTCGCCGATCTCCGGTGAGTCGCGCAGGCCGCCGTCGGTTACCAGGCCGGCGGCACCGCGGGTCATCAGGCGGGTCACCAGGATCGATCCGGCTGACGCCACGCTGGCGTCGCCGCGGCAATCCATGACCAGTACGGAGCCCTCGGGGCAGGTTTCGATCGCCTTGCGCTGCGGGTGATCGTAGTCCTGGAACACGTCCAGGGTGTCGATGTCTTCGCGCGCCGGGATGTAGCGCAAGGTGAACGCCGGTCCGACCATCGATTGGTCGTGCGACGCGGTCAGCCGGCTCACGCCCTGGATGTAGACGTTGCGCAGGCCGCGCTTGAACATCTGGGTGGTCAGGGTTGCGGTGCTGACGGCGGCAAGCTTGTCGCGGGTCTCGGCGGAAAGGGGCTCGGTCATGGTGGTCGTTCTCTCGCGGACTTGTATGATGACTTCGATCCGAGCACGACGCCCGACACGATACAAGGGGCGATGAGAGTTTGTTATTCGAGCCCAACCGTCTGAAGATCCCGCTCGCGCTGGAATGGTCGCAGGAGAATCCCGATGAACTACCGCACGCTTGGCCGTTCAGGCTTGAAAGTATCGCCGCTGTGTCTGGGCACAATGATGTTCGGCGGCCCCACCTCCGAGGCCGACAGCCGGGAGATCACCGCCGCGGCGCGCGACCTCGGTATCAATTTCATAGACACGGCCGATGCCTACAACGGCGGTGAATCCGAACGCGTGGTCGGTCGGGCGATCGCCGCCGACCGGAACCGCTGGGTACTGGCCACCAAGCTCGCCAACAAGCTGGGCGACGACCCGAATTCCGGCGGATTGTCGCGGCGCTGGATTCATATGGCCTGCGATGCCAGCCTGAAACGGCTCGGAACGGACGTGATCGACGTCTACTACCTGCACAAGGAAGACCATTCGACGGCGTTGTCGGAGACTGTTTCTGCGCTTGGCGATCTGATGCGGGCCGGCAAGATCCGGTACTTCGGGGTGTCGAACTATCGGTCCTGGCGGGTGGCGGAGATCTGCAATCTATGCGATCGACTGGGCATCGATCGGCCGATCGTCAGCCAACCGTACTACAACGCCCTGAACCGGATGCCGGAGGTCGAGCATCTGCCGGCCTGCGATTATTACGGTCTCGGTGTAGTGCCATACAGCCCGCTGGCGCGCGGTGTGTTGACCGGCAAGTACGCACCGAACGTCACGCCGGCGGACGGCACCCGCGCGGCCCGTCAGGACAAGCGCATGATGCAGACCGAATGGCGGCACGAGAGTCTGGAGATCGCCCAGCAGATAAAGGCGCACGCCGAGGCCAAGGGCGCCACGCCGATCGACCTGGCGGTGCAATGGGTGCTTAACAACAAGCGGATCACGGCAACGATCGCGGGTCCTCGGACTATGGAACAGTGGCAGGCCTACGCCAAGGCGCTGGACTATCCGTTCGCTGCCGACGATGAAGCTCTGGTCGATCGGCTGGTCGCAGCCGGGCACCCGTCAACACCGGGCTACAACGATCCGCAGTACCCGATCGAGGGCCGGGTTCCGCGGGTTGGTGGCTGAACCGATCGGGTCATTCTCGATGCACACGGTTAGAAGGGCACGGGTGGAAAACATTCCTGTCCTGATGCGCATCCGCGCGGCGGTGCGGGAGAACCGGCTATCGGACCCGGCAAAAGTTCCGGCAGAGGCCTATCGGGCCTTCATCGACGGCCCCGGCATCTGGCTGTGCGCCGATGGCGATTCGATCCTGGGGTTCAGTGCCGCCGATCCCGCAGATGGAACGATCTGGGCGCTATTCGTTGACCCGGCGGCCGAAGGGCGGGGAATCGGGGCCGATCTGCTGTCTCGTGCGCTGAATGACCTGCGTAGAGCGGGCTGGGACGAGGCACGCCTGTCGACCGGTCCCGGCACCCGGGCCGAGCGCTTCTACCGTCGACATGGGTGGAACGTGGCTGGGCAAACGGAGGCCGGTGAGAAAATTCTGTTCAGGGCGCTTTAGCGTGCCGGCCGGCTATGACGAAGCGGCGGAGGCGCGCAAGCGATTGAGCGGCAGTCGGATCGTAGCGACGGTGCCTTCACCTAGCGTTGAGCGCAGCCCAAGCGACCCGCCATGCAGTTTGGTCAGCATTTCGGCAATGTTCAGGCCAAGTCCCGTGCCGCCGGACGAACGGGTATGCAGTGAATCGGCCTGACCGAACGGCTGCAGCGAGCGTTGCAGGTCTTCATGGCTCATACCCACTCCGGTATCCGAGACGGCGATTTCGATCGCGTCGTGAGCGACGGTGGCGAACAGTTCGACTCGGCCTCGGGGGCTCGTGAATTTTACGGCGTTGCTGAGAAGGTTGATCACGACCTGCATTACCGCCCGTCTATCGGCGTTCAGGCAGATCGAGGTGCCGTGGCAGGTCAGACCGATGTTCTTCTCGGCAACTCTTTCGCGAAGCAGCGTGGCGCAGCGGTCCAGTACGTCACGGAGGACGAACGTCTCTTCCATAAGCTCATAACGACCCGCCTCGATTTTGCTGAGGTCGAGGATGTCGTTGATCAGCGACAGCAGATGGTTGCCGCTTTCGTTGATGTCGCGGGCGTATGACTGGGCACGGTCTGCCGTCGACGGCCCGAATGTCTGCTGCGCGATGATTTCGGAGAAGCCGAGGATGGCGTTCAGGGGGGTCCGCAACTCGTGGCTGACCAGCGCCAAGAACTCGGATTTAGAGCGACTGGCGGAATCGGCCTGTGCCCTCAGTTGTGCCTCAAGAACCTGCTGGGCTTCGGCCCTGTCTCGCGCTGCCGCAAGGGAATCGGCCTGCACATGCAACGCGTGGTGACTGGCCTCAAGATCGTGCATGGCCCGGTGTGCCTTGCGTACCACGACCGACAGAAGGCCACCGAAGATCAGCAGAGCGATGGCTCCTGGAATTGCAAGCGGCCGCAACGTGGACAGACCCGGTCGCTCCGGTTTCCAAGCCAGGCGACCCAGCACGACTCCGGATACGGTTGCGATCGGGATGTCCGTGTCGACGGTTGGGGCATCGGCAGACATGACTTGGAGTCCCGACAGCAGGAAGCGGTCCTCCAACGACCGCAGCATTTCGGAGTTTAACGCGCGCATGTAGATAAGAACCGTCGCAGCGTCGCCGCGGTCGGTCGCAGGACGGCCATCCTGCCAGATAATGGGTGACGCTGCGGCGATCGCCATTACGCCATCGATCATGACATAGCCCGACACGACGGTGCCATCGGTGGAGTGTCCGGCGGCCCGGACGACGGCGATCAGGTCGGCCGTTCCGTGCTTGATTCTGTCGGAGACATCCCGTTCCACGCGGACGCCGTCGATCATCCCGTAGATCGGCTGATTGTCTCCATCAACCACTAGGGTGGCGTCAATTTTCAGGCTGTCGTGGGCCCAATTTCCGATGTTGTCGTTTGCCCAGGCCTCGTTGAGGTGGAGCACGACGTTCTCGACGGCATCGTCCCAGACTGCGTAATCCCGGGTGTAGCCCGAAACCAACGTGGACTCTGAGCCCAGCGCACTCAGAGCCAGATGTCGGCCGGCGCGCTCCGCGAGCTGATCTTGTTCCCGAGCCGCGAATACCAGAAGCGTGCCGATCACCGCGGCCAGCCCGCCGATCAGCAGGCCGAGAGGCAGCATCAGCCCCTTGAAGGATGGCGCCGGTGGATTGGTGCCAGGGTGCTTCTTGTCGGCCTTGTTCTCTGCCGAACATCTGTGCGCCCGGAGGGCCATACTGTCAGAAACCACGCCGTGCGGACGTATTGGGCATCGGGCACTCTCGTGTCAGGTTACGGAGCCAGCGCGCATACATGCGTACGCACTCTAGCACCCGCCTCCTTAACGAAATTCTAAGCCTGACCGACCCTTGCGTTTGGCATTGCGTCGGGTGCAACCGCCCGCGCCACGTGCTGCATGAAGCGCTGGGTGCAGCCGTCGTGGAAGGCGGTGAGGGTGCCGCCGTCGAAGGCGCCGCTGGCCCGACCGCGCTGCATGCGCTCGACGATCCCGATGTCCTCGGTGAAAACCTCGCGCCAACCGGCCACCAGATCAGCCTTGGCCGCCTCAATGCGCGCGGTCTCGGCTTCCGAGCGCGCGGCACCGTCGTCGATCAGGTAGATGTGCAGGCGTTCGCGGGTCCGGTCGACGGCTAGGGGGTCGATGATGATCCCGAACAGATGGTCGCGCTGGATGCCGAGCAGCAGGTTCGGGAAGGCGATCGGGTACTCGCCGACCAGCCGGCGTGCCTCGGGCAAGCCCGGAAAGCAGGGCAGGACCTTCTCCGGCGCGACCGAGGCCCGATAGACATTGGTGATCGGGCCGAAGAACCGGTCGGCAAACACCCGGTATTCATGGGCATCAAGCGGCGAATAGCTGTTCAGGCCGGGATGTACCCAAGGCAGATGGTAGCACTCCAAATAATTCTCGATCGCCAGTTTCCAGTTTGCCCGCAGCTCGTAGGTGTCGGATGCCGCGTGCACCAGTCGGTCGGTGGCGTAGTCGCTCCAACGTTCGGCCATCGGTGCCACTACGCTGTCGAGCGGTGGAGCGTCGCCCGACAGGTTCACGAACACGAAATCGAGCCAGACTCCCACTCGAACCGGCAGCAGGCCCAGCGCCTCCTTGTCGACGCTGGGACAGGTGTGAACTCCGGGTCCGCCGACCTCGGGGGTGCGGACCAACCGGCCGTCCAGTGCGTAGCTCCAGGAATGGTATGGACAGACCAGCACCGGGCCGGAGTGGCGGTCCTCGAGCAGCAGGCTGCCACGGTGCCGGCAGACGTTGTGGAACGCGCGGATGCCGCCGTCGCGGTCGCGGACCAGCAGGATCGGCTGTCCGGCCGCGTCGATCGCCACGGCATCGCCGCGTGACGGGATGTCGGCACCGACACCGACGCACAGCCAGTCGCGCGCCAGCAGCCGTTCGGCCTCCAGCCGGTGGTAGGCGTCGTCGACGTAGCAGAGGTTGGGCAGGCCGCGCGATTGACCAGGTGTGCGGAACACCGGTTCCATGGCATGCGCGAGCGAACGGTTATCCAGCATGCACATCACCCTGACGGTACGAGGCACCGTCAGGGTGAGTGGATTTGCGGTGAGGTGCTGTCGTGCCGACGACCAGTTGGACGGCGGCTAGGGGATAGCCGTCAGGCGCTTTCGGCGGCCGAGCGCTTGGCGTACCGCTTGCGCTCGTGTGGATCGAGGTAGCGCTTGCGCAGTCGGACCGACTTCGGCGTGACTTCGACCAGTTCGTCGTCCTCGATGTACGGGATCGCCTTCTCCAGCGTCATCCGCAACGGCGGCGTCAGGACCACGTTCTCGTCCTTGCCGGACGCTCGGAAGTTGGTCAACTGCTTGGCCTTCAACGGATTGACGTCCAGGTCGTTGCCCTTGTTGTGCTCGCCCAGGATCATCCCAGAGTAGACCTTGTCGCCCGGCCCGACCATCAGCGGGCCGCGGTCCTCAAGGTTCACGAGCGCGTAGGTCTGCGCTTCGCCCTGCTCGGTGGAGATCAGCACGCCAACGCGCCGGCCGGGGATCGTTCCCTTATAGGGCGCGTAGCTGTGGAACACCCGGTTCATAATGCCGGTACCGCGGGTCGCGGTCAGGAAATCGCCGTGATAGCCGATCAGACCGCGTGCCGGGGCGTGGAACACCAACCGGGTCTTGCCCGCACCCGCCGGCTTCATCTCCAGCAGTTCGCCCTTGCGCTGGGTAACCGCTTCGATCACCGGACCGGTGTACTCGTCGTCGACATCGACGACGACTTCGTCGATCGGCTCCTGGCGCTGGCCGGTCTCCGGATCGGAGCGCATCAGCACCCGCGGACGGCTGATCGACATCTCGAAGCCTTCACGCCGCATCTGCTCGATCAGCACCGCCAGCTGCAACTCGCCGCGGCCGGCAACTTCGTAGGCGTCCTTGTCGTCGGTCTCGCGGACCCGGACGGCGACGTTGCCCTCGGCCTCGCGGAACAACCGGTCGTGGATCATTCGGGAGGTGACCTTGTCACCCTCGCGGCCAGCCAGCGGGCTGTCGTTCACCGAGAAAGTGACGGCAATGGTCGATGGGTCGATTGGAGACGAGGCGATCGCTTCCATGGCTTCCGGCGCGCACAGGGTATCGGCAACCGTGGCTTCGGAGAAACCGGCGATCGCGACGATGTCGCCGGCATGCGCCTCTTCCAGCGGTGTCCGCTCGAGGCCACGATAGGCCAGCAGCTTGGAGACGCGGCCGCGCTCGATGTCCTTGCCGTCGCGGTTCAGCGCCTTCAGGCTGGTGCCCGGCTTGATCGATCCGCTTAGGATCCGCCCGGTTAACAGCCGGCCAAGATACGGGTCGGCCTCCAGCGTGGTCGCCAGCATGCGGAACGGCTTGTTCGCTTCGACGGTCGGCGGCGGGGTGTGCGCGACGATGCGCTCGAACAGCACGGCCATGTCGGTACCGGTTTCGTCCGGCGTCTCCGACGCCCAGCCCTGCTTGGCCGATGCGAAGATAGTCGGGAAATCGAGCTGCTGCTCGTCGGCGCCAAGCGCACTGAACAGATCGAATACCTCGTTCTGTACTTCGTAGGCACGTTGTTCGGGTTTATCGACCTTGTTGATCACCACAATCGGACGCAGGCCAAGCGCCAGCGCCTTGCCGAGCACGAACTTGGTTTGCGGCATCGGGCCTTCCGACGCATCGACCAGCAGCAAAGCGCCATCGACCATCGACAGGATGCGTTCGACCTCGCCGCCGAAGTCGGCGTGGCCGGGAGTGTCGACGATGTTGACCCGTGTTTCCTTCCACAGCACCGAAGTGCACTTCGCCAGGATGGTGATCCCGCGCTCGCGCTCGATGTCGTTGGAATCCATCGCGCGTTCCGCCACCTTCTGGTTGGCGCGGAAGGTACCCGACTGGCGGAGGAGGACGTCGACCAAGGTTGTCTTACCGTGGTCGACGTGCGCGATGATCGCGACGTTGCGCAGTTGCATTGCTGGTTTTCCGAGCTGAAATTTCCCGCGGAATGTACTCTCGTTTTGCTGCAATGCAAGATGAGTCGTCAGAGGCCGTGTAAAGCCCTGTTTTTAAACCGGTGTAGACGAAGGCTTCTGCGGGAGACGTTTTACGGTCGCTTTGACGAAGTCTGAACCGGAAACCGAACTGCCGGGCGGACGATCGAGGCCGTAGATCGATCGGACCAATGGGTGATCCGACAAGAATGCCGGTGAGTCGAACGACGCCGGAGCGGATTGGTAGTCCGGATGGCGCGGGCCGATCAGCAGCAGATTGTCGAGCGCGAAGTGTTTGCCGTCATGCGGGCCTGCCACCAGGACCAGCGGCCGAAAACCGAGTTCCTGAAGGGTCTTGATCACTGTGGGTCGACTTACCCCGCCGCCCTGACTGCCCAGGCACTGGATCACCAGAACCCCTTCATCGGCCAGGCATCGCTTTATGGCGGTCAGATAATAGACGAGTGCTCCGTATCGCATCTCGGCCAGGTTCGCGTTCGCCGTGATGACATCGTAGGACCGCGTCAGGGCGTCATCGATGCGCCACCACGGATGCAGCACGCTACGCGGTTCGGTCGAAACGGTGACTGTAGTCCGGGTGCTGAAGAGTTGGCTCCCCTCCAACCGGAGGAGCCCCACTTGAGCGAGTTGAGGCGGCCGCAGAGCGCGGTTCTCGAAGGCGCCACCGTAGCAGTGCGCATCGACCAGGGCCTGCAAGACGTACAGGCTTTGAGTGATCTCGATCTTGTCGTACCGCTCCACCGCGGGATCGCTCGCCAGGAAGAACGAGAGATACCCGCAGCCTGATCCGATCTCGAGGACCCGGGCGCGTTTCGGAAATCCCTGGATCTTCGTGTAGATGAGATACTGCGACACCATCGACGCGATGGGCAGCAATGCCTCGGGGCCACCAAAGGTGCGCCGGTGGAATTCGACGAAACAGGCAAGCGCGTTGGCGATTGCGTCGACATCGTCTTCGCCGAACCCGCCGCGCTCGCGGACGAAATCCGCCATACGCCCCCCGTGCATCGCATCCAGGAGAGGCAGAAGGTCATAAAGTGTTCCGGCCCGGGTCGGGAACTCGGATTTGTCGAAGGTGACGGGACTGAAAAGTCGCAGAAGCTGCCATGCCGCAACCGACTCCCGGGCACGTCTTTCCGCTTCGTCGTAGGTCCGAATGTCCATAGGTTCGCATTGGCTCCTGCGACTGCGGTATCAGTCTTTGACCACCAGCGGGCGCGGAAAGTCGCAGAAGCATTCCGATCCGGTCTCGGTGATCAGGAAGCATTCCGAGATCTCGATTCCGCAATCGTCCAGCATCAGACCCGGGATCATGTGAAAGGTCATGTTCGGCTGGATCACGGTCCGGTCGCCGGCGCGCAGGCTCATGGTGTGCTCGCCCCAGTCGGGCGGGTAGTTCAGCCCGACCGAATAGCCGATCCGGCTCTCCTTGATGAAACCGGATTTCGCCAGCTCTCGCCGCCAGGCTTGCTCGACTTCCTCGCAGGTCGCGCCCGGTTTGGCGGCTTCCAGGGCCGCGGCAATGCCGTCGCAGATCACCGCGCTGGCATCGGCCAACTTCTGCGGTGGCCGGCCGAGCGAGACGGTCCGGGCCATCGGACAGTGGTAGCGTCGGCGGGTGCCGGCCAGTTCCAGGATGGTTGCCTCGCCGGCCTTGAACACGTCGTCCGACCACGTCAGGTGCGGGGTCGAGGCACCGACGCCGGTCGGCAGCATCGGCACGATCGCAGGGTAATCCCCGCCGACACCGCCGGCGCCGCGGATCTGGGCGTCATAGATCGCGGCCACCGCGTCGCACTGCCGGGTACCGGCGGTTACGTGCTCAATGCCGACCGCCATGGTGTGTTCGACGATCCGGGCCGCCTCCCGGATGTAGGCGATCTCGGCGGGCGACTTGATGCTGCGGCACCAGTTCACGAGGTTGTTGGCGTTGGCGACCCGGCAGTTCGGCAGCGCGGCCTTCAGATGCTCGTAGGCCATCGGCGAGAAGTAGTAGCTGTCCATCTCCAGACCGACCGAACCGGTGGCGATGCCGCGTCGCGCCATCTCCTCGGCAACCCAGTCCATCGGGTGACGGTCCGGCTGCTGCACGTAGTGGTCCGGGTAGCCCAGGATGTTGCCGTGGTCGAGATAGGTGGTGACCTTGCCGGCGTTGGCGTCCATGCCGCGTACGATCAGCACCGGCTCGTCGAGCGTCTGGGCGACCAGCAGGCACTGCGGGGTGTAGAAAGACCAGCCGTCATAGCCGGTCAGCCAGCCCATGTTGGAGGGCTCGGTGACGACCAGAACATCAATGCCGGCCGCAGCCATGCGGGACTTGGCGGCGGTGACCCGAGCCTGATACTCGGCCTTCGCGAACGCTGGTTTCATGACACCCTCAGGAAAGCGTGAGTTCGGGGAGCGGAACCACCGATACACCGGCGGCCTCGAGTCCGCGGCGAACCGCGGTGGAGACCTGGACCGCGGTCGGGCCGTCGCCGTGAACGCAAACCGAGTGCACCTGGGCCTGGACGTGCTTGCCGCTGGTCGACACCACTTCCTGGTGCTCGATCATGTGCAGCACACGTGCGACCGCTTCGTTGGGATCGTGCACCATTGAGTTCGGTCGGCTGCGCGGCGTCAGGTCGCCCTCGTCGGTGTAGGTCCGGTCGGCGAACACCTCGGACGCATAGGGCAGGCCGGTCTTCTGGGCAGCTGTGATCAACTCGGAACCGGTCGGGACCAGGAAGATCAGGTTGGGGTCGATCGCCTTGATCCCGTGGGCGATGGCCATTGCCAGATCAAGGTCGAGCGCGGCCATGTTGTTCAGCGCGCCGTGGATCTTCACGTGCGTGACGGCCATGCCGTTGGCGACGGCGATGCCCTGCAGAGCGCCGATCTGATAGATCACCATGCGCTCGACGTCGCCTGCGGGCATGGAAATCATCCGGCGGCCGAAGCCCCACAGGTCGTTGAAGCCCGGATGGGCGCCGATCGACACGCCCTTGGCCTTGGCCTGCTTGCACACCCGGTCCATGACGTTTGGATCGCCGGCGTGAAATCCGCAGGCGACGTTGGCCGAGGTGATGATGTCCAGCAGGGTGGTGTCGTTGCCGATGTCGTAGGCGCCGAAGCCTTCGCCCATGTCCGCGTTGAGATTGACCTTGCGTGCCATGCGTCACTCAGCCTAGGGATCGTGGTGCCAAAGCCGCGTCGCGGCCGGGTCAGTTAACACCCAACCAACGGCCGAGGTCCATGACCGAGACCACCTCCGCACCGCGCGTGCTTCCCCGCTTCCTGTCCGCCGGTGATACCGCGCTCGTAGTCGAGTTCGGCGAGACGGTCGACCCGGTGGTGAATCGCCGGGTAATGCAACTCGGCGATGCGGCGCGGGCTGCCGAGATTCCGGGTCTGGTCGACCTTGTGCCGACCTTCCGGTCGCTGCTGGTGCACTACGACCCGCTGGTGACGTCACGCGGAGCCGTCGAAGCAAGCCTGCGCGGGTTGCTGAGTGATCGCGATTCAGAGGCGAAGGAGGGACGTCTCTGGGAGTTCCCGACACTGTACGGAAGTGAGTTCGGACCGGACCTCGAGGATGTCGCCAAGCGTACGAGCCTGACGCCGGAGCGGGTGGTCGAGCTGCACGCCGGTACCGACTACAAAGTCTACATGATGGGCTTCATGCCGGGGCTTGCGTATCTCGGCATCATTCCGAAAGAACTCGAACTGCCGCGCCGCTCCGAACCCCGGGTTCGGGTGCCTGCCGGATCGGTGTCGATCGCCATCAACCTGACCAACGTCTACTCCGACGAATCGCCCGGTGGCTGGCATTTGCTGGGCCGGACGCCGGTCCGGCTGTTCGACCTGCAGCGTGACCCGCCGATCCTGTTGGCGGCCGGCGATCGGGTCCGATTCCGTTCAGTGGCCAAGGATGCTTACGACGATCTCGCCGAGCGGGTGAAGTCGGGAGACACGAGCTTTCATCCGGTCGATGCGGGAGAATCGGCATGAACGCGCTGCGGGTCGTTTCGGCCGGCTTCGCGCCGACCCTTCAGGACTTTGGCCGACCGCACGTGCAGAATCTGGGGGTTCCGCCGTCCGGTGCCCTCGACACCACGGCGCTTCGGATCGCCAACGCGCTGGTCGGCAATCCGGCCGATACGGCGGCGATCGAGTTGCGGGTGATTGGACCGACGTTGGAGGTCGCCTCCGACGCGGTACGGGTGGCCCTGGTTGGAACCTCCGCCACCCTTGAGATCATGGGCGAGCGTCGTGTGGAAGCGCCGTCGCACCAGTCAATCCGGCTGACCCGCGGACGGCGGTTCCGGATCGGCGGACTGTCCGATACGGGCGTTGCTTATCTGGCCGTTGAGGGTGGCTTCGCGATTGAACCGGTCTACGCCAGCCTGTCGACTTACGTCCGGGCTCGGATCGGTGGCGTCGACGGTCGGGCGCTGCGCGACGGGGATGCGCTGCCGTTGCGGGTCGAGCGTGCGGAAGAGCGTGCGGAACGCCGTTGCACGGATCTGTCGTGGCGACGCGAGAACGGGCCTATCCGGGTGATCCTGGGACCCCAGGACGATCACTTCACGGCCGACAGTCTGGAGGCGTTCTTCAGCGGCGAGTACACGGTGACGCGCGAGGCCGACCGCATGGGCATGCGCCTCGACGGACCGGTGCTCAAGCATGCGCGCGGCCACGATATCGTGTCCGACGGCATCGTGACCGGCGCGATCCAGGTGCCCGGCAACGGCCGACCGATCGTCTTGCTGGCAGATCACCAGACCACCGGCGGATATCCAAAGCTCGGCGCGGTCATTTCGGCCGATGTGCCTCGGCTCGGCCGAATGAAGCCGGGCGACGCCTTGCGGTTCGCCGCGGTCTCCGTCGAGCAGGCAGAAGCGGCCCGACGCGTCCTGGAAGAGCGAACCGCCCGGGCGATCGAATGGTTCGGCTCAGCCGAACCGTGGCTGGACGAGGATGCGCTGTACGGCCGCAATCTGGTCAGCGGGATCGTCGGGTCGACCGAATCCGTCCCCTGACCGGCTACGTCGCGAGATAGCGCCAGGCCCCGTCGTCGTCGAGCCGGCGGCTGACCCGTCCATGGTCGATCAGAAAGTTCAGGTGCGCCAGCGACTCGCCGACCGCGAACCGGGTCTGGTGCGCGTCCATCTTACGCTGGAACATGGCGTTCATGACGTCGATGGCGGTCGATGGTGTCTGGCAAACACGGGCCGCCAGATCGAGGCGCTGGTCGTGGTGCTCCGACAGATCGACCGCGCGCGGCTTCAGGCCGCGGAACGGCCGGTCGTGCGATGGCAGAACCAGGGTGTCGTCGGCAATCGGATCCAGGGAATCGAGGAACCGCAGGTAGTCCTGCAACGGATTGCCGTCCGGCTCGTTCCACCACACCGAAATGTTCGGCGAGATTCGCGGCAGCAGGAAGTCGCCGCCGAGCATCAAGCCGGCTTCCGGGCAGTACAGGCAAGCGTGCTCGGGCGAGTGGCCTGATGCGATCACCACCACCCAACGCCGGCCGCCGATCTCCAGCACGGTATCCGATGCCAGCCGGTTGAAAGTCAGCGGGATCGGCGAGACCATGCGGCGGTACAAGTTGCCGAGTGCCCGCATGTCGGCCACGTCGGCATCGCCGAGGCCGGTGCGTCGGTAGAACCCGACGATGCCGTCCAGCAACTCCTCGGTGTCGTCGAGACGGATGGCCCGGGCCGAGAGCCACTCCGAGCGGGTCATCCACAGCTGTGCCGGGGTGCGTTCCAGCAGCCAGCCGGCACTGCCCATGTGATCCGGGTGATAGTGCGTGACCACAATCTGGGTGATCGGCCGGCCGTCGAGATGATTCTCCAGAATGCTAGTCCAGAGATCGCGAGTCCGGTCGTCGGCAATGCCGCAGTCGACCAGCACCCAGCCGTCGCCGTCGTCGATCAGGTACAGGTTCACATGGTTGAGGGCGAAGGGCAGGGGCATTCGCACCCAGCGCACGCCGTCCGCCACCGTCATCACCGTACCCGGCTCCGGCAGCGCGTCTCCAAAGACGTAGTCGATCGGTTTGCTCATGGGCGGCGACCTTAACCGGTTCGATCGCCGGTGCAAGCCTCTGCGAAACGCCGCTTCAAAGCTCCCGCTTGCCAATCAAGTTCGTGCGGATCCACTTCGAGATGACGTCGATGATTGCCACGGTGACCAGGATCAGCAGGATAATGAAGCAGGCTTGGTCCCAGTACTGCACCTTCATGCGTTCCGACAATTGCATGCCGATGCCGCCGGCCCCGACGATCCCGAGGATGGTGGCCGAGCGGGTGTTGCTTTCGAACCAGTACAGCGAGGTCGACAGGAACACCGGCAGTACCTGTGGCAGGTAGCCGAACCGGCAGATCTTCAGAGCACTGGCCCCGGTCGAACGCACGCCCTCAATCGGCCGTTGATCGACGTTCTCGACGGCCTCCGAGTACAGCTTGGACAGGGTCCCGGTGTCGCTGACCATGATCGACAGCACGCCGGCAAGCGGACCCAAGCCGACTGCGCGAACGAACACCAGCGCCCAGATCAAGGTGTCGACGCCGCGGAGCAGGTCCAGGAACCGGCGCACCAAATGGTGAACGATCCGGTTGGACACGATATTGCGGGCAGCGACGAACCCCAGCACCGTCGCCAGCAGCGTCGCCACGAACGTACCGAGGAACGCCATCCCCAAGGTCTCGGCCAGCCCTTGGAAGATGCCGGAGTAGTCCCAGGTCTCCATGTCCTTCCAGACCACCATCGAGCGGATGACGATCCACATCTTGTCGAGGCCGCCGAAAAGCCGCGCGAAGGTGATGTCGAACACCCAGCAGCTCAGCGCCAGGTAGCCGATCACGCCGGCGACAACAGCGCGCGGCATCCACAGGCGCCACAGGTCGTGCCCTAGTGCATCCGGGAACCGGGCCTGCAGGGACGCAATCTCGGCTTCGGACAGGGAAGAGACGGTCGTGCTCATGCCAGTTGCTCCCGGCCGATGAAGCGGTGGCGGATGCGGGCGGACAGCAGGTCGACGCAGGTCACCGTGGCGACCACCATCAGGACCAAGGCGCTGACCTCTTCGTAGAAGTTGAAATTGATGACGTAGTACAGTTCCTGGCCGACGCCGCCGGCGCCGACGAACCCGATGATCGACGACGCCCGGATGTTGATCTCGAAGCGCAGCAGCGCGTAGCTGACGAAGTTCGGCAGGACCTGCGGCACCACGCCGTAGCGGATCTCACCGAACCAGGACCCGCCGGAGGCGCGGATGCCGTCCATCGGCTTGTGGTCGACGTTCTCGTTGACCTCCGAGAACAGTTTGCCGAGCGCGCCGCTGGAATGGATCGCGATCGCCAGGATGCCGGCAAGCGGGCCGACGCCGACGGCCCAGACGAACAGGATCGCGAAGATCACCTCCGGGACGGCGCGGCAGAACTCCATTACCCGCCGGAATCCCTGGTATACCCAGCTGTTCGGAGCGAGGTTGTGGCTCGCCGGGAAGCACATGATGAAGCCGCCGAACGTGCCGAGGATCGTGGCGAACAGCGCCATGTTCACCGTTTCGAGCAGCAGCTGCGCATACTTCGGCAGATTGAAGTACCAGTAGGCGAGCGAGCCCTCGGTCTTGGTGTCGGCGAACAGGTGCTCGGCGCTCAGGACCGGGAGGATCTCGTACAGATAGTCGCCGACCTTGGGGGCGCCGGCCGCCAGACGATCGGGAAAGAAGTTGCTGATGTAGACCGATCCGGCCAGGGCCGCCAGGAACAGCATGGCATAAACCAGGGTGGCGCGTCGGCGGCGGGCAGCCAACTCGGCACGGTGTCGTTCGAAGCGCCCGACCGGGGTGTCGACGGCCGATGCCGCCAGTATCTCGCTGGTCACGCGGACCTCCACGCACAGATCAGAAAGGAACAGGCCGGCCGCGTGGTTCGCGGCCGGCCTGTCCGTGGATCAATCAGCCGCGACGAGCCTTCTTCAACTCGTTGCGCATCTCAATGATGGTTTTGTAGAAGTCGTGGCTGACCGGCTGGAACGAGTTGAACTCGCCGCCCGCGATCGCTTCGGCGCACAACCGGTTCTCGATCGGCATGTTCACCAGGATGCCGCGGACCAGGTCCTTCAACTCCTGCGGGGCGTCCTTTCGGATCACCCGGGGGCCGTTGGTGATCAGGTTGGACTTCCAGACAACCCGGATGTCCTTCATGTCCAAGGCGCCCTTGTCCACCATCTTGCGCAGGTTGCCACGCGAGTAGCCCTCCGACAACTCGCCGACGCCGGAGGTCCAGGTGACGCCTGCGTCGTACTGCTTGTTCAGAACCGCGACCACGGCCTGCTCGTGACCGCCGCCGAAGCCGGTCTGCGAGAAGAATTTGGCGGGATCATAGCCCTGCTGCTTCAATTCGAAGGCGGGCACCAGGTAGCCCGAGGTGGAGTTCGGGTCCGCGAACGCCAGACTCTTGCCCTTCAAGTCCTCGATCGACTTGTAGGGGCTGTCGGCGCGCACATAGAGCACCGAATAGTAGCCGAGCGAGCCATCAATCTGCTCGGTCGTCACGAGCGGCTCCACCGCGTCCGGATCCTGAATAACGATCCCGGCATAGGCTGCGGAGCCGAGGCCCGCATACTCCAGATTCTTCGAGATCAACCCCTGCATGACCCCCGCGTAGTCCGAAGCCGGGTACAGTTCGACCGGCACGCCGAGACGCGTCTCCAGCAATTCCTTGAAGCACGCGTTGTCCTTCAGTCGGTCGGCTTCGTTTTCACCGCCGAGGATGCCGACGCGGAATACCGGAACCTGCTTGCGCCAGTCGTCGGCCGCGTAGGCAATCGTGGTGAGGGCGGCCAGAGTCGCCAGGCCGGCGAATGCGACGCCCAGAGTGCGACGTGCGATCATTGAGAGATACTCCCTGAAGAGAAGGCGATGGGGACTGCGGCGTGCTCAGGCGACCGCAAGGCGAGACGGAACGGTCGCCCCCGTGGCCGGTCCGATTGAGGTGGAGGTGACGCTTTCGCTCAGCGCCTCGTCGAGGCCGTCGACCCCATAGATCGCGCGCGCCGCGTCGACCGTCAGTTCGGACGGAGACCCGTCGAAGACGACGGCCCCCTTGAACATACCGACGATGCGGTCGCAGTAGGCGCGGGCGGTATCGAGGGTGTGCAGGTTGCAGACTACTGTGATGCCTGCCTCGCGGTTGATGGTGCGCAGGGCATCCATGACGATGGTGGCGTTGCGCGGGTCGAGCGAGGCGATCGGTTCATCGGCCAACAGGATCTTCGGCTCCTGCATCAGTTCGCGCGCGATGGCGACGCGCTGCTGCTGCCCCCCGGACAGGGTGTCGGCGCGCTGCAAGGCGGTCTGCGCCATGTCCAGTCGGTCGAGCGCGCGGATCGCGAAGGCGCGTTCCGCCGGGGTGAACCGCTTCAGCATCGAAGCTACGAACCCGTGGTAGTTCAGCCGCCCGAGCAGGACGTTGGTCATCACGTCGAGCCGGTTCACCAGGTTGAACTGCTGGAAGATCATGGCGCAGTGCGCGCGCCACGCCATCAAGGGACGGCCCCTCAGTACGGAGACATCCTCGCCGGCATACAGGATCTGTCCGCTGGTCGGCTCAGCCAGCCGGTTGATGAGGCGCAGCAGGGTCGACTTGCCGGCCCCGGACCGACCGATAACGCCGACCATCTGGCCATCCGGGATCGTAAGCGACACCCGATCGACGGCCGCCACTGCGCCGAAGCGCTTTTCAAGGTTTGTGATCTCAAGCATCGTCGCGTCCCGCATGCTGGGCGCGCGACCGTATTCGGACCGGCTCGGAGGGCCGGTGGTCGCACGCGTTTTGCAGTGCGGTGGGTACGCATGTTTCGCAACGTGACGGTGACGGTGTCGTTAAGTTTCAGCGTCCGGAGCGTTGCGGTTCGATGACTCACCCGGTGGAAGTGCCGGTGCGCGAACCGCTTCTACGAAGCGCAAGGCTGCGGTGTCGATCTCGCCGTCGTTGACGACCGTCACCACGTCCGGTCCCTCGACGGTGAAGGCGTCGGCCCGGCCGACCCGGCGTTCGATTTCGTCGTGATCCTCGCGGCCGCGCGCCGTGAGCCGTTGGCGCAGCACGGCGGCCGGCACGTTCAGGCTCAGCACGCGAACCGGTCCGTGACGTTGGCGTGCTTCATCTAGTACGCCGCGTGACACGTTCACGACGACGCGCCGGCCCGCCGCAAGGTCTGCAGCGACGGCGATCGGGACGCCGTATCCGAGTCCGTGCGCTTCCCAGGCCAGTGCGTAGGCGCCGGCAGCGCGGCGGGTTCGGAACGTGTCGATGTCGACCGGGATGTGGTCTTCGCCGCCGGCATCGGCGGGACGGGTGATCTCGCGGCGGGGAAACACCACCGACGGATCATCCGACAATGCCCGCCGTGCCGCATCGATGAGCGTGTCCTTGCCGACGCCCGACGGTCCAACCACCAGGACCAGCAGGCCGCGCGGCGTCTCGTGGTCACGCATATCGGTCAGCGAACGCGTCGGCGTCGAGGGCTCGGAAGTCGGCCATTCGCTCGCGCAGCGTGTCGTGGGTCCAGTCCCACCAGGCGATTGCCATCAGCTTGGCTTCGGTCTCCTCAGACACCCGGCGGCGGATCGGCTTGGCCGGTACTCCGGCGACGATCGCGTAGGGCTCGACATCCTTGGTGACGACCGCGCCGGCGCCGACGATCGCCCCGGTGCCGATGGTGACGCCCGGCATGATCAGGGCGCCGTGGCCGATCCACACGTCGTGGCCGATGATCACCGGGGTCGAGCGACGCCAGTCGAAGAAGGCGTCGTCACGCTCGCCGAGATCGTAGTCGTCGGATCGGTACATGAAATGATGCAGGCAGGCCCGCCAATGCGGGTGGTTGCCGGGATTGATCCGGGTATGTGCGGCGATGTTCGCGAACTTACCGATGGTGGCGTAGATGATCTGGCTGTCGCTGACCACGTAGCTGTAGTCGCCCATGGTGGTCTCAACCACCGATGTGCGGGCGCCAACCTCGGTCCAGGCGCCGAATGTCGAGCCTACCACGTGGGCTTCCGGGTGGATCCACGGGCCGTCGGGCGACAGATTCTTGCCCGCCATCACAGCACCTGCCGGCCTTCGCGCCAGGTTCGGCGCACCACCGGCACGCCGTCGTCCAGGCGTTTGACCCGGATCAGGTCGGCGCGGGTGCCTGCTGCGATCCGGCCGCGGTCATCCAAGCCGATCATGTCCGCCGGATTGCGGGTTACGGTCGCGATCGCGCCGGGCAGGGTCATGCCGTGCCTTTCGTGCAGCATCAGTGCGCCGTGCAGCAGGCTGGACGGTACGTAGTCGGACGACAGCGCGTCCAGCACGCCGGCCTCGGCCAGTTCTCCGGCCGAAACGTTGCCGGAGTGGGAGCCGCCGCGCACCACGTTCGGGCCACCCATGATGGTCGTCAGGCCCTTGGCGTGGGCAGCGTGCGCGGCGGCCATGGTCGTCGGGAACTCGCTGATGGTCAGGCCCAGTTCGGCCGCTTCGTCGATGTGCTCCTGGGTCGCGTCGTCGTGGCTGGCGATGGTGTGCCCGGCGCTCAACGCCATCTCGACCAGGATGCGGCGGTGCCGGTCGGAGTACAGTTCCTGCGCCGCCTTGCGATCGACGATCATGCGCTCGAACTCCGCATCGCTCATGGCGTGCTTGCCCTGGTAGTAGACGCGCAGCTTGTCGAGGTTGACGAACTGCCGCTGCCCCGGCGTGTGGTCCATCAAAGAGACCAGCAAGACAAGCGGGTCGTCCTTGAACGGCTCGAACAGGCGCAGCACGTCCTTGTGCGCCACTTCGCAGCGCATGTGCAGGTGATGATCGGCGCGCAGCAGGTCGGCCTCGCGGAAGCTGCGGATCGCCTCCGCCGATTCCCGTACGATTCGGTCGCGGATGTCCTCGGTCAGGGTGCCGCCCACGGCGATGGCGTCGAGCACCGTGGTGATTCCGGCGGCGGCCACCTGGGCATCGTGCGCCAGCAGCGCCGAGGAAGTCGGCCAGTTGACCTTCGGGCGCGGCTGGATGTGCCGCTCCAGATTATCGGTATGCAACTCGATCAGGCCTGGCATCAGGTAGTCGCCATCTAGATCCTCGGACCCGGCTACCGCCGTATTGCCGGAGTCGAAAGAGGCAATCCGGCCGCCTGAGACCCGCACGGTGCCGTGCACCACCTCGTCGGCCAGCACCAGCCGGGCGTTGCTCAGGATCATGTCTGCAGTCATGCGGCCTGCCTATTGGCGGAGAGGTCATAGGAGCGGGTGCCGACGGCGGCGCGAACCTCGGCATCGTGGAAGATGCCGACGATCGCGGCACCGGCCTCATGGGCTTCGGTGATGAGGTCGGTCACGGTCCGGCGGTTGTCCACGTCCAGAGAAGCAGTCGGTTCGTCCAGCAGGAGGATCGGATAATCTTGCACGAAGGTCATGGCAATGTTCACGCGCTGCTGCTCGCCGCCCGAGAAGGTGGCGGGGGGCAGGCGCCACAGCGCTTCCGGGATGCGCAGCCGGGTGAGCAGAGTACCGGCGCGTTCCCGCGCTTCGGCCGGATCGACACCTCGAGTGGTCAATGGTTCGGTCACCAGATCGATCGTCGGCACCCGCGGGATCACCCGCAGGAACTGGCTGACATAGCCGAGCGTCCGTCGGCGTACCTCCAGGACCTCGTAGGGCTCGGCTGCGCACAGGTCGACGACCCGGTCCTCGTGGCGAACCAGGACCGATCCGGACTGCGGCTTGTAGTTGGCGTACAGCGAGCGCAGCAGGCTGGACTTTCCGGCGCCTGACGGGCCGGCGAGGATCAGGCATTCGCCGCGCCGAACCTCCAGGTCCAACCCGTCGAACACGTTGATCGTCACCCCGCCCTGGTTGTGCAGGACAAAGGACTTGGCCAGCCGCTCGGCCCGCAGCATCACGTCGGCTTCGAGTGTCGAGGTCATGGCATCACACCGGCAGGATCGAGGAAACGAGAAGCTGGGTATAGGGGTGCTGGGGATCGTCCAGCACCTGATCGGTCAGGCCGTGCTCGACTACTTGTCCGCCCTTCATCACCATCAGCCGGTGGGACAGCAGCCGGACCACGCCGAGGTCGTGGGTGACCACGATGCAGGCGATGCCGAGCGATCCGACGAGGCCGCGGATCAGGTCGAGCAACCGTGCCTGCACGGAAACATCTAGGCCGCTGGTCGGCTCGTCCATGAATACCAGCCGCGGTTTGGTCACGAGGTTGCGAGCGATCTGCAGGCGCTGCTGCATGCCGCCGGAGAATGTGCCGGGCATGTCGTCGATCCGGCCCATGTCCATCTCGACCCGCTCCAGCCAGTCGACGGCTTCGGAGCGGATGTGGCCGTAGTGCCGGTCGCCGATCGCCATCAGCCGTTCACCGACATTGGCGCCGGCGGACACCTTCATGCGCAACCCGTCGCGGGCGTTTTGGTAGACGATGCCCCAGTCGGTGCGCATCAGCAGACGGCGGCGCGCCTCCGACATGCCATATACGTCGACCGGGCCAAGGTCGCGAGTGCGGTAGGAGACCGAACCGTCGGTCGGCTGCAACTGACCCGACACACATTTCAGCAGGGTGGTCTTGCCCGACCCGGATTCACCGACGATGCCAAGGATTTCACCGGGGTGCAGGTCGAAGGATACGTCGCGGCAGCCGAGGTGCCGGCCGTAGTGGTGCGTCAGGTCCCGGACCTGGAGCAGCGGATCGCGAACGCTGCCGGTCATTTCGGGCCTCCGTCACCCTGGTGGCCGGCTTCCCGGCGCTCCCGGCAGTAGTCGCTGTCGGAGCAGACGTACATCTTGGTTCCCTTGTCATCGACGATGACTTCGTCGAGGTAGCTGTCCTGGGCCCCGCACAGCGAGCAGTCCTCCTCCCAGGTCTCGATCTCGAAGGGGTGATCCTCGAAGTCGAGCGACTTGACGTCGGTGTAGGGCGGGACCGCGTAGATCCGCTTCTCGCGACCGGCGCCGAACAGTTGCAGGGCCGGCATCCGGTCCATCTTCGGATTATCGAATTTCGGGATCGGGCTTGGCGCCATCACGTAGCGGCCGTTTACCCGGACCGGATAGTTGTAGGACCGGGTGATGCGCCCGAACTTGGCGATGTCCTCGTACAGGCTGACATGCATCACCCCGTATTCCTCCAGGGCGTGCATCTTGCGGGTCTCGGCCTCGCGCGGCTCCAACTGGCGCAACGGCTCCGGGATCGGCACCTGATAGACCAGGATCTGGTTTTCGGTCAGCGGCACTTCCGGGATCCGGTGCCGAGTCTGGATCACCGTGGCGTCGACCGTCCGGTCGGTAGTGGCAACGCCGGCGGTCTTGGCGAAGAACCGCCGGATGCTGACGGCGTTGGTGGTATCGTCGGCCCCCTGGTCAATGACCTTCAGGACATCGTCAGGGCCAATGACGGCGGCGGTCACCTGGATGCCGCCGGTGCCCCAGCCATAGGGCAGGGGCATCTCGCGGGAGCCGAACGGGACCTGATACCCGGGGATGGCGACCGCTTTCAGCAGGGCGCGGCGGATCATCCGCTTGGTCTGCTCGTCCAGGTAGGCGAAATTGTAGCCGGCGAGCCCGGCGGGTGCCGCCGAGGTGGCGACACTGGCGTTCGGGTGCGGGATCACGGTGGTCATCGGGTTCCTCACTCGGCGGCGTCGGCAATGGCGCGGGCAGCCTCGGCCTTGCGGCGCAAGGCTCGGACCGTGACCAGTTCGGCCTGGAAATCAACGTAATGCGGTAGCTTCAGGTGCTGGACGAACCCTGAGGCCTCGACGTTGTCGGAATGCGCCATGACGAACTCCTCGTCCTGGGCCGGCGCCTCCGTAGCCTCACCGAAGTCACGAGCCCGCAGGGCGCGATCGACCAGGGCCATGCCCATCGCCTTGCGCTCGCAATGCCCAAAGGTCAGGCCGTAGCCGCGGGTGAATTGCGGCGGGACCTGTGCCGACCCCTTGAACTGGTTGACCATCTCGCACTCGGTGACGGTGATCTCGCCGATTTCGATCGGAAAGCCGAGCTCCTCCGGCGCGAATTCGACCGCCACCTCGCCGACCCGAATCTCGCCGGCGAACGGGTGATTATTGCCGTACCCGCGCTGGGTCGAATAGCCGAGCGCCAACAACCAGCCTTCGTCACCGCGAGCGAGGTTCTGGAGGCGGGCCGCCCGGTCGGCCGGATAGCGCGGCGACTCCCGGGTCAAGTCGAACACCGGCTGATTCTCGTCGTCCGGGTCCTCGCGCTCGATCAGCCCCTCGTGGTCAAGGATGTCGGCGACGTGCTGCATCCCGGATTCCACGCCTTCCGGCGCGATCTCGGCGACGGGTCGTTCGTCTCCGGCGGCGAGAGCGAAATCGAGTAGCCGGTGGGTGTAGTCGAAGCTGGCGCCGAGCAACTGGCCGCCGGGCAGATCCTTGTAGGTGGCCGAGATACGACGACGGACCGCCATCTTGGCCGTGTCGATCGGCTCGCCAACGCCGAAGCGCGGCAAGGTGGTGCGGTAGGCCCGCAGCAGGAAGATCGCCTCGACCAGGTCTCCGCGCGCCTGCTTGATGGCAAGTGCCGCCAGTTCCGGATCGTACAGCGAGCCTTCGGTCATGACCCTGTCGACCGCCAGGGACATCTGCTCGCGGATCTGATCAAGCGACAGCTCCGGCACCCGCGGGTCGCCGCGGCGCTCCTCGTCGAGCAGCTTCTGGGAGTTCTCGATGGCCCGGTCGCCACCTTTGACGGCAACATACATGGCTCAGTTCTCCGAGACAGTGGTTGTGCGGGGCAGGGCGGCGATCCGGTTGCCGGCGACCAGGATCAGGTCGACGCCACACGGGAACAGCCCCTGGTTGGCGCGCCATTCTCCCCAAACGTCCACTCGCAAGCCCCGCGCGTTCAGCCTGTGAGTGGTCTCGATGCCCGGGCCAGACAGGACCAATCCGTCCCCAACTGCGAGATCGTCGAGTTGCACGATCACCGTGGTCGAGGTCTCCGGCCAGGCATCGTCGCCGATCGCGAACTGGTCCAACGCCGGCACGGTGGCGCCATTGGCGATGGCGAACGCGGCATTGGCCGGCACGTCGACGATCGGACAGCCGCAGTGGAACTTCAGGAATGCGATCGCCGAGGGTGTTCTGAACTCAGGCGCCAACCAGATCGGCGTGTCGTGATCGGCCAGCGCCAGGCAGATCGCGGCGGCGCCGACGCTCAACGGGGACGGCGGCTGCAGGCTCTCGGGAATCGTTGCAATGCGGCCCGGGCGTGCCATCGCGTCCAGCACCAGCCGGAAGACATTCTGTGCCTCAATGACCGGGTCGGCAAAGCCGGGGCGAAGATCAATGGTGTCGGTCATGGCTCAGCTTCCCCGGACCATCGTGAAGAACTCGACCTTGGTCGCGGCGGCCTTGCGGCTGCGGTTCAGGCGCTTTTCGTCCAGGCGGAGGGTCAGCGGTGCGATGATGGCGCGCTCCAGCGCGTCGCGCCGGGACGGGGTCTGCAGCATTGCGTCGACCGCGGCCGCCAACTCGGCGTGCCGACGGTTCCGGCCCATCACGTAGCCAAAGCCGACCGCGCCGAACTCAAGCTGGACGGCACAGCGCGTGACCGCGACTTCGCCGAGATTGAAACGCTGGCCGGTTCCGCCGGCACGACCGCGGGCCATGACCATGCCGATCTCCGGTAGGCGCACGACGGTCCAGGTCGGTTTGGACGGCAGGTTGTTCCAGAGCGTGTCGAGATCACTGAACTCTGCCTTCGCCAGGATCGACATCCAGCGTTGACGGGCACGGCGTTCGGCTGACTGTTCCGGAGTTGCGGCGGAGGAATGTTCTGTCGGCATGGACGACTTCCAATGTTGTCTAGACATCCATATGAATTTTCGACACTATGCTGCCGAAGACCGGCGCTGTAAAGCGCGTCCGAATGAAGTTTTGATGACGGGGAGCAGGCGGTGACGGTGATCGATCGGGACTCAGGCGTCTCAGTCTGGCGCCAGATCGAGCAAACCCTGTCCGAGGAAATTCGTACAGGGCAGTGGGGTGAGGGCGCCCGCCTGCCGACCGAGGGCGAGTTGTCGGAGCGGTTCCGAGTGAACCGCCACACCGTGCGCCGTGCCGTCGGCGGGCTGGCCGATCGCGGACTGGTCCGGGTCGAGCAGGGGCGCGGCATCTTCGTGCGGGAGAACGTGCTGGAGTACCTGATCGGGCGGCGGACCCGGTTCACGGAGAACGTGAAGCGCGTCAACCGCTCGCCCGGCGGTCATGCGATCTCATTGACCAGACAACGGGTCGACCGCGAGGTGGCGGGCGTTCTTGGAATCCGTGCCGGGGCGCAGGTCGTTCATCTCGAGACGGTCGGTGAAGTCGACGGTCGGCCGGTGTCGTATGGATCGCATTGGTTCGCTGCCAAGCTGTTCCCGCGATTCGAGGAGACCTATCGCGCGACCGGATCCGGATCGATCACCCAGGTGATGGAAGCGCACGGTTTCGGCGATTACGAACGGGCGGTGACGAAGGTGACAGCACGCATGCCCGACGCCGCCGAGGCGGATCTGCTGAAGCAACCACGCAATCGTCCGATTCTTTATGTTGAATCGCTGAACGTCGCGATCAATGGCCAACCGGTCCAGGCGTCCCATGTCCGCTATGCCGCTGACCGCGTCCAGATGGTGTTCGAGACGCGGCCGGTTGCCGGCCCCACCTTTGAGGAAGAGCCGTGATATCTGGTATGATATGCTAGGTAATCGTCGGTTGTAGAATTCGACCGGGAAGGACTGGTGAAGTGAGTTTCGACCCGAACAATGTTGACTGGAAAACCGCCGAGCTGATTCGCAAGCACGGACACTTCCTGAATAACTATCCGGGCGGTCAGCGCGCCGACATGCGTGGTGGTCGGCACAACGGCGCGCAGTTGAACGGCGTGGATCTGCGGCGGGCCATGATGTCGGCGGCGGATTTTCGAGGTGCCCAGTTCGTCGGTGCCAACCTCTCCGAGGCGACCCTGGCAGGCTCCCAGCTTAGGGTAGCGGATCTGAGCGGCGCCAAGTTGGTGAAGACCGACTTTCGCGGTGCCGACCTGGAACAAGCCAAACTGACGTCATCAGACATCACCGACGCTGATTTCAGGGCCACCACGATCGGCGCTCCGGCCGGTAGCGACATCGCGACCAAGCTCGATGGCGCCGACCTGGATCACGTCAAGGCGGTGCGCACCAACCTCACCCGGGCGAGCCTGATGGGCGCCACGGCGCGGGGCGCGCATTTCGATGGGGCGTCGCTGGATCGCGCGAACTTCAAAGGTGCCAATCTTGAGCACGCGACGTTCGTCAGTTCCAGTTTGCGCGGTGCCAATCTCCAGGAGGTGAACTTTGCCGACGCGACGCTGTCCAACACCGACCTGACCGGCGCCGACCTTCGCTCTTGCCACCTCGACGGCGCGGACATGTCGGGTGCCGACCTGACCGATTGCGTCATCGCGTCCGGCATGGACGAACTCGACGATGATATCAGGGCGTTGGTGGTCGAGCATTTCGCCTGGATCAGTTCCGGTGGTCGCAAGGGTACGCCCGCCAGCTTTGCGGAGCGCGACCTGAGCGGCGTCAATCTGTCTGGAGCGGATCTCTCGGCGGCCGATTTTTCGGGAGCCAATCTTTCGGGCGCCAACTTGAGGCGGTGTTCGTTCCGGTTCGCCAAGTTTGGCGGGGCCAATCTGATGTCGGCCCAGTTGAACCGGTCCGATCTTCGCGGGGTGAGTTTCCGGGGGGCGTTGTTGGACAACGCCGACCTGCAAAGCAGCTCGCTGGTGGCAATGCCCCTCGTCGACCCGCGCAGCGGTGAAAAGAAGGGTGAATGGCCGACCGACCTGTCAGGCGTCCACGCCGAGGGCGCCAATTTCAGCCGGGTCGACATGTCCGGAGCGAACCTGGCGGATGCAGTGTTTGACGGAGCCGACCTGAGCTACGCTCAACTGGCCGGCTGCGTGGTCACTCGGGCGAGTTTTACCGGCTCCAAGATGGAGAATGCGCGCCTCCCCGAAGGTCTGTCGAACAACGGGGAGGCGGCCTAGTCGGTCGTGCCTCAGGGCAGCGTGTAGGCGGTCTTCACCGTGGTGTAGAACTCGGCGGCGTAGCGGCCCTGCTCGCGCGGGCCGTAGCTTGACCCTTTCCTGCCACCGAACGGCACGTGGTAGTCGACGCCGGCGGTCGGCAGGTTGACCATCACCATGCCAGCCTCGGAATTGCGCTTGAAGTGGCTGGCGTATTTCAGCGAGGTGGTGCAGATGCCGGACGACAGGCCGAACGAGGTGTCGTTGGCAACCGCCAGTGCCTCGTCGTAGTCCTTTACGCGGATCACCGACGCGACCGGACCGAAAATCTCCTCACGGTTGATCCGCATGTCGTTGGTGGTCTCGGTAAACAGTGCCGGCTGCAGGTAGAATCCCTCCTTGGATCGGTTCAGGCGCTCGCCGCCAAACGCCAGCTTGGCGCCTTCGCTCTTGCCGATCTCCAGGTACTTCATGTCTTGGGACAGTTGGCTCTCATCGACCACCGGGCCTATGTCGGTTCCGGCGGCCAGGGCGTCGTCGATCTTCAGGGTCTTGATCTTGTCGACCACGGCGCTGACGAACCGGTCATGGATACCCGCGGTCACCACAACCCGTGACGACGCCGTGCAGCGCTGTCCGGTGGAGAAGAACGCGCTGTTGACCACCGCACCGACGGCGACGTCGAGATCGGCGTCGTCCAGAACCACCATCGGGTTCTTGCCGCCCATCTCCAACTGGACCTTGGCAAACCGCGCGGTGCAGGTTGCAGCAACGTGCTTTCCGGTATCGACCGAACCGGTGAACGACACCGCGCCGATCGCATCGTTGTTCAGGATGGCTTCGCCGACCACCGACCCGCGGCCCATGACGAGGTTGAATGCGCCCTTGGGCAGGCCGGAGCGCGACAGGATCTCGGCGATCGCCCAGGCGCACCCTGGCACCAAGTCGGCCGGCTTGAACACGACGCAATTCCCGTACGCCAGAGCCGGCGCAATCTTCCAGGCCGGGATGGCGATCGGGAAGTTCCACGGCGTGATGATGCCGACGATGCCGACCGGCTCGCGGGTGATCTCAACGTCGACGCCCGGCCTTACGCTCTGGAGCTTCTCGCCCTGGATGCGCAGCGTCTCGCCGGCGAAGAACTTGAAGATCTGGGCTGCGCGGGTTGCTTCGCCGATGCCTTCTGGCAGTGTCTTGCCCTCTTCGCGGGCCAGCAGGCGTCCGAGCTCTTCACGCCGCGCCATGATCTCGTTGCCGACGAACTCCAGAACGTCGTAGCGCTGCTGCGGCGTCGACCGGTTCCAGGCGTGCGCGGCCGACTTTGCCGCATCGACGGCGCGGGTCACGCCGGCAGCATCCGCCTGCGCATAGGTGCCGACGATATCGGAGAGGTCGGACGGGTTGACGTTGTCGCGCGCGGTCGCGCCGTCGACCCATTCACCGCCGATGAAGTTCTGCTGCACACCCATGAGGCGTCTCCCTGATGTTAATTCATGTGAGTTTGGAAACTGAGTAACCCTCGCCTGCGGCCCTGGCAAGCGGTCCCCCGCGTTGCATGTTGGCGGCGCACATGGTTCCATTTCGCTCCCCGCGACCAAGCGGGCATGACGGATGGGAAAAACCGTCCGCGGGAACAGGGATTGGGATTGCGTGGCTGGAACACCGGCAAAAGGGGATGGAGATGACAACTAAAGCACGGATGGGGGCGATCGGCGTTTTGGTCGCCGCCTCATTGATCATGGCCGTACCTGCGGTCGCGAAGGACTCTGTGACGATTGCCGTTCCGGCATTCTTGTCCGGTCCGGCGGCCGGGCCGTTCGGCGTTCCGGCACGCAACGGCGCCGAGATGGTGATCGACGCGATCAACGCAGGAAAACTGCCGGCGCCCTATGACAGCAAAGGCTTCGCCGGTGCCACGGTAACGGCCGACTACATCGACGAGAGCGGAGGCAACACCAAGCAGGTCGCCGAATATCGCAATCTGGTGCAGAAGCGCGAGGTCGACGCGATCATCGGCTACATCTCCTCGGGATCCTGCGCGGCGCTTGCCCCGGTGGTCGAGGAACTGAAGACCCTGACCGTGTTCGCGGTGTGCGGGACGCCTCGCGTGTTCGAGGACGGCCCCCGGGAGTACATCTTCCGCACAATGAGTCACGCGACCGCCGACAACGTTGCCGCGGCGCACTACGTCAAGGACATGTTCCCGGGCGTCAAGACCTACACCGGTATCAATCAGAACTACGCCTGGGGACAGGATAGCTGGCGCGATTTTGAGCTGGCGATGAAGGTCCTGATGCCGGGTGCCAAGCAGTCCGACAAGGTACAGTTCCCGAAGATCTTCGCCGGGCAGTATGGATCGGAGATATCAGCGTTGTCGCTTGACGATGCCGAACTGGTCCATTCGTCGTTCTGGGATGGCGATCTCGAAGGCTTCATCTTCCAGGCGGCGCCGCGTGGCCTGTTCACCAAGAAGAAGGTGATCTTCACGGTTGGCGGGACGGCGGCTTATCGTCTTGGCAAGAAAATGCCCGATGGCCTGATCCTCGGCGCCCGTGGACCGTATGGCATCCTGGTGCGTGACCGGAAGACGGCGCTGAACGAGTGGTTCATTCAGACCTATTTTGACCGGTACGGCACCTATCCGTCCGGACCGGCATACCAGTACGGCCAAGCGGTCCTGGCGACCAAGATCGCCTATGACAAGGCGGCGGCTGCAGCCGGTGGCTTCCCGAGCAAGGAGCAGGTGATTGCCTCGTTCAAGGGCCTCGAATTCGAGAGCTTTTCGACGAACGTAAAGATGGCGCTCGCCGGCGGCCATCAGGCTCTGACGGAGAACGTCTACGGCCTCACCAAGTGGAATGCCGACGCCGCGGAGCCGGGTGTGACCGACGTTAAGTTCTACCCGGCCGAATGCATCATGCCGCCGGACGGCGTGACCAGCGTCGATTGGATCGAGAAGGGCATGCCCGGCGCCAAGTGCTGATCGGGCACGGCGGGCGTCGACTGGTTCCGGCGCCCGCCGGCTTCTCTGCATCCTCAGTTCGACCCTCCAGGAGCGTTGTCCATGGAAACGGCCATCACCATCCTATTGGACGGGCTGGTGTTCTCCTCATATCTGTTCCTGGTCTCGGTCGGGCTGACGATCATCTTCGGGGTGATGAAAATCCTGAACGTGGCGCACGGCAGTTTGTACGCCTGGGGGGCCTACACGTCGGCCTACCTGATCGGGGTTTGGTCCGAGGCCGGGTTCGGCGATGCCGGCACCTTCCTGATGATTGCGGTGGCGGCTCTGGTCGTCGGCTGCGTTCTTGGTTTCGTGCTTGAACGCGGCCTGATCCAGTTCATGTACGCCCGCGACGAGGTCATCGTCGTGCTGGCGACCTTCGCGACCTTTCTCATCCTGGAGGATGTGATTCTCCTGGTCTTCGGCGTCGATCCGTACTTCGCGTACCAGCCGATGGCCTATCTCGGTTCAGCCGAACTCGGCGGCATTCTACGCGACGTGTACTCGCTCACCCTGATCGGGTTGGCAGCAGTCGTCGGTATCGTGCTGTGGGTCGGCCTCACTCAGACACGCTGGGGCAAGCTGCTGGCGGCGGTGATTCACGATCGCGAACTTTCGGTCGCGATGGGGATTGACGTCACCAAGGTCTACGTCCTCACCTTTATGCTGGGCGCCGTGCTCGGAGCGCTCGGCGGTGCCTATGTGGCACCGATGGTGTCGGTGGCACCGGGTTTCGGCGTCGAGGTGATCGTTCTGTCGTTCGCGGTCGTCGTGATCGGCGGCATGGGCAGCATTCCGGGTGCCGCGATCGGCGCCTTGGTTGTAGGCATCGCCCGGGCGATCGCGGTCCACAAGCTCCCGGAGGTCGAATTATTCGTGGTCTACGGTGTCATGGCCGTGGTTCTGGTTTTTCGGCCGGAAGGCCTGTTTGCGCCGGCCAGCGCGCGAAAGATCTGAGGGAGCGGAATGGAGACTACGCGCGACTGGACCATCCCCGGCGTCACCGTCGGTTTCGCGGCGGTTGCGGTTCTCGGACTGTTGTTTTTGCCGGACTGGTTGATGAATCTGACTGTCATTGCGTTCGCACGCGCTCTCGCGGTCGTCGGGCTAATGGTACTGTGGCGGACTGGCTTAGTGTCGTTCGGGCATGCCCTGTATTTCGGGCTGGGCGCCTATACGGTGGCGCTGCTCGGCAAGGATGACGGGATCTCCGAGGTGCTGATCACCCTGCCGGCCGCGACTCTGGTGGCGGCAACGGTCGGATTGTTTCTGGGGTTCATCGTGCGGCGGTACCGCGAGATCTTCTTCGCAATGCTGAGTTTGGCGTTCTCGATGGTGCTGTACGGCATTCTGGTAAAGACCGAAGCCTTGGGATCGACCGATGGGTTCAACGTCCGGACCCCGACGTTTCTGGGCTTTGCACCAGAGGATGCCGGAACCACCTTACGGGCGATCTTTCTCGTGCTCTGCGCGCTGTGTTGGACCGTGGCGGTCTTGGTCCACCGTTATCTGCAGTCCACGCTGGGCCGACTGACCACCGCGATCCGCGACAATGAAATCCGGGTTGAGTATCTGGGGTATTCCGTCGCTCAGGCGATCCACGGCAAATACGTGATGTCGGCGGCATTGGCCGGACTCGGTGGTGGGATACTTGCCATTGCCCTCGGTCAGGTTGACCCGGACTCCATGGTGAACTGGACGGTCTCGGGCGAGTTGGTGTTCGTCACCATCCTGTCAGGCCCGGGTAGCGTTGCGGCCCCGTTCATCGGCTCGATGATCTACGAGTTGATCCGAACCTATGCCTTCGAGTGGCTGCCGCATGCCTGGCAGTTGATCGTCGGGGTGACGCTGCTCAGCATCATCTTCTTCCTGCCGGGCGGGGTGTGGTCGTTGCTGGCGCGGTTGCGCCGCCGGGAGGTTGAGTGATGTCGGCCCTGCTGGAAGCCCGCGGGCTGAATAAAAGCTTCGGAGCGGTCACGGCGGCCCGCGACATCGACATTTCTGTCGCCCCGCACGAGATCGTCGGGATCATCGGGGCAAACGGTGCCGGCAAGACGACGTTCGTGAACATGGTTACCGGCTGGCTGAAGCCGACCTCCGGACGAATTCTTTACGAGGGCCACGACATCGTCGGGCGCACGCCGCGCCAGATTACCCGGCTCGGCATCTGCCGCTCGTTCCAGGTCGCCCAGATTTTTGGGTCGGCCAGTGTGTTCGACAATCTGCTGATTGCGCTCGGTATTGCCGAGGCCAGGGGATTGGCCGCCCTACGGCTGCTGCGCCGTCCGGATTTGGCTGACAAGGCCGACGCTCTGCTGGCCCGCTACGGGATCGCCGACTATCGGGACCAGAGCGCCGGAACCCTGCCGCAGGGCGTGCGTAAGTTGCTGGATATTGCGATGGCGATGGTAGCGGCACCGAAGGTCCTGTTGCTGGATGAACCGACCAGCGGGATCTCCAGCGACGAAAAGTTCGAACTGATGGACGTCGTGATGGGCGCCCTGAAGGAGGACGGTGTCACCGTCCTGTTCATCGAGCACGACATGGAGATCGTCGGCCGGTACGTGAGCCGGGTTGTGGCGTTCTATCAGGGCGAGATCATCTGCGACGCTCCGCCGTTGGTCGCCCTAGCCGATCCCAAGGTGAAGGAATTCGTGATCGGCGAGGATCTGCACAATCAAACGCTGCTTCAAGGCGGCGTATTGCAGGAGGCCCCCGATGCTCGCGGTTGAAGGCCTGGAGGTTTCGATCGGGCCGGTCCCGATCCTGCGCGGGGTCGAACTGGTGGTTCCGAGCGGCGCGATGTGCGGTCTGATTGGCCGCAACGGTGCCGGCAAGACCACCCTGATGCGGGGCGTGATGGGGCTGTTGAAGGCCCATGCCGGCGTCATTTGGTTCGACGACGACGATCTCCTGGCGATGAACGGCTTCGAGCGGGCCCGTATCGGGATCGGCTACATGCCGGAAGACCGCAAGCTGGTTCCGGCATTGACCGTCGAAGAGAACGTGATGCTGCCGGTCTGGTCGACCGGGATCGACCAGCCACAGGACCGGCTGCGGTGGATCTACGACCTGATGCCTGAAGTCGAGGAATTCCGCAGCCGGCCGTCGATGAGTCTGTCCGGAGGGCAGCAGAAGCTCGTGGCCCTGGCCCGAGCATTGATGGTGGGCCGTCGCCTGTTGCTGCTGGATGAGCCGACCGAGGGGATCGCCCCGATCCTGGCCCGTCGGATCGTCGATGTTCTCTCGAACCTGAAGGGCGAGGGGATGTCGGTTCTGATTGCCGAATCCAATGACACCCATTTGCACGGCCTGCTCGACCATACCTATGTGATCGAGCGCGGCAGCGTCCTGCGTCGCGAGGAGGCGGCCGTTACCTGACAGGCCATAGAGCCTGATCGCACAAGCGAGAAATAAGAAACGGGAGGTGCTGATATGTCCGCTACCGGTTATCTGCTTCGGCAGATGGTGGATCGCCTGGAGCCGGGAGCACGCTTGGCTGAGCCGCTGCCTGCGCTGAACCGGGTGCTATTCTGCCACCGCGGCAGTTTCGAGACCGGCGACGGCGCGGCGTTCGCCGAGGACGGTGCATGGTACGGCGCGGATGCCGTGACCATCACCGCCGGACCCGATGGTGCGGTCATCTGGCGCTGGGAATTGGCGTCGGAGGAATCAGAGCCGGTGCTGGCGCGGGGAGAAGGGGTGACTTCGATCGAGAATCTGACGGCGCCGCTCGATGGTCCTGATCCGGCTGCGGAGTGGATCATGCGCTGCGACAGCGTCAAATTCCCGATCGGTGGAGCGGCACTTACCCACACCCACCAGGGCCCCGGCATACGGTGCCTGCGCCAGGGGCAGATCCGGATCGACACGCCGGCCGGGTCGACCCATTATCTGCCTGGTCAGGCTTGGTTCGAGCCTGGCCCCGATCCCGTCTTCGCCCAAGCCAGCGAGCTTGAGTGCACCAAATTCGTCCGAGTAATGGTCCTTCCCGCCGAACTCCGCGGCAAATCCTCCATCCAGTACGTCAATCCCGACGATCACGAGAAGCCCAAATCCCAACGGTACACAGGCTATGTCGACGAACCCATCGAGCACTGACCGAACCAACACCGGCCGCATCGGCGGCCACATCCTGGTAGACTGCCTGCGGGCGCACGGCGTCGATCTGGCGTTTGCTGTTCCAGGCGAGAGCTATCTCGCCGTGCTGGATGGTCTGGTCGACGCGCCGGAGATCCGCACCGTCGTGTGCCGCCAGGAAGGCGGTGCCGCGATGATGGCGGAGGCTTATGGCAAGCTGACCGGTAAGCCCGGGATCTGCATGGTGACCCGTGGCCCGGGCGCCACCAATGCCAGCGCCGGCGTCCACATCGCGTTCCAGGACTCCACGCCGATGATCCTGCTGGTCGGCCAGGTCGGCCGCGAGATGGTGGACCGCGAGGCGTTCCAGGAGATCGATTACCGCCGGATGTTCGGCCAGATGGCCAAATGGGTAGCCCAGATCGACGATCCGGCACGCATCCCGGAATACATCAGCCGGGCGTTCCACACCGCCGTGTCCGGCCGCCCCGGACCGGTCGTGCTGGCGCTGCCGGAGGACATGCTGGTCGAGCGGGCGCCGGTATCGGATTTCGACCCCTACAAGCGCAGCGAACCGCATCCGGGACCGGCCGATCTTGCCCGGTTCCGCGAAATGCTGGCTGCCGCCAAGCGACCGCTGGTAGTTGTCGGCGGCGGCGGTTGGGATGCCGGGACCTCGGCGTCGCTGGCCCGTTTCGCCGAGGCCAACAAGTTGCCGGTCGGTGCGTCGTTCCGCTGTCAGGACTACCTCGACAACCGGCATCCGAACTATGTCGGCCATGTCGGCATCGGCATCGACCCGAAGCTCGGTGCGAGGGTGCGTGACAGCGACCTGTTGATCGTCGTGGGCGCCCGGCTCGGCGAGATGACGACCAGCGGCTATTCGCTGCTCGAAATTCCGCGCCCACGCCAAGGGTTGGTGCACGTGCACGCCGGCTCAGACGAGTTGGGACGGGTCTACAGACCGACCTGCCGATCCACGCCAGCCACGCGGCTTTCTGGCGGCGGTGGCGGAGATGCAGCCGGTGGACTCATCGGCCTGGGCGTCGGAGACGCCGGTAGCGCGCGCGGACTACGAGGCGCTGCTGAAGCCGCTGCCGACACCAGGTTCCGTGCAGATGGCCGAGGTGGTGGGCTGGCTCGATCAACAACTTCCGGACGACGCGATCATCACCAACGGCGCCGGCAACTACGCGACCTGGGTCCATCGCTACTACCGCTACAAGGGCTTTCGGACTTGTCTGGCGCCGACCTGCGGGTCGATGGGCTACGGCGTACCGGCCGGGGTGGCTGCCAAGCTGGTGCATCCGGACCGAACGGTCGTCTCCGTGTCCGGCGATGGCTGCTACATGATGCACGGCCAGGAACTGGCGACCGCGGTGCAGTATGGGGTCAACACCATCTTCCTGGTGGTGAACAACGGCATGTTCGGCACCATTCGCATGCACCAGGAGCGCGAGTATCCGAACCGCATCAGCGCCACCGATCTACGCAATCCGGACTTTGCGGCGCTTGCGCTGGCCTATGGCGCCCATGGCGAGGTGGTGACCCGCACAGAGGACTTCGCCGGAGCGTTCGAGCGCGCAAAGGCGTCCGGCCGACCGGCGTTGATTGAGATCCGGGTCGATCCGGAAGCCCTGACACCCGCCCGGTCGCTGACCCAGATCCGCGAAGCGGCGATTGCCAGCAGTCTCTGAATAACTTCGAACGGCTTGTCCGAAAGTTCTTTATAGCGGACGGGATCTGTTTTAATGGATGTCGCTTGCGGTGCAACTCTGCCGCAGCGACATCCAACGGACCCCGCCATGACCGACGCACCACGTAAAGCTTACTGGCTGCTCACCGGACCTGACACCGCCGAATTCTGCTTGCGGAACAGCGGCGCGCTGCGGGACGGCTATCGGCTGTGGGGCGCTCCGGTAATGACGCTCGGTCCCGACGGCATGGTCGTCGGCCAGGCTGTCGTGCTGCCCGAATACCTCGAAGCTCCGAAGGCGGAATCCTGATGATCGATCAATCCGACTGGCGGCCCGCGACCAAACTGGTGCGCGGTGGCCTGCGCCGTTCGCAGTTTCGCGAGACCAGTGAAGCGCTGTTCCTGAACTCGGGCTTCGTCTACGACGATGCCGCCCAGGCCGAGGCGGCGTTCAACGGCGACGTCGATGTGTTCATCTACTCGCGCTATGGCAATCCGACGGTCGCCACCTTCGAGGATCGGCTGGCGGCGCTGGAAGGCGCTGCTGCTTGCCGGGCGACCGCGACCGGCATGGCGGCGGTGTTCGCTGCCCTGCTGTGCCAGGTCAAGGCCGGCGACCGGGTGGTGGCGGCGCGCGAGTTGTTCGGGTCATGCCACTTCATCATCGCCAAGCTGCTGCCGCGCTGGGGCGTGGAGGTCGAGTTCGTGAAGGGCACCGATCTCGGCGCCTGGGAGAAGGCGCTGTCGCGGCCGGCTACCGTCACGTTCCTGGAGAGTCCGTCCAACCCGATGCTCGACATCGTCGACATTGCAGCGGTCGCCGAGTTGTCGCACCGGGCCGGTGCCCGGTTGGTGATCGACAACGTGTTCGCCACTCCGTTGTTCCAGCGCCCGCTGGAACTCGGCGCCGATGTCGTCGTCTATTCCGCAACCAAGCACATCGACGGGCAGGGACGCTGCCTCGGCGGTGCCGTGCTGGGCGCCAAGGACTTCATCGACGACGTGTTCCAGCCGTTCTACCGGAACACCGGTCCGTCAATGAGCCCGTTCAATGCCTGGGTCATGGCGAAGGCCCTGGAGACCCTGGAACTGCGGGTCGAGCGCCAGACCACCAACGCGGCACGGATCGCCGGCTGGCTGGAAGCCCGCTCCGACATCCGCCAAGTCCGCTACCCAGGGCGCGACAGCCATCCGCAGCACGACCTGGCCAAGCGTCAGATGTCAGGATTCGGCAGTCTGGTGACCGTGGAGTTGCCCGGTGGCAAGGCGGCGGCGTTCAAGTTTCTCGACGCCCTGTCGCTGATCGACATCTCGAACAACCTTGGCGACGCCAAGTCGCTGGTCTGCCACCCGTCGACCACCACCCATTCGCGCCTGACCGAGGCGGAGCGCCTGGACATTGGCGTCACCGAAGGTGTGGTGCGTCTGTCGATCGGCCTGGAAGATCCCGACGACCTGCTGGAGGACATCGAGCAGGCCCTGGCTGCCGCCGCGTCGATCTGAAACGTCAGTTCATGCTGACGATCCGCCAACTGCCGTCCGGCTGCCGGCAGGCGGTGCCGTAGGTCTCGACCGGCCGGCCGTTCACGTAGGCAGTGGTGGTGTACTCGCGGCAATAGGCCGGCGGCTGCTGCATGTACACTGGCGGCTGCTGGATGATCACCGGCGGGGGCGGCTCGACGACGACGTATCTCGGCGGCGGTGGGGTCATGTCCCAGATGAACAAGCCGGAGAAACTGCTGCCGTGATGGCGGTGGCCGCGGTGGTGCCAATCACTGCCGCCGCGATAGCGGTGATGGCTCCTGCCGTGGTGCCCGCCTCGGTGATGGCCTCTGTCGTTGCCGCGCCAATTGCCTTCGTCGCCGCCCCCGCGTCGCCGGTCGGCGTTCGCCGGTTCGGCCAGGGTGACGACCAAGGGTATCGCGCACGTCAACACGACGAGCGTCCTGACCAGCCAAGCGTTCCGTGTCATGCACCTTTCCTCCTGCGGCGCCCTTCGATCGAAGGGCAGCCTAGTTACGACCGGCTTTTCGCCGTTCCCATTCCCGGCTGCGTTCCACCACGGCTCGCCGCTGCTCCGGGGTGAGTTGACTGACCACATCGACCATCACGGCGTTGATGGCGGTATAGAACTCGCCCATCTCCGAGCGCATTGCGGCCAGGGCGTCTGTATAGGCCTGCCGGTCAAACGGCTCGGCTTCCAGTGCGGCAGTCACCGCCTCGCGTGAGCGGCGCATTTCATCGCGCAGTGGCTTGATTTCCTTGGCGTGAGCCTGCCATGCGCGCTCCAGGGCAGGAGCGCCCTCGGGTCCGAGCGCGCGGTGCATCCAGCCGGGGGCCGCCCCTTCCGCCGTCGTGCGCTCCATTCGGTGGTGCGGACGGTGCGGGTCGAGCCAGCGCCCAACCATCAAGCCGCCCAGGAACAGGTTGACGATCAGCGACACGAATAGCGCGATCGACACTAGGCGCAGACGGCCCGTCATGGCAGGAACTCCACGAAGCCGGCACCGGACGCCATGGCCGCGGCATCGGCGATCGGGTCGTAGTCGGCATACAGGCCGGCGGTATCGGCCACCGAGACGTCCGAGGTGGTGACCCCGACGACGATCCCGATCACCGCGGCGGCGACCAGTCCGGCTGCCGGCCGCCAGGGCGCGCCGAAGAACGGCCACAACCCTGCCAGCCGATCGGTCCAGCCGAAGCGGGCACGCTCTGGAATATCCTTGAGTGCGACCCGGAGCGCCGGGCTGGGAGCGGGGGTCGGGAGAGTATCGAGCAGGGTGTCGAACGCCGCCGCGTCGGCGACTTCGGCGGCCAGGGCCGGATCCAAGGCAACCAGCCGGCGGGCGTCATCGCGTTCCGCCGACGGCCAGCGGTCCGGGTTGGCACCATAGGCCGCGAGCAGGGCACGCACCCGATCTGCCGTCACTAAAGTCATGGCTCACCTCCGATCAGGTCGGCGCGTTGGCCTTCGAGCGCCGCACGCAAGGCCCGCCGTCCGCGGGCCAGGAGCGATTCAAGCGCCTCGACCGAGACGCCCAGGACGTCCGCCGCCTCGGCGCCGGAACGTTGTTCATAATGCACCAGCACGATCGCCGTCCGCTGGCGCTCGGGCAAGGTGTCGAGCGCTCCCCGCACCGCCGCCGAGGTCTGGCGGGTGGAGATCTGGCGATCGGCGCGGTCGGCGGTGTCCACCAAGACTACGGTCTCCGGGTCGACGGTTGGACGGCGGCGGCGCAGCCGGTCGAGGGCGGCGTTGCGCGCGATCCGGTACATCCAGGTCGATACCTTGGCGGCCGGGGTCCAGCGCGCCGCGGTCCGCCAGACCGCCAGGTAGGCGTCCTGGACGACATCCTCCGCGCTGGCCCGGTCACCGACCAGCCGCTCGGCGAAAGCGAGCAGCCGGTCAGTGTGCCGATCCACCAGGGCGCGATAGGCGACGGGATCGCCGTCAGCGATTCGAGGCATGAGAGCCGCATCGGGATCATCCTCCGGCATTCCCGTCACCGAGTCGTCGCCGGATGGTTAGTTCTTTGCGTCCGGCTGGGCCGGTTGAGCCTGGTGGTGCCCGCCATGGTGCCTGCCGCCGCTGCGGTGATGCCGGCCCTGCTTGGCGTCACGCATCTCCTCCATGGTCAGGCTGCCATCGCCGTCGGCGTCCATGCGCGACAGCATGGCACCCTTGCGGGGATCGAACTCCTCGACAGAGAGCATGCCGTCGCCGTCGCTGTCGAGCCACAGCACCATTTTCTGCAGGCGCTCGATCCGCTGGGCCTTGCGGGCCTCGTCCAGTTCCTCGACGCTCAGCTTGCCGTCGCCGTTGGCATCGGCCTTGGCGAAGCGGGCGGCCCGATAGGCGCGCATCTCGGCAGCGCTGACCTTGCCGTCCTTGTCGGCGTCCATTTCGGCGAAGTGCGCCTCGGCACGCACGGCGTGCTTGCCGCCGCCATAGGCGAGGGCGGCGGTGCCGGCGCCGGCCGTGGCGAGGGCCAGCACGGCGGCGATCGTGAGTTTGCTGCGGGTCATCGTCTGGTTCTCCGTTGGGGGGCGGGAGCGGCCGGGATCGCCCGACCTCATTTACTTCAACGTCCGCTCCACGGAGTTCCGTCGCACCTTTTCAATTGAGCCCCGATCCGGCTAGGCTCTCGCCGTCAAAAGACCATCCCAAGAAATACGCCCCGAGGAGACGAGCCATGGCGGCCCCCCAGAACAAGGTCATCATCACCTGCGCCGTAACCGGCTCGATCCACACCCCGACCATGAGCCCGCATCTGCCGCTGACGCCGGACGAGATCGCCCAGCAGTCGATCGCGGCGGCCGAGGCCGGTGCCTCGATCCTGCACCTGCACGCGCGCAACCCTTCCGACGGCAGCCCGACCGCCGATCCGAAGGTATTCATGGAGTTCCTGCCGCGCATCAAGCAGAACACCGACGCGGTGGTGAACATCACCACCGGTGGCGGCCACGGCATGACCCTGGACGAACGGCTGGCCGCCGCCTACGTGGCCAGCCCGGAGATGACCTCGCTGAACATGGGCTCGATGAATTTCGGCCTGTACCCGATCCTCGACAAGGTGAAGGAATTCCAGCACCCCTGGGAAGCGCAATTTCTGGAAAATTCCCGCGATTTCATTTTTCGCAATACATTCAAAGATATCGAATACGTTCTTAAGGAGTTGGGAGAAGGTCACGGCGTGCGCTTCGAGTATGAGTGCTACGACGTTGGCCACCTGTACAACCTGGCCCACTTCCTGGAGCGCGGGCTGGTCAAGCCGCCGCTGTTCGTCCAGACCATCTTCGGCATTCTCGGCGGCATCGGCGCCGACACCGAGAACCTGATGCACATGAAGCGGATCGCCGACAAGCTGTTCGGCGAGCAGTACCGTTGGAGCGTGCTGGCCGCCGGCCGCCACCAGATGGGCTTCACCACCATGGCCGCCTTGAACGGCGGCAATGTGCGGGTCGGGCTGGAGGACAGCCTGTTCATCGGCAAGGGCAAGCTCGCCCAGAGCAACGCGGAGCAGGTCTCCAAGATCCGCCGAATCATCGAGGACATGAGCCTGGAAGTCGCGACCCCGACCGAAGCCCGCGAGATGCTGGACCTCAAGGGCGGCGATCAGGTGAAATTCTGATCTGGAACGGCCTCTGAGGCGTCTCAGCGGTCATACTCCTTGACTGACACATCGGCCCGACCCCTCCGACGCTCGGATGTTCCAAGCACAGAGGCCGGGCCGACTTTCTTCCGGAAGCGAGACGCATGCCCACCCTGACCATCACCGGCAAAACCACGGTCTACGGAATCCTAGCCCATCCGATCGATCACGTTCGAGCGCCGACGGTGTTCAACCCGCAGTTCGAGACGCACGGGATCGACGCCGTCATGGTGCCGTTCCACGTCCATCCCGACGACCTGCCGGCGGCGGTCGCCGGGATGAAGGCGAACCGCAGCCTGCGCGGTTTGTGTGTGACGGTGCCGCACAAGGTGGCGATTGCCGAGATGTGCGACGAACTGGGCGCCGGCGCGAAACGAGTCGGGGCGGCCAACGCGGTGCTGTTCGACGCCGACCGGCGGATGATCGGCGACAATTTCGACGGCCAGGGCTATGTCGCCGGGGTGAAGGCCGGCGGCTTCGACTTCACCGGCAAAGACGTCCTGCAGCTGGGCGCCGGCGGCGCCGGCATGGCGATCGCGTTCGCGGTGGCGGAAGCCGGGGCCGCGAGCCTCAGCATCGCCAACCGCACCGTCGCCAAGGCCGATGAACTGGCGAGCCGGGTGCACAAGCTGTTTCCCGGGTGCGCGGTCCGCGGCCTGCCGGCCGATGCCGATCCGGCCGGATACGATCTGGTGATCAACACCACCTCGCTCGGCCTGCACGACGGCGACCCGCTGCCGGTCGACATCGCGCGACTGGATGCCGCGACCGTGGTCAGCGAGATCATCATGATTCCCGAGGAAACCGCGCTGCTGAAGGCGGCGAAGGCCGGCGGCCACGCCGTCCATTACGGGCGACCGATGCTGGACGAGCAGATCAAGCTGATCGCGGCGTTCATCGGCTGCCCGATCCCGGCGTGACGGCCGCGGCGATGGACGATTATACGCTTCGAGAGGGCCAGGATCTGGCCCGCGACGACGTGGTCGGCCTTTACCAGGCAAACCGATGGTCGTCAGCCACCAAACCGGACCTGTTGATGACCGCGCTCGGCAACAGCGACAGCGTGGTGACTGCCTGGGCAGACGACACGCTGATTGGGCTCGGCAACGCGCTGTCCGACGGTGCGCTGGTGGTCTACTACCCGCATCTGCTGGTGCACCCGGACTGGCACGGCAAGGGCGTGGGACGGGCGATCATCGCCCGGCTGCAGGAACGGTACGCCGGGTTTCACCAGCACGCCCTGATTTCCGACGCTGAGGCGGTCGGCTTCTACCAACGGTGCGGGTTCACCAAGGCCGGCGACTGTCAGGCCATGTGGATCTATGCCGGCGGCGACGGGTAGGCGATTAATGCCAGTCACGCACGGGTGTTGGCGTACGCTGCAGATTTTCGATGGGTTGCGGAATGGATCGGGAGGGGCGATCTCAAGCGTCTAACGCCGCGAGGGGAAACGCTATGACCCAGCCGACCGTCTTTACGTCGAACGCCGTCCCGCCGATCCACGTCATCCACGAGAACCCGGACTGGCTGCCGCCGTTCGCCAAGGCGTTCGCGGCGCGCGGCGAGGGGTTCGTCGACTGGAACCTGTCCGACGGTGCGTTCGACCTGTCGACACCGCCACCGGCCGGACTGTTCTACAACCGGATGAGCGCGTCGGCGCACAGCCGCGGCCACCGCTACTCCCCGGAATACGCCAGCGCGGTGATCGCGTGGCTGACCGCCCACGACCGGCCGGTGATCAACGGTCCCGGAGCGATTGCGCTGGAGGTCAACAAGGCGGCCCAACTGGCGCGGCTTGAGCGTGCCGGCGAGCCGGTGCCGCGCACGGTGGCTGCATTGGGCGCCGAGAAGGTCGCCGAGGCCGCCGAGAGCTTCGCGCCGGGTCCGGTCATCGTAAAGCCGAACCGCGGCGGCAAGGGTCTGGGCATCCAGCTGTTCGAGAATGCCCATGAAGCCGCCGCACGGTCCCGCGCCGGCACGCTGCCCGGTTCGACCGACGGCATCACCCTGCTGCAGGACTATATCCGGACGACCGACGGCTCGGTGACCCGTGCCGAGTTCATCGGCGGCCGGCTGTTCTACGCGGTGCGGATCGACACCGGTGGCACGTTCGAGCTGTGCCCGGCCGATGTCTGTGCCCCGGAAGAGGCGGCCGCAACCGGCGGACCGGTGTTCACCGTGGTGGAAAATGTGGTCGAGCCGGAACTGGAGCAGGCGATCGGCGTGTTCCTGCGCGACGCCGGCATTGACATCGCCGGGGTGGAGTTCGCGCGCGACGCCGACGGACGGCCCTACGTCTACGACGTGAACACCAACACCAACTACAACCCGGACGCCGAGCGCGCGGCCGGGGTGTCGGCGCCGCAGGCCCTGGTCGACTACCTGATCCGCGAGCGCAACCGGCACTTTGCCTCGCCGCGGATCGCGTTCAACGGCTGGGGACTCGTGCCGGGCCGAATTGCGGCGGCGGAGTGACGGCGGCATCGCCGTAATGCCCTGACTCCGCCGTTCGGGCACCGCAATCCGTCTGCAGCGTTACCCATACGAGGGAAGCTGACCTGATGGAGGTTGAGATGCCGGTATCGATGCACAAACGCGCCCGCTGGATGGGCCCCGCCATGATCGTTCTGGCAGGGATCGTGGCTGGTGCGCCCGCAGGGGCCGACGGCCGGGCCAGCGACGATGTGGTCGAGATCCCTGAATGGCGCAGCGCATTCGAAACCTCCGGGGTCAGCGGCACCATCGTGTTGCGCCGTCTTGGCGACCGCCGCAGTTTCGTTTCCGACCTGGACACCGCCGAGCGAGGGTTGCCGCCGGCATCGACCTTCAAACTGCCGCACCTGCTGATCGCGCTTGAGACCGGCGTGATGCGCGATGCCGGCCCGATCACGTCCGGCCCCGAACTGCAGCAGATCACCGCGGCGATCGGGGCCGAACGAATGGCCGACTGGTTGCACCGTCTCAACTATGGCAACGCCGGGGCCGCTGGCGGCAGTACCCGTTTTCTGATGAACGACAGCTTGCGGGTGACACCGGTTCAGCAGGTGGATTTCGTTGAACGGTTGCTGCTCGGCACCCTGCCCGCGAGCGCCCGTTCGCAGACCGTGGCCCGCGATATCGTGCCCGGCGAGCCGGTAGGCTGTGATGCGGTGTTCCGCGCCAAGTCGAGCTGGGCACCAACCGTACGAGACAACGGCGAAGAGGCCGAACTGGGCTGGCTGGTCGGGTGGGTCGAGATGCCGCGAGAGGTTTGGTTGTTCGCAACCGCTATCGAAGGCGATCCGGCATTGGTCCGATCCAGAGCCAGGCAGGTGACCTTGGACGTCTTCAGCCGCCTGGGCATCGGCGACGAAACGAACTGTGCTCCCGCGCCAAGCGTCGCTGCGATCACTGCCGAACCCATGCAGATTGCCGAGCTGGGCCGCTGATTCGGCTTGCTCCGCGACGGACAATCGGAGCGAATCGGCGGTTTCTTGTGTTATCCACATAAAATTACGCCAGATATGGTGGTCCTGCTTGTTGTCGCAACCCATATCCCGTAGCCTCTTGTCATCCGAACACAAGATGTGGGTGGCAACGAGTCGCCGCTCACGCGAACGGTTCAATGGAGGCGACCATGTCGGACAACCTGCAGAGCGTATGGACCGAAGACCGTCTGGCGGATCTGACCAGGCTTTGGGGCGAGGGGCTGTCGATCACCCAGATCGGCCTCGTAATCGGCGTGTCGCGCAACGCGGTGGTCGGTAAGGTTCACCGGATGGGCCTGCCGAAGCGGCAGTCGCCGATCGTGAAGTCGGACAAGCCGCGGGCACCGCAAGCGCCGGTGCAGCGCCGCCGGGCCGTGCCGCTGACTCTGGAACAGTGGGACCGCAACACCTGCAGCTGGCCGACAGGTGATCCGAAGACCGACAATTTCAGCTTCTGCGGTGATCAGGTTGCGCCGGGTCGGCCGTACTGCACCGCCCATTGCGCGAAGGCCTACACCACGGCACGCGAGAAGGCCGCCTGATCAAGCGAGCCTGACATGCGCTTGAAGGATCGGACGGCGGTCGTCACCGGCGCCGCCTCCGGGATCGGCAAGGCGATCGCCCTCCGCTTTGCGGCGGAGGGTGCGATCGTCGTGATTGCCGATCTGGACGAGACGCCTCGCGAAGGTGGCGTCACCACCGTGTCGGCGATCGAAGCATCAGGCGGTCGAGCCGTGTTCTGCCGATGTGATGTGTCGCGTGCCGATGATCTGACCGCAGCCATCAACATGGCCGTCGGTCTGGGCGGTCGGCTGGATGTCATGGTCAACAACGCTGCCATCGGCACCGATACGCCGTTGCTGGAAACCAGCGAGGCCGACTGGGAACGGGTGATGTCGGTCAACGCCAAGGGCGTATTCCTGGGCTGCCGCGAGGCGGTACGCCGCATGGTGACGCAGGAACCGCGCGGCGAGGTGCGGGGCCGGATCGTCAATATCTCCTCGCAGCACGGCATGATCCGCGCGCCGAACGACTTCGCCTATGGGGTCGGCAAGGCGACGGTCGTCTACATGACCCGCCAGATCGCCGGTGACTACGCCGAGCAGGGCATCGTGTGCAACGCCGTGGCCCCGGGCAAGATCCTGACCGGCAAGACCGGCCGGGCGATTGCGCCTGAAATGCTGGCGTACTCGCAGTCGCGCACGCCGTGGCCGCGTCTCGGACGGCCCGAGGATGTGGCCAACGCCGTGCTGTTTCTCAGCAGCGACGAGGCGAGCTATATCACGGGGGAGAACCTGATGGTGGACGGCGGTTGGATGGCCAACTGACGCCACCACCGCCCGCGACCTGAAAGAGGACGACCCCGATGGATCGTGCCGCGCCCGCCGCTTCGCCGCAGCCCATCCACCTGCGGGACTACACCCCGCCCACCCATCTGATCGACGCCGTCAACCTGACGGTCGAGCTTCGCGACGACTGGACCAAGGTTCGGGCGATCCTGCGCGGCCGACGCAATCCGGCAGCCGGTGAAGGCCCGGCGCCGATCGTGCTCGACGGTCAGGACCAGCAGTTGGTGTCGGTGATGCTGGACAGCCGGCGCCTGACCGAAACGGAATACACCCTTGAGCCCGAACGGCTGACCCTGCCGGCGGTTGACGGTCCGTTCGAGGTGGTGATCGAGACCCGTATCCGGCCGCAGGAGAACACGGCGCTGGAGGGTCTGTACCGGTCCGGTGACCTGTACTGCACGCAGTGCGAGGCCGAGGGCTTCCGGCGCATCACCTACTACCCGGATCGCCCGGACGTCATGGCGGTCTTCACCGTCCGGATCGAGGCGGACAAGGACCGCTTCCCGGTCCTGCTGGCCAACGGCAACCGGGTCGAGACCGGCGACCTGCCGTTCGGGCGGCATTACGCCGAGTGGCACGATCCGTTCCGCAAGCCGGCCTATCTGTTCGCGATGGTGGCGGGCGATCTGGGATGCGTTGAGGACCGCTTCGTCACCCGCTCCGGACGGGACGTCACGCTGCGGATCTATGTCGACCATGGTAACGAGGACCGGACCGGCCATGCCATGGAGTCGCTGAAACGCTCCATGAAATGGGACGAGGAGGTCTACGGCCTCGAATACGACCTGGACATCTTCATGATCGTCGCGGTGTCGGCGTTCAACATGGGGGCGATGGAGAACAAGGGTCTCAACATCTTCAACGACAAGTTCATCCTGGCCGACCCGGCGACCGCGACCGATGCCGATTTCCAGCGGGTCGAGGGCGTCGTCGCGCACGAGTACTTCCACAACTGGACCGGCAACCGGATCACCTGCCGCGACTGGTTCCAGCTGTCGTTGAAGGAAGGCCTCACCGTCTTCCGCGACCAGGAGTTCTCCGCCGATATGCACAACGCTGGGGTCAAGCGGGTCGCCGACGCGCGACTGCTGCGAACCGTGCAGTTCCCTGAGGACGCCGGGCCGACGGCCCATCCGGTTCGCCCGGATACTTATATCGAGATCAACAACTTCTACACGGTCACGATCTACGAGAAGGGTGCCGAAGTCGTGCGGATGATCCACACCCTGTTGGGCGCCGAGGCCTACCGCAAGGGCATCGACCTGTACGTAGAACGTCATGACGGTCAGGCGGTCACCTGCGATGATTTCGTGGCAGCGATGGAGGACGCGAGCGGCGTCGACCTGTCGCAGTTCCGGTTGTGGTATTCGCAGGCCGGCACGCCCACGGTCACCGCGCGCTGGACCCATGATCCGGTTACCCGGCAACTCGACCTGACGCTGTCACAGTCGCTGCCGTCGACCCCGGGACAGTCCGGCAAGCGGCCGATGCCAATCCCGATCCGCACGGCGCTGATCGGTCGGAACGGCTCGGCGGTGCCGATGCGAACCGCCAATGATACAGACGGTGCGAGCGAGGCCGAGCGGGTAGTGGTGCTCGACCGGGACGCGATGACAGTGTCGTTCCTGGATGTGGCGCCCGGCACCGTTCCGTCGCTGCTGCGTGGGTTCAGTGCACCGGTCAAGCTGGATGCGGCGTGGACCGAGGACGACCTCGCATTCCTTGCCGGCACCGACAACGATCCGTTCGGCCGCTGGGAAGCCCTGCAGTCACTGGCAACCCGGGCACTCCTGGCCATGGTCACCGGACTGCGCGACGGCCGGTCGGTTCCGCTCGACCCTCGGGTGATCGCAGCGTTCAAGGCCAGCCTCGCCGACGACGCGCTGGAACCGGCGTTCCTCGCCGAACTGCTGTCGCTGCCCGGTGAGTCGCTGCTCGGGCAGGCTCTGGACATCTGGCACGTCGACGAGGTGCACGCGGCCCGCGGTGAGGCCCGGCGGATGATCGGCGAGGCGCTGTTCGACGGTTGGGCGGCGGCGTACGACCGGCTGTCTGCCGCAGACGCAGCAGGCGAGGGTGGATCTGACGTGTCGACCGCCGCCATGGGACGGCGGGCACTCGGCAATGTCGCTCTTGGCTATCTGGTGGCAAGCGGCCGGGAAGACGGCGTGGCGCGTGCGGTCGCCCAGGCCAGGCCCAACGGCATGATGACTCGGGTAATGGGCGGGCTTGCCGCGCTGAACGATCTGGAACGCCCAGAGCGTGATGCCGCCCTCGAGGCGTTTCATCAGCGTTGGAGCGATTCTCCGCTGGTGCTCGACAAGTGGTTCGCGTTGAAGGCCGGGTCGGCCCGTCGGGGCACGCTCGGCGAGGTTGTCAGCCTGCTGGACCACCCGGGGTTCAGCTTGCGCAATCCGAACCGGGTGCGGGCGTTGATTGGCGGCTTCACGGCCGGCAACCCGGTCCGGTTCCACGAGGCCGACGGCTCCGGCTACAACTTCCTGGCCGACCAGGTCCTGGCGTTGGATCCGATGAACCCGCAGGTGGCGGCACGCATGACCCAGCCGCTGGTGCGCTGGCGCAAATTCGACGCCGGACGGGGACAGGCCATGACCGACGCCTTGCGCCGGATCGTCGCCCGTCCCAATCTGTCCAAGGACGTCTACGAGATCGCGTCCAAGGCATTGTCGTAGCCGATACCCAGAGATTATGGAGAGCGCCGTGGCCGACCGTATCGTCGTGATCAATCCGAATTCGACCGAGGCGGTTACCGCCGCAATGGATCGAGCACTGGACCCTTTGCGGATGGCCGACGGACCAGAGATCATCAGCGTCACCAACCCCGACGGCCCTCCCGGCATCGAGTGCCAGGCCCATGTCGACGATGTATCGGCGCACATCCGCAGCATCATCCGCGGGCATGACAACGATGCATCGGCGTTCGTGATTGCCTGCTTCTCGGATCCCGGAATGTATGCAGCGCGGGAGAGCACGGCCAAGCCGGTGTTCGGCATCGCCGAGAGCGGTTTGCTGACCGCCCTCGCGCTTGGGGCCAAGGCCGGAATCATCGCGATCCTCAACCGCTCGATCCCGCGTCACATGCGTTACGTGCGTTCCCTCGGGCTCGAGGGGCGGCTGGCCGGCGACCGGGCGATCGAGTTGGGTGTCGTCGAACTGTCCAATGAGGACAAGACCTTCGGCCGGATGGTCGAAGTCGGCGAGACGCTGCGCGATCGCGACGGCGCCGACGTCTTGGTGATGGGCTGCGCCGGCATGGCCCGTTATCGCGAGCGGCTGGCGGAACGGGTCGGCATACCGGTTGTCGACCCGACCCAGGCGGCGGTCGGCATGGCGATCACCGCGATCCGTCTTGGCCGGCCCAACGGCCAGGCAGCGGCGGCAGCCTGAGACCGTGCCGCTGCCCGGGCATGGTCGTTACGCCTACCGATCGATCGAGGATCGATCGTCGGGCGACTGGCCCGGCGGGAAGCGGCTGGCGGTATACATCGCTCTGAACATCGAGGTTTTCGCGTTCGGCGAAGGTCTGGGCGCCGAGTTGGCACCAGGCGGGCCGCAGCCCGACGTCCTGAACTACGCGTGGCGCGACTACGGCAACCGCGTCGGAGTCTGGCGCATGCTGGACGAATTCTACCGCCTGGAACTGCCGATCACGGTTCTGGCCAACTCTCGGACCTATGACGAGTGCCCGGGCATCATGGAGGCGTTTCGTCGGCGCGGCGACGAGGTGGTCGCCCACGGCCGCACCAACGCCGAGCGTCAGGGCGTCCTCGACGAACCGGCCGAACGCGACTTGATCGCCGAGGCGACAACGCGCATCTCAGAGGAGGAGGGGCGTCGCCCCGAAGGATGGCTGGGTCCCTGGATCTCGCAGAGCCGGACCACGCCGGACTTGCTGGCCGAGGCTGGCTACCGCTACCTGCTCGACTGGTGCCACGACGACCAGCCGGTCTGGATGGCCACGCGCGGCGGCAGCCGCATCCTGTCGATCCCATACCCGCAGGAACTCAATGACATTCCCGCCATCGTGGCCCGTCGGGTTGAGGGTCGGCAGTTCGCGGAGATTATCGTCGACGGGTTCGATGAGCAGTTGGCGCAGTCGGCTAAGCAGCCACTGGTCTTCGGTATTGCCCTTCACCCTTACATCGTCGGCCAGCCGCATCGGCTGCGCCCCTTGCGAGGAGCGCTCGAGCACATCGCCGCCCACCGTGAGGCCGTCTGGCTGTGCCACGCTGGCGATATCGCGCGCCACTGGGAGGGCTCAACTGCTTGACCTAGCTACCACCAGATCCCGCTGGGTGGATGTCTGGCAATTCACTAAATCGGCTGGTACTCCTCTCAGGTCGACTATGAGGAAACTCAGATGCGGAACCGCCATCCCTGGCGCATTCCGCATCTGAAGGCTCAAAGGCGATCAGTAGAAGCTGCCAATCAACAGATCCCGATAATCGACACCCATCAGCACGATCTTGTTGCCGTTGCCGAAATCAAGAACGGCATTGCCCGAGCCGTCGTCCGAGGCTATCGCGTCAAGTGCCGCCTGGCTGTTGATGCCATAGGCATCATCAAGATCGACAAGATCGTCGCCGTTCGTGAAGTCGAGGATCGTGTCGACTCCGTCTCCAGTGTTGAACAGGAAGACATCGTTGCCGGCTCCACCGAGCAGCAGGTCGGCTCCGGTACCACCGGCCAGCGTGTCGTTGCCATCCATGCCGGACAACAGATCGGCTCCGTCACCGCCATACAACACGTCGTTGCCGGTCACCCCGTACAGCACGTCGTTGCCGCCGCCGCCGAAGAGGGTGTCGTCACCGTCCGAACCGACCAGGGTGTCGACTCCTTCGCCGCCGTCGAGCCAGTTGTCGCCGGCGACCCCCACCAGGACGTCGTTGCCATCGCCACCGGACAGCACATCGTTGCCGCCGCCGCCGGACAGGATGTCGGCCCCGGTGCCGCCGTACAACGTGTCGTCCCCGGCCATGCCGAGTAGGTTGTCGGCACCATCGCCGCCGTACATGACGTCATTTCCGGTGACGCCGTAGAGGACGTCGTTGCCGCCACCACCGAAGAGGGTGTCGTCGCCATCGGCACCGACCAGGGTGTCGATCCCTTCGCCGCCGTCGAGCCAGTTGTTACCGGCGACACCCACCAGGATGTCGTTACCATCGCCACCGGACAGCACATCGTTGCCGGCGCCGCCGGACAGGATGTCGGCACCGGTACCGCCATACAACGTGTCGTCCCCGGCCATGCCGGAAATGTTGTCGGCCCCGTCGCCGCCATACAGGACGTCGTTGCCAGTCACCCCGTACAGCACGTCGTTGCCGTTGCCGCCGTAGAGCGTGTCGTCACCGTCCGCGCCGATCAGGGTGTCGACGCCTTCGCCGCCGTCGAGGAGGTTGTTGCCGGCGACGCCCACCAGGACGTCGTTACCATCGCCGCCGGAAAGCACGTCGTTGCCGGCGCCGCCGGACAGGATGTCGGCCCCGGTGCCGCCGTACAACGTGTCGTCTCCGGCCATGCCGGAGATGTTGTCGGCCCCGTCACCGCCATACAGCACGTCGTTGCCGGTCACCCCGTACAGCACGTCGTTGCCGTTGCCGCCGTAGAGCGTGTCGTCACCGTCCGCGCCGATCAGGGTGTCAACGCCTTCGCCGCCGTCGAGGAGGTTGCTGCCGGCGACCCCCACCAGGACGTCGTTGCCATCGCCGCCGGAGAGCACGTCGTTACCCGCCCCGCCGGACAGGAGATCATTGCCGGCGCCACCGAAGACCAGATCGTCGCCACCCAGCGCCACGACCGTATCGTCCCCATCGAGGGCGCTGATGATGTCCGGCCCGGACGTGCCGAACAGCAGGTCAGCGACCGAGGTGCCGACGATCAAACTGCTCGCCATCGTCGAGCCGACGAGATCGACGCCGCTTCCGGTTACGGTCGTGCTGAACGTCAGATCGGCGCCGTTGACGATCCGCAGATAGAGATCCGCCGAGGTATCACCGTTCAGGTCAATGCCGAGCAGCGCATCGCTGCCGAGGCTCGATGCCGTCAGGATGGTCGCCGACGTCGCGCCCTGCAGGCTGATCGTGTCCTGGCTGGCCGCGTAGTCCCCGATGACATGCGACGCCCCGAATACGAACTGGCCCGAGAGGATGAACCGGTCGGCGCCGTCGCCGCCATACAATTGGTCCGACATGGTGCCAGCATACAGGCTGTCATTCCCGGCACCGCCGTACAGCACGTTCAATCCATTGCCGCCGTACAACGCGTCGTTCCCGGCGCCCCCGCTAAGTGTGTCCTGACCAAAACCACCAGACAGAACATCGTTCCCGGTCGACCCGAAGAGCTGATCGTCTCCATCGCCGCCGTACAGCACATCCGACAGACTGCCGGCGATCAGAGTGTCGTTGCCGGCACCGCCGTATAGGGTGTTCTGGCCATTACCACCGATCAGCAGATCATTGCCGTCGCCACCGCTAAGCAGATCGTCGCCGGTGCCGGAGAACCCTCCGACCAGCGTGTCGTCGCCGCCGCCGCCGTACAATGTGTCGTTACCCTCGTCGCCGTACAGGTTGTCGTTGCCGTCTCCTCCTGTCAGCGTGTCATTCCCGGCGCCGCCATACAGCACGTCGTTACCAGAAGCGGCGTAGATGTTGTCGTTGCCATCACCGCCATACAGCACATTCCCGACGCTGCCGCCGAGTAGGGTATCGTCGCCTGCGCCGCCGAACAGTGTGTTCGCCCCATCGCCACCGAACAGGTAGTCGTTACCGTCGCCACCATCGAGCACGTTGCTTCCGGTGCTTCCGAAGTACCCACCGAACAGCGTGTCGTTGCCGTCCTCGCCAAACAGGCTGTCACTGCCGGCTCCGCCAGACAGCAGGTCGTTGCCTGACCCGCCGTAGACCAGGTCGTCGCCAGCCAACGCCGACACCGTGTCGTTGCCGTCGAGTGAGCTGATCGTGTCATTACCGGATGTGCCGAGCAGCAGATCGTTGCCAGTCGTGCCAACGATCGCCGTACTGGCAGGCGTGAACACGATGTTGTCGAGGCCGATCCGGTAGGCGGCAGTTCCGGTGTACGACACGGTAAAGCTGGTGACGTTGGTCCAGTCGGTGGGGCTGAGGCTGGCGACCGATCCGGCGAGAGCACCGGCATTGTCGGCGATCGTCACCGCGGTTCCGGCGTTCGGAGTAAAGACGTAGTTGGCGCCTTCGCTGTTGTTCTGGAATTCCCCGATCTGAAACTGGGTGATGTTGATCGCGGTGCCGAATGTCAGCGTGTAGGTCGTGGTGTTTGCAATCACTCCCGCGTCGAGGAAGCCCGAACTGACACCGGCCATGGCGGTGCCGTCGCTGCGGACGACATCGACCGTCACGCCGGATTCGGTCGCCGACAAAGTGGTCGTGGTGTTGATCGTTGTGACGATGCCGAACGTCATCTTCGACAGCGTCGCCGGATAGGCGGCTCGCGCATCCGCACCGAACGCCAGGGCGCCCCGTGCCGGGATTCGCCAGTCACCGCCCAATGCGGCAGCGCCAACCAGGCCGTCGGAGGCCGCCACCGGCCGGTCGAGCAGCGTCGACAGCGCGGCGACGAAGCCCGTGCCGAGCGCCCCCTCGGCCACCGAACAGCCGTACAGCACGATCTCGGCATCCGCGGACAATGCGTCGCGGATCGTCGCCGTCAGCGACGGCCGTGCCGCCAGGGCCGCTGCGTCGATGCGTTGACCGGACAGCGCCAGCGCGCCGGACGTTCCGTGCGACAGGATGTGGAGGGCGGAGATGTTCCGGCGCCCCGCCATGTGCAGGGCAATCGCCGCAATCGGGTCGCCGCGTTCAGGCAGACGGACGACATCAATGTCAGATCTCAAGCCAGCCAATAGGGTTGAGACGCCGTCAACGCCGGGATCGACGAACAGGACCTCGTGGCGCTTGCTGCTGAAAGTGAAAACCGGCCGATTCTCCTGACAACTATCAATCATTTTGCGTCCTCCCCAGCAAGATCGCGCATGCCAGTTTTGGTTAAAAATACAAGTTAACGGAATAGGTGTGCATTCCCTAGTTGTATTTTTGTGAGTTCAGATCGGACCGATTGATCGAGAAACTCTGGCGCCGTTGTCAGAGTACGCACATCGCCAGAAACCAACAGCGTGCACTCGATGGATCCCTCGGATTGACCGAACCTTTAATGTACTGAAAATTAAGTGATTTTTGGAACGAGGAGACGAACAGGAACCCGTTGTATCGGCTCCCGGGTCTGAGGAGCCTGCGGGTTACTTCAGAGCCGCCGTGCTAGTCGAACCGAACGAAGTCTGCACGGTATCAATAGGAAAGGGCCGTTCGAATTCGCCGTCTGAGCACCAATGTCGCTATCATAGATCTATGTCGCCTGGACACCGCTTGGCCGCGGCATTCCGATGGAAATCGGTCAATCCTGTCCCACACGCATCCGTCCATCTGCCGTCAGGGTGACTTGGAGGTACCGGCTATTGGTACGATGGCTGTCATCCGACTCTCACGACGGAACGGACCGCCCGTTCCAGCGCCAGGCGGTCCCGACTCTTAACAGTTCGTTAAGGAGCAGGCGGCTACCATCACGGAGCGTTGCGAACGAGCACGCTCCACTATCCGTAGATACCGCGATGTCCCGCAAATCCGTCGGCATGAGCCATGGCACATGAACCCGAAGCAACCGTGGTGAACGACTTGGCCGAGAGCCTTGTCATCGGGGATCTGGGGCCGGTCGGAGAGTTGTTTCGCAGCAATGGTGTGAACACTCCGTTGGTGTCCTGGACGCCTTGCGTCACTGATATTTCATCGAAGCCTCTGGATTTTCTGATTGAGTTCTGGGCGTCGAGAAAAGGCGTCCAGAAGTGGCCCTCCATCGAGTTGATCGATCCTGTCGATCTTCGGCCTGCTCTGGGCGGGATGCTGGTGTGCGAACCGACCGACGACGCCAGCGATTTCAGGATTCGTCTGTATGGCAGCCGGCTGGCCCTCGAGATGGGGCGGGACTTGACCGGTACGTTCATCTCGGATTTCGAGCCGGACTCGTACATCACGACGTTTTATCTGGCGTGCTATCAAGCGGTTATGGCACGCGGCATACCGCTGTTCACTCGCCACGCGCCTTCGGCCAAAGCGTACGCTGCCGACATCAAGCGCCTGTTGCTGCCGTTCGGTCCGCCGGACAAGGTGACGCGGATCCTGACCGGGGTGGACTCGGTTCCCCGGCGACCGCTGGGACGCCCCTCTTGGTCGAAGCGATAAGCGGGTACGGAGGAGTTATAGGCGTCCAGCGCTTGCATGTGGTTTCAAATGAAACTAATTTCCTCTCGATAGTTCGAACCGGGAGGAAACACCATGGCGAAGGCCTTCGCGTCAGCCGCCGATCTCGATGAAAAGCAAATCACCTTCGATCGGATGGCCGACGGCGTGTACGCCTTCACGGCCGAAGGCGATCCGAACACCGGCGTGATCGTTGGCGATCACGGGGTCATGGTGATCGACGCCCGGGCGACCCCGGTGCTCGCCAAGGAGCTGATCGACTACATCGCGACCGTGACGGATAAGCCGGTTACCCACGTGTTCCTGACCCACTACCACGCCGTCCGGGTCCTGGGCGCGTCGGGGTACGGCACCGACACCATCATGGCGAGCCGCGACACCTACGACCTGATCGTCGAGCGCGGTCAGCAGGACATGGACAGCGAGATCGGGCGGTTTCCGCGCCTGTTCAAGGCGGTGGAGACCATCCCGGGTCTGACCTGGCCGACCGTGGTGGTCGACGGCGTCCTGGAGATGAAATTCGGCGGGCGCTGGCTGAAGATCTTCCAGGTCGGGCGCGGCCACACCAAGGGCGACACCATCGTCTGGCTGCCCGATGACGGGATCCTGTTTGCCGGCGATCTGGTGGAGGAGGGCGCCACTCCGTATTGCGGGGACGCCTACCTGACCGACTGGCCGGCGACCCTCGACAACCTGCTGGCACTCTCCCCGCAGCAGATGATGCCAGGACGCGGCGAGGCGATGAAGACGCCGGAAGACAGCAAGCGGGCGATCGACGGCACCAGGGCGTTCGTCAGCGACTTGATGGACTCAGCGCGTGCCGGTGTCGCGGCTGGCAAGAAGCTTGGCGAAGTTTACGTCGATACTCACCGCCTGTTGCATCCGAAGTACGGCCACTGGGTGATCTTCGAGCACTGTCTGCCGTTCAACGTCAGTCGGGCGTTCGACGAAGCCAGCGGATTGCGTGACCCACGGATCTGGACGGCTGAGCGTGACCAGGAAATGTGGCACTCATTGCAGGGCGCACTGAAGGAGTTGGACGGAGGCTGAGGTGGCATCGGTCCGGGGCTCGCAACCGCGCTACGGTTACTCGCCGCCGCCGGAACTGACGGACGGGACCGTTCGTCGTGTGCCGATTGTTATCGTCGGTGCCGGCCCGGTGGGTCTGGCGGCGGCGGCGGAGTTCGCGACTCTGGGCCACCACACGCTGCTGTTGGACGACGCCGACACCGTGTCAGCTGGCAGCCGGGCGATCTGCTGGTCAAAGCGGACACTGGAGATCTTCGATCGGATCGGTGTCGGTGATCGCATGGTCGCTAAAGGGGTTGTGTGGAACCGAGGCCGGCTGTTCCACCGGGAACGGGAAGTCTACAACTTCGACCTGCTGCCCGAGTCCGGCCATCAGCGGCCAGCGTTCATCAACCTGCAACAATACTATGTCGAAGAGTATCTGGTGGAACGGGTCCTTGAACTCGGCCGGACCGAGATCCGCTGGCTGAACCGCGTCACTGCTGTTGAAGTTCTTTCAGATGGCGGCGCAAGAGTGACTGTGGAGACGCCCGACGGCGTCTACCGGGTCGACGCCGACTATGTCCTGGCGGCCGATGGGGTGCGCAGCACGATCCGGCGCAGTATGGGCCACGACTTCAAGGGTAAGGTGTTCGAGGATCGGTTTCTGATCGCCGACGTGGTGATGAAGGCCAATTTCCCAAGCGAGCGATGGTTCTGGTTCGAGCCACCGTTTCACTCCGGTCAATCGGTCTTGCTGCACCGTCAGCCCGACGACGTGTTCCGCATCGATTTCCAGCTTGCGCCCGATGCCGACCCGGAGGAGGAGCGCAGGCCGGAGAACGTTCTCCGGCGCCTCAAGCAGATGCTCGGGCCGGACGTCGAGTTCAGTCTCGAATGGGTCAGCGTCTATACCTTCACCTGTCGGCGCATGGAGCGTTTCCGGCACGGCCCGGTGTTCTTTGTCGGCGACAGCGCCCATGTGGTCAGCCCATTCGGTGCGCGGGGTGGCAATGGCGGAATCCAGGACATCGACGCATTGTGCTGGAAGATCGCGCTCGTCCTTGGCGACCAGGCGCCGCTGGATCTACTCGACAGCTACGATGACGAGCGGATACCGGCGGCCGACGAAAACATCATGAACTCGGCACGCTCCACCGACTTCATGACGCCCAAAACCCCGGCAAGCGTCGACTTCCGGGAGGCGGCGCTGGAGATGGCGACCGACCTGCCGTTTGCACGGCGGCTCGTGAACTCGGGCCGGCTGTCGGTGCCGCATGTGTACCGTGAGACGCCGTTGTCGATGGCCGATCGCGATGTCTGGAGCGCGGGCCCGGTTCCGGGAACTCCGGCGCCGGATGCCAGGGTGGCCGCGGATACGGACGAACCCTGGCTGCTGCGTCGGCTGGGTGGTCGTTTCACCCTGTTGCGGTTCGTCGACACCGTGCCAGCGGATGGCGGTGGAGGGCTGGTGGAAGGGCTTCGGCCGGCAGTTGATGTGCTGACCGTGGCGCGGCACGGCCAGCCTAATCGGTCGACGGTGGTCGATACCGAGGGCTTGGCATTCCAACGGTGGTCGGCGTCTGACGGATCGGCCTATTTGGTCCGACCGGACCAGCATGTCGCAGCACGCTGGCAACACCCTTCAGCACACGACATATCTCGGGCGCTTGACCGAGCCGTCGCGCGAAGCGCGGCGGTGGGCCATCGGCGAGTGGCGGTTGGAGGGTAGGGGCAATGGCGGCATTGGTGATTGAGCCTAACTTGGCCGACCCCGATGGATTCTATGAACGCCTGACGGAAGCTCACCGTGGCTTGAGCGACGCGGCCAGCCGGCGCATGAACGCCAAGCTGATCCTGCTCCTGGCCAATCACATCGGCGATCCCGACGTGCTTGACGAGGCCCTAAGAGTCGCTCGGGGAAACGCCGGAGCGTCTACCCGAACGCTTTGAAGGTGATCAAGGTGAAGGTGTCCTTGATGCCGGGCAGGGTCTGCACCCGCTCGGTGACGAAGTGGCCGATATCCGCTGCGTCGGGCAGATAGCACTTCATCAGCAAATCGTACTGGCCGGAGGTCGAGTACACTTCCGACACCTCTTCGACCTCAAGAACGGCCTGATCGGCAACAGCGTAAGCCTTGCCGAGATCGCATTTGACCTGGATGAAGATGGTCTGCATGGCCTCACCGGGGGTGTCTGAGAAGTGCCGGCATGGTCCCGCAAGGACCGCCCGAAATCAACCGGTAGCCTTCTTCGGTACCGCCTTCAACAGGAACGCGGGCACCTCGTCGCCAAAGCCGGTCACCGACCGGCCGTTGTCCTCACGGTCGCGACCACCACGACCGCGGCCATTGCCCGATCCCGCGCGTTGAGTCGGGAACGCCTCGACCACGCCGCCGCCGGTAAGCGACGTTTCGCGCGGCTTCGCTTCCTGGACCTCCGCTACGACCGCCGGTTCAACAGCGACAGCCGGCTTCTCGGAATGTTCGCCCCGCTTGCGGCTTGAACGCCTGGACGACTTGGCTGGAGGAGGCGCCGACTGCTCGTCCGCTGCAACCGCGTTGTCATTGGAGCGTGCGCCCCGACCACGACCGGTTTTGCGCGGCGGGTTCGTTTCGGACGCCAGCTCAACAGTTTCTGCAGGGCGGCTCTCCGCCGCAGCCGGCGCAGCACCGTCCAGTTGTATCACCGGGATCTTCATGCCGATCAGCCGTTCGACGGCCGACAACAGCTTGGAGTCTTCCGGCGTCGCGAGGGTGAATGCCCGCCCGCTCAATCCCGCGCGACCGGTCCGCCCGATGCGGTGGACATAGTCCTCGGCGTGTGATGGAACGTCGAAATTGAAGACGTGGCTCAAGCCCTTGATGTCGATTCCGCGTGCAGCGACGTCGCTGCAGATGACCAACCGTGCCTCGCCGGCCTTGAACTTCGCCAAGGTCTCCGTCCGCGCTGGCTGCGACATGTCGCCATGCAGCTGCACGGCTTCGATGCCGTAGCGCTGCAATGACCGATGCAGGACACCGATGTCGCGCTTGCGGTTGCAGAAGATCAGCGCGCTGTCGACCGTCTCCGACTTCAGTAGAGAACGAAGCGCGTCGCGCTTGTCCTTGACGGAGCAGCGAACCAAGTGCTGGGCGACGTTTTCTGCCGCCGAAGCGGGGGCGTCGACCGAGACCTCTTTCGGGTTCATCAAAAATTTATCGGCGAGCCGCTTGATCTCCGGCGCCATGGTGGCGGAGAAGAACAGGGTCTGCCGGATCGTTGGCAGCAATGAAACGATGCGCTCGACGTCCGGGATGAACCCCATGTCGAGCATCCGGTCGGCTTCATCAATGACCAGGATCTTGACGTCGGTCAGCAGAATCCGGCCGCGCTCGAAATGGTCGAGCAATCGGCCCGGCGTCGCGATTAGGACGTCGACGCCGCGGTCGAGCTTGGCTTCCTGGTCTCCCATCGAAACGCCGCCGATCAGCAGCGCCATGCTGAGGCGCGTGTTCTGACCGTACTTGACGAAGTTCTCGGAAACCTGGGCCGCGAGTTCGCGGGTTGGGGCGATGATCAGCGATCGCGGCATGCGCGCCTTGGCGCGGCCGGCCGACAGGATGTCGATCATCGGTAAGGTGAAGGATGCCGTCTTGCCGGTTCCGGTCTGCGCGCAGCCAAGCACGTCACGGCCCATCAGGACGTACGGGATCGCTTTTTCCTGGATCGGCGTCGGCTTGGTATAGCCGGACGTAACGACGGCGGAGACGACCTCGTCGGATAGACCGAGGTCGGCGAAAGTTACTTGTGTATCAGCCATGTCGCCTTAAGTTGTCGGCTCTTGCGGTTCGTGACCGCTAAGTAGCGCGCGGACTATAGGCGTTCATGCCGGACTGTCAATGATAGACGCCCCAAAGACCACGGAAACGCTTGCGTTTGGTAACGTTCGAGTCAATCGAGCGCGAGTAGCCGACAGTCTTGTCTTGCTCGTCGACGCTCAGGAACGCCTGGTGCCGGCAATCCATGACGGCACTGCGGTGATCGCCGCCGTCGGACGCCTGCTCCGGGGCGCGAAGTGTCTTGGCGTCTCGATCCGGGCGACCGAGCATTGTCCCGAAGCCATTGGCCCGACCATCACGGCACTAGGCGAACATTTGGAAGCAGGCTCTCGGCTCGCCAAGCGCAGCTTCGATGCGATCGCCGAGCCGGGAATCCGAGAGGCCTTTGACGATCTAGGGCGATCATCGGTGATCGTGGTTGGCGTCGAGGCACATGTCTGCGTGGCACAGACGGCCCTGGGCTTGCTGGACACCGGTCGACGGGTGTTCATAGCGGAGGATGCCTGCGGCAGCCGACGGCCGGTGGACCGGGAGGTCGGTTTGGCTCGGCTGCGGACGGCGGGATGCGTGCCGGTGACGGTCGAGGCCCTGTTGTTCGAGTGGCTGGGCGACGCCGACAATCCGGCTTTCAAGGACGTTCTGTCTATCATAAAGGAGGCACGCTGAGCCGTGTCGGACACCCTTGTTCTGCTTCCAGGTTTGCTGAACGATGCAGCACTCTGGACGCACCAGATCGCCGGTCTCTCCGACCTGGTCGACGATATCCAGGTTCCGGATCTGACCCGGCACGAGAACGTTCGCGAGATCGCGACGACACTTCTCGAAACCCTGCCGGACCGGTTCGCGCTGGCGGGCCTGTCGATGGGCGGCTATGTGGCGCTTGAGATCATGCGGCGGGCGCCCCGGCGGGTGGAACGGTTGGCCCTGATCGACACTTCGGCACGCGCCGACAGCGACGAACAGCGTCGGCGGCGAACCGGGCTGATCCAGCTGGCGGACATGGGGAAGTTCAAGGGCGTGACGCCGCGGCTGCTGCCAATGCTGGTTCACCCCAGCCGATTGGAGGATCCGGAGGTCACGGGGCCGATCTTCCAGATGGCGGCGCGGGTCGGACGGGATGGATTCATCCGCCAGCAGAAGGCCATCCTGTCGCGCACCGACAGCCTCGACCTGCTGCCGACGATCGAGTGCCCGACGTTGATCGCCTGCGGGCGACAGGACCAACTGACCCCCCTGGCGCTGTCCGAAGAAATGGCGGCGATGGTTCCGGGGGCGATCCTGACGGTGATCGACGAGTGCGGGCACTTGCCGGCACTCGAATACCCTGAACGGACGACCGAGATCATGCGCCGCTGGCTGGGAGCCTGACGCTTGGCGCGCATTGTGTTCGGCATGATCGATAACAACACACGCCCGATCGGCGGTGTGAAGGTGATCTACCAAGCGGTCGCCGGATTGCGGCGATCCGGACTCGACGCTTATGTCGGCTCGGCCGTCGACGTTCCGGGCTGGCTTGCCGGCAGCCGGACCGCCGAAGAGGCAGTTATCCTGGACATGCGGCAGGAGCACTCCATCAGGCCCGACGATCTGTATGTCGCCACTGACGCCATCGGACCGCATCGGATGCCATTACTGCTCAGCCGACCGGAGCGTCGGGTGCTGTTCATTCAGAACCATAACGCGCTGCGTTCCAACAACACCGTGGACTTTACAACGCTGCGGCACATCCGGTGCCTGACCGTCTCCAACTACTCGCGGCGCGTGCTGCTCGAACGGGAGGGGTTTCGGGAAGCGGCCGTTGTCTCGCCCGGTGTCGACCTGACGGTCTTTCGCCCCGCTCCGCGAAAACAACACCGCATTGCCTACATGCCGCGCAAGTGGCGGAGCGCCGCGGATCAGCTTAGAGGCCATGTCCGGCACACAATTGACTGGCTGCCGATTGACGGTTGTTCCGAGGCGGAGACCGCCGCGATTCTCGCTGAATCAACGATCTTCCTGAACCTGGGGCGCGGCGAAGGGTTGGGCCTGCCGCCGTTGGAAGCCATGGCGGCCGGGTGTGTGGTGTGCGGTTTCGCGGGCCAGGGGACGACCGATTTCGCATCGGCCGACAATGGATTCTGGTCGGCGGAGGGCGATGGCGCCGGGTGCATTCAGGCGATCAACGCGGCTGTCGCGGCGTTTGACGACCCGGAGCGTGTCGCGCAGTTGATCCAGGCCGGGCTGGCCACGGCACAACGCTACTCCCTGCCGGTGTTCGAGGAGCGGATGGCCGCGTACTTCCGGACGCTGTTGTAGAACGCCAGTCTCGTCAGACGTCGACGTCGTGGACGAACCGGGCGTTCGCCTGGATGTAGGCGAAGCGCAGTTCCGGTTTCTTGCCCATTAGGCTCTCGACCATCTCGCTGGTACGACGGGTTTCGGCTTCCAGCTCAGGTTCAAGCACCAGCCCGGGGCCGCCGCTCGGCGGAACGCGGACCCGCAGCAGTTGGCGGGTCTGCCGGTTCATCGTGGTCTCTTTCAGCTGCATCGGCGGCATTTCGCCGAGCCCCTTGAACCGGCTGATCTCGACCTTGGCCTTGCCGGAGAACGCGGTCGCCATCAGTTCGTCCTTGTGGGCGTCGTCACGGGCGTAGACCGTCTTGCCCCCTTGGGTGAGGCGGTACAGCGGCGGCATGGCCAGGAACAGATGGCCTTCCTCGATCAGGCGCGGCATCTCGCGATAGAAGAACGTCATCAGCAGCGACGCGATGTGGGCGCCGTCGACGTCGGCGTCCGTCATGATGACGACCTTCTCGTAGCGCAACTGGTCGAGCTTGAAGGACGAACCGGCACCGCAGCCGAGCGCCTGAACCAGATCGGCCAGTTCCTGGTTCTGCCGCAGCTTGTCGGCCGACGCGCTGGCCACGTTCAGGATCTTGCCGCGCAACGGCAGGATTGCCTGGGTGGCACGCTCGCGGGCCTGTTTGGCCGACCCGCCGGCGCTGTCACCCTCGACCAGGAAGATCTCGGTTCCGTCGGCGTCGGAGCGCGAACAGTCGGCGAGCTTGCCCGGCAGCCGCAGCTTGCGGGTTGCGGTCTTGCGGCTGACCTCTTTCTGTTGCCGGCGGCGCAACCGGTCCTCGGCGCGTTCAATCAGCCGTTCCAACAGAAGATTGGCGATCTCCGGCGCACCCGACAGCCAGTGATCGAAGTGATCCTTGACTGCCTGCTCGACCATCCGGGTGGCATTCTGGCTGACCAACCGGTCCTTGGTCTGGCCCTGGAACTGCGGGTCGCGGATGAACACGGACAGCATGATGCAGGCGCCGCCCATCAGGTCGTCGGCGGTGACCTGGGCCGCCCGCTTGTTGCCGACCATCTCGCCATAGGCCTTCACGCCGCGAAGCAGGGCGGTCCGCAGCCCGGCCTCATGGGTGCCACCCTGTGGGGTCGGGATGGTGTTGCAGTAAGCGTGCAAGAAGCCGTCGTCCTGGTCGTCCGGCCAGGTGGCTGCCCACTCGACGCGGCCTTGACCGTCCGGTGCGGCGACGTCGCCGGTGAATGGGCGCTCTGCAATCGTACGGCGTCCCTCGATCGAACTTGCCAGAAAGTCGGCAAGGCCGCCGGGATAGTGAATGACGGCCTCGGCCGGCGTTCCATCACCATCGCGCAGCAGTTCCGGATCGACCTTCCAACGGATCTCCACGCCCTTGAACAGATAAGCCTTGGAACGCGACATCCGGTACAGGGTAGCGGGGCGGAAGTGGGCATTCGGCCCGAAGATCTCGGGGTCCGGGTGGAACCGCACCGTGGTGCCGCGCCGGTTGGGCGCCGCTCCGATGGTCTCAAGCGGGCCGAGCGGTACGCCGCGGGCGAAACGCTGGGCATACAGCCGGCGATCACGGGCGACTTCCACCTCCAGCCGGTCCGACAGTGCGTTTACGACGGACACACCCACACCGTGCAGTCCACCGGCGGTGGCGTACACCTTGTCGGAGAACTTGCCGCCGGAATGCAGGGTGGTGAGGATCACCTCCAGCGCCGACTTGCTCGGAAACTTCGGGTGCGGGTCGACCGGGATGCCGCGGCCGTTGTCGCGGACCGTCACCGTATGATCGGCCGCCAACTCGATCTCGATCCAGCTGGCATGCCCGGCCACCGCCTCGTCCATGCAGTTGTCGAGCACTTCGGCGACCAGGTGGTGCAGGGCGCGTTCGTCGACACCGCCGATGTACATGCCGGGTCGGCGGCGCACCGGTTCCAGCCCCTCCAGGACCTCGATGTCCTTGGCGGAATAGTCGTCGGTGCGGGCAGCGGAGCTTGCGAAGAGGTCGGCCATGTCCGGTCGTCTGTGGGTTTGCGGGGGGCTATCGGCCCATCAAGAGCGAGTTTATCCTGTGGGTGCGCCGAGCGCGAGTGCAAGATATGGTGTGATCATGGCAGGAACCCGACAACCCGATCCGAACCGCGTTCCGCGCGGCGAAATGCAGATCCGCACGGTTGCAATGCCGGCCGATGCAAACCCGAATGGCGATATCTTCGGCGGATGGGTGCTGAGCCAGATGGACGTCGCCGGCGGGGTGGCAGCCGCCAGCCGAGCCCAGGGCCGGGTGGCGACCGTCGGGATTGAGGCCATGACCTTCATCGGTCCGGTCGCAGTCGGCGACGTGCTGTGCTGCTATGGCGATATCGAACGGGTCGGCCGAACCTCGATCACGGTCGCGATCGAGGCGTGGAAGATCCGCTGGTTCGACCGCCGTGAGGAGCGTGCCTTGGTGACCGAAGGGCGGTTCACATACGTCGCGATCGACGACAATGGTCGCAAGCGCCCGGTCGACGAATGAGGAGGTTCAACATGATCATGCGCATCCTGGCGATCGGCCTTGCGGTGCTGGCAACGAGCCCGGTCGCACTGGCCGGCGAGGCGGATGTGGTCAAGGTTGCGATCATGTCGTTCGCCAAGGACGGCACCTGGACATTCGACGTCACCGTCCGGCACGACGATACCGGCTGGGACCATTACGCCGACAAGTGGGAGGTCGTCGGCCCCGACGGCCAGGTGTTGGCGACCCGGGTGCTGCTGCACCCGCACGAGAACGAGCAGCCGTTCACCCGCAGCCTCGACGGCGTGGTGATTCCACCCGGTGTCAACGTCGTCACGGTGCGCGCTCACGACAAGCTGCACGGCTACGGCGGCACCGAGGTCATGATCTCGATCCCGCGTTAGGTGATATCTACAGGTATCAATGAAAACGGGCCGCCCCTTGCAGAGCGGCCCGTCGTTCGTCGGTTGGTCGCGAGCGATCAGCTCGAGTAGTACATCTGGAACTCGATCGGGTGCGGGGTGTGCTCGAACGCGTACACCTCTTCCATCTTGAGCTCGATGTAGCCATCGATCTGGTCGTCGGTGAACACCCCGCCCTGGGTCAGGAACGCGCGGTCCTTGTCCAGGTTGTCGAGGGCGTCACGCAGCGAACCGCACACGGTCGGGATGTCGGCCAGTTCTTCGGCCGGCAGGTCGTACAGGTTCTTGTCCATCGGGTCGCCCGGATGGATCTTGTTCTGGATGCCGTCCAGTCCGGCCATCAGCATCGCCGAGAAGCCGAGATAGGGGTTGCCGGCCGGATCCGGGAAACGGACCTCGACGCGCTTGCCCTTCGGACTGTTGACGTGCGGGATGCGGCACGACGCCGAGCGGTTGCGCGACGAGTAAGCGAGCAGAACCGGCGCCTCGAAGCCCGGGATCAACCGCTTGTAGCTGTTGGTCGTCGAGTTGGTGAAGGCGTTCAGCGCGCGGGCGTGCTTGATGATGCCGCCGATGTAGTACAGCGCCATGTCCGACAGATCGGCGTAGCCCGAGCCGGCGAACAGCGGCTTGCCGTCCTTCCAGATCGACTGGTGGACGTGCATGCCCGATCCGTTGTCACCGGAGATCGGCTTCGGCATGAACGTCGCCGTCTTGCCGTAGGCCGCGGCGACCTGATGGACCACGTACTTGTAGATCTGCAGGTGGTCTGCCGTCTGGATCAGGGTGCCGAACTCCATGCCGAGTTCGTGCTGCGAGGGCGCCACCTCGTGGTGGTGCTTCTCGACCTTCACGCCCATTTCTTCCATGACCGACAGCATCTCGCTGCGGATGTCCTGGCCGGAATCGACCGGCGGCAGCGGGAAGTACCCGCCCTTCACGCCCGGACGGTGGCCGAGGTTGCCTTCCTCATAGGCACGGGCGCTGTTGTACGTGCCTTCCTCGTTGTCGAGCTCGTAGTAGCCCTTGTTCCCCTTAACGTCGATCTTGACGTCGTCGAAGATGAAGAACTCGGCTTCCGGGCCGAAATAGGCGGTGTCGCCGATACCCAGGCTCTGCATGTACTTCAGCGCGCCCTTGGCGGTCGAACGGGGATCGCGCTCGTAGGGCTGGCCGGTCGAGGGCTCGACGATGTCGCAGGTGATCGCCAGAGTCGGCTGGGCGAAGAACGGATCCATGACCGCAGTCGTGAGATCCGGCTTCAAACCCATATCCGACTCGTTGATCGCCTTCCAACCGGCGATCGACGACCCGTCGAACATGAAGCCCTCAACGAGCGAGTCCTCGTCAATCGTGCGCAAGTGCTGGCTGACGTGGTGCACTTTGCCCCGTGGGTCGGTAAACCGGAGATCGACGTACTTCACGTCGTTCTCTTCGATCATTTCCATTACGCGCTTAACGTCGTCCGACATGGCTGCTTTCCTGTCTGCTAGTTTCGAGGGCGGCCCCGACGCTCGGTACCCGCCCCTCACTCCCTCTCCCGAAAACCCGGGAAGCGCTGTGCGATCGAGCCGGCGGCTCCGATGCGCGTTTAGATCGCGTCCGATCCGGTCTCGCCGGTGCGGATGCGGATGATGTCGTCCACGGTGGACACGAAGATCTTGCCGTCACCGATGCGTCCAGTGTGCGCGGCGGTCTGGATCGCCTCGACCGCCCGGGCCACCTGACTGTCTTCCATGACGATTTCGACCTTCACCTTGGGCAGAAAATCCACGACATACTCGGCGCCGCGATACAGCTCGGTGTGCCCCTTCTGACGGCCGAAGCCTTTCGCTTCCGTGACCGTGATCCCCTGGATCCCGACCTCGTGGAGCGCTTCCTTCACCTCGTCCAGCTTGAACGGCTTGATGATCGCCTCGACCTTCTTCATTGGGTCCGTGCCTTCGGATTGCGTACGAACGGATGGCCGGAAGGCCTGATCCATGAGCGGCATAGCACGCCATATGCCAACCGCTCAAAGGCCTTCTCAACCGCGGAAATCCTCAGTTTCGCCGAAGCGTCACCGAGCGTCAGCCACATCGTATTGCTCAATATTAAATCACATGATCAAGATTGATGCAGCGCTTCGCCTTCAAGACAGGCAGGCCTTGATCCGCTTGATGGCTTCCCGGATGTTCTCGGTGGAGTTCGCGTAGGAGAACCGCAGGTAGCCTTCGCCGAACGCGCCGAAGCTGGTGCCGGCGATCACCGCCACCCCGGCGTCCTCCAACAGCTTGGTCTGCAGCGCCTTGGCGCCCATCCCGGTGCCCTCGATGTTCGGGAAGGCGTAGAACGCACCACCCGGCTCGACGCAGCGGAAACCCTGGATCTGGTTCAATTCGCTGACGATCACCCGGCGCCGTTCGTCGAACGCCTTGACCATCGCATGAACCGCGTCCTGCGGCCCGGTCAAGGCGGCAAGGCCGGCGAACTGGGTCGGCGCATTGACGCAGGAATGGCAGTTCACCGCCAGCTTCTCGGCGTGCGGGAAGATCGCCTTGGGCCACAGCGAGTAGCCGAGCCGCCAGCCGGTCATCGCATAGGTCTTGGACCAGCCGTCCAGCAGGATCAGCCGGTCGCGCAGTTCTGGGTACGACAACAGCGTGGTGTGCTCCCGACCATCATAGAGCATCTGGCCGTAGATCTCGTCGGACATCACGTGGACGTCGGGCCAGGCGGCGAGGCCGGCAACCAGGGCGTCGAACTCTTCCTTCGGAACCGTCCCACCGGTCGGGTTGGCCGGGCTGTTGACGATGATCAGCCGGGTGCGCGGCGTTATCTTGGCCAGCACCTCCACGGCAGAGAACGCGAAACCGTTGGCCTCGCTCAGCGGGTAGGGGACCGGCGTGGCACCGGAGAACTTCACAGAGCTTTCGTAGATTGGGAAGCCGGGGTTCGGGTACAGGATCTCTGTGCCCGGCTGGCCGAACATCAGGCAGGCGAAGAACATGGTTGGCTTGCCGCCGGGCATGATCATGATCAGGCCAGGGTCGACGTCGACTCCGTGACGCTTCTTCAGGTCGGCGGCAACGCCCTCGCGCAGCTGCGGAATGCCGGCCGCTGGCGTGTATCCGTGGTGGCCGTCGCGCATCGCCTTCACCCCGGCCTCGACGATGTGGTCCGGGGTTTTGAAGTCCGGCTGGCCGATGCCGAGGTTGATGATGCTCTTGCCGGAGGCGGCCAGGGTGTTCGCCCGCGCCAGCACCTCGAACGCGGTCTCGGTGCCGAGGTGGTTCATCCGGTCGGCCAGGACGGGCATGGATTGATTCCTCTCACGTGACATCGGGCGCCCGTCGATCGGGCGCGTTGTTGAATCGGCCGGCATTCTAGCGGCGCATTCAGTCGTGCAAAGCCTATCCTGATATGCAACGCGCGGCAGGCTTGCGTGTACCCCGATCGCGCGGTATCCGAGCGATCCCCGGATGCGGGTGGGAGGTCGGTCGATGAAGCCTGCGAATTCTCTGCTGTCCAGCTACGGCACCACCGTCTTTGAAGTGATGTCGCGACTGGCGATCGAGCACAAGGCGATCAACCTGGGCCAGGGCTTTCCCGACGACCGCGGTCCGGACGCCGTGCTCGAAGCCGCGTCCAAGGCGTTGTACGACCCGCCGAACCAATACCCGCCGATGCTGGGCGTGCCGGAACTGCGCGAGGCGGTGGCCGGCCACAACAAGCGATTCTATGGCATCGACGTGGACTGGAAGACCGAGACCATGGTGTCGACCGGCGCCACCGAGGGGCTGGCGGCCTGCTTCCTGGCGCTGATCGAGCCCGGCGACGAGGTGGTGGTGATCGAGCCGCTCTACGACTGCTACCTGCCGATGATCCGTCGTGCCGGCGGCATCCCGAAGACGGTTCGCCTGACGCCGCCGCATTGGAACCTCGATCTGGACGCGCTGTCGGCGGCGTTCAGCGAGCGTACCAAGCTGATCGTGCTGAACAACCCGCAGAACCCTGCCTCCAAGGTATTCACCCGCATCGAGCTGGAGGCGATCGCCGAGCTGGTGCGTCGTCACGACGCCTACGCGGTGTGTGACGAGGTTTACGAGCACCTGGCGTTCGACGGCCGAGCGCACATCCCGCTGATGAAGCTGCCGGGCATGCGTGAGCGTTGCGTGCGAATCGGCTCGGCCGGAAAGACCTTCTCGCTGACCGGCTGGAAGGTCGGCTACCTGACCGGCCCGGAACACCTGATGCAGCCAATCGCCAAGGCGCATCAGTTCCTGGTGTTCACGACCGCACCGAATCTGCAGCGCGCCGTCGCTTTCGGGTTGGGCCAGGGTGACGGTTATTTCAATGGCCTGCGCGATACAATGCAAGTGAAGCGTGATCGTTTGGCGACCGCATTGTCGGGAATCGGGCTGACGCCGGCGGTCTGCCAAGGCTCGTACTTCCTGTTCGTCGACGCTAGCCGTTTCCTGAAGCCGGGCGAGGACGACGAAGGGTTCTGCCGCCGTTTGGTCACCGAGGCTGGGGTGGCCGCCGTGCCGGTTTCGGCATTCTACCAGGATCGGGCGACCGCACCGACCGATTTCATCCGGTTCTGCTTCGCCAAGCAGGATGCGGTGCTCGACGGCGCGGCCGACAGACTGGCGAGTTATCTGGCCTGATCCCAATTAGGTTGACGCGGCCGGAGCGCTGGGATAGCAAACCGGCCTCGCACGGTCGAGGTCGTGCGGAGACTATGGCGGGTGTAGCTCAGTCGGTTAGAGCGCCAGATTGTGGCTCTGGAGGCCGTGGGTTCGATCCCCATCACTCGCCCCACTACCCCTGACGGAAGCCCTTTCCCGGGCACGTCAGGGCCGCTAGCGTCGTCCGGGAAGGACGAGGCTGACGATGACCCTGTTCCCGAGCCATAGCGACCTGTTACTGACCTGCGCCGAGATGGCGCAGGCGGATCGGTATGCTCTGGACGACGGCATTCCGGGAACGACGCTGATGGCCCGCGCCGGTGCCGCCGTCGCCACCATGATCCGACGGCGCTACCGGCCACGTCCGGTGTTGGTCATGGCCGGCCCCGGCAACAACGGCGGTGACGGCTGGGTGATCGCCCGCAACCTGCTGGACCACGGTTGGGACGTCCGGGTGGCGGCCCTCGGCGACCCGGAGGCCCTGTGCGGCGATGCCGCCTGGGCGCGCACGCTCTGGTCCGGGCCGGTCGAAGCCGTCTCGCCGGATGCCCTGGCCGGCGCCGCCCTGGTGGTCGATGCGCTGTTCGGTGCCGGATTGACCCGCGACCTGACGGGTGTGGCCGCCGATACCGTTGCGGCTCTGGCGACCCGAGTTGAGGCTAGCAGAACCGTTTCGGTGGCTGTTGACGTCCCGAGCGGCGTTGACGGCGACACTGGCAGGATCCGCGGCGTTGCCGCGCCGGCCGACCTGACGGTGACGTTCTTCCGCCGCAAACCAGGACATTTGCTGCTGCCGGGCCGGACGCTGTGCGGGACCTTGCGGGTGGTCGACATCGGCATTCCGAATACGGCGCTCGCGGCTATCGGGCCGAACACAACGACGAATACACCGGCCGTATGGCGGCACGGACTGGCAAAACGCGACACGTCCGACCACAAGTACCGGCGCGGGCATGTGGTGGTGGTTGGTGGCCAGATGGCTGGGGCGGCGAGGCTTGCACTAGCCTCCGCCCGTCGCTCTGGTGTCGGATTGGCGACCGCCGCGGTTCCGCCGGGCGGCTTGTCATTGTACGCCAGTGACGCGCCGGGCGCGATCGTGCGGGAGATCGCCGGTGCAGACGGGCTTGCGGCTCTCTTGAGCGACACCCGGTTCTCGGCGACCGTCATCGGTCCAGGACTTGGAAGTGACGCTGACGCCCGGAGGTTGGTAACCGCCGCCTTGACGACTGACCGGCCAGTGATTCTGGATGCCGACGGCATCAGTGCGTTTGCCGGAGCGGCGGATGATCTCGCGAAGCTGATCACCGCGCCGACGGTCCTGACACCGCATGAGGGCGAGTTCCGGCGGCTGTTTCCGGATATCGACCCCGCGGCAATCGGCAAGCTGGAGGCTGCGCGCGCGGCGGCGGCACGGCTGGGCGCCGTTGTTCTGCTGAAGGGTGCCGACACAGTGGTGGCATCACCCGATGGCCGGGCGGCCATCTGTGACAACGCGCCACCGACCCTGGCAACCGCTGGATCAGGCGACGTCCTTGCCGGTTTCATCGGGGGCTTGCTGGCGCGCGGCGTCCCAGCGTTCGAGGCCGCCACCGCCGGAGCCTGGATTCACGGTGAGGCTGGCACAGCGGCTGGACCGAGCGTGCTGGCCGAGGATCTGATCAGGCACATCGGACCGATCCTGGAAGCAGTGTGAGCTAACGCTGGGTGCCGTTCAGGGATCGGCAGATGGCGGAGACGCAGACGTCAGGTTCAGAGCGAACGTCGACGACGATCGACCGCTCGTCTTCTGTCGGCGGCTCCAGGGTCGCCAACTGGCTGAGCAGCAGGGCAGGCGGCATGTAGTGGTCGCGGCGGGACTCGATCCTGCTGCGGATCAATGATTCTTCGCCGGTCAATTGCACCAGATGGACGTCGCTACGCTCGCCGATCAGGATGTCGCGGTAGGCGCGTTTCAAGGCCGAGCAGGCCAGCACCATGCCGGTGCCGTCGTCCAGCCAACGGTCGATATCCGCCGCCATGGCGGCCAGCCAGGGCCAGCGGTCGGCATCTTCCAGCGGTGTACCGGAGCGCATCTTCTCGACATTGGCGACCGGATGATAGCTGTCGCCTTCGGCGTAGCCATAACCAAGGGCTTCGGCCAACCGGCGGCCGATCGTGGTCTTGCCGATGCCTGACACGCCCATCATGACGATGATGCTCACGAGCCGCTCCAGTCGGCGTGGAAGCTGCCCGGGCGGTCGGTGCGCTCGAAGCGGTGGGCGCCGAACCGGTCGCGCAGGCCCTGTAGGAAGTCGGCCGGGACGCGGGCGCGGGTCATGCCGTCGACCCAGGACAGGGCCGACATCATCGCCGGTGCCGCATAACCGGCGAGGGCGGCCGCCGACACGGTGCGTCGGAGTCCGGGAAGCGCGTCCTGCATCTCCGACATCAACCCGGCCGCGTGGAGGAGCATCGCGCCATCGGGGGCCTGTCGCGCTGCGTCGGCGAGGCGGTCGAGCAGGGAGGCTCGCAGGATGCATCCGGCACGCCAGACCCTGGCGACAGCAACCCGGTCGACGCCCCAGCCCTCGGCTGAGTCGGCGGCGGCGATCAGGTCGAATCCCTGGACGAAGGCGGCCAGCGTGCTGGCCCGCAGCGCGCGTTCGATCTCGTCGAAATTGAGGCTGATGGGACCCGGAGAACCCGTGGCGAGGGCACGGCGATCCCCGGCGCGTGCCGACACTGCGCGGGCGAACACCGCCTCGGCGATGGTGGCGGCCGGGGTGCCGTAGTCGAGAGCGGCGAACGAGGCCCAGCGCCCGGTTCCCTTCTGGCCGGCCCGATCAACCACCTTGTCGAGCAGCGGTGTCCCGTCGGAATCGCGGGTCCGGACCACGTCGGCGGCGATCTCCACCAGGTAGCTCTGCAGCGGACCGGTGTTCCAGCGCTCAAACACGTCACCGATGGCAGCGGGTGACAGGCCGAGGCCGTGGCGCATCAGGTCGTAGCTCTCCGCCAGCGCCTGCATCACGGCGTACTCGATGCCGTTGTGCACTGTCTTCACGAAATGCCCAGCAGCCCCGGACCCGAGCAAATCGCAGCACGGCATGCCGTCCGGCGCGCGAGCGGCGATCGCGGTCAGTGCCGGCGCGACCCTGGCCCAGGCCTTGCGGGAGCCGCCAGCCATCAGCGCCGGGCCGAACCGTGCGCCTTCCTCACCGCCGGAGACGCCCAGGCCGATCAAATCGATACCGCTGCCGACCAAGGCCGCCTGTCGTCGGGCGGTGTCGCGGGCATCGGCGTTGCCACCGTCGAGGATGACATCGCCGGGCTCCAATACCGGACGAAGCGATGCGATCACGGCGTCGACCGCCGGGCCTGCGGTCACCATCAGCAGGACGGCTCGAGGTGCCGGCAATGCCGCAGCCAACTCAACCGGACCGTCGGTCCAGGTCGTAGTTTCGGGCAATGCCTCACGGGCGAGAGCAGCCAAATCGGCATCACGCTCCCACACCACCAACGGCGTACCGTGATCCGCCAAGTTCAGCGCGAGATTGCGCCCCATGGTGCCGAGGCCGATCAGTCCCAGCGCACCGATGGGCCGTTCAGATGAACTCACGGTTGACCTCGTCGTCCCATTCGTAGGAGGCGACGGATGTACCGTGCTCCTGCGCCTCCAGGCAAGACTTGACCCGGAAACACCGCGCGTCAGCGGTCACCGTCTGGCGGGTAACAGTCTCGACCGTCGGCCCGTCATCCCAACTCATTGCGATCCGCCATTCCGATTCATAGATCGCGGAGCAAGGATCGCCGGGCCGCAGGCGCCAAGTTTCCCGGCTGACCTCGTGTTTCACCTCGCGGATAGCCTCGAACCGCACTCGGCCTCGATCGTCGCTCACCTGTACGCGCTCTTCACCCTCATCGGTGACTTCTGCGACTCGGGTCGATGACCCGGCGGACAGCACAGTGGCGGCCATCGGCGGAGAGGCCTCGGGAGGCTCGAACGAGCATTCGGCGCCGTTTGGCGCGGTTGGCAAGGCCAGCCGGCATTGGTCGAGCCGGATGGTCAGACGGGTCGGAGTCGGTGACGGCCAGATCATTGGCCAATAGGAAGACGACAGAACCAAACGAAGCCGCTCGCCTGCGGCCACAGTGTCACCCAGTCCGTCCAAACGGATCGTGACGTCGTACAGCCTGCTAGGCTGTAGCAGTCTCGGCCTTTCCGAACCGTTGCAGTGAGTGAGATTCAGCACGCCCCAGGACAGACGGCGAACCGCTCCGTCCGCCGCGACCGCGCACAAACGGGCGATGATCTGGGCCAGCGGCCGATCAGATGCCACTGCCAGACGCAACTCCGGCCGGCCGAGGAGCAACATCGGTTCGTACAGCGTCCGGGTGTCGAACACCGCGCAGCCGGTGTCGTCGTCCCGTTGGTCGACCGCCAGTTCAGGGCCGTCGCCGAACGCCAGCCAGCGACCGGCGCCGAACGCGGTTCTCGCCGGATCGGCGAGGATCAAGGTCTCACCGGTTGATCCAGGCTCAGCGGACAACTGGGCGCCCGTCAAATACAGCACCCGGGTCAGCGACCCGACCGTCGGCCAAGTGGGAACCGCTAGCCAACTGCCCGCCCGGGCGAGTGCCGACGAGGTCGGGATGTAGGGGGCTTGGATAAAGGTGCGTAGGGCCGGATCATCCTCGACGCCGGTCGGCAGGTCCTTGAGCCAGCGGTCCCACCAGCGCCGGACCTCTTGCAGGAATCCCACCGCCGGATGCGGGCGGGCGAGGTGAGGGTAGCGGTGCCCCCAGGGGCCGAGCAGGGCCTTGACCGGCGCCTGCGCGTTCTCCAGCAACTCGAACACCGGATTGACGTAGCCGTCGACCCAGCCGCTGACCGACAGGATCGGTACCTGCACCGCCCCCCAATCCTCGCAGATCGAACCGTGCCGCCAATAGGCGTCGCGCGTCTGCCCCTCGATCCAGCGGGTGGTCAGCGGTTGGCGCGCCAGGCGACTCATCCAGATGTCGCGCCAGCGATCGCCAACGACGTTCGGATCCGGGGGGCGGCTTTGATAGGCGAACATGTAGGACGCCCAACTCGGGTTTTCGGTCAGCAGGCATCCGCCCTTGAAATGGATGTCCTCGGCGAACCGGTCATGGGTGGCGCCGACCGCCACGATGGCCCCAAGACCCGGCGGGCGCAGCGCCGCGATCTGCAAGGCAGCGAACCCGCCCCAGGAAATCCCATAGACTCCGGTCCGGCCTGTGCACCAGGGCTGTGCGGCGGCCCAGGCCAGAACAGCGAGCCCGTCAGCCTGCTCCTGCGCGAGATACTCATCCTCCAGCACGCCATCGCTGTCGCCGCTGCCCCGCAGATCGACCCGGATGATCGCGTAACCCTGCCCGGCCATCCACGGGTGGGAGAGGGCGTCGCGCTCGGCGGTGCCGTCGCGCCGGCGATAGGGGATCGGCTCCAGGATCGCAGGAACCGGATCGGCTTCGGCGTCGGCGGGCAGCCAGATCCGCGCCGCTAGACGTGCGCCGTCAGGCATCGAGATCCAGATCGGGTCGTGCTCGACCACCTGCCGCGGGAATGTATCGACGGTCTTCACACTGCCCCGTGCCTGACGCGCTGCCGCCACAGGTTCCATGCGTCCTGGGCTTGGTAGCTCCAGTAAACCGCCTGGGCGTACCATGTGCCCAGCGGGCCACCGGCCGGGATCAGGCCGAACGGCTTGAACAGGCGCCAACGTTCGTCGCCTTCGGAAATCGCCGTGGCCACCAGTTCGCCGCCCATCGTGGTGGTGCCCATGCCGTGACCGCCATAGGCCTGGCTGTACCAGACCCCGGGGCGCAGGCAGCCAATCTGGGGCATTTTGTGCACGGCGTAGCCCATGGTGCCGGGCCAGGCGACCTCGGCCTTCAGGTCGGCAAGTTGCGGGTACACCCGCTTCAGATCGCCCATCATGGTATCGGACAGGCGCTGCGGGTCGGTCCACCGGCTGATCCGCCCGCCCCACAACAGCCGGGTGTCCGGCAATGGGCGGTAGTAGTCATTGGCGAACCGGTCGTCGGACACGCCGTTCGGTGCGCCAATGATCTCCTTGAGGCGCTCGCCGACCGGTTCGGTCAGCACGACGTAGGTGCCGATCGGCAGGATGGCGCGCGATAGCGGGCCGACCAGACCTTCAATGTAACCGGAACAGCAGATCACGACCTGATCGGCAGTCACCGTCCCGCGATCGGTCTGGATGCGCTTTGGTTCGGACGCCAGATCGATATGACGGACCGGAGTGTCTTCGAAGATCGTGCCGCCCAGCGCTTCGATCGCGGTGGCGTTTCCGCGCGTAAAGTTCAGCGAGTGGAACGAGAACGCGTCGTGGTTGAAGATCGCGTCGTAGTAGCGCGGACTGCGCCAGATCGAGCGAACCTTCTCGCGCGGCCAGACTTCACGACGCTCCCCGAATGTCTCGTTCATCCAGGCGGCACGCCGCTCGACCGCGTCGCGGTCGTCGAACCAGGAGCAACCGGCGATACCGTCGACGATCGGCTGGACGCCCTCCATGGCCTCGGCACGCCGTCGGACCAATGCGACCGCATCCTGGGTCAGCCGGTACAGCTCCCGAGCGCGTGGAGTACCGACTTTGCGCACCAACTCCGATGGTCCGAGCGCGAAACCGGCGGAAACGAAGCCGCCGTTGCGGCCGGACGCGCCCCAGCCGATCCGGTGGGCTTCCAGGACGACGACCTTGTGTCCGCGCTCCGCCAGGCCGAGTGCGGTCGACAGGCCGGCCATGCCGCCGCCGATCACCGCGATTTCGGTGCTTACCGATCCGTCGAGCGCGGGCCGGCGGCCGTCGTCGACGCGGGTTCGGGCGTAATAGCTGTCGGCATATTCGGCCATTGGGGCTTCCTAGTCAGTCGGCGACGTCGGGAATCGATGCGGCGATCGGGCGGAGTCGGGCAACGTCCTCGATCGACAGTTCCGGATCGTCGAAGGCGCGCAGGGTTTCCTCATGATGCTCTCGTTCGTCTCGGAACTCCGCGGCGGCGATCGCGTCGGCCAGCCGGTTGGCGCCGTCGCTGACCGCCGGGATGTCCCCCGAGACGTTGCCGTGGCTCATCGCGGCGGCAAAGGTGAAGGCGTGAATCCGCGACAGCCAGGGCAGGTCGCCGGGCGTTTGCGATTGCAGTTCGAAGCCGGGCCCAAGGTCGGGGAAGTCCAGAAATTCGTGGCCGGTCTGTTCTGGTGGGGGCTCGATCAGGCGCCGCCAGGTAGCGATCCGGTCCGCGATCGGCGCCAGCAAGGACGATCCGGCCAGATCGATCTTGAATCCGGTTCCCAGGATGACGTGGTCGATGGTGTAGCCGCCGGCCGTGGTCGCTAGGCGCACCCGGTCTCCCCGCAACTCGGCAGCGGTTACGCCGGCGCCGTTGGCGATCGCGAAGCGCGGATCGTCGCAGACCCGCAGCACCGACGCCCGTGGCGGCGCCACCTTGGAGTCGAAGAGGTAGGTCAGCAGCTGCCATCGATCGGCGGGCGGCAGGGTCGGGAAGCCCAGGGTGAACCCCGGGTAGACCACGCCTTTGAACTTGTTGACCCGTGGCATGGTCGGGCGCCGGGTGAGCATGACAACCGACGCCGCACCAGCCTCCAGCGCCTCGGCGGCGTTGTCGAAGGCCGAGGCACCGTAGCCAACAACCGCAATTGCCATGCCGGCCAGCGAAGGAAAGTCGATCGCCTCCGCTGTGTGCGACAGTCGATCCACAGGCAGCGCGGTGGCCCAGTCCGGCGTCCGCGGGCTTGCAATCCCTTCGCGCCCGGATGCCAGGATCAGCCGGCGGGTAAAGACTGTTTCGGATTTACCGGATCGGCTGAGCTGGACCGCCAGGCCATTCGGCACCGGATCGACGGCGACGGCTTCGACGCGGTTCTCCACGGGCAGGGACAGCACCCGGCGATACCAGCGCAGGTAGTCCATCCACTGGGTGCGGGGAATCCGGTCCAGCACCTCCCACGCCGCCGCGCCCCACTGTGCTTCGAACCACGCCCGGAAGGTGAGGGAGGCGATTCCGAGGGCAGGGCCGGCAAGGTGCTTGGGAGATCGAAGGGTCCGCATCCGGGCATAGGTAACCCACGGACCTTCGTGACCTTCGATCCGCCGGTCGACGATGCGCAACGCCGTCAGCCCTCGCCTCCGCAGTGCTGCCGCGGCGACGAGACCGCACATACCGGCACCGATCACCAGGGCATCCAGCATCGGTCCACCGTCAGGCCCTGGAACAGGTCGCGCCCAACGCGCCGGCGGCTCGTTCAGGCAGGCCAAGTCATAGGACAGACGGCTTTCGAGCTCGGCGAGCGTGTGTGAGGGGGATCGGATCATTGGCCGCCGGTTGCTGTGTCGGCGCGAGCTTAGCCTTCGGCCGGGACGTCGGCCAAGTGGTGTGCCGATCGGAGGTGTGGAACCGGCCGGAAGGGTGTGTGAACAAAGAAAGAGGCCGGTTCAACTGAACCGGCCTTTGAGTTCTCTATGGGAGTCGGGAGGAGGTGCCCGGCAGAATCGGGCGAGGCCGGCGGGACGCGATCAGGGATCGCGCCCGACGGAACGTGGAACAGCGGCTGATAGAGTCTGGGCCGCTGGAGTTGGGTTGCCTGCGATGGAGGCCAAGGCGATACCATTCGAATGATCCGTGCGGGTCGGAGCACTCTCGGACGCGAGCGACAGTTCCAGATTGCTCAGCAGTTGAGGATCGTGAGGAGACAGGGCCAAGCCGGCGCGATAGGCGACGCGGGCTTCCTGGCGCCGATCGATCAGTTCAAGTGCCAGTCCCTTGCCGTTCCAGTCCGACGCTTGCGTAGGGTCTTCGACCAGAAGCCTTTCGTAGACCGCCAGCGCTTCGTCGCCCCGGTCCAGGTTGACCAGCGCTTCGCCCAGGTGCCGTCGCGCATCGCGATCATGCTGTCGCATCGAGAGCGCCGATTGGAGCAGAACAACGGCTTCGTCGTGCGCTCCGATCCGGTTCGCGAGTTGGCCCCAGCCGATCAACGGCTCGATCGTCAGAGGAAAGGCTTCATGTGCATGGCGGTACAGGGCTGCCGCGCGATCATCTCTGCCTTCAACCTCGGCACTGCGGGCCGCGGACAGCAGTGACGCCAGAGTGTTCGGCCGGTCGGCCGCGCGAACCACCTCCGAGGTCCCGGTGACCAGCACGGTGGTTATGAGCAGGCATGTCATCAAGCGGTTCAGAGCCATTTCTTGACCCCTATCGAAGGCAATGTCCGATAATGACATCGCATTTGGAAAAGCATTATAGGAAATAGATTACCAAACTGTAAACATAATTCGATTCGTTTCCGAAATATGGATGGTGACTGAAGTGTCACTCGCCGCACTTGCCTTGGCGCCGTCTCGCAGGTCACCTAACGTGACAGAGAACAGTGCGAGGACGGCCGATGCGGATCGTGGTCATGGGCGCCGGTGGGGTCGGCGGATACTTCGGAGCGCATCTGGCGCGCGCGGGACACGAGGTGGTGTTCGTTGCCCGCGGCGCTCACCTTGAGGCGATCCGCCGCAACGGCTTTCGCCTCGAGGGTGCGCGCGGCGATATCGTCCTGCCATCGGTCGGCGCGACCGATAACCTTGCAACCCTGGACAGTCCAGTCGACGTCGTCCTGTTCGCGGTCAAGCTGTACGACACAGAAGCGGCTGGCGTGGCAATCCGGCCAGTCGTCGGTCCGCGGACCATGGTCATCAATCTGCAGAATGGCGTCGACGGACCGGACCGGTTGGCGACGGTGATCGGCACCGAAGCGGTTCTCGGCGGTGCTGCCTATGTGTCGGCGCTGATCGCCGAACCGGGGGTGGTTCGCTACACGTCGGAGATGTCGAAGGTAGTGTTCGGCGAACTTGACGGCACGGTCTCGGATCGGGCGCTCGCATTCCGCGATTCCTGTCGGTCGGCCGGCTTCGAGGCTGAGGTGTCGTCCGACATCCGTGCGGCCCTCTGGGACAAGTTCGTCCTGCTGGCAACGAACGCCGGCCTGACAACGTTGCTGCGCAAACCGGCCGGTGAGGTCTACACCGATCCGGAGATCATGGCGCTGGCCCAGGAGTTGATGAAGGAAGTCGTGGCGGTGGCGGCTGCCGCGGGCATTCGCACGTCGGCCGACATCATCGAACGCTCGATTGCCTTGTCGAAGAGCTTTCCTCCGGGCATGTACGCGTCGATGTACCACGATCTGGCCCGCGGCCGTCGGATCGAGGTCGCCAGCCTGTCCGGGCTGGTGGCGCGGCGCGGCGCCGAACTCGGCGTGCCGGTTCCGCACCACACGTCGATCTGGTGCGCCCTTAAGCCATATGTGGACGGTGACTGACAGGTTCCGTGTCTGAAACCTCTCATCGACACCCGGGTGGCCTGGCTTTTGCTTGGCTCCGCTACAGACAATCACCCGGAGTGGGAGGTGACGATGAACTGGGCAGATACCAGTCTGGTCGAGCGGGAGACGCGGGCAGCCAACGCGGTTCTTAGGGCACGCGCCGCCGGCGCGGATCCCTATGCCCCGATCTTCATCGGGTCAGGACGCCGAGCGGGCGTGGTAGACCCGGTCGAGCGGGAGTACCCCGCGTGGGTGCTGTTCGACGATGAGGTGCGGCACAGCCTTGTTTCGTCCGCAGCATGATGACGCGCTAACGGTCGAAGGCAACGGAACTACGCGCTGCGTGAGTCTTGTGCGGTGTTGCCCACGGGAACCGACCGCGGCAGCAGACGGCTGAAATCCACAGGAAACCGCCGAATTGTGCGGCGCGGCATCTCAAGCGGGGCTGGAGCCGGGACGCCGACCGGCGGGTCCAGCACGAATGCTTCCGCGGGTGCGAGGAAAATACTGTCGGTCATGGAAGTCTCCAGTGCGTGTGTCCATTAACCAACGGACCGGACACCGGTTCCCCGTTTTGGGTATCTCAAACCGACGAAACTGCGGCAAGCTACTCCAGGCAACCCATCTGGGGATGTCCCTCGCCGTGTTGAAATTTGCTCGGCAGGCGCTGTTGGTTGACGATGCTATGCGGCGACCGCCTGCTGTTCAAGGTCGTGGTTGATCGCGTTCCTGTCCTGGTGGGCCGCCAGGGCTCGGCGCAGGCTCGGGAGTTGCTTGTGGGCCTTGAGGCGGCGGAAACCCTTGGCGGCCTCGAGCATGGCAGCGGCGGTCCAGCGCAGCGCCATGGCCGCGTCCTGCCAGCGTTTGACGTTGCGGCAGACCCGGCGGACGGTTCCGTTCATGTTCTCGATGATGTTGGTGCAGGCGAGCGACCGGCGTAGTTCGACTGGCAGACCGAGGCGGGTGACGGTGAGGATCTCGTCGAGGCCCTCCAGGATGCTGGCCGACACGCCCGGGGCGTCGCGCTCCAGGCGACGGGCGAGGTTGCGGATCAGCTTCTCGGCCTTGTCGGCGTCGTCCAGTTCCCAGGCCTGACGCAGCGCCTTGCGGACGCCGGCCTGCAAGGACTTGGGCAGGCGCTCTGCGATGTTGCGGGCCTTGTGGACCTGGCAGCGCTGGATCGGGGTGTCGCGGCCGAAGGTGTTGCGAATCGCCTTCGACAGCGCCTTGGCGCCGTCGATGATGAACAGTCGGCAGACCGCGGGATCGAGGCCGCGGCCGACCAGGTTGTCGAGCAGCGCCTGGGCCACGGCGGCGTTCTCGCTGGCCCCCTCGATCACGCCGAGCGGATGCTTGTCGCCGATGCCGTCGATGCCGACGGCGGCCAGCAGCATCAGGTCTTCCTCGATGTGGATGCCGTCGATCTGGATCGCCAGCAGGTCCAGGGCGGACAAGTCGGCGGCCATCCATTCCTTCATGCGTTCCGCCGACAGCGCCACGAACCGCCGCGACACCGCCGACTTCGACACTCCCGACCCGGGGGCCGCCGGGATGTCGCCGCCCGGCAGGCGGACGGCGCGGCCGAACTTGCGGGTCGAGACGTTGATCAGCATCAGGTTCAGCGCCCACTTGCCGAGCAGGTCTTCCGACTGCGCCGCCTCCCAGCTCGGCAGCGCCAGCTCGCCGCCGTCGCGAGCACGAACGCGAGGACGATCGATCTCGACCTTGCCGCCGTGGAAGCCGACCTTCCCCTTGGTCTTGCCCCAGCGATACCCGTCTCGCCCAGCAGCCCGGCCGTAGCGCGGGCCGCACAGCTCGGCCGCCTCCTCATCCATCATCGTCGCCAAAGTCGCCAGGCCCGCCGTCAGGCAGAAACGATCGAAGCTGGCTCCGACTTCCTGCCAAGCCTCATCGACGATTGCCGCCGGCACCACGCCGGCAGATCTGGTAGCTTTCTTCATGGCGTTGCTCTCCTTCGCGGATTCGACACCCCGAGCCTAATGGCTCAAGGCGGGCAACGCCTGCTCCCCTATTTCAACATCGACCGGGACATACCCACCCATCTTCGTCGAGATGGTTTATGCTGCACCACAGCGATTGTCGCGAAACGAAGATGTCGGGCGACAATCGCTCGGTTTCAATCCGTGCTTTGGAGATAATTACGCCATGTCGATTACCAGGCGAGACGCTCTGATCAAGGGCGTCCTGTTGGCTGTCTGCGCGACCGGCCTGCCCGCACAGGGACTGGCTGCAGGCGACGAGGCAGCCGCTGCCGCCTATCTCGGCGTGCGTGACTACGCAGGGGTCCGAGCGTTGGCCGAGACGCTGGCCCGCGGAACCTTCAAAGCTCCCCCGCGTATCCCCGATCGGTTCACCAAAATGGATCGCGACGCGTATTTCGCGATCCATTCCGGGCGCAAATCCAGGCTTTGGGCGGGCGGTGACTCACCCTTCGAGGTCGGCATGTTCCATGCCGGTGGACTGTTCCAGTACCCGGTGCGGATTTTTGAGATCGTCGGCGGGGAAACCAAGGCGATCGGCTTTGATCCCGCTCGCTTCACCTACGGTGATGTACGGCCGACTGTCGACGAGGAAGATGCACTTGGTTATGCCGGGTTCCGTCTGTACGGCCGGTTGAACTGGGATCGCGACCTCGCTTCGTTCCTGGGAGCCAGCTACTTCCGGGCGGTCGGTGGGGAACTGCAATACGGCCTGTCGGCGCGTGGCCTAGCGGTCGACACAGCCCGGTTCGGCAGCGAAGAGTTTCCGATGTTCCGGGCGCTGTGGCTCCACCGCCCGAAACAGGATGACGGCAGCCTCACGGTTCTCGCGCTCCTCGACAGCGCCAGCACGGCTGGAGCGTACCGCTTTGTCATCGAACCCGGACGGACGACGGTGATCGACGTGGATACCGCAATCTTTCCGCGGACTCGTTTGGATAGTGCGGGGATCGCACCGATCACGTCGATGTATCTGCACGGTGAGAACGACTACCGGCAACGCGACGACTACCGACCGGAGGTGCACGATTCCGATGGCCTGTGCATGCTGACGGGAGCCGGAGAATGGATCTGGCGGCCTTTGCACAATCCGGCCAAGCCGCACGTCAACGCCTTCACCGACAACAACCCACGCGGCTTTGGGCTGCTGCAGCGTGATCGGAATTTCGACCACTATCAGGACGACCGGATCTTCTTCGAGCGACGGCCGAATTTGTGGATTGAGCCGAAAGGCGACTGGGGTCCCGGTCGGATCGAACTGGTGGAACTGCCCGCCCGCGATGAAGATGACGACAACATTGTCGCCTATTGGCGTCCAGACCAACCTCCGCAGCCGGATAAACCGGCGGAGTTGTCGTATCGAATGCATTGGGGGACGGCCATGCCGGACCGGCTGCCGGCGCCAGCCCGGGCGGTTGCGACCCGAATAGGCATTCCGGAGGTGCCATGGGCCGAGCGGGACCGGAAGAACCGGACGTTCGTCGTCGACTTCGTCGGCGGTGATCTGATGATGCTAGATGCTGCGGCGCCGGTGCGGCCGGTGATCACGGTGAATACCGGCAAGATTGCGCGCCCAGTCGCCCGTCGCATCCAGGAGCACGCCGGCTGGCGGGTAACTTTCGATCTACTGACGGAAGGCGCCGCCATGGTTGATCTGCGCATGTTTCTGGAACACCGAGGTGGTGCGTTGAGTGAGACCTGGACCTATCAGTGGCTTGCCTCCGATCTTTAGGATGCGGAGGAATACATCAGCCCGACGGCGGTCTGCACATAGGGGTCAAAGTCGACCCCCGCGTGAACGTCCGTCCTGTGCCTCACGGGTCCGCTTCGGCGGGCCCGTCCTTTTCCGGATTCTGGTGTCGTCGGTGTTCGGCGGTCGGCACCTTGGACGGAATGATGTCGCCTTCGTGCCAACCGAGGCCAAGCAGCTTCCAGTCGTCGAACCCCGAGACGCCGATCACCGGATCGGTGCGCGCGGCGAGCGCACCGTTCTCGGTCCAGTGCGCCGTGAAACCGAATTTCGCCAAACCTCGACTGGTTGTTTGTTTCAGCAATGCGAGTTCGGGGAGTTCGAGGTCACCGGCAAGCGGAATGGGAACCGAGTACGACGGTATGCCGACGATCGACTCGCTCTCGTTGGTCGACAGCGCGCCGGCCCGGAGTTCGGCAATTACATCGGCCTTCTCCCGGGACTCGGCCATATGAGCCCCGCTGGCGAGAAATCGGTCCCGGATCGCGCTGATCGCATATCCCCGGTCATAGGCCTCGAACCGGTTCGCATCCAGGAATACCCTAGTGCCCGGCGGCAGGCTGACGTTCAATTCGCGAACGGCCCGATCGACCGCCGTCGACAGCAGGATCTGCTCGGTCGCGGTGCGTTGCGGAGACGACGTCTTGGTCTTGGTGCATCCCGGCACCACAGTTGCGATAAGGACGGCCGAAGCAATCCATTGAACGATGTGTCGGATCATGTCGGGATGCTGGCCGATCGGGATGAGTACGGGGCGACCGCGCAGAATGCTGTCTGCCAATGGCGACCGATCCCGGGAACGAAGTATTCCATGACGCGTTCAATGAGCGCCGCGCCAAAACGAAGAGACGCCCATGCCTAGCTCGGAGAATGCCCGGCCGCGGTCACACGGCACTGTCGCGACGGTGATGGTCAGGGTGCTGTTCGCAATCCTGGTGATCGTGACCACCGCGGCGGCCGTCCTCGAGTTCCGCCAGTTGTTCCCGTCTTCGCGGCTCAACGCCTTCGAGATTGCATTGCTGGTGATCTTTCCGATCCTGATTGGTTGGCTGGCCGCCAATTTCTGGATTGCCGCGCTGGGTGCCGCGTCGCTGTTCTGGCGGAGCATCGCCTCTCGCCGTTCCGGTTCACCAACAGTCCGACCGGTCGGTCGACGCCTTGTCGTGATCATGCCGATCTACAACGAAGAAACCGCACGGGTGTTCGCTGGTCTACGGGCGATGTTCCGTTCGATTGACGCTGAGGAACGGCTCGCGGGATTTCATCTTTTTATCTTGAGCGACACCCGCGATCCGGTGATTGCCCGGCGCGAGGAACTGGCGTGCAGCGCCATGATCCGGGATGTCGGTGCTGCAGATCGGGTGTTCTATCGACGTCGCGCCCAGAACGTCGGCCGAAAGGCCGGGAACATCCAGGACTTTTGCGAGAACTGGGGCGGTCACTACGAGTTCATGCTGGTGCTCGACGCCGACAGCATGATGGACGGTGACACGGTCCAGCGCATGGCCGACCGAATGGACGCCGATCCCCAACTGGCTCTGCTGCAGTCGTGGCCGCGGCTGGTGCGCGGGGAGTCGATGTTCGGCCGGCTGCAGCAGTTCGCGACATCGGTGCAGGGTCAACCGATCGCCGAAGGGCTGAGTGTCCTGATGGGGGACTCCTGCAGCTATTGGGGTCACAACGCGATGATCCGGGTGCGGGCGTTCGCGGCCAGTTGCGGGTTGCCGATCCTGCCCGGCAAGGCACCGATCGGCGGTGAGATCCTGAGTCACGACTTCGTCGAAGCGGCTCTGTTGGTGGCGGACGGCTGGAAGGTCCGGATGATGTCGGACCGGGTCGGCAGCTTCGAGGAGCCGCCGCCCAGCCTGATCGCCAGCGCCCAGCGCGACCGGCGCTGGTGCCAGGGCAACTTGCAGCACTTGCAACTGGTGCTGGCCCAAGGACTGGCAGGCATGAGCCGCTACCACTTCCTGATGGGGGTGATGGCCTATCTTGCCTCGCCGATCTGGCTGTTGTTCCTGGTGCTCGGAACCGTGCAAATCCTTGCCGCCACCGACGTTCTGCACACCATCAATATCCTGCAGCCGATCCCTTTGATGATCCCGCGCACCGCCGATCTGCGGATTCTGATCGGGCTACCATTGCTGCTGCTGTTGCTGCCGCGGACTTTCGGGATGATCGCGATCGTATTCGACCGCAGGCTTCGTCATGGGCACGGCGGCCTGGTCGGCATGTCGGTCAGCATGGTGCTGGAGTTGATCGTGACCACGCTGATCGCTCCGGTGATGATGTTGCTGCACAGCCGATTCGTAGTGGACATCATCCTCGGACGCAGCTCCGGATGGGGGCCGCACCGCCGCGGCGGCGACGGCGAACCTTTCGGCCAGATCGTTCGGGTGCATGCCGTGCATACCCTGCTCGGCATTGCGGTTGCAGTTGGCGTGGGCTGGGTGTCGGTCGAGGCCCTGACTTGGCTGGCGCCGATCGTGATCGGGCTGCTGCTGGCGATCCCCATGTCCTGGCTGAGCGGCCGCGACTCCGTCGGCGCGATCCTGAACTGGCTCGGCCTGTTTCGCACCCCCGAGGAGGGCGAACCGCCAGCAATCGTCACCGCTCTGGAGCACGAACTGGAGCTGGCCGGCACCGGCGTGTTCGACCAGACCACCCGTCCGGCGGTGCCGACTGCGAGCTGACGCCGTCTGACCGGTCGGCTTGCGTTATCCCAAATGCGTCTTGAAGAATTCCAACGTCCGGCTCCACGCCAGCTCGGCGGCCGCGGCGTCGTAGCGCGGGGTCGTGTCGTTGTGGAAGCCGTGGTTCACGTCCGGGTAGATGTGGGCGGTGTAGGTCTTGCCATGCTGTTTCAGCGCGGCCTCGTAGGCAGGCCAGCCGGCGTTGATGCGCTCATCCAGGCCGGCGTAGTGCAGTAGCAGCGGCGTCTTGATCGCCGGCACGTCGGAAGCATTCGCCTGCCGCCCATAGAACGGCACCGAGGCTGCCAGGTTCGGGTAGGCGACCGCCAGTGCGTTGCACACCCCGCCGCCGTAGCAGAAGCCGACAACCCCGACCTTGCCGGTGCTGTCCGGGTGGTTCGCCAGGTGCTCGAACCCGGCGAAGAAATCTTCCATCAGCTTGGCCGGGTCGAGGCTGCGCTGCATGTCGCGACCGGCGTCGTCGGTGCCAGGGTAGCCACCAAGCGAGGTCAGGCCGTCAGGCCCGAGCGCCAGGTAGCCGGCCTTGGCGGCGCGGCGCACCACGTCCTCGATGTACGGGTTCAGCCCGCGGTTCTCGTGAACCACCAGCACGGCGGGTAGCTTGCCGGTGAAGCCGGACGGGCGGGCCATCAGGCCGCGCACCGTGCCGTGTCCGTTCGGTGAGGGATACTCGACCGTCGCGGTGCGGATAGCCGGATCGTCGGGTGCGACCTGGGCGGCCAGGGCGTAGTTCGGCTGCAGGCTCTCCAGCAGCGCGGCTCCGGCTGCAGCCCCGGCGGTGATTGTGCCAGCCCGGTCGATGAACTCGCGCCGGGACAGGGTTCCGTGCACGTAACCGTCGTAGAGCTCGAGGATGCGCTGGTCGAAATCGCGGGCGCGTTTGCGTTGCATGACTGGTCTCGCTCCGTCTGTCGCTACGGCCAACAAGGCTTAAATGATATCCTGTTCCAGCCGGGTTGGAGGGAACGATTGCGTGAACAAACGGTCACGCAGAACAACCGCAGCCGCTCAACGGGCGCTGTTTGCCGGCGCCGGTTCCTCGATGATCAAGCCGAACAGCATGTCGACCGTCTGGCCGTCGCTGGCGAGCGGCAACAGCATCCGGCGGGTTGCTACGTAGTCCACGTTCTCGACCATCATCGGCCGGCGCCAGAAGTGCGGTCGGGCGCCCAGCGTACAGGTCCGCAGCGTGTTCTCAAGCTCCGCCAGGGTGCCCGGTGCGGCAATATCCTCCAGCCAGTGGCCGGTGTGCTCCTGGCCGAAGATGCCGCTGATCTTGCTGCCCCACAGCCGGAACCGGAAGCGGATGCGCTCGCTCTCGCGCACCACTTCGATCAGGTACACGCGGCCGAGCAGATGACGGAAGTGCAGGGGGTCGATGTCCCGACGACCGGGCAGGCGACCATTCTCGCGGCGCTGAAGCCAGTAGTCGAACAGCCAGTGGAACCGGTCGTCGTCGAATTCGGCCGGAACCGGGTAGGTTGGCGCTTCGCGATCGGTCGGCACACTGTCCCCCGGGCGACACTCGATACGTCGGACGGATGACCCTCATCGACCAGTCAACCCACCCGGCGTTAAATCAACGATAGTCCGACCGTTGCCGCATCGCAAAGATCACGCAGGAAGAGGGAAACTCACCACTGGTTCGAGTCGTTGGGAACTCCGGTATGGCTCCCGGCCGCCAACCACGGTGTCCTGGTTTTGGGCCGCTTGGAGGGTCGTCTCGTAGCTGCCGTAGCTTCAAGCATTGCAAGGTAGAGTGCACCGAGACTGTTCCGGCGATGGCGGGATGTCGATCAGATCGGTATTTGCCATCTACGACTCAAAAAAAGCGCACTTTATGCGCTTTTCTATTTGCGGGTTCAGTCGGTGATACGAGACTGTATTAAAATAAAATATTAGTGATATCAGTGAGATATCAATAAAATGGCGGACGGGGTGGGATTCGAACCCACGGGAGGCTTGCACCCCCGGCGGTTTTCAAGACCGCTGCCTTAAACCACTCGGCCACCCGTCCGTCTGGCGGTCTCAGGACTTGGACGCTGCGCGGTGAGAACGGGCCAGAACGGTCCCCGGTTCACACCCCAGTCGGCCGGAATGCCCCTGAGCGCGGCATCGATACGCAAGGCTGCGTCCACTTGCAACCCCACTCCAACCCCACTCCAACCGCGACCGACCCGAGGATCCGATCGAGAGCTGCCGTCAGGCATTCAGGTTACGGCTTGCTTGGTCGCGCTTGACAGGTCGGGAAGGGCGCCGACTATTCGCCGGGCAGGATTCATGGCGTGGCGTACGCACCGGATGGGGACGACACATGAGAAAGTTGCTGACTGCGCTGATGCTGTTGCCTGTTCTGATCGCAGGCGCGCTGTATGCACCAACGGCACAGGCCGAGGGAGTTGTCTTCCTCACCCGTCACGCTGAGAAGAGCCTGGATGTTCCCGGCGACGCGGCACCGTTGCTGGCCGTGGGGAACGATCGGGCCCGGACGCTGGCCCGCATGCTGGTCGACGCAGGGATCGGCGAACTGGTCACCACCGACGCGTTGCGCAGCCGCCAGACCGGCGCTCCCTTTGCCGAACTGACAGGGCTGCAGCCCCAGGTGATGACTCGAGAAGAGGAGGTCGCCTACGCCGCCCGTCTGCGCCAAGCTCCTGACGCCAAGGACCGGCTGATCGTCGGGCACACCCGCAACATCCCGCGCATTCTCGAGGCCCTGGGGGTCCCGAACGGCGGTCAGGTCAAGCTGGACCCGGATACCGACTACGACAACCTGTTCGTGATCCAGATGTACCCGGACCGTCCCGCTAGCATGATCCGCTTGCGCTACCAGATCGCAAAGCCGAACTGATCGCCAAACCTCGACTGTTGGCCGCCCTGGAGTTCGTTGAGATCGGCGCGTGCGGTCGTCCCCGAATCGCGACACAGGCCTTTTTGTACGAAACCGGTCGGCCGAGGCAGGCGTTAGTGTAGGGTCAGAGGCACTGTGATCGGCAGAAGCGGCACTGCGTCTTCTAGGGTGACATTCTCCTCCAGGGTGACATTCGATCAGGTGCGCGGATGTGAGTACCGGAGGCGGGAATGGACGAGCTCCAGGAAAACGACATTCAAGACCCGCGGCTGCGTCGCTTCTACAGCTACTGGCGCAGCCAACATGTCGACCAGCGTCCGCCCAGTCGTTCAGACCTCGACCCCCTGGATTTTTCCTATGTGATCGGGTTCGTGACCCTGATTGACGTCGAACCCAACCCGCTCCGATTTCGCTTTCGTCTGGTCGCAAGTACCGTCACCGAGCATCTCGGGTATGAACTGACCGGGAAATACCTGGACGAAGTGCCTGAGCCAGGGCTGCGAACCTACCTTGACGATGCTTACCGTCGGCTGGTGCGAGACCGTCGACCACTGTACGAGGGCGGGGATCGAACCCTCGATCTGCGGATCTGGCGTCACGAGTCGGTGTTGCTGCCGTGCACCGACGCAGATGGCGTAGTTTCCATGATCCTGAGTGCCCGCGTCACTCAGATGCCCCGCCGTGTGGCGTCTAGCGGCTAGTCTGGACCGAGTCGAGCGGTCGACGTGTCATTGCCGCGGACTGTCGAATTCCGACATCCGGCTGATCGACCGTCCTGCCGTTGATACCGGACACCGGGCATGCGAGACAGGGAGAGGGGTAACGCTCGGCAACGCCCAGGAGAAACCCGTGCTTCGCACCGTCGCTACCAAACGCATCGTCAGTACACTCCGTGCCCTAGCCTTCGTCGCGGTGCTAGCCCCGGCAGCTGTCGCCGCATCAACCCAGCCATTCGACCAGTGGCTGGCCGGCGTCCGCACCGAAGCGAAAGGCCGCGGCGTGTCGGACCGGACGCTGGACGCGGCGTTCGCCGGGGTGGCGCCGATCCCTCGGGTCATTGAACTTGATCGCAACCAGCCTGAGTTCAGGCTGAAGTTCGACGAGTACATGGACCGGGTCGTCACCCAGACCCGCATCGACCGGGCGCGGCGTCTGCTGGCCGAGCACGGCCAACTCCTGGACGAGGTCGAGGCGAAGTACCGCGTCCAGAAGCGCTTCATCGTCGCACTGTGGGGCATTGAAAGCGATTTCGGACGGATCACCGGCGGTTTCCCGGTCATCGCTTCGCTGGCGACGCTCGCCTATGACGGTCGCCGCAGCACCTTCTTCCGCAAGGAACTGATGCTCGCCCTGGAGATCCTGGAGCAAGGCCACATCGCACCGGCCGACATGAAGGGGTCATGGGCCGGCGCCATGGGGCAAAACCAATTCATGCCGTCGAGCTTTCACCGTTTCGCGGTCGACCACAACGGCGACGGCCACAAGGACATCTGGAACAGCTTGCCGGATGTGTTTGCATCAATCGCGCGTTATCTGTCGGGTTCGGGTTGGCGTGACGACATGACGTGGGGCCGCGAGGTGACACTACCGGACGGGTTCGATCGCAAGCTGATCGGAAGCGATGCCCGCAAGCCGTTGTCCGATTGGGAGGCTCTGGGGGTTCGCCGCGTCGACGGCGGGCCGCTGCCCGGCCGCGATCTTCAGGCGAAGATCGTAGAGGTCACCGAGCGCAGCGGTCGCGCCCGGCATTTTGCCGCCTACGAGGACTTCGAGGTCATCCTGAAATGGAACCGCTCGACCTACTTCGCGGTCGCGGTCGGTACGCTTGCCGATGCGCTGGATGCGCGGTAATGTGCGATATCTAGCTATTTCAAACAACGGCGGCACAAGATCCATGGGTGAGGGGAGATCGATGCGCCGCCCGCGCGTGGCGGTGGGTGTTGTAGTGACGCTGGTCGCCGCTCTGATATTGGGGGGCTGCGCGGAGACGGAGTTCCTGGCCAACACGGCCAAACAGGCCAAAGGCACCAGGACCGGTTCGGTCGGTACCTACAAAGTCGGCAGCCCGTATCAGATCGGCGGGGTCTGGTACTATCCGAAGGAAGATTGGGACTACGTCGAAACCGGAATCGCGTCCTGGTACGGTCCGGGCTTCCATGGCCGGTCCACAGCCAACGGCGAAACCTTCGACGAGAACGATGTAACAGCGGCACACCGTACGCTGCCGTTGCCGAGCATCGTACGGGTCACCAATCTGACGAACGGCCGGGCCCTGGTGGTGCGCGTCAACGATCGCGGACCGTTTGCCCATGGCCGTATCATCGATCTGAGCCGGCGGTCGGCACAACTTCTCGGCTTTGAGCGACAAGGCACCGCCAAGGTCCGTGTCGAAATCCTTCCTGAGGACAGCCGACGCGATCAGATCGCCGCCCGTGGCGGCGCCGTCGGACCCGCACTGGCATCGGCCGCGCCCGATGCGACGCCGGCGCCTGTGCCGGACGCGGTACCGTCGCCGCCTGTGCAGGTGTCCCGCCTGGAAGCTCCGACCGGGGCGGCGCCGTCGCCGGCAGCCCGAAACAAGGCGTTGCCGAGCCCCGTGACATCTTCCGGAAGCAGCGGAACTTCATCGGTCGCGACAGGCGGCCCGCCGCCCGGAACGGTCGAGACGGTTCCGGTAAGCGATACCGACATCTGGGTGCAGGTTGGAGCCTTCGAAAACCGGGACAATGCCCGGCGGCTGTCACGCCAACTGAAGGATATCGGGCCGGCCAAGGTTCAGGAGGCAGTGGTGGCCGGTCGGACATACTATAGGGTCCGTGTCGGTCCATTGACCGAGGTGGCTTCGGCGGACCGGACGCTTGAGCAGCTTATCGCGGCTGGTTTCCCGGGATCCCGCATCATCGTCGACTGAGAGCTGAGCCATGCCCAAGTTTCTCCGCAAAGCACGCATAGGAACAGTGGAGAACTCAAGCACGAGGAGGTCCCAGACCGTGTCGCGTCGTTATCTATCGTTCGTCGGGTTTCTGGCTGTCCTGGTCACCACGGTGCCCTTGATTCTTGGTGGCGCTCGGCCGGTTGCCGCGCTCGACACCAGCGCGCGCGAAGCCATCCTGATGGACTATGATACCGGACAGGTCCTGTTCGAGAAGAACTCGACGGAGCTGATGCCGCCAGCCTCGATGACCAAGATCATGACGGTGTTCCTCGCCTTCGAGCGCCTGAAGGATGGGCGCCTGAAGATGACCGATGAAATCCCGATCTCCGAGAATGCCTGGCGCAAGGGCGGATCGAAGATGTTCGTCGAGGTCGGGTCACGCGTCGTGCTTTCCGACCTGCTGATGGGAATCATCGTCCAGTCGGGCAACGACGCGACGATCGCGCTGGCCGAAGCGATCTCAGGGTCCGAGGAAGCGTTCGGTGAGCTAATGACCACGCGGGCGCGCGAGATCGGGCTGGAGAGATCGGTATTCCGCAACTCCACCGGCTGGCCGGATCCCGAACATCGGATGACGGCACACGACCTCGCTGTCCTTGCCGCCGAGACCATTCGCCGCTTTCCGGACTACTATTCGCTCTTCTCCGAAACCTCATTCACCTACAACAAGATCAAGCAGGGCAACCGAAATCCATTACTTTACAAAGCCATGGGCGTCGACGGTCTAAAGACCGGCCACACCGAGAACGCCGGGTACGGCTTGACGGTGAGCGCGAAACGCGGCGATCGCCGCCTGATCCTGGTGGTGAACGGCCTGTCGAGCGTGCGCGAACGCTCTGACGAGTCCGAACGACTGATCGAATGGGGGTTCCGGGAGTTCGAGAACCTGACATTCGCCAAGAAGGGTGTACCGGTTGAAACCGCCGAGGTCTGGCTGGGTGACCGTCCGAAGGTGCCGCTGGTGTCGGATCGTGACATCGTGGTGGCGGTCAAACGTGCCGCGCGCAAGGAAATGACCGTCACGGTCGAGTATTCCGGGCCGATCCCGGCGCCGATCGTTGCCGGTCAGCCGATCGCCATGCTGCGGATTGCATCTCCTGACATGCAGGATCGTACGGTGCCGTTGTATGCCGGTGCCGACGTAGGGCAGCTTGGCCCACTGGGTCGGATCACCTCGGCAATCGGCCATTTGGTCTGGGGGGCTGGTGGCTGACGCGACCGCGCGCGGCCGCTTCATCACCCTGGAAGGCGGCGAGGGAGCGGGTAAGTCCACTCAGGCACGCCATCTGGCAGCATGGTTGAAGGCAAGGGGAGTCGATTGTTTGCTGACGCGGGAGCCTGGCGGCTCCCCGGGTGCCGAAGCGATCCGAACCCTGCTGGTCACCGGCGAGCCGGGTCGCTGGGACGCGGTCACCGAAGCCATGCTGATGAACGCAGCCCGGCGCGACCATCTGATCCGTACCATTCGGCCGGCTTTGGCCAAGGGCCAATGGGTAATCTGCGACCGCTTTATCGATTCAACCCTGGCCTACCAGGGGTATGCCGGCGGCGTCCCTCTTGCGACGCTCGAGGCGCTGATCGAGGCCGCCGTCGAGGACACACGGCCGGATCTGACCCTCGTTCTGGACCTAGCGCCCGAGACCGGTCTGGCCAGAACCCTGCGGGGGAGCGACGGGACCGAGGCCCGTTTCGAGCGTAAGGGATTGGCGTTCCATGCCGCCGTTCGGGACGGATTCCTCCGTATCGCCACCGCGAATTTGGACCGCTGCGTCACTGTCGATGCGGGAACGCTTCCCGAGGGCCTGATCGCCCGTGCCGTCGCTGCTGCCGTGTCTGAACGCCTTGGTGTCTCGGCATGAGCGATGACGGAGAAACGTTTGTCGGCCTGCCTCTGCCAGCCGCCAACCCCGACCTGATCGGTCATGAAGCGGCGGAGGCGCTGATCCTGGAGGCCTGGTCCTCGGGACGGATGCCGCACGCCTGGCTGATTGCCGGACCGCCTGGGATCGGCAAGGCCACTCTGGCGTACCGCATTGCCCGTTTTGTCCTGTCGGGCGGCGGAGCGGGAGCCGATGACAGTCTGTTTGGCATGTCCGAGGCGCCACCGACCTCCATGGCCATCGCACCGGACACCAGAGTGGCGCGGATGGTGGCCGCCGAGAGCCATCCTGACCTCAAGATCCTGCGTCGGCAGATGACCGACAAGGGAACGATGAGCGCAGTCGTCAAGGTCGAGGAGGTCAGGGCCTTCGAAGCATCGCTGCGCTTCAAGAGCGCCGAGGGTGGCTGGCGGGTCGCGATCGTCGACGAGGCCGACCGGATGAACCGGAACGCCGAGAATGCACTTCTCAAAATACTTGAGGAACCCCCAGTTAATACGCTGATTTTGCTGATATCAAATGCGTTAAATTCAATGTTGCCGACAACCCGGTCGCGCTGTCGGCGCCTCGTCCTCAAGCCGCTTCCCGATCCATTGGTACTCGATCTGCTTCGGCGCGCCAGACCGTCGGTCAACGAGGCGGACGCATCGGTTCTGGTGCGGTTAGCGGAGGGCAGCATCGGGCGGGCGATCGCCTTGGCCGATGCCGGTGGTGCCGATCTGTACCGCGGTGTCGCCGGGCTGATGGGGCATTTGCCGGTCAGACGCGGCGATCTGGTGCCGGGCGAGACGTTGCATGCCTTGGCAACGGCATGGGGACGACGGCCCAAGGCTGGCGAGGCCGACGCCTTTACTGCCGGAATGGAGCTGATGCTCTGGTGGATCGACCGTGCGGTCCGGTCATCCGCCGACGCCACGGGCCTTCAGGAAGTCATTCCCGGCGATCTGGCTGTCGGGCGTCGCTGGGTCGCTTCCGCTGGTGTCGAGCCGGTGTTCCGCCGACGCGCCGAAGTGGAGCGGCTGATTCACCTGGAACGGGCGGTCAATCTGGACCGCCGACAGGTCGTTCTGGACTCGATCCACACCCTGGCGTTGGGCGACGGGCTTGATCGCGGCCGGGTGGCGGAGTAGGCAGGGAGCCCGTCGGCCGGAGGTCTCTGATGAGCCGCAGCTACTACGTCACGACACCGATCTACTACGTCAACGACAAGCCGCATATCGGCCACGCGTACACCACGCTGGCCTGCGATGCGCTGGCGCGCTTCAAGCGCCTCGACGGCTATGACGTGATGTTCCTGACCGGCACCGACGAACACGGCCAGAAGGTCGAAGCGGCAGCCGATGCGGCCGGCGTCGATCCGCAGAGCTTCACCGACCGGGTCTCGCAGAACTTCCGCGACCTGATCGGGGTGATGAACTGCTCCACCGACGACTTTATCCGAACCACCGAGCCCAGGCATGTCACGGCGGTGCAGGCGCTGTGGCGGCGCCTGAAGGAAAAGGGCCACATCTATCTCGGCTCCTACGCCGGCTGGTATTCGGTGCGCGACGAAGCGTTCTACGTCGAAACCGAATTGACCACGGTGAACGGCGAGAAGCGGGCGCCGAGTGGGGCACCGGTCGAATGGGTGGAGGAACCGTCCTACTTCTTCGATCTGTCGAAGTGGCAGGAGCCGCTGCTGGCGTTCTACGAGGCCAATCCCGATTTCATCGCACCGGAGAGCCGACGCAACGAAGTCCTGTCGTTCGTGCGCGGCGGGCTCCGGGACCTGTCGGTCAGCCGGACCAGCTTCAAGTGGGGCGTGCCAGTTCCGGACGACGATGCCCACATCATGTACGTGTGGCTCGACGCCTTGACCAATTACATCACGGCGGCGGGCTATCCCGATACCGACGGGCAGTATTCCAAGCGCTGGCCGGCAGACCTTCACATGGTCGGCAAGGACATCCTGCGGTTCCACGCGGTCTATTGGCCGGCGTTCCTGATGGGTGCCGGCCTGGAAGTGCCGAAACGGGTGTTCGCCCACGGTTGGTGGACCGTCGAAGGCCAGAAGATGTCCAAATCGCTCGGCAACGCGATCGATCCTGCAGCCCTCGTGGACACTTACGGGCTCGACCAGTTCCGGTACTTCATGCTGCGCGAACTGCCGTTCGGCAACGATGGCGACTTCTCGCACCGGGCGATGATAAACCGCATGAACTCCGAGTTGGCCAATGATCTCGGCAACCTGTCGCAGCGCGTGCTGTCGATGGTTGCCAAGAACTGCGCCGGCGCTGTGCCGCAGCCTGGCGCCTTCGCTGCGGCCGACGAAGCGTTGCTCGGTGCCGCCGACGCCTTGCTGGAGAGCCAGCGCGCCGCCTACGACACGCAAGCCTTCCACAAGGCCCTGGACGCCATCTTCGACGTGGTCGGGCGTGCCAACCGCTATGTCGACGAGCAGGCGCCCTGGACCCTGCGCAAGACCGATCCGGCGCGGATGGCGACCGTGCTCTACACTCTGGTCGAAACCATCCGCCATGTGGCGATCCTGCTTCAGCCAATTGTTCCAGGATCTTGCGAGCGCATGCTCGACCAGTTAGCAGTTCCGGCGGACGCCCGTGACTTCGACCGGCTGACCCCGGACTATCGCTTGGTTCCCGGCACGCCGCTGCCGAAGCCCGAAGGCGTGTTTCCGCGCTGGGTCGCGGAGGAGGAGGCGGGATCGTGACGTCGCTTCCTATGCTGGTCGACTCCCACTGTCATCTCGACTTCGAGGACTTTGCCTCTGAGTTGGACGAGGTCGTGGCGCGCGCCCGGCGGGCCGGTGTAGTGCGCATGGTGACGATCGGCACCCGGGTCCGGCGTTTCGACAAGGTCCTGGCGATCGCCCAGCGGTTCGACGAGGTGTACTGCACCGTCGGTACCCATCCGCACCAGGCGGGTGAGGAAACCGACATAACCGCTGAAGATCTCATGGCAATCGCCGAGGCGCACCCGGAAGTCGTCGGGATCGGCGAGTGCGGCCTCGACTACCACTACGACAGCAGCCCGCGCGCCGATCAGGCCGCCGGGTTCCGAGCGCATATCGAGGCGTCGCGCCGCACCGGGCTGCCGGTGATCGTGCACAGCCGCGCAGCCGACGAGGACACCTGGAAGATCCTGGAGGAGTGCCACGCCGAAGGGCCGTTCACCGGGGTGATGCACTGCTTCAGTTCCGGCCGGGAACTGGCAATGCGTGCCGTTGACCTCGGCTTCTACATCTCGCTGTCCGGTATCGTCGCCTTCAAGAAGTCTGAGGATCTGCGCTCCATTGTCGCCGACCTACCGGCCGACCGGTTGCTGGTCGAAACCGACGCGCCGTATCTCGCGCCGCCGCCGTACCGTGGAAAGCGCAACGAGCCGGCCTATGTGGTGCACACCCACGCGGTGGTCGCCGAGACCCAGGGTCTGACGGTGGCAGCGTCGGCCGAGCAGACCACCCGTAATTTCTTCAAGCTGTTCAGCAAGGTACCGCCCCCCGCTGACCTGGCACTCGACGCCGCATGACACGGTTGACCATGCTCGGGTGCGGCGGATCCGTCGGAGTGCCGAGCCTGTCCGGCGGCTGGGGCCTGTGCGATCCAACCGAGCCGCGCAACCGGCGGCGCCGCTGCTCGATCCTGATCGAGAAGGCGGGACGGCGGATCCTGGTGGATGCTTCGCCGGACCTGCGCGAGCAACTGCTGGACGCCGATGTCCAATCGATTGACGCAGTGCTGTTCACCCACATCCACGCCGACCACACCCACGGCATCGATGACCTACGCCCGCTGTACTGGAGCGCCGGTCAACGCATCCCGGCTTATGCCGACCCGATTACCTTCGCCGATTTGCAGGCTCGGTTCGGCTACATGTTCGAGGCGGTTCCGGGATCACCGCCGCACCATTCGCCGCCGCTGATCCACCATCCAGTCGATGAAGGTCGGCATGAAGTCGCAGGCATCACCGTCGATGTCACGCGGTTGGACCACGGCAACTCCGGCGCCAGCCTGGGCTTCGTGTTCGACGGACAGATGGCCTATTCCACCGACGTGCATACTTTGACCGAAGCGCAGCTCGACGATCTCGCGGCGTTCGAACTCGACACCTGGATCGTCGACTGCCTGCGCGAGGAGCCGACCAGTGCCCATTCCACGCTGGAGCGCACCTTGGGGTGGATCGAGCGGGTCCGGCCACGGCGGGCCTATCTGACTCACATGAACGCTCGCCTCGACTACCGCCGCACCCTGGCCAAGTGTCCGCCGGGAGTCGAGCCGGGCTATGACGGGCTGGTGCTGGAGATCCCGACGTGAGCCGCCTGGACGACATCAAGCCGCAACGCTGGGAGCGCCAGGGAAGGGTGGTCGTCACCGACCCGAGCTTGATCGACGCAGACGTCGTGCAGCGCTATCTCGCGGCCGGCCGGCAGTCGCCGGGTATCCCGGATTCAGTGGTACGCGCCTTCGTTGCCAACAGCGTCAATTTCGGGTTGTTCGCAGGTTCGCCGGAAGCCAAGGCACCGATGGTCGGCTATGCCCGGGTCGTGACCGACTTCGCCGCCTTCGCCTATCTCGGCGACGTGTTCCTGCTGGACGACACCGTGCGCGGGCAGGGCGTGGGAAGCTGGATGATGGATTGCGTGTTCGCCCATCCGGACCTGCAGAATCTGCGCCGCTGGATGCTGATGTGCGGCGAACGGCCGGTCGAATGGTACAAGCGCTACGGCTTCGCCGAGCCTGGCCGCCCGGGCTTCGCCCTGCACCGCACCGACCGTGATGTCTACCTCAGGGCAGCCGCAGAAGGCGTCAGCGACGGCGCATAGCCGGCCTTGCGGCGCAGCATGGTGCGGAACCCGTCGCGAACGGTTTCCAGGTCCAGGATCAGGTCGTGGCAGCGCGCGACGCTGTCGCAGCGGTCCAGCAGGTCGTCGAACGCGGCGGCGCAACGCTCGGCCGAGCGGACGTTCGGGCTCGCCAGGACCAGCCAGCGCGGCTCCGGCCCGCGCCGGAACGGATCGCGCGGGGGTGCCGCCCATTGGGTGACGTAGAACTCCAGGCAGCCCTGGAAATAGCCCCGGATCTCGAACAGCACCGCATCCGCCGGCACGGAAGGTATGAGCGGGTCGTCGCCATGCAGCGCGCGGTGCTCGGCTTCCTCGACCGCGAGGTCGTGCAGCATGTCGTCCAGGAACAGCTCCAGGATTTCCGGTTCGGTGGCGTCGGAGCCGAAGCGTTGGACGAAACCGGCCAACTCCGGCGGCAGCACGGTGAAATAGTCTTCGCGGTCGGAACTTCGGTAGGAGCGACACCCGGCGCCGAGGTGCCAGGTCAGAACCCGGCCCGGTTTCTTCAGCGCTCGTTCCAATGCTACCCTTGCCATCCATCAATCCTACAAGCGCAACGAGCCGTCGTCATGATCGATCCGAACCTGCTTGGCGACCTCGCCAAGGATCACCAGAAGAACCTGCTGACCCGCGATGAGGCGAGAGCGTTCCTGAAGGACATCATGGAAGTGTGCCGACGGCACCGCGTGTTCCTGCGCACCAGCGACCAAACCGTGCGGTTCTCCAAGGTGTTTGCCGACAGCGAGCAACGCACCGTGCTGCGCGCCATGATCGATCGGGAAGGCCGCTGTCCAGCGGCCCAGATTGACTACAAGTAAACGGATAGCGAGTCTGTACGGACCGAGGGCCCGCATCCACGTGACCTGAGCCCCGTTGCGAGGACAACCATTCCGGACAAAAGGTGTTCCATTCAAGAGCGGTTCGTGTGAATTTGGTCAGCAATTGCCTACAATCACTTCATGACGGTCGCGCGATGAATCAAACACCTATCGGATCACTGGGTCGTCGGGCGTTACTTGCCGGCGGCGGGGCACTGGTTCTGACCGGTTGTGCTGGAGGCGGCACCAGTTCGGGTTCCGATCAGGCCCGGGGCACTGCGATCATTGGCCTTCGTATCGGGGACAATCCGTCCGGGAATACCACCCAGGACAGTTCTTCCTCGCCTTGGTCGTTGTTCAACCGCCCCCCGCCGGCGCCCCGTGCCGAAGTTTCCTTTGGCTATATTGAGCCGGAGACGGGTGGCATCGATCTGCCGATATTGCCCGGATACAGCGGCAAGATGGCCGAACCCAAGACTGAGGGCTCCGCGACCACGTTCGTGTCGGAGACACTCTTTGCCGGAAACTACGCCACGATCAAGGGGCATATCTTCCCCGGATCGAAGACCATCTATGTCTTGCGTTTCAGCGCCGGCCGCAACAACCGGCTGATCGCACCCGATGACATTGGCGGATACGGCTTCACCGTGAACCCCAGCGAACTGGTGTATGTGGGCACCATGGTGCTTCCTTCGTACGGATCCGGGCGGGTGCGGATCGACGACGAATTCGATGCAGCAGCGTTGGCATTTCCCGAACTCGCGCAGATCGGTCGCGAGCGTGGGGTGCGGTTGATGGAGTCAATCGGCGTGGCGCGGTCGCGGCGCGGTTAGCGCGAAGAGTCCGAAGATCAAATACAATTTCCCATAATATACATTATGCGCGTTTCTGATACTCAAGACCATGGGGCCGAACCTCCGGACCCCCGTCCCGCTATCTCAACTCAACGCGCGACTTTGGCTTTCCCAGCCGTCATCCCGTAAGCGATCGACTCGACCGCCGCGTAGGCTGATGTCACGGCGCCCTCCTTCCAGCCCGGCAACTGGCTCCAAGCGTCGCCGGCCAGATACAGCCGGCCCTGCGGCAAGGTGGTGATCTGGCGGTAGATCTCTGGCTGGGTGTTCGCGGTGTCGACCGCCCAGCCGCCGATCTGGTGCGGCATCAGGTGCCAGGCGATCGTCAGGCCCTTGTCGGCGTGGACTTTCTGGCTGAACCTGGCATGCAGTTTCTCGCCGCCCCGCAACGCCGCCTCGATGCGCTGCGCCTGGCTGAGATTGCCGAACGCTTCGGCCTGCGGCCCACTGTTGTAGGCGCCGGTCAGCACGCCGGTGTGGGCGCCGTAGTCCTCGGACGGATACCAGATCTGCCGGATCGGATCGTCGGTCCAGCTGATGCCGCCGTAGATCTGGTTCCCGGTCTCCCAGAACCGGTCCTTGCTCTGCCAGCCGACCTTGATCGCCGGCGACTGCAGGACAGCGCCGAGCGCCGCGCGAAAGCCGTTCGGCAGGCTGGTTTTCAGGGTGGCCAGCAGGTTCGGCGCCATGGTCGAAATGCAGAAATCATGGGCGGCCGATCCCTCCCCGGTCTTGCCGGTCGACGGGTCGCTCCAGGCATAGCCGACGCGCATCCGCGGCTGTGCGGCATCGTCCTCGAGCGCGGTGATGCGGTGGTTCAACACCACCAGATCGCCGACATAACGTTTGCTTCCGGATCCAGCAGCGTCCCGGGCGCTCAAGCCTGCCGAGCGCGGGTCGTCGCTGCGAAGCTCGACCGCGTCGGCCGGGATTTCCTGCATCATCAGACGCTGCCAGATCCGGTCCATGCCGCCGATTGGCTGCAGCAGCGAGGTCTGCCAGATGATGTTGTCGGCGTTGAACAGAACCGGCCCCGCCGTCGATGCCGGTCCGCCACCCCCTGCAAACCCGGAGTTCAGCGTCTGGTCGAACGGTACCACGGGGTTGACCACGCCGGCGTCGCGCCACCCACCCGGGGGGTGGCTGTAGCCGAGCCGCGAGGATCCGTCGTACTTGAGATTGCCATTCAGGTCGCCGAACTGCTGCAGCATCGCCAGCACCCTGTTGCGGTACCCGTCGGAGTATTGGCCCAGCGCATGCCCGTCCCTCACCACGGTCGCCAGCATTTCCGCGATCTGGCCCATCAGGCTGTAGTTGATCTGACGAAACGGGATTGGAACGCCGCCGTTGAAGGCCGCGCTCTGCAGCAGATTGGAGGCGGACAGGAAGATGTACGGCTCGAGTTCGACACCAATCCGGCGGCAGAGGTCGAGGACCGCCACATGGTCGCTCGGGATCCGGCCCGGCCCGGCGTTAAGGAACAGTTCCAGCGGGTCTTTGCCGGACTGCGGGTCCCACAGCGGATCATCGAACCGACAGACCTGCGGTTGCGGGTCCGGGCTGCGTGCTGGGTCCTCGCGGTATTCCGATACGTACATTGCTGGGAATTGCCGCTCGGAATGGTATTTGGCGAACCACCAGTCGCGGTACTCCGCACGGACCGGACGCGGTGTCAGGCTGCGCCCGCCGTACCGGCTGTCGGCCTCGTACACCGTTACCCGGAAGCCGTTGCGGGCCAGGACGTAGGCGGAGGTCAGGCCGGCCACTCCGGCACCGACTACAGCGACACTGCGCCCGCGCCCAAAGTCCGGCGGCAGGGTCGGCATCGCGGCATGGGCGTGGCGCCCGACGAACGCGGCCGGCAATGCTGCGGCACCGGCAAGGGCCGTGAGCGCTTGCAGAACGCTCCTTCGCGACAGCAGCCCGGTATCAAGTCTCATGAAACTCTCCTGCAAGCCTGAACACACGTCTCGGTAGCAGGTTACCAGGCTCTGTCCGTAACGAACAGCATATTGCCAGTCAAGATCGGCAACAGATTTACTCTTCCATCTCCAAGCAAATTGCGCGATGATGATTAGTGCGATGCAAGTCGTCGCTCCGAACTTGGGCTGAAACCAGGGGGTGCTTACGCATGGAACCACCGGCGCAGCACCGCCCCGTCTCTTCAAAGTGAACGGACGGGGCTAAAGACAACTTACAATTTGGGACAATTCTCACTCTTGCGAGTGATTTGAACGCATCTCCATGTGCGTGAGGCGGCGTCCGAGTTGAGGCTCGTGGCGCCGCCATCGCGTTGGCCACCTGGCGTTTGGCATCCGCGCTTTCCCCTGCCGGGTCCGGCGGTTAGTCTGCCGCCGACTCAACCTGACCAGCGCCCGGTGACATGACCCATTCGTCCGACGACCTGCCCGCCGGGCCTCCGATCGCCCGGCTGATTGCTGTCATGGCCCGGTTGCGCAGCCCGGACGGCGGGTGTCCGTGGGACCTTGAGCAGACGTTCGAGACGATCGCGCCCTTCACCATCGAAGAGGCCTACGAGGTCGCCGAGGCGGTCACCACCGGGGACCGCGCCGCGCTGAAGGACGAGTTGGGCGATCTCCTCCTGCAGGTCGCCTACCACGCGCGGATGGCCGAGGAGGAAGGCAGCTTCGGCTTCGACGATGTCGCAACCGCCATCACCGAGAAGATGATCCGCCGGCACCCGCATGTCTTTGGCGACGAGACGGTCGCCGATGCCGAGGCACAGACCGGTGCCTGGGAGCAGCAAAAGGCCGAGGAGCGGGCCCGCAAGGCCGAAGCCGAAGGCCGCACCGCGAGCGTGCTCGATGGGGTGTCGACTGCCCTGCCCGCGCTGATGCGCGCCGTAAAACTGCAGCGGCGGGTGGTGCGGGTCGGCTTCGACTGGCCGAACACGTCCGACGTTGTGGCCAAGATCCACGAGGAACTCGGTGAGTTGCAGGCCGAGGTCGACGGCAACCGCGACGTGGATCGGCTGGAAGACGAGGTCGGCGACGTGTTGTTCACGGTGGTCAATCTGGCGCGGCATCTCGGCGTCGATCCCGAAACGGCGCTCCGGCGCTGCAACGCCAAGTTCGAGCGGCGCTTCCGTGGGGTGGAGAACGGATTGCGGGCCGACGGGCAGTCGATCGACGCAGTGCCGTTGAGCGTCATGGAGACTCACTGGCAGCGCGTTAAAAGTGATGAGAAGATTAAGAAAGCCTCAGAACATACGGATTAAACAGAGAAAAACTCCACCGCGAATCGGCCCTCTCGTCGCTCAGCATCAAACGGTCGGCCGGATGCAACCTTCCTGTCCGGTTGGGCGTTCACGGCCCTGATACCGGCGCCGCGACCGTCAACGCCACTGTGCTGACGTGAAATCGCCGTACTGAGAATGTTTCTGCATGGTGGATTTCGCCGTACTGAAACGAGGTCGGGACTAGGCATGACGATTTCGCGACGGCAGTTGTTGAGATGGCTGGTTGGAACCGGGGTCTTCGGTTTCTCGGGTGCCGCTTACGCGTTCGGAGTCGAACCGCGGTTTCGCCTCGCCGTGCAACGCCACGAGGTGAGGCCGGCGACGTGGCCGCGCGGCATGAAGCTGAGGATTGCCGCGATCGCCGATCCGCACCTCGGCGAACCGTACATGCCGCTGGACCGGTATTCCGAGATCGTCGAGACCGCGAACGCCCAGAATCCGGACCTGATCGTCCTGCTCGGAGATTATGGTGCCGAGCATAGTCTGATAACGCGGCGCGTTCCGATGGTCGATTTCGCGCGCGCTTCGGCGCAATTGTCGGCACCTCTCGGCGTCTACGCGATCCTCGGCAACCACGATTGGTGGGATGATCCCGACGCCCAGCATGCCGGGCATGGGCCGGTACGAGTGCAGCGGCATCTGGAAGATCAAGGAATCCGGGTTCTGCACAATGATGCGGTTCGCCTGGACAATGGCGGCAAGCCGTTCTGGCTTCTGGGCCTGGGCGATCAGTTGGCGCTGCTGGCGCATTACGACCGGGAACAGAGTGGCGTCCACGACCTGGCGGCCACACTGGCACATCTGGACGGCGACGACGCGCCGGCGCTGCTGTTGGCCCATGAGCCGGACATCTTTCCGCAAGTCCCTGACCGCGTCGCGCTGACCCTGTGCGGGCACACGCACGGCGGCCAGGTTCGGATGTTCGGATACTCGCCGATCGTTCCGTCCGGCTTCGGCAATCGATACGCCTATGGCCACATCATCGAGGAGGAGCGGCATCTCGTGGTCTCGGGCGGCCTCGGCTGCTCCAACCTGCCGATCCGACTGGGCGTTCCGCCGGAAATCACCTTGGTGGACCTCGCCTGAAGGGCCTTTGGAAACACTCCACAATCGCGTTTGATTGCAGTATGGTCAGGCCCCTTTCAACAGGCGACTTTCCGGCCGGGAGGCGGTTATGGCAGCACGGATCTTCATCGACGGCGAAGCGGGAACGACGGGTCTGCAGATCCGGGATCGTCTTGCTGCGCGCCGCGACATCGAGCTGATTTCGCTCGACGACGCGCGTCGGAAGGATCCGTCGGCCCGCCGCGACGCCCTGCGCGCCGCCGATGTTGCGATCCTGTGCCTGCCGGACGATGCCGCCCGCGAAGCGGCCGTGCTGGTAGACGGCGCTGACACCAAGCTCATCGACGCCTCGACGGCGCATCGCACGGCGGACGGATGGGCGTACGGCTTTCCGGAGTTCCAGCCGGGCCAGCGCGCAGCCATCGCGGCGGCGACCCGGGTGTCGAACCCCGGATGCTACCCGACCGGCGCCATCGCCATCCTGGCGCCGCTGGTCACCGCCGGGATCGTCCCAGCCGACTTCCCGGTGACGGTCAACGCGGTCTCCGGCTACACCGGCGGCGGCAAGGCGTTGATCCAGCGCTACGAGACCGAGGGCCAGGACGGCTACAAGCCCGATGCTTATTGGAGCTACGGCCTAGCCCTCACCCACAAGCATGTGCCGGAAATGACCCGGTGGACGGGCCTTGCCCATCCACCGATCTTTCAGCCGGCGGTGGGGCGCTACGCCCAGGGCATGCTGGTCAGCGTTCCGCTGGCGCTGTGGGCATTGCCAAAGTCACCGTCTGCGGCCGACATTCACGCGGTGCTGGCGGAGCGTTATGCGGACGCGCGGTTTGTCCGGGTGGCGGCGCTGGGCGAGGCCGAGGGGCTGAAGGAACTCGACCCACAGGCGCTGAACGGCACCAACACGATGGAGTTGTTCGTGTTCACCCACGCCGAGTCCGGGAGGGCAGTGGTCACGGCCCGGCTCGACAACCTCGGCAAAGGCGCGTCGGGCGCGGCGGTGCAGAACATGAACCTGCTGCTCGGCTTGCCCGAGGATGCCGGGCTGGAGATGAGGCAGGCGGCCTGAAGCCCGCCCGCCCTCACCCGATCGGTGCCAACACGGCGCTTCGGAAGTCACGCCAGCTTGCTGCGTCCGGGGTCGCCAAGATGCCGCCGGCCAGTTCGCTAGCGCGGTACGGGCTGCCGTCGAAGCGAGCGCTGTAGCCGCCGGCTTCCTGATGGATCAGCAAGCCCGGCGCGTGGTCCCAGGGCATGTTCTTCCAGTAGAAGGCGAAATCCCATTCGCCGGTGACCAGCATGCGGTAGTCGTAGGCGGCGCAGCCGCGGCGGTAGTGCCGGTCGGTCAGGATGGCATCCGCCTTGGCGCGGACCGCCTTGCGCACCGTCTCGTCCGGGATGAAACGGAAGTTGAACGATCCCTGCATGGCATCCAGTCCGGTCGTATCGGTGACGTTCAGCCGGGTACGCTCGCCTGAGCGATCGACCAACTCGGCGCCACCGCCGGCCTCAGCCATCAAGGCACGGCCGGTCACGGGCTCGTAGATCACCGCGGCAATCGTCACGTCGCGTTCGACCAGCGCCACCATCACCCCGAAACGGTCGCTGCCCTCGGCGAAGTTCTTGGTGCCGTCGACCGGATCGACGATCCAGACCGGCTGATCGCCCTTCAAGACGTCCAGCAACCCGCGGTCCTTCTCGACCGATTCCTCGCCGATCATGATCGAGCCGGGCAGAAGGTCGGGCAGCCGCGCCGCCAGGGCATGTTCGGCGGCTTCGTCGGCGACGGTTACCAAGTCGTTCGGGCCGGTTTTCTCCCGCACATCGCCGGCAGCCAGATTGCGCCAGCGCGGCATGATCTCCTGCTCGGCTACCTCTGCGAGCGCCTGCGCCACCCGGTCGAGATCGACGGTCGTCATCGCATGCTCCGAACTGCTCATGAAAAATCGAAAGGGCCGCAGCATTGCCGCCGGCCCTTCCCTATCACGGCCGTGTGATGGGCCGGAAGCCGAACGGACTGTGGATCAGAAATCCATGCCGCCCATACCGCCCATGCCACCCATACCGCCCATGTCCGGCATGCCGCCGCCAGCCGGCTTCGGTTCCGGCTTGTCAGCGACCATGGCTTCGGTGGTGATCAGCAGGCCGGCGATCGACGCCGCGTCCTGCAACGCGGTGCGAACGACCTTGGTCGGGTCGATGACGCCGGCCTTGATCAGATCCTCAAATACGCCGGTCTGGGCGTTGTAGCCGAAGCTGGTCGATTTCTGCTCGAGCAGCTTGCCGACGATGATCGAGCCATCTGCACCGGCGTTCTCGGCAATCTGCCGGGCCGGAGCCTGCAGGGCCCGCCGGATGATGTCGAAACCGGTACGCTGGTCGGCATTGCCGGGGGTCAGCTTGTCGATCGCCTTGGCGGCGTACAGCAGCGCTGTACCACCACCCGGTACGATGCCTTCCTCGACCGCGGCGCGGGTCGCGTGCATCGCGTCGTCGACGCGATCCTTGCGCTCCTTCACCTCGATCTCGGTCGCGCCACCGACGCGGATCACCGCGACGCCACCGGCCAGCTTGGCCAGACGCTCCTGCAGCTTCTCACGGTCGTAGTCCGAGGTGGTGTCCTCGATCTGCGCCCGGATCTGCGCGCACCGCGCCTGGATGTCCTTCTTCTTGCCGGCACCGTCGACAATCGTGGTGGTGTCCTTGGTCAGCGACACTTTCTTGGCCGTGCCGAGCATGTCGAGGGTGACATTCTCGAGCTGGATGCCGAGATCCTCGGAGATCACGGTGCCACCTGTCAGGATCGCGATGTCCTCGAGCATCGCCTTGCGACGATCGCCGAAGCCCGGAGCCTTGACGGCCGAGACTTTCAGGCCGCCGCGCAGCTTGTTGACGACCAGGGTGGCAAGCGCCTCGCCCTCGATGTCCTCGGCGAGAATCAGCAGCGGGCGCTGGCCGCGGGCCACCTGTTCCAGCAGCGGCAACATCGCCTGCAGGCCGGACAGCTTCTTCTCGTGGATCAGGATCAGCGGGCTCTCGAGCTCGCACACCATCTTGTCGGCGTTGGTCACGAAGTACGGCGACAGGTACCCGCGGTCGAACTGCATGCCCTCGACGATGTCGAGTTCGGTGCCCAGCGACTTGGCTTCCTCGACGGTGATCACGCCTTCACGGCCGACCTTGTCCATCGCCTTGGCGATCATCTCGCCGATGTCCTTGGCGCCGTTGGCGGAGATGGTGCCGACCTGCGCGATCTCGTCGGAGGTCTTGATCTTCTTGGTGCGGCTCTTCACGTCGGCCACGACGGCCTCGACGGCCAGGTCGATGCCGCGCTTCAGATCCATCGGGTTCATCCCGGCGGCAACCGCGCGCACGCCCTCGCGGACGATTGCCTGTGCCAGCACGGTCGCGGTGGTGGTGCCGTCGCCGGCAACATCGGAGGTCTTGGAGGCGACCTCCTTCACCATCTGCGCGCCCATGTTCTCGAACTTGTCCGAGAGCTCGATCTCCTTGGCGACGGTGACGCCGTCCTTGGTGATCCGCGGGGCGCCGAACGACTTCTGCAGGACCACGTTGCGGCCTTTCGGGCCCAATGTGACCTTCACCGCATTAGCCAGAATGTCCACGCCGCGCAGCATGCGATCACGCGCGTCGACGTTAAACTTTACGTCCTTGGCAGCCATGTCTTCCTCCGTAACGGATTCAATGAGGAGTGTCGGTTCAGCCGACGATTCCCATGAGATCGCTCTCGCGCATGATCATCACGGTCTTGCCGTCGAGCTTGACCTCGGTGCCGGACCACTTGCCGTACAGCACGGTGTCGCCCTTCTTGACGTCCAGCTTGTGGACCTTGCCGGCCTCGTCGCGAGCGCCGGGACCGACGGCAAGGACCTTGCCCTGGGACGGCTTTTCCTTGGCGTTGTCCGGAATGATGATGCCGCCGGCGGTCTTGGTCTCGGACTCGATCGGCTCGATCACGACGCGATCGTGCAGCGGGCGAAACTTCATGGGAAACCTCCGTGTTGAAGACCCCGGCCAAGCCCGGACCGGCGGTCGGCAGTGCCGTTAGCACTCACCTATGTCGAGTGCTAGAGGGTATAGAAGCGTCGATTGGTCGCTGTCAATTGCGGCGATCGGCCGATTCCCGGGCGCTAATCAGGATGCTGGGCGGCGGATTGCCGATCCGAAGCGCTTCTCGAACCGATCGGCGTCCGCCGACGCCAACCTGACGCTGACCGCCGTGGTACCTTCGGGGGCATCGGTGCGTTCCACCACCTCGCCGTGAGCGTACAGCCAAGCGATCGCGGCACCATCCGACAGGTCGAGGGTGAACGCGCAAACCTGGTCGTTCACGCCCAGCAGTTGGGCAATCACGGACCTCAGTTCGTCGATCCCCTCGCCGGTAATCGCCGAGACCGCGGCAACCGGTTCGTTCCCCGACGCTGCGCGCTGCTTCACGGCGATGCGCTGGTCATCCGGCAAACGGTCGATCTTGTTGAGCACTTCCAGCATGCGACCGGACCGGGTGGTTTCGTCGATCCCGAGACTGGCCAGAACGCCTTCGACATCCGACTTCTGCGCGTTGGAGTCAGGGTGGGCGATGTCCCGCACATGCACGACAACGTCGGCTTCCGTCACCTCTTCAAGAGTGGCCCGGAACGCCGCGACCAGATGGGTCGGCAGGTCCGAGATGAAGCCGACGGTATCCGAAAGGATTATGGTGCGCCCACCGGGCACTTCGATGCGCCGCATCGTGGGGTCGAGGGTGGCGAACAACAGATCCTCGGCCACAACCGACGCTCCGGAGAGCCGGTTGAACAAGGTGGACTTTCCGGCGTTGGTGTAGCCCACCAGGGCAACGATCGGGTACGGCACGCGTCGCCGGGCGCCCCGGTGCAATTCCCGGGTTCGCTTGACTTCCTCAAGCTCACGACGGATCCGGATGATCTTGTCGTCGATCAGTCGGCGGTCGATTTCCAGCTGGCGCTCACCCGGCCCGCCCATGAATCCGCCGCCGCCGCGCTGCCGCTCGAGGTGGGTCCAGGACCGGACCAACCGGGAGCGCTGGAAGGTCAGCGATGCCAGATCGACGTGCAACCGGCCCTCATGGGTCCGGGCTCGAGCGCCGAAGATCTCCAGGATCAACTGCGTCCGGTCGATGACCTTGGCGTCGAGTTCCTTCTCAAGGTTACGCTGCTGCACCGGGGTCAGCGGCCGGTCGACGACCACGACTTCGATCTCGAGCGCCTCGACCAACTGGGCGATGCGCTCGATCTGGCCGCCGCCGAGCAGGGAGCCCGGGCGCGGCTTGTTGACTGTCACGACCTCGGCGTGCACCGACAGCAAGTCGATCGCCGAGGTCAGGCCGACCGCCTCCTCGAGACGCGCTTCCGGATCTCGGACACTGTCGGCTGACGCGTCTTCCTTGGTCTTCAGGCGTGGATGGACAACGAGCGCACGGGTACCCATGACCGCCTCGTCAGCCTTCGCCCTCCTCCTTGGCGTCGAACAGCGACACCGGATGCTGCGGCATGATCGTCGAGATCGCGTGCTTGTAGACAAGCTGCGAATGCGCGTCCCGACGCAGCAACAGACAGAAATTGTCAAACCACGTGACGATGCCCTGCAGTTTCACGCCGTTGACCAGAAACACGGTAACCGGCGTCTTGTCCTTGCGGATCTTGTTCAGAAACACGTCCTGAACGCTTTGGCTCTTCTCGGCGGCCATCTTGCATTCCTTATCGTTAGAGCCCAAGGCTCGACGGACGGTACCGCGATCAAGCGGCCCGCCACTTCTATCTCGCAGATGCGAGATGTCAGCTAAACATATAATGACGCGCGCCGGCCACTCAATCCTGTAACTGCAGCAAAAGCTCGCGGCAGCCTGCTAAATGCATGGCAGGTGGGTGTAAGGACATGTCCTCAGGATGGGGATTGTCGGGATGAATCAGCACGGCGGTACAGCCCGCGGCATGCGCGCAAGCCAAGTCGACGGCCGAGTCGCCGACAAACCAGACATCCGCGCCGGCCGCGATGCCCGTGCCGTCCAGCGCCATATGGACAGGGTCCGGGGCAGGCTTGTCCCGTGGCGCATCGTTGGCCCCAACGATCCTGTGGAAGTAACGGTCCCAGCCCAAATGCGCGGCCTCGCGTCTGAGATATCCGCCGGATTTGTTGCTGACCACCGCGGTGGGGATGCCGCGTGTCGCGAGACCGTCAAGAAGGTCAGATGCACCCTCCAAAATAATCAGAGTCTCCAGGTGTACTGCCTCGAAGCCCGCGTAGAACTCCCGTGTCGCTTCCTCCGCCCGGTCGCCGAACAGGCCTGGAAAGGTATCACGAAGCGACTTCTTAGCGCGTGCCCTGACCTCCATCTCGGTCCAGGGCACCTGCCCCATGATCGTAAAGGTCCGTTCCAACGCGCGGGTAATCGCGCCCCAATTGTCGACCAGTGTGGAATCCCAATCGAAGATGACCGCCCTCGGCGTCGGCAGGATCATCAAGGTGTCCGCCCCTCACCCGCCGCATAGGCGAGGTAGGCTTCGCGCAACCCCAGCCCGACCGAGCCAGCCTTGCCGTTGCCCACGACCGCATCGTCGATCTGCGTGACCGGAGTAACGAATGAAGTGGCTGACGAGACGAAGGCTTCCCGAGCCTGCTTGGCCTCTTCCAGGGTGAACCCGCGCTCCACGAACCGAAGCTTCTCGCGTTCCGCCAGTTTCAGAAGGGTCAGCCGGGTGATGCCGTTCAGAATCGACTGGTTGGCGTTCCGGGTGACCAGTTCGCCATCCTTGGTAACGATCCAGGCGTTGGTCGAGGTCCCCTCAGTCACATAACCGTTGTCGTCGACCTGCCAGGCCTCATAGGCGCCGGCCTCCTTCGCCTGCTGCTTGCCGAGCACGTTGGGCAGCAAGGCCACGGTTTTGATATCGCAGCGTTCCCAACGGATGTCGCGGATGGAGATCACCTTCACCCCGTTCTCGACGGTCGCCGCCGAAGGCAGGGAGACCCGCTTGGCCGTCATCACCAGCGCGGTCACGGGGTTCTTCGGAAACGGATGGTCGCGGCGCGCCACGCCGCGCGTAGCCTGCATGTAGATCAATCCGGTGCGGATACGGTTGCGGCGCAGCAGCTCGCGCATGACCGACCGAAGCGCCGGCCGGGTCATCGGGGCGGCGATGCGCAGTTCGCGAAGAGACCGGTCGAGGCGATCGAGGTGCGGAAGTTCGTCAACCATCGCGCCGTTGTGGATCAACACCACCTCGTACACACCGTCGGCGAACTGATAGCCGCGGTCCTCGATGTGAACGACGGCGTCCGCGTGCGGCACATAGCGTCCGTTTACATAGGCGATGCGTGACATTCCGATCTCCGCGCGTGAGAGGTGCCTTCCCTTACACCTCGACGCGTCTCAGAAAAAGTCCAGCCTGACGGTGAACAGCTTCTCGACCTTCTTGACCGCTTCGTAG
>ABHC01000013.1 GCA_000171835.1 alpha proteobacterium BAL199 | reverse complement strand
GACGGAACCGGCAGGCGATCCACTTATCCGACGCCGAACTCTGTCCGAACGATCCCGGCCACCGCTTTCCGCGTCAGCCGACCCAATGCTCTTTGGGTGGTCAAATTAACCTATGTCCATACCTGGACCGGGTTTGTCTACGTTGCCTTCGTGATCGACGCCTATGCCCGGCGCATCGTGGGCTGGAAGGTCAGCACGAGCGCAACGGCAGGCTTCGTGCTCGATGCCCTGGAGCAGGCGATCCATGCCCGCAGCCCCGGCCCCGAGGACAACCTGATCCACCATAGCGACAGGGGAACCCAATATCTTGCCATGAACTACACCCAGCGCCTGGCAGAGGCCAACCTCGTACCCTCGGTCGGTAGCGTCGGTGACAGTTACGACAACGCCTTGGCCGAGACGATCAACGGCCTTTACAAGGCTGAGGTGATCTGGAAACAGCGGTCATGGCCGAGCGTGTCGGCCGTCGAAATGGCGACCCTGCGCTGGGTCGACTGGTTCAACAACCACCGCCTGTTCGGCCCCATCGGGCACATCCCGCCCGCCGAGGCAGAAGCAAACTAGTATGCCGACCGAGAGATGGGTATGTCCCGGTCGATGTTGAAATAGGGGAGCAGGCGTTGCCCGCCTTGAGCCATTAGGCTCGGGGTGTCGAATCCGCGAAGGAGAGCAACGCCATGAAGAAAGCTACCAGATCTGCCGGCGTGGTGCCGGCGGCAATCGTCGATGAGGCTTGGCAGGAAGTCGGAGCCAGCTTCGATCGTTTCTGCCTGACGGCGGGCCCGGCGACTTTGGCGACGATGATGGATGAGGAGGCGGCCGAGCTGTGCGGCCCGCGCTACGGCCGGGCTGCTGGGCGAGACGGGTATCGCTGGGGCAAGACCAAGGGGAAGGTCGGCTTCCACGGCGGCAAGGTCGAGATCGATCGTCCTCGCGTTCGTGCTCGCGACGGCGGCGAGCTGGCGCTGCCGAGCTGGGAGGCGGCGCAGTCGGAAGACCTGCTCGGCAAGTGGGCGCTGAACCTGATGCTGATCAACGTCTCGACCCGCAAGTTCGGCCGCGCCGTCCGCCTGCCGGGCGGCGACATCCCGGCGGCCCCCGGGTCGGGAGTGTCGAAGTCGGCGGTGTCGCGGCGGTTCGTGGCGCTGTCGGCGGAACGCATGAAGGAATGGATGGCCGCCGACTTGTCCGCCCTGGACCTGCTGGCGATCCAGATCGACGGCATCCACATCGAGGAAGACCTGATGCTGCTGGCCGCCGTCGGCATCGACGGCATCGGCGACAAGCATCCGCTCGGCGTGATCGAGGGGGCCAGCGAGAACGCCGCCGTGGCCCAGGCGCTGCTCGACAACCTGGTCGGCCGCGGCCTCGATCCCGCGGTCTGCCGACTGTTCATCATCGACGGCGCCAAGGCGCTGTCGAAGGCGATTCGCAACACCTTCGGCCGCGACACCCCGATCCAGCGCTGCCAGGTCCACAAGGCCCGCAACATCGCAGAGCGCCTGCCCAAGTCCTTGCAGGCCGGCGTCCGCAAGGCGCTGCGTCAGGCCTGGGAACTGGACGACGCCGACAAGGCCGAGAAGCTGATCCGCAACCTCGCCCGTCGCCTGGAGCGCGACGCCCCGGGCGTGTCGGCCAGCATCCTGGAGGGCCTCGACGAGATCCTCACCGTCACCCGCCTCGGTCTGCCAGTCGAACTACGCCGGTCGCTCGCCTGCACCAACATCATCGAGAACATGAACGGAACCGTCCGCCGGGTCTGCCGCAACGTCAAACGCTGGCAGGACGCGGCCATGGCGCTGCGCTGGACCGCCGCTGCCATGCTCGAGGCCGCCAAGGGTTTCCGCCGCCTCAAGGCCCACAAGCAACTCCCGAGCCTGCGCCGAGCCCTGGCGGCCCACCAGGACAGGAACGCGATCAACCACGACCTTGAACAGCAGGCGGTCGCCGCATAGCATCGTCAACCAACAGCGCCTGCCGAGCAAATTTCAACACGGCGAGGGACATCCCCCCGAGAGACCCTCGATATGGTCGGATGACCCTAATGAAACAGCCTCCGGAAAACCCGGGACGGTTCAACCGTTGGGGTCGATCGGGCATTCTTGCGGACGTTCATTCGGTCTTCACCGAAGTGGTTGAAACGTGGTAGCTCCTTCTTCGGGACCGGTTGAACGCCGTACGTGAAGCTCACATCAAGCCGATGACGGCACGCGTAGACATTTTGCACCGGGGGCGCTGAATGAACCGGCCAGTTTCATTTGGACCGATTATCGGACTTCTTCTGACAGTGATGTTTTACCAGGAAGTCGCGGCTCAAACCGCCACGACGTCCGGTGGTGCGGCGTCGGATGCCGGAAGTTTCGGCAATCAGCAGACCCGAACGGTCAAGCGGGACGTGGAGAAACGGGTAACCTCGGCAAGCATCCCCGTCACGGTTATCCCGCCGCGGATAGGGGGCGTCCTGCCGCCGAATGCGGAGCAGATGTCGTTCACGGTATCGGAGATCCAGGTGACCGGATCTTCGGTATACAATGCCGGCGACCTCGCCCAGATCCTGCGAGCCCATGAGGGGCGCGTGAACACGCTCGGCGAAGTCTATGGGTTGGCGGAGAAGCTTGCCGAAAAGTATCGAGCCGACGGTTACGCGTTCACCAAGGTCACCGTGCCCGGCCAATATGTGGGCGACCGAAGCCTGAAGATCGAGGTCGAGGAATTCCGGATCGGAGCCGTCGATTTCGACCTGGAAGGCCGAACGGTCGAAACCCCCAATGCCCTGAGGGCGTCCGTAGAGAAGCTGCTGGCCAACGGGCCTGCCCGCACATCGGCCTTGGAGGCCGTGGTCGCCGCGGCCCGCGACCTGCCGGAGTACCAAGTGGCGACCACGCGCGCGCGGTCGATGGGCGACGGTGCGCTGCGAGTGACCGCATTCCTGCTGCGTCGCGGGGCGGCCGGACTCGCCATTCAACCCGTGCTGGGCGAGGACCGCTCGAAGGCTGAGCCAGACACGCGGCGCTTCCGTCTTGAGCGCGTCTCCGTCACCGGGGTGACCGCGATCGACGATGGCGCGATCGCCAAACTCTATTCGGGACTGATCGGGACCGAAGTGGCGGTCAGCCAAGCCCATGATCTCGCCGATCGGATCGCTGGTCTCTATACCGAGGCCGGGTACTACGGCGTTCGATCCGAGGTCCCGCCGCAAGTGATCCGCGACGGAGCCTTGACGATCGAGATTACCGAACTTGGCATCGACAGCGTGGCGGCGTTTCTGAACGGCGATGCCGTCCCGGACGGGGGGTTGATCGACAACATCGTCAATGCCGTCACCGAGCGCAAACCACTGCGGGTGGCGGATATCGAGCGGCAAATCTTCCTGTTGCGCCAGGTGCCGGGCCTGTTCGTGGAAAGCGTGATTCCGCCGGACGGCGACGGCGAGGCGAAGGTGTATCTCCGGCGCAAGCCCTGGACCTTCATTACCGCCATGGACAACCGGGGTACCCCGGAAGCGGGGTCCTATCAGGTCGGCTTCCTGATCCAGGAGAACGGCCAACTCGGCTTTGACGAGCAGATCCAGCTCTATGGCCTGGTCACGACCCAGGTGAAGGAATTGCAGTTTCTCGGCGGCACCGTGGTCGTCCCGCTGACATCCAGCGGGCTGGTGGGAGCGGTGACGTTCGGCAACAACGTGGCGCGGCCGACCGGCTATCTGGCGAGCTCCGATATCCGGGCCACTGGATCCTATGTGACCGCGGACCTTACGTACCCGATCTTCGCCAATGCGAAGCTGTCGACGCTTCTGACGGCGGGGTTCGATCTGAACAACAGCAGCTCATCCGCCCTGGATGGGGCGATCACCGCGAGCGACGAGCGCAGCCGGACAGTCCGCTTCGGGACGCTGACGACGCTGACCGACGATATCGGAGGGTTGAGCACTCTGGAACTGGAATACACCCACGGGATCGACGGGTTGGGTGCGCGGCCGACTGGCGATCAGGTGAACACGCGGCCGGGGATGCGGCTGAACGGCAGCAAAGTGTCGTTCGAGGTCACCCGTGAGCAGCAGCTACCGCAGAAGTTCAAGCTGTCCCTTGCCGCCGAGGGCCAGTATGCGTTCAGCGCGTTGCCCGCCGCTCAGGTATTCACGTTTGGCGGTGTCTCCTACGGCCGCGCCTATGACAGCGGTATCTTGAGCGGGGACCACGGGATCGCCGCAAAGGCGCAGTTATCGCGGCCAATCCCCCTTGGTAACCCGTACATTCCGCTGATCGAGCCTTATGTTTTCTACGATATCGGGCAATCCTGGTCGGAATCGAGCGACGCGAGCGCATCGGCCGCGTCTACCGGCCTCGGCACCCGGTTCTTTTTCGGGATCGGGGTTGGAGGCTCGGTGGAGCTTGATGTTCCACTAACCCATTTGCCGACCTTTGATCCGTCGAAGACCTCGAAGGATCCGCGGATCTTCTTTCTCCTATTCGCTCAATTCTGAGCGCCGCGACGGGCCGTTACCTTGATATCTCCTCGAACAAACGGGCGACCGCCTCGGCACCCAGGTCCTTGACGCCCTTGAGGTTCTGTTTGGGCACATAGGCGGCGCGGCCGGCCTTGGCCTTGGTCATTGTCGCCGTGCTGTCGGCGCCGGCTCGGGCGGCCTTGGCGGCGGCGGGGAGGCCGTCGCGTAGGGCGGCGAGCGCGGGTGCCAGGGCGTCGATCATCGTCCGGTCGCCGGGCGCGGCCCCACCGACCTAGAGCATTTTCCGATCATTCTCGATCATAACCTGCAGCAGCGAAGTAGTTGAGGCACTCGATCGGGGTGAAGGTGTCGATGCCGCGGGCGATGGCGTTCCAAAGGTCGTCGACGGTCCTCGGCGCGTGCTTCTTGAGGAATGCCTTGAGCTTGGCGAAGGCCATCTCGATCGGGTTGAAGTCGGGGCTGTAGGCCGGCAGGAAGCGCAGCTCGGCTCCGGCCCGCTCGATGGCCTGGCGCACGGCGGTGGGTTTGTGGGCCGGCAGGTTGTCCATGACGACGATGTCGCCGGGCCTGAGCGTCGGCAGCAGGACCTGCTCGACATAGGCCAGGAAGGCACGGCCGTGCATGGCGCCGTCGAGCACCATGGGTGCCGTCATGCCGCTGGTCCGCAGGGCGCCGACGAAGGTGGTCGTCTTCCAATGTCCGTGCGGCACCGGTGCCCGGCAGCGTTCGCCTCGCCGGGAGCGGCCGCAACGGCGGGCCATCTTGGTCGACGCCCCGGTCTCGTCGATGAACACCAGGCGATCAGGGTCCAACTCCGGCTGGAGCGCAAACCAGGAACGCCGGCACCGCAGAACGTCAGGACGCTGCTGCTCGCTGGCGTGCGCGGTTTTTTTTGAAGGTCATGCCGTGACGGTCGAGCAGACGCCACACGGTGCTCTGCGCCACCGTCAGCCCGTGCTCACGATCCAGGTGCTCGACGATCTCCGCCAGGGTGATGTCGTGCCGGACCTCGATCAGGCCCAGGATCTCGTCAGCGTAAGCCTCGATGTGGTGAGAGCGGTGATCGCCACCCTGTGGGCGCGGCTCAACGCCGCCCGTCCGCTCCCTCTGATCGACCCATTTGACCGCCGTCGAGGGAGCTACCCCGAACCGCTTCGCCGCCGATCGCCGGGTCATGCCGCCCACAACCGCCGAAATCAGCCGGGTGCGGATATCCATCGAAAGAGGTCGCGTCATACAGGCTGGCCTCCTTCACCAGCCTGTATCTTGAATCAGAAATCGAGCCGTCCGGGAATCCCCTACGATTCAATCAGCTGAGAAAGTGCTCTAAATGATGCGGTCGAGGCCGTGCATCAGCGCCCCCGTCATATCCTCCCCGTTCGTGGCCGCGTCCCCGGCGGCGGAGAAGAAGATCGCCAGCAAGACGCCCGAAGACCCGCCCATTGTCTGGCTCAACTCCAGGCCTGCGGATTCCGACACAAGCCGGCCGGGTATTCCGACGTGAAGCCGGCCGGGGTTCCGATTTGAAGCCGGCTACCATTCCGACATGAAGCCGGCCACCGTTCCGAGATTTATCCGGCCACCTGGCTGACGGTCCCGGCGCGCCCTTCTGGGTCAGCACCTCGGGCATCACGCTCGCCTCGTCCAGTGACGAGGAGAGGGCGGGATGCCGGCGAAGCGAGAGCTGACCATGCGACAGATACGACAGATGCTGCGGCTGGCCCATGACGGGGTGAGTGCGCGCGAGATCGGGCGCACGCTCGGGGCGGCGCGCAGCACGATCCAGGACAACCTGAACCGGGCCAATGCGGCCGGGCTGAGCTGGCCGCTGCCGGGCGAGCTGACCGACGACTGGCTGGAGCAGCGGCTGTTCGCGCGCGCCGGTGCGCGTCGCGGGTTCCGCCGGCGGACCGAGCCGGACTGGGCGTCGCTGGCCTGCGAGCTGAAGCGCCCCGGCGTCAACCTGACCGTGCTCTGGGAGGAGTACCGGGAGGTTCACCCCGACGGCTACGGCTACAGCCGGTTCTGCGACCTGTTCCGGGAGTTCGAGCGGCGACTGTCGCCGGTGATGCGCCAGCACCATGCCGCCGGCGACAAGGTGTTCGTCGACTACTCCGGCAAGAAGCTGGCGATCGTCGACGCCGCCACCGGCGTAGTGCACGAGGCCGAGATCTTCGTCGGCGTGCTCGGCGCGTCGAACTACACCTACGCCGAGGCGACCTGGATGCAGGGCCTGGCGGACTGGATCGGCGCCCATGTCCGGATGTTTCGACACTTCGCCGGGGTGCCGCGCCTGGTCGTGCCCGACAATCTGAAATCCGGCGTGCACAAGGCCTCGTTCTACGACCCCGAGCTGAACCGCAGCTATGGCATGATGGCGGCGCACTACGGTGTGGGCGTCCTGCCGACGCGGCCGCGCCGCCCGCGCGACAAGGCCAAAGTCGAGGCCGGCGTGCGGCTGGCGCAGACCTATATCCTCGGCCGGCTGCGCCATCGGACCTTCTTCTCGCTGGCCGAGGCGAACGCGGCGATCGCCGAGGTCCTCGAGCAGCTCAACGGCCACGTCATGCGCCGGCTCGGCGTGTCCCGGCGGGATCTGCTGGAGACCGTCGAGCGGCCAGCGCTCGCCGCCCTGCCGGACACCGACTACGAGTTCGCCGAGTGGCGGCTGGCCCGAGTGTCCCCGGACTATCACGTCGAGGTCGCCGGTTACTTCTACTCCGTCCCGCACGGCCTGATCCGCGAGCAGGTCGACATCCGCGCCACCGCCCGCACGGTGGAGGTGTTCCATCGCGGCCGGCGGGTCGCCGTCCATCAGCGCCGCTACGGCGGTCGCCGGCACGGCACCGATCCCGACCACATGCCGAGCGCGCACCGGCGCTACGCCGAGTGGACGCCGGAGCGGTTCCGGCGCTGGGCGCGCGCGATCGGCCCCAACACCGAGGGCCTGGTCCTGGCGATCCTCGCCAACCGGCCGCATCCCGAGCAGGGCTTCCGCACCTGCCTCGGCGTGCTGCGGTTGTTCAAGGACTTCGGGCCGCGGCATGCCGAGGCGATAGCGGCTGAGGCCGTCGCCCGCGGCGCGTTCACCTACAAGAGCATCGCCGCCCTCATCGCCGCCCGGCGCGATCGCCAGCCGCCGGCTCCCGACACCGTGGTGATCGACCATCCCAATCTGCGTGGCCCCGGCTACTTCCACTGACGGAGATCCCGAACATGCTGACCCACCCCACCCTCGATCTGCTCCACGAACTCGGCCTGCACGGCATGGCCAAGGCCATGAAGGACCTCGACGCCCAGCCCGAGGTCACGCACCTCGAGCATGCCGAATGGCTCGCCCTGCTGCTCGAGCAAGAGGCCACCCTGCGGCGTCAGAAGCGCTTCGAGAGCCGGGCGCGGGCCGCCAGGCTGCGGCACGACGCCAGCGTCGAGGACGTCGACTACCGTGCTGCACGCGGCCTCGATCGCGGCCTGTTCCTCAGGCTCGCCTCCTGCGAATGGATCCGCGCCCGTCATAATCTGCTCCTCACCGGGCCCTGTGGTGCCGGAAAGAGCTGGCTTGCCTGTGCCCTCGGCCACAAGGCCTGCCGGGAGGACCTCGCCGTCGCCTATCACCGCATGCCGCGGCTGTTCGCCGCCCTCGCCACTGCCAGGGCTGACGGCCGCTACGCCCGCATGCTGCGCTCGCTCGCCCGGCTCGACCTGCTGATCCTCGACGACTGGGGGCCGGAGCCGCTCGACGCCGAGCAGCGCCGCGACCTCCTGGAGATCGTCGAGGACCGCTACGAGGCCCGCTCGGTCATCGTCACCAGCCAACTGCCGGTCGACCGCTGGTACGAGGTCATCGGCAATCCCACCATCGCCGACGCCATCCTCGACCGCCTGGTCCACAACGCCCACCGCATCGAGCTCAGGGGTGACAGCCTGCGAAAGAAGCGGCCCCCGGAGGTCGCCGCGGCCGCCGCGACTTGACCGTCCGACACCGCCCGAACATCATCCCCCACGACCCGGAGGAGCGTGCCTCAGGTGGCCGGCATCAAATCGGAACGCCGGCCGGCATCGGATCGGAATAGGTGGCCGCCTTCAAATCGGAATAGGTGGCCGGCATCGTCGGAATCCGCACAGGCCGATCGGTGCCGGTACCCAATTGAACACCACCGGGGCCGAGGGCGGGTTCGCCACCCATGTCTGCGACGTGGAGGTGGATGTCGACCTCGGGATCGCGCGGGTCCTGCGCTACACCTGCGTTCAGGACGCCGGCCAGGCAATCCACCCGAGCTATGTCGAGGGTCAGCTGGACAGTTTGATCTACCGACCCGCGCCTACGGCATGACTGGGCCGTAGCGGCAGACTTGGCGTTTCCTGGGGGTCTGGGTCGTGTCGCGGGTAATCGCGGGAGCTGGATTTGGCTCGCTGCAGCCGGTGACAGCGCCGATCTCACGATCAGGTCGCCGGCGACGCCGTCTCCAGCCATATCAGCCGGCGCATGTTGTAGGCGAGGTTGGCGAGGCCGATCTTGATGGTCGCGCGGGCGATGCCGACGGTTCGTATGAACAGCCCCATGCGGGCCTTCTGCTCGGCGAACACGTGCTCGACGGACGACCGGACCTTCGATCGTGCCTGGTTGGCGCGTCGATGTGCCTCCGGCATGGGCTGCCCCTTCGGCTTCTTGAAGTGCACCATCGACCGGCGCCCGGCCGAGCGGATGGCCGCCTCGTTGACCTTCGAGCGGTAGGCGGTATCGGCCCATACCGGGGTGGCGAAGGCGTCCGGGTCCAGCAGGCCGGGCAGCCGTGCGCCGTCGTGCGCCGCGGCATGGCTCACCGTCCAGCGCCGGATCAGCCGGTAGCGGCGATCGACGTTGACGTGGCTCTTGTAGCCGAACATCGGGATCAGCAGCGCCTCGGCGCTGCGCTCGGACGTCGCCTCCGGCTTGTCGCGCCGCGTCGCCGGCTTGCGACGGCCGCGCTTGACCGTCCAGCGCGCCGTCGTGTCCTTGTGCGCCGCCTTCGCCGGGCGGTCCGGCCAGATCTCGCGGGCCGTGGCACCGGCCTTGATCCGCGCCTTCTCCGGGTCGCTCAGGCGCTGCTTCGGCGCCTCCACGATCGAGGCGTCGATCACCTGGCCGCCGAGCGCGAAGTAGCCACGATCCTTCAGCTCGGCGTCGAACCGGGCGAACAGCGCCTCGATCGCCCCGGCCGCCACCAGCGCCTCGCGGAAGCGCCAGATCGTCGAATAGTCCGGCACCTTGTCGCCGAGCCCAAGCCCCAGGAACCGCATGAACGTCAGCCGGTCCTGGATCTGGTATTCCGCCTGCTCGTCCGACATCCCGTACAGCGCCTGCAGCACGAGGATCTTGAACATCAGCACCGCGTCGCTCGGAGGTCGGCCGCCCTTCGCAGCACGTTCCGACCGGCCAAGCGCCCGGTCCAACTCCGACCGGAAGATCTCGAAGTCGACCACCCGGGCCAGACGCTCCAAAGGGTCGCCGGTCTTGCTCAACCCGGCGAGACGATCCTCGAGATCGAAGAACCCTGGCTGACCGACCATTCAGCACCTCCCATCGACGACACCTCGATAGAATCACGCTCACGGCCTCCAAGCCAGCCGGTTCTGCAAACCGTCCAGTCGGTTCTGCAAACCGTCCAGCTGCTAGGCGGTATCGCCCAGGGCATCGGCTGGGCGCTGAACGAGGAGTACATCTACGACAAGAAGGGCCGGGTGGATAATCCGGGCTTCCTGGACTACCGCATGCCGGTCTGTTCGGACCTGCCGATGCTGGACACGATCATCCTGGAGATCCCGGACCCCAAGCACCCCCAGGGTGTGCGTGGCGTCGGCGAGGTGCCGTTGGTGCCCGGTCTGGCGGCGGTCGCGAATGCGGTGAACAACGCGCTCGGCTTGCGGATGTGCGACCTGCCGATGTCTCCGCCCGCGGTGCTGGCGGCCTTGGATGCCGGTGTGAAGCAGGCGGCGGAATAAGGCATCCACATCCCCTTCCCGGTGGCCGAACGGCGCCGGGAAGGGGAACAATTCCCCTATTGTTTAGGTGACGTGGCCAGCGGCTCCGGCGGGGCGTCGCCCTTATTGGCGGCGTTCTCCGGCTCGGGGGCCGGGGATCCGTTGGGCTGTGGTGGTGCGTCCTGGCCCGAGGCCGGCGGCGCCCCGGTGCGCAGGGGCATCGTACCCGCAGCGGAAGGCTGTCCCGCCGAACCTGTCGCTGCCGAACCTGTCGCCGCCGAACCTGTCGCCGCCGAACTTGTCGCCGCCGAACCTGTCGCCGCCGAACCTGTCGCCGCCGAATCTGATGGTTTGGGTCCGGGAGTTGCCGCTCCCCCCGCCGCGGCACCCGCGGAGCTCGCCGGCCCCGGAAATGCGGGGCGTGCGACCGGGTCGCCTGCCAGGGGATTGGGCTTGGCGGCGGCCGCTGCCGCTGCGGCGGCGGTCGGGCCGACTTGGTGCACATTGGTAGGCGGCGGATCGCGCAGACCATCCAGGCTGCCGAGAATGAGCGGCAGGCCGCCGGCCCCCGGCGATCCGATCACCACCACCTTGGCGTTGGTCGACTGGGCCAGTTCAAGCGTCGCCTCGATGCCGCGCCAGCGCAGGTAGGAGTCCGTCAGGCCGTAGCTGACCACATCCTGGAACTTGCGGATGCCCAGCGCCTCGATCTCCTTGCGTTGCGCCTCCTTCTGCTCGCGCAGCAGGCGGTAGTCCCATGCGAGCTGTATCTGGTTGGCGATCTGTTTGTCGACGACCGCCTTCTCGAATTCCACCGGCAGGTCGATGCCGACCAGAAGCACGTCGTTCAACTGGATGACGTCCAACCCGACATTGTTCAGCGATTCTTCCTTCAGCATCTTCCGGGTGCGCTGCAGGATCTCGTTGGTCACCGCCGCGCGGTCCCGCGACCAGATATCTTCCGGGCGGTACTTGGCCATCACTTCGCGCACGTGTTCCGACAGGGTCGGAATGATCAGGACATCCTCGTAGTTGGGACCAAGATACTTGTGCAGCAGGCCTACGTTCTCGCGGCGGATGGCATAGCGCCACGCGAGGTCGATCGAGATCGGCAGCCCGTCCACCGACAGCGCCTTGAATTTCCGCTCATGGCGCTGCAGCCGCGCGTCGTAGTCGTAGATCCGGTCCCACGGCGGGATGACATGCAGCCCTTCGCCCAGAACCGTCTCCAGATCGGTGCCGCCGAACAGCCGGTACCAGCGCACGCCCACGTGTCCGGGACCGACCTGATAGACCATGAAGGGAAGGGCGTACAGGAGCGCCACCACGAAGAGGATCAACAGGATGCTGAACGTGAAGATCCGGCGGCCGAACCAACCCTCGATCGCGTTGATCGTTCGGCGAAACCAGCTTTTCCGGGGGGGCGCCGCCTTGGCGTCTTCCGTCTTCGCGTCTGCGTCGTCCTGGGCCATCACGCCGGACTCCCTGGTTTGTGGATCGCCCCGTCTGCCAGATGGATTTGACGATCCGCCAAGTGGAACCAACGATCATCGTGGGTCGCGGCGATGATGGTGATACCGCGCTTCTTCAACGCTGGCAAAATAACCTCATAGAACTTGCGGCGGAAAAGCGGATCCTGGTCGGCGGCCCATTCGTCCAGAACCAGCAGCGGCTTGCTTTCCAGGACCGAGGCGATCAGCGCCAGACGCTTGCGCTGGCCGGTCGACAACTGGGTCTGGGTGAAGCCGTCCTCGGTGATCGTGGTCTTGCCGCTGATCTCCATCTCGTCGAGCCAGTCGGCGGCGTCGTCGGGGGAGACGGCGATCCCGTACAGTTTCTTGAACAGGAAGTAGTCCGAATAGACCGCGGCGATCGTCTCCCGCAGGGTCTGTATGCTGCTCGCGTCGATCTCCTTGCCGTTCAGAAGGATCTGACCCGATACCGGCTGGTAAAGTCCGGTCAGCAACCGCAGGAAGGTGGACTTGCCCGCGCCATTGCCACCGGTGATGAACAGGGTCTCCCCGCCGGTGACGGCGAAGCTCAGCGGTCCGAGACGGAAACCGTTGCTGTCCGGGCCCTCGGGGTAGCGGAATGTCACGTCCCGGAATTCCAGGCTCTCGAACGCCGGCTGCGGCGTCAGCGGGGACGGGCTGTCCGTGCGTGCCGCCTCTTCGGCCGAGATCTGGGCATCCAGGGCGGCTTCCAGTCCGTGAAGCTTGGTGGCGGCGGCCTCCGCCAGGGACAGCGCGGGCACGCAGCCGATGATCATCGTCACCGGTCCCAGAACGAACAGCACCGCCGTCGTCACCTGGCTCAGCGTGTCGTGCTCCACATTGCCCAGGGCCGGCAGCAGGAAGATCATGGAGCCGACCAGCAGGAAGAACAGCACCTGTCCGAACACGTAGCTCTGGTCCATGCCGCGCTGGGCGTCGATGCGCACATTGCGGACGTCCTCGATCACGGTGCCGATCTCGCCGAACAGGGCCCGCGCCCGGCGGGTGCTGAGTTTCACTTCCTTGAAGCCGTGCAGCAGGGAGGCGGCCAGATCCTGGAACTCGCCGTCCCGGGCGGCGGCCTCCGCCAGCAGGCTTTGCGACCGCGCCCATTGCCGCGAGATCAGGATGGCGGACAACACGACCGACAGCAGCCACAGGAAAAAGGCGGGCCGGGACAGATAGCAGATGTACGCCCCGGTGATCAGCGTCACCAGCACCGCCTGGAGCCCCATCACCGCCTGGCTGAGCGACTGCGACAGGGCCTGGGCGTCGGCGGTCATGGCCGCGAGGATACGCGCCTGGCCGATCCCCTCGATGCTCAGCAACTCGCATGCCCGGATGCGTTTCAGGAACCGCCGGCGCACGCCGGCCACCATGGTCTCGATATCCGATGTCGCCATCGCCAACGCCCGACGCTGGGCGAAGGCGTAGGTTCCGACGGCGAACAGGAAGATGAAGAACAGATACAGATTGAGGCCCGATCCGTATCCCGAGCGGGCCGCCATGTTCACGACGATCAGCACGGCCGAATTCGTCACGCTGGCCATCACGGCGACGAGCATGAACTGGTAGCGGTTGGAAAGACCGCTCTCCTTGATGAAGTCCAGGACCCTCATTTACGGAATTCGAAGCGGGTAACGATCAGATAGATCATCGAGAATACCGGGGTGAGAAGGATCGAGATCAGGAAGATCAGGATCGGTCCCAGCCGCGTGCGGCGGCCGAGAAAGGCGAGCAGGAGCGCCACGCAGACATAACCGACCAGGGCGAAATTGATCATCAGGAACTCCCGCGTCCGGCAGTCACATCACGTCGACCGGCTTGAAGGTACCGCTTCGGATCCCCTTGACCTGATCGCGGCAATCGAAATTGTCGGCGGTCCGGCACAGCAGCGGTACGGCGGAAATCGACAGATTGCGACAATTGGGGACCGTGCTGCGGTTGAGGAGATCGATCTGCGGCAGATCGGTGCGCAGGTCCTGAAACCGGGTCAACGACGTCATTCTCTCGCCGTTGGGGCCGAGATAGGTGACCTGCAGTACCAGTTCGGCCACATCGTCGACGGTGAGGTTGTAGACCGCGATGTCCACCGCGCAGACGATCGAGTCGGGATCGTTGGCGTTGCCCACCTCCCGCTTGTCCTGGACCATGATGTAGATGCCGGATCCCTCTCCGGTGAAAGTGCCGTCGTTGGGAACCGAATCGGGCGGAAGGCCGACGTGGCTATCCTTCGGCAGGGTGAAGGCGCCAGCCGGAGTGCCGGGCACGCCGACGGCCAGGATCGACACCAGAGTCATGATCGCCAGGGCCATCAAACCCGGTGGCCGCACCGGTCTAGGGGAAACTGACATTCGATGACTCACGGCCCGGCCCCGGTGAATTTCCAACGCGCGTCAAGATACCCGCCTTGCGGGTCATGCTCAATCAACCTCATCCGGCGTCCCCGTTCCGGCTAATATTCCGGCGATGATCCGCGCGTTGATCTCCACATGGCCGTCATCGGTCATGTGGGCGTGTTCTCCCGATCCCTGATGGCGGAGGAAGCGGCCGGTCGTGCGGTCGGCCCACCCATCCCAATCCTCGCGCTGGGCCCAGTCCTGGCTGGAGCGTATCAGGTGGATGTCCGCCGGGATGCTGCCGTCGTCGATCAGGCCGTTAAGATAACGGGTGAAGGCTTCCATCTTGCGCAGCATCAGCGCGTGCAGAACGGGATCCTCCGCATAGACCCGGTAGTCCGCGTCGTGCGCCATGCGATCGCGGAAATAAGACAGGTTCGCCGCCATCGTGTCGTGGATCTCGTCGCTCGCCTGATCCAGAACCCGCCGTTTCAGCGGGGCGTCGAGCAGGATCAGCGCGCCCATTTCGACGCCAGCGCCGATCAGTCCCTTGGCCACGGCGAAGGCCAGGTTTCCGCCGCCGGAATAGCCCAGCAACATCGGAGGCTCGCCACTGCGGCGGTCGGCGATCGCCTGGACGTAGCGCGCGATCCGATCATCCTCCTCGATGAAGTCGAACCCGTGGAAGGCAGCGGTCCCGTCGACGAGCCGGGCGAGGCCCCGGAACGCGGAGCCATAGCCGAACAGCGGCGGCATCGCGAAGATCGGTCGCCCGCGCCCCTGGTTCAGGAGCAGCGGCTCGTCCTCGCGCGATTGACGGCGGTAGGGTCTGATCGTCGGGCGCGGGAAGGGCGGCACCGAGATCGATGTGGTCGCCAGTGCCCGCAGCGCATCCGCCATCCGTGACAGCAAGGCGTCGGCCATATCCACGCTCATCCAATCCGGGTCGTGGGCGAGCGAGACCTCAAGCGCCTGGCCCCGGATGCTGGCGAGGATGTCGAGGGCGAACAGGCTGTCGGAGTCCGGGTCGATCGGGTCGCCAAGGCTCGCCATGCCAGGCTCGAAGATCTCGGAGCCGACCCCGGCATCGACCGAACCCAGGTAGTTGAAGGCGATGTCGGCGCGCCCGATCGCCACCGACTGCGACAACAGGCCGAAGCCGATGCCCCGGTTCGGCACATTCGCCAGGACGCGGGTGACCTCGGCCAGGGCGGGCGCGTCGGGCAGGCCCGACGTGTCGAGGCGCAGGGGATAGAGGCTGGTGAACCATCCGACGGTGCGGCCAACGTCGATGCCGTCGACGATCGGCTCCCGCCCGTGCGCTTCCAGCATCAGGACCAGCGGTCGGTCCGGCTGTTCGTGGTTCCAGGCCCGCGCGAAAGCGGTCAGCAGGATCGCCTCGACCCCGACACCGCCCGTCGCGGCGGCGAGGATGCGGTCGGTTTCGACTTTCGACAGGGCGGCGGAATGGCTGGCGCGTCGACGGACCGGACCGGGATTCGCCGCCTCGGTTCCGCTCTGGACTCCCGCCAGTGCCACCTCCCAATATGGCCGCTCCTCGATCAGCGCCGGGGAGACCGCCGCCAACGCCGCCTGTTCGGTCCAGTATTTCACCGAATGGGTCTTGGCCGGCAGGTCGGCCGGCTTGTTCTCCCGCGCGGCGGCCAGGGCTGTCTCCAGGTCTTCCAACAGGACGCGCCAGCTCACCGCATCGACCGCCAGATGGTGGATGACCAGCAGCAGGTGGTCGCAGTCCCGATCCCGCATCAGGGCCGCCGCCACGACGTGCCCGGCCTGGAGATCAAGACTGCGTTGGACCCGGTTGGCGTGTTCGGTCATCAGCTCCCCGACCGCCGCACCGGGGGTGGTGGACAGGTCGATGGTCTCCAGCGGGGCCGGGCTGCCCAAGGCGGTGAATTCCTGCCAAACCCGGCCGTCATGGCGGACGATCCGCAGACGCAGCGCGTCGTGGTGGCGCACCAGCGCCGACAGGGCCGCGTCAAGCGCCGCCGGATCCAGCCGTCCGCGCGCGCGCAACAGGACCGATTGGTTGAAGTGGTTGAGATTTCCCCGGAACTCCCGGAAGAACCAGGCTTGGCTGGCGGTCAACGGAGCGAGGCCGGTCACCGGGGCCTGATCGATCGCCGGGCCGGCGGCGGCCAGGCGGTCGGCCAGCGCGGCCACCGTGGGATAGCGGTAGACATCGGCGATCTCGACCCGCAGACCCCGCCGGCCAAGGGCCGATGCGATCTGCAGAAGCTTTATGGAGTCCCCGCCCTCATCGAAGAAGTTCCGGTGAATGCCGATGGTCTCGCGGCTGAGCGCCGCCGCGAAGACGTCGACCAGGGTTTCCTCGGCGCTGTTTCGAGGGGCTTCGTCAGCGGCGTCCTCGGTCGCCTGCGGTGCGGGCAGGGCGGCGCGATCGATCTTGCCGTTGACGGTGCGGGGGAACGCCTCCAGCCAGACCGCGTGGGCGGGGATCATCGCGGCGGGCAAGGACGCGGCCAGCCGGCCTCGCAGGTCGGCGCTCGAGAGCGGGGCGGCTCCCGGCTGGGTTGCCAGATAGGCGACCAACTCCCGCCGTGAGGGCACGTCCCCTTGCGCCAGCACCAGGGCTTGTTCCACCTCGGCGATCGCCATCAGCGCGCGTTCGATTTCCGCCGGTTCGACCCGCTGGCCGCGAATCTTGAGTTGCTGGTCCAGGCGCCCGCCGTAGACCAGTTGGCCATCCTCGCGCCACCACCCGCGATCGCCGGTGCGGTAGAGCCGGATGCCGTTCCAGTCGACGAACGCCCGCGCGGTCTCCGCCGGATCGCCGACATAGCCGAGCGCCAGGCCCGCCCCGGCGATGCAGATCTCGCCCGGAACCCCGATGGGGACCGGCGCCAGGCGCGGGTCCAGCACATGGATGGCCGTGTTCGCGAGCGGGCGGCCGATCGGCACGGGTGTGTCGGCGCCGACACCGGCGGCCGGAACCTCGAAGATGCTGGCGCAGACCGAGCTTTCGGTCGGGCCATAGGCGTTGAAATAGCGCAAACGCGGCGCGTAGTGGCGCACGTCGGTGTCGACCGGCGGCTCGCCGGCGGTGATCAGCACCCTCAGCGCAGCCAACGCCGGGCGCCCCAAGGCCGAGAGGTAGGCGGGCGGCAGGGTGGCGACACTGACGCGCTGGCGATCCATCAACTCCAGGAACAGCCGGGGGTCGGCGACGGTATCGGCCGGCGCCGGCACCAGGGCCGCGCCCGCCAGCAACGCCATGAACAGTTCCGACATCGACGCGTCGAACGCGGGCGAGGCGAACAGCAGAACCCGGTCGTCCGCTCCGATCCCGAACGTGTCGATCTGGCAGGTGATCATGTTCAGGAAGCCGGCATGGCCGAGCAGCACGCCTTTCGGCTCCCCGGTCGAGCCGGAGGTGAAGATCAGATAGGCGGGCGGATCGCCGTCCGGCCCGGCTTCCAAGCCGGCATATCGATCGGCGGCCCGCTGGGGCTCGTCGGCGCTGAAGACCCGGACGGCGGACACCTCGCCGCAGGCGGTCATGCCGACCGGTGCGGTGTCGGCGATCGCCAGCCGGCAGCGGCTCTTGTTCAGCACGGCGGTCACGCGGGTCGCCGGCGTTTGCCGGTCCACCGGCATGTAGACACCGCCGGCCTTCAGAATTCCCAGAACCGCCGCGATCAGGTGCGGCGTCCTGTCGAGCCGGACCAGCACCGGTTCGCCGGCGTGCAACCCGCAGTGATGCCGCAGGAACTCCGCAACACGATCCGACAGCGCGTCCAGGTCGTGGTAGCTCAACGCCGTATCGCCGGTGATCACCGCCGGGCGGTCGGCCATCGCGGCGGCGCGTTCGGCGAACAGGCTGTCCAGCCGCGCGGACGCTACCGGCCGGCGTCCGCCGCAAGAGACGCAGTCGGTCAATGCCGCCCGGTCGTCGGCGCTCAGCAACCGAAGATCGGCCACCGGGGTCGCCGACCCCCGCGCGATCAGGTCGGCGGCCAGGGTCTCGAACTGAGCCAGCAGGCGGGTGATGCGATCGGCGGCGTAGAGGTCCCGCCGATACTCGATGGCGAGGTGCAGACCCGCCTCCTCAAGGCTCACGTGGAACGTCAGGTCTAGCTTGCTGACCGGGTTCGCGAGGGCCAGGGGCGAGACCCGCAAGCTTCCGGTCTCCGGCCTCGCCGCTCCGCGAGTCTCATAGACCAGCATCACGTCGAAGATCGGATTGCGGGACCGGTCGGGTGCCAAGGCCAGGTCTTCCACGACGCGATCGAACGGGTATCGGCGATGGTCGATCGCGTCCGCGACGGTCCGGCGCACCCGGGCCAGCAGGGCGGAGAAGGAGGCGTCGCCCGACACGGTGTCGCGCAGCGCGACCGTCTCCACGTAGAAGCCGATCTGAGCCTCCAAGTCGGCGCCGTCGCGTCCCGTCACCACCGAGCCGAGGACGATGTCGTCCTGGCCGCTATGGCGATGCAGCAGCACCTTCGCAAGCGCCACCGTCACGGCGTACAGGCTCGCCCCCTCGGCCCGCGCCAGGGCGTCGAGCCCCGCGGTCACCGCCGGCGACAGAGGACGGGCGAGGGTTTCGCCCCGCCAATCGCGAAACGGCGGACGCGGATGGTCGGACGGGAAGTCGAGGACCGGCAGTTCGCCCGCCAGTTTGACCAGCCAATAGGCGCGATCCCGCGCGACCTCGTCGCCGCCGGCGGCCAGTCGGGCCTGTTCCTCAAGCGCGAAGTGCCGGGCCTGGCGGCTCAGGGGCGCCAGGGCATCGCCGGCGTATAGCGCGGTCAGATCGTGCAGCAGCACGTCCAGCGACCCGGCGTCGCCGATGATGTGGTGCACGGCGATCAGCAGCACGTGACGATCGCTGCCGACCCGCCACAACGCGACGCGCAGCAGGGGACCGGTGGCAAGATCATACGGCTCGGCCGCGATCTCGTGAGCGTCGGCCACGGCGGCGGCGACCGGCTCTCGTGCGTCGGACAGGTCGCGTCCCCGCACCGCCGGCACCGTGGCGTCGAGGACGCGTTGGCGGGGTGTCCCGTCGATGACTGGAAACACGGTCCGCAGGCTCTCGTGGCGGTCGACCAGGGCGCCCAGCGCCTCCCGGAAGCGCGCGGAATCCAGCGGGCCGGCAATCTCGAACGCCGCCGCCAATCCGTAGGCGGACGCCGCACCGGCCTGGCAGAGTGCCCAAAGCCGGCGTTGGGCGTGGGTCAGCGGGTATAGACCGTCATCGGGCTCGGCCGTCGGGGGGGCGGTCGCGGCGGTTGGCGCCGGCCGCAGCGCCTCCACCCGTGCCGCCTGTTTGGCGATGGTCGGGGCGGAGAACAGGACCGACAGGGGAAGGTCGACGGCCAGCCGGTCGCGGATGCGCGCGGCGATGCGCACGGCTTTCAGGCTGTGCCCCCCCACCGTGAAGAAGTCGTCCCGCCGTCCGAACGACAGCGGGCCGGAACTCGGGCCGCCATCCTGGTCGCCCAGCACCTCGACCCAGATGTCGTGCAAGGCGGCTTCGGTTGGTCCCGAGATCGGATCCAGCCCTTGGGTCGCGGACCCGATCATCGGTGGCGGCAGGGCGGCCCGGTCGACTTTGCCGTTGGCGTTGAGCGGCAGCGCGTCCATCGCCACGAAATGGGTCGGGACCATCGGCGCCGGCAAGGTGGTTCCCAGGGCCTCGCGCAGGGCGGGGACGTCGGGCGTTCCCTCCGGCACGAACCAGCAGGCGAGGCTCGCCCCGTCGCCGGTGTCCCAGGGCATCACGACGCCAGCGCGCACACCCGGTTGGCGCAGCAGATGATGCTCGATTTCGGCCAGCTCGATCCGGTAGCCGCGGATCTTGACCTGATGGTCCCGCCGACCGATGAAATGAAGGCTGCCGTCGGGTCTCCAGTACGCAAGATCCCCGGTTCTGTAGATCCGTTCGGTCGGGTCGTCCGGCAGGGAGACGAACCGGTCGCGGGTCAGCTCCGGTTGGCCCAGATATCCCCGGGCAAGGTTGATGCCGGCGATGCAGATCTCTCCCGCAACGCCGATCGGCGTCGGTTGCACATGGGTGTCGAGCAGATAGACCCGCGTCGCCGGGATCGGTCGGCCGATCGGCACGGCGGCGGGTCCGGACCCCGGTTTGACCTGATGCACGATGCATTCGACGCATGCCTCGGTCGGGCCGTACAGGTTCCAGACGGCAAAGTCCTCGCGATGGGGGAGCGCGAACAGTCGGTCCGTCAGCGTCCGGGTGAGCGGCTCGGCGCCGATGCCCAGGACGCGCAGCGTGCAGCCCCCGGCCCACAACCCTGCGTCGAGGCCGGCGGTGAGGAGGGAGGGCGTGGTGCACAACACCTCGATGCGATGTCGGGCCATGAACCGGTCGAGCAAACGCGGGTCGCGCTTCACCTCCTCGGGCACGACATACAGCGTGTCGCCCCGGAGCAGGGATCCGCAGATCTCATGGGGCGACACATCGAAGGTGAGCGCCGCGATCGCCGCGTGCCGCAGCCCGGTACCGCACCGGCCGTAGAGGTCCCAGTCGAACCAACGGGCCAGGTTGGTGATCGCGCGATGCTCGACCATCACCCCCTTGGGCCGCCCGCTGGTCCCGGAGGTGTAGATGACATAGGCCAGATGATCGGGCTGGGGGGTCGGCGGCGGCGGGCTCTCGGTACGGGTCCCGCCTTCGCCGCTCTCCAGCACCGGACGCGTGGTGAGACGCCGCGCGCGTTGCGCCTGCGCGCCGTCGGTGACCACGGCGACCGCCGCGCAATCGGCGATCAGGGCTTCCAGGCGGGCGTCGGGATGGGCGGGGTCGAGCGGAACATAGGCCGCCCCCGCCACCAGGATGCCGAGAATGCCCACATAGGCGTCGATGGTCCGCTCGGCCAGCACGGCGACCCGCCGGTCGGGGCCGGTTTCGGCCCGCGCGCTCAGCAGCGTCGCCAGGGCGTCGGCCCGATCGCTGAGCGCGCGGTAGGTCAGGTGCCGGTCGCCGTCGACCAGGGCCGGGAGATCCGGTGTCAGGGCCACCTGCCGGCGGAACAGGGAGACGATCGTGTCCTCGACCGGCGCCAGGGGCGGAGAGGCGGCCGATGCGATCACCCGCAGATCCTCCGCCCCGAGGATCGGCAGGCGGGTGATCGGCTTTCGCGGGTCGGCGACGCCGCCGGCCAGCAGCCGGCGAAGCTGATCGGCCAGCCGCTCGATGCCGCGCCGCTCGAACAGCGACGTGCGGTATTCGATCGTCAGGCCGATCGTCCCGTCGCCCGGATCGGTGAACGCGAAGGCTAGCTCGAACCGGCTGGTGGTGGCGGGAACCGGCTCCGGCGTGACGGTGAGGGACCCCAGGCTCAGCCGTCCGGTGACCGGGGGCTGCAACGTCACCAACACATCGAAGATCGGCGAACGGCCGGGATCGCGCGGGATCTCAAGCTCGTCCACCAGGCGGTCGAACGGATAGGCCTGATGCTCCAGCGCGCCCTCGACTTGCCGGCGCACCCGATCGATCACGGCGGCGAGCCCGTCGCCCTCCGGCAGGCGATGGCGCAGCACCAGGGTGTTGACGAAGATGCCGGCCACGTCCTGCAGGTCGCCATGGGTGCGGCCTGCCACCGGAAAGCCGAGCAGCACGTCGTCGCTGTCGCTGCGCCGGTGCAGCAGGGTGGCCACCAGGGCCGACACCGCCATGAACAGGGTCGCCCCCCGGTCGCGGGCCAAGCGGCGCAGGCCATTGCTCTCTCGAAGGTCGAGCGAGAGCGTCAGCAAATCGCCCGCGGTATCGGCGATCGCGGGGCGCGGGTGGTCGGTCCCCAGATCGAGAGCCGGGATCTCACCGGACAGGATGTCGTGCCAGTAGGCACGGCTGTCCCCGGCTTTGTTCCCTGCGCCGTCCCCTGCGCCATCCCATGCCAGGAAGTCGTTCTGCCAGGCGGCGAAATCCCGGTATCGGACCGGCGGATCGCCGGGATCCGGGCCGGGATCCTGGCCGGTGCCGTCGGCGATCGCCCGGTAGAGCCGGCCCAGGTCCCGCTCCAGGATCGCCAGGGTCTCGCCATCGGCGATGATGTGGTGAAGCGCGAACAGCAGTAGGTGGCGCGTCGGCGAGAGCCGGATCAGGGCGGCCCGGAACGGCGCCGATGTCTCGATCGCGAACGGTTCGGCGAAGAACTCGGCCATGGCCGCCGCCGCTTCCGCATCGCTGTTGATGGCATCGGATCGGTCGGTGACGGTCATGTCGACGGGGCCGGCGGGCAGGATCACCTGGCGCGGTGCGCCGTCGATGGCCGGAAAGATCGTGCGCAAGGCCTCGTGGCGGGCCGCCAGCGCGTCGATCGTCCGGCGCAGCGCGTCTCCGTCGACCGCGCCGTCGAGGCGGAACGCCACCGGCATCAGGTAGGCCTGGCTCCCCGGTTCCATCCGCTCCAGCACCCACATCCGGCGCTGGGAGTGGGAGAGGGCATAGGACTCCGCGTCGGCCAGACGGGGGATCGCGTCGGCGAATGCGGGCAGGGCCTTGCGGATCCGCGCCGCCACCCCGGCGACCGTCGGCTCCTGGAACAGGTCGGCCATGCGCAGATCGCGGCTGAACGCCTTGCGCAGGCGGGCCAGAAGTCGCGTCGCCTTCAGGCTGTGTCCGCCCAGCGCGAAGAAATCGTCGAACAGGCCGGGCGCCGGGCCCTCAAGCACGTCGGCGAACAGGTCGGCGACGTGCGTCTCCAGCGCGTCGCGCGGGCGGGCGGCGCTCGGCGCAGGGCCGATCTCCGGCTCCGGCAGCCGGTGACGGTCGACCTTGCCGCTTGGCAGCAGCGGCATCGCCTCAAGCGCGGAAATCTGGCCGGGCACCATGTAGCCGGGGAGTTGTCGCATCAAGGCGTCGCGCAGGGGCGCCGGGTCCAGGCTCTCCCCGGCCGCCCAGGCGACCAGCTCCAGCTCGCCGTTGCGCTCGCGGGTTGCGACCACGGCCTGGCGCACGCCGGGGCAGGCCGCGAGTGCCGCTTCGATCTCGCCCGGTTCGATCCGGTGGCCGCGCACCTTCACCTGATCGTCGCCGCGCCCCAGAACCTCAAGCTCCCCGTCCTCGCGCCACCGGCCAAGGTCCCCGGTCCGATACAACCGCTCCCCGGGTGCCAGCAGATGGGTGATGTAGCGCTCCGCCGTGAGGTCGTCGCGCCCGAGATATCCCCGGCCGAGGCCGACCCCGCCGATACAGATCTCGCCGACCATCCCGACCGGGCAGGGGCGGCCGTTGCGCGAGAGCAGGATGACGGTCTCGCCGGGCAACGGGCGGCCGATGGACAGAGGGGCGGTGGCCAGTTGCTGGGCGGTGGACCAGATCGTCGTCTCGGTCGGGCCGTAGACGTTGAAGGCGGTCATTCCCGGATAGCCGGCCAGCAGGGTCGCGAGCGCCGGCGGCAGCTTCTCGCCGCCGACCAGGGCGACCCGCACCCGGTTTAGAGGCTCGGCCCCGCCCGCGTCCAACAGATTGCGCAGCCGCGACGGTGTGGCCTGAAGCACGTCGACACCGCGCGCGGCGATTTCCGCCAGGATCAGGTCCGGATCGGCGGCGACCGCGTCGGACGCGATCACCACCCGCAGACCCCGCGTCAGGCTGCACAGAAGCTCAAGGACGGAGATGTCGAAGGTGATGGTGGTCAGGGCCAGGATCGTGTCGCGCTGGCCAAGCCCGAACACGGCGTCCAGGGTCGCGCTGAACGCGGCGACGTTGCGGTGTTCGATCATCACGCCCTTCGGGCGCCCGGTGGAGCCGGAGGTGTAGGCCACATAGACCAGATCGCCGGGGGACGGCGGCGACGGCGGAGGGGCGTCGCGTCCGTCCAGATCGCCGCACACCTCCAGAACCGGCAGATCGGCCGGCACCGCGTCCCGGCAGGCTGGCGGCAGATTCTCCCCCGGCGCCGGCAGGCGCAGGACCATGCGGCACCCGCTGTCCCGTATCCGGAAAGCGATGCGGTCGGCCGGGTAGTCGGGATCTATCGGCACATAGGCGGCCCCCGCCTTGGCGATCCCCAGCATCGCCGCCGGCAGCAATTCGCTGCGCCGGGCGATCAGGGCGACCCGGTCGTCCGGTCCCAACGCCGTGTGATCGAGCAGCCGCCAAGCGATCTCGTTGGCGGCCGCGTCGAGCGCGCGGTAGGTCAGGTCGCGCCCGCCGCAGCTCACCGCCACCCGATCGCCGTGGTCCCGGACGGCGGTCTCGAACAGGGCGACCAGGGTTGTCTCGGCGGGTGCGGCCTCTGCCAGGCGCACGGTCGCCGGTGCGGCGATGGCCAGCGGCAAGGTGTCGATCGGCCGGTTCGGCTGCTCGGCCACCAGGGCGACCAGGTCCCGGAACTGCCGTTCCATCCGGCGAACCGCGTCGGCGGTCAGGTGGCGTCGGTCATAGCCCAACTGAAGGCTCGGCGTCTCGCCAAGGGTGATGCTCACCGCCAACGGGTAGTGGGTGTGCTCGAACAGCTCGACCTGCGCGATTTCGACCGTCGCGTTGGCGACCATCTGCTGGTCCAGGGGATAGCTTTGAACCAGCACCACGTGATCGAACAGCGCCCGGTTCACCTCGGAGCCGGCCTGGATCTCGGCCAGCGGCAGGTACTCGTGAGCCCGACGCGCGAGCATGTCCTGGTGAAGGTGGGTAAGCAGATCGCGGAAGCTGTCGGCCTCGCGCCAGCGGGTGCGCACCGGGACCGCGTTGATGAACAACCCCAGCATGCCCTCGATGCCTGGAATCTCTTCGGGACGGTTGGCGATCACGGAGCCGAAGACCACGTCGTCGCGGTCCAGTGAGCGGCCCAGCAGCAGTCCCCAGAGCGCGTGGTACAGTGTGCTCGGGGTCACGCCGGCGTCGACCGATATGGCCCGAAGGCGCTGCGCCGTTTCCGCGTCCAGGGTGAAGCTGTGCTCGGCCGGGTGGTGGGCGCCGCCCTCCGCCAGCGGCACCAGCGTGGCCAGTTCCTCGTAGCCGCTCAGATAGGTGCTCCAGTAGTCTTGGGCGGCCCCCGGTTCCCGCGCGCCCAGCCATTTGATGTAGTGGCTGAACGGGGTGGTCGGGGGCAGCGCCGGCTGCTCGCCCGCGCTCAGCGCCCGATGCACTTCCAGGAATTCACCCTGCAGGATCCCCAGGCACCAGCCGTCCAACAGGATGTGATGATGGCTCCAGACGATCTCGCACCCGTCGTCGCCCAGATCGAAGCAGGCGATCCGCACCGGCGGTGCCTTGGTCAGGTCGAACCCGGCGAGGCGGTCGGATTCCTTCCAGTCGGCGAGGAACCGCTCGCGCGCGTCGTCGGACAGGCCGCGCAGATCCTCGAAATGCAGGGCCGGCGGGGCGTCCTTGAGCACCGCCTGAAGCGGTTGGGCGGCGTTGGTGTGGATGAAGACGGTGCGCAGGATGTCGTGGCGGCGGAACAGCAGATCCCAGACCGCCGAGATGTGCGTGCGCGATGGGGTCGGCGCCATGCGAAAGCTGAGCTGCTCGAAATAGGCGGTCGACTCCGGCTCCCGCAGGGCATGGAACAGCATGCCCTCCTGCATCGGCGACAGGGGATAGAGGTCCTTGAGGTTCTGCCGGTTCAGCATGTCCCGCGACCTACTGATCGAACAGGGTGTCGAGGTCTTCGTCGGCCAGGCCGGACCAGCTCAGGTCGGACGCCGTGGTCACTCCCCTGGTGGTCAGGCAATGGGCGCCGATGTCCGCGAGTGCCGACAGATAGGCGTCCAAGAACGCTGTTATATCGCCCTGATTCGCATGGCGTTGGTTGTAGGTCAGGGTCACATGCAGGCGGCCGTCCGTGACCGAGGCCAACATCTCCAGCGGTACCGGTCTCCGAGCCTGGGGACTGATCGCCGGACCGGCCTCCTCGGGCGCAAGCTCGAAGCCGATACCGTCCGCCCGCTGCTCCGCCAACTCCAGCCGGCCGAGGTAGTTGAAGGCGATCTGCGCCGGCGCCTCGGAGATCCCGTCGGGCCGGTCCAGGAGTGCCAGATAGCTCACGCCCCGCCGGGGAACGGCGCGCAGGCTGTCCTTGACCGTTCGGACCTGACGGCCGGCGTCACCGGTGTCGTCCAAGTCAAAGGCGACCGGGTACAGGGTGGTGAACCAGCCGACGGTCCGGCTCACGTCGAGGGTGGAGAGCTCGGCTTCGCGGCCGTGGCCTTCCAGCACCACCACCAGCCGTCCGGCGCCGGCGAGCCCCCGCGCCGCGCGGGCCAGGCCGGCCAGCAGCAGATCCACGGTCTCGGTCGCATAGGCCGAGTTGGCGGGGCCGAGCAGGGCGGTGGTGAGGTCGGCGGGCGCGGTGACCGTGGCGGTGCGCGCGTCGGCCACGAGATCGGCGGAGTCCGGTGGGATGTGGGCGAACGGCAGTCGCAGGCCGTCTCCCTGCGATAGTGCCGCCCACCAGGCCTTCTCCCGCACCAGGTCGGGGCTGTCCGCCGTCCCGGTCACGGCCTCGGCCCAGTCCTTGAAGGAGTCGGTGCGCGGCGGCAGGGTGATCGGGTCGCCGGCCCGCCGCTGATCATAGGCGCGTTGCAGGTCGGCGATCAGGATGCGCCAGGACACCCAGTCGACCACCAGATGGTGGATCACCACCAGCAGCCGGTCGCCATCGGGCAGGCGCAGGATCGCCGATCGGATCAGCGGACCCTCGGACAGGTCCAGACTGCGCTGCAGATCCTCGCAGTGTTCCTCCAGCGTGTTGGATGTGCAGTCGATCACCTGGATTTCGGGAGTGTCCCCCGGCGCGGCGATCTCGGCCAGGATCCCGGTGCCGACATCGGCCTTGAAGCGGGAGCGCAGGGCGTCGTGATGCGCGACCAGGGCGGTGAGCGCGCCGGCCACCGCCTCCGGCTCCAGCCGCTCCGACGGCCGCAGCAACAGGGCCTGGTTGTAGTGGTGGGGCTCGCGCTGGAAGCGGTTGAAGAACCGGGCCTGGATCGGGCTGAGCGGGTAGGGGCCGGTGACCGGACCCTTGTGGGGGGCGTCGGCGCGGCTTCGCGACAGGGGGGCGAGGGCGGCGACGGTGCGGTGCTCCAGGATCGCCGCCGAACCGAGGCTGATCCCCCGCTCGCCCAACCGGGCGGCGATCTGGATCGCGCGGATCGAATCCCCGCCGGCGGCAAAGAAGTCGTCCTCCACCCCCAGCCCGTCCAGCCCAAGGACCTGGGCGAACACCTCGGCAAGGGCGGCTTCGCGGTCGTCGCGTGGGGCGATGGCGGCGGCTTTGCTTCCGCGGGCCGGCGCCGGCAGGGCGGCCCGGTCGATCTTGCCGCTCGCGGTTAACGGCATCCGGTCGACCAGCATCAGATGGGCCGGCACCATGTAGGCGGGCAGGGTCTGTTCCAGGTGTTGGCGCAACGCCTCGCCCGGCGGGTCTGCGCGGCGGGGCCGGCCGTGCGCATCGAATGCCGCCCGGTGGAAGCGGTTGCCGCGAAACCCATCCGCCACATGGGGGGCATCGCAGGTGAAGGCGGCGATCACCGTATCGCCGCGGGTGACGCTGCCGGTGATCCGAAAATCCGGGTTAAGCCGGTTGGCGCAGAGCGATCTGTCGATCTCGGCGACGATCGTGTCACCGGCCGTCAGCGCCGTGAGCGGGACGTCAAGCGGCAGGAAGACTGGCAACCAGCTCCCCTTGGAGTCGAGGATATCCACCGCCTCCTCCGGGTGTTCGGCATCGACGATCAGGTGCAGCCAGACCAGGAACCCGTCCACCGTCCCGTCGGCGTCGACCGTCAGGCGGATGGTGTGCCGGCTCGCCGAGTCCAGCGGTGCGCGGTAGTTCAGGTCCTCGAACACGTCGGATGTGGTGACGACCGCGCCGTCGGGCAGGTTCTTCAGGCACAGGCGCAGGTCGAACGACCGGCCCTCGGCCTCGAAGATCCGCTCCACATAGCCTGCCGCCAAATCGGAGAACGCCAGATCGGGGTCGAGATCGGACAGGGACACGCCGGCGATGCGGGTCACGCTGCGCGCCGGAATCTGGGCTGTGGGTTCGCGCAGCAACCGCTTTGAGGCCTCGATCAGCACCGCCGATCCTTCCGAGCCGCCGATCGAGCCGACGATCTCGGAAATGCAGATGTCGGCCGGTTCGGGCAGGTCGACCGTGCGGATGTCGCCGACGATCACCTCGACCCGACCCGCCAAACCCTCCGCCGCCAACCGGTCCCGCGCCTGACTGGCCACATGTTCGGAGATCTCCACCGCGTAGACCTTGCGCGCCCCCGCGGCGATCGCCATCCGCGACAGCACCGCCTGGGCGCCGGGACCGATCTCCAGCACCACCTTGCCGGCGAGCGCGCGCTCGAACGCCGCCTGATAGCTGGCGTTGCGCCGGGTGTCGCTGGCCATCGCGCCATAGGCGACGTCGTCGTAGACGAAGAACTCGGCGATCGACGGCCAAAGCTCGACCGCCTCGCGCGTGCTGGCATAGGCCACCAGCTCGGTCTGACCGCCGGGGGCGGCGACCGTCATCACATGGGCGTCCCGCACCCGGGGATGCCGCGCCAGGGTCGCCTCGATCTCTCCCGGCTCGATCCGATAGCCGCGCACCTTGATCTGGCGGTCGACCCGCCCGAGGAAGATCAGGGTCCCGTCCGCGTCGAACCGGCCCAGGTCCCCGGTGCGATAGGCGCGGGCCGGGCGTTGCGGTGTTGCGAACGGATCGGTCAGGAACGGGCTCGCGTTCCCGTCGCCATCGGCCTGGAGGTAGCCGCGCGCCACGCCGGGACCGGCAAACACGATCTCACCGGGCAGTTCTGGCAGCACCGGCTGGCCGAACCGGTCGAGCAGGTAGATCCGGCTGTTGGCGGTGGTCTGGCCGATCGGCACCGGTCCGGTCGGTACTGGGCCGCCCGCGCGCTCGCTTGAGGCCCGGTGGATCGACGCGCAGACCGACACTTCGGTCGGACCGTAGGCGTTGAAGACCAACTTGGTGCGGGCGTAGTGGCGCACGGTGTCCGGATCGGCGGCGTCCCCGGCGGTGATCAAGATTCTCACGGTCGGCATCGGGTGGCGATCAAGGGCGGCCAGGTGCGCCGGCGTCATCGTCATCAGCGTCACCGCCTCCGCCGCCAGATGGGCGGTAAAGCGGGCGGTGTCGGCGATCTGGTCGTCCTCCACAAGCACCAGGGTGCCGCCCTGCGCCAGGGCCATGAAGATCTCGGACATGGAGGCATCGAACGTCGCCGCCGCGAGCTGAACCACCCGATCCTCGGGCGTGATGGTGAAGGTGGCGATCTGGTGGCGGATCATGGTGGCGAAACCGCCATGCTCGATCATCACGCCCTTCGGCCGGCCGGTGGAGCCGGAGGTGTGCAGCACATAGGCGAGATCGCCCGGCGCCGGCCCCTCGTCGCCGATCGCCGCGTCCGCCAGTGTGTCGGATGCGTCGAGCAGCATCGAGACCGCCAACGCCCCGGCGAGAGGCGGTGCCGCAGGCGTGCAGGACAGCACCAGCGCCGGACGCGCGCTGTCGACCACCGCGGCAAGGCGCGCTTCCGGCTGATCGGCTCCCAGCGGCATGTAGGCCGCCCCGGCCCGCAGGATCGCGAGCAGGGCGATGATCCACTCGGCGTTTCGCGCCGCGATCACTCCCACCAGATCGCCGGTCTTCACGCCGTGACGCTGTCGCAGCACCTGCGCCAGTCCTTCGGCCCGACGGGACAGGTCGCCATAGGTCAGACCGACCCCGCGATCGCGCAGCGCCACCCGCTCACCGTGATCCCGGACCGCCGTCCGGAACAGCCCCCAAAGGGTTTCCTCCGCCATCTCGACGTCCGGGCCCCGTCCGAACGCCAGGGCCGTGGCCTGTTCCCCGGCCGACAGCAGGTCGATGTCGGCGAGCGGGCGGTCGGTCTCCGCGAAACCGGCCACGGCCCGGTCGATCTGGGCGGCGAAGGCGGCGGCGCGCCAGGGGGCCAGCCGGTGGCGCAGCCGCAGGCCGGTCTGCTCCAGCGTGAGGGTCAGGTCCAGCGTGAGCGTCAGGTCCCGCGCTTCGTTGTCCGCCGGCACGTCGTGGAGAGCCGGGCTGGCGATCATCATCCGGGCTTCGGGCAAGGCGGGGTCGGACAAGCGGCGGATCGGGAAGTCCTGATGACCATAGGCATCGGCGATCACCGCGCGGGTCGCGGTCAGCAGATCACGCACGGTGCCGGTGAGCATCAGCGGCAGCACCATCGCCACCGGTTCGCCGGCATGGGCGGAGGTCGGGAGCGGTGGTGTGTCGACCAGGATCGACTGTCCCCCGCCCCACGCGGCCAACACCCGCGCGACTGCCGCCGTGACCACCACGAGCCGGCCGAGCTCCTGGCCGCCGGAAATCCGCGCTAGGGTCCCGGCGGCCTCCGCGGAGAACGGATGCGCGTGGGTTGCCGGGGAGGTTCCATCAGCCCCGAGATCCACCGGGTCCACGCAGGCGGCGGTCCGGTCCTGCCAGAACGCGCGGTGGGCATCGAACCCGTGTCCGGTATAGCGGGCAAGGTCGGCGCGCGCGGGGGAGGTCGTCAGTCTGCTCATTGCGGCTTCTGGCTAAAAGTTCAGATCAATCGACAGCGGTGTAATGGCGGGCGCATCGCCCTGCGGCGACGTTCCAAGGTCAAGGGCGCCGATACTCGGGTCGGCGTCGGCGACTTGTTCCAGGATCCTGGTGATCTGGCGAGCCAGAACCTCGATATCGCCCGCCTGGAACAGATCCGTGCTGTATTCGATCACCCCGGCGATGCCGTCACCGTCCGGCCCGGCGACAATCAGCAGATCGTATTTCGCCGCCTGCGCGCCGTCGCCGAACGGGCTCAAGGCCAACCCGGCGAACCGATCCCGTTCCATGTGGGGCAGGGCATTCCAGGTGAGGCCGATATCGAACAACGGCGACCGGCTGGCGTCGCGGCCCGCGCCCAGTTCGCGCACCAACTGGTCGAACGGGTAGATCCCGTGCTCCAGCGCCTCCAGCGAAGCGGTCCGCACGCCCTCCAGCACGGTGGAGAGGGTGTCGTCCGGCGACACCGCCAGGCGCAGCGGCAGCGGATTGACGAAACAGCCGACCATGGTCTCCAGATCCGAGTGGTCGCGGTTGCCGGTGACCGACCCGAGGATCATGTCGCGCGCGCCGGTCAGTCGGTGGAACAACGAGGCCGACGCGGCCAGCAGCATCATGAACAGGGTCGCACCCTGCTTGCGGCCCTTTTCCGACAAGGCGCGTCCGAGCTCGGAGGTAATGGCGAACGGCACCTGGCCGCCCCGGTCGCTGCGCCGGGCCGGCCGATCGTTGGCCATGGGCAGGGTCAGGACCGGCAGGGGGCCGGCCAGGCGGGTGTGCCAGTAGGTGCGGCTGCGCTCCCGCGCGGCGGTCGTGGCAAGCACCCGCTCCCAGGCCGCGTAGTCCTTGTAGTGCAGGGCCAGGGCGGGGCGCGTCGGCGCATGGTCGCTGGCAAAAGCCTCATAGGCGTGCTCCAGATCCTCCAGCAGGACGCCCAGGGACCAGCCGTCGGCGATCAGGTGGTGGAGCGTGAAGGCGAGGATGTGCCGATCCCGCGCCACCCGCAGCAGGTGCGCGCGAAACAGCGGGGCGGCGTCCGAGCGGATCGGCGTCCGGGCCTCGGTCCCGACGATCGCCGCGGCGTCCGCCTCGGGGTCCTTGGCGTTGGAAAGATCGCTGTATCCCAGGGTGAATGCCGGTGCCGCCTCGACGACCTGGCGCGGGTCGCCGTCGATCAGCCTGAAGCTTGTCCGTAGCGCCTCGTGCCGGGCGACGAGCCACGCCATCGCCCGCTCCAGGGCGCTCCGATCGAGCGGCCCGGCAATCCGGAAGGCGCCGGCGATCAGGTAGGCGCAGCCCCCCGGGTCCAGGCGGTCGAGGGCGAACAGCCGGCGCTGGGCGTGGGACAGGGGGTAGTCGCCGTCAGTCGCCACCGCCGCCAACGGCGGCAGGTCCCGGGTTCGTCGGCGCGCGATCTCCCGCACCATCCGACGCGCCGTCGGCAACAGGAACACGTCGCGCAGGCCGAACGCGACGCCGAACGTCTCGCGCACCCGGTTGGCGAGCTGGGCCGCGCGCAGGCTATGGCCGCCGCCGTCGAAGAAATCGTCATCCGGCCCGGCATGGGGACGCGCCAGCACCGTTCGCCACAGGGCCAGGACACCGGACTCCAGCGTGTCCGCCGGTCCCTCCAAGGCCGCCGCCGACGCTGACGCGGGCGGCGCGACCTCGGGGTTCGGCAACGCCTTGCGGTCGATCTTGCCCGACGGTAGCAGCGGCAAGGCGTCCAGGGCGACGATCACCATGGGCACCATATGGGGCGGCAGGGTTTCGTGCAGCCGGGCGCGCAGGTCCGCCTCGCCGGGGCCCGGAAGGTCCAATGTCGGCGCCACCACATAGGCGACCAGCTCCGGCGCGCCGGCGATGTCGCGGACGACGACCTTGGCCTGATGCACCGAGGGGTGGCCGGTCAGCGCAGCCTCGATCTCGCCCGGCTCGATCCTGAATCCGCGCAGCTTCACCTGATCGTCGACCCGGCCCAGAAACTCGATCCCGCCATCCGCGCGCCGGAGGCCGAGGTCGCCGGTTCGGTACATCCGGCGCTCCGGCTGAGTCGGGTCCGCCGTGAACCGCTCCGCCGTCAGATCCGCGCGCGCCAGATAGCCGCGCCCGACCCCGGCGCCGGCGATCGCTATCTCCCCCGGCACGCCGACCGGTTGCGGGCGACCGGCGAGCGAGAGGATCAGCACCACCTCGCCGGGCAGGGCCCAGCCGATGCCGGGGGGCGCGTCGCCGATCTCCTCCGCGGTGGACCAGATCGTGGTTTCGGTCGGGCCGTAGACGTTGAACGCCGCGATCGGTTTTCCGTCCGGGCCATGCAGAGCGCGGAGGGAGGCGGCCAGGTACGCCGGGAGCGCCTCGCCGCCGACCAACAGCAACCGGACCGCGCCCAGCCCGCCATCCTGGGCGAGCAGCAGGGCGAGCCGGGACGGCGTGACTTGCAGAACCGTCACCCCGCTGTCCCGGATATCGGCGAGGGTGAGGGCCGGGTCCGCTACGGTCGCATCGTCGGCCACGGTCACCCGCAAGCCCTGGGTCAGCGGGCAGATCAGCTCCAGCATCGAAATGTCGAAGGTGGCGGTGGTCAGGGCGAACACCGCGTCGCCGTCCCGCATCCCGAAAGCCCCGTGCAGAATCCGGGCGAAGGCAGCCAGGTTGCGGTGCTCGATCATCACGCCCTTGGGCTTGCCGGTCGACCCGGAGGTGTAGAACACGTAGGCCACGTCGCCGGGTGAGCATTCCGCACCGCGAGCGGTGGGCCTGGAGCGGTCGTTCGTCGGATCGATGCGGGGCACGATGCTGTCCGCGTCGCCGCCGATCACCGCCTTGCATCCGGCGTCGGCGATCAGGAACGCCTTGCGCTCCGCCGGGTCGCCCGGAGCGATCGGGACATGGACCAGTCCGGCCTTCCAGATTCCGAACATCGCCGCGATCAAGGCTTCCGATCGGGGCAGGTCGACCGCGACCCGCTCGCCGGGCGCCAGGTCGGCGCGCGCACGCAGTCGGGCCGCGATCCGATCGGCCCAGCGGTCTAAGGTGCGATAGGTGACGTGGCGTCCCTGGCAGCGCACCGCCACGGCATTCGGCTTGGCGGCGGCTTGCCGTTCAAACAGATCGACGACGGTGGTCGGTCCGGGGATGTCCGCGGCAGTGGTCCAGCGCCGCTCCGCCCCAGCCTCCTCGGTGGTCAGGATGTCGAGCTGGCCGAGGGCGGCTTCGGGGTCGGCGAGGGCGCTGTCCAGCAGGGTGTGGAAATGGCCTTCCAGCCGGCGGATGCGCTCCGGGCGCAACAGGCCGGTGTTGTACTCGACCCAGGCACCGATACCGGTCTCGGACTCGGTGAAATAGAAGCTGAGATCGACCTTGGCGATCCCGCCCGCATCCGGCTCGGCGCGGGCGGTGACCCTGGCCAGATCGACTTCGGCCGGCGCGTGGTTCTGCAGGGCGACCAGCACATCGAACACCGGGTTGCGGCTGAGATCGCGGGGCAGGTCGAGATCTTCCACAAGCCGGTCGAACGGGTATCCCTGATGGTCGAAAGCGTCGGCGGCACCGTCGCGGAGGGCGTCCAGCAAAGCCGCGAAGCCGCGCTCGGCGCTGAAGCGGGTCCGCAGGGCGAGCGTGTTCATGTACAGCCCGACCTGGTCGTCGAGCGCGGCCTCGTCCCGGCCGGCGACCGGGGTGGCGACCACCACGTCCTCAAGCCCGGTGTAGCGATGGATCAGGGCCTTCACGGCGGCCAGCAGTCCCATGAACAGCGTCGCCCCCCGGTCCTCGGCAAAGGCCTTCAGCCGCTCGGCGGTTCGGGGCGGCAGGGTGAAGGCATGCAGCGCGCCGTCGAAGCTCTGGAGCTTCGGGCGGGGGAAGTCCGCGGGCAGGTTGACGCGCGGGATGTCGCCGGAAAGGGTCTCCAGCCAGAACCGCCGTGCCGCCGCTCCCCCCGGACCGTCGAGCCATCGGGACCGTTGCACCTCGACATGGCGATACTGCATCGCCAGCGCCGGGAGGTCCGGCTCGCTCTTGTCCAGGGCCGCGCGATACAGCACCGACAGATCGCGCGCCAGCACTGTCCAGGACCAGCCGTCGCCGATCGTGTGATGCTGGGCGATGCGCAGGCGATGGCGATCCGCCGCCCGCCGCTCCAGGCGCACCTGGAACAGGGGGCCGGTGGCCAAGTTGAAGTCGGGCACGTCCGGGCCTTCGGCCGCGCCGTCCACCACCTCCAGGCGGAAGCCGCAGGCGTCGGAGGGCTGGATGCGTTGCCGTAGGACGCCGTCGCCGTCGGTTTCGAACACGGTCCGCAGCGCCTCATGACGGGCCACCAGCGCCTGGAACGCCCGGTCCAGGGCGGCGACGTTCAGCGGGCCGGTCAGCTCCAGGGCCGTCACCATGGCGTAGACCCGCGGGTCGGGCGCCATCTGTGCCAGCACCCAGAGCCGTGTCTGCGCCGCCGATGCGGGAGCCACGGCCTCGCCGAGGGATCTCGTCTCGGGGGGCGCCTCAGCGGTCGAGGGCACCGGTTCGGTCCCCTCGATCAGCGCCGCCAGGGATCGCACGGTCGGATGGGCGAACACGTCGCGCAGCTTCACGCTCGCCCCGAACTCGCTCCAGATCCGCCGGACCAGCCGTGCCGCCTTCAGGCTGTGACCACCGACGCTGAGGAACGTGTCGTCGATGCCGAACCCGTCGCGACCCAGAACCTCCCGCCACAGGGCGAGCAGGCGGGACTCGACGCTGGCTGTCCCGCGATCCAAGCTCCCCACCGCGCGGGTCAGCGCGATCAGGTCATCGGCGAATGCGGCGATCCGCTCCGCCCGGAAAAGGCGCCGACGGTAGACGATCGACAGCTCCAGCCCGCCCCCGTGGTCGAGCACGTTGACGGTCAGATCGACCTGGCTGCCGGCGGGGCCGAGCGGAACGGCGTCGACCGTGAGGCCCGACAGGCTGAGCGGGACCGCCTCACCGACCTGGCCGGCGACCATCACATCGTAAAGCGCCGACCGGCCCGCCTGCGATTGAACGTCCAGGTCTTCCACCAACTGGTCGAACGAGAACCGGTCGTGGCCGATCGCCCCCCGCACCGTCGCACCGACGCGGGTCAGCAGGGCCTCGAAATCCTCGTCAGGGTCGCCGGTGATCCGCACCGGACAGGTTTCGGCGAACAGGCCGACCAGCGGCTCGAAATCCGGGTTGAAACGCCCCGCGACCGGGATGCCGATCACCAGGTCGCGTGCCCCGCTCACCCGCTGGAGCAGACGGGCGACCAGGGCGAGGACCACGGCGAACAGGGTCCCGCCGGATCGATGCGCCATCTCCCGAAGACCGGCCGCCACATCGGCGTCGACCGGCACCACATGGACGCCGCCGTCGTAACCGGTTTCGGCCGATCGGGGGAAATCGGTCGGCAGGTCGAGGGGCGGTACCGGGTCGGCGAACCGGTCCAGCCAATACGCCCGATCGGCCTTGGCGCGCGGGTCCTGACGACGGGCTGCGATGGCCGATGCCGCCGCGCGGTAGGTCAGCGGCAGCGGTGTCAGGGCCGGTTCGCGACCGGCGGTGAGCGCGTCGTACGCGTGGCCGAGTTCGCCGGCCATGACGGCTAGCGACTGCCCGTCGCCGATGATGTGGTGCAGGCAGACCAGCAGCAGATGCCGCCGCTCCGACAGGCGGAACAGCCGGCACCGCAGCAGCGGCCCGTGCGCCAGGTCGAACGGCCGGGCGATCTCGGCGACCATGGCCGCCCGCGCCGCGTCCAGGTCCGCCACCAGCTCGGGATCCAGCGTCAGCGGCGCGGGGGGAAGAACTTTCTGGCGCGGCTCGCCCTCGATCATGGGGAAGACGGTGCGCAGCGGCTCGTGGCGCTCGATCAGGACCGCGAGCGCCCGCCGCAGGGCCGCCACATCAAGCATGCCGTCCAGTTGGAACGCGGCCGGCATCGCATAACCGCCGTTGTCCGGATCCATCTCGGCGATCACCCACAACCGGTGCTGGGCGGGCGTCAGCGCCGAACACGGGGCCAGGGTTTCCGTCGCCGCCGCCGTTTGGGGATGCGCCGTTTGGAGATGCGCCGTCACAATCGAGGTCGCCGCCCCGGCGGCCGCCAGATCGGCGATGGTCGGCGCCCGGTAGAAGGTGTCGACCGGAACATCGATCCCCAGGCGGTGCTCAAGCCGGCTCAGCACCCGCAGCACGCCCACACTGTCGCCGCCGATCTCGAAGAAATTCAGGGTGCGGCCGATCCCGCTCCGGCCCAGCACCTCCTCCCAGATTTTCGCGATGCCGGCCTCAAGCGCGCTCTCCGGCACCTCGGGCGCGCCGTCCTGCCGGGCCGGGGGCATGGTGGTCACGGGCATGGCGGCCAGGGGCATGGCGGCCAGGGCTTTTCGGTCGATCTTGCCGCTGGGGGTCAGGGGGAGGGCCGGCAGGACCTGGAAACGCGCCGGGATCATCGCGTCCGGCAGGTGGCCGGCCAGATGGCGCCGCAGATCGGCCGTCGGGATCTCCCGGTCCGCGACGATCCACGCGGTCAGCGCGGGGCGAGGTCCTCCGGGTTGAACACCCACCGCGCAGTGACGGATACCCGGCGCACGCTTCAGGGCGGCTTCCACGTCGCCGACCTCGATCCGGTGGCCGCGTATCTTGATCTGCCCGTCGCGCCGGCCAAGGAACTCGATGGCGCCGTCCTCCAACCACCGCGCCGTATCTCCGGTGCGGTACAGCCGTTCGCCGTCGCGGTGGGGATGGGGGATGAAGCGGGCGTTGTCCGCTGGGGAGGCGGCCACGTATCCGCGCGCCAGACCGGCGCCGCCGATATGCAGCTCCCCGGCCACGCCGATCGGGACCGGCTCGCCGTTGGCGTCCAGGATCAGCGCCTCGACATTGGGCAGCGGGGTGCCGATCGGGATCACCGCCGGGAGCGGAGCGTCGCCGCGCAGCTCGAACAAGGTGGCATCGACGGTGGTCTCGGTCGGTCCATAGGCGTTGGTGACGGCGAGACCCGCCAGCGACGGGTTCTCGCGCAGCCGTCGGAGCGCTGCCGACGACAGCGGCTCACCGCCCAGGATCAGGTGGCGCAGATCCGGAAGCGGTGTGCGATCGAGACCGGCCTCCAGCAGCATGTCGAGGAGCGTGGGCGTGCCGTCGGCGACGTTGATGCCGCGCGCGCGGAACCAGCGCAGCAGGGCGGGCGCGTCACGGCGCAGGGCTCCGTCGACCGGGTGCAGGGTGTGGCCGGCCAGCAGGGCCGGAAAGATCTGCTGAACCGACGCGTCGAACACCACGGAGGCGAATTGGGCGACCTGCAACGGTCCGGTGGTTGCCAGGGGGTCGTAGATCGCCCGGTTCAGGCCGTGGATCAGGTTCACCACCGCCCGTTGCTCGACCATCACGCCTTTCGGACGGCCGGTCGATCCGGAGGTGAACAGGATATAGGCGAGCCGGTCGCCCCCGTCGATCCGGGCCGGGCGGTCGGCCCGTGGGGTGATGGGCGCGCGGATCAAGGTGGAGTCTGCAAGCCCCGACGCATCCCGGGTCTCGGCCGTGAGCACCAGCCGGCAGCCGGCATCGGCGATCATGGCGCGCAGCCGGTCGGCGGGGTGTCTCGGGTCGAGCGGCACATAGGCGCCGCCCGCTTTCAGGATGCCGAGCATCGCCGCGATCAGCGCAACCGATCCGCTGGGCAACGCCAGCCCGACCGGCTCTTCGGGCCGCAGACCGTGGTCCAGCAGAGCCGCCGCCCAGCCGTTGGCCGCATGGTCCAGCGCCCGGTAGTCGACACTACCGTCGTCGCCGACCACCGCCGGCCGCGACGGGGTGCGGTCGGCCTGGGCCTCGAACAAGGCCGCCAGGCTGGGGGAGCAATCGACCGCGGCCCGGTCGAACGCGAAGTCCCGGGTGACCTGCTCGGCCTCCGCCGCCGCCATCAAGGGCAGATGGGCGATGGATTGGGTCCCGTCGGTCGCCGCCGCGCGTATCAGCGTCTTCAGATGGTTGGCCATCCGGGTGATGCGGGCGTCGCTGAACAGGTCGGTATTGTAGGACAGTTCCAGCGCCAGGGTCTCGCCAAGGTCCTGGAACCGGAAGGTCAGATCGAACTGTGTCGTGATCTCGGGCAGGGGCATTGCGACGGCCCGCAGTCCATCCAGGACAAGCGGCCGCTCCGCCTCCGCCAGGGTGACCATGACGTCGAAGAACGGCGATCGCGCCGGATCCCGGTCGGCGCCGACGGCGGCGACCACGTGCTCGAACGGTGTCGACTGATGCGCCAGCGCGTCTGCGAGCGTGGTCGTCATCCGGTCGAGCAGGGTGTTGAAGGCGTCGTCGGCGTCGAGGTGATTGCGCAACACGACGGTGTCGGCGAAGAACCCGACGGCCCGATCCAGGCCCGGATGCCCACGCCCCGCCACCGGTGTGCCCACGCGAATGTCGCACTGTCCGGTATATCGGTAAAGTAAAACATTAACTAAAGACGATAGAATGCAGAATAAACTTGTATTTTTTGATTCCGATAGAGCTCGGATATCGGCTGTAGTCGCCGCGTCGACCCCGATCCGCACCGCCGCGCCGCGATAGCTCTTGAGCGCCGGACGGGGGAAATCGGTCGGCAGTTCCAGCGCTGCCAGATCGCCGGACAGGGTTTCCCGCCAGTAGTCCAGATCGGCTTGACCCTCGCCGCCCCGTTGGCGCGCGGCGGCCCAGGCGGCGGCGTCCTTGTACTGGATCGGGGCCGGGCCTTCCCGAAGAAGCTCGCCCCGGCGCAGGGTCCGGTAAGCGTCGGCCAACTCATCCAGCAGGACCCGCATCGACCAGCCATCGGCGATCAGGTGGTGGCAGTTCACCAGCAGCACCGACGCCGTTTCGGTCCACCGCAGCAGCCGGACCCGCAGCAGCGGCGCGCCGAAATCGAACACATGGCCAAGCTCGGCGTCGCGGGCCGCCTCGACCTCGGCATCGCTTGCAACGGTTTCGAGCGAGAGCGGTGGAGGGGCCGTGTCCAGGACCCGCTGGCGCGGCTCTCCGTCGATCCCGGAGAACACCGTGCGCAGCGCCTCGTGACGGGCGACCAGCCGGGAAAGGGCGCCGTGCAGGGCGTCGGTGTCGACCGCGCCGTCAAGCCGCCATGCGCCGACGATGTTGTAGGCGGTCAGGCCCGCGTCCAGGCGGTGCAGGAACCACAGCCGGCGCTGGTTCGCGGTCGCCGGGTAGTCTTCGGCGGGCGGCAGCGGGTGGATCTGGTCCGGGTGGGTTGGTGGTTGGTCGGCGGGAGTTCCCAGACGCTCTCGCATCATCGTGGTGAGCAGGTGCGCGGCCAGCCCGGCGATGGTCGGCATCGCGAACAGGTCGCGCACGGCGACGGACATGCCGAGGGTCTCCTGGATCCGCTGCGCCAACCGGATCGCCGACAGGCTATGGCCGCCCAGGTCGAAGAAGTTGTCGTCCACCGTGACGGCGTCGCGCTCCAGCACCTCGCGCCACAGGGCGATCAGCGCGGTCTCAAGCGGATTGCCAGGTGTTCGGCTGGCGGCTCGGCTGGCGGCCCGGTCGGGGGATGCGGTTGACTCGGATGCGGTGGTTGGGGTGGGGGTGGCCGGTGTGGGGGTGGCCGGTGTGGGGGTGGCCGGTGTGGGGGTGGCCGGTGTGGGGGTGGCCGGTGTGGGGGTGGCCGGTGTGGGGGTGGCCGGTGTGGGGGTGGCCGGTGTGGGGGTGGCCGGTGTGGGGGTGGGAAGAGCGGCGTAGTCCAGCTTGCCGTTTCCGTCGAGCGGCAGGCTGTCGATCTTCAGGACATGCGCGGGCACCATCGCTTTCGGCAGGAGGGTGTGCAGATCCCGGCGGACCGCGTCGGTGTCCATCGCCAGATCGCCGGTCACATAGGCGACGAGTTCGGGGACGCCGGCCCGCTCCCGCGTGGTGACGGCGGCGCGCTCGACCCCTGCTTGCGCGCGCAACGCCGCTTCCACCTCGCCGATTTCGATCCGCACGCCGCGGATCTTGATCTGGCGGTCGCGCCGGCCGAGATAGGCGATGCTGCCGTCGGGCAGCCAGCACCCGAAATCGCCGGTCCGATAGACCCGTTCGCCGTCCAGCTCCGGATGATCGACAAAGCGCTCGGCCGTCAGCGCGTCCTGGCCGAGATAGCCCCGGGCAAGGCCGTCGCCGCCGACCACGATCTCGCCGACCACGCCGACCGGTGCCAGACGGTCGCCGGGGCCGAGGATATAGGCCCGGCTGTTGGCGATGGGGCGGCCGATCGGGATGTCCCGCCCGTCCTCGACCGCGTCGATCGGGTGCACCAGGGAGAAGGTGGTGTTCTCGGTCGGCCCGTAGCCGTTCAGCAGGCGCAAGGCCGGCAGCCGGCGGCGCACCGCCGCCACGTGGGGCGGCGACAGCCGCTCGCCGCCGATCAGCAGGGTGCGCAGCGGCGCGAACAGGTCCGCCCCCTGGTCGACCATGTGGTTGAACAGGCTGCTGGTGAGCCACAGGGTGGTGATCCGCTCCTCCGCCAACAGCCGGCCGAGGTCGCGGGCGTCCAGGATCAGGCGGGAGTCGGCGAGGACCAGGGTCCCCCCGTTCAACAGCATGCCCCAGATCTCGAACGTGGTGGCGTCGAACGACAGCGCGCCGGTCAGCAACAGTCGGTCGTCGCCGCCCAGCGCCACGAAGTTGGTGTCGCGCACCAGCCGGACCACCGCCCGATGCGGCACCGCCACCGGCTTCGGCTGGCCGGTCGACCCGGAGGTGAACATCACATAGGCCAGATCCTCGGCCGACGGGTGCCGGTCCGGTCCCTCGGCCGCCTCGCCATCGAGGGCGGAGAGCGGGACCCGCCGGCAGCGATCGGGGACCGCGATCGGGGCATCGTCCTGGACGATCAGACAGCGGATCTCCACCGCTGTGAGCATCGCGTCGATCCGGCCCCGGGGGTAGTCCGGGTCGATCGGCACGAAGGCCGCCCCCGCCTTGAGGATCGCGAGCTGGGCGACGATCAGGTCGCAGGACCGCGTCGCCATCAGGCCGACCAGATCGCCCGGCGCCACGCCCGCCTCGTCGACCAGCCGGTGGGCCACCCGGTTCGAGCGCCGCTCCAGCATCCCGTAGGTGAGCGCGTTGCCGCCGGCCTCGCGCACGGCCGGGGCGTCGGGCGACAGGGCCGCCTGCGCGCGGAACAGCTCGGTGATGCTGGCGTCGCGGGGATAGTCGGTGGCGGTCTGGTTGAACCCGCGGATCAGCCGATCGCGTTCTTGGGGCCGCAGGATATCGAGATCGAGGATCGGGCGCTCCGGCGCGGCCACCGCGTTGCCGGCGAAGGTTTCCAGATGGTCGCAGAGTTGGGCGATGCGCCAGGCATCGAACAGGTCGCCGTCGTACTCGACGACCAGCGCCAGCCCGTCATCCGTCGCGCGGAAGAAGAACGTCAGGTCGAAATGGCGGCTGACGGCCAGGTCGCCGAGCCGGCTGACCGACGCCGATCCGAACACCGGCCGGGGCAGCTCCTCCTCCATCGTCACCAGGACGTCGAACAGCGGAGTGCGTCCCGGCTCCCGGCCGATGGCGAGCGCGTCGACGATCCGCTCGAACGGATAGGTGGCGTGGGCCAGCGCCTCGCCGAGGGTGCCGGCGGATCGGGCGACCACGTCGGCGAACCGGTCCGCGCCGTCGATCGGATCGCGCAGCGCCAGCGTGTTCACGAAGAAGCCGATCTGGTCCTCGAGCCCGGGCTCGTCGCGCCCCGATACCACCGTGCCGAGGGTGATGTCGGTCGCGCCGGTGTAGCGATGCAGCACCGCCCGTACCAAGGCGATCAGGACCGCCAGCGGCGTCGTGCGCGCTTCGACGGCGAGCGCCAACAGCCCGCGGCCGGCCGACCCGAACTCCCGGGCGATCTGCCCGCCGCGTCCGCTGGTGCCGAGTCCGCGCGGCCGATCCGTCGGCAGGTCCAGCGAATCGCCCATCCCCGACAGCCGAGCCACCCAATAGGCCCGATCCTCCTCGGCCGTCGGCGTTTTCAGCCACGTCTCGAACCAGGCGACATAGTCGCGGTACTGGATCGCGAGCGGCGAGATTCCGTCGCCGGTGGTGGTGGCGCCTGCGGAGGCATAGAACGCCGACAGTTCCCGCATCAGGATCGGGACCGACGCGCCGTCACCGATGCTGTGATGCATGTTGAGCACCAGCACCGACCGGGCCGCGTCCCCGGTGCCGCCGAGGGCGAGCAGCCGGACCCGCCACAACGGGGCCGTCGCCAGGTCGAATGGGGTCCGCGCATCGGCGTCGGCAACCGCCTTGGCCCGCGCCAGCGGGTCGGGCCAGTGCGACAGATCCTCGACGACCAACGGCACGGCGCAGTCGGCGTGCACCCGCTGACGCGGCTCCGCGCCGACGGCCACGAAGCCGGTGCGCAACGTCTCGTGCCGCCGCATCAGGGCGTCGAGTGCGCCCCGCAGCCGGGCCGGGCCGATATCGCCGTCGACCAGGAACGCGCAGGCCATGTTGTAGACCGCACGACCCGGCTCCATCCGGTCCAGCGCCCAAAGCCGCCGCTGACCCGGCGAGACCGGATAGTCGGCGTCGGCGTCGGCGTCGGCGGGGGTCGGGACGAGGCCGGGGCGCGGGGTCGCCTGTTCCCGACCCGCCAGCAGCCCGGCCAAGTCGGCGGCGGTCGGGTTCGCGAACAGGTCCCCGAGCGACAGCCCGTCATCGACCTCTCGCCGCAGGCGGATGATCAACCGGGCGGCCAGAAGCGAATGCCCGCCGATGGCGAAGAAATTGGCGTCGGGGGCGACATGCGGCACCTCCAGCGCGGCGGCGAACGCCGCGCAGATCCGCTCCGTGAGGGCGCAAGGCAGGTCGTCAGGTGCGGCGGCCTGCCGGGGCGCGACCGCCACGCGGGCAAGCCGCGCCCGGTCGACCTTGCCGTTCGGAGAGAGCGGCACCGCGTCGACCCAGATGTAGGATGACGGCACCGCCACCGCCGGCAACCGCTCGCTCAGCGCCTGTTGAAGCGCGGCTGTCGCGCGCGGTTCCACGCCCGCCGCCGGCACGAGATACGCGGCCAGTTCGGCATCTCCCACGGCGTCCTTGCGCAGAATGACGGCAGCCTGGGCGACCGATGGTTGGGCCAGCAGGGCGGCCTCGATCTCGCCCGGTTCGATCCGGTGGCCGCGCAGCTTGATCTGCCCGTCGGCGCGCCCGAGATACTCCATCCGGCCGTCCGCGTCGCGCCGCGCCAGATCGCCGGAGCGGTACATCCGCGCGCCCGGTTCGCCGAACGGGTCGGCGAGGAACCGTTCCGCCGTGAGCTCCGGACGCCTCAGATATCCATCCGCCACGCCGGCACCGGCGATGTACACCTCGCCGGCAACACCCACCGGAACCGGCTGCATCTCGGCGTCGAGCAGATAGATCCGCGTGTTCGCGATCGGCCGGCCGATCGGCACCATCCCGCTGGTCGGCGTGTCCGGTCCGACCTCGTGGACGATGCAGCCGACCGTGGTTTCCGTCGGGCCGTACTCGTTGAACAGTCGGGTCTCCGGCGCATGGTCGCGCCATGCCTGCACCGTGGCGGCCGACAGCGCTTCGCCGCCGATCACCAGAACCCGCGCCATGCCGGCGAGGTCTTCCGGCGCCATCGTCATCCGCAGGATATCGAGATGGGCGGGGGTCAGCTTGACCAGGCTGAAGTCGCGGTGGTCGCTCAGGCACGCGGCAAGCGCCCCGATCTCGTCCTCCTCGTCGATCAGATACACGGCGGTGCCGGCGATCAGCGGCAGGAACAGGCTGGTGATGGTGGCGTCGAAGCCGATAGAGGTGTTGATCGGCGCACCCCGGCCAAGCTCGGGGCGATACGTATCGCGCGCCCAGACGAGATAATTCACCACCGCCCGGTGCGGCAGGATCGCCCCCTTCGGCTGCCCGGTCGAGCCGGAGGTGTAGATTATGTAGGCGGCATCGTCCGGCGTTGCGGGCGGGCTTGCCGCGTCGGTGGCGTTTGATCCGCAGGCTTCCGGCACTGTGTCGAGGAGCAATACTTCGGTGTCGGAGGGGAGGATCTCTGTCAGCTCCGACTGACTCAGCACCAGGGCCGGGGCCGCATCCTCGACGATGAAGGCGAGGCGGGCCGGCGGATAGCTCGGGTCGAGCGGCAGATAGGTGGCGCCGGCCTTCAGGGCGGCTAGAATGCCGACCACCATGTCCGGCGACCGCCGGCACAGGACCGCGATCACGTCACCCCGCCCGATGCCCCGGCGCCTCAGGATGCCGGCGACCGTCGCGGCGGTCCGGTGAAGGGCGGAATAGGTCATCGCCCGGCCATCGGCGGCGACCAGGGCGACCGCTTCCGGGGTCGCCGCCGCCTGGGCCTCCAGCAGACCGGTCACCGTGGCGTCGGGATCGATCCGGATGGTTTCGGTTCGCTCGGCGACAAGCGGCTGGCGCTCGGCCGGCGCCAGAAACGCCAGACGGGCGACCGGTTCGTCCGGCGCGATCACGGCGGCCTGGAGAATGCGCACCAGGTGGTCGGCCAGCCGGGCGGCGGTCTCCGGGCGGAACAGGTGGGCGTCATACACCAACTCACCCGCGAGCCCGCCATCCTCCGTGGGCGCCAGCATGACGCTCAGGTCGAACTTGGCGTCCCGCTCGGGGATGCGCAGAAGCGCGCTGTCGATTCCCGGCAGGTCGAGCGCACCCGCATCGCCCTGTCCCAACACCAGCACGACCTGCAAGGCCAACGCCTCACCGTCGCGCAGCGGGCGCAGGCGGTCCACCACCCGGTCGAACGGCGCGTCCTGGTTCGCATAGGCGGCCAGATTGCACCCGCGGACGCGCGCCAGCAGGTCGCGGAAACTGGGCCGGCCGCCCAGGCGGCAGCGCAGAACGATCATGTTGACGAAGAAGCCGATCAGGTCTTCCAGCTCGCGCCGGCTCCGCCCGGCGGACGGGGCGCCGATCGGAATGTCGTCGCCGGCGCCGTAGCGGTGCAGCAGGGTGGCGAGGCCGGCCTGAAGCGCCATGAACAGGCTGGCCCTTTCCTCATGGGCGAGGTCGGACAATCGCCGGGTCAACGCGGCGCCGATCCGCAACGGCACCTGTCCGGCGGGACGATGGCGCCCGGCACCTCCAGGGGGCGTGTCGTAGGGCAATGCGAGGGCGCTCGGCAGGTCGCCCAGCTCGCGGACCCAGAACGCCTCCTGGTCGTCGTAGGTCTGATCCCGCTGCCATAGGGCAACATCGGCGACCTGGAGGCTCAAGGGCGTCAGGGCGGAGGCATCCGAATAGGCGCGGCGAAGGTCTTGGGCCAGGGGGCGCAAGGATTCCTCGTCGCCGGCGATATGGTGGACCCGCAGGACCAGGACATGGCGATCGGCCGACAGGCGGTAGAGTATCGCGCGAACCGGCAGATCGTTGGCCAGATCGAACCGTGCGTCCGTCGCCTGGAGCGCCGCCAGAGTTGGCAACAGGGCCGCGTCGGTGGTGTCGACCGGCGCCAACGTCAGACGGGCAGCGGCGGCGGGAAGGATCTCCTGCCATGGTTCGTCGTCGGTCGTCGGAAAGCGGGTGCGCAGGCTTTCGTGACGCGCCAAGACGGCGTTCAGGGCCCGCTCCAGCGCGGACACGTCCAGGGGACCGTTCAGACGCACGGCGACCGTCATGACATAGGCGGTGGCCGTGCTCTCGAACTGCTCCAGGAACCACAATCGGCGTTGCGCCGGGGACAGCGGAAGTCGATCGGGACGGCGGCCGGCGGTGATCGGCGCCAGGGTCGACCGTTCCGCGTCCCCAAGCCGGGCGGCGAGCAGGGCGGGTGTCGGCGCTTCGAACACCGAGCGCATGGCCAGATCCACGCCGAACACCGTGCGGACCTGGTTGACCAGGCGGGTCGCCGCCAGGGAATCGCCGCCAAGATCGAAAAAGTCATCGTCTGCCGCGACATCGACGCCGCCCAGCACATGGCGGAACAGGGTTATGATTTCAGCGGTTTGCGGGCCGTCGGCCCGGACTTCCGGGGTGGTCTCGGCCGGGGTTTCCGGTGGGGCCGGAAACTGCGGCACCACGACGACACGTCCGGGCACACTCCACACCGGCAGATGGCGCAGCAGGTATCGCCGCAGGGTTTGCGCGTCGACACCGCTGTCGCCGATGGCGGCCTGCACCGAGAAGCTCGCGGCGGCGGGGTCGAGGGCGACATCGCGCACCGAGGGGTGGGCGAGCAGGATTGCGGCCACGGTGGAGGCGCGCACCGGGTGGCTTCGGTGGTGAACGATCGCATCGGCCGGACCAAGCAGCTCGATCGTCCCGTCGGACCGGCGTCGCGCCGCCTCGCCGGTCGATGTCGGGCCGAGGTGGAGGTTTCCGGCGACGCCGCTGAGCACCGGCCGGCCGTCGGTGTCCCGGACATCGACATTCAGAGAGGGCGACGGCGCCCTCAGCCCGTGACGGCGCCACTCCTCGCGCGCCGCGTCCACCCGCTCCACGCCGAGCGATACCGGCAGTCCGGTGGGCTGGGCGACGACGAAAAGTCTGGTCTCCGGTCGGGTCCGCAACAGGTCGGCGAGGGTGATGTCCAGCAAGGTGCCGTCATCGACCAGCAGCATCTTGGCGCTTGTCGGCATCCCGGACGCCTCGCGGGCCAGCAGGATGTCGCCGTCTCCGGGCTGACGCTGCGCGCCCGCCGGCAGGACCGTGGCCCCGGCCGTACGCAACGCCGCCGCCCCGTCGGCGCCAAGTGCCGACGCGGCCGCGTCGGAGATGTGCAGACGGTCGCCGGCGGCGATTTCCGCCGCCCCGATCCAGGCCTCGACGTGACGGTCGAAAGCGTCGGCGCCGATGCCGAGCGGGGGGGAGTCGGCGGTCCGGGCGCGGCCTGCGGGCCCGCTCGCTGGGGCGGGGCCGTCGGCGATGATCGGCGCGTCGGGTGCGAGGAGCAGGGCGTCGAGCAGGGCGCGATACCCGTCGGCCCAGTCGCTCACCGTGGCGGGATCGAACAGATCGGTGTCGTAGTCGAAATCGAGCAGCATCCGACCGTCGGACTCGATCGCGTTCAGGGCCAGCGCGTGCTTGACGAAGCCGATTTCGGCGGGCGCCAAAGCGGCGGACAGGCCGTGGAAGCGGCATCCGCCCGGATCGCGGTCCTGATTGAACGACGCCCGCAGGGGCGGCAGGGCCAGGTCTGGATCGTCCCCGATCACGTCTTCCGGGCGCACGTCCTGATGGTCCCACAGTTCGCCGAGCGCTGCGGTGAGCCGCTCCAGCAGCGCCGTCCAGGACAGCGCCGGATCCACCTCCACGATCAGCGGCAGCAGCGAGGAGCATTGGCCGACCAGCGTGTCCTTGCCCATGGCGGACTGCCCGGCGCTCGCGACGCCGACGGTGATCCGCCGGGAGCCGGACAGCCGGAACAGCAGCGCCGTCCAGGTCCCGAGCAGGATCGCGAAGGACGAGGTGTGGTGGGCCCGCGCCGCCGCCCGGATCGCCGTGGTGGTGTCGCCCGCGATTTCCCGGCGCAGGCGCTGTCCCCGCCCGGAGGTGCGCGAGGGCGCGAGGACGTCGGCCGGCAGATCCAGCGGCGGCACGTCGCGTAGCTGTCGGCGCCAGTAGCCGCGCACCGTCGCGCGGCGGCGGGTCAGCCGATCGGCATACCAGGCCTGGTATGCCGCGAAGGACACCGGCGCCGGCAGCTCGGGGAGCGGCGCGCGGGCGGCCAGCGCGCTGTAGATCCGGGCCAGCTCCTGCAGCACGACGCCGGCCGACCAGCCGTCGGCGATCAGGTGATGCAGCACCAGCGCGAACCGGAAACGCTCCGGCGCCAGCTCCAGCAGGTGGGCGCGGATCAAGGGGCCGGCGTCGAGATCGAACGGCTGGCGGCACAGGGCGGACAGCCAGTCGCCGGCGTCCCGGCTGGTGTCGAGGGTGCGCCGGATCGCCACCGATATCTTCGGCGCGATCTCGGCGGCGTCGTCGGCGATGCGCACCACCCGCAACGCGTCGTGGCGGGCGATCACCGCGTCCAACGCGCCCTGCAGGGCGGCGATGTCCAGCGGCCCCTCCAGGTCGAGCACCAATGGTTCGGCATAGGCGGTCGACGCGGCGGTCCCCTGGGCCGCCCGGAACGCCATGTCCTTCTGGCCGGGGGTCAGCGCGACCGGGGGCGCCGACCGGCCGCCGAAGAACCCGGCGGCCAGCATCGCGTCCAGGCTATCCGCCACCGCCGACACGATGCGGTCGAGATCGCCGTCGTCATGGGCGATCGACAGGAAGCAGACCCGACGCTCCCAGGTGTAGATGCCCCGCTCCATCAGCAGGAAGAAGAAGACCGCCAGCTCCAGCGACTGGATCGTCTCGCCCCCGCCGCCGGCCATCGCCTGGCGGATCTGGAACTGCGAGGCGAACCAGGCCACCCGGAACGGAATGCGGCGGTCGCCGAACAGGGCATTCAGGCGCCCGGCAAGCGCTTCGGTGCGGGCGTTGACCCGCTCCTGCAATGCGGGGCCATGGTCGGCCATGAACCGCAGGGTGGCGTGGGCGGCGGCCATCGACAGCGGGTGGCGGCAGAAGGTTCCGCCGAAGAACGTCATGGTCGCCGCCGGCCGCGAGCCGTCGCCGTACCGCCAGTCGCCGCCGTCGATCGCGTCGAGGAACCGCGCCTTGCCGGCGATCACGCTGATCGGCATGCCGCCGCCGATCATCTTGCCGTAGGTGACGATGTCGGCGGTGACCCCGAAATGCGCCTGGGCGCCGCCGGGATGGACGCGGAAACCGGTGATCAGCTCGTCGAAGATCAGGGCCACGCCGTGGCTCTCGGTGATCCGCCGCAGGGCGTGCAGGAAGTCGCGCGGTTGCAGGTCGGGATTGCGGCTCTGCACCGGCTCGACCAGCACGCCGGCCAGGCTGTCCGCCTCGGCTTCGATCACCCGCAGCGCCTCGTCGGAGCCGTATTCCAGGACCAGCACGTCGTCGATTTGGTTCTGCAGGATGCCCGGCACCATGGGCGTGGAGCCGGTGCGCCCGCCATAGGCCATGACCCCGTCATAGAAGCCGTGGAACGCGCCCTTGAAATGGACGATGCGCTTGCGCCCGGTCACCGTGCGCGCCAGCCGGAACGCGGTCATCACCGCTTCGGTTCCGGTATTGCTGAACGTCACCCGCTCGACGCCGGTCAACTCGGCGACCATCCGGGCCGTCTCCTCGGCCAGATCCGACTGGGTCGCCAGCTCGAACCCTCGGTCCAGCCGCTCGCGCACGGCGTCGACCACGAAGGGCGGGCGGTGGCCGAAGAACTCGACCCCGAAGCCCATGGCCAGGTCGACATAGTCGTTGCCGTCAAGATCGGTGACGTGACTGCCCTGGGATGCGACCGAGACGATCGGGTAGATCATCTCCTTCAGCTCCGGGCGGAACCCGACGGTCGCGATCCAGTCCGCCAGCACCGGGCGCGCACGCGCCATCGCGTCCTTGGAGCGCGCCGTCTTGGCGGTGTAGCGCCGGACCAGATCGTCGATCAGGCGCTGCTGCGCCGGGCTCAACGCGCCATCGATCGGCCCCTGGACCGATGCCGCCGGTGCAGATGCACCCGGCGCAGATGCCGCCGGCGCAGATGCAAATGTGGCAGGGTGGGGAGCTGCGAGGGGGGGCGCTGGCGCGGTCGGCACCGTTGCCGGCATTGCGGGAAGAGCCACCGCGCCCGGGTCGCCACCGAGCAACGCGAGCTGTTGGCGCATGAGCTCGAGTTGTTGCTCCACCACGCGCAGAATGGCGTCCCGAGAGCCCGCCGTCGCCGGCGCCGGCTGCGGGACGTGGGGAACGGTCTGGGCTACCGACCCGGTAGCGGGTCCCGGAGCTGCCGTCGGCGCCGGCGAAACCTGGCGCGCCAGCAGGTCGACCAGGTCGCCGATGGTGGACAGCTCGTTGTAGAACTGTCCCATGGAGACCTCGACCCCGAACTCCTCCTGCATGCCCTGCTTGATCTGCATCAGAAGCAGGGAGTCGAGCCCCAGGGCGAACAGGTTGGTCGCGGTATCTCCATCGCTGACGGTGATGCCGGAGATCCGCTGGACCAGGGCGACCAGCCGCCCTTCGAGCGCGCCGCGATGGCCGGCGCCCCCGTGCCCGCCGATGTCCAGATCCTGCGGCGCGGCAAACGCCGATCCGCCATCCCGATAGGCGACGATCACCGCCTGAACCGGGTCGTCCGGGTCGTCGCCGTCCAATCCGTGGGTGTCGACCGTCGCGAAACCGGCCTCGGCCAGCATCCGGCGCCAACTGGCCAGACTCAGCACCGGCGATCCGGCCTGACGGACCTCGGCGTCCTGATACAGCCACCAGCCCGGCGTTAGCCCGAAGGTCATGCCGATGAATTCGTGGGACCGGGTCACCTCGTTGATGATCAACCGCCCGCCGGGGCGCACCAGCCGGGCGGCCTGTGCCAGGGTGTGGGCCATGTCGTGGGTGGCGTGCAGCACGTTGCTGGCCAGCACCACGTCGTAGCCGCCCTCCCGGCAGCCTTGAGCGGCGATATCCCGCTCGATGTCGAGTGTCTGGAACCGGGTGAACGGGTAGCGCGCGCCCAGATGAATTTCCGCCTGACGCACGAACCCGGCGGAAATGTCGGTGTAGTGGTAGGCGAGGGCGGCGGTCTCCCTCTCGGCCAAGGCCGCCAGCACCGTCCGGCTGGTGCCGCCGGTTCCAGCGCCGATCTCCAGGATGCCGGCCCCGCCGGTGCCGCCGATCTCGGTCACGGCCTGGCGCACCGCATCCGCGACCAGGCGATTGAAATAACCGGCGATGTCGCCGCTCTGGTAGACCGCTTCGACCAGCGCCATGGACCCGCCGGGGAACAGGACCTCCATCGCCTTGCGGGTGTCCCGCAGCACGTCCGGATAGGCGTCCAGGCAGACCTCAAGCAGCCGGACCATGGCCGCCAGATCCGGATGGTCGCGCACCACGGTCGCGGAGTCGGCAGGAGGGATGGAGTCGGCAGGGGATGTGTGGCGTCGGATGTCGGTCGCGACGACCCGACCCTCGGCCAGCGCCAGAACCCCGTGCCGCGCCAGGATCGCCAGCAGCTCGTCGAACAGCCGGGCATAGGAGGGATCGATCCCCAGATCGGACCGCAGGTCGTCAACGGTCGGGGCGACGGCGGCCTCCAGCCGATCGAACAGGCCCAGCCGCTCCATGGCGTGGCACAGCAGCCCCCGGCCGAGAGTGGTGACGGCTTGGAACCCGCGCGAAACGCTGTCGAATGCCGGACCTTCTGAAACCGGACCCTCTGAAACCGGGCCCTCTGGCGTTGTGCGAGCAAGGGCGCCGACCGAGCGGGCAACGGGGAGGGGTGCCGGCGGCTCCGCATGGTTTCTTTGGAAACGGTATGTGGGCAGGTCGACCCTGCGGCGCACCCGTCCCCGGTCGACGCCCGGCCAGTCGACATCGACACCCCGGACGTACAACTGGCCCAGGGTCGACAGCATCTGTTGCCAGCCCTCGCTGGCGGCGATCAGGGACGGCATCCAGATCGGAGCCGTGTCCGATCCGTCGACCTGCCGGGCCAGACCGCTCAACACCGGCGCCGGGCCGATTTCGATCACCGTCCGGATGCCGGCCTCGGCGACGGCTCGGACGCCGTCCTCGAACAGGACCGGGTCCAGAAGATGCCGGCACCAGGCGTCCGGGGTCATGATGTCGGCGGTTGTGATCTCGGCGGTTGTGATCTTGGCGGTCGCGAGCCGGCCGGTGCGGTTTGTGACCAGCGGGATCGTCGGCGCGTTGTAGGTCAGGCTCTCCAGCACGTCCCTGAACGGCGCCACCGCCGGGTCCAGCAGGGGAGAGTGAAAGGCGCGGGAAACCGACAGGGCGCGCGCGTCGATCCCGTCCTGGCGCAGGTGCTCGACGGCATGGGCGACCGCGTCGGGCGTGCCGGCGATGACCGTGTTCCGCGGCGCGTTCCGGGCGGCGATCACAACGCCGCCGTCCAAGTCCTTCAGGCGGTCCGCGACCGTGTCCGCGTTGGCGAAGACCGCCGCCATGGCGCCGGCCGGCGTCAGCGACTGCACCAGGCGTCCCCGCGCGGCGATCAGCCGGATCGCGTCTTCCAGCGAGAACACGCCTGCGATCTGCGCGGCGGTGATCTCGCCGACGCTGTGACCCATCACCACGGCCGGGTGAATGCCCCAGGATCGCCAGAGCGCACTCAAGGCGTAGCCGACGGAGAACAGGGCCGGTTGGGCGTAGTCGGTGCGGTCGATCACCTCCGGGTCCGGCGCCGGGCCGTACAGCAGGTCGATCAGCGGCCGGTCCAGCTCCGGTTCCAGAAGCGTGGCGCAGCGATCCAGCGCGTCGCGAAACACCGGCGACGTCGCGTAAAGGTCCCGGCCCATGCCCCGGTACTGCGATCCCTGGCCGGTGAACGCGAACGCGATCTGTCCGGCGTCCGCTTGACCGGATCGGCCTTTCATGAGGTCCGGTCCGCGCAGGGTCGCCGGCAGGGTCGCCGGCCGGGCGCTGGCCGCGTTGGCCACGGCGGCGGCGCGATACTCGAACGCCGTGCGCCCGGTATTGGCGGTGTGGGCGATGTCGCCCAGGCCGTCGTCGCCCAGGCCGTCGTCGGGTGAGACATGGGCGGCAAGCGCGTCGAGATTGGCGGCCAGCGCCGCCTCGCTGCGGGCCGAGACGGTCACCAGGTGCCAGCACCGGTCGGGGAGCGCGGTCGTGTCGGCTGTCGCCGGTTCGCAGATGTCGGTTCCATCGGGGGCGCCTGCCAGAACCACATGGGCGACGGTTCCCGCGAACCCGAAGGCGCTGACCCCGGCGATGCGCCGCCGGCTCGGCGATGACGACGGCCAGGCGGTGGCCTCGGTCGGGACGGTCACCGGCAGGGACGGCCAGTCGATATGCTCGCTCGGGTTCTCGAAGTGCAGATGCGGTGGCAGCATCCCGTGGCGCAGGCACAGCAGAACCTTGATGATCCCGGCGACGCCCGCCGCCGTTTCCAGATGGCCGATATTGGTCTTGACCGACCCGATGGCGAGCGGGCTGCCGGCCTCGAGTCTGGACGCGGCGAACACCGCTTCCACGGCCGCCATCTCGATCGGGTCGCCCAGCGGCGTTCCGGTCCCGTGCGCTTCCAGGTAGTCGACCGCGTCGGGGCCGATGCGGGCGTCGTCCAGGGCGGCTCGGATCACCTCTTCCTGGGAGCCCATGTTGGGGGCCGTCAGCCCGTTGCTGCGCCCGCCGTGGCGTACCGCGCTGCCCAGGATCACGCCGTGGATCCGGTCGCCGTCGGCCTGCGCCTGCGCCAGCGGTTTCAGCACCAGGATGGCGCCGCCCTCGCCACGGGCGTAGCCGTCGGCGTCGGCGGAGAAGGTCTTGCAGCGGCCTTCCGGTGACAGGGCGCCCAATCGGGTCAGGGCCGTGAACGGCTCCGGCGCCAGCATGAGGCTGACCGCGCCGGCCAGCGCCATGGTGCAGTCGCCCCGGCGCAGGCTGGCGCAGGCCTGGTCGACCGCCACCAGGGAGGACGCGCAGGCGGCGTCGAGCGAGAGGCAGGGTCCGCGCAGGTCGAACAGATAGGAGATCCGTCCCGCCGCCGCACTGCCGGCGATGCCGGTGGCGGTATACGGGGTGATCCGCTCGGGATCGCCGGAATACAGTCCGGCGCGGATGAAATCGGCCTTCTCCAGGCCGAGAAACACGCCGGTGCGCGATCCTTCGAGCTGGCCTTGCGGCAAGCCGGCGTCCTCGAAGGCTTCGAAGGCGAGTTCGAGCAGCAGCCGCTGTTGCGGGTCCAGGCCGCGGATCTCCTCGGGCGAGAGCCGGAACACCCGGTCGTCGACGCCGTAGGGGACCCGGTCGAGGAAATGGCCCAGCGGCGGGGCGCCGGGGCCGGTCCAGCGGTCCGCCGCCATGGGGGCGCGCGCCTCGCGTCCGCCGGCGAGCAGGTCCCAGAACGCGGCCGGGTCGTTGGCGCCGCCGGGGAAGCGGCAAGACATGCCGACGATGGCGACCGGTTGGTGCGACTCTGTCCCGGCGTCGCCGGCGCGCTGCTCCAGCGCTGCTTCCAGGTGGTTGATCACCCGCAGCGACCGCTCCAACGCCGCCTCGAGCTCCGCGACCTCGTCGGTCGGGGACGGGTGGATGTCCGGTTGCTGGTCTTGCGGCGGCGTCACAGATACTTGTCCCATTTGTCGGCGAGCGCGCGGCGCACGTCTGCGCGATCCGTTGGGTCAGCCTTAGCACGATCCGTGCCGTTCGCGTCCACAACCTTCGGTGAGGCGATGGCGATGCCGATCTCGCCGGCGAGGTGGCTGGCGAAGCGGTCCAGGGTGGGATGCGCCCAGAACGCGGTGACCCGCACGTCGCGCCCGAACCGGCTCAGGATCGCGCGCCGGATCTGCATGGTCATCAGCGAGTCCACGCCCAACTCCCGCAGCGGACGGTCGCCGGCGAGATCCGCCGCCGGCGTCCCGGTGACCCGCGCCACGATCGCCGTCAGGTCGGCGGTCAGCGCGCGCAGCGCCTCCGGGCCGGTGCCCAGGCGCCGGATCGTCTCCTCCGGCACCTCCTCAGGCGCGGTCTCGGGCAGCAGCGGCGACAGATACGCGCGCATCGCGGCACCGGGATACCGCTCGAGCCAGGCGGCGGCGTCTAGGTCCAGCAGAGTCTCGACCGGCCGGCCCCCGGACCACAGAACCGGCAGGGCCGCGGCCACCCGGGCGGCGGAGATCGGGCGGATGCCGTCGGCGGCGAAATCCCGCCCCCCCTCGCGCGCCCGGCGCAGCATCGTCGACCCCTCCACCAGACCCAGCCGCAGGCTGAGGCTCGGCAGGCCGATCCGCTGGCGGTAGGCGGCGAGCGCGTCCAGGAACCCGTTTGCCGCACCGTAGGCCGCCTGTCCCGGCGAGCCGAGCAGCAGCGCCGCCGACGAGAGCGCGATGAAAAAGTCGAGCCGCCGCGCCCGGGTCGCCAGATGCAGGGTCCATCCGCCGTCGATCTTCGGCGCCAGGACCCGGCCCAGGGTCTCGCCGTCCAGCCCCGCCACCCCGGCATCCGCCAGCACGCCCGCCGCGTGGATCACGCCGGCCAGCGGCGGCAGGCTGCGGTCGATCTCGTCGAACACCGCCGCCAGGGACGCCGGATCCGCGATGTCGCAGGGGCGGACCAGCACCCGCACCGCCATCGCTTCCATCTCGGCGATCGCGGTCCGCGCGGCCTCATCGGCGCCGGAGCGGCCGAGCAGCACCACCGACCGCGCGCCCAGATCCACCAGCGCCCGGCTCAACACCAGCCCCAGGCTGCCGCAGCCGCCGGTCACAAGATACGTGGCGTCCGACCGCACGGGGAGCGACCGCTCGGCGGGCCGCGCCGGTGTGGTGGCGAGGCGGGCGGCGTGAGCGGCACTCCCCCGGATCGCCAAGCCCCGTTCGCCCTCGGGCGGAGCGGCCAGCAGCCGCGCCAGAAGGTCCAGATCCCCAGCGGTCGGGACGGCCGCGAGTTCGAGGCAGCGTCCGTCGAGCCCCGGATCCTCCGTGGTTGCGGTGCGCATCAGCGCCCACAGCGAGTCCAGGCCGGGCGACTCCAATCCAGGTTCCTGTGTCTGCGTGGTGACGATCCAAAACGCGGCCGATGGCGCCGGACCGCGCGACAGATGACCGATCACCCGCAGGGCCAGATCGAGGGCCGTGCGCTGGGCGGTCGGCGGGTGACTGTCGGCACCGGCAGGGTCGGGGACCAGGACGATCGGCGCGTCGGTGGTCTGTTTCAGGGCCGCGTCGACGGCATCCGGGCGGCGGCTGTCCCGGATGGGGACGTCGAGCCGTTCCGCCAACGCGCGTGCCACCGGATTGTCCGGGGTAGCGAGCAGCAGGACGGCGGCCGGCCGGCCATCGGCGCGATCGGCGGGCGCGGGCAATTGGTCCCAGACCAGATCGTATCGCAATCCGTCGAGACCCGGGGCATCGGCCGTCGCCTGCCGGGGCGTCCAGGGATCGAAATCCCGCGGCCACAGTCGGCGACGCCGCCACGGATAGAGCGGAGCGTCCGCCAGGGCCGGCGCCGCCGGATGCAGGCGATCCCAGCGCAGGTCGAACCCGGTGACATACAGCGCCGCGAGCCCGTCGAGCACCGCGTCGCGTCCGTGGCCGGGTCCCTGGCCGGGTCCCTGGTCACGTCCCTGGTCGCGCCGCATGGTACCGGCGATCACCGGCGAGGACCCCACCCCTTCCAGGATCTCCATCATCGGCCCGGACAGGCTCGGATGCGGGCCGATTTCGAGAAAGTGGGTCGTCCCGTCATCCCGCATCGCCGTTACGGCGTCGGCGAACAGCACCGGTTCCCGCAGGTTGGCCCGCCAATAGTCGTCATCCAGCGGCCCCGCCGGCATCCGGCGGCCCCAGGCGGCGGCGTAGACCGCGATGGTGTCCGCGCCGATCTCCATCCCGCCCGCGCCAATCTTCATCCCGCCCGCGCGGGCGGCGAAGTCGACCGCCGCCCCGTCCATCTGCCGGCTGTGGAACGCGAACGCCACATCCAACCGGCGATGGGGAATGGATCGGTGGGACAGGGTGTCGACGGCCGCGTCCACAGCGCTGGTCGGGCCGGCCAGGACGACCGAATTCGGACTGTTGATCGCGGCGATCTCCAGACCATCGCCCAGCAGGTCGGCACTGTCGGCGCGCGACACCTGGACGGCGACCATGGCCCCCGGTTCGCCCAGCGCATCGGCCGCCGCTTCCATGCACGCCCCCCGGTCGACGACCAGCCGGCACGCCTGTTCCAGGCTGATCACTCCCGCCGTCTGAAACGCCGCCAACTCGCCGCAGCTATGGCCGACCACGCAGTCCGGGGTCACGCCGTAATGGGCCAACAGCGTGGTCAGGGCGTACTGGATCGTGAAAATTCCGGCCTGCGCCCGATCGGTTCGATCGAGCGGACTGGTTTCGGCCGGTCGGGCCAGATCGTCCAACAGCGATCCGCCGGCGAGCGTGTCGATCTGGGCGGCGCAGCGTTCCATCGCCTCGCGAAACACCGGCTCTTGCGCCATCAGCGCCGAGCCCATGCCGGCCCATTGCGATCCCTGTCCGGTGAAGACGAAGGCGAGACGCGACACTCGGTCCGGGTGGGGCCGGCCGATCGCGCAGCCGGTCGCGGCGCTCCCTTTCGCCACGGACTCGAGCCCCGACAGCAAGTCGGCCCGCGTGTCGAAACGGATCGCCGCCCGGTGCGGCAGATGACTGCGTCGCCGCGCGGCCGTGGCCGCCATCGTTATTCCGGAAACGTCCGGCGCCGACTGCGCCAGGGCCAGCCACGCCGCCGCCTGGGCCCTTACCCCTTCCGCGCAGGCCGCGGATAGCGGCATCAGCGACGGGAGACGGATGGATCCCTCGGCGGATCCCTCGGCGGATCCTTCGGCGGCTCCCTCGGCGGGCCCGTCGGCAGGCGCGGCCGCCGGTCCGACGGCGGCTGCGTCGGGCGCTTCCTCAAGGACCACATGGACGTTGGTTCCGGCAAAGCCGAAAGCGCTCACCCCGGCCCGCCTCGGCCGGTCGCGCCGGGGCCAAGGGGTCGGAGTCGCGGCGATCACGACCGACAGGCCGTCCCAGGCCACGTGCCGGTTCGGGGTGGCGTGGTGCAGACTGCGCGGGATCAGGGCGTTCCGCAGGGCAAGCGAGACCTTGATCAAACTGGCGATCCCGGCGGCGCTTTCCAGGTGTCCGATATTGCTCTTCACCGATCCGACCAGAAGCTTGCCGTCCCCCGGAGGCTGTGCCGCGAACACCCGGTCCAGCGCCTGGATCTCGATCGGGTCGCCAAGGGGCGTGCCGGTGCCATGGGCCTCCACATAGTCGATCCCGTCGGGGCCGAGGCCCGCGCGGTCAAGGGCGCGCTCGATCACGCGGGTCTGGGCCGGCCCGCTCGGCACGGTGAGCCCGCCGCTTCTGCCGTCGTGATTGACGGCGCTGGAGCGCACCAGGGCCAGCACATCGTCGCCGTCGCGCAGTGCCGCCGAAAGCGGCTTCAGCACCACGACCCCACAGCCTTCGCCCCGCACGTACCCGTCGGCGCGATCGTCGAAGGGACGGCACGCGCCGGTCGGCGAGAGGGCGCCCAGATGGGTCAGGCTCTGATGGCCGGCGGGGCCGAGGATCAGGTTCACCCCGCCGGCGAGCGCCATGGCGCAATCGCCCGACCGCAGGCTCTCCACCGCCTGATGCACGGCCAGCAGGGAAGACGAGCAGGCGGTGTCTAGCGCCATCGCCGGACCCTGAAAGCCCAGCGCATGGGACACCCGTCCGACCGCCAGGGACGGTGCCACGCCGGTATAGGAATAGGGGCCAATCTTGTCGCCGTCGCCGCTGTGGAACTGCGCCATGGCGTAGTCGGTGTTCGCGATCCCGACATAGACACCGACCTCCTGGCCGGCGAGCGCGGGGATGTCCTGACCGCCGTCCTCCAGCGCTTCCCAGCACACCTCGAGCAACAGCCGGGCCTGGGGGTCCAACGCTTCGGCCTCGCGGACCGACATGGAAAAGAACTGGTGGTCGAACCCCGCCACATCGGACAGGAAGCTTCCCGTCACCGGCTCCGGCGGTTGTCCGCGGCCGCCGGGCAGGGCTCCCGTCGTATCGGTCTCCGCCATCAGCAGGCGCCAGAAGCTTGCGGGCCGGTCGGCGCCGCCAGGAAACCGGCAGCCGATGCCGATGATGGCGATCGGCTCGTCGCGGTGCGGTCCGGCGCCGGGATGGGCCGGCGAGGGTTCGGGCGTTCGGCCAGTGTCGTCGGGTGCCCTGCCGACCGTATCGAAACCGTCGATGACGTTGGCGATATCGAGCAGGGTGGGGTTGTCGAAGGCCAGCGAAACCGGGAGATCGACGTCGAAAGTGGCGTCCAACCACCGCTGCAGGGCGACCGCCCGTCGTGAGTCCAGACCCTGGTCGAACAGGGATCGGTCGAGGGCCAGGCCCACGGTGTCGATGACCTGCTCGGCCCCGGCGCGCAGGCGGGCGAGCAGCAGGCGACGGCGATCCCGCCCGGTCGCTCGGCGCCAGTCGTCTTCCGCCGTCCCCTGGTCGCCCAAGTCGGCGAGTTGATCGATCACCGCGTCGAAATCGCCGTCGAGAAACCGCTGGGCGAGCCGATATCGCTCGATCTTGCCGCTGGTGGTCTTCGGCACGCTGGTAACCGGCAGCACATGGTCCACCAGCCATCCGCCCCGGCGCAGCAGATGCTCGCGCAAAGTCCGCGCCAGGGTGGGGAAATCCTGAAGCGGCACGCGGGAGTGGGCGAACATGACAAGCAGTTCGGGCTGCTCGGCGGCGCCGACGATGCCGCACGCCACGACCTTGCCGAGATCGATCCCGTCGACCTCCTCGGCCACCCGCTCGATATCGTGCGGATCGTAGTTCTGCCCCGCCTGGATGATGATTTCCTTGATCCGGCCGGTCAGCACGAGCCGACCGCCGTCCAGGAAACCCGCGTCGCCGGTGCGCAGCCAGCCATCCGGCGCGAACAGGCCGGCATCCGCCGTCGGGGAGCGGTAGTAGCCGGTGGTCATGGTCCGGCTCCGAATTTCGACCGAGCCGACCACCCGGTCGTCCAGGATGTGGCCGGCACCGTCGACGACGCGCATGTCGACCCCGTCCATGGCCGCTCCAAGGTCGACCAGCCGTCGTTCGTCCCGCGCCGATGGCGGTGGGCGGACCGTCGCTCCCCAACCGAGGTGGTGGCGGTCGGTGCTGTGGATCTTCAGCGGCTCTCCCGGCGAGGGGAACGAGACGCCAAGGGTGGCTTCGGCCAATCCGTATCCGGGAGTTAGCGCCACCGGGGCGAGCCCGGAGGGTGCCATGCGGTCCTGGAAATCCAGGCAGAGATCAGCGGAGATCGGTTCCGCCGCGTTGAACAGCAGTCGCACGGGCGATAGATCCCACTCGGCCTGGACCGCCGGCTTCAGCAGCTTCAGGAAGTGCTTGAGACCGAAATTGTTGGAGCACAGGACCGAGGCGCGGTGGGCGCTCGCCTTGGCCAACCACAGCGAGGGGCGCTGGACGAACAGCCGGGTGGGCATCAGGTACTGGTCCGCCCCCAAGGCCAGCGGGATCAGGTGCCAGCCGATCAGACCCATGTCGTGGGTCAGCGGGAACCAGCTCAGGAACACGTCGTCGGCCGTCATGCGGGCGCTGGCGGCGAAATCGCTCAGGTGGGTCAAGACCTGGTGATGGCGCAGGACGACGCCCTTGGGCGCGCCGGTCGAGCCGGAGGAGAACTGCACGAACGCGATGTCGTTCGGTTCGGCTTCGCGGTCGACGGTCCCGGCGGGGCTGGTGCCGTCGCACAGCGTGGCGATATCCGCCGCGTCGGTCTCCGCGGCCAGGTCCGGCCGGTCGGTGATCAGGAAGGACTGGCCCAGATGGTCGCGGATACGGGTCAGCTTCAGGCGATGTTCGTCGGTTGTCGGCGTCTGGACCGGGATGGCGATCATCCGGCCCAGGATGCAGGCCCAGAACGCGGTGACGAACGCGTGCGGATCGGCGACGGAGATCACCACCTCGGCGCCGGGCGAAAGCCCGCGCACCTGGAGCGATCCGAGAACCGACAGGGCATCGGCGCGCAGGTCGGCCGGGGTGCGGACCTGCTCCGCCTCCGCGCCCTGGATCACCGTGATCGAGCCAGTGGCGCGATCGGCGCGGTCGAGCAGCAGGCCGGCGAGTGATTGGGGCTGGGACGCGCTCATGGACGCCCCCTGCGGCCGTTGCCCAGGTCCAGGGTTGCGCAGGTGATCGTCAGGTCCTGGACGGGGGCGGCAAATGCCGCTGTGTAGCCGGCTGCGGGGTGGAGATCGCGCAGGCTCCACCGGGTGTCCATGTCCGGGGGCAGGGTGAGCAGGCGTGGCGGCTCTCCCGCCCGGGTGGACACCTGGAAGCTGTCCAATGCCATCGACAGCCCGACGCCCAGCGCCTTGGACACCGCTTCCTTGCGTGTCCAACATCTCAAAAAGCCGAAAAGGGCCTCATCTTTGTCCAATCTGTCCAATTCGGCGACCTCTCCCGGATGGAAATTCCGCCGCCAAGTCGCCGCCATATCCGAAATCGGATCCTGGCGCTCCACATCGATTCCAACCTGAAATCCCGCCGCCAAAGCCACCAGAACCACATCGCCGCTGTGGGAAATGTTGAACTCAACCGACCGATCGGCGCAGAACGGCTTGCCGAAACCGTCGCTCGACAAAACCGGAGCCGAGCCCAAAGCGGCACTCAACAATCGCCGAATCCCAACCCGCCCGGCGATGAACCGGCGGCGATCCTCGAACCGGTGGAACCGCCCGGCCCGCGCGTGTTCCAGCGGGTCGAGATCCTGCGACAAACCGCCGAGATCCGCCGGATCCAAGCTCGAAACCACAATCCGCCAGCACTGAACAAGACCAGGCGCCGGCACGCCCGCCACCGGCTCCCTCCGCGGCCAGCCGGCATCTCCGCCCGGCGCCGGATCGACGTCCTGAAGTGCGGCGCTCGACATCGGCCTCAGTGCCTCAGCGCCGCTCCGCACAGGAACGGAACCAGTTGGTCGAGATAGCGGTTCAGATAGAAATGATCGCCCGGAAAAATCCGCATGTCGAAATCGCCGTTCGTCTCGTGGCGCCAAGCATCGAGGCCGGGCTCGTCGATCCACTCGTCGTCTTCCGACCCGAGCGCCAGGATCGGGCACGACAACGGCGCGCCCGGCTGTCGTCGGTAGGTGTCGGCGATGGTGAAATCGGCTCGCAGCATCGGCATCAGTAACGCCATAAGCTCTGGCGTTTCAAGCACCTCCTTCGGGGTTCCGTTCAGCCGGCCGAGTTCCTCGATGAAGGCGTCGTCCGCGAGATGGGCGATCGGCCTGCGCCGCGACGGTAGATCCGGCGCCTGGCGCCCGGAAACCATGAGCAGGGCGGCGGGCTTCCCCCGTTCCTGAAGGGCCCGTGCCGTCTCGAACGCGACGATCGCCCCAAGGCTGTGCCCGAACAGGATGAGAGGCCGGTCCGCCAAGGGGGCGAGCGCGTCCAGCGAGGCCGATACCAACGCGCGGAGGTCGGCGATCGGGGGCTCCGCGAAACGCCGCTCCCGGCCCGGTGGCTGGAGGGCGAACAGATCGATGCCGTCGGTCAGGAAATCACGCCACGGCTGAAAGATCGACGCGCCCCCGCCGGCATAGGGAAAGCAGATGAGGCGGTGCTGCGCCGCGGACGGTCGCGAAATGGGAATGATCCAACTCATCTAGCGTGCCGCTCTTGGTCCCGACGTTCTGATTGGTCACAGTGTCTCGCTCGAGGTTCGCCGCGGTTCGCGAAAGAGGCTCAGGCTGTCCAGGCGCGGTCGACATCGACCAGTGGCGGCCCTGAAGCCGATCGATGACGAGAAACCGCCTGTGGGAAGCGGGACTCGGCCTTTCCGGATCTCGATCCGCTCTCTCGCTTGATTGGCGCCGGCAACCGATCAGTCGGTCCTGGTGCTTGGCTAGGCGGCCTCCGCCTTGCCGTCGGCCTTGTCACGCTCCGCATAGTAATATTTGCGGACCTCGTCCGGATTGAGGTTCAGAAAGGTGCCGCCAGACTCGAAGTGCTGGATGAAGACCTTGCCGACGGCGTAGGTCGTTGCCGCTGCCGCCGCCGGCGAAACGACGATGCTGGCCAGCGGGCCGACCAGCGGGACGATCTTTACCAGACTGCCTAATGGGCCGGCCACCAAAAACGCGCCGGTGCCGCCAAGCAGGGACGCCACCAGGGACTTGGCCACGTTCTTCTTGAACGGAATGTCGTAGAACGCCGCCAGCTTCTGGAGCATGCGAACCTGCACCGCGGCGATCGCGGCCATGTCCAGCAACGGCATCGGGATCAGCCCCGCGCCGCACGACCAGGCCATGGAAACCTTTACGATCTCCATGGCCTGCTCCTGCCTGGAGCCGGCTTCCGTCTTCACGTCGGTTTCGGGTGTATTGGACATGGTTTCCTCCATGACAGGGTCGACCACCGATAAACTCTCACTTGTCATGCGGCTGGCCGAGGGTGACGTTGGGTTGGAAGCGGGGCTGGTTGGCGCCGGGGTATCAGAAACCGGGGCCGCAGAAGTTGGGGCCGCAGAAGCTTGGGCCGCAGAAGATGAAGCAGCCGGCGACGGGGAGGCCGAGGGCGCAGCGCCAGTCGTGATCGGGTCGAATTTTCGCGATGGTGCCTTGGGCGCGCGGGCAGTCCGGGTTGGACGCTCCTTGCCGGCGGGCGCGGCTGTTCCTGATCTCGGGGCCGATTTCGGTCTCGTCCGGCCTTTGGTTACCGGAGCCCTGGTCCCAGATACGGACGCCACCATTCCCTTCGGCTCCTCCGCCTTGGGGGCTTCGCTCATCGCAGGCGCGTATTGGCCTGGAGCCGCATCGTCTTTATCATCCGCCGCTGCCGTCATCTCGATCTCCCAACCGCGCGAGCACCGCGACGCTATTGAATGATTACAGGGTTGGCAAGAAGCAACCAGAAACCGGACTCACGGGGCTGTCCCTCGCCGTGTTGAAATTTGCTCGGCAGGCGCTGTTGGCTGACGAGGCTATGCGGCGACGGCCTGCTGTTCAAGGTTGTGGCTGATCGTGTTCCTGTCCTGATGGGCTGCGAGGGCTCGGCGCAGGCTCGTGAGTTGCTTGTGGGCCTTGAGGCGTCGGAAAGCCCTGGGCGGCCTCGAGCATGGCGGTGGCGGTCCAGCGCAGCGCCATTGCAGCGTCCTGCCAGCGTTTGACGTTGCGGCAGACTCGTCGGACGGTGCCGTTTGTGTTCTCGATGATGTTGGTGCAGGCGAGCGAGCGCCGTAGCTCGACCGGCAGGCCGAGACGGGTATGGATTTACGCAGAGAACGTTGGATATCAGTCCCTTTCCCTCCGCCAATCTTCTGTTGCGAACTGCCGCAACCCCTCCCGCGAAGCCGAATTTTTTCCAAGTTTCAAAGGGGTTTGGTCAGACCGACCGAACCTGGGAGACTCGCATTTACCTGATTTTCGGTCTCTGAACGGCTTTCGTCTCTTTCCGACCGAACCTCTCCCGTTCCGGTTCGGTCGAATTTCATTTCACGTTTTCAGTGCCTTGCAAATTGGCGGTGTCTGGCTGTTTCAGGCGATTCGTTCGCCTGTCTATGTGACTAACGCAATCCCCGGTGGGCATACCGAAGCGGGCTGTGGCGAGAGCCTGCGGGGGCGGTCAGTGACGGGTGACGCCGGGCGGCCCCATCTCCCGCAACGCCTCGCGGCGGGCTCGGGCGCAATCCAGCAGGACGGCGTGCATGTCCTGTTCGATGCTCCGGCTCAACTGCTGGACATACTTCAGCGTCTTCTCGATTTCGGCGCTCGGCGCCGGTTTGGTCTCGTCGGTGGCGAGGACGTGGACCCCGTCCATCATCGCCCTGATCTCACCGAGGACGTTCAGGGCCTCGTTCGACTTGTCCGGCAAATCGATCTCGTCCTGACCGGCAAACAGCCCCTCGACGAAGCCGTCGACTTCCTGGCGCCGAGTGAGGGCCAACTGCGCGATTCCCTCGCGGGTCGCTGGAACAACAAGGCGGATGACGCGGAACGGCTCGGTCCGCTTCTGATGCCGAGTGAGCCCGTTCCAGCGTAGCGGACGCCAAACCAGAGCAACGCGGCGCTTCCGAGCGCAGCAACAAAGGCCGCGAAGTCGGCCGCCGTCCAGGCGACGTCGTAACGGTTGGCCAGCGCACGCAGCATCAGCGCGTTGCCGCCAATCAGGCCGCCGATGCCCACGAGCGGCACTGGAGTGCTGCCGGCCCCGGCCGTCGTGGAGGCATAGCCCAGGATCACGCCCTCGCAGGAGGCGCGGATCGGATCGCCCGCGGCGTTCATCCGCGTTTGCAGAATGGGCTTTATCGCCTCGGGCGCGGCCTTCTGCAGGGTGCCGATGAGCGCCTCGATTCCGAAATTCGGCGGGGCGAAGCCGTCAGTCGTATGGGTGAGATCAAGCGGTAAGAAGATGGGCGCCGGGCCAGGCAGGGTGCCAAAGAGATCGCGCTGGTGCTTCAGGGCCTCTCGCAGCCGCTGCGGGACAGCAGAGTTGGCGAGGTCCTCAGGGCCGCCGGTATAGGGGTAGGAGGTCGGATGGCGCCCGCCCGGCGAATAGAGCGTGTGCAGATGCGTCTGTGCCACGACGACCGGCCAGTCGCGACGAGAGCGCCTTGCCGCGCGCGCCGTCTCGATCACAAGATTCTGGTCCGGGTCGTCCACGCGGGCGACGACCAGCAGCAGATGCGCCTGCGAGCCACACCAAGCGATGTCCTCCGCCGGATCGTAGCCGTTCTCGGCTAGGCCGCGCGTATCGAGGAAGCGCAGCAGCGGCGCCTCAGGCGGCAGGTCGAAGACGCGGGCGGTGCGGGTGCAGGGCTGGAAGCCGTTACCGATCTCGGCTGCGTCGTCACCTGTCAACGCAGCAACAATGGAGGTCTTGCCCGCGCCAGTCTTGCCAAGCAACCAGACAACCGGGGCGTTGCTGCCTGCCGTCTCGCGTATCGCCTCGGATTCATCGCGCTGCTCGCCGAATAGCCGCGCTGAGATAGCCTCCCAAAGCCGCTGGAACATGTGCTGGTTCTCTCCCCAGATGGCCGACGAAGCCGGCCTGCAGGCGAAAAGCTTATCCGACATTTCTCATTTGAGCCGCCCATCCGCTCCCGATTGACGCCCAAATAGCCAAACCCTCCTCCAGCCGGACGGCGGAGTGGCGCGCCATCCGGGAAATCCGGGTCGAGGCAGGAGGCGCTGCCACTGAGTGAACCGCACTGGCTTCTGTCGATCAGCCGTCGCCGTCAGTGCGTTCGCAAGCTTGGATCTTCTTGAACCAGGACTCGCGGTCGCGGCGCTTTTGAAGGCAGGCATAGAGCCTTTTCGCGGTCGGCCAGTTCGGGTTTATGCTGCGAAGTGTTTCCTGTTCAAACCGCTCCCATTCGTCAAGCGGAGCGAAAGGGTCTGGCGGATCAATCAGGCATTGATCGTCGTCTTTCATCAAAGCGGGCCCTTTCGTAAGTATAAGGGTCCGACAGCCACAATTTTTGACGGCAGGAGCTCTCGCTCACAGCGACTTCAGAAATTTCCTCAAATTGTCTTCTGTCCAGCGCTTGCCGGTTGGAGTTCTGATGCCATCACGGTTGAGTGCTGCGACCAGCGTGGCAAGATTGGTATTCGTTGCCCCGTAATTGGCGATTGCTGCCTGGATCGCGGCCTTGCGATCGGACTTTTCAACGACGAAAGCATCCTGCAGGTCACGCCATGACCGAAAGTGTCCAATCGGATCAAAGAGCGCCCCGTCGACTTCGACCGGCTCTGGTTCGAGGGTGATGGAGAGGCTTTCGTCACGGAGCTTGTCGTACAATGCTCCATGTCGCCGCCAGCCAAAGGCTTGAGAGAAGTCGACGAGAAGAAGCGTTGCGTTCTCCTCGCGGCAGCGCGACAGCAGCGTGTCGATTGCCGGCGCGATCTGCTCAGACCCCCTATCGGGCAGGAGTTCCATGAATACCTCCTCGTGGATGAGCGTGCCCTTCTGAGCCTTCGCCCACTTTCGTACCCGCTCTCGCTGGTAGCGGATCGTTTTGCTGGCCTCGGCTGCCGCGTCGAGGTCCTTCGGCAGCTCGTTGAAACCGGCCCAAGGCACCGGCAGCGTCCAGTAGAAACCGATGAACTTCTGCATCCCCACCATCCGGAATATCCCGACAGACCGTCTCTTCTGAAGCTGAACGTGGCATCCCTGGGTCATGTCAAGCTAAGGGAGCGACATTATGAGACAGACAACCCCGAGCCACCTACCGGAGCCCGCCGGCCTCGTTGGTAACGTCGTCGACTCGGTCATCAATGCCGGCGCCCTGTTGCGGGCCGAGTTCCATCGGCCGGGCGGCCCACGCGGCGGCCACGGGAAGGCGCCGATCGACAGCGAGATCGAGAGCTTCCTGAGGGACCGGCTGACGGCGCTACACGCCTGCGCCTGGCACGGAGAGGAACTGCCGCGCAGCTCCGGCGCCGACCCCGACCGCTGGGTGGTCGACCCGCAGGACGGGACCCGCGCGTTCCTGAGGGGGCTGCGCGGCTCTGCAATCTCGGTGGCGCTGCTACGGCACGACCGGCCGGTGCTGGCGGTTGTCTACGCGCCGACCGCGCCCGACGACGGTGGCGACCTGTTCGCCTGGGCCGAGGGTCTGCCGCCGATCCGCAACGGCGTCGTGCTGGCAGCCATCGGGCCGCGCCCGTCGCTGTTTAGCTTCGAAGCTCTGGGCGACCCGTTGGCGCCCTGGCCGCCTGCGGCGGCCGAACCGAAGCCCTACAGCCACGACACCATCATCGCCCTGAACGAGGAGGCCGGTGACTTCGCCGACGCCAATCATGCATGCCTCGCCCCTGCCGCCGTGCTGGCAGTGCCGAGCATCGCCTACCGGCTAGCTCTGGCAGCCGTCGGCGAGGCCGACGTCGCGGTCAGCCTGACCCATGGCCTCGACGCCTACGACATCGCCGGCGGCCACGCACTGCTGGCGGCGGTCGGTGGCACCCTCGTGGAACTCGATGGTACGCCGGTGCGATACGCCGGTGGTCGGACCTTCGGCGGCTGCATCGGCGGCCGGCCGGAACTGGTCGACGAGGTCGCCCGCCGCCGCCCCGGGACCGCTGCCCGGCGGCCGCGGCAACCGGTCCGGCCGGCACGTCGCATAGCGTCGGCACAGGCGCTGTCGCGGGCGCAGGGCGTCCTGCTCGGACAACTCGCCGGCGACGCGCTCGGCTCCTACGTCGAGTTCGAGACGCCGGATGGGATCCGCCGGCGCCACCCGGACGGCGTGACGGCGCTCAAGCCCGGCGGCACCTGGAACTTGCTGGCTGGACAGCCGACCGACGACAGCGAAATGGCCCTGGCGCTGGCTCGCAGCATCGTGGCAGCCGGCGGCTTCGATGCCGAGGCTGTGGCTGCCCGCTACATCGCCTGGGGCGCTTCCAAGCCCTTCGACGTCGGCACCACGACCCGGGCCGGGCTGGCGGCGCTCGCGGGGCGTGGCCGACCGGCCGCCGACAGCCAGTCGAACGGCGCGCTGATGCGGGTCAGCCCGATCGGCATCCTGGCGGCCGGTCGGCCGGAGCGGGCGGCCGAACTCGCTCGGCAGGATGCAGCCCTCACGCATCCGAACCCGGTCTGCGTGGCGGCGTCCGGTGCCTTCGCCGCGGCGATCGCCGCCGGGATCGCCGGGGCCGACCATCGCACCATGTGGTCGGTCGCCTATGCCCAGGTCGGTGATGATGTGGGAGGCGAGGCCGTGCGACGCTGCCTGCTGGCGGCGATGCAGGCAGCACCAGCCGACCTGGTCCATCAGCAGGGCTGGGTGCTACTGGCGCTCGGCAACGCGTTCCACCGGCTAGGGACCGGCCAGCCGCTGGCGCCCGCAGTCATCGAGACGGTGGCCGCCGGTGGTGACACCGACACCAACGCTGCCATCTGCGGCGCCCTGCTCGGCGCTGCCCAGGGCCGCGAGGCGGTGCCGTTGGCCTGGCGGCGGCAGGTGCTCGCGTGCCGGGCGTTGCGGGGGGACGGGGTACAGCATCCGCGGCCCACGGACTACTGGCCCGATGACGCGCTGGACCTGGCGGAGGCGCTGATAGTAACGCTCGAAGCGGCTTCTGACTGAGCCTCGCAACGTCGCATAATCAACGCCTTGGCACGGTTCGGTGCGGGGCACATCATCATCCAAACCACCAGTAAGCGATTCTCAGAGCCTGATCCGAAATTAAGTTGATTGGTATCAGCAGGTTGGCTTGACGCGTGGCCCGATCGTTGATTCTGGAGGTTAGCAACACCTTCCCAAGGATCGACGATGTGGACCGATACCACTCGCGCGCTTCATGCCCGCGCGGGCCTGGCGTTGCCAAGTGATTTGACCGACGCCGAATGGGCGGTGATCGCACCCTTCTTGCCACCGCCATCGCATGTCGGGCGTCCTCGCCGATGGTCGATGCGGCGGATTGTCGAAGCGATCCTGTATCTGCTGCGCGGTGGCCTGCCGTGGCGGATGCTGCCGCCTTGCTTCCCGCCGGTATCGACCGTCAGGCGCTGGTTTTACATGTGGCGCGACAGCGGGTTGTGGCAAACGCTGAACCATTCCCTGCTGATGGCCACGCGCGAGATTCATGGCCGTGAAGCCTCGCCCAGCGCCGGCGTCATCGATAGCCAGAGCGTCAAGACCACCGAGAGCGGCGGTCCGCGCGGCTATGATGCGGGCAAGAAGATCAAGGGCCGCAAGCGGCATATCCTGACCGACACCGAGGGCAATCTGGTCCATGCCATAATCCACACGGCCGATATCCAGGACCGTGATGGGGCACCGCTGTTGCTCGCCGAAATCATCCACCGCTTCCCCTGGCTGCGCCATATCTTCGCCGATGGTGGCTATGCCGGCGACAAGCTGCGCGAGGCGTTGCGCCGCATCGGCAAATGGACCATCGAGATCATCAAGCGATCCGATGCCGCCAAGGGCTTCGAGGTCCTGCCCCGCCGATGGGTCGTCGAACGAACGCTGGCCTGGCTCAGCCGCAACCGACGCCTCGCCAAGGACTTCGAGCAAACCATCGCGTCCGCAAGCGCATGGCTCTTCGTCGCATCCGTCCAACTCTTCACCCGACGCATCGCAAGACATTGCAACAATTCAGATTAATTTCGAATCAGACTCTCAGATGTATGACATTCCCAATGCCGATGCTTATGGCGTAGTCATTTTCAACGCAAAAGGCCAAGTGCTTTTGCGTGAACCATCCGGCCACTTCGGCGGCTATGTGTGGACATTCGCGAAAGGACGACCTGATGCTGGAGAAAGTCCCGCAGAAACGGCCGTTCGTGAAGCGTTCGAGGAAACCGGATACCGCGTCGAACTGCTCGACGTGATCCCTCAGGCGTTTCCCGGCACGACCACCTCCTCGGCTTTCTTCATCGCCGGACCGCTCGGGAAACAGGGCAAGCCTACAAATGAAACCTCGGCGACACGCTGGGTTCATTTCGAGGAGGCAACTGACCTGATTTCCAAGTCAAAGAGCGAAATAGGGCGAGACCGCGACCTTGCAATCCTGCGAGCTGCCTGGGACGTACATGAACAACTGCCATGGAGCCGGCGACCGGCAACCTGCAAAGAGGATTGGGAAACGAAGCCCTTTCCACGAAAGCAGACAGGGGTCACGCTCGACTTGGCCTGCGACGAGGGCGCCATGGCGCGGATCCGCAAAGGCTTCCTGCCGATGGTCATGGAGGATCGGTGGTTCGCCTGGTTCGATGAGCCGGTCCTGCACCTGCATAGAAGCCGGACGGGGTTCTGTATCTACCCGCAGTACCCCGATGATCTGCTCTTCCGTGTACCTGCTTCGCTTCATCGTCCGTCCCTCCCAGGGGCCGGACTCCAACCTCAGTTGGAGGAGTTTCTCAGGGGCAGGTCAGCTCCGCTAAGCGGCGACCGAAAAGCCATGGTCTAAGGCGAATTCAACTTCCAGTGGGACTGTGCCTCGGGGCACGCCGCCGGTGAGGCTGTTTGAAGCCTGGCCCTGCCGCTACGCTGGCGCGTCGAGTTCGGACGTCAACACCACCTCGATGCCGTGCCGTCCGTCGGCGCCGGTCTTCGCCACCGCCAAGGACGCCTTGCGCGCCCGATAGACTTCCGGCAAGGCCTCCGGGTCGGCAATCCGGAACTCGATCGATCCCCTCGCCTTCGGCACCGACGAGACGACCTCCGTACCGTGCGCGACCAACTGATGGAACGCGACGAAGCCGCCAGCCTTGATTCGGGGGGTGATGAAGGCAGCCTCGCCAACTTCACGGAAAACAGACTGCACATCCTCGCGGTCGAAGAAGATGTTGACGGGAGTCGGACCGGAGGCACGGGCGGCCAGCAGGGCGTCACGCTTGGACCGCCAGGCCCGGTAGAGCTTCAGCGGGTCGACCTCGGGTCCGAGGAAGGTGAGGCCCGGCACGCCATCACCCAAATCGTTCAGCGGGACCCAGACATTGACCGCCTTACCGCCAAGTCCCAAGAAGTTCGCGTCGAAGTGCAGGTCGAGGTGGCTCTTCGCCGAAGCAGGATCGTGATAGCGGAACGAACAGTTCCGCAACAGGAAGCAGAACCCGCCCGGGAACTGCTGCATCGCGAAGTCGTAGGCCCGGGAGTTCAGGAACGCCGACATCGCGGCCATGATCGGACGCGGGTGATTCAACCGCCAAAGCGCTTCGAACCCGATCGAGTTCGCCCGGCGCTCCCTCCCGTCCATGATGGGTCTGGCTGCGTCCAGCGCCGCGCTCATCGACCTGATCTGCTCCGCCGAGAACGCTTGCTCGACCACGACGGGGACAGCGTTTGGAATCGACACGGCTTTCTCTCCCGGCCTCGCACCAGTACTTGTCTAGCCGCGCCTTTCCCGGCAATCCCCGACAGCCCGACATCGGCGTCGTCGGAGAGCATGTCGAGCTCGAACCTGAACAGCTCCGAGATTGCCTCCCGGCCGGACATCCGGAACACCGCGAAGGCGCTGTGTCAATTGGCATAGTACCAGCGGCGCGCGCCACTACTCAAACACAGATGAGTTCGCGAGATATCAACAGCGCGTCGAGGCGGCCTTCGGTAGCCCCTGCAGGCCCACAAGGCCGTTGAGGGCGCGTCTCCGGGGACGCGCCCACTTGCCAATAGCCGGGCTGTCCCGGTGCCGGCGGCGGGGCTGGCTGAACGTGGCACCCCTTTCGGCCACACCGCTTGCACGGTGCCCAACGGGCGATCATCACCAGTGATGTTGCCGGGCCGCAGCGGCGCATCAGAAGTTCTATGGGTGTTGTCACGTTAACTCGTCGAGTTAGCAAGTTGGCATGCCGGTCGTTGATCAAGCGGCATGTGCCGCGGATTTCCAAGCTTCGAACGCTTCGAGCCGATGGTAGCGAATGGTGAGGGCGGAACGACGGCGGGCTGGGACAGAGTAACGATTGCGGGTTGCGGATTGCATAGACACGAAGCGTTGTAATCCACCCGGTGATCGGAAGCCTTGCATCACCCGCTCTCGTTTTCGGAAGGGCAAGTGGCTGTTCTCGGCGCGGTTATTGAGCCCCTTGTGTGACCAATGATCAAGGCCAGGCGCGACCTCGCGCTTGGCGGCCCCATATGAGCGCAGTTTGTCCGTAATGATCCTTTTGGGCACGAAGCCCCAACGTTTCATCAGCTTGATCAAAAGCCGCTTTGCAGCGCGCTTGTCTCGCTTCGATTGTAAGATTTCCTCAAGAACGACACCGTGTTGGTCGACGGCGCGCCACAGCCAGTATGACCGGCCCGCGATCTTCACGACGACTTCGTCCAGATGCCAAACATCACCAGGGCGAGGCTGCCGTCGCCGCAGAACGTGGGCGATCCGGGGACCGAACTTGACGGTCCAGCGCCGGATCGTCTCATACGAAACGTCCACACCACGTTCCAGCATAAGCTCCTCGACCTCGCGCAGGCTCAAGTTGAACCGGGCGTAGAGCCAGACAACATGAGAAATGATCTGAGGCGGAAAGCGGTGGCGCTTGTAGCTGATTTTCTCTGTTTGCATCGACACCGCCTACGCCCGGATCATTGAACCCGCAACCTCAGGCACGTTAACGTGACAACACCCATGGGACAACTCACGGCTGTCAACGAGCAGTGATTCTATGTGAATCACCTGCTCGCTGTTGTGGCAAGGGCTGTGCCGCGCTGGCGCGACGAAACCTCAGCCCTTTATGAAGACGGCGGGTGTGGTGGCGAGGTTGGTGACGCGGTGCTCGAACGGACCGACCCGCTTGATGGTTGATCCGGCCTGCAATTCGTACACTTCGCTGCTGGTCGATCCATCCGGGTTTCTGACTTCGCGTCGGAAGTGAAAGTGCGATAGCGCGGTAACGGTGTATTCCTGGCCGCTTGGGTAGCTGTGCCAGTCGGTCGCGTCGTTCTGTTCCGGCAACACGACAATCCGACCCTGAACATTGGGTGAACCGATGGCCACCCCGTCGCCGGCTGCCGTGTCGTAATTCTGAACCGCCATTCTTCCCTCCACCCCGAATCAATACCAACATCTGATTGATAATCTCTACGGACATGAAGAAAGGTCGTCAATAGGTTGAGGGGTAAGGAATTTTGGAGGTCCAACAGCAACTGCGTTATCCGCGAATACACCGCGCAACGGCAGCTAGACACCGGGATGGCTTGGAACCCTGCTTCGGCGTCGGGTTCGTCTCTCGCCCTCTCCGTGGTTGTCGAACGGGGCGTCTGTTCGACGAGCGGGAATATCGTGCCATCATCGCGTTGAAGGGTCTCCGGCGTTCAGGATGACAATCACAGGGAAGGGGCGGCCCGCGGCATGACCGACGCGGCAATCTCCGGCGCCGCGCCGCCGGTTGAGATTGGATTCGGCCGCCGGGCGTTGATCCTGGTGACGCTGACCTTCGTCACCATGCTGTACACGATGACGGTGATGATCGTGAACGTGGCCCTGCCGAAGATGCAGGGAACGTTCTCGGCGACCGCCGACCAGATTGCTTTGGTGGTCACGTTCAACATCGTGGCCACCGCCGTCGCGACACCGATGACCGGATGGCTCGCATCGAGGTTCAGCCGGCGGGCGCTGATGCTGTACTGCTCGATCGGCTTCACCGTCGCGTCGGTGCTGTGCGGGGTCGCTGGGACGCTTGATCAGCTGGTGGTCTTCCGGGTCTTCCAGGGCGCGTTCGGCGCCCCGCTGGTGCCGCTTGCCACCGCCATGGTCCTCGACACCTTTCCGCGCCACCAGCAGGGGACCGCGACGGCGGTGTTCAGCATGGGCGTGGTGTTCGGCCCGATCATCGGCCCGACCGTCGGCGGCTACCTCGCGGAGGCGCTCGGCTGGCGCTACGTGTTCTTCCTGTTGGTACCGTTCGGCGTGCTGGCGATCGTCAGCATCCTGGTGGTGATCGACGATCGCCGGAAGGCGCCGTCGATCAGGCTTGATTGGTTCGGGTTCGTGTTGCTGGCCGTCGCCATTGCGGCGTTCCAGCTCATGCTCGATCGCGGCCAGCGGTTGGACTGGTTCGACTCGCCGGAGATCATAGCCGAGGCGGCGATCGCCGTGCTTTGCTTCTATCTGTTCCTGGCTCACGTCACGACGTGGCAGGCTCCGTTCTTCGACGTTCGGATGTTGGCCGATCGGAACTACGCGATCGGCTTTGTGATCGCCTTCCTGTTCGGAATGATCCTGTGGACGCCGATGGTGCTGTTCCCGCCGATGATGGCGGGTATCCAAGGCTATCCCGAGGCCGAGATCGGGTTGTTCATTGCGTTGCGTGGGCTCGGCACCCTGGCCGGGTCGATCTTGATGGCGTTCATCAATCGGTTGTTCGATCCCCGGATCCTGTTGGCCGTCGGCTTCCTGATTCAGGGTGTTGCCGGGTGGTACATGGCGGCGTTCGACATCAACCTCGCGCCGTTCGCCCTGGCGTGGACCAGCGTGCTGGCCGGATTCGGCGTCGGCTTCGTGTGGGTGCCGCTGACGGTTATCACATACTCGACGCTGGACAAACGGTATCTGAACGACGCCACCGCCTTCTTCCATCTGGTGCGCAACGTCGGCAGTTCGATCTCGATCTCGGTGTCGGTCGCCGTGGTGATTCGCACCGCTTCGATCACCTACGTCGACCTGACGCCGTACGTGTCGATCTTCGCGGACGCGACCTCGCTCATGGGGCTGCGGGGCGACTGGCCCTTGGAGAATACGCCTCAGCTGAAGGCACTGAGCGCCGAGATCGGTCGCCAGGGCCTGATGCTCGGCTACATCAACGCGTTCTATTTCTACACGGCGACCGCGTTCGCGGTGCTGCCATTGATCGCGCTGGTGCGGCTGAAGCGACCCGAGCAGGATTGATCAGGCAGCCTCAGTACCGCAGTTCCTCGAACACCGGATCGACCGAGCCGCCCCAACGGGTGTCGTAGGCCTCGAGCAGTTCCTCGGCCGGGGTGCGACCCGAACTGGCGATCCCGTCGAGCACGCTGAGGAAGCCGGTCTCGTCGTTGCCGGAGCTGTCCAGGCGCTTGCGGCGGCGCAGGCCTTCCCGGGCCAGGGCCAGGACGTCCTGGCCCCAGGCGGCGAGGCTGCGGCCGCGGAACTGGACCTTCAAGCCGTCGCGCGGCACCGCGTCGCGCAATTCCTGGTGCTCGGCGACGGTCCAGTCCTTGCAGAGCTGCCATGCCTGATCCTGCACGCCCTTGTCGTACAACAGCCCGACCCACAGCGCTGGAAGAGCACACAACCGGCTCCACGGCCCGCCGTCGGCGCCGCGCATCTCGATGTATTTCTTAAGGCGGACTTCCTGGAACACCGTGGTGGTGTGGTCCGACCAGTCGCCCATGGACGCGGTGTGATCCTTCAAGTCCGGCAGTGTACCGGCCATGAAGTCGCGGAAGCTCTGGCCGGCCACGTCGATGTAGGTGTTGTCGCGGTAGGCGAAGTACATCGGTACGTCGAGCAGGTAGTCGACATAGCGCTCGTAGCCGAACCCGTCCTCGAACACGAACGGCAGCATGCCGCAGCGATCCGGATCGGTGTCGGTCCAGACGTTGCTGCGAAATGACGTAAAGCCCGAGGGCTTGCCTTCGACGAACGGCGAGTTGGCGAACAGCGCGGTCGCCAGCGGCTGCAGCGCCAGGCTGATCCGGTATTTCTCGACCATGTCGGCTTCCGACTCGAAGTCGAGATTGACCTGGACGGTGCAGGTCCGCTTCATCATGTCGATGCCCATGCTGCCCTTCAGCGGCATGTAGCGCTTCATGATCGCGTAGCGGCCCTTCGGCATCCAGCCGATGTCCTCGCGTCGCCATTTCGGGTCGAACCCTAGCCCGAGCATGCCAACGCCCAGCTCGTCGCAGATCTCCTTCACCTGGGCGAGGTGGCTGTGCACCTCGTCACAGGTCTGGTGCAGGTTGTCGAGCGGCGCGCCTGACAGCTCGAACTGGCCGCCGGGCTCCAGGGTGATCGCGCAACCGCTGTGGGTCAGCGCGATGGTCTTGCCGTGTTCCTGGATTGGCTCCCAGCCAAAGCGGGTCAGCCCATCCAGGATCGCGCCAATCCCGTCGCTCCCTTCGTAGGGCAGACGGCGCAGGTCGGACAGGCGGAAGGCGAACTTCTCGTGCTCGGTGCCGACGCGCCACGCCGAACGCGGCTTGGCAGCCGACGAGAACCACTCGACGAGCTGCGCCTTGTCGGTGATGGGCGCGCCTTGGTCTTCGGGGGGACGGGACATGCGGGCTCCGCGATCAATCGTTTGATGTCGATGTCGTCCAATCGCCGGCGACCGCCTGCCAGACGGCAAGTGCAGCCAGCGCGGCGGTATCGGCCCGCAGGAGCCGAGGCCCCAGACCGACGGCCGTAACAAAGGGCAGCTTCCGGAGGCGGTCAAGTTCCTCCTGGGCAAAGCCGCCTTCTGGTCCGATCACGAATCCGGCACGCCGGCGCACCGAAGGGCCGGCTGCGGCCAGGGCTTCTGCGATTCCGAGGCCAGTGCCGCTCTCGTCGCACAACAGTAGTGCCCGGTCTTCGGGCCATTCCGCGATCAGCTTGTCCAGGGAGGTCGGCTCACGAACCTCCGGCACGGTCAGCCGATCCGATTGCTCGGCGGCCTCGATGGCGTTCGCGGTCAGGCGGTCGGTGTTCACCCGGTCGACCATGGTGTGTCGGGTCATGACCGGCCACAGCAAGGACGCGCCGAGTTCGGTTGCCTTCTGGGCGGTGAAGTCGATGCGGGCGCGCTTGATCGGAGCGAACGCGAGCCACAGGTCGGGTTCCGGACACTGCGGATGGGTCTGGTTCGCCACGACCAACGAGGCCCAGCCCTTGCCGATTCCGTCGATCCGCGCCAGCCACTCGCCATCGCGGCCGTTGAACAGCGCCACCGCCTCGCCGGGGCCGAGCCGCAGCACGCTGCGCAGATAGTGCGCCTGTGCCGATTCGAGGCCAATGACGGCGCCTTCGGCCAGCGGTGCGGTCACGTACAAGCGGGTCTCAATGCCGTCTTTCATCGCCGGGATGTAGCGCTCGACCGCACCGACGGCAAGTCAACCTGATCCGTACTTGTCCTATGCCGCGGAAATGGCACATTTCCTGCTAACACTCACGGTATGCGCATTCCATTTCTGTCCCGACCACGCACGTCCCCCACCGACCGCCGTCGCCAGCGCCGGCTGGCGCCGCATGGCGACAGCTATGTGCGGATCGACGGACGCGATCATCCGCTGAAGAACTGGTCCGAGGATGGTGTTCTGGTGGCGCCCTATGTGGGGGCCCTGGTGCCGGGGCAGCGCGCGGTTCTGGCCGTGGTGATCCGCGATTGGCACGACCCCGACGGCGTTCTGCGGCTGGACAAGCTGATGGTCACCGTGCTCCGTATCGACCGGTTCGGTCTCGCCGCCCGCTTCCGTCAGGTGGAACGCTACAAGGCGGCGGCGCTGAAAGAACACTACGCCCGCAAGTGCCGGAAGGCGTCATGACGCAAGCCGATCGCCCACCCGAAATCTACGTCGATGCCGACGCCTGTCCGGTGCGTGACGAGATCTTGAAGGTCGCGGATCGCCATGGTCTGATCGTCCATCTGGTCAGCAACCGCGGTTTCCGGACCACCGATCGGCCGAACGTGCACAACGTGCTGGTGCCCGACAAGTTCGACGCAGCCGACGACTGGATTGCCGAGCGGATCGGGCCGGGCGATGTGGCGATCACCGGCGACATCCCGCTGGCGGCCCGCTGTCTGGAGAACGGCGCTAAGGTGCTGGACACCAAGGGCAAGCCGTTCACCGAGCACGGCATCGGCATGGCGCTGGCGATGCGCGAACTGATGACCGATCTGCGGGCAATGGGCGAGGTATCCGGCGGCGGCCCTGGGTTCACCAAGCAGGACCGGTCGCGCTTCCTGGGTGCGCTGGAGCAAGCCGTCCGACGCTGACCGGAGCGGGCTTGGTCCGATGCCGGATCGTTGCCATGATCGGCCGGTAGCGAACCCAGCCAGGAACATGCCATGCGCGCCGACGACCTGATCCAGCATGTCGACTCGATTGCCACTTACTCGCCACCGCTGCACGACGGGACGGTGAACCGGCGATTGGTCGATCCGGCAATCGGTGCCGGAATCGAGGTCATCCAGGGCCGTCTGGCGCCGGGCGGCACCGCCAGCCGCCACAAACACAAGGACGCCTGGCAGATCATCCTGGTGCAGAGCGGGCGGGCGCGGGTGTCGCTGGGCGACGACGTGGTGCAGGAGGTCGGACCCGGCACGGTGATCCGGATTCCGCCGATGATGCCGCACCAGGTCGAGATCCTGGGCGAGGAGACTGCCGAACTGATCGTGATCTACAACCCGCCGGTCGGACCGGATGGCTTCATCCCGGCCTGACGAGCGTTACAGGCTCAGTTCGACCTCGACCGGCAGGTCGGTCCAGTCTTCGTCGCGGTCGCCGCCGTCGTTGAACATCACGGTCGCGAACACCGCGTTGCGGTCAAGCACGGTCATCGGGTGATGCCAGACACCGGCGCGGTAGTTGATGCCGGTCTTGCCGTCGACCACGAACAGCTTGGCGTTAGCCAGGTCCGGTCCTTCGTCGACACCGTTCGGCGCGACCATGACCACGTAGCGCGCAACGTCGACCGGCAGGAACGACTGGCTGGAGAAGGCGTGCCGTTCCATCACCTTGGTCTTCAGCGGCAGCACAGTCGGTTCGGTGAGGCTGGTGCGGAAACACAGTTCGGCTCGCTCGCCTCGCAGGTTTTCCGAGTAGGTGGAATAGTCCGCACGTCCTGCCTTGCTCGGCAGCGCCAAAATCTGACCGAACGGCGCGAACGCTGCCTCGGTGATCGGTTCAGCGACGAGTTTCATGGTTCAGCCCTCCGCTGCGGGTGCCAGTTCGGGATTACGCACCAGGATGCCTTCGGCTCGCAACCGTTCGCGGGTCTCGACCCAGATCGGCTCAGCCTGTTCCGGCGTCAGCTTGCCGAAGCAGCCCATGTAGACTTTTGACAACTGCAGGAACCCGTCCTTGTGCCGCACTGCCCAGCGGTCCAGGTCCCATGGCTCGTCGGAAGCGAGGACGCCGTCTTCGGCGCCGCAGAATGTGGCTTCGACCGCTTCGCCGTCGGCCAGCACCGGACGACACGGCGCCATGTCGTAGTCGTAGTCTTCAAAGAACAGGATGCGCGCGTCTTCCTCGGCAGAGGCGGTTGTGAACACCACGCCGTCGACGCTGGATTCGGAATCCTCAACCAGGATCGGGAAGCTGTCGCGCAGGATCCGCACCCGCCGGTAGCCGGCCAGACGCGCCGGAACCAGCGCCGTCGGGGCGACCGGACGTTCCAGCACCAGTTCCAGAACGTCGCGGTCCGTTAAGGTTCCGAAGAAGAAGTACCGCGTGCTCATGGGCGTGCTTTCTCATACCCGGGATCGGCGGCGGACCATACAGGCACCGACATCCGGGCTCAACGGTGCGATGGCGGTTGTCGCCGAGGATGTCGAACACGGCATAAATTCGCCTCAACGGGTTGGAGTACCCACGGCGCAACGCTACCCTGGCGCGGCACAAACTACAGCGTGTAGGGGACAAGATGGTTCCGGCCGATTGGGGACGGCGGCTGCCCAACTTCGTTACGTTTGACGAGGCAGGGGGGCGGTTCGAATATCATCGCGACATCGTCCGTGGCCCAACGTTGCTCATCGTCGGCGGCGGGCGCGGCGTGGTCGAGCGGATTGCATCCGCGCTCGGCGACACGGTTAGCGTCGTGGCGTTTGGCGAATTCGGGGAATGCAATGGTGCGCGCGTGTTCTCGGATTCGAGCGGGGAGATCTGCGCTACGCTGTTCCCGAACAATCCGACTGGTCCCGAGGCGATTCTAGCTGACGCCAATCAACGTCTCGCGGCGCGGGTCGACTTGAGCGAAGTCGGGTTGGTCGAGTTGCGTACCGTGCTCGGCGGGCTCGGCCGGCCGGCGGCGCGTGAACACCGCGCGACGGCTCCGGTCATGCTGCTGCCGAATCTCCTGGACCCGGATCTGCGAAACCGGTTGATGCAGGCGTTCGCCGAAGAGAATCGCGAGGGGACGGTGGCGATCCTCGACGCCGAGGGGGCTGCGGCGCTGATCGAGATGCCGGACCGCAAACGTCGGCGCGATCTGACGCTCAACCGCGGTCGCCCGCTGTACGCTGACGTTCGCACGGCAATAGCAGACCGCCTGATGCCGGAATTGTGGAAGGCGTGGTGGATCGACCGGCTGCGACCCGAGGCGTTCTATGTCGCCAGTTACGAGGCCGGTCGCGGCGATTTCTTCGCCGCCCACCGTGACAACAGCCTACCGGCAACCGCCGATCGCCGGATCGCCGTCAGCATCGAGTTGAACGACGACTACGAGGGTGGCGGGTTGGTTTTCCCGGAATACTCCGACGATCGCTGGCGAGCGCCGGCCGGTGGCGGCCTCGCATTCTCCTGCTCGCTGCTGCACGAAGCGGTGCCGGTGACCGCCGGCTGCCGCTACGTGCTCCTCGCCTTCCTGGCGGCTCCCGCCTGACGATCCTGCGGCCCGGTTTGTGCACGACGACGCCTGGAGGTGCGCCATGTCCAATCCGCTGCTCAGCTTGGGTTTTGGTCTCGGTCGTTATGACGCGACTACCGGCCGTGCCGGCGCGGCGTTCTTCGATCACCGCCTCGACCGAATTCTGGTGGAGGGCGGGTCGTCGTTCGGTTTCAACCTGCCGGCTGGAACAGCGTTGGCCGCACCTGGTGACGTCTATGTCCACGCGGTTATCGCGAAGCCCGGATCGGCGGACTTCGAACTGCACCTGATCCCGACCGCTGCGCCTACCGTCACGTTGCTGCTGGACCATCTCGGAACGGTGAGTGTGACGGCTGGGCAGACGGTCGCGGCGGGCGGCGCGATCGGCACGGCGACCGGGCAAAGCCTGGGGCTCTACCGCCCGTTCGAGATCGAAGTCCGTGACCTCGATCAGGGGATGGCGGTTAATCCGTGGACCTATTTCGACACCTCGGTATCGGGCGGGCTCAGGCAGTCGGTGCGCGACTTGGTGAGCGACTGGGAGGCGTGGCGCGGAAATTCCTCGGTTCACGACGAGGGTGCCTGGGTCGACGCGGGCATCACCGCATCGTCGACCGCGCTGCAGGCCGACCCGTGGTCGCGGCACGGCGGTGCCGGTGCCGACCGTCTGGTCGGCTCGGCCGGCCTGGACACCTTGCTCGGCCATGACGGCAACGACGTGCAATCCGGCGGCGCCGGCGCGGACTATCTGCTGGGTGGCGGTGGCGACGATGTGCTGTACGGGAACCAGGATCGCGATGCCGCCATCGGGGGCGATGGGTCGGATACCATCTTCGGCGGACAGGGCGACGACTTCGTGCACGGAGCCGATGGCGACGACCGGGTCTATGGCAACTTCGGGGACGACCTGGTCTACGGTGGATCCGGGAACGACTGGCTGCACGGCGGGCGCGACAACGACCGGGTCTTCGGTGACGCCGGTGATGACACGCTCGGCGGCGGACTGGGCGATGACACTCTGGTCGGCGGTTCCGGCGCCGACCGGTTCGTGGTGGCGGCCAATGGCGGGTTCGACCGCATCGAGGACTTCAACGCAGCTGAGGGCGACCGGTTGGTGTTGTCGCCGGGTGCCTCCTACGCCATGTCGGTCGATGGAACGGGCAACGCAGTGCTGACCCTGGGGCCGGGCGCGGCCATCACTCTGGTCGGGGTTGTACCCGCGGCAATTCAGAGCGAATGGATCCAGTTCGGTTGACGCGTGCGTATTGAACGCGCATTCGAGTTCGACAGGGTTGGAGATCAACGCTCATGACATTGCGCGGCATCGACGCCGTTCCCGGCACTGCAGGTCATCCGGTCATTCGGCTGGGGCGGATCGGCGTTCTGCTGGTCAACCTCGGCACCCCGGATTCCACCAGCGTGCCGGACGTCCGACGCTATCTGGCGGAATTCCTGTCCGACCGGCGGGTGATCGAGGTCAACCCATTGCTGTGGAAGCTGATCTTGCACGGCTTCATCCTGCGGGTCCGTCCACCGAAGACTGCCGAGGCCTACAAGGCGATATGGATGGCGGACACCGACGAGTCGCCGTTGCGTTTCCACACCAGGGCGGCGGCGCAGGCGCTGCAGGAGCGGCTCGACCCCGGCGCCGAGACGGTGCGTGTCGACTGGGCGATGCGCTACGGCAATCCGGCGATCCGTGATCGTCTGACGGCCCTGCAGGACGAAGGGTGCGACCGTATCCTGGTGCTGCCGCTGTACCCGCAGTATTCGGCCTCCACCACCGGCACGGTGGTCGACGAGGTCTCTCGGTTCCTGATGACGAAACGCTGGCAGCCTGCGGTGCGCGCCGCACCAGCGTTCCACGACGATCCGGCCTACATCGAGGCCATCGCGAACGGCATCCAGGCGCACCTTGAGGCGCTGGATTGGGAGCCGGAGGTGATCCTGGCGTCGTTCCACGGCCTGCCGAAGCGCTACCTCACCCAGGGCGACCCGTATCATTGCCACTGCGCGAAGACCGCTCGGCTGGTGCGCGAACGGCTGGGTCTGGACGACACGCGGTTCCGTCTGACCTTCCAGTCGCGGTTCGGGCGGGAGGAGTGGCTGCGTCCCTACACCGACGAGACGATTACCGAACTCGCCGACACGGGCGTGAAGCGCATGGCGGTGGTGATGCCGGGCTTCGTGGCCGACTGCGTGGAGACCCTGGAGGAAATCGGCCTGCAGGCTCGGGAAACCTTCGAACATGCCGGCGGAACCCACTTCAGCCTCGTTCCCTGCCTGAACTCCAGCGCCGCCGCGACTGCGCTGTACGAGAGCCTTGTGCACCGCGAACTGGCGGGCTGGTGGATGCCGGAGACTGCGGGGTAGCAAGCCAGCACCGGGGCTCCGGCGTCATGTTTGGGTGCTGCCCCCCGGCCTTTCACCGCTCGAGACTTCGATGGCGATGGGTGCGCTGCCGGGCTCGAGCACGGTGGTCGTGGTCGGGAAGGCAAAGGCAATACCCTCCTCGCCGAAGCGCTGCAGGATCCGCAGGTTGATCCGGTCGTGGGTGGCGCAGAATGCCCAGAAGTCCGGCGGGTGATGCCAGGTGTGAGCGACCAAGGTCAGGCTGTCGGGCGCAAGATCCTCGAAGAAGATGCGCGGCGGCCTGTCGGCCCAGTGCTCGGCGTGCTCGTCCAGCACTTCTCGGAACACGGTAAGCGCCCGGTCGACCATTTCCGGGGAGGTCTCGTAGGTCAGGCCAAGGCGGATGTTGCGACGGATACCGGGGCGTTTCGAGATGTTGACGATTTCCACCGACGCCATCTTTTCGTTCGGTATGGTCGTCAGGCTGCCGTTGAGCTGACGAATTCGGGTCGATCGCAATCCGATGTTTTCGACCACGCCTTCAACACCGATCACGATGATCTGGTCGCCCGCGCGATAGGGCTGGTCGAAGAAGATCATCAGGCTGCCGAGGACGTTGCGCAGGGTGTCCTGCGCCGCCAGGGCGATCGCCAGGCCGCCGACGCCGACACCGGCGATCAGGCCGACCAGCGGCAGGCCGATCTTTTCGCCTCCGATCAGGATCAGCGTCATGGCGAACACCATGCCCAGGATTCGTGAGCACAGCCGCAGCACCTGGGCATCCAGCGTTCCCTCGGCGACGCGCGGCGAGGCGATGACGATCTCGGCGACCGCGACGCAAACCACCCAGGCAATCCAGGCCCCGACGAGGTGCACGACGGTCTCGGCGGCGATGCGGATCGGCGAACCCAACTCTTCGGTGACATGGATGACACCGTTCGAGACGACCGTTGCGAACGGTATGAGGACGATGATCGCGACCGGCATCAACAGCCGGATCAACGAAGCGGCCACCGCCGAGCGTTCGCTGTCGATGGATCGCAGGCGTTTTGCAGCGGCCTGCGCCAGCACGATCAGAACGGCAATCGAGAGGGTCAAAAGCGCCAGGGCGATCCATTTCCAGACCACTAGGCCGAGCACGTTCGATTTGAACCAGCCGGGCAAGGCTTCGATAGCCTTCGGCGGGATCAGGACGCCGCCGATCAGGCGGCGGGTTTCGACGAGGTCGTGGACCGGCACGACACGGCGGTAGGGCAGGTGGTGGACGAGGGCGTAGTTGTCCGCGGCGAGATTGACCGTATCGCCGCTGAACAGGTAGTCGCCCTGGCGTTCACCCTCCGTGGCGCGCACCAGCGTGATGTTGGTGCCTGGCACGATCCAGCGCGTCGGAGGAGACGCGCCGGCGACCGCGTCCGGCCCGGGGATTTCGCTCGGGGCCGGCAGATCGATGCGGGACAGGAGTCTCGTAGAGATAGACGCTCGAATCGACGGCAACCTGGTCTCGGGTCGCCGGTGCGATGTAGCTCAAATCCAGGACCCGCCGTGCCGTGCGCAGCCGCGCTTCGAAGATCGCCCGCAGGTTGGCGAACGTCGGGTTGTCGTAATAGACGTCCCGGTAGAATCGGCTGATCGCATCGCTGTTGTTGAGGAAGCCCGTCAGGGCGGCACGCGGACTCGATGTGTCCAGAGGCTGCAGCGGATGCGCGGATTCTTCCGGCGCCGCAGTCGTTCGCTGCTGGGCTTCAACCGGTCCGGTGGCAAGCAGCAGACAGATGAGGGCGATGACGATGCGCTGAATCATGCAACCCTCATTCGCGCGGCGGCGCTCGAGTCTCTTTCAGGACGATGTCGACGCTTCGTATCACGTCGGCGGGCAAAAGCTATCCGGCACAGTTGTAAGGTTGTCAGATTAACATTCCATAAAATGAAACAGTTACTTGTATTTCGCGACCGTTTTTCCGGACTTCGCAACACGCCAGATCCGCCGTGATCCACCAACCACGGTGGTACCGGTCGACGGCCTGCCGTCGGTCGTTGCGGAAGGAACCCTCAAATGCTCAGAACCTTGGTGCTGTCGTCGCTTGTCGCGCTGGCGGCGATGCCAATTGCGTTGCGCGCTGACCCCGGGCGCGCGACGAGTCCGCGACCAATGTTGGCCGGGGACGTTACGGCACACTACAGAACCGTCGCCGTTAACGGCGTCGATGTCTTCTACCGCGAGGCCGGGCCGAGAGACGCACCGGCGGTGCTGCTCCTCCACGGCTTTCCGACCTCGTCGCGGATGTTCCGCAACCTGATCCCGGCGCTGGCCGATCGCTACCGTGTCATCGCGCCGGACTATCCGGGCTTCGGCCACAGCGCGGTGCCAAGCCCCGACGTGTTCCCGTATGGGTTTGCCGCTTATGCGAAGCTGGTCGACGACCTGACCCGCCAACTCGGTATCGACCGGTATGCGCTCTACGTGCAGGACTACGGTGCACCGGTTGGGTTCCGGTTGGCCGTCGCCCATCCGGAGCGGGTGACGGCTTTGGTCATCCAGAACGGTAATGCCTACGAGGACGGATTGAGCCCGTTCTGGGACCCGATCCGCGCCTATTGGGCCGATCCGACGCATGCGAACCGCGAGGCGCTGCGGGCCGGCCTCACGCCTGCGGCCACCCGCTGGCAGTACCTTGACGGCGTGGCCGACCCGTCGCGCATCGATCCGGAGAACTGGCTGGTCGATCAAGCCCTGCTTGACCGCCCCGGCTTGGACCGGATCATGCTCGACCTGTTCCTCGACTACCGGACAAACCTCGCGTTGTATCCGGAATTTCAGCGGTTCTTCCGGGTCCACCAGCCGCCCGCGTTGATCGTATGGGGGGCCAACGACGCGATCTTCCCGGCTGCCGGCGCCCGGGCCTATCGCCGCGACCTGCCGAACGCCGAGCTTCATCTGCTCGACAGCGGGCATTTCGCACTTGAGGACAAGGGCGGGGAGATTGCCGCCCTGATGGGGGATTTCCTGGACCGGCGCCTGCGTCGATGAGCGCATCGCTTGCCCCGGCTGATCGTCGGCCGGGGCGGCACTGCCTTGGGGAATCCAAAACCTATCCCCAGGCAATCGCCACGTCGTCCGGATCGGTTACTCCGATCAGAGTGATCCGGGTGCCGGTGGACAGACGCAACTCGGTGTCGTCGCCGGTGCTGTAGCTGATCGAGATCGAGACGCCGTTGGCCAGCAGGATCCGATCGGCGGTGACGTCGAAATCCTGGATGACGTCGCGGTCGTCGTCGACGTTGCGGTAAACGAACACATCACCGCCCTGGCCGCCGAACAGGGTATCGTCGCCCTCACCACCGGTCAGCCGGTCGGCGCCTTGGCCGCCGTACAGGATGTCGTCGTCGCCGCCGCCGTCGATCAGATCATCGCCCTGGTTGCCATAGATCAGATCGTTGCCGGCCCCGCCAGACAGAGTGTCGCGGCCATCCAGCAGGACCGCCACGCCATCGCGCAGCACATATGCAGGGTCCGAGTTGAGGCCGCCGAACAGCGCGTCGTCGCCATCGCCTCCGCGCAGCAGGTCGTCGTCCTTACCGCCGTACAGGATGTCGTCGTCATCACCGCCGTCGAGGGTGTCGAGTCCGGCGTTTCCGTACAGGATATCGTCGTCGTCGAGGCCCGATATCACGTCCCATCCGTCGCCGCCGAACATCCGGTCGGATCTGGCACTGCCGAGCAGAATGTCGTCGTTCAGCGTGCCGACCACCTCGGCATCGATGTTGATGACCAGGGTCGTCGACGACTGCAACGCGCTTGCGCTGAGATAACGGGTGCCGGTTGCGATGGGCATGGCGTTCTCCGAAAACGGACGGTTCGTTCCGCCAATGAACAAGCAAGAACCAGTCCAAGGACGGAGGCTGGCCTTCCTGGATGTGAACGCGGCAGCGACGCGGATCCGTCGCGCGATACACTGCCGCGATCGTATCGGCCGGAAGGGATTGAGATGCAGGATGAAGCGGCCGTTCTTGCACTTGGTGCCGCCGGGTTCTTCGGATTGGCGCTGGTGCTGACCCAATTCGGGTTGCGCCACATGAAGCCGGTGCCGGGGGCCGCGATCAGCGTGACGACCACGGCGGCGGCGTTCCTGGCCGCGTCGCCGGTTTTGGTCGACTGGACGGCGATGACCCTGCCGGCAGTGCTGGTGTTCGTCGCGGTCGGCAGTTTGTTCCCGGCGACCGTGACGATGCTGACCTTTCGCGCCAACCAGCAACTTGGCCCGCACGTGGCCGGGGCACTCGGCAATCTGGCGCCGCTGTTTGCGGTTCTGTTCGCGATCGCCCTTCTGGGCGAGGTGCCGGGGCTGTGGCAGGCAGCCGGCATTGCGGTTGTTCTGGTGGGAGCGACCACCCTGATGTTGGGATCGTCGCGTGGGGTCGGTGCGGCGGCCTGGGCCGCGATGCTGCTGCCGCTTGCGGCTGCACTGATCCGTGGGGCAGTGCAGCCGGTGGTCAAGATCGGCTTCGAGACCTGGGCCGATCCGTTTGCCGCCGCGACCATCGGGTACCTGGTGTCAGCGGGCGTGATGCTGACCACGGTCACAATGCGTGGCGACATCGCGGCGATCCGCGCCGGCCGGTCGGGCCGTTTGTGGTTCGCGGCGGTCGGGCTGTGCAACGGCGCCGCGGTGGTGACGATGTACGCTGCGTTGGCGCGCGGACCGGTGGCGCTGGTCGCACCGCTGGTCGCGACCTATCCGCTGGCCACCTTGGCGTTCGGCGCCGTGCTGCTGCGCTCGACCCGGATCGGCGGTCGCGTCGCGGTCGGCGTGGCGGTCACCGTTGCCGGTGTCGCCCTGCTGCTCGCGACGCGCTGACGCCGGATCTCAGTCGTCGCCGGCCGATCCCGTTGCACCGTCCCAGCCATACACGGCCTTCGCCTGTTCGGCGCTGACGAAGCCGTCACGCACGTCGATGGCCAGCTGGGCGCGATCGCGGGTCTTCGGGTCGCCGAGGCCGCCGCCGCCGGGCATCTCGATGGAGATGCGGTCGCCGGCCGGGATCGTCTGTCGGCCCTTGCCCTTGAACGACGGTCCGGACGCCAGCGTCAATTTACCGACCATGCCGTCGCGCCCGCCGTTACGGCCGCGCGGGGCGTGGATCACCCGGTCGAACATGCAGTTCATGGCGAACGGCGCGCCGTCGGCATGGGCGATCTCCATGATCTGGCCGACACCGCCGCGGTGAGTGCCAGGCCCGCCGGAATCGGTGCGGTACTCTTTCCGCCAGAAGATCAGCGGGGCGATGGTCTCGTTCACCTCGACCGGGGTGTTGCGCACGCCGGACGGGAAGGCGGTAGCGTTCAGCCCGTCCTTGCCGGGCCGCGCGCCGGTGCCGCCGGCGTGGAAAGTGTTCATGGCGAACGGCCGGCTCTTGCCGTAGTCGCCCTCGGCGACGCCTTGGCCGCCCAGCAGCACCGGGTTCCACAGGCAACTGGTGCCTTCGGCCGGCACCCGGCCGGGGATGATTTGGTTCAGGCAGCCGAGCACCACGTCGGGCAGCATCTGGCCGGTGACGTGGCGGGCGGCGACCGCAGCCGGGTGCAGCGCGTTAAGAACACTGCCTTCGGGCGCGGTTACCCGGACTGCACCGAGCGATCCGGCGTTGTTCGGCACGGCACCGCCGATCACGCAGCGCACGCCGAAGCTGGCGTAGGCCTGGGTGTAGGTCAGCGGCACGTTGATGCCGTACGACGATGCTCCGGAGGTACCGGCGAAATCGACCTCGATGCCGTCATCGGTCACGGTCAGGGTGGCGACCAGATCCAATTCCTTCTCGAAGCCGTCGACCCGCATGGCGTTGGACCAACTGCCCTTCGGCAGCTTGCCGATCTCCTCCAGCATGCCGGCGCGGCTGCTGTCGATGATGTGGCGACCCAGCACGTCCAGGGTGCTCAGCCCGAACTCGCGCATCATGTCGACCAAGCGCCGCCCGCCGACCTCGTTGCAGGCCATCAGCGAGTAGATGTCGCCCTCGACCTCGACCGGGTTGCGGACGTTGGTCGCCAGCACGTGCAGCAGGCTGCGGTCGACGGTGCCGGCGGTGGCCAGCCGCATGATCGGGATGTTGATGCCTTCCTCGTAGACTTGGCGGCCGTCAGGACCGAAGCCACGACCGCCGACGTCGACCACGTGGGTGGTGCAGGCGAACAGGCCGACCGGCTTGCCGTCGAGGAAGGTCGGCGTGACCACCGTGAAGTCGTTGAGGTGGCCGGTGCCCTTCCACGGGTCGTTGGTGATGAAGACGTCACCCTCGGCCATGGTCGTGATCGGGAAGGTCTCCAGGAAGAACCCGACCGAGGCGGCCATGGCGTTGACGTGGCCCGGCGTGCCGGTGACGGCCTGGGCCAGCATCCGGCCCTGCACGTCGAACACGCCGGCCGAGATGTCGCCGGCTTCGCGCGCCGAAGTCGAGAACGCGGTGCGGACCAGGGTCTGAGCCTGCTCCTCGACGACCGAAAGCAGCCGGTTCCACTGGATCTGCATGTGGATCTGGTCGAGGGCGGTTCTGTTGGTCGCTGGGCGGTTGGTGGTCATGTCCGATCTCCTCAGGCGCCGGTGCCACGCTTGGCGGTCAGCATCAGGTAGCCGAGCGGGTTCACCGAGACATCAAAAGTCGAGGTGACGACGGTGGTGGTCTGGTCCTCGACGATCAGCGCGGGGCCGTGCAGCGTGGCACCCGGAGCCAGGTCGTTGCGGGCGTAGATCGCATAGTCGAGGCTCTCCTCGCGCTCCGGATCGAAAACGCTGCGGGTGTCGATCGGCTTGGGTGCTGCCACCGTGCCGGTGAGGGCTGCCGGCACCGTGCCGGTGGCGATCGGTGCCGCCACGGTAACGGTCCAGCTCAGGATCTCGGGCTCCTGGCCGGGAATGATGCGGCCGTAAAGGTGAATGTACTCGGCTTCGAACGCTCTACGGATCCGGCCGGCATCGGCAGCAGTCAGCTTTCCGTTCGGCAGCGGCACGCTGATCTCGTGACCCTGGCCGACATAGCGCATGAAGGCGACCCGGCTCTCGCTCAACCCTTCGGATCCGGCGCCCGCGACCACGATGGTGCGGGCCTCGTCACTCATTTCGGCCAACAGGGCGTTGACGTCCTCGGCGTCGAAGGCCGACAGCGGCAGGTAGCGGCTGCGCACTACTTCATAGGAGATCGGCGCCCGCAGGAAGCCGATGGCCGAGCCGACGCCAGCACCGGTCGGCACCACCACGGTGTCGATTCCGAGCTTTTCGGCGAGGCGCGCGGCGTGCAGCGGTGCAGCACCCCCGAACGCGATCATCGACCGGGCGGTGATGTCCTTGCCCCATTCGATGGCGTGCACACGCGCAGCGTTGGCCATGTTCTCGTCGACGATCTCGGCCAGCGCGAAGGCGGTGAGCCGTCCTTCCAGGCCCATCGGCTTGCCGACCTTGGCGTCGAGCGCCCTGGTGGCGGCCTCGACATCCAGCGTCACCTCGCCGCCGGCAAAGCGCGCGGGATCGATCTTGCCCATGACCACGTCGCCGTCGGTGACGGTCGGCTCAGTGCCGCCGCGACCGTAGCAGGCCGGGCCGGGTTCGGACGACGCGCTCTCCGGGCCGACCATCAGGCGGCCCATGGCGTCGACATGGGCGATCGAGCCGCCGCCAGCGCCGATCTCCACCATCTCGATCGCCGGGATGCGGACCGGCAGCCCGCTGCCCTTCAAGTTGCGGTAGACCCGGGCCACCTCGAAGGTGCGGGTCGACAATGGCGCGAAATCGTCGATCAGGCAGATCTTCGCGGTGGTGCCGCCCATGTCGTAGGACAGCACGTTCTTCAGGTCGCATTCCTTGGCGATCTCGCTGGCCAGGATGGCGCCGCCGGCCGGACCGGATTCGACCAGCCGGATCGGGAACCGGATCGCAGTCTCCAGGGTGGTCAATCCGCCGCCCGACGTCATCAGCAGGAACGGGCAGCCGTAGCCCTTGGCCCGCATCCGCTCGCCCAATTCGGTCAGGTAGCGGGCCATCTTCGGCTGCACATAGGCGTTGGCGCAGGCGGTCGACTGGCGCTCGTACTCGCGGATCTCCGGGCACGCTTCGCTGGACAGGGTGATCGCCAATCCGGGGCATGCTACGGACAGGATCTCGGCGACGCGCCGCTCGTGCGCGCCATTGGCGTAGGAGTGCAACAGGCCGATGGCGACCGCTTCCACCTTTTCTTCTTTGATCCGTGCGACCAGGGCCTGCACCGAGGCCTCGTCGAGCGGGATCAGCACCTCGCCCTTGTAGTTGAGTCGCTCGCCGACCGACCAGCGCAGGTAGCGCGGGACCAGCGGTGCAGGGCGGTCGATGCCGATGTCGTACTGCTCGAACCGGTTCTCCTGGGCCATCTCGACACTGTCGCGGTGGCCGGCCGTGGTGATCAGGGCGGTCTTCGCACCCTTGCGCTCGATCAGTGCGTTGGTCGCCAGGGTGGTACCGTGGATGATCAGTCCGACGCTCTTCGGGTCGACTCCGGCTTCGGCGACGGCCTTGTCGACGGCGGCAAGCACGCCGTCCTCGGGCGTCTGGGGGGTCGTCAGAACCTTCGCGGTGATGCGTCGGCTCCCTATTTCCAGGGCGACATCGGTGAAGGTGCCTCCGACATCGACGGCGAGGCGCGGGGCGGTGCTGGAGAAGGTCATCGGGAAGCCGTTGTTGCGGTGCGGAAGAGGGCAGAAGCCGGGTGCAGGGTTCTCGATCCGAGCCTGCTTAGTCAATGGGGCATCTCGACGCTCGACGGTATTCGAGTGCCTTGCGCGTTCGCTGTGACCGGCTGTGGAACCGCTGTGTGTCTGCGCCGTTGATGCCATGACCCGGACGGGGGGCGAACCGCCCGACCGAGGTCGGCAAGACTTCCAGGGGAGGATTTTGGATGAACCCCCAACTACTTGTCGGAATCGCTCTCGTCGCGGCCGGGGCCGTCCTTGTCGGTTTCGGGCTGAACGCAACGGAGGCGCCCCTAGGGCAGCTCTCTGAGGCGCTCACCGGCAGCTACCCGGATCGCACGATCTGGCAACTCGCCGGAGGTGCCGCGGCACTGTGCGTCGGCATTCTGCTGACTGCCAGGAGCCGCATGCGCTGAGTGCCTGAGCCCGGCTTTGATGATCGACACATTCGAAAGGACTGACGATGCGCAAGACACTTCTTTACGCCCTGCCGGTAACCCTGGCCATCGGCGCTTTTGCCGGCGGTGCCCAGGCGGCCACCCTGTTCCCGTTGTTTCCGGACGTCGAGCGGGTACGGGTGACGAACCCATCCGGCGACAGCTTCGAGCAGACGTTGGCACGCGAATACCGGGACCTGTCCCTGTTCGAGGCCGACGAGATGGAAGACTGGCCCGATGCGGAGTTCTTCGCTACGAAGAGCCTGCGTGCCGGTGCTGGTGACACTCCGATGCCGGTCGAACTGGCCAATCGGAACATCGCGAACCCGACGAAGCTGGCCGAACTGGAAGCTGCTCGTGCCGATCTTGTGAGCACGCTGCAGACTGGCCGGACGATCGCTCCGGTCGAGGCGGGGGTTGCCCAGGCCAAGTTCGATTGCTGGGCCGAGCAGCAGGAGGAAGGTCACCAGTTTGACCACATCGCAGCCTGCCAGACCGCTTATCTGATGGCGATGGAGGCTCTGAAGGCCGCTATGCAGCCGACGAACGTGACCTATGAAACGGTCCAGCAGGAAGTCGCCCGCAACACGGTCTACTTCGACTGGGACAAAGACACGATCCGGCCGGATCAGCAGGCCGCGCTCGACAAGTTTCTGGCCGAGATGAAAGCGATTGGTCCGGTGACCCTGTACATCGAAGGGCACACCGATACGTCCGGCCCGAATGACTACAATGCCGAGCTGTCGCGTCGCCGCGCCGAGAACGTGCGTACCGATCTGCGCCAGCAGGGCATGACCGTCGGTGAGGTCAAGGATCTTCAGCTTCTGGCCAAGGGTGAGAACGATTTGGCTGTGGCGACCGGCGACGGCGTTAAGGAACAGCAGAACCGCCGCGTCGTGATCATCGCGACTGGTCAAACCAAGAAAGAAGTGACGGTGAAACAAACATCGGCTCTTCCGAAGAAATAATGATCGTGTAATTTGATAGAGATCACAGGCCCGCCGATATTTGGCGGGCCTGTACGCGTTTTATTGTGATGTATTGTTGAAACAATAAAATTTGATGCGACTGGGAACGATTGTTGTGAGACCCCGTTGTTAGATCACGGGGGTGGTGAAATTTTCAATCCTTGGAGGGATTAATGCGCAAGCTACTTGCAACGACCGCGTTGGCCGCGTTGATGGCAGGCCCGATGGTCGTCGCCGCCGCGAGCTCTGCCTCGGCCGCAGGCGCTTCGGTCGGGGTGACCAGCGTGACGACGATCAACAATGCCAATGCCAGCGGCTACCTGGCGTCGAACCTTGTGGGCAAGACGGTCTACACCTCCGCCGCTGCCGACGCTCAGGCGATCGGCAACATCAATGATGTGGTGATCGGCGAAGACGGTGCGGTCCGCGCCGTGATCGTCGGGGCCGGTGGTTTCATCGGGATCGGCGAGAAGGAGGTGGCGATCGACTTCAAGCGTCTGACCATGCAGAAGACCGGGGACGGCGTCAGGCTGGTCTCCGCGCTGACCAAGCAGGAGATTGAAGCAGCACCGACATATGACGGCAAGGCGGCCAGCGCCAGCTTGGGCGCGCAAGCGGGTGCCGGTGCGGCTGCGGTCGGCGCTGCGATCAGTTCGACGACCAAGGGCCTGACGGACAAGGCTACCGCCTTGGTGAGCGGTGATAAGCCCGCGGGCAAGGCTGCCTTTCTCACCGACAAGACAAAGGTTGCGGCAGGCTCGATCAGCGTTGCACAGATGGTTGGCGCCAAGGTCTATGACCGGTCGTGGAACGAGGTCGGTGTGGTCGGCGAGACTGTCGCGGCAGCGGATGGTCGTATGGATGCGGCAATCGTCGATGTGGGCGGCTTTCTCGGCCTTGGCGCGAAGCCGGTCGCTCTCGGCCTCGATCGGCTCGATGTGTATCAGGACACTTCCGGCAAGCTTCATGTTGCCACCCCGTATACACAGCAGCAGCTCGAGGCGGCGATTACCTATGACGCATCGGTGTACGGGACCAATCGCGACGCCATGCGCCTGACGCCAGGCGGCTGAGCCGAAGCATCATTCGAATAGAGGTCCGCCCGCCTGCGATTGGCGGGCGGACCTTATCTTTTTGCCGGGCCCGGGCGACTGCGCAGGTGGCGTCCGGCCTTTCGGAGACCCTCCGGTTCCGTTACTTCTAGTGCAGGACGCCTCGGTTCGATATCCGACGAGATGCGTCCGACTGCGGGGTGCCGGTATGAGTGATGGATCTCACTGGACCGCTGAGACGCCTGTTCTGCACGATGATCTGGCGAGGCTTTACGAATATTGGGCGTCGAAACGGGGGTCGCGCGGGATGCCGGCCCGCGCAGACATCGATCCCTTGGAGATGGGCTGGATTCTGGGCCGGCTCACCTTGGTCGAGGTGCTGCCGGATGGTGGATATCGCTGGCGTCTCGACGGAACCGAGATCGTCAACTTCTTCCGAACCAACATGACGGGCCGAAGGCTGTCGGACTTTCCCATGTCCGAAATGTCCAAATTGATGGCGGACGAATTCGACGCGGTTGTGACGTCGAGAATGCCGAAGGTCGCTCACCGGGTGGGCAAAATCGACGATCGAATCTGGGAGTACGACATTCTTCGACTGCCGCTCTCGGACGATGACGAGGCCGTTGCCATGGTGCTGTCCGGCCTGGTGGTCCTGCGAAACGCTCCTGCCAATTGATAGGGGCGGTCGGCCCGACCGACCGGCTCGAGAGGCCTAAACCCTCCCCTCAAAAAAGTAGCCCGCCAGATGGCGGGCTAAAGTTGGGAGGTTCGGGGAATGAAGAAGGAAACGATCGGCTACTTCTTCGTCTGATCGTAGATGTAACCGCCAGCGGCGCCGACCGCACCGCCGATCACCGCGCCACAGGAGACACAACCGCCGGTCAAGGCGCCGGCCACGCCGCCGACACCGGCACCGATGGCGCCGCCCGACAGGGTGCGCTGCTGGGTATCGTTCATGCCCGAGCATGCGCCAAGCGTCAGCACACCGGCCAGAGCTACGGGAATCATCAATCGTTTCACGGTTCGCCTCCTGAAAACGTTGGGGCCCAGTTCACGCTTCCGCAATCGGGCCTGCACACACAAAACGCGGTAACGGGTCACCGGTTCCCGATGCCGGTCGTGCCGAGTTTTCCGCTGTGCAATCAAGGCCGATGAGCGCATTGCGCTTGCCCCTGCCGTCCGGTCGCACGTAGACAGACGGCGCAGGTCGGGCTTCGGGTCTGGCTTCGGAGGGACTGGATGATTCGGAATTGGAACGCAGAGTGGCGGGCGATCGGGGCGCTGCCGGTGTTTTTCGTCGGTGGGCTGCCACGGTCCGGTACGACCTGGGTGCAGCAACTCCTGAACGCCCATCCGCGGGTCATGTGCATGGGCGAGTCGCACTTCATGAACGACATGGTGCCAACGCTGGTGTCGGCCGCTGCCGGGTATCGCAAACGCCGGGCCGAGGGACGGGATACCTGGGCGCCGACCGTGCGCGGCCCGCAGGGACGGCAACTGGGTCCGATGGTGCAGATGGCGTTCGCTGCACTCGTCCATGAGAACCTGGATGGCCGATCCGCGACCGATCTTGCGGCTGTTGGTGAGAAGACGCCTGATAACATCATGCATATGAAGGAGATCTGGGCGATCTTCCCGGCGGCGCGATTCATCAACGTCATCCGTGACGGGCGGGATGGCGCGTTGTCGGCGTTCATTCGGTTTCGGTCGAAGCTGCCGAGTGACATGAGCCGGGTCGACTACATGCGTGCCTATGCCGAAGGGTGGACGAACCGGATCCGGGCGGCGAAGGCCGCGGGCAAGGGTCGGGCGTACCATGAGGTGCGCTACGAGGCGATGCACGCCGATCCGGAGATTGAAGCGGCGCGGCTGTTCGAATTCGTCGGGGCCGATAGCGCACCGGAGACAGTGCGTGCCGCGCTCGACTCGGCCAGTTTCGAGGCGCTGTCCGGCGGCCGGCAGCGTGGCCAGGTGGACGCTGCGTCACACTACCGGCGGGGCGAGGTTGGCGGGTGGGCAGATACGTTGAGCGAGGCTGAAGTGGAAGCATTCGAGGCGGTCGCCGGTCCGCTGATGGACGAACTCGGCTACGCCCGCGCCACCACGCACGCTGGTGCGGCATGAACGGCATCAGCGACGATCCGCGCAAGCTGGCGGCGTACAAGCGCGCGCAGAGCTACGAGAAGTCGCTCCCGGTGATGAGAATTCACAACGGCCCGAACGTGGTCAATCTGGTGACGCCGTCGGAATTCTGCGTGTTACGGGCGCTGAGCTACTTCGACAAGGAGCCCGAGACCATCAAGTGGATCGCTGGCATCCCTGAGGGCGGCATCCTGTTCGATGTCGGCGCGAATATCGGCCTGTACACGCTGTGGGCCGGGTTGACCCGAGGCGCGACAGTCTATGCGTTCGAGCCAGAGTCGAGCAACTATGCAACTCTCAACGCCAACCTGCGCGCCAACCAATTGACCGAACGGTGCCGGGCGTTCTGCACCGGGATATCGGACAAGATCGGGTTCGACACGCTGCGCATGTTGCAGATCACAAGCGGCGCCAGCGGCCATCAGGTCGGCACAGCGCACAAGGCCGGCGTTGCACAGGGCATCGTGACCACCACGCTCGACCACCTAGTCTACGAGGCGGGCCTGCCCTGCCCGTCGCACGTGAAGATCGACGTCGACGGGATCGAGCCAGCAATTGTGCGCGGGGCATCCCGCCTGCTGTCCGACGAACGGCTGAAGAGCGTTCTGATCGAGCTGTCGATCATGGAGCCTGACCACAAGGCGGTGGTCGATCAACTGGTCGATTACGGATTCGCCAAGGACGAGGCGCTTGAGAAGGCGGTGTACGCCAAGACCACCGGGGTCAAGCACACCGGCAACATCATCTTCACCCGGCCCTGATCGTCCGAAACGTCACGCGATGAAGATCGAGTACTGGACCAGCCGCCGAGGCCGGTCCGAGGTGGTGGCCTCGACGCCGTGGAACGATTGGTCCGAACGTCCGAAGCACAGGAACAGGTTCGGCTCATAGGGCGCGCGTGCTACCGGCTGAAGCAAGTCCTTCGCAACCGGCGCCTGTCCGTCGCTGCTTACACCCGGCTGGCGGGGCGCATACAACTGGGTGCCGAGGACGATCGGATCGTCGGGATCGGCAACATACAACAGGCCAGTGACCAGCTTGCGTGCGCCGTCGGTGTGCGGAACCAGTTCGAAGCCTGACCGGTCGTAAATCAGCTCAACCGCCATGCCGATGCCAAGATGCGGTTGTCCGGAGCGTTTGTAGTGACGCGCCAGGCTGGGGTTCACGGTGCCGGCAAATGCCCGCAACATCGCGGCAACAATGCGCTCCGAACACAGCAGGCGCTGCAATCGGAGGATCGGCTCGGCCAGTGTCGCGGCGTTGAGGTCAAACGGCATCGGCAGCGTGTACGAGAACCGGGAGTCCGAGTACTGATCGCCACCTCGGCGCTGCTTCACCGACTCCATGCTGTCGGCCGAAACGGGAAATGCCGCGCGCAGGTCCGTAAACAGTTGGTCCGGCAGGAAGTTCCTGATGAGTGCATGCGGAAATGGCGCATCGTTGAGAGTCATCGAGCCGAGGCGCGACGCCGAGTGATCGGCGTCTTCGGGTACAGGAGGCGAACTCCCGTAGGGGGCGGCAATGCGAGCGGTCGGCATCGTCACTCTGTCGGTCGACTGGTGTAGGCACTGGCCGTTGAACACACCTGATTTTGGGCAATCGGGCAAGCTCGACGCAACGCCAGTCGCACCGACCCTGCGGTTGTCATCTGGATTCGAACAGGCTCTGCAGTCGCTCCTGCGCCACCGTCGCGGCGCGGTCCCAGGAGAAGTTGCGCCGGACGTGCTCTGAGCCAGCGCGGGCACGCTCGCGGGCAGTGGCGCGGGACTCGAAAATCTCGCGCATCAGAGACCGCAGATGCGCCCAGTCCGGTTCCGCCCAGAACCCGAGATCGCCGTCGGCGCGCTCGAAGAACGGCTCGTCGACCGGGACCAGACGATGGTCGATGCGCCAAGCGTGCTCGCCGATGAACTCGGTTGGTCCGCTGTACCCGGTCACGATGGTCGGCAATCCGCAGGCCATCGCCTCGATGACCGGCAGCCCCCAGCCTTCGGCCCGGGCGGGGGCCACGAAGGCGTCGCACGCCGTGTAGATGCCGGCGAAGGTTCTGTGGGTGTCGACCGGCGGAACGATCTTCAGCCGGTCCGGCCGACGCAGGCGCAACGCACGCAACTCGCGTCCGAGATCAAGGTCCAAGCGTCCGGCATACAGTCCGGCAAGCAGTCCGGCAAGCACCAGGATTGCATCGTCTTGGTCGCCGAACTCCTGGTCGAATGCCCGAACCAGTTCGGCCATGCCCTTGCGGTGCTCCCAGCGCCCGATCGCCAGGAATTTGAAGGGCTTGGCGGCAAACGCCTCGGTCGGCGCGACGTCCGGGTGGAACAGCGCCGGGTCGACTCCTTCGGGAATCACGTCGATACGATCGGGGTCGAAGCCGTTGGCCGCGAACACCCGCTTGCCCCAGGCGGTGGCGGTCCAGATCCGATCGGCCGCGGCGAGAGGAGCGAACCAGTCGTCGGGCAGCCGGGTCGCTTCCCAGACGGTGTAGGCGACCTTGGGGCCAAGCACTCCGTCGAGTACGCCCATCAAGCTGCCATACATCAAGGCGACCGTTGCGACCGAGCGACCGGCAAAGTGTGATGCGACCGCCGCCTTGTCCTCGTCGATCGGGCCGGATTTTCCGTAGACTGGGGTCGCGACCACCGGAACACGTCGTGACAGCGCGTCGAACAGCCCGCGAGTGTGAACATTGTACCCGTAGCGGCCGTCGAACCAGCCGATGGCATGCACCAGGATCGGATGATACGGGGGCTGCACGGCAGCGTCAGGAGCGGCTCGAGTCGCGGTCCAGCCACAGATTGAAGGCGACTGAAACCCGCGGCGCCGTTCCCCGATAGGGGTGAACGTAGTGCAGCAGCCACCCGGGAAACACCAACATCATGCCGGGTTCCGGATCGATGATCAGCGGCGCGTTGAACGCATGGGTCGGCAACGTTCCGCCGTGCGGACCCGGACGGGGATCGATGAACTCGATCAGCCCCTCACGGCTGTCTTCAGGCGCTGGCTCGCCGGTGCTGACGTAGTATACGCCCGAGAACACCGCCGGCGTATGGTTGTGGACGGCATTGTAGGCGCCGTCGCGGGCGACGTTGGCCCAAGCGGAGATGTGCATCGACCGCTCAAGCGCCAATGCCGAGAACCGGTTGTTGAGGACGACTTTTCGAATACAGTTGGCGACGCGCTTGCGCAGTTCGTGGATTGCCGGATCGGACGACCCGAGCAGGTCGGCGGGCGAATGCCAACCACCGACATTGCTCATCCCGCGGGTGGCTTCCTTGGCCTCTCGGGCGAGAATGTGTTCCAGCAGTTTCGCGTTCAGGCCGTCGTCATCGCCGTAGCGCTTGACCAGAAGCGGCGTGGAGAAGGCGGCGTGCACGCCGTCGCGGACGGCGGTGCCGCGCTGGCCGTCGGTCTGCTTCATGGCTTGCCGTTTGCCGCGAACCATTCCAGCGCCTTCTCCGCCAGATAGAAGTCGAAGGCGTCGTGGATATCGATGCCGGACGCCGTGTCGTTGATCTCGATGATCTCGGCGTTGTCGCCGGTGCGCCGTCCCTGGCGGATCAGGTCGGCGCGCAGGGCCGATGCGATGCCGGTGTCCTCGCGGAACAGCGGGGTGCGGGTCTGGCGCGGGCCGTAGACTGCCATCCAGTCGAACACCCGCTTCCAGGTGCCGTCCTCAGCCTGGTGCCAGAAGTTCTTGTGGGTCTTGTTGGCGACGAACGCGCAGTCGATTTCCGGCCGTGTCTTCAGGATCCCGACAGCGTCAGCGATCCATTGGGGTTTGCGGAAAATGTCGGTCGGCTGCAGGAACACCACGATACCGAAGCCGCCGTCGATTGCCTCGGCCCGCTCCAACGCGTCCTTCAGCACCGGTTCGGTCGGCGTCAGGTCCTCGGCCAAGCCGGAATCGCGCATGAACGGCGTCCAGGCGCCGGCCGCCTCGGCGGCCGCGCGGATCTCTTCGTCGTCGGTCGTTACCAGCACCCGGTCGCAGGCTCCGGACTCGATCGCGTGATGCACCGAGTGCGCGATCAGCGGCTTGCCGCCGATCATCCGAACGTTCTTGCCGGGCAGCCCCTTGGAGCCGCCGCGCGCCGGGATGATGGCGATCACCCGATTGGCGGCATCCGGACTCTGCGTGGTCATGCGCTTGCTTCCTCCAGTTGCGGCAGGCGGTCGGCCAACGCCTCGGCGACCGCAAAGCCCGTATCGTCGCGCACGTCGACCAGTGCCCAGGTCTGGTCGACGACTTCGAATCCGACGGCGTCGCCCAGACGACGGCCGCTCTCGAACAGGCCCGGCCGTGCCGCCAGGGCAAGGCCGACCATCTCTTGAAAGTACACGCCGTCCCGGGCGTCGCCGCCTTCTGACAGCGCCAAGATCTCGCCATCCGGGGTATGGCGCCACAAATTGGCGGTGAAGCGGCGCACGCAGACCACACTGTCGAGATGCTCGCGGGCCGCCAGGTTGTCGGCGGTGCGCCGGACCAAGCCTTGCGGGCGGAAGGGGTGGGTCGGTTCAAGCACCACCACGATCTCGGCGCTGCGCCCGCGGGTCACCTCGGCCAGGGCGGCGACGTAGCTCTCGGCGGTCCGGGAATGCGCCTCCACCTTGCCGCCAAAACCCTCGACGACGGCGCGGATGCCGGCATCGTCGGTGGTGACGACGATCGGCGAGTCCGGCAGGTCGGCCACGGCGGCATCCAGCGTGCGCTCCAGGCTGGAGCGGCCGCGGATCGGCGCCATCAGCCGCGGTGTGCTGCGGGCGGCCGACAGGACCGGAATGATGACCAGCGGAGCGCTCACAGCGGACCTCCTGAGCGGATGATCTCGATCACTTCGGCGACCCGCTTGGCACGGCCTTCATCGCGGCCCTGGTGGATACCGTGCTGGTGGTAGGCGCGCATCCCGGGCTCGTAGACGATGTCGTAGCCGGCGGCAATCATGCGCTTGCCCCACTCGCGATCCTCGACGCCACGGATCTTCTCGTCGAACGGTTCGTCCCGCCAGATCGACTTGCGGATCGCGGAGTTGGCGTTGTGGAAGAAATAATCGACCCGTTGCCGCACCCGTTCGTCGCGAAACGTGGTCCACAGGTCGCGGCGATCGATTGCGCTGGTATCCGGCATCGGCTCCTGGCGACCGTAGATGCCGCAGACCTTTGTATCGCCCTCCGGGCCGAGATGGGCATAGGCGTAATCCGCCCACAACTCGTCGACCGGAACGCAATGCGAGGACAGCAAGGTCACCACCTCATGCTTGGCCGCCTCAATGCCGATGTTCAATGCCCGACCGTAGGAAAACTCCTCGCGGGTGATGTTGGTCAGGGTTGCACCGTGAGCGGCGGCCACCTCGACCGTGCCGTCGGTGGAGTCGTTGTCGACGAGGATCACGTCGATGTGCGGCAGTCGCTGGCGCCGGATGGCAGTCAGGCAGCGGCCGATCCAGGCGCGTTCGTTCTTGGCCCGCAGCACCACGCTGATCATGGTTTGCTCCCTGGCGTCGGACCCACGTCGACGGGGTCTTCGGAGATCATGCCGAAATCGACCGCCATACCTTCGGCCAGGGCGTACAACACCCGCCGTCCGATCATTGCCGGTCGGTGATCCGTCCCCAATCCGGTGCCGCCGATCGCCTCGGCCAGATCGGCCTGCTGCAGGATTGACCCAGCGGTGACCGGGCGTGCCGTGACCAGGGTCCGGCGCCCGCGGCGCAGCAGATCGAGACGGGCGACCGGTGACGGCTTGAACAACAGGTCGCCGGGAAGGGCCATCCGGCGCAGCCGGTCGAAAGCGTCCAAGTCGCTGCACAGGAAGGCGGCGCGGATGCCGTCAGACAGCATCGGTGGTTCGGCCAGATGGTCGGCCGGGATCACCACGTGGTAGCGGGCCGCGACCTCGGCGAGCGGGGCACGGGTTGCCTCGTCGACGGTTTCGACCGTCAGTTCCGGCGCGTCGGCCGTCAGAAGGATGCGGCGCATGGTGTGTTGTCTCGTCAAGCCGCCCGCATCGCCGCCCGCACGGCGTCCATGCCAAGCGCACCAGGTACCGCCTTGCCGAACGCAATCACCGCCTGGTCGAGGTTCATGCCAAGGCCGTTGCGGGTCTGCAGGCCGCGGGCGGCCGCCATCGTCAGCAACGGTGTTAGGTCGGGTTGGTAGATCGCGTCGTACACGGCCGCCGACGCCGGCAGGACGGCAAGACCCGCCTCATCGACCGGCGATCCGGCCGACCCGTCCTTGTGGCCGATGGTGGTCGCGTTTACGACCAGATCGATCTTGCTCAGCACGTCGGCGCCGACCGGGAAGTCGGCGGTCATGGCCCCCAGCTTGGTCGCGACCGCGTCGGCGGTCGCTCGGGTCCGGTTGGCCACCGTCAGTTCGGTAACGCGGCCCGCCAGGAAGGCGGCAACCGCGAGACCGGCACCGCCCAGACCGACGACGAGTGCTCGCCGGGTCTGCAGCGCGTGCGCGCCGCCGACCAGTTCCTCGATCTGCGACAGCGCACCGGCTCCGTCGGTGTTAGCGCCGACCAGGGCGTCACCGTCGCGGTAGATCGCGTTGACGGCGCCGATCCGCTGGGCTTCCGGTTCGATCCGGTCGAGCAGACCGACCAGCGCCTGCTTGTGCGGCACGGCAACCGCGCCGCCGACGAAGCGGGGATCGGCCTTCAGTGCCGCCACCACCGCCGGCAGGTCGGCGGCGGTGACATCCATCGGATGCATGACGGCGTCGATCCCGGCCGCCTTGAAAGCGGCGTTCCACAACGTCGGCGAACGGGCGCCTTTTGACGGCGTGGCGCCGAGAATCGCGGCATAGCGCCCGGTCGCAATCGTGACCGGATTGCCGATCGGGCCGGGAAAGGAAGCGGCGTCAACCATGATCAGGCATCGACCGTCCGGTCGATGGCCTGTGCCACTTTGCGGCACGCCTTCATGATGTCGTCGAACTGCTCGAAGCTGGAACACTGCAGCGGATCCACCGCGGCGTTCACCGGATCCGGGTGAACCTCCAGCATCAGTGCGTCGGCGCCGGCCGCGACCGAGGCCAGCATCATCGACTTGACCCAGGGTTGCCAGAACGTGGCATGGCTTGGGTCGGACATAACGGGGAGATGGGTCAGTTCCTGAGCGGCCGGGATGACCTGCAGATCGAGCATGAAGCGCGAGGTCGCGCGGTGGGTGTGAGGTGCCACCACGCCGCGCTCGCACAGCACGATCTGGACCGGCTGGTTCAGCCGGTCGTGCTCCAGCGCGATGTACTCGGCCGCCATCAGCCAGTCGCGCAGGGACGAGCCGTAGCCGCGTTTCAGCATGACCGGCATGCCGGTCTTACCGACTTCGGTCAGCAGCGGGTAATTCTGCATGTTGCGGGTGCCGATCTGCAGCATGTCGCAGTTCTGGGCCACCACGTCGATCTTCGAGATTTCCATGACCTCGGTGACGATCGGCAGGCCGCTTTCCTTCTTGGCGACCTGCAGCCACGCCAGCCCCTGCTCGCGGGTCTCGAAGAACTTCGCCGAGCGGTACGGGAACGACAACGGCTTGAACGCACCGGCGCGCAGGAAATGCCCGCCGGACTTTTTGATCGCCAGCGCCGTGCGGACGATCATCTCCTCGTTCTCGCAGGTGTTCGGCCCGGCCATCACCGGGACCAGCTTGCCGCCGAACTCGACGCCGCCGCAGGTGAAGGTCGTGCGGTGGTCCGGCCGCTTCTTGGCGACCAGCGGGATTTTGTTCTGGAGGTCGTCCTCGGTCAGGTCCTTGCCGGGGAACTTGTTGTCGACGCCCATGTTCGTGCCGCTCATCGCCGCGCCCTCTTACCGCTGTTCACGTCTGGTTCACTTCTGGAAGGTCCGCACTCTTATCGCGGCAGGGGCGGGGTCGCAATGCGTAACGCCGCTTCCCTGCCGAATCGGGTCAGCACCGCGGCGGTATCGTCGGGTCGGAAACCAAGCGATTCGGCGCCGGATGGGTCGATGACCGGCGAGCAGTGTTCGGCCGCCCGAATGTCCAGTCGCAGCGGTGTTCCGAAGCCTGATGCAATCGCTTCGACCGCGTCGCGGATCGGCACCGGCGGGCGCGAGGCCAGCGAGACGACGTGCACGCCGGACGGCCGGTTCTGCAACAGGTGCAGCACGAATGCCGCGACGGTGTCGGCATGGACCACTGCGTTGTAGAGCGCGTCAGGATTGAAGACGGTGACCGTCTCGCCTGTCGCCAACCGGGCTGCGACCGTCGCTGGGAAATTATCGTGGCAGCCGGGCCCGATGACTGCCGGCAGGCGCAGTGCTACGGCACCCGCAAGATCGCCCGCATCGGCCAGCAAGCGTTCAGCGGCCAGCTTTGATCGCCCGTATGGGGTATCCGGTGCTGCTGGCGTGGCATCGTCGATCACGTCGGTGTCGGGCCGGCCGAGTGCCGATTGCGACGACATATAGATGATCGGTGCCGCGGAACGCTCTGCCAGACGGATTGCGCCGCGGGCCAGGGCCAAGTTGGCGTCGACCAACCGGTCTGAATCAGGTTCGCGCGCGGGAATGACGGCCGCGCAGTCGATCACGGCGTCAACCCGCAGGTCGGTTGGCGGTGGCTGCCGTCCGTCCCAGACGCGAGCCAAGACGCCCTCGGCGAGGCCGTGCGGCGCGGATCGGCCAAGCCCGGTGACCTTCAGGCCGGCGGTCGCCAGAGCAGATGCGATCCGACCACCCAGAAAACCACCGGCGCCGGTGACCGCGACGTGGAGGTTCTGCGGGGAGGTTTCGGCGCTTCGCATGGGATTGCCTTGATCGGAGGCGGCTTCCTCCCCTATAGCACGGGCGCCGCTGGATGGACTGGCGGAAGGAGCGTGCCGCCCAATGACCGACACGACCACCGATGTCTGTCCCCTGTGCGAGGCTGCCGGGGCTCGCGTGGTGTACGAAACCCAGGCGCAGATGTTCTGGGTCGTCGCCGATCCGGCGCTGACAGACCGGTTTGCGCCGGTTCGCCTGCGGCAGTGCGACGCCTGCGGGCATGTCTTCAATCGGGAACTGGCACCGGAGACGATTTCCGAGATTTACCGGCGGCAGACCGCGACGAATCGGCCGGTCTCGGCCGACATGCACAAGCGTTACGACACATTGCTGGAGTTTCTCGGAAGCGACCGTTTGGTCGGCAAGCGCATCCTGGAAGTTGGTGGCGGCACCGGCAGCCTGGCGCGGTTGCTTGCCGATCTGGGCGCTGATGTCACGGTGGTCGAGCCGAACGATGAACTGCAATCCCTGCTCGGCGATCAGGCCGACCGCATCCGGGTGATCAACGACTTCTTCGGGCCTGGCACCCTCGACGAGACCTTCGACGGGGTGATCTGCCGGCAGGTGGTCGAGCACATCGCCGATGTCCGGCCGTTCGTGCGGGCTCTGGGGGCGGCAGTCAATCAGGACGGCTTCGCCTATATCGAAGTGCCGACGCTGGAGTTCATTGCGAAGACCGGCGCCTATATGGAGGTGCACGTTCAGCATCTGCACTATTTGGATGACGCCACCCGGCGACGCCTGCTGGCCGACGCCGGTCTGGTTGTCACGGGCACCCATGACATTTTGCAAGGTCACGATGTCGGGATTCTGGCACAACCGGGTAAGCCGGATGTTCCAGCACGCAATCCAGTGCCAAGCCGGATCGAAAGCGTCGTCGCGCGGCGCGACGCGCACCAAGCATTCCTGGCCGGCTTCGACGGCGATCGCAGCCGGACGGCGATCTACGGGGCTACCTCGCAGGGCGTGACGTTCTTCAACCTGTTCGCGCCCGGTGCCGCCCCGGCCCGGTTCGTCGACGACAACCCGGATTACGCCGGCCGCCTGGCCTATGGACGGGGTGGGGCCGCGACGATCCATCCGCGCAGCGACGAACTGCTTACCGGTCTCGACCACGTCTTCGTCGGTGCCTACCACCACCAGGCGGCGATCACCGCCAAGCTGGCCGATGACGGGTTCAAAGGGACGGTGTGGTCCACCGATCCCCGCCGTCCGACCATCGAGCGCGTGCGCTGACGTTTTCCGCTGCGGAGCCGAGGAACCCATCATGAGCAAGACTGACATGCCGGCTGCGCCTGATCTCTGGACCACCGTAGTGCTGGACGCCGGCGGCCGGTACGGGATGCACCCGTCCTGGCGCGGGTACGAGGCGCCACTCGACTACCGGATGTTCGAGCCGGAACCGGTCGAGGCAGCGCGCCTGACAAAGAAGTATGCCGCCCGCAAGGACGTCACGGTGCTGGCCGAGGCGCTCGGTTCGGTGCCGGACAGCAGCCTTGAGTTGTTTATCACTGCGCACCGCGGCTATGTCGGGGCGACCAAGCCGAATCCGGACAGCCTGTGGTTCGGCGATGTGCGGCCCGACGAGGGGACGGTGGAAGGTACGATCACCGTTCCCGCGACCACGATCGACGCGCATCTGGCAGCCTCGCGGTCCCGTGTCGACTTCCTGAAGATCGACGTCGAAGGGCATGAACTGGCGGTGATGCAGGGCGCGGCTCACGCGTTGGACCGGGTGCTGGCGCTGCGGGTCGAAGTGCAGTTCGACGATTCCTTCGAGACCCAGACGGCATCGGCGATCTTCTCGCATCTGATCGACACCCTCGGCTTTCGGCTGATGCGCCTGGACTACGACGGACGGGGTCAACCGCTCAGCTACCTGACCGTCGACGGCAACTTCGGCGCGCTGTGCGGGTGCGATGCGGTGTTCGTCCGCAAGGTGCCGTCGGTCGAGGCCTGGGGCGGCGATAGTGCCGCGGCGGGGTTGCTCAAGCTGGCGGCGTTCGCGTTGCGCAACGGCATGCCCGACTACGCGGTGATCTGCCTGGAGCGATTGCACGCGTCCGGCTGGCGCCCGACCGGCGAGGAGCCGGCGGTGCGGCGCTATTTGCGCAAGCTGTTCATTCTCGCCGCCGGCCGTCTTCGCGCGCAGTCCGGCGAGCTTTACGAACGGGCGGCCCGCGACTATCAACGCTTCTTCGAGTCCGAGATGCCGGCCAGGAACGAGATCTTCGAAAGCGAATGGCTGAACCCGAACTGACCCTGGCGGCCCGATCCCAACCATGACCAATGCGGACCCGAATCGGCCGAGCCTGTACGCGATCTATGATCTCGGGCGCTCGCCCATCACCTTCGACGTGATGAACTTCTTCGCGTTCGCGCACATCTGGGCGTTGCGTTCGGGGTTCGCCGGCTATCATGTGGTCTTGGTGCTCGGTGACGGCACCGGGTTTCGGGACCAGACGCCGAAGGACAAGGCGCTCGACCGCGATGAGAAGATGTGGCGGGTGCGTCATGTCCTGATGCCCCATGCGGCAATTGCCAAGAACTGCGTCGGCATCAGTTTCGTCGAGCGCAGGATGGATCTGGCGCGCCTGATGACGGCGCTGCATCCGCAGCAGATCTTCCCACCGAACTACAAGGTCGAGGCGCCGAATCACGCCTTCATGCTGTATCAGTTGTTCGGCCTGAAGCCGACCGGTGCCGAGCTGGATGTGTTTCACGCGCCGGTGGCCGCGCTTCGTAAGGTCGATGAATGGTTGGCGCAACGCGCGCCGGGTGGCCGACCGGTGGTGTTTACCCTGCGGTCGTCGCAGACCGAAGCGGCCCGGAACTCTCGGATCGAGGAGTGGGTGGCGGCAGCCCGCGAGGTGCGGGCGCGCGGCTATGACCCGGTAATCGTGCCGGACACCGATCTGGTGACTGCCGGGCTCGAGACGACGATGTTCGAGGACCTGCCGGTGTTCGGCATTGGGGCTGTTGATCTCGAGCTTCGTGTCGCGCTGTTTCGGCGCGCCTACCTGAATTTTGCCGACAACGGCGGGCCGGCGTTTTTGAACTACTTCATGGCCGACTCGCGGATGCTCTGCTTCCTTCCGGTCGACAAACTGCCGAGCGTGGTCGTCGACCTCGGCGGTGTGCAGCGGATGGCGCAACTGTTGGCGGTCGAGCCGAACGGCGACTTTCCGCACGCCACCCCGCTCTGCCGGTTCGTTTGGCGGCCGGATCGTACGGACGCCATCCTCGACGAGTTCGACAGGGCGGTCGCGCTGCTCGATGCCGCTGGAAACAAGGGGCCGGTATTGTGAGCCGGGGGAGCAACGCCGCGATCCTGTTCGAGCCGTCGGCCTACGATGCTAACCGTAAGCAGGTTATGGGCCGGCATATCGCCGGGGCGAGTTTTCTGGAAGGCTTCGTTCGGCACGCAGAGGTCGACCGGTATGTCGGGATCGGCTTCAAGGATTCGCATGCGCCGGCGTTTCGACGTCAAGTAGCATCGATCGTGTCGGGCGACCCGGTGCTGGCCGCCCGTCCAGTGAACGTGTTCAACAGCAGGAACCTGTCGAGCATCGCGAGTATCGGAACGCTGTTCGTGCCGGATCCGCAACTGGCTAGCACAGCGATGACGCGCCGGCATTTGAGTCAGCGCGGTTACAGCCTGTGCGGCATCACCCACACGCTTTCCAGCACGCAGGCCATGGAGATTGTGTGCGAGATGCTGACCGGGTCGGTGCAGTCCTGGGACGCTCTGATCTGCACATCCGAGGCTGCGCGCAAGGTAGTGCTGCGGCAACAAGAGCACTATGCGGACTATCTGGAGACGCGCCTTGGCGTGCGTCCGGTCAGTCCGGTCCAGACTCCGGTGATTCCGCTCGGAGTCGATGCCGACAAGTTTGAACGCTTGAGCCGCGATGGCGTGGCTCGGGCTTCGTTGCGTCAACAGATCGGCGCCGACGATCACGACACGGTGGTGTTGTTCTTCGGGCGACTTGCGTACCACGCCAAGGCCCATCCTGTGCCGATGTATCTCGGAGCGCAGCGTGTGGCACAACGCTTGGGGTCGGAGCACGGCCGCATCCACTTGGTACAGACCGGCCAGTTTCCGACAAAAGGCGCCGAAGAGGGCTATCGGGACGGAGCCGCGCGGTACTGTCCGGATGTTGCAGTGCACTTTCTGGACGGAGCCGATCGAAGTCTCGCGGACGCGAGTTGGGCCGCGGCGGATGTCTTCATATCGTTGTCTGACAACATCCAGGAGAGCTTCGGCATTACGCCGGTCGAGGCGATGGCTGCTGGGTTGCCGTGCCTGGTCAGCGATTGGAACGGGTACAAGGATACCGTAGTCGACGGCGTCACCGGACTGCGCGTTCCAACCTGGATGCCATCGCCTGGAACCGGCGCCGCGGTTGCCGACGCCCACGTCTTGGATAACCTTAGCTACGATCTGTACATTGGCTTTGTTAGCCAGATGACGGTTGTTGATGTTCCGGCATTCGCTGACGCACTGGAAGCCTTGGTCCGTGATCCGAACCGTCGCCGGCAGATGGGGGAGGCGGGTCGTCGGCGGGTTCGCGAGCGATATGACTGGTCCGTAGTTGTACGGACCTATCAGGATCTCTGGTCTGAATTGGCTGAACGGCGTCGGGTCGACACGGAGATTGCACCGCCGCGATGGCAGGCCAGGAACCCGCGTTTCACCGATCCTTTCGATGTCTTTGGGGCCCATGCCAGCGCAGATTTGTCGGGTGACGTTGCGGTACGGATCGATCCGTACGGCCCGGCCGTGACCGATCTGACGGCCATGTCCTGCAACGTGTTCGCCGCCAACGCGCTCCTCGACGGCGAGGAGACCGAGGCGCTCGTCAATGTGATCCGCGACGGTGATCAGACGGTGGAGTCCTGCGTGCGGGCCTTCGAGTCGAAACGCCGGGTACGGGTGACCCGCACGCTTGGTTGGCTGGCCAAGTACGGTGTGGTGTCCCTGGGGAGCCGGAAAGGAACGGAAGAATGAATGCCGCGACGTCGACCGTGCGGTTCGACCCTCGAAAACCGCCGAGCCTTGAGCAAATCGAGCAGGCACTGAGCCGGGCCCCTGGTGATCCGGCTTTGCTGCGGCATCGCGCTTCGGCACGGCTCGACAGAGGGAATTTCGCGGGAGCGACCGAGGACGTCCGGCGGGCCATGGCGAAGGCCGGGGCCAACGCCGACTCGGCGTTGCTCGCGGTCGCGGCCCGGCTTGCGCTACGCACAGGCAGGGCGCGCGAGGCTGAACAACTGGCGACACGCGGGCTTGGGCGAGCGCCGGGAAACGACGATCTCTACGGGCTTCTGGGGGCGGCACAGGAGAAACAAGGAAACACGGACCGCGCGATCGTGTCCTACGACGCGGCGGTCAACTTGAACCCGTTTCGTCGCACGTACCGGATAGCGCTTGCCAAAGCTCTGGAAACAAAAGGCAATCGTGATCGTGCCGAGCGGGTGTACCGGCAAGCGCTCTTCACTGATCCGACGTTCGGGGATGCCGCGCTGAACCTTGCCAATCTGCTGCAATCGAACGAGCAGTTCGATGAAGCCCTGCAGTTGTATCGGCGTTCGCTCGAGTTGCTCGGCTACAAGCCCTATGTTCTGTCGAACTTCGGCGCCTTGCTGAGAAAGATGGGTCGGTACGATCAGGCCCGGACCGCCTATCGTCGCTCGATGTGCCTGGCGCCCGAGGATGGTGGCGTCTACTACAACTACGGCAATCTGTACCGGGCCGAGGAGCTTCTGGCTCCGGCGATCAAGAGCTACCGCCGAGCCATTGCCTGCCGGCCGAGCAATGCGGAACTGCACTGGAACCTGTCCCTGGCATTGCTGTGTGACGGTCAGCTCAAGGCCGGCTTCGACGAGTACGAATGGCGGTGGCAGTACGAGCATTTTCCGTCCAAGCGGCGGGCGTTTCCTCAGCCTTTGTGGGACGGCGGCCCGTTTGACGGACGCACGCTCCTGCTGCATACCGAGCAGGGAATCGGCGATGTTCTACAGTTCCTGCGGTTCATTCCGCTGATTGTCGAGCGCAAGGGTGAGACGGGCCGCATCGTGCTGGAGTGCCACGATAACCTATTGTCATTGCTCGAGGGGTTGCCCGGAATCGACCAGATCATTCCGCGTTTCGCGCCGCCACCGCCGGCGGATATCCACCTGCCGCTGCTGTCGGCGACACGGGTGTTGCGAATTGACACTTTGGAGCTGCTTCCCAACTCGGTGCCCTATCTCGCTGTTCCGCCCGGGGCCGACTTTCCGATCCCCGAAGCGGACCCGCGGCGCCTGAAGGTAGGGTTCGTGTTCGGGGGCAATCCCCAGTTTCCGAACGACCGTACCCGTTCTACCAAACTGGAATCCTGGATGCCGCTGTTCGATCATGATGGCGTCCAGTTTTTCTCGCTTCAGAAGGGCGAACGCGAGCCTGAAGTCGCAAACGCGCCCGATTCGGTGGTCCGGCTCAACGAACGCCTGTCGAGTTTCCGCGATACCGCTCTTGCCATGGGGCAATTGGACTTGGTCATCACCACCTGCACCTCGGTGGCGCATCTTGCCGGTGCCCTCGGCAAGCCGGTCTGGGTGGTGCTGTCCCGGAACGCCGATTGGCGATGGCTCGTTGGGCGGGAAGACAGCCCTTGGTATCCGACCGCACGGTTGTTCCGGCAGACCACCCTTGGAGACTGGGACGGCGTATTCGAACGAGTCGGCGTCGCGTTGCGCGAAACCGTCGCAAGTCGACGGACCGTCACGGCGGGTGAGTCGCGTTGACCCGTACCGTACTGTTCGCGTGGGAGTTGGGTGACGGGCTTGGTCATGTTTCGCGGCTGATCAAAATCGCTGAGCGGTTGCGCGACGCGGGTGTGCGGTGTCGATTTGCCGTGCGGCAGCTCGAACTGGCCGGACGCGCGGTTCAGTCGGCTGGTTTCGAGGTGTTGCAAGCACCGCTGGCTCGGGTCGAACCGATCCGAGGACCTGACGGCACCCAACCGGTAACGGTGGGCGACATTCTCGGAGCCGTCGGCTTTTCTGGCGTTGAGCGGCTCGCACCGCTGGTGGCTGGATGGCATGGGTTGATTGAGTTGGCAGCACCAGATCTGGTGGTGACCGACTATGCTCCGACGGCCAATTTGGCGCTGTTCGGCGGGCCTGTTCCGTGGATCCCGATTGGTGATGGTTTCACTCTGCCGCCGTTCGAAACCGAACAATTTCTACCCTTCAGAAAAGCCCGACCTGCGTTTGAAGAAGTCCGGTTGCTGGAGGTGGTGGGCAAGGTGCAGTCGGCGCGCGGTCGACCGACGCCAAGTCGGCTCCCATTGTTGTTCGAGGGCACCCAGCGGTACGTGATCACGCTGCCTGAGCTTGATCCTTGGCGGGCCGTACGCTCGGAGCAGGCAATCGGTCCGATTGCTCCACCGCCACGTCCAGTCACCGGGTTACCGCAGGACAGCTACTTCGCGTATCTGTCGGCTGGATTCGCGTTCACCGACCGTGTTCTCGAGGGCTTGGCAGCAACCGGCCGCCTGGGGACGGTCTTCTTGCGCGACTCGACGGCGGCGCAGCGCAACGCGTGGCGAGAGAGGGGCCTTCGAGTCTGGGACGAACCGCAGGATATGCGGGCTATGGCTGAGAAATCGAAAGTTATTATCCATCATGCCGGCGTCGGTACCGCCGAACAGACCCTTGGGCTTGGGCGACCGCAGTTGCTCGCTCCCCGCCACTTCGAACAATTCGCGAACTCGGACGCCCTTGGCCGGCTGGGCGTGGCGGTGGCGCTCCGTGGCGCTGGACGTTTCTCGGTGGAAGACGTTGGCCGGGCGCTCGCCACGACCGCGGACAACCCGCAATTTGCCGAGCGTGCGACGCACTGTGCCCGCCAACTTTCGGCTCGACCGGCGACCGCCTTGGACACCGTGGTGGCAGCCTGCACCAGCCGGTCGCACCCGTGAACCAGCTACCACTTCGCGTCGCCCGCTGCGGCGGACGATCTTGTGGCAAATTTGTCACAAGGAATTCACCGGTTGCCGCTAACGTCTAATGACTAGGTGATTTTCCCCTCACGCCGCTTGCATCAGCCGGATTACCTGCTGTAAAACCAAAACGTCCTCCCTGGTAGCTGCTGGCGCTGTTGCGTGAGAACGCGGTCTGACAGGGGAGGGTGGTGATCGTCTTCGGTCGATCAGCATCGTTCAGACGCACACACGCTCTGTAGGGAGTCTAGGAGTTACAACGATGGCGAACATTACTGGCACGACCTCTAGCGAGCTGCTCACGGGCACCGCCAGCGCCGACGTGATCTCCGCGCTTGCCGGCCCGGATACGGTAAGTGCGCTTGATGGCGCGGATCTGATCTATGGTAACCAGGGCAATGACCTGATTTCTGCGGCTGGCGGTTCGGACACCGTCTTCGGTGGACAGGACGCAGACACGGTTTCGGGCGATACTGGCCTGGATCTGATTTACGGCAATATCGGCGACGACTCGTTGCTCGGTGGCGATGACGCTGACACGTTGTACGGCGGTCAGGGCAACGACATCATTGATGGCGGTGCTGGCACCGACGTCATGTTCGGTAACCTCGGCAACGATATCTTCACCAACGTCACGGGCGCGGCCACCATTTATGGCGGCCAGGGCAACGACACGGTGGCGATCGTCACGACCAATACGTCGAACACTGTGGTGTTTGGAGAAGAGGGCAACGACGTGATCACGACTGCCGGCGGTGCGGACAGCATCTTCGGTGGCCAGGATAACGATCTTGTGTCGGCTGGTCAGAATGCTGACCTCATCTACGGCAACCTTGGCAACGACACGTTGTCGGGCGGCACCGGAAACGACATCGCGTACGGCGGTCAGGGCAACGACGTTCTGTCCGGTGAAGATGGCGCTGACGTGCTCTGGGGCAACCTGGGCAACGACATCCTGATCGGTGGCAGCGCTGCCGATACGCTCTACGGCAATGACGGCAACGACAGCATCACCGGTGGTGAGGGTGACGACTCGATCATGGGCGCCACGGGCAACGACTTGATCGTGGCCGGTCTGGGTTCTGACACCGTTTACGGCGGCGATGGCCAGGACACGATCCTTGCCGCGACGTTGGCTTCTGGTGTGGCGTTGCTGTACGGCGGTGCCGGCAATGACCTGATCAGCTTCTCTGGCGCGTCGGTCAACGTCGCTGGTCTTCAGGTTGTATACGGTGGTGACGGCGACGACACTCTGTTCGGTTCCAAGAACGGTACCGTCAACTTCACCTTCGCGTTCTTCGGTGGAGCCGGTAACGACGTCCTCCGTGGTCACACTGGCAACGATCTGCTGTCCGGTGGTGAAGGCAACGACACGTTGTCCGGCGGCGAAGGCCTCGACACCTTGGTTGGTGGCATCGGCAACGACCTGTTGCTTGGTCTGTCGACTGGCTCGGTCATGTACGGTGGCGAAGGCAACGACACGTTGTCTGGTGGTGACGGGACCGACACGCTGTCTGGTGGGGCCGGCAACGACCTCGTCTTCAGCGGCAGCGGTAACGACATCATGTCCGGTGGCGACGGCGCCGACTCGCTGTATGCTACCAACACGCTTGGTGCCGATACGTTGGTCGGTGGCGATGGTGCCGATCGGTTCGTGTTCGGTATCAGCGCGGTCAACACGGCGATCGCCGGGTTTACTGCGTTAAACGCCTCGGTTCACCTGATCTCCGGCTTCGCACGTGGCACTGACAAGATCCAGTTGCTCACGGGTGTCGTAAGCACGGCAGGTACCCCGGGTGTGTTCGGCAACGCTGTCACCTTCGGTGGCGTCAACACGATCGCTTACGTCTCCTCGGGTAATGACCTGGTTGTCATGGTCCACGGTAACGCGAGCAACTACCTGATGATCCGACTGACCGGTGTGTCGGTGGTCGACATCAACGACTTCGAGTTCCTCTGATCTCGAACGTCTGTTAATATCGAGGAGGGGCGCTCATTTAGCGCCCCCCTTTTTTTTTTTTCGCCATTCGCTGACCCTTCGGTACCGAGTCTCAATGGAATCGATCAAGCAGGCGTCGTTGCCCGGCCCACTCTCCCGGGCGCAGTTGCTGGTGCAATCCGGGAACCTGACCGGAGCGCGGCATTGTGTACGGCGAGTGCTGGCCGAGGATCCGGCGTCGACTTCCGCGCTGACCTTGGCTGGGCAAATCTCTGTCCGGGCGGACGAGGTTCGAGATGCCGTCCGGTATTTTTCCAGGGCAAGCCATGCCGAGCATCATTCCGATCCGCGTGCGCTGTTGAACCTGGCCCGGGCTGAGGAACTGGCTGGCCACGCCCGAGCTGCACTTGCCACCACCAGTCGCGCTGCAACGCTGTTCCCTGAAGATCCACGGCCTCGGGCGTTGGCGGCGCTTCTGCACCTGTCGACGGGGCAGCCCGCGCAGGCGCTCGAGGTTCTGCGGGACGGAGATGCCGGTCGCCTCGACCCGGATATGGCCTACAAGATCGGCAACCGTCTTTCCGCTCTTGCGCCCAACCAACCGTCGGTCCGCGACCGTGCCATGGTTTTCCTTCTGCGGGCCGCTTCGAACCCGGGTCGTTTCCTGGAACCCGCTCTACAGGATCTGTTGGCAATTGCAGGGCCCGAGGACCGACATCGGTACGATGCAGCCCGGCGCCTTCTTGTCTTGAACCCGAAATCCGCCGAGGCGATCGACTCGATCGAGGGCGATCTTGGGCTGCGCCAACAACCGGTCAGGCAGGCCGCGTGGGTCTGGCAGGCGTACTGTTTGTCACCCGGAGATCTGCGGCGGTTGTCCCGCGCAGGCGAACTGACCCACAAGGTAAAATGGCCGAACCACGGGATTGCGGCGAATACTCTTTTGCTCCAGCACGCTCGAAACCATCTCGGGTTAATTCATCGCATCTGCGATCTGTTCTGTCGGTTCAATGAACTTCATTCCGACAAGGTCGCCGTAGTCGACCGGGCTCATGCCTGGGTCGATTCCGTGTTGGTCGCCGGGCCTGCAGATCCGAGAATCTGGGATGCTCTTGCCGGACTTTACAAGAATATCGAAGCGTTCGAGTTGGCGTCGGCTCTTTGGCCCAGAATTGTCCGACAGTTTCCATCCTATCACGCACTGCACTACAATTATGGGCTGTTCCTGGACGAACAGGAGCGCACTGCCGACGCCCTGCGAGAACTGCGAATCGCGCTGGTCCTGAAGCCCGACTATCAGCGGGCCAGCAACTTGATGAGCATGGTCTATACTCATATCGACGACGTGATTGCGGCTCTTCGCTATGTGCGCTGGGCGATCGCACCGCGTCCCACCCGGGCAACCTGTTGGCTGAACTACGGCACCTACGTTCGAACCCTCGGCGACTACGGCACAGCCATTAACGCGTTTCAGCGAGCGGAGATCCTGGCGAAGGCCGCTAACGACAAGGACATGGAGGCCTCTTCGCGCTTCAATTCCGGCATGTCGATGATCATGATCGGCGAGTTGGAGACTGGGTTCAATCGTCTCGAAGCACGTTGGGCGACCCCGGGCTTCCCGTCGCCAAGACGAAATTTCCGAATGCCCATCTGGCGTGGCCCAAAGGATCACCATGACGCTCACCTTCTGGCGTACATGGAACAGGGCATGGGCGACGAGGTGATGCTGTCGTGGTACTTGCCGTTTTTACGGCGAGACACGCAGCGATTGGTGGTGGATTGTGATCCTCGTCTCGTAAATTTGTTGAGCCGGACCTATGAGGGCATCGAGTTCCTGCCTCGTACGGAAAATGGTCACCCGAACACGAGAGACCCGAACCTCCAGTACAAGATTCCGATGCTGCACGTGCCACAGTACTATGTGCCGGAGATCAAATTTCTGATTCGGGCCAATTGGGACTGGACGGAGCGGCGCGGCGAGCGTTTCCCGGCACGATTGACGCTCGAACCGGAGCGGTTGGAGCGTTGGCATCGCTGGTTGAACGAACGGTTTCCGGGTCAGCCGCGCCTCGCTTTGTCTTGGCGTAGCAAGTTGAGGAATCGGAATCGGAACCAGCAATACCTGTCCGTGGAGGAACTTGCGGCGGCGATTCCGCCCGGTACGGTCGCGGTCAATCTCCAGTACTCGTCGACGGACGAAGAGAAAGAGCGCCTCTACGAACTCGGCCAGCAACATGGCTTCGAGTTTGTAACGCCTGAGGGCGTCGATCTCACCAATGATCTCGAAGATGTACTGGCGCTGCTTCAGGTCAGCGACGCCGCTGTTACGCCGATGATCTCGCTGGCTTGGATGGCTGGTGCTGTCGGATGTCCAGCCTACGTGTTCCGGTCGTCACGCGAGCGCGTGATCTGGCAGCAGTTTGGAACCCCCTTCGTGCCCTGGGCGCCGAGCATGCGTCTGTTCTTCCGGGATCCGTCTGAACGCTGGGACGCCGTCGTGACCGATTTGCGGACCCGATTGTCGTCATTCCTGTTGAAATAGCCGGCACCGTCACTGACTTGACCGGTGTACGACAGTGTTGACGAACTTGCTGTCAGGCTTATCAAGGCACGGACTTAAGCAAGGGAGCATTCTATGACCGTGTCGCGGCGCAAATGGCGAATCGGGGTCCTCGGGTGTGGACGGGTGTCCGCGCGCTATCGTGAAGTACTAGGCGTGGAGCTGTCCGATCGGGTGGAGGTCGTCGCCGCTGCCGATCTCGATCCCGGCAAGGCGATGGCCTTCACCGACGCCGTCGGAGGGAAGCCGGTTCACAGCATTCCCGCGCTGATCGCAGAGCGCCCGGACCTAGTCTGCATCTTGACCGAGTCGGGTCATCATGCGCGGCATGCCCTCGAACTGATCGAAGCCGGAATCAATGTTGTTGTCGAGAAACCGGTTGCGCTCAGGCCCGAGGACGCCGAGCGGGTCCGTGATGCGGCGGCGGCCAAGGGCGTCATGTGCGCCGTCATCAAGCAGAACCGCTACAATCCGGCCATGCGGTTTGTCCGGGAGATGGTGAGCGAAGGCCGGATCGGCCGGCTCGTGACTGCCGGGGTCCGCGTACATTGGTCTCGCCATCAGGACTACTACGATGACCCCTGGCACGGTCGATGGTCGATGGATGGCGGCGTACTGGCGCAGCAGGCAATTCATCATCTGGATGCTCTGCAGTGGTTGGGCGGTCCGATTGAAGCGGTATGCGCCGCCGGTGCGGCCGTGCTGAATCGTCTGGAGGCCGAAGACACCGCGATTGGCCTTGTTCGTTTCAAGTCGGGCGCGCTGGGCACAATCGAAGCAACGACGTCTGCTCGTGACGAGGATTTTGAGGCGTCGCTCCATCTCGTCGGTGAGCAGGCGATGGCCAAGATCGGCGGGCACGCTCTGAATCGAATTGAGTTTTGGCGCCCGGTCGAGCCACGGCAGGGAGACGAACGAGCGGCCGAGACCTTCAGCCAGGATGTGCCCACCAGCTATGGCCTGGGACATGGCCCATTGCTCGGAGAGGTGCTGGACGCCTTGGAGAACGGAACACCGCCACCGATCGATGTTGATGAAGCGCTGACGTCGCTTCGGCTTGTTCATGCACTCTACGCCAGTATGGAGACTGGTGGATGGGTCCGGCTGGATGATCATCCAACGTCGAACAAGCTAGGCATCCCGAACGAAGACGCAACGTCGGGGCAATGATCGGTACGGTAATCCTGCACGACCAAGCTCTGGATGCCGCCGCGCTGCTCGCTGCAGCACGCGCGGCTTGGGGGGCCGGCCGAACCAAGGATGCCATCCACGGTTGGCGGCTCGCGATAGTGACGGCCCCGGGTACTGCTGCTCCCTACGTCAACTTGGCGGCGGCCTCGAAGGGCCAGTACTCCCGACGCTCATGGATCGAGCAGGCGGCCGCTGCTGCAGCCGTCGGTGACGCCTTGATTGCTAAAAATCTCGGGGTTCTTGCGGAAGAACGCGGGGAAACCAGGACTGCAGTGCGGCTGCTTCGTCAGTCGTTGCTGATTTCTCCTGGCAGTGCCTCAACGACCGCGGTGTTCGCGAAGTTGTTCCCACAGGGCACTGTCAGCCGGGATGTCCGTCGCTGGTATGCGCGCGCCGCAGTGTCCAATCCACACTCCAATGAGCTATGGCTGGAGCTACTCGCGCATCTCACGGGGGCAGGCCAGAAGCACGAAGCGGCGGCGGTTGCCGACAGGCTTCCGGTACCCGTAGACGCTCGGTCGTCGGAATTGCTTCTGATGGTCGCTCACATCTTTGGCAGCACCCACCGCAATGCCGAAGCCATGTCCGTCTTGAGACAGCTCGCGGCACGTCTGCCGTTGGATGCCAAGGTGCGTACAATGCTGGCGATCCAGTATCGTCGAGCCGATGACTACGAGGCATCGGTTCGCGAAGGCCGCCGCGCCGTTCTGGTGACCCCAGATTCATTCCATTGCCTGGGCGCTCTGGGAGCGGAACTCGTCAGGGCTGAACGGTTCGGAGAATCGGTCCGTATGCACCGGCGAAGCCTGGTCGCCGATCCGAGCCGGCGATCGGAGTGCCTCGCGAATTTCGGCGCCAGCCTGGTGAAGGTCAATGCGCTGGGCGAAGCCAAGACGATCCTGCGGGAAGCAATGGTGCGACAGCCTGAAGTCGCTTCTGGGTACATGAACCTCAGCACCCTGGCGTTCCAGGCTTGTGATCTGCCGTCAGCCGGTCGGCTCGGACGTTTCTCACTGCTGGCGGGACCGTCCGTCCCCGACGCTTACTACAACCTCGCGGTCATTCGTCGTCACCAGAGCCGGTTGCATGAGTCCCGATCGTTGTTCGATCAGGCGATCGAGCTGGACGATCGCCCGATGTTTAGATTTACCCGCGCTATGCTTGAGCTGGGTGATGGTGACGCGTCCGACGGGTTGCGTCGCTACGAAGTCCGCTGGCAGGTGCCCAGTTTCTCATCGTCGCGGCGACTAGGGAGTGAACCGACTCTGGCGATGCCGGTGTGGCAGGGTGAGCGCCGACCGGACGCGACGCTGGCGGTGTGGGGAGAGCAGGGAATCGGTGATGAATTGTGGTTTGCCAGCTATCTGTCCTGGGCCGCTGAGCGCGTCGGGCATGTCGTGCTCGAATTGGCGGGCAGCTTGGTGAAAACCATGGCGCGCTCGTTCCCGAACATCGATGTTCGTGGGCGTGGTGAACCTGGAACGGAGGAAGCGATTGCCGCTTGTGAACTGCAGGCGTCACTCGGCGGGCTCATGCTGCCGTTCGACGCGGGGTCGAGACCAGTGCCGACCGGATATCTGCGTGCCGATCCCGAGCAGACGGCTCGACTAAGGAAACGGTACGCCGCAGACGGTCGGGGCAAGCGGGTCGTCGGACTGTCATGGCGCAGCGTAAAGCCGGTGCAGGTCCGTTCGTTTGAGGTTCCGTTGGACGCCTGGGAGCCAGTTTTCGCGCTGGAGGATGCCATTTTCGTGTCCCTTCAGTATGGCGACGTCAGTGACGACGCCCGCCTGGTGCGGGAGCGCTTTGGCGTGGAGTTGATTGCGGATCCCGAGATCAACGCCTATGAGAACATCAATGGGTGGTCCGCCCAGGTTGCAGCCATGGACACGATCGTGTCGGTCGCCAATTCCACGGTCGCCATGGCGCATGGGCTCGGCAAACCGGTCCACGTGGTGACGCGGATCGTCCAGGATGACTGGCGGTACGCACGGGGGGCTGAAACCACCCGATGGCTGCCCACGGCTCGCTGCGCTTGGCAGACACAGCCCGACAACTGGGCGTCGCCCATGAGCACGGTGGCGAACTGGGTGCGGCGCGGGCCGTAACGATCGACCCGCACCGCAAACGAGCTACTGGGCTCCGGTTGCCGATCCGCCGGGCACGATGTTCGCATCGACCATTTTCTGGGTCAGAAGGTTCGGCGCTGCCTGATCGGCTCCGTAGACCGGCACTGGGTGCGAAAACCCGCCCTGCTTGAGTTCTTCCGCCATTTTCATTGCCTGCCAGACGATGTCGTCGATGTCGATGTACTTGTAGCTGCCGGCACGCCCCATTGAGATCACTCCGTCGGGCATGGCGTCGAAGTACTGGTATGCCCGTGCGATCTCCTTCTTGATCGGCATCGGGTAAAGCTTGTTTTTGTGGCTGGGGATCTCGATGCCGAGCAGGGTTGAGGGCGACTTGTGCTGGGTGAACTTCTTGTACTCGACGATCCGAGTGTAGGGCTCGTCGCCGGCGTAGTAGGTGAAGTAGACCTTCTCCGGAAAGGCGTGCTCCACCGGCAGGATGATCGTGATGAACTCACGGCCGACATACGGCAGTTCGCCGTAGGCATAGTTCAACAGCATGTCGGGTGAGACGGTGTTCACGATAACGTCGTAGGCGTGCCATTCGCCGGCGATTTGCACCCGCTTGTTCGGGATGTCGAATGCCTCGATCTCGGTTCCCAGCTTGACCGTCGTGCCTGCGGTTGCGACGTCGAAGTAGCGGTCGTAGCCGTCCGGTGCCAGTGGGTAGGCCGAAATCGCCGTATCCCAGCCTTCGCGCGGACCTTCCTTGATCGCAACACCCTTCGGCGACCAGCCGAAGTCGTCGAGCATCGTGTTGCTGGCGACCTGCCACATCTTGCGGGAGTACTTGTCGACCATCTTGCCGTAGAGCGTTGGGCCGACCGAGGAGATCCAGTACTCCTCGAAGTTCTTGGCTGCGGTCCAACCGCGGATCTCCTGCGATTCAGCAAGCTCCTTTTCGATCGCTTCGCGGTCCGGCATCCGCGGGATGTCGTCCTTGTGGATCGGGAACGTGTAGAAATTACGATCCGGTTCGACGTGCGTGATGAACTCATGGTCTAGCTTGCGCATTGGCACAATGGCGTTCAGATAATCGAACAGTTCCGGCATTGGTGTCAGGAAGTGCCGCGGACCGAAGGTAAACGGGTGCCCGCCGCGCCAATGCGTCTTTACGCCGCCACCGAGGAACGGGGCGCGCTCTACCAGAGTCACATCCCAACCACCAATCAACTCGATCTGGTGCGCTGCGGCGCAACCGGCGAACCCGCCGCCGATGATCAATGCCTTCTTCATCCGGTCTCTCCTTGCCGTACTAACGGATCGTTGTCGGCGGCCTCGTCACTCAAACCTGTATTGATACGTTTTGCGTTTCCGGCAAACGAGCCCGTTCGTGCCGCCAGACATCGCCGTAGTCGACATCCTGCCAGCCGTCGAACCATGGCCCGCCTCGGGTGAAGTGAATTGCGTCGGGCGTGCCGGACTCAGGCTTGGCCATGCTGCCTTCCAGCCAATTCCAGGACGGCGGCAGAGCGCCGATCTGCGCATCGTCGGCCCACTGCATTCGGTGGAGATGCGCGCCAGTCGCGGTGTTGACCGTCTCAGGTGTCAGGCTGCGGGTCATCGGGTGGCCGCAGTTGAACAGCATCAGGCTGGACCAGTTTTTCCTCGGGTAGGTCGTCTGAACGGCGCCGTCCATTTTGGTGGCCTCTGTCGGCTGATGATCGTGGTGTACACACATCACGGCCGTGGCGGGATCGGCAAGCGCCACCAGTTCGGCTATGTCCGACAGCCATAGGAAGTCACAATCGCAGAACAGAGCCCACCCTTGATAGCCCGCAAGGTAGGGTGTAAGAAACCGCGAGTATGTGAACTCTGTGGACGCGAGCGGATCCTTTGAACGCCAATACAGGCCTCGGGACCGCATCTCCGACTGTACGATCGGCCGGATGTCCAACGCGATCGAGGATCGATGACGCAACGACGATTCGCAGACGCGAAATGCCACATCTTCCCGGCTGTCGTAGCCGACGAACACACGAAACGGCGACCCGATCGGTTCAGCATTCATCATGACAGATACTCGTAATGCGGCGGCGGCACGGCGCGCGCCCGCTTTAACGGATCGTTGCTGTGCGGTCAAATGCCGCCGGACGGATGCGTGCGTGTCCGAGTGGGGCAAGGTAGTATGGCAAATTGGTGCTGAATACACAGGCGCAGACTCTGTAAGGCAGGTGCTTTGATGACCGACTCAGACCGCCGTGTCGAAGCCAAAGATGCGCTGAAGGATGCGTTCAAGCGCTGCCGTACCGCGTTCGGCGCGGTCGCCGTCTTCAGCTTCGCGGTCAACCTGTTTATTTTGACCCTGCCGATCTACATGTTCGCGGTCTTCGACAAAGTGCTCAGCAGCTACAGCATGGCGACGCTTGGCATGCTGTTCGCCATGGCGCTGTTTGCGTTGGCCATTCAAGGCGCGGTCGATGTCGCTCGGTCGGCGGTTCTGATCGAAATTGGAAATTATCTCGATCGCAACCTGTCAGCACGGCTGTTGCATGCATCGTTGGCTCATTCGGTGAAGCGCGGCAACACACGTGGCGGGGCGATCTTGCAGCAGTTCAACCAACTCAAGGGCTTTCTGACGAGCAACTCGATCTACGCCATCATGGATATTCCGTGGATTCCGGTATTCATGGGAGTCCTGTTCATCATGAACCCCACGGTCGGCTTGATCTCGATCGTCGGAGCGGCCGCTCTGTTCATGTTCGCCTTCCTGAACGACCGTGCGTCACGCGGGGCGCTGATGCGGGCACAGAGGGCAATGGCGCCGTCCTACAAGCGCGCCTCGGCCGCCGCGCGCAACGCCGACGTCGTTGAGGCCATGGGAATGACGCCGACCATCGTTCGGAGCTGGTCTGAGGGGGCCGAGGAATCGATCTATCACCAATCGATCGCTTCTCGCCGGTCGGCGCTTATTAATGCGGCCTCCAAATGGACCCGTATGGTGATCCAGATCACCATCATGACGTCTGCGGCGTACCAGATGATCCAACCGGGCAGCACGATGAGTCCGGGCGTGATGATGGCATCGGTCATCCTGGTCGGGCGGGCGTTGATGCCGCTTGAGTCCATGATTGGCAGCTACCGCAGCATGCTGGAAGCCTTGAACTCCTACAAAGAAATGGACGAGATCCTGGGCTCGATGATCGAGCGACCTCGTCTAAGCGTCGTGCCGCCGAGGCCCAAGGGTCATATCTCGATCGAGAATGTCACCTATACGGTGCCGGGCGTTGATCGCCCGATCCTGTCCAACGTCAGTCTCGAAATCGAGGCAGGTGAGATCATCGGGGTAATCGGGCCGTCCGGCGCGGGGAAGACCACATTGGCAACCCTGATGGTTGGTATCGACGCGCCGACCCATGGTCACATTCGACTCGATGGCACGGATGTCTACGCTTGGCCATCGGAAGACCTGGGTCGTTATCTTGGCTATCTGCCACAGACAGTCGCACTGTTTGATGGCTCCGTGCGCGAGAACATCTGCCGGCTGGAGCCGAACGCCAGCCCGCAGGCCATCATCAAGGCGGCCGAACTCGCCGGGTTGCATGAGATCATCCAGCGCCTTCCCAAGGAATACGATACGCCTGTTGGCGACGCTGGTGCGATCATGTCGGGCGGTCAGCGTCAGCGGATCGGATTGGCCCGCGCACTCTACGGCGACCCGCTGTTCGTGGTTCTGGACGAGCCGAACTCCAACCTGGACAGCCAGGGCGAGGAGGCGTTGAAGGACACGTTGCACGCCCTCAAGGCCCGTGGGTGCACGGTGGTTCTAATTGCTCACCGCATCAACGTGCTGCAGCACGTGGACAAGGTTCTGATCTTGCGCGACGGAGTGGTTCACAAATTTGCGGCGCGCGATGAGGTCGTCGGGCCCGTGCCGGCGCAGACCAAACCGCAGATTGCGGCCAGTCAGGAGTCCACCCCCATCGCCAGCCGAGTGTCGTCATGAGTATCGTCGAACAACAGCCCGCAAGCACGCCTGCTCTGGTCAATATTTTCGATCCCTACCAGGAGATCTCCAAGAACGCTCGTCCTCATTGGGCGTCGTCCATCACGATTGGATACCTGATCGTCCTGGTGTTTTTCGGCGGTTTCGGTGGCTTTGCGGCATTCGCTCCGCTGCAAAGTTCTGTGATGGCAACGGGCGAACTGCGGGTCGAGAACAGCCGCAAGATCGTTCAGCATCCGGAAGGTGGGATCGTCGCGGAAATCAACGTCCGGGAAGGGCAGCGCGTTGAGCAGGGAGAGGTCTTGTTGCGGCTCGACCCGACCCGGGATCGGGCGCAGTCCAATACGCTGCGGCGGCGGTATCTGGGGGCGTTGGCGGAGCAGGCCCGATTGCTGGCCGAACGGGACGCGCTTGAGAGCATCGACTTTCCGAAAGAGGTGCTGAACGAACTGGGGGATCCCGAGATCGCGGAACTCGTGGATGGGCAGCGCGCGGTGTTTCGGTCGCGCCAGGCTTCTCGCGACGGTCTTGTCAAGCTGATGCTTAGTCAGGTCGATCAGGCAAAAGCCCAGATCAATGCAACCAAGGTCGAGTTGTCGGCCCTGCAGACTCAGGCGGATCTGATTGCACAGGAGCTGGGTTCGGTCCGTGAGCTCTATGAGAAGGGGTTGGAGCGCCTACCGCGACTTTTGTCGCTTCAACGCACTCAGGCGGCGATTCGTGGCCAAACCGGGCGGTTGAATGGTTCGATCGCGCAGTACGAGAAGCAGATATCTGAGTTTGAGCAACGAGTGGTCCAGATGGAGCGCGACCTGCAGCGCGAGGTGGCGGTGCAACTCGATGCAGTGGGGGCGAGACTCCAGGACCTGAACGAGCAGCGTCCGGTGATATCGGCGTCAGTCAGGCGGCTGGATATTCGGGCGCCGAGAACGGGGCGCGTTATCGACCTTCATGTTTTCACGATCGGGCAAGTCATTGGCGGTCGCGAGCCGCTCATGCAGATCGTGCCGGAGGATGAGGACCTGGTCGTCTACGTGAAGGTCAAGCCAAGGGACATTGATTCGCTCAACAACGGCGTGACCAAAGTTCAGGTTCGAATGACGTCCTTCAGTCAGCGGTTCACACACCCGATCGAAGGGTATTTGGAATCCATATCCTCAGACTCCGTCCAGGACCCGGACGGTTCTCCGCCGTACTATCGAGCGATCATCAGATTGGATGCAACGTCGCGTGAGCATATTCTGCATGACACCGCGTTGACGGCGGGCATGCCGGCCATGGCGATGATTGGTGTCGGTGAAAAGACTCTGCTGACGTATTTGATTGAGCCACTTTCCCGCAGTATTTCGGATTCGTTGCGGGAACCATGATCGACCACGGCCAAGCGGAAGGCCGCACACCAGTGCGGAGTACGCGCCGTATTCTTTATCTCTCGAAGCATTTTGGTTACCCGCTTGGTGGTGTACGGATCGCGCACCACCACGTCGCGATGCTGGCGCGGAACGGATTTGACGCGCGAATCCTGTTGATCGACGAGCAGCGCGACTCGCATTTTTCTGAGGATGTCCCGACCGAATCGCTGGTCCCCGAGTTCCGTATTCTTCCAGACGATCTCTTCGTCATCCCCGAACCGTGGGACGTCTATGTCCGGCAACTCAGCAAGCACCCGATCCGCCGTTACGTTTTCTGCCAGAACCACTTCTATATTTTCCACGGGTTGCAGCACACCAGGAGCTATGCGGAGGCGGGTATCGACACCGTGTTCTGCTGCAGCGAGGTGATTTCCGACTATCTGACCGGTGTGATGGGATTGGATCGCGCGCCAGTCATTCACAATGCGATCAATCACGCGTTGTTCAAGCCGATGGAAAAGCGCCGACAGATCGCGGTTATGCCTCGGAAGATGAAGGTTGAGGCCCGTTTCATCGAAGGTACCTTTCGCCAGCGTTACCCGGAACTAGCGAATGTGCCGTGGGTGGAGATCTCGAACAAACCGGAAACCGAGGTTGCGCGGATCCTGGGTGAGAGCGCCGTCTTTCTGGCGTTGGGGCGTATCGAAGGCTTCGGTCTTCCGCCGATCGAGGCAATGGCCAGTGGCTGCATCGTCGTTGGTTTTACCGGGGACGGTGGACGGTCGTTTGCCACGCCGGACAATGGGCATTGGTGCGAGCCGGAAGACTGGGTGGGCTGCGCTGACCGGTTGGCCGAGGCGCTCGGCGAGATCGATACGGACGCTGGTCGCCTGCGGATAGCATCGGCGCACGCGACCGCGTCGGAATACACGCTGGAGCGTATGGAGCGCGAACTTGTCGCTTTCTGGCAGGCGGAGGTCGACAGGTGACCTCCGAACCCAGTGAGATCGACTACGAGGATGGCCTGCAACTGGTGCCGCGTTTGGTCGCCAAAGGGCAGATGTCGAACGCAGTCCGATGGGTCGACGAATTGTGTCGACATCGCCCAGACGACGCCCGTCCGCACAATCAGGCGGGTCTGGTCCGGCAGCGTTTGAACAACCCGGGCGAGGCGGTTGTTCATTTTTGCCGAGCCCTGGTGCTGGAGCCCGATGCGGGGGAGGTGTGGGCAAACCTGGGGACCGCCCGCCGCCACGTCGCAGAATTCGAAGCGGCGTTCATCTGCCGCTTACGCTCGGTGCGATGTCGGCCGGAATTGTTGGATGCACGATCGGCTCTGGGGTTGAGCCTGCTGGCGGCCGGTGACTATCGCGAGGGTTTCGCTGAATACGAACACCGGCCCGAACGACGGATCACTTTGAAAAGCTACGCCGCGCTTGGGCTCCGCGCGTGGGATGGCAAGTATACAGATCGAGCACGGCGTCTGTTGGTCGTGACCGAGCAGGGGGCCGGGGATACTGTTCAGTTTCTTCGCTTCGTACCTCTGTTGGTCGATCGGGGCGTGGAGGTGGTCGTTGCCTGCCACGAGAATCTTGAACGCCTGGTTCGCTCGGCCTCCGGTGTGGCGACGACTGTCCCATTGTGCCCTACCGAACCGCCGGTCGGATTCGACGGCGTCGAAATGCTGATGAGTCTGCCGACTCGTCTCGATATCGATCGGGAGTCTCTGCCCGCTCCGACGCGTTACTTGACGCCTGCGGAGCCGCAGCATCGTCTCCCGGACAACGGCGTGCTGCGGGTTGGACTGTGCTGGACTGGGCGCCCCGAACATTCTCTGAACGCGCTGCGGCAAATCTCGTTCGATGAACTCGCTCCTCTCCTTGCCATCCCGCAGCTCGAATTTTACAGCCTGCAAGTGTCCAATGACGAGCAGACGGTTCTGAATGACGGCCGGGTTACGGATCTAGCGCCGTACATCGACGACTTTGCCGATACCGCGGCCATGATTGACCAGATGGACCTGATTATCACCGTCGACACATCGGTAGCTCATATCGCCGGCGCACTGGGAGTCCCTGTGTGGACATTGTTGGCGCAGGTCGCTGATTGGCGCTGGGGCTACGATAGCGAATCGACTCCCTGGTACCGGACCATGCGCTTGTTCCGGCAAACGAGTTCCGGTGATTGGAGGGATGTGGTCGACCGGATCGCATCCGAGCTGCGCGGATTCGCGGTACGCCACACCGGGGGCTTCAGGCGGCGACCGTTTGCATCGCTTGACCCGAGCGGATAAACAGATCGCCGCCGAATAATCGCCCGATCGGACACCTGCCCGTGCGCATTCTGTTCGTCCATCAGAACATGCCGGCGCAATACGCGCACTTGGCATCCCACTACGCCCGCGATCCGAAGAACGAGGTCGTCTTTCTGACCCGCCGCAAGGATCTGGAGATGCCGGGTGTCCGTAAGATCCGGTACGATCTTAGTCGCGAAGCCAAGACCGACGGACATCACTACGTCAAATTCCTGGATGAGCATCTGTTGTACGGTCAGGCGGTGGTCCGTGAAGCGATCGCACTGAAGGCATCCGGCTTCGCGCCGGACGTGATCTGTGTGCATTCCGGTTGGGGCGAGGCGTTGTTCCTGAAGGACGTGTTCCCGAATGCGCCCATGCTGGTTTACGCCGAGTACTACTATCGTGGCCGGGGCTCCGACGTTGGCTTCGACATGGCGAAGGAGCCGGATTTCGACCTCATCTGCCGGTCTCGAGCCCGCAACGCTCATCTTCTGCTGAGCCTGGAGGCGGCTGATTGGTCGGTGACCCCGACCGTTTGGCAGTGGCAGCAGCAACCCGCAGCTTATCGATCACGGATGTCGGTGATCCATGACGGCATTCGCACGACGGTGTGCGCGCCGGACCCGACAGCGCGCCTCCCGCTGCCGAACGGTACCGTGTTGTCGCGCGACGACGAGGTGATCACCTATATCGCACGCAACCTTGAACCTTACCGCGGTTTTGATCGGTTCATGCGGGCGCTGCCCGCGCTGCTGAAGCGTCGTCCGAACGCGCATGTCGTCCTGGTCGGCGGGGATGACGCGAGCTATGGCGGACTACCCGTGGATGCCAGGAGCTGGCGCGAAAAGATGCTGGCCGAGGTGCGGGTCGACCCGCGACGCGTGCATTTCGTCGGCCGGGTACCCTACGACTACTATCTGCGGGTGCTTAGGGTCTCGCGCGTTCACACCTATCTGACGTATCCGTTCGTGCTGTCCTGGTCGATGCTGGAGTCGATGTCGACAGGGTGCTGCATGGTCGCGTCGTCTACCCCACCGGTTTGTGAAGTGATGCGTGATGGTGAGACCGGGGCCCTGGTCGACTACTTTGACGGCGAGGCCATGGTGGACCGGATCTGTACCTTGCTGGACGACCCGGAAACGCGATCCCGGTACTCTGCGGCGGCGCGTGACTACGCCGTGCAGAACTACGACCTGGAGACGGTTTGTCTGCCCAAACAGATCGCCTTGATCGAGCAGGTCGCAACCGGGAATCTGCCACGCATCACGTCGAGCGCGGTTGCCGACGGGTTTCCCGGCGCGATGCCTGATCCGGCGTGAGCGAGGAACTCGACAGTCTCAATCAGGCGGCTCGCGCCGCGATAGCCGCATCCGACTGGAATGCGGCCGGTGACGCATTCGCGGCGATCGCCGGAGTGGTACCCGAGAACTCGCGCCCCTGGTACAGCCTCGGACTTGCGAGAAGCCGCAGTGGCGATGCGGCGCGTGCTGTTCCGGCGTTGCGCCGCTGTCTGGCGCTGCATCCGGTCCATGCCGGGGCCTGGGGACTTATGGGGGCTGTATCGGAGTACCATGCCGGCTACCTGCGCAGTGCGATCCTGCCGGATGCTAGCACGGGTACCTTGAAGGTCGCGGCGGCTCTTCGGCAGGAAGCCGGCGACGCCCGGGGGGCGGTAGCCCTGCTGGACCGGGTTCTGGCGAAGGAACCCGACGACGCGGAGTGCCTGGTCAACCGGGCCATGGCGTCGATCGAACTCGGCCGGAAGTCGGTCGCTCTGGACGATCTGGATCGGGCGCTTCGGCTCGAACCGAGCGATACCCGAGCGCGATGGTCGCGGGGCTGGATCCGCCTGGGTCGACGGGACTGGAGCGGGGCTGACGACTATGCCGCCCGTTGGCTCGACCCCGAGCCGGACTCCCGACAGCGCTTGTTCGATCCACCGCTGTGGACTGGGGCACCGGTATCGGGTGGACCGTTGTTGTTGTGGGGGCAGTTCGGGGTCGGCGACGAGGTCCTGTTTGCGACATTGGTTGCCGAAGCCGGACGCCGAGCCAATGCGCCGGTCGTGCTGGAAGCGGACCCGCGTCTGGTCGGGCTGTTCGGGCGTTCCCTGACCGGCGTGACGGTGGTGCCGCGGGCTGATCCCGCGGATGGTCGAATTGCCGAAGCGGCTCCAGTTGCGCAATCGTCGACTGCCCGGCTGCCGGGGGTCCTGCCGCGCGATGCCGTGCTGGCGACGGGTTCCGCCGCGTCGCTGGTTGCCGATCCGGCACGGGTGGCGCATTGGCGGGAGCGGTTTGCCGCACTTGGTCCAGCCCCCCACATCGGGGTGGCGTGGCGCAGTGGCAATCGGCGCACCGCCAGTCGCAAGTCGATTGCGTTGGCGGCGTTGGCGCCGGTGTTGCGTGCATCACCGGGGACTTGGATCAGTCTGCAGTACGATCCGGATCCGGAAGAGACCGCAGAGGTCGCGGCGTCGCGGCGACCGGTCCCGTTCGATAATCCGGCCGCCGACATCCGCGACAATCTCGACGAGTTGGCGGCCCAGATTGCCGCTCTCGACGCGGTGGTCACGATTTCCGGCATCAATGCCCATCTGGCCGGCGCGCTCGGCGTGCCGGGGTTGGTACTGATGCAGCGCGATCCGCTGTGGTTCTGGTTCGAGGATGGCGAGACCGTCCCGTGGTACCCTAGCCTGACAGTCCTGCGTCAGCGCGGCACCGCTTGGGATGCGGTAATCGCCGAGACCGCCCGGCGAATCGCGACACTATGATGCATCCGCACGACGGCCGGGGGCGCAAGTGGCTCTTGGCCGATGCCGCCGTCCGCGCTAGAGACGGTGAGCGATCTGGCGAAACCGCTGACGGACGAGTCGTTCCATGGGCCTGACCGACCGCTTCACCGATCCTGGCGAGGATGCGCTTGCAGCTGACTTCATGGCCAATGGCTATGTCGTGCGTGACGTCGACGACCGAGCGGCGCTGGACGCGTTCCGCCATGAAATCGTCCGGCTGGCTTGCGAGCATTTGAAATGCGACCCACCGGCCGATGACGGCGTGTTCCTGAACGGCATTCACGAGCGGGTCTCGGTCGCCGAGATCAACGCGCTGCGCCTGCATGTATTCAATGGCCTGAACAAGCACGCTTGGTGCCGCCCGACCTACCTGTCGCTGGCGCGCAAGGCGATTGACGCGCTGGTCGGCAACGAGCTAGCGATGCAGAATCGGGTCAATCTGTCGATCCAGATGCCGAACGACGAGACCTCGACCCTGGCGGTGCACGCTGACGTCTGGTCGGCCGAGACGCCTTACGAGGTCGTCGAGTGGACGCCGTTGGTCGACGTATACGATACCAAGGCGATGTACATCCTGCGGCCGGAGATCAACCGCACGGTGCGCGACCGGATGAGCACCTTGAAGGACGGCGGCAAGGAGTTCGACCTGTTCGAGGCCTACCGCAACGAATTCCACTGGATCCCGGTGAAGTACGGGCAAACCCTGGTGTTCTCTCCGATCCTGCTGCACGGCAACGTGCGCAACGATACGCCCGAAAGCCGATGGTCGGTGAACTGCCGTCTGACCGGGCTGTTCACGCCCTACGCCAGCGACGAGAAGTGCCTGGGCCGGTTCTACACCCCGGTCACCCCGAAGATGACCAGCCGGATCGGCATGAACTTCAAGGCGCCGGAGGGGTTCAATGGCTGAGGGCGCCAATCGCACCCGGTCGGGCCTCCAGGGCTACGTCACCCACCAGTCGTTCAAGGGCATGCGCATGCCCGCGACCGTCCAGAATCTGGTGATGCGCGACTATATCACCCGCAAGGGCGCGCAGATCCGTCTGTCGGTTGGTGAGTACTTCTTCGACAACTGCTTCGTGCAGCTCTACTCGATGCTCCGCAAGCTCGACGAGATCGAGGGCATCGTGATGTGCAGCTTGTTCATGATGCCGACCGACTCCGACAAGCGTCGCTGGATCTACGACCGGTTCCTGGAAAGCGGGGCCGCCCTGCACTTCGTGTTCGAGGACATCGTGGTCGAGGACGAAGAGGGTGTGCTGCGAGCCGAGGAACTGCTGCAGATGAACGCGGCATTGGACGTGGCACCGACGCAGATCGACCCGTCGCTGCTGCCGGCGATCGAGGGCATCGATACCTTCAGCTGACGCCACCCGGACCCGGGGCCGGGGAGGTGTCGCGCGCCTTGCCGCACTGGGGCAAAACCGGTATACGACCGCCACTGCGGCAGCCTTTGCGGGCTGCGCAAACCTGTTGATTTCCGGGATCCCGTCATGACCGATCAGTCCATCAAGCGCGTCCTCGTCACCGGCGGCGCCGGATATGTCGGCTCCGTGCTGACGCCGAAGCTGCTCGACGCCGGTTACGAAGTCGTGGTGTTCGACATCCAGTACTTCGGCGACGATACCCTGCCGAAGCAAAACCCGAAGCTGACCTCGATCAAGGGCGACCTGCGGGACAGCGCGGCGTTCGCCAAGGCGGTGGCCGGTTGCGACGCGGTGATCCATCTGGCGTGCATCTCCAACGACCCGAGCTTCATCCTCGACCCCAACCTGTCGAAGTCGATCAACTACGACTGCTTCGAGCCGATGGTGGTCAACGCCAAGCAGGCCGGCGTGAAGCGGTTCGTCTACGCCTCGACCAGCTCGGTCTATGGCGTGTCCGAGGCGCCGGACGTCACCGAGGACCACCCGCTGGTTCCGCTGACCGACTACAACAAATTTAAGGGTATGTGCGAGCCGCTTCTGTGGAAGCACATCTCCGACGACTTCATCGGCGTGACCATCCGCCCGGCCACCGTGTGCGGCTACGGCCCGCGCATGCGCCTGGACCTGTCGGTGAACATCTTGACCAACCACGCGGTCAACAACGGCAAGATCACGGTGTTCGGCGGCAGCCAGCTTCGGCCGAACATCCATGTCGAGGACGTCTCCGACCTGTACGTCATGCTGCTCGGCCTGCCAGGTGAGAAGATCCAGGGCGAAACCTTCAACGCCGGCTACCAGAACATGTCGATCTCCGACATCGCGCTGGCCGTGAAGTCGGTGGTCGAGGAGGAGTTCCCGGGCCGCCCGCCGATCGACATCGTGACCACGCCGACCGACGATATCCGCTCCTACCACGTCAACTCCGACAAGATCCGCAACAAGATCGGCTTCCAGCCGAAGCGGACGGTCGAAGACGCGGTGCGCGGCCTGTGTCAGGCGTTCCGTGACGGCAAGCTGCCGAACTCGCTGACCGACGACAAGTACTTCAACGTCAAGACCATGCAGAAGCTCACCGCCGCCTGATCACGGTGGCGGCGCGAGCCGGAGGCCCCATGGCATCGCACGCTGAGACCTACCTGGCCCAGGCGGCCGAGATCTGCCGTACCATTGACCCTGCCGAGGTCGAGGCGATGGTTGCTGCCCTGGTGGCGTTGCGCGCCCGGGGCGGCCGACTGTTCATCCTCGGCGTCGGGGGCTCGGCGGCCAATTGCGGGCATGCGGTCAACGACTTCCGCAAGCTGTGCGCGATCGAGGCCTACGCCCCGACCGACAACGTGGCCGAGTTGACCGCCCGTACCAACGACGAAGGTTGGGAAAGCGTGTTCGCCGGTTGGCTCGAGGTGAGCCGGGCGAATGAAAAGGATGCGGTGCTGATCTTCTCGGTCGGCGGCGGGTCGCGCGAGCGGAACGTCAGCCCGAACCTGGTTCTGGCGCTGGAGTATGCCAAGCAGCACGGTCTGACCATCCTGGGGATCGTCGGCCGCGACGGCGGCTACACCAAGCAGGTCGGCGACCATGTCCTGGTCATCCCGACGGTCGATCCGAACCACGTCACTCCGCATTCCGAGGCGTTCCAGGCGGTGGTCTGGCACGGCCTGGTCTGCCATCCCGACCTGATGGCGCGCGCCAACCGGTGGGAGGGTCTGGCCCGGTCGTGACCACCCGACGGCCAGCGATCTTCCTGGACCGCGACGGGGTCCTCGTCGCGACCGACGTGCGCAACGGTAAGCCGATCGCGGCCCTGACCCTGGACGATTTCACGATCCTGCCGGAGGCATCGACTGCGGTCGCATCCCTCAAGGCAGCCGGGTTCATGACGATAGTGGTCACCAACCAGCCGGAACTGGCGCGCGGCAATGTCGATTCGGCGACGATGGATGCGATGCACGCCCGTCTTGCGGCGGCAATGCCGATCGACGCGGTCTATGTCTGCCCGCACGACTCGGGAGAAGGCTGCGATTGTCGCAAGCCGGCACCGGGCATGCTGCTGCGGGCCGCCGACGATCTCGACCTGGACCTCGCCGCCAGCTACATGGTGGGGGACCGTTGGCGCGATGTTGGGGCCGGATTGGCGGCGGGCTGCACGACGGTTCTGATCGAGTGCGGCTATACTGAGCCGGAGCGCGTGGAGCCGGATCTGACGGCGCGCGATGTCGCGGAAGCCGCGACACTGATTCTCGACCGCGAGAAGGCGGTCCGACGACCTGGAGGACGAGCATGACGGCGACTTCGATCGACGACCTCAAGATCAAGATCTTCGCCGACGGGGCCGACCTCGACGGCATGAAGGCGATGGCGGCCAAGCCATGGATCAAGGGCCTTACCACCAACCCGACCTTGATGCGCAAGGCCGGCGTGACCGACTACGCAGCGTTCGCCCGCAAGGTGCTGGACGCGATCACCGACAAGCCGATCTCGTTCGAGGTGTTTGCTGACGATGCCGACGCCATGACCGCGCAGGGCCGGGTGATCGGGGCCTGGGCGCCGAACGTCAACGTCAAGATCCCCGTGACCAACACCGCCGGTGTCTTCATGGGCGCACCGATCTCGGCGCTGTCGAAGGCCGGCGTGGTGGTCAATGTGACGGCGATCATGACACCCAGTCAGGTCAAGGCGGTGGCCGACGAGCTGGACCCGGCAACCCCGGCGATCGTCTCGGTGTTCGCCGGCCGGGTCGCCGACACCGGTCGCGATCCGATCCCGTTGATGACCGAGTGCCGCGAGATCCTGAAGTCGCGGCCGAAGGCCGAACTGCTGTGGGCCAGCCCGCGGGAACTGCTGAACATCATCCAGGCTGACGCCATGGGCTGCCACATCATCACGGTCACCAACGACCTGCTGGCCAAGCTCTCAGGCCTGGGCAAGGACCTGGACCAATTCAGCCTGGAAACGGTGAAGATGTTCGAGGGCGACGCCAAGGCGGCCGGCTACACCATCGCCACCTGACGCATCGGGGATATCAGTCATGGCGGACAAGCCTTATGCGGTCGTGACCGGCGGCGCCGGTTTCATCGGCGGCCACATGGTCGATCTGCTGCTGGAGCGCGGCTATCGCGTCCGGGCGATCGACAACCTGACCGGCGGCCGCGAGTTGAACCTCGCCCATCACGGCGACAACCAGGATCTGGTCCGCGATTTCCGCGACATCCGGAGCCTGGCGCCGGACGATAAAGCCTTCACCGGCGTTCGCTACGTGTTCCACTTCGCCGGTATCGGCGACATCGTGCCGTCGATCGAGCGGCCGATCGAGTACATGGACGTCAACGTCCAGGGCACGGTGCGGGTGCTGGAGGCAGCCCGGCACGCCGGGGCGACGAAGTTCGTCTACGCCGCGTCGTCGTCCTGCTACGGCTTGGCCGATACGCCGACCCGCGAAGATCATCCGATCGGCCCGGAACATCCCTACGCCCTGTCCAAGTACCAGGGCGAGCAGGCGGCGTTCCACTGGAACCGGATCTACGGGCTGCCGGTGAACTCGGTGCGGATCTTCAACGCCTATGGAACGCGGTCGCGGACCTCTGGCGCCTATGGTGCGGTGTTCGGGGTGTTCCTGCGCCAGAAGATCGCGGGCGAACCACTCACCGTGGTCGGCGACGGCACCCAGTCGCGGGACTTCCTGTTCGTGACCGACATTGCCAGGGCGTTCCTGGCAGCGGCGGAGACCGACAAGACCGGCGAGATCTGGAACCTGGGGGCCAGCAATCCGCAGTCGGTGAACCGGCTGGTCGAATTGCTCGGCGGCAAGGCGATCCACATCCCCAAGCGGCCGGGCGAGCCCGACTGTACATGGGCGGATACCGCGAAGATAATGCGGGACCTCGATTGGCAGCCGCAAGTTGAGTTCGAGGACGGGGTCAACCGGATGCTGGCGCAGCTCGACTACTGGCGGGATGCCCCGCTGTGGACGCCGGACAGCATCGCCCAGGCCACCAAAACCTGGTTCGACTATTTGGGTAAGGAAGGGGGCGACGCGCGGTGATCGACGACGCCTACAAACACAAGATCAAGACCGCCGCCGAGATCGCGGCAATCATCGGGGCTCCCGGCCGCAAGAAGAAGATCGTGATGTGCCACGGCACCTTCGATCTGGTGCACCCGGGCCACATCCGCCATCTGGTCTACGCCCGATCGAAGGGCGCCAAGCTGGTGGTCGGGGTGACCGCGGACCACCACGTCAAGAAGGCCGATCACCGGCCGTTCGTGCCGGAAGGCCTGCGCGCCCTCAACCTGGCGGCACTGGAGACGGTCGACTACGTCACGATTGACCCGCACGCGACGCCGATCGAGAACATTCTGACGATCAGGCCCGACTATTTCGTGAAGGGCTACGAGTACCAGAAGGGTGGACTGCACCCGCGCACCGCCGAGGAGAAGCAGGCGGTCGAAAGCTATGGCGGCGAGGTGATCTTCACCCCGGGCGATATCGTCTACTCGTCGTCGGCAATCATCGAGTCCGGCCCGCCGGATTTGGCGGTCGAGAAGCTGATCAACCTGCTGGACGGCGAGAACCGCACCTTCGACGATCTGAAAAAGGCGTTGGCCGGGCTGGCGGGCGCCAAGGCCCATGTGGTCGGCGACACCATTGTCGACTCGCTCACCATCACCTCGATGATCGGGGCCAGCGGCAAGACGCCGACCCTGAGCGTGCGTTACGAGGGCAAGCGCGATTACGTCGGCGGCGCCGGCATCGTCGCCAAGCACCTGAAGGCAGCTGGTGCCGACGTGACGTTCTCGACCGTGCTCGGCGACGACGCCCTGGCCGAGTTCGTGCGCAAGGATCTTGCCGAGGCCGGGGTGACCCTCAACGACGTGGTCGACCTGACCCGACCGACGATCAACAAGAACGCGATCGTCGCTGACGGCTACCGGATGCTGAAGATCGACACCCTCGACAACCGGGCGATCTCCGAGCAGGTCTGCAAGAAGCTGTGCGAGGCGGTGCGCGACGTGCCGGCTGACGCCGTGATGTTCTGCGATTTCCGCCACGGCATCTTCAACCGCGACACCATCCCGGTGCTGACGGCGGCTATCCCGGAAGGCCGCTTCAAGGTTGCCGACAGCCAGGTTGCCAGCCGCTGGGGTAATATTCTGGAGTTCAAGGGGTTCGACCTGATCACCCCGAACGAGAAGGAAGCTCGATTCTCGCTCGGCGATCAGGACACCGTGATCCGGCCGCTCGGCACCCGGCTTTACGAGGAGGCTCTGTGCAAGGTGTTGATCCTCAAGCTCGGCGCCCGCGGGTCGATGACGTTCCGGCAGGCTGGCGGTGAACTTCGGACCTTCTTCGGGGTCGACAGCTTCGCCGACCACGTGGTCGACGCGGTCGGCTCCGGTGACGCCCTTCTGGCCTACGCGACCCTGGCGCTTAAGACCACCGGGGACGAGGTGATTGCCACGATCCTGGGGGCGATGGCGGCGGCGGCTGAGTGCGAACTGGATGGCAACATACCGGTCGAACCGTCGATGGTGATGAAGAAGATCGAGACCTACGAACGCCGCGCCAATTTCAGCGCGTGAGTGAGGCGGCATGCGGGTCGTGATCGTTGGGTACGGCGTCCAGGGGCGCAAGCGCCGGACCGTCGCCGGGGACGAGGTGGTCGCGGTGATCGACCCGGTGGCGCCGGAGGCGACCGCCAGGCAGCTTTCAGACGTGCCGTTCCATGACTTCGATGCGGCCGTGGTTTGCACCCCGGACGATCCCAAGCCGGCGTTGCTGAAGACCCTGCTGGGCGCCGGCAAGCATGTGCTAGTCGAGAAGCCGCTGGTCGCCGAGGACGATGCGGTGCTGGAGGAACTGGCGGAGATCGCGGCGTCTACCGGCGCGGTTTGTGTCACGGCCTACAACCACCGCTTCGAGCCGCACTACGTGCGACTGCGCGAGTTGATCCACTCGGGCGCGCTCGGCCGGATCTACAGCGTTCGGATGTTCTACGGCAACGGCACGGCACGGCTGGTGCGCGAAAGCGCCTGGCGCGACCAGGGTGCGGGCGTGCTGCCCGATCTCGGCTCGCACCTGCTGGACATTCTCAAGGTCTGGTTCCCGACCGCCGATACCTGGGACTTCGACGTCCGATTGGCGCGTCGGCACGAGAACCGGTCGTTCGATCAGGTGGTGGTCGCCGCCGACCCGGCCGATGGACCAGCGATCCAGCTTGAGATGACCATGTTGTCCTGGCGCAATCACTTCACCTGCGATGTGTTCGCGGAGAACGGCAGCGCGCACATCGAATCGCTGTGCAAATGGGGGGCGACCACCTTCACGCACCGCACCCGCGTGCTGCCTTCGGGCCGACCGCCGGAAGAAGCGGTGACCCTGGTGCAGTCCGATCCGACGTGGGAAGCCGAATACGCCCACTTCAAGACGCTGTGCGCCGCCGGGCGCGGCTCGGAGATCGGCAACGACATCTGGCTGAACCGTACTTTGCGCCGTCTTGCCAACGCGGCCTTCGACCGGTTCGGTGAAACCGCATGACCGCCGCGCTTCCGACCATTGCCTATTGCGGCATGACCCATCTCGGCCTGGTGTCCGGCACGGCAGCTGCCGCCAAGGGCTTTTCGGCCATCCTGTTCGACCCGGACACCGCGCTGATCGACCGGCTCGGCCGGGGCGAACTTCCGGTGTCGGAGCCGGACCTGGACGCGACCTTCGCGGCGAGCCGGGAGCGTTTGACGATTACTGCCGATGCGACCGACCTGGCGCGCGCCGACGTGGTTTACTTGGCGCCGGATGTGCCGACCGACGATACTGGCGCCAGCGACCTGTCGGCGGTCCATCGGCTGCTGGATGCGGTTCGCCCGGCGCTGCGCGACGACGCCACCCTGGTGATCCTCAGCCAGGTGCCGCCCGGCTTCACCCGTGGGATCGCCGGCGTTCGCGGGCCTCTGCACTATCAGGTTGAAACCCTGGTGTTCGGCATTGCCCTGCAACGCGCGCTGGAACCGGAACGGTACATCGTCGGCTGCGCCGAACCGTCGGCGCCGCTGCCGGCGCCATTTCGCACGTACCTTGAAGCGTTCGGCTGCCCGATCCTGCCGATGCGCTACGAGAGTGCCGAACTGGCCAAGATCTCTATCAACATGTGCCTGGTCGCGTCGGTCGGGGTGGCGAACACCATGGCCGAGATCTGCGAGCATGTCGGGGCCGACTGGGCCGAGATCGCGCCGTCGCTGAAGCTGGACCGGCGGATCGGCGCATACAGTTATCTTGCTCCCGGGCTGGGCCTTGCCGGCGGCAACCTGGAGCGCGATCTGGCGACGGTGATGCGGCTCGGCGCCGGGCACGGCACCGACACCGGAATCGTCAAGGCCTGGGTTGAAAACTCGGCGTGGCGTAAAGGCTGGGTAGCACGCACTTTGAAAGCCCGGGTGTTGGACGCCAATCCGGCGGCGCGGATCGCCGTGCTGGGGCTTGCCTACAAGCAGGACACCCATTCGACCAAGAATTCGCCGTCCTTCGCGCTGTTGTCAGAACTCGCCGACGCCGACGTCTGCGTCCACGACCCGGTGGTGCCGGCAAGTGCGGCGCCGATCGCGGTAACCGCCGGGGCCGATCCGATCGCAACGGTTCGTGGTGCCGACGCGTTGTGCATCATGACCCCTTGGCCAGCTTATAAGACGATCGACCCGGCCGAGGTCGCGGCCGCGATGCGCGGGAAGATCGTGATCGACCCTTACCGGGTGCTTGATCCGGAGCGGGCCCGCCGGGTCGGGCTCGACTGGATCACCCTCGGTGTTGCCGACCAACCCCAGGAGACACGCTGATGCTGACCCACGGTTCCGAAAGCCCGAAGGACGCGACGCGTGTGGTGGTGCTGGGCGCCGGGTTCATCGGCGGTGCGGCAGCTGACGCCTTGGCCGGCGATGGGATCGACGTGGAGCGATTGGGCCGCAAAGCGGTCGACCTGCTGGCCAAAGGCGCCGGGGATGCGTTGGCGGCGCGGCTGCGCCCCGACGACGTGCTGATGGTGGTCGCGGCCGAAGCTCCCTGCAAGAACGGCGCGATGCTTGAGCGCAATATCAAGATGATGAACGCGGTGGTCGCGGCGTTGAAGGCGCAACCGGTCGAGCACGTTATCTACGTGTCGTCCGATGCGGTCTACAAGGATTCCGATGGGCCGCTCAGCGAAGACAGCCCGGCCGAACCCGGCTCGCTGCACGGTGTCATGCATCTGTCGCGCGAGCGCATGCTGCTGGATGAGGGCGGAGTACCGGTCGGCATCCTGCGGCCGACCCTGGTGTACGGCGCCAACGATCCGCACAACGGCTACGGGCCGAACCGATTCCGGCGGCTGGCCGCCGAAGGCAAGGAAATCGTGCTGTTCGGCGAGGGCGAGGAACGGCGCGACCACGTCCTGGTCGACGACCTCGGCGACCTGCTGTGCCGCATGGTCACCCACCGGTCGACCGGTGTGCTGAACGGCGCCACCGGCGAAGTGCACAGCTTCCGTGCAATCGCCGAGATGGCTGCCTCGCACGTATCCAACCCGCCGGCGATCAAGGGCAGCCCGCGCTCCGGTCCAATGCCGCATAACGGCTATCGGCCGTTTGATCCGGCAGCGACCTTTCGCGCCTTCCCCGATTTCCGCTATACCCGGCTGGCGGATGGTCTGGCGCTGACCAATAAGCGTGTGACCGCCACCGCCTGATCGACTCGAGGAGCTTCCCCATGGCCGAGGTCAACCTGCTGGCCCGCCTGCCGAAGAGCAAGCGTAACGTCAAGGCGCGCGAGCACGCCAAGACCGACGAGCACATCCGCATCAGCCGCGAATACGGCGAGACCTATTTCGACGGCCCGCGCGAGTACGGTTATGGCGGCTACCGCTATGACGGTCGCTGGGTGCCGATAGCTGAGGACATGGTCGCGCATTTCGGCCTGAAGCCGGGCATGCGGGTGCTGGACATCGGTGCCGCCAAGGGCTTCCTGGTCAAGGATTTCATGATCGCCTGCCCGGGGCTGGAGGCGTTCGGCCTCGACGTCTCGGAATATGCACTGAAGCATTGCGAGCCGGAAGCGATCGGCCGCCTGCACCTCGGCAGCGCCGTTTCGCTGCCGTTCCCGGATCACAGCTTCGACGCGGTGATCTCGCTGAACACCCTGCACAACCTGGACAGACCCGATCTGATCACCGCGTTGCGCGAGATCATGCGGGTGACCAAGGACGGCAAGGCGTTCGTGCAGGTCGACAGCTACCGCACCGAGGAGGAGCGGGCGATCTTCGTGGACTGGGTGCTGACCGCGTTCACCCACGACTATCCGGATGGCTGGAAGAAGCTCTTTGACGAGGCCGGCTACACCGGCGACTACAACTGGACCCTGATTTCCTGACGGGAGAGGCTCGATGACCGCGCACCCGATTGCGCAGCCCGGACACAACCGGTTCGACGTCGCGGATTCGCGGCGGCGCTGCAAGAGCTACCGTCGCCGCATTCTCGACATTTCGCAGAAGGTCGGCGCCCTGCACATCGCCCCGGCGTTCTCCTGCCTCGAGGTGGTCGACGTCTGCTACCACGGCCTGATGCGTCCCACGCCGGCCGGCGGCACGAAGTCGCCAGACACCTTCCTGATGTCCAAGGGCCACGGCTGCATGGCGCAATATGTGGTCCTGGAGGACATCGGCGTGCTGCCGACCTCGGACCTGGACGCCTACTGCACGGCCGACGGCATCCTCGGCGCGCACCCGGATTACGGCAACCCGGGGATCGAGGCGTCGACCGGCTCGCTGGGCCACGGCCTGTCCATGGCGGTGGGCATGGCGGTCGCGGAGCGCAACATCGCCGGCAAGGGCAAGACGCCGGGTGCGGTGTACTGTGTGCTATCGGACGGTGAGTTGCAGGAAGGCTCGACCTGGGAAGCCATCCTGATGGGCTCGACCCTCGGCCTGACCAATCTGGTCGCGGTGGTCGACAACAACGACTTTCAGTCGCTGGGTCGAACGTCGGAGACCCATCCGAGTTTCTATCCGTTGATCGAGAAGCTGGAGGCGTTCGGCTGGGAGGCGATCGAGGTCAACGGCCACGACTCCGGCGCGGTGTACGACGCGGTGGCCGCCCGCAAGGGAGACAAGCCGTTCTTTGTCGTCGCCAAGACCATCAAGGGCCGGGGCGTGAGCTACATGGAGAGCGTGCCGATCTGGCATTACCGAGCGCCAAACCCGACCGAGTACCAGCAGGCCATCGACGAGTTGAAGGAGATCGCGTCGTGAGGAACACCTTCGGAGAGGTCCTGTACGGGCTCGCCAAGGACGACCCGCGCGTCCACATCGTGGTCTCGGACATCTCGCCGGTTGGCTCGATGGCCAAGTTCCGTGAAGAGTTTCCCGAGCGTTTCATCAACGTTGGCGTCGCCGAGCAGTCGATGATCGGCATCTGCGCGGGACTGGCGCTGAAAGGCATGCTGCCATTTGCCTACACCATCGCCACGTTCTCGCTGTTTCGGCCGTACGAGATGGTGCGTGACGACCTGGGCTACCAGAACCTGCCGGTAACGGTGGTCGGCATCGGCGGCGGCGTCATCTACTCGACGCTCGGCGGCACCCACTACGCCCAGGAAGACATTGCGATCGCCGGGTCGATCCCGAACATGTCGATCATCGCGCCGTGCGATCCGGTTGAAGCCACAGAGGCCACCAAGTGGCTGGTGCAGCGCGACCGCGGCGGCCCGGTGTATTTCCGCTTCGGCAAGGCCGGCGAGCCGACCTTGACCGGACCAGACAGCGACCCGTGGGTGTTCGGCAAGCTGCGCTACCTGCGCAAGGGCACCGACGTGGCCGTGCTGTCCTATGGCGTGATCACCAAGATGGCCGGGCAGGTGGCCGACGCGCTGACCGCCGACGGCAAGTCGGTTTCGCTGGCAGTCTGCCACACCATGAAGCCGCTGGACCGCGACGGTATCGCCGATCTGCTGCGTCGCCACAAACAGGTGATCGTGATCGAGGAGCATGTGCCGCAGGGCGGTCTGGCACCGCAGACCAAGCAGATCGCCTGGGATATCCGAGCCGAATGTCGGCTCGACACCTTCACTTTGAAGGACGAGTTCGTGCACTGTTACGGCAGTCACGAGGACATCCTGGCGGCCCACGGCCTGTCGCCCGACCGCATCCTGGCGGCGGTTCGCACCTAGGCGAAACCGACATGCGCGTCCTCGTCACCGGTGCTGCGGGGTTCTCCGGGCGGACCATCGCCCGGCACCTCGTTGCCGCCGGATGCGAGGTCGTCGCCCATCGGCGATCCACGCCGCTGCCCGACGATCTGGCAGTGTCGAGCGCGATCACCGATTGGCAGGGCGACCTGAACGCGATCGAAGCCCTGCCTGACGGTATCGAGGCTGTGGTGCATGCGGCCGCGACCTCGCCGCCGACCGGCCGTGCCGACGCGGTGCCCGCCGAAGCGCTGATCCGCGACAACGCCCTGGCCACCGCACGGCTGGTCGCGGCGTCCAGGGCGGCCAATGTCGGTCGGTTCGTCTACCTGTCCAGCCTGTCGATTCACGGCACTGTGGCCGAGCGCAGCCTGGACGCGACGACTCCGGTGCGTGATCCTGATCCCTATGGCGTCTCCAAGCTGACCGGCGAAAGCGTTCTGGCGGCGTCCGGGTTCAATGGTCTGGCGATCCGGCTGCCGGCGGTCATCGGAACCGGGGCCGACCGAAACTGGCCGGTCCAGGTGGTCGGGCGGATCCGTCGCGGCGAGACGGTGCGCATCTACAACGCCGACGGCCTGTTCAACAACGTGGTGCATGTCGACGACCTAGCGCGCTGGATCGTCGCCGTCGTGACGTCCAGCCAGGCGGCGCCCGGCTTCAACGCGGTGCCGGTGGCCAGCAGCGAACCGATACCGGTGAGGGTGGCGGTGGCCACGCTCGCCGCCGGCCTCGGCCTGAGCGCGCGGCTGGAGGAGGTGGTGGCTCCGCGTCCGTCCTTCCTGATCGAGACCACTGCGGCCGAAGGACTGGGCTTCCGCCCGTCGTCCACCGTCGCCGCGCTGGATCGCTACGCCCGGGCACCCGACTGATGCCGACGCTCTCCGACACCAACATCGCCATCATTGGGCTGGGCTATGTCGGGTTGCCGCTGGCCATGGCCTTCGCAAAGGCCGGACGGCGGGTGCTCGGCTTCGACGTCGATGCGCGCCGTGTCGCCGATCTGGCGACTGGCCTGGACCGTAACGACCCGGATCATCCCGCGATAACCGTTCCGGGCGGACTGAGGTTTATTTCCGATCCCACCGAACTCGCCGATTGCCACGTCTTCGTCATTGCCGTGCCCACGCCAATCGACAGTGATCGACGCCCCGACCTCGATCCGTTGCTGGCGGCTGCCGACCTGATCGGACCGGTGCTGCAGCCCGGTGCTCTGGTGATCGTTGAATCGACAGTGCATCCTGGGGCGACGGAAGAGGTGGTCGGTCCCCGTCTCGCTTCGGCGTCCGGCCTGACCCAGGGCAGTGGCTTTGTCCTCGGGTACTCGCCGGAGCGGATCAATCCGGGTGATGCCGGGCATGGCCTGTCCGACGTGGTGAAGGTGGTGTCCGGCCAGGACGCGGCGACCTTGGGACGGGTGGCGGCGCTGTACCAACCGATCGTGCCGGCGGGCCTGCATCTGGCGCCGTCGATCCGGGTCGCCGAGGCGTCGAAGATCACCGAGAACGTCCAGCGCGACGTCAACATCGCGTTGATGAACGAACTGGCTCTGATCTACGACCGGCTGGGCCTACGAACCGAGGACGTGCTGGCGGCCGCGCGGACCAAGTGGAACTTCGCGCCCTATCGGCCGGGACTGGTCGGCGGCCACTGCATCGGCGTCGATCCCTACTACTTGATCGCCAAGGCCGAGGCGCATGGCTACTACCCGGAGTTGATCCGGGCGGCGCGCCGCCTGAACGATGGCATGGCTGATCGGGTCGCCCAGAAGATCGTCGTGCGGCTGTCGTCGCTCGGCATCGCGATCGCGGGTGCTCGTGTCGGCCTGATGGGCCTGGCGTTCAAGGAGAACGTCTCGGACGCCCGCAACAGCCAGGCGCCGATCATCGCCCGGGCGCTGCAGGGTCTCGGGGCGGACGTGCTGGCCACCGATCCGCTGGTCGACCCGGCGTTGGCACGACGGGACCTCGGCCTGGAGATGGTCGATCAGTCGGCGCTGGTCGGCCTGGACGCCCTGGTGCTGACCAGCCCGCACCGGGTGTTCCTTGTCGAGAAAACCGAAGGATTGGCTGCCCGCATACGCGTCGGAGGCATTCTGGTCGACGTCACGTCGGCGTTGGATCCGTCACGTATTCCGGCGGACCGCTACTACTGGAGCTTGTAGCCAAGGGCTGCCCGGGTCGCGTCTGACCGCAGGTTTCGGTATGATCCCTGTAGGGATGGATGCGGTGACGGGGAGGAAACCATGGCCTCGATCGGTGGGACGGACAGCAGCGAAGACCTGAACGGTACGATTTCTCCTGACCTGATCTGGGGGTTTGGCGGCAACGACACGATCGTCGGCGATGCCGGCGCCGATACTCTGTACGGCGGCGACGGCAACGACCTGTTCTTCGGCGATGGCGACGGCGACCTGATCTATGGAAATCTCGGCGACGATCAGTTGCGGGGCGGCAACGGTGACGACCGGCTCTACGGTGGGCAGGGAAACGACACCCTGACCGGCGCTCAGGGCGCAGATACTCTGATCGGCAACAAGGGCGACGACGTTATCAGCGCCGGTACCGATGACGACCTGATCTACGGAAACCAAGGCGCGGACTCCATGTGGGGCGAGGCCGGGAACGATACGATGTTCGGGGGCCAGGGCGCCGACGTACTGAGTGGCGGCATCGGCAATGACATGATCTTCGGAAACATCGGTGCCGACACCCTCGACGGCGGCGCCGGCAATGACATCATGATCGGCGGCTCAGATGCGGATCGCTACCAGTTCAGCACCGGCAGCGGAATCGACACCATCAGCGGTTTCAGCGCCGGCGAGGACATTATCCGCATCCAGAACGCGGTGAACGGCGGCTCGATCGGCAGCGCGACGGCTGCGCTGGCGGCGACATCCGACGTCAATGGCAACGCCGTGATCAATTTTGGCAATTCGAACACCGTCGAGCTGGTCGGCGTGTCGACCAACAGCCTCAGCGCTGCGAATTTCGAGATCTTCTGAGGCAGCCAACAGCGGCATTGTCGATCACCCGGAGATTGCCGTGAAGCGTGCTGCCTATGACAAAGCACTGGCCAAGCGTCAGCATCAGCTGTCGCTGTTGCAGCACGCGTATGCCCGTCAGGGGCGTTCTGCTGTGGTGGTGCTTGAGGGATGGGATGCGGCCGGAAAGGGTGGAGCGATCCGGCGTATTGCGTGGGCGTTGGATCCGCGAACGCTGCGCGTCTGGTCGATCGGTGCTCCCAGCGTCGAGGAGCAGCGCGAACACTGGATGCAGCGGTTCTGGCGACGGGTCCCTCGCGGCGGCGAGATCGCCGTCTTCGATCGATCCTGGTATGGCCGGGTGCTGGTTGAGCGCGTCGAAGGGTTCGCGGAGGAAAGCGTTTGGCGTCGTGCCTATGACGAGATCAACCAGTTCGAACAGGTCCTCGTCGACGAGGGTATCCGTCTGGTGAAGCTGTTTTTGGATATCAAACCCGAGACCCAATTGGAGCGCTTCAGGGATCGTTACGAGGACCCGGCCAAGCGCTGGAAGATCACCGAAGAGGATCTGCGCAACCGAGCGCGTTGGGACAACTATGTCGTGGCATACCGTGACATGCGAAAGCTGTGTTCGCCGCCATGTGCTCCGTGGGTCACGATCCAGGCGGACGACAAGCAGAAGGCGCGGATCGGGGTCCTTGATGCGATCCTGGAAACGGTCGGGCACGACGTTGACGTTGAGCCGCCGGAAGTGCCGGCCCTGGTCAAGGCGTTCTTCGACGACCGCTGATGAGCGCTGGACTGCGCGAGAGTCGCGAATGCGTAGCGTCGGTGGGACGGCGTGCCTACACTCTCGGCAATCGGTGCTATGCCAATCAAGAAAAGGATGGGGAAGGACGATGCTCGGGAAGCTCAAATCGGCCGCGCTGGCCGTAACGTTTGCAACGGCGATCTGCGGGCCGGCGGTCGCGGCGGAGAAGATCGTCATCTGTGCGCTGACGTTCGTCTCGTCGGCACCGCTGTTCATCGCTGCCGACAAGGGCTATTACGCGGCTGAAGGTCTCGATGCAGAGTTGAAATTTTTCCGGGCCGCGCAGCCCGTGGCGGTCGGCATTGCGTCTGGCGATTGCGACTTCGGGGTCACCGGGTTCACCGCCGGGTTCTTCAACCTCGCCGGCAAGGGCGCGCTGAAGGTGATCGGTGCGCAGAGTCGCGAGGAGCCTGGCTTCGACTTTGTCGGCTTCATCGCCTCCAACAAGGCGTACGACGCCGGCTTGAAATCCGTGACCAATCTACCGGGCCACAGCGTTGGCACCACACAGGTTGGCTCCACCATGCACTACATGGTCGGCATGCTGCGCGACAAGTATGGCTGGGCCAACGACGCGGTGTCATTGAAGCCGTTGCAGTCGGTGCCGAACATGATCGCTGCGATCAAAGGCGGACAGGTCGATGCCGTTCCGCTGCCGGCCCACATCGTCGCCAAACTGGTGGACAGCGGGGAAGCGAAACTGATCGGCTGGGTGCACGAGCAGACGCCGTGGCAACTTGGCGGGCTGTTTACCTCGTCGCGGAATGTCGCCGAGCGGCGCCCGATGGTGGAGGCGTTCGTGCGCGCCTACCAGAAGGCTGCCCGCGACTACAACGCGGCTTTCAATGCGGTCGATGCGTCCGGCAAACGGGTGTTCGGGCCGGCGGCCGAGGCTCTGCTGCCGACTCTGGAGAGCTACACCAAGTCCACCCCGGATGCGATATACAAGGGCGCACCGTTCATCGACCCCGACGGGCGCCTCAAGGTCGACCAGCTGCTTGAGCAGATCGCCTGGATGAAGAAAGAGGGTCTGGTGGAAGCCGACCTGGACCCGATGAGCTTCATCGACCTCAGCTTCGTGCAGGGGCACTACGGCGTTCCCGGCAATTGATCGGTGAGCGGGTTCGACCTTCGCCATCCTGGACGGTAGACTGCCGGTCGCGAAGAGCGGAGGAACCGTCATGGCTTCGTTGATACGAAGCGATGTCGCCGGGCAATTGGGTGTGGACGTCGGCAGTCTTGTCGACGCGATCGACGATGCCATCATCGCCTTTGACCCGGCCGGGACCATTGTTGCCTGGAATCCGGCGGCTGAGCGGTTGTTCGGCATCGTAACGACTGACGCGATCGGTGGACCCCGCTCACTGATCGAGCCCGAGGACGACCCGGCCGGATGGTTCGATGGAGTGTTGGGTGGTCGGCCTCGCCGGTTTCGCGGTCGGCGTACCGACGCGCAGCACAATCCGTTTCCGGTCGACGTTACCGCCAGCCCAATCGTCAATGCCGATGGCGCGGTGCAGGGGGTCGTTCAGACACTGCGCCGAGCGCCGATGGAAGACAGCCGCCCGCTGATTGAATTGGCGGAGGATATGGCGTGGATCGGCCACTGGCGGATCGAAACTCCAGGCGATCGGCACGTCTGGTCCGCCCAGACGTACCGGATCCACGGGATTGAACCGGGAACGCCGATGAGTTCGGCTAATGCCTCCGCCCTCTATCATCCGGATGACCGCGAACGCGTTGCGGCGGCGGTGAATCAGGCAATCCGGTTCGGCGTCGATATAGCGTTCGAGGCCAAGATCATCTGGCCGGACGGAACCGTGCGCAAAGTGGCATGCCGTGGAACCACCGAGCGTGGGCGCGACGGCAAGGCGACGGCTGTGGTCGGTGTGCTGCAGGATCTGACCGACCAGATCGCGGCGAGGGAAACCTTGGCGGAACGCAACCGCGCTTTGGCGATTTTGCGGGAGACGGTCGAGATCGTGCCGTATTCGATCTCGGTCTATGACGAGCACGATCGCTTCGTTTTGGCCAACCGCAAGTACTTTGAACTCTATCCGTATCTGGAGAACGAAACGAAGTTGATCGGCAAGACGTTTGAGGATGTATTGCGGATCAGCCTGCAGAACAAAGTGATCATGGACCGGACGGCGTTGGAAGATCCGGAGAATTACGTCGCCGCCCGAATGGCCGACCGCCGCGGCGGGCTCCCCATGGCGGAGCGTCGGTTGGCCAACGGTCACTGGTACTTGATTCGGGAGAACCGGACGACGAGCGGGCACACGATCAGCACCCGGATCGACATCACCGAGCAAAAGCAGGCGCAGCTCGAGCTTGGGCGGACTATGGAGGTTCTGCAGGCGACGCTCGACACCATGCCCAACGCGCTGATCGCGTTCGACGCTGACAATCGGTTGATGGCATGGAACAGCGCCTTCGTTTCGCTCGTTGGCGTCGAACCGGAGCGCTTTGAGCGTGGTCGTCCGCTGCGTGGCTTGACTAAGGACGTGCTGGCGAAACTGCCGTCGACCGAGACTGGGATCCGGCCGATGTTCCTTCATATCGCCCGCCGCAGTCCGGCAGATTTCGAATGGCGACGAAACGACGGTGAAATCTACGCCGTCCTGGGGCGTCCGATGCCGAACGGTGGTTACGTCACCTTGTTCCGGAACGTCACCACGGAGCGGCGTGCGCAGGTTCGCGCCGCGCAGTTCGAGCACCGTCTGAGCAACGCGCTGGAATTGATGTCGGAAGGGTTTGCGTTGTTCGACGCCAACGACATCCTGATCCTCTGCAACGAAACCTATCGGCGGATGTACGGCAAGAGCACGGCATACATTCGACCGGGCCGGCGCTTTGTCGACATTGTGCGCGATGCGGCCGCGACGGGCCAGTTTCCGGCGGCGGTCGGCCGGGAAGAGGAATGGGTCGCCGAGCGCCTGGAACTTCACCGCAATCCACCGGATCAGCCCACGTTGCAGGCGCTGGCGGATGGCCGGGTGCTGCTGGTCGCGGAGAATCGGACCAGCGACGGCGGCTCGGTGGGAATTCGATCCGACATTACCGAACGGGTTCGCACCGAGAACGACCTGCGCGCCGCTCGGGACGAACTGGAGGAGCAGGCACAGTCGCTTCGTGATTTGGCCGAGCAGATCGACGCCGCCCGTCTCCGCGCCGAGGAAGCGGGAGCCGCAAAGTCGCGCTTCCTGGCCGTGATGAGTCACGAGTTGCGGACGCCCATGACCGGTCTGCTCGGGATGATCGAGTTGGCGTCACGCACTGAGTTGAGCAAGGAGCAGCAGGGTTACGTCCGCATCATGCGGGACTCCGCCGAGACATTGTTGGCCCTGCTCAACGATATCCTTGATTTCTCGAAACTGGAGGCAGGCAAGGTTCAGCTTGAAGAGATTACCTTCGCACCGGAACAGATTATCGGCGATGTCTTTGGCCTGTTCCAAGCGCAGGCCTCTGCCAAAGGGCTGGTGCTGGAAGCCGATCTGCGACCGTCGGTTCCGGCCTGGGTCCGCGGTGACCCGCTTCGCGTCAAGCAGATCCTGTCCAATCTGATCTCCAACGCGATCAAGTTCACGACCAAAGGCCGGATCACGGTGCGTCTGGGCGCGACCGAAGGGCCGAGCGGGCTGGTTCGACTGCAAGGCGAAGTGATCGATACCGGCCAGGGTATTGCTGCGGGTGTCCTCGAGCACCTGTTCCAGGCATTTGAGCAAGGCGATTCCAGCACCACGCGGCAGTTCGGCGGCACCGGGCTGGGGTTGGCGATCTCCCGTCGCTTGGCCGAGGGAATGGGCGGCTCCATCACGGTCGAAAGCGAATTGGGCCGAGGATCAGTCTTCCGGTTTGCGGTGCTGGTCCGAGTTTCAACGGTCCCGGCGGTCGAGGATCAACGGCTCGCCGATGAGGATGAACTGCCAACGTTGCCGCGTCGGATATTGTTGGCGGAAGACAACGACGTGAATCGGATGCTGGTCTCCAAAGTGCTGGGGCAGTCCGGGCATCAGGTGGACGAAGTGGCTGACGGCCAACAGGCGCTGCAGGCTGCCACGCGTGTCACCTATGACCTGATCCTGATGGACATGCAGATGCCGGTCATGGACGGTGTCGAGGCGACCCGCGCCATCCGACAATTGCCTGGCGCGGCGGCAACCGTACCGATCGTTGCGCTGACCGCCGATGCCCTGCCGGAACATCGCCACATCTACTTCGATGCGGGTATCGACGAATTGCTGACCAAGCCGGTGGACTGGCGCCTGCTGGATCGGACGATTGCGCGTCTAGGAGGACGAGAAGGAGCGTCCGGGACCGCAACTGGCGGCGAGGCTTCGGCGCCGACACCACCCAGGGAGACGCCTCTCGAGTCACCGTCGGTAGCCGACGACGTGCCGGTGTTTGACGTTACCAGGGTCGAAGAAGTGCTTGGTGTGCTGCCACCGAAGCGGGTGGCCGGTATGCTGTCGATGCTGCCATCGGAGATCGAGCTGCGGCTGGCCGAGTTTCAGTCGGCGCTTGACGACAAGGATCTCGTGCGAGCGCGGCGCGCGGCGCACACGCTGAAAGGGCTTGCAGCGAACTTCGGGGCGACCCAATTGGTATCGGCATCGCGCGCAGCCGAGGTGGCGTGCGATACACTGGACGGCGGACAGGCGGCGTTGTCCGGGATGGCGGAAGTCGCCAAGCGGACGTCCGCGGCGGCGGTGGAGTTGAGCGCAACCTTCCGGGCGCGCCAGTAGGTACCGGGCACGGCTGAGATCGGAGTACAGCATGAAGGACATCGACTTCAGCCGGATCAAGGCGCTGGTCGTTGAGGACGACCGGATGTCACGGGATCTCGTCGTGTCGATCCTCGAAAGCATCGGTATCCATGAGATCGAGAGAGCCGCCAACGGTGAAGAGGCGTTCGGTCACCTGAGCAAGTTCCATCCCGACGTGATCGTCTCGGACATGATGATGGAGCCGGTGGATGGCATCTCGTTCACCCGGAAGATCCGCACCCATCGCGAATCGCCCAGCCCCCACACGCCGGTCATCCTGCTGACCGCTCACACCGACCGCACGACCGTGATCGAGGCGCGTGATGCCGGCGTCAACGCTTTCGTCGCCAAGCCGGTATCGATCGACGAAATGCGCCGCAAGCTCGTGCTGGTTCTGAATGATCCACGCCAGTTCGTACGATCCGACGACTATGTCGGCCCGGACCGCCGACGCCGCGAGTTGCCTCTGGGCAATCGCCCCGATCGTCGCAAAACGTAAGAGCCTCGGCGTCTACATGCCAATGGGCGCGGTCGCGGCCTCAAGCCAAGTCCTGTCGTCGGCATCGAGCATCGGCGCGACCCGCTGCCGCACGGCGGCATGGTATGCGTCGATCCAGGCCTGCTCCTCGAACGTGAGCAGCGCCGGCTCGATCAGCCGTCGGTCGATCGGCGCGAAGGTGATGGTCTCGAACGCCAGCATCGGGCGGCCGGTATCCTGGGCCGGATCGGTCTCGACCGTCAGCAGCAGGTTCTCGATACGGATCCCGTAGGCGCCGGGTTTGTAGTAGCCGGGCTCGTTCGAGAGGATCATGCCGGCTTCGATCGGCACCCGACCGGTTGCGGAGATCCGCTGCGGGCCTTCGTGAACGCCGAGGTAGCAGCCGACCCCGTGGCCGGTGCCGTGGTCGAAGTCCAATCCTTCCTTCCAGAGGTACTGGCGGGCCAGCGCGTCGATCTGCCCGCCGTTGGTGCCCGCTGGAAACCGAGCTGTGGCAACGGATATGTGACCCTTCAGGACCAGGGTGAAACGTTCCCGCATCTCCTGGGTCGGCGTGCCGATCGCCACCGTGCGGGTGATGTCGGTGGTCCCGTCGAGATACTGGGCGCCGGAATCCGTGAGATAGAGGGTGTCCGATTCCAATGGCCGATCGGTCTCGGGAGTCACCCGGTAGTGCACGATGGCGCCGTTCGATCCTGTGCCGGAAATCGTCGCGAAGCTCGGGCCGCGCCACGAGGCGCCATCGGCTCGGAACCGCTCAAGCTGCTCGGCAGCCCCCGCCTCGGTGACCGTGCCACCGGGAGCGTGGTCATCGACCCATTTCAGGAACCGCGCGACGGCGACCGCATCACGGGCGTGCGCGGCGCGGATTCCGGCAATCTCGACGGCGTTTTTCAGCGCACGGGGCCGGATGCAGGGATCCTCGGCCGTCGTCACCGTGGCGCCCGCTGCGATCAGTCGCTGCTGCAGCCAGTCGGACGCGGTGTCCGGATCGAGCGATACTGTGGCGCCGGCCTTGCCGAGGGCATCGACGGCGTCGCCGATCTCTTCGAACGGACGCAGGCTGACTTCGTTTCCGAGCGCGGCGCGCGTCTCGGCATCGCACTTCGCCGGATCGAGAAACAGCTCCACGGCACCGCTCGCCGCCACTGTCGCATAGCACAGCGGCAAGGGGGTGTAAGGTACGTCCCGGCCGCGGACGTTGAGCAACCAGGCGATCGATTCCGGCTGGTTGAGAATCGTGACGTCAGCCTTGGACTTGCCGAGCGCATCGGCGACCAGCTGACGTTTGTCGGCGGCGCTGAGGCCGTTGAACGATCGGTCGAGCATTTCGACCCGGCCAAGCGGCGCCGGCGGACGATCGGTCCAGATGCCGTCGATCGGATTCGGGTCAAGAGCGACCAGCGTGCCGCCGGCGCGCTGCACGGCATCGCGGATCCGAGTGATGCCGTTGACCGAATGCAGCTTGGGATCGTAGCCGAGCCGCCGCCCGGACAGGTGGTCCGCGACGAAGCCGGCCGGCGGGGTCCGGACCAGATGGTGGATCTCCCAACGCGTGGTATCGACCTGCTGACCGGCCTGCAGGGTATAACGGCCGTCCACGAACAGTGCGGCCTGGTCGGGCAGCACAACGACGACGCCAGCCGAGCCGGTGAAGCCGGTGAGCCACGCCAGCCGCTCGGTGCCGAGCGGGATGTGCTCGCCCTGATGCTCGTCGGCGCGCGGCATGATGAATCCATCGACCTCCGCCGAGCGCAGCGCGTCCCGCAGCCGGTCCAATCGCGCCGGATCGGTTGCCGGAGCGGTGGGACGCAAGGTGTTGCGAAGTGCCGTCAGCGTTTCGGCTGCCGCTGGATCGGCGTTCGGTGCGATCAACCCGATCCAGGAATCTGCCGGATAGGGATCCGGCGATGCGGCCAGTCTCGACAACGTGTCACGCAACCAGGAGGGGGTGCCGGCGATGCCGGCGTCGGCCATCCACCGGGTCAGGGTGCTGTCGGACAGATCGGGAACCGCGTCGATGGTCATGAATGCTCTCCGTGTGGGTCCAGGGGATTCGACCCGCCTTTGATGTCGAGTCAAGCCTAGGGACCGTCGATTTCCGGCTCGACGGCGCTGGAAGGGCGGGCGCACAGTCCCAGAGGCTCGAACACCGCGACCAGGGGAGCACACGACATGTCGATGGACGTCCCGTCGGAATCCGAAGCCGAAGGCCGTGGTGGACGACGAGGAGCCCGGCGTGGACGGCGCGAAGGTCCGGTGCAGATTGAACAACCGGCGTTCCGGCGGATCTTCAACCCCTATGCACCGATGCGCGCGATCAGCGATGACGAGTTGGAATCGATCCATATCGCCTCGCTACAGGTCCTGGAGGAGATCGGCATCGACTTCCTGCTGCCGGAGGCGTGCGACCGGCTGAAGGCGGCCGGCGCGTCGGTGGACGGGCAGCGTGTGCGGTTCGAACGTGCTTTGATCGAGGAGCGGATCAAGACCATCCCGAGTTCGTTCACCCTGCACGCCCGCAACCCGGAGCGCAGTGTTGGCGTCGGCGGCACCGAGATCGTGGTCTGCCAGGTCGCAAGCACGCCGAACGTCTCCGACCTTGCCGGTGGACGCCGAGTCGGCAACCGCGTGGATTTCCAGAACCTGATCAAGCTCGGCCAGTCCCTGAACGCCATTCACGCCTTCGGCGGTTACCCGGTCGAGCCGGTCGACATTCACGCCTCGATCCGTCACCTGGAGGCGCTGCGCGATATCTTGACGATGTCCGACAAGACGTTGCACGCCTACTCGCTGGGCCGCGAGCGGATCGAGGATGGCATAGAGATGGTCCGTATTGCCCGCGGAGTCAGCCGTGCGCAGCTGGAGCGCGAGCCCAGCCTGTTCTCGATCATCAACTCGTCGTCGCCATTGCGGCTGGACTACCCGATGCTGCAGGGCGTGATCACCATGGCCGAGGCCGGCCAGCCGACGGTGATCACCCCGTTCACCCTGGCCGGCGCGATGGCGCCGGTGACGATCGCCGGCGCGCTGGTCGAGCAGAACGCCGAAGCGTTGGCCGGGCTGGCGTTCAGCCAGATCGTCCGGCCCGGTGCGCCGGTCGCCTATGGCGGGTTCACCTCGAACGTCGACATGAAATCGGGCGCCCCGGCGTTCGGCACCCCGGAGTACATGAAGGCGGCCCTGGTCGGCGGCCAACTCGCGCGGCGCTACAACATCCCCTACCGATCGTCGAACGCCAACGCCGCCAACGTGCCGGATGCCCAGGCGGCGTGGGAAAGCATCTTCTCGCTGTGGGGCGCGGTAATGGGCGGGGTGAACATCCTCAAGCACGCCTGCGGCTGGATGGAGGGCGGGTTGTGCGCGTCATACGAAAAGATGGTGATGGACGCTGACACCATCGGCATGCTGGCCGAGTTCCTCACGCCGCTGGTGGTCGATGACAGCACCCTGGCGTTGGACGCTATCCGCGACGTCGGACCCGGCGGCCACTTCTTCGGGACCGCACACACCCAGGAGCGGTTCAAGACCGCGTTCTTCTCGCCGATGGTCTCGGACTGGCGAAACTTCGAGAGCTGGCAGGAAGCCGGCTCGCCCGACGCGTTGACCCGCTCGGACATCCTGGCCCGCCGCCTGTTGGCGGAATACGAGGCTCCGCCGATGGACCCGGCGATCCGCGAAGAACTCGACGCGTTCGTGGCGAAGCGGATCGAGGAGGGTGGAGCACCGACGGATTTTTAGGGACGATTGCCGTAGGAGATCCGACGAGGCCCCGCACGCGGGTTTAGGGCGTCGTCAGGCAATCGCGCCTGAGGCTCGCAGGGCCTTCAGATGCAGCGCGATCAGCCGCCTTTCGTCGTCTTCCATGTCAGCGAACTTGCCGATGACTTCCTTCTCGGAAGCGGCCACGGCAAAGGCGTTCACTTTGAACGAGACCGCGGTGTCGCCCTCACCCAATCGCATGGTGAAGAAGAATTTCTGCCCGTTGATGATGTTGCCGTCGCCGGGGTTCGGAATCCGCACGCCTTTCAGGTGGAGTTCTCGAATTTCGAGTTCGTCCTCGCCGAAGATGGCCGATCCGTATTTAACGGATTTTTGCGCCGACGCCCCTGCCGCGCCCTTAGTCTTAGTTTTTCCGAACATGCCGTCCTGCCGCACCAATATCGAGGGCCACTCCCAGCTCCGGGTGGCTCTCACGATTGCGTCGGTTTCGCTAATATTTTCTAAAGAGAACGAGAGGTTCCGGCAAGCGGCTTGCTGAAGCCTGTATTACGCCCGGAATAGATCCCGCATCTTGGCAAGGTTTTTGACGTCTATTCGGTACGGATCGGCTTCAGCGTCGAAGTCTGTCAACGCATCGGTGCCGAGGCCGATGGTCAGGGTGGTGTCCGAATCGAACCGGGCGTGCAGCACCACGTTGAATGCCGGATGGGCGAAACCGTGCTTGTCTTTGATGGTGTACTGGTTGACGGAATGCCGGCCGCTCGCCAGATCGGTGCCGGTGATGAAGGACTGCACCGACCGTACGGGCTCTCCGCCGAACTCCAGGCCCTCGATCGCGCCGAAGTCCGACACGGCACGCGCCAGAAACAGCGGCGCATCCAGCTTGGTGCGTGAGGCATGATCCACCGGCCGTTCGAAGTTTCCGATCAGCAGTTGGTGCGCTTGGGCCTTTCCGATCAGCCGGGCCAGCGAGATCGTCACGTCGCCGACAATGTACTCGAAGCCGCGCGGGCTCTGCCCTTCCACCTGATGGTACGAATAGTGGCTGCCGATCGAGAAAACCGTGCGGAGGACCGGCACGAACCGGGTGCCGCCTTTTCGCTGAGCGCGCTTGTTGTCCAGCAGGATCAATTGCAGCGCGAGATAAGTCCGCAATTCGGCTTCGAGCCCCTGCCGTCGGTTCCAGACATAGAACCCGTCACCGACCGTCGAGCGTGCGAGTTCAACATCCAGGCCGAGCGCTTGCAGACGCTTTTCAGCGCTGTTGATGGAGTACTCTAGGGAATTGAGCTGGGCGACCTGCTCAATCGGCGAGGCCTTCGAGAAGCCGACGATGTCGAACAGCATGACCGCTCGATACGGCGTGTGTGTAACCGAGTAGCGGCGGAGCATCCGCTCGATGGTCGACGGTGGGATCTCACCCTTGCCTTTGCCGATCGGGGCATCGAGTTCGACTCGGGTCGGGCGGGCGCCAAAGCCCTTGCACAGATCGAGGAATGTCTCTTCGTCGCGCAGCCGGGCTTTGTCGAACGTGTAGTCGATCTCCTCGCTGACCTCGAACACGACATAGGTCGGCACGACACAGAGATAGACGGTCGAGCCGGAATAGCTCCAGGCGACGACCATATTGCGCCCAAGCCGCCAGACAGCGTTGACCGCCACGTGCAGTTCGCGCAGAGCGCCTGCGTGGCGTGACTCGACACTCATCGTGGATACGCTCAGGCCTTGGACGAGGCGATCTTGGCGCCGGTCAGATCGCAATCGTCGAGGTTGGTCTTGAACAGCACGGCATCGGTCAGGTCGGCAGCATTCAACTGGGCGTTGCGCAGATCGGCGCCGCGCAGATCGGTCCGGCGCAGCAGCGCGTCGCGCAGGTTGGTCGAGAACGACCGGTCACCGGACAGAAGCGGGCCGAGTTTGGCGTCCCTGAGGTCGGCGCCGTTGAGGCGTGCCTGTTCCAGGTTGGCACCGCGCAGGTCGGCGCCCTTGAGGGTGCAGTTGCGCAGATCGGCGCCTTTGAGGCGGGCGCCGACCAAGCTTGCACGCGTCAGGTCCAGGCCGATGAAGATCGCGCCCTCGGCGGACAAACCCGGCAACTCCACCTCCCGCAAGCTAGGGCCGCCTCTGAGGTCGATATTGTCGAGCGTCAGGACGGCGCCCTCGGCGCCGTTTGTCGAGACCCAGCGCACATGCGCGACGATCCCGTCGGCGAGCGATGGATTCAGCTCCTTGAAGCTGCGGCCGCGCGGCTTGTCGGTCAACACGGTCGAGAGATCGCAGCCGTCAAGTGCCACGGTCTCGATCGATGCGCTGCCGAACACAGCGAAGGCAAGGTTGGCGCCCGTGAAGTCCGCATGGTCCAGCCGAGCGCCGTCCAGCCGGGCGCCTGCCAGGGTCGCGCCACGCAGATTGGCTCTGGTAAGGATTGCGCCTTGCAGGTCGGCGTCGGTGAAATCGGTGTGGGTTGCCACCACGGCGGTCATATCGGCTTCACGCAGATCGGCCCCGGCAAGATCGGCCTTCTCCATGTGGGTAGCGCCGAGCTTCATGGTGATCGCGGTGAGGTTGCCGCCTTTGCCGCGCTTGGTGATCGACCCGTCGCGGAAATCGGCCTTGTGCAGATTGGCGTTGCGCAATCGAGCGCCGCGCAACGTGGCACCGCGCAGGTCGGCGCCGACCATGCGCGCACCCTCGAGATTGGCTTCGGACAGGTTGGCCCCGAACAGCAACGCACCGTCCAGCACGCAATCCGACAGATCGGCATCGGTGAGATTGGCGCCGGTAAGGTCAGCATCCTTGAGATTGCTGCCGGTCAGCAACATGCCCGACAAGTCGTGGTGAACGAGTTGCGCGCGCAAGCCTCCCGGACGTCCCAGAAGGAAATTCTGGTGCGTTTTGACGACCTCGGCCAATTCGATGTGCGAGAGCCGGCGCTGTTTGTTTGGTGTCTTGCCGGTCACGGCAGCCCACCTTTCCCCGTCCACTAGGGTGCAATACTACCGCTGATCGGAGGGCGGGGCCAACGGGATCGTCTCCCTCGGCGGCGGTTAGTCTCGGAGCAACGATTGAGAGGCGGTGTTTAGGTCTCGGAATCAGGCCGCTCGCTGCATCCCCTGTCGACATCTTTGAATTCGTTTATGATGCTGATCAGAACGCCCGCGAGATGAGGAGATCGACGATGAAGCACGTCTTCCTGCCCTTTGGCCTCGACGGCGTAGAACGAGCACCGCTCGAGGTTGCGGCGCACTTGGCAGAGCGGTTCGACGGTCGAGCGGTCGCCATGTTCTACCCGCGTCCTGTCGAGAGCCCTCTGGTCGATCCAATGGGTGTGGGAATCATCGATTATGCGGACCAAGGTCCCGATCTCGCCCGCGAAGCCGATACGGCTTTAACGGCCATGCGCGGGCGGATCTCCGGTCTCGGGGCCGCCGCTGGTCGTGTTGTGCTGAATGACCAACCGCTCAAGGCGCGGTTCGGGATCGGCGAGCACGCCCGGTTGTTCGACCTGACGGTCGTCGGCAAGGCAGAGGAGACCGACTGGCGAGCGGTGTTGGAGACGGCGCTGTTCGAGGGAGGTCGGTCGGTCATGCTGACGCCGATCGGCTGGACCCGGCCGTGCGGCGATACGGTGGGCGTGGCTTGGAACCGAAGCACCGAGACCGCCCGGTTGATCGGCCAGTCGATGCCCTTGCTACGGGCCGCCAAAAAGGCAGTGGTGATCGAGATCGAGGGGTGGTCTGTACCAGGACCCGATGGAGCGGCGCTGGTTGATTATCTCAAGCTGCACGGCGTCGCAGCCGAGGCAACCATGGGCCCCCGTTCGGCGCGGGGCCCGGGTTTGGACGTACTGGATCAGGCAGAAGCCGCCGGGATCGACCTGCTGATCAAGGGGGCCTACACCCAGAGCCGTTTGCGACAGATGATTTTCGGCGGCGCAACCAGCGACATCATCGCCGATGCCACCATGCCGGTGGTTTTTGCGCACTGACCGAGGGGAGAGAGATATGAGTGACGTGGTGTTCGGTACCGACGGGTCGGAGGCGCCGCAACCCGGCTCCAAGCGGGCGTCGGGACGCAAGTCGGTAACGGCCGCCGAGCCGAAAAAGCCGGCTGAGAAGGCCGCTCCCCCGGCTGCCGCGGCGCAACCGACGACCGACACGCCCCGTGACGACATGACCCGATTGCTCGGGCAGGTGGTTACATTGTTCGGGCAGTCGCCGGGGCATAGGCACGTGTTCGTCTCGGATCTCGAATGGCTGGTGCTTCCGGCTATGATGGCCCGCCAGGCGCGGGTGTGGCGCAGGCAGACCGACAGTGGCTCGGTTCCGGTGATCTACGCCTCGTGGGCTTTGGTCAACGAAGAGGTCGAGGCCCGACTGAAGCAGGGGCAGATGCGCCTGAAGCCCAATGAGTGGCGGTGCGGCGACCGTGCTTGGCTGATCGATGTCGTGGCGCCGTTCGGCGGTACCGACACGGCGCTTGCCGAACTGGCTGATCAGGTTTTTCCAGGCAAGACGCTGCACGTGCTAGCTTCCAGCGCGACCGGCGGTTTCTCGGTCCGTGAGATTATCGGAAAGCCGAAGGCAGATTGATCATATAAGCTGATGAGCATACATCGGTATGGCGTTGTCCGACCGGCGTAATTGACAAACCTCGACCGTGGCACGGATGATCACGGCTCGGAAAACGAAAATAACTCTCCTGGGAGGAGACTCTTTATGCGTAAGACAATTGCCGCCGCGGTGGCGGTATTGGCCCTTGGGCTGACCGGTGCTGCCGATGCAAAGACGCTGAAAGTGCAGGCAAGTTCGGCGCCGGGCGACTGGGCACATCGGTTCATGACCGATGGCTGGCAGCAGAAAGTCGAAGAGATGAGCGGCGGTTCGCTCAAGCTCGAAGTGCTGCCGACCAAGGCTGTCGTACCCCACAAAGAGACCATCGACGCCGTCGCCAACGGGATCCTTGATGGCGACATGAACGCGGTTTCGTATTTCTCCGGTCGTGACCCGGCGTTCGCCATCATGGGCGACTTGATTGCCGGTTACGACACTCCGGAGCAGGTCCAGACCTTCTGCATGGAAGGCGGCGGCAAGGAGATCCTGCAGAAGCTGTACGACAAGTACGGCAACGGCAAGATCCACGTTGTCGGCTGTGGCCCCTACACCAAGGAAGCGTTGGTCTCGAAGATCCCGATCAAGACCGTCGAGGAATTCAAGGGTGTGAAGATCCGGTCGCCCGAGGGACTCGCCGCAGAGGTCTTCAAGCGCGCCGGCGCCTCGCCGGTCTCGCTGCCGTTCTCCGAGGTCTACACCTCGCTCGAGAAAGGCATCGTCGATGCCGCGGATGCCTCGGCCTACGTGAACAATGATGCGTCCGGCATGCACAAGGTGGCGCTCTTTCCGCTCTATCCCGGCATCCACTCCATGGCCGTCCTGCAGTTCGTCGTGAACAAGGATGTCTGGAACAAACTGACTCCGGGTGAGCGCACGATCCTGGAAGTCTGGTACGTCGCGGCCTATTCGACGATGCGCCGCCAAGCCGACCTGCTGGATCAGGATCTGGTTGCCCGCGACAAGGCTGGCGGCAAGATCACGGTCATCAATTGGTCGGACGCCGAGCGCGCCAAGTTCCGCAAGATCGCGGTCGGTGCCTGGGAAGACTTCGGCGAGAAGTCGCCCCTGGCCAAGGAAGCCCTTGCTGCGCACATCAGCTTCATGAAGCGCACCGGCCTCCTCGACTGAGGTTGACGTTCGATTAGACGGCGAGGGGTCGGTACCCGGCTCCTCGCCATTTTTTTTATGACTCGGTCGATCCTTCGGAGACTGCAATGTCCCGTTCCGTCTCCTCGTCCATCGATACCTTCAGCCGATTCTCGGGGCTGGCGATCGGACAACTTTATTTGCTGTGCGCCGTGGCCACTCTTTACGAGGTGATCGCACGCTATTTCTTCCATGCGCCGACGCAATGGGCGTTCGAGGTCGTCATGGTGCTGTGCGCTACGGCGTGGATGCTGTCGGTCGGGTATGTCACTCAGCGCAACCGGCACATCGGCATCACGGTCTTCTATTTGATGGCGAGTGATCGCACCCGCTGGCGGTTGGATCTGTTCGCCTTGGTTGTTGGCGTCATCGCATTGTTCCTGCTGGCCGGGGATGCCATGACCCGCGCGCTGGAGTCGATCGATCTCGTCGAGCGGGCCGGCAGCGCCTTCAATTCTCCTGAGCCGATGATGCTGAAGTCCGCGCTGATGGTCGGCGCGCTGTTCTATCTGGTCCAGCTTCTGGTCAACTTGTACCGGCATGTCGAGACAGCGATTCCCCGGATGCTCATCGTGGTGATCGGGGTTCTCCTGGTCGGTCGGTTGGCGCTTCTGGCGATCGGTCACTACAGCGGTGACTTCGGAGTCATCGGCTGGAGCAACAACCTGGTCGAAACGCTGGCTGAGGACCTGAATCCCACGCAGATCATCAGCCTTCGTGACTATGACATCGGAAGCGTCAGCGTCGGCATCGTGATCGCGTTGATCCTCCTGATGATGACCGGCATGCCGCTCGGCGTAGTGACGCTGATCGTATCGATCATCTGTGCGCTGCTGTTCTTCGGTCCACGCGGGTTGTACCTAGTTTCGACCAATGCCTATGGGTTGCTGGAGAACTACCCGTTGGTCGCGGTGCCGCTGTTCGTCCTGATGGCGTCTTTGCTTGAAAAGGCCGGGATAGCGGAAGACCTGTTCGACGCCATGGCCGTGTTCTCCGGCAATCTGCGCGGTGGCGTTGCCGTGCAGACCGTGGTTGTGGCGGTCATCATGGCGGCCATGTCCGGCATCATGGGCGGCGAGATTGTCATGCTCGGCCTGGTCGCTCTGCCGCAGATGCTCCGTCTTGGGTATGACCGCAAGCTATCGATTGGCGTCATCTGTGCGGCTGGTTCGCTGGCGACCCTGATCCCGCCCAGCGTGGTGATGATCGTCTACGCATTGTCGGCGCAGGTTGCGATCGGCGACCTGTTCATGGCCGGCGTGCTGCCGGGCCTGCTGCTGGCATCGTTCTACATCGTGTTCGTGCTGATCCGTTGTGCGATCAACCCGTCCCTGGCGCCGACTGCGGAAGAAGTGGCGGCCCGCGGTGCTGGCAGTACGAGCCTGTCTTCGGACCGCCGGTTTGCGGTCATCCTGTCGATCATGCTGATTATTTTCGTCATGGGGTCGATCTACGCCGGTATCGCGTCGGTCACCGAAGCGGCGGGCGTCGGCGTGTTCGGCGCGATCATCGTCGGTGCGGTGCGCGGCCGGTTGACCTGGTCGATGATGCAGGTGGCGATCACCCAGACCATGTCGACGGTCGGCACGATCATCTGGCTGATCCTGGGCGCCGTCAGTTTCGTCGGGATCTACAACCTGGTGGGCGGCGGCGACTTCATGCGCAGCCTGTTCAGCGGCCTGGATCTGTCGCCGATGGGCGTCATCCTGGTGATGATGGGCATTTTGGTGATCCTCGGCACCTTCATGGAGTGGATCGCCATCCTGTTCATCACGGTGCCGATCTTCGCGCCGGTGGTCGTTCAGATGGCGCCCGAACTCGGGCTGGATCCGGACTCCGCCAAGCTGTGGTTCGGCGTGCTGTTCGTGATGAACATCCAGATCTACTTCCTGTCACCGCCGTTTGGCCCGGCCTGCTTCTGGCTGAAATCGGTGGCGCCGGATTACATCACGCTGCAGGAAATTTTTATGGCGGTGCTGCCGTTCATCGCACTGCAGATCGTTGGCCTCGGCCTTGTCATGGCGTTCCCTGAGATCGCGCTGTGGCTGCCGAACGCCTTGGCGAGCTAACCGGAGGGACGTCAATGTCACCTGATTCATCGGACGACAGCGCAAGCTTCGGCGTGTGGCCTTCCCTGGTCGGGATCGGCTTCGGTCTGCTGATCGTGGCCGTCATGTTCACGCTTGCGGAGGGGTTCCGCTAAGCGTCTGGCACGCGCCCAGACGATATACAGTCAATCGGCCGAGCGTCTTTGCTCGGCCGATTGCGTTTCGCGGTGATGTAAAAGTCAGCGATGACGGCTGCGCGGCCGACGGCTCTATTTGCCGCGCTGCTTGGACCAGTCGATCAGGAACAGCACCAGCCAGATCGGAACCACGACCATGGCGCCGATCAGCACGTAGGACACGATCGACCCGAACGACCGTCCGATCCAGTCGAGGATCTGGTCGAAGCGGTTGAACATGCTGCGCAGCAGTTCCATCGGCGTAAGGTCGAGGACCGACAAGCCCCAGCCGACGAAGAACGAGATAATCAGCAGCTTGATGATCGTGCCTAGTGGTGAAAATCAAACGGGTGAGTCCGTCTGGATCGGCAGATTTCCGCCATGCGTTTGCTGATGCACGGGTTTCATCTGTCTGATTCCCACCACTAGTGTGATCTTCGGCATGGAACGGTCCGCGGTCATAATTTTGTCCTTTGCCGTAATAGCAGGCGGCAGAGCGGTCTGTCTGCACCGGCCGTCGGACCGCGCGCTGTGCCGGGAAAGGAAGCCCTTGATCTTCCGTGGGTGATACGATCCCGCTGGAGATCTAGCGCCGACTTGTCTCGGAGCACGGGTGCGGGGGCGTTATCCCGTGCGCAACAGATGATGGATTGCTCGGCGAAATGAAGTCAGCGCCGCCGATTGTGACTTCTCCTATTGCCTATCGGCTACGTATTTACCAACCGCGCCTGTGTCCTAGTGGATAGAATCCAACACTTGGTGCCCACGCCTGACGGCGGCGATGATTTTGTCGGGATCGGCTGTCCAGTTGAAGGGCTTCGGATCTGAGGCGTTGTGCTCGTCGAGGAAGCGGTTGATGGCGGCCTGGAGGTCGGCGACAGAGCGGAAGACGCCGCGCTTGAGGCGGCGCTTGGCGAGCCTGGCGAAGAAGCCTTCGACGGCGTTGAGCCAGGAACATGAGGTCGGCACGAAGTGGAAGGTCCAGCGGGGATGGCGGTGCAGCCAGGCGCGGACCTTGGGGTGCTTGTGGGCGGCGTAGTTGTCGAGGACGGCGTGGATCACCTTGCCGGCCGGAACCTGGGCCTCGATGTGGTTGAGGAAGCGGATGAACTCCTGGTGGCGGTGACGCTGCATGTTGCGGCCGATGACGGTGCCGTCGAGCACGTTGAGGGCAGCGAACAAGGTGGTGGTGCCATGGCGCTTGTAGTCGTGGGTCATGGTGCCGGCGCGGCCCTTCTTCAGCGGCAGGCCGGGCTGGGTGCGGTCGAGCGCCTGGATCTGGCTCTTCTCGTCGACGCTGAGCACGATGGCGTGGGCCGGCGGGTCGACATAGAGCCCGACCACGTCGCGCAGCTTGGTCACGAACTCCGGGTCGTTCGAGAGCTTGAACTGCCGGATCCGATGCGGGGCCAAACCGTGAGCACGCCAGATCCGCTGCACCGAACTAACCGAGATGCCGGTCTGTGCCGCCATCGTTGCGGCGGTCCAGTGGGTCGTCTCGCCGGGCGGATCGGTCAGGGTCAGGGCGACGACGCGCTCGGCCACCGAGGGGTCCAGCGGCGGGATCCGCGACGGGCGCGTCTTGTCCCGCAGCAGCCCGTCCACGCCTTCGGCGGCGAAGCGCTCCTGCCAGCGCCAGACCGCCGTCTTGGCGACCCCGGCCTCGCGCATGATCGCGTTGGTGCCCAGGCCCGCGGCGGTGAGCAGCACGATCCGGCAGCGCCAGACGTGCTTTTGCGGGCTGTTGCGGTCCGCCACGATCGCCTCCAGGCGGGCGCGATCGGCGGTACTGACGGTGAAGCTGATCCCGGTGCGCATGCCCCAGACTCGCACGCCACCGAACCCGCGGGAATCCTGAGCGGGATTCTAATGTCGGATTTTATCCACTAGTTGGACATTTCCAACAATTGGGGCATATTGCGGGTCGTGTCCGAGAGCGGTTTTCCGATCGACACGGCGGGAGGCGGGTATGCGGTCCTGGTCGAATGTCGGGGGCTTGCCGTCTCAAAATGAGGCGCATGAGATTACGAGAAGGAGACGCGCATGTTCACGAAAATGATAGGCGCCACCAAGCTGGCGGTGGCGGCCACCGCAATGCTCGGGCTGAGCGCCTGTGCGGGCTTCCAGCTCGACAACGCCAAGGGGTTGACGCCCTCTGGCGACGCATTCAGTGCGGGGCTGTACAAAGAATATCTGGTTCTGGCCGAGATGGAGTTCGCCGAAGGCGACTACATGGATTCCGACACGTTCGCCGCTCGGGCGATCGCGTCTGCCAACGGCAAGCCGCCGGCACCGGAAGAGCTTGCTTCGCGGGACATCCCGGCAGCAGCCCAGGGTGGGCTGGCTGAGGCTCGCCGTAAGCTGATGGAAGCGCTCGATGGCGGTGCCCGTACGGCGAAGCCGGACGCCGCTGCCCGTGCCCAGGCCAGCTTTGATTGCTGGATGCAGGAGCAGGAAGAAAACTTCCAGCCGGCCGACATCAAGTGGTGCAAGGACCGGTTCGACGCCGCGATGGCACAGCTTGGCACGCCGGCACCGGCTGCTGCACCGAAGCCGTCCATCACGTTCGCCAACTTCACCGTCTATTTCGACTTCGATAAGTCGACACTGACGGCCCAGACTCAGTCGACGTTGATCGACGCGGCGAATGCGGCGGACGATATGGCCGCGACCAACATCGAGGTTTCGGGCTACGCCGACCGTTCCGGCTCCGAGGCCTACAACATGGCGCTGTCGCAGCGTCGTGCCGATGCGGTGGCCAAGGAACTGACCACGTTGATCGGTGCCAAGGCTCCGGCCATGAAGCGGCTGGCCTTCGGCGAAAGCCAGAACAAGGTCGTCACGCCGGATGGTGTGAAGGAAGCCAAGAACCGCCGGGTGAAGATCGAGATTCGTAAGTAATCTCGATCGGACAACGGGTCCACGGATCGGCGGGG